>JANQLK010000034.1 GCA_028280615.1 Woeseiaceae bacterium | reverse complement strand
GTCGTTGAACTCAACGAGGCGGACTGGGCATTACTCGAGCACCCGATCGCCGGCGGTACGGCCGATCTGTATCACCGCGACGGAACCCCGCTCGGCCGCGCGCGAATTCGCGACGGCGGCGGCTTTCTCGATCCGCAGACGCGCCAGCGGCGAGTGTTTCTGGACGTTCAGAACGCCGATCCAGACCTGATTGCCGGCGATTTCGTGCGCGTGGAGTTTGCCGGGCGCGCAATCGAGAACACGTTGGCAATCCCGGAATCGGCACTGACGCGAACCGGACATGTCTGGTTCGTCGATGCGGACGATCTGCTGGATCGCTTCGAACCACGGGTCCTGTTCCGGTCGGACGGGACGATCACGCTGGCAGCGCCGCATGGTGCCGACCGTTTTCGCATCGCGGCGACGCCGCTTGCGTCGTTCCTCGAAGGACAACGTGTCTCGCCGCGACGGTTCGGCGCTAATGCGGAGGTATCTCAGGCTGCCCGAGCGTCCGCGGGGAACCGATCGAATCCTTTGAGCGAGCGATAAGCCGTGCACGCTCTGACAGCCTGGTTCATTCGCAACCCGGTCGCCGCCAATCTGATGATGGCGTTCATCCTGCTCTTCGGCGTGCAGACGCTATTCTCGATGCGTATCGAGGGGTTTCCGCGCATTCCGCCTGAGACGGTCGAGATCTCGATCGAGTATCCCAACGCGACTGCCGAGCAGGTCGACGAGTTGGTCACCCAGAAGATCGAGCAGGCTCTCGAGGGTCTGGACGGTGTGAGAAGCATCTCCTCCGCGTCCTCGAACGGTTTCGCGAGCATCTCGGTTCGCCGGCAAGGGGGCGAGGACCTACAGGACGTGCTCGACCGGGTACGTCTCCGCATCGACGGAATACCCGATCTGCCCGACCGGACGCGCCGGCCCGTCATCGAGACATCGGCCTTCGACTTCCCGGCGCTGTACGTGAATCTGCACGGAGAGTCCGATCCGGCCACGCTGCAGACCGTGGCAGAGCGCCTGAAGGAGGAGCTGCTGTCGCAGCCCGAGCTCTCGCGACTGAAGATCTGGGGCCTGATACCCCGCAGCCTGCGGATCGAGATCGATCCGGAGCGCCTGCGCCATTTCGGCCTGACGATCGCCGACGTTACGGACGCGATTCAAGCAAACTCGCTCGACTTTCAGGCCGGCCGCTTGCGCACGGCGGGCGGCACTATCCTTGTTCGCGCCGACGATCGTGCGCTGTATGCACCGGACTACGCCGGGCTACCCATCATCGAGCGTCCGGGCGGCGCGAACGTATCGCTCGGCGATATCGCAGAGATCGAGGACGGCTTTCTCGAGGGCGAATACCTGTTCCGCCTGAACGGTGAACCCACTGTCGGCATGGAGGTGCTGGTCGGACAGAAAGAGAACCTCCTCGAGATCAGCCGCGTCGTTCGCGGCGTCGTCGAGGACTTCGAGCCGCAGTTGCCGACCAACATCGCGGCCACGGTCTGGGGCGACAGCGCCGGGTACATCGCCGACCGCTTGGCTCTCCTGCGGTCGAACGGCATCCAGGGCCTGTTACTCGTCACGCTGTTGCTCTCGGTGTTTCTGAATGTACGGCTGGCGTTCTGGGTGGCGTTGGGCATACCGATTTCCGTCATGGGTGCCGTCGCGGTGTCGGGAACGGAATGGGTGGACTATTCACTCAACGACGTCACGACCTTCGGGCTGATCATCGCGCTGGGAATCCTCGTCGACGACGCTGTCGTGGTCGGCGAGAGCGTGTTCGAGGAACGGCGCGGCATCGAAGACCCCATCAAGGGTACGCAGCGCGGTGTGGAGCGCGTGGCTGTCGCAACCGTATTCGGCGTGCTGACCACGATCGCCGCCTTTTTTCCGATGCTGTTGATCGACAATGCGCTGGGCAAGGTATTGGCGGGTTTTTCGGGAATCGTGATTCTGGCGCTGATCTTCTCCCTGATCGAAAGCAAGCTGATCCTGCCGGCGCATCTTGCCCGCACGCCGCTGGACACTCGGCGAACAGACGGACCGGCTCGGCTGTGGGCTGCGCTGCAACGCACGGCGCAGGCCGGCCTGACGGCCTTTCGCGATCGTGTGTACCGGCCCGCGCTCATAGCGTCGGTTCACCACCGATACGCCGTCTTAATTCTGTTCATCGCAGCGGCTGTCGGCGGGCTGGGCCTGATGACGAAGGGCAAGGTCGAAACCGTGTTCTTCCCGGACGTGCCGGGCCAGGTCATTACCGTCAGCATCGAAATGGACGCCCGCGCGCCTTTCGCCCTCACGGCCGACAATGTCGATCGGATCGAAAACACGGGCCGGCAACTCAACGAAGAACTGCGCCAGCGCGCCGGAATGGAGCATGCTCCGATCAAGACGTTCTTCACGATCGTCGAAGGCGCGGGGCGTGCCCGGCTGTATGCCGAACTCGTCCCGGTCGCAGAGCGACCGGCGGTCTCAGCGCTCGCCGTCGCACGGGAATGGCGTGAGCGAGTGGGGCAGGTGGAGGGAGCCACGGAGTTGGAGTTCACGGCCTCCGAAGCCCTGGCGGGCGGTTTCCAGATTCGCCTGGCGTCTCGCGACGAGGAACTGCTACGTCGGGCAAGCGCCGAGATCCGAGGCTTCCTGGCCTCGCTCGAGGGCGTCTCGAACCTACGCGACGACCTCGACGGCGGCCAGCCGGAATTGCGGCTTCGCCTGAGGCCCGAGGCGCGGTCCCTGGGCTTCACCGCCGAAGCACTGGCAAGCCAGATCGGCTACGGCTTCGGCGGTTCCGAGGTTACCCGCGTGCGACGCGATGGAGCGGAGACACGTGTCGTCGTCCAGAACGTCCTCGCGGCGCGCGACACGGTCGGCGACCTGATGACGACCCACCTTCGCAGCTCGAAAGGCGCCTGGGTTCCGCTCGGCGCCGTCGCCGAGGTCGAAGGTGCCTATGCGTCCGGCAGCGTGACGCGACGCGACGGCAAGCGCATGAACACCGTGGCCGCGTCGGTCGATCGTAGTGTCGTCGCACCCGAGGAGGTGGGCCAGGCGATCTTCGATAGACTCGTCCCGGAGCTCGTCGGCAGATACCCGGGCCTCGAAATCATCGCCGCCGGCGAACTGGAAGAGATGGGCGAGATTCGCGGCGGGCTGATCAAGGCGCTGATCCTTGCAGCGGCGCTGATCTACATTCTGATGGCGGTGCCACTGAAGAGTTATTGGCAGCCACTCGTGATCCTGGCGATCGTGCCGTTCGGTTTCGTCGCCGCGGCGGTTGGCCACATGATCATGGGCGTGTCGCTCTCGCTGCTTTCCTTTTTCGGAATGCTCGCTCTAACCGGGGTCATCGTGAACGACAGCCTGGTCATGATTACGCGCTACAACCAGGTGCGAAAATCCGGCGAAGACGTGCAGAGCTCGCTGCACGAGGCCGGAACGGGGCGCTTTCGCGCGATCTTCCTGACGACCGCCACTACGGTAATCGGCCTCACGCCGCTGTTGACCGAAACCTCGGAGCAGGCGCAATACCTCATCCCGGCCGCTGTCTCACTTGCGTTCGGTGAACTCTTCGGAACGGCACTGATGCTGATTCTGGTGCCGGTTCTGCTGGCCGTAGGCGAAGACTTGTTCGATCTGTTCAGGGTCGCGCCGGCGACGGCCGTGACCGTAGACGCATGATGCTGGATGCTCACGATCTGACGATTTCGTCGCTGCTTCGCGTGTTTCACGAACGTATCTCTATCACCTGGGCGATGATCCTCGTCGAGACCAGCCTGCTGGCGTTCGTGCCGCTATTCATCGGCTTCGCGATCGACGGGCTCCTGTCCGGGAGTTCCCGGGAACTCAAGCACCTGGCTGGGCTCATGGCGGCCCTTGTCGGCGCGTCCGTCCTCCGTCGGCTGTACGACACTCGCGTGTACGGCACGATCCGGGTCGAACTGGGCAGCGCGCAGGTAGCCCGTTCGTCCACAGTTCCCGTATCGGCGCTGAATGCGCGCTTTGCCATGGGACGCGAACTCGTCGACTTCCTGGAACACACATTGCCCGAGGCGATGTCGGCTGCGGTACAGCTCGCTATTGCCGTCGTGATTCTGTACACGTTCTCGCCGCCACTGGCGCTGGCAGCCGGCACGACACTATTCTTGATGGTGTCAATCTACGCTTTTTTCCACGGCCGGTTCTATCGCCTGAACAGCGCTTTGAACCACCAAACGGAAAAGCAGGTCCGCATTCTCGAGGGGCGTGGGAAGGAACCGACGCTCGCGCACCTGCTTCGTCTGCGCCGCCTGGAGATCAGCCTGTCAGACACCGAGGCCTTGCTCTACGGAACGGTCTTCGTCGTTCTCATGGGCTTGATCCTCTTCAATCTCTGGTTCGCGGCGGCCGAATTGAACATAACGTTCGGCGCCATCTTCTCGATAATCAGCTACTCGTGGGACCTTGTCGAAGGCGCGCTGGCACTCCCGATCACGCTTCAAACGTTGTCACGGCTGTCCGAGATCACCCGTCGATTGAACGGCCGGGAATCGGCGGTATGAGAAGTATCGGCGTTCGGCATACGGTGGATTGACGCGCAACCCGCGAGATCGCCACGGTCACGACCGGCCCCCGAGCACCGATGCCGTCAGCTCATCGACGCGCGAGCGGAGCTTCGGCGCCGTTTTGCCCAGGCAATGTTCGTGCCGCGGGCAGCTGTCGCTGCGCGGACAGATGATCGTTGCATCTTTTTCTACACCGGCCGCGATCCAGCCGATGTTGAGGATTCGGCCGACGCTCACGAACTGCCGCCGCGCCTCGTCGGGAATCGGTCCCGATCCGCCGTTCGCATTGCACGAGGCCTCGATCATCTCGATCGTGTCGTCGGCGTCGATTCCCTGAGCCTGCAGCGCAGGGGCGAGGTCGACGCCCGCGCACAGCACGTGACGGTTGCCTGCCGCGTCGCGGCTCTGGATCGACTCGCAGCAGTACAGACGCTTGTCGTCGCCGGCGCGCAGCACGGATATCTGTGCCGATGGTTTGTTCGAGCGCGTGTTGAGCATCCGGAACACGGCCCAGTGCTGGCAGGGGTCGGACACCATGACCATGTTGCCCCACGGCAGCGGGATGCCGTTGCCTCGATACACGGCCCGCAGGCGGCCGGGCGGGTAGGCGTCGAAGTAGTGCCAGTGCGGGTAGGGGCTCACGCTCGACATGCGCCGCATCACGAGCGTGCGAGACAGGTTCACGCTATCGGCCGCGTCGATCGCGTAGGAATGCCTGGCCAGGAACTGCCGGAACGCTGCTTTCGGCGCGAGCAGGGCGGCGGCGAAGTACTTGCACTCGAAATCCCGCCAGGCATACAGAATGTCCTTGGCATCGACGTTGGATCCCTCCGCGGCGTGCCGACGTCCGGTACGTGGCCCGCCAGATACCTGCGTTGCCCGTGCGCCGTCGCCGTCATGCAGCACGAGATGGGCGATGTGATTGGCGACATCGAACTTGAGGCGGTCCGGCGAATCCTTGAGCGCCTCGTTGAGATACACGGTGTTCGGCGCGTCGAAGAACGAGCGCACGATGGTCTTTAGTCGCGGATCCTCGCCATCGACGTCCCTGAACGGCGATCCTTCGAACCACTCGAGCTCCAGCCCGACATGCCTTGCCATGCCGAGCACGTCGTCCAGGTGCAGCGGGAACTGCTTCTTGCCGACGGACTCGGCGGCACGTTCGAGATCCGGATATCGATTGCGCTTCGCTTCCTGATGGGCACGGATCAGAATATGCGCGAACTGCTGGCCCGTCGTGCCGGTCTGGGCCAGGAGCTCCGGAATCGCGATCTGCAGGAGCGGTTCGGAGAACAGGAAACCGGGTTCGAGCGGTATCCCGGTGACCGCCGATTCCTTCGGCGACGGGTTGATCGCGGCGTCGTCCATGGATTCGTCATAAAACCAGTCCACGTCCTTCTGGAAGATCTTTGCGATTATGCAAAGCAGCTTCTCCGACGGTGCGCGCTTGCCGTTCTCGATCATCGACAGGTACGAAACGGACGGTCCCGCCTGCGCGTCGATCTGTACGCAGCGGACCGAAAGGTCCTCCAGAGTCAACTGGTTACGCTTGCGGAGCGACCTGATCTTGGTGCCGACAAAGTGCGCCTTGCGGCGTATTCCCTGCTTCGCGGTCATTGAACACCCTTCGTGAGGTCATTGTGAAATTCACACTGTGAAGTATTTTCTGTGAAATTTCGACTTAGTATTTCTTAGTATAAACCTTCGCAAAGCGGGACAAAACGGGCGAGCAGACTCATTCGAGGGGCAAGGCAATGAACGAGACCAGAGAATTTCTTGACCAGTGTTTCCCATTGGTCGGCGCCAGCCACGCCGACGTCGTGGATTACGCTATCGTCATCCCCATGCGCTACGCCGAGTGCGTCGCAATCCTGAAAGACGGCACCGAGGCCCGGTTCCGCGAGCCACGCCAGCTCGTTGGCTGGTCGGGACCCGCCGAGCATCGCCGCTTCTACTTCAAAGGGCTTGGCAAGGCGGCCGTCATCCGTACGCGCCGGCTGCGCCGCTCCCGCATTCGGGAGATTCGTGCGCTGCCCGGCTTCACGCTCGCAAGCGAGCAGGCCGCGGAAGCGGGCCGCGCCTCGAAGACGGCCAGGATCCTCGAGAAACTCGTCGCTCGCGACGGCAGCCTGCTCGAGGTAGCGCACGACCGGTTTGGCGCCGAACGCTCCCCGCGCATTGCATCGTTCCGTGGCGACGCGGCGTCGCTCATGACGCCCGTCGCGGCGAGCTGACGACGAGACGCAACCTAGTGTCCTGTCCGATTAATTCGTTGAACAATTCGCCGCGTCTTTTCGCGTCTGGCGGCGTTGCGGCTCCTCGCCATAGCCCGCTATGACTCGTCGCCGCGCCTTGCCAGCCACGAAAATCCGCTGCCGACTGGTTCAACGAACTAACCGGACAGGACACTAAGACAAAGGAATGACGATGAACAGACAGGAACAAATCGAACGTCTCGAAAGCGACTGGGCCGAAAGCCCGCGCTGGAACGGCATCAAGCGCAGCTACAGCGCCGAGGATGTCGTCAAGCTTCGCGGTACCGTGAATATCGAGTACACGCTCGCGCGTCTCGGTGCCGAGAAGTTCTGGCGGCGGGTCAATCAGGATCAGCCGCTGTGCGGTCTCGGCGCGCTGACGGGCAACCAGGCTATCCAGGAAGTGCAGGCCGGGCTCAAGGCGATCTACTGCTCCGGCTGGCAGGTCGCCGGCGACGGCAACAGTTCGGGCGAGATGTATCCCGACCAGAGCCTGTACCCCGTGGACTCGGTGCCCAAGATGGTCGAGCGCATCAACAACGCGTTCGTTCGTACCGACGAGATCCACGCGCTTGCCGGCGATACCGACATCGACTGGTTCCCGCCGATCATAGCCGATGCCGAAGCCGGCTTCGGCGGCAATCTCAACGCCTTCGAGCTCATGAAGAACATGATCCGCGCCGGTGCCGCGGGAGTCCACTTCGAGGACCAGCTGTCGTCCGCCAAGAAGTGCGGACACATGGGTGGCAAGGTGCTCGTCCCGACCCAGGAGGCGATCGGCAAGCTCACGGCCGCGCGCCTGGCCGCCGACGTCTGCGGTGTGCCGACCGTGCTGATCGCACGCACGGACGCCGACGCGGCCAACCTGATCACCTCGGACATCGATGAACGCGATCGGGCGTTCATCACGGGCGAGCGCACGGCCGAGGGCTTCTTCCGCACCAAGGCCGGTCTCGACCAGGCGATTGCCCGCGGGCTCGCGTACGCCCCGTACGCCGACCTGATCTGGTGCGAGACCTCGAAGCCGGATCTCGATCAGGCGCGACGCTTCGCCGATGCAATGCACGCCGAGTACCCCGACAAGCTGCTGGCGTACAACTGCTCGCCCTCGTTCAACTGGAAGGCCAATCTCGACGACGCCACGATGAAGACCTTCCGCGAAGAACTCGGCCGAATGGGTTACAAATTCCAGTTCATCACGCTCGCCGGCTGGCACGCGCTGAACTCGAGCATGTTCAACCTGAGCCGCGCCTACAAGGAGCAGGGCATGTACGCGTACTCCAGGCTTCAGGAGCAGGAACTCGCCGACGAGCAGCACGGCTTCCGTGCCGCGAAGCACCAGTCGTTCGTCGGTGCCGGCTACTTCGATGCCGTGCAGAACACGATCATGGACGGTCTGTCGTCGACGACCGCGCTGAGTGGCAGCACCGAGGAGGAGCAGTTTGTCGCATAATGGTCTGATGCGGACTGAAGACCCGTCATCAGACCTCGATCCGCCCGGCGGGCTCAAGGTACACCCGTCGTTTCGAGCCTTCGTTGAAGAAGAGCTGCTGCCGGCGATCGACATCGAGCCTGCCCGCTTCTGGCGGGAACTCGAGACGCTCATCGACGACCTGACGCCCCGGAACATCGAGCTGCTCGAGCGGCGCGATGAGCTTCAGCGGCGCATCGACGACTGGCACCGTAGCCGAGGCGACGAGCCGCTCGATCACGACGCCTACACGGCGTTTCTTAAGGGCATCGGCTATCTGGTCGAAGCGGGCGCCCCGTTCAGCATTTCGACTGAGGGCGTCGACCCCGAAATCGCCGCCGTGGCGGGCCCGCAGCTCGTCGTGCCGGTCAGCAACGCGCGCTTCGCCCTGAATGCGGCCAACGCGCGCTGGGGCAGCCTGTACGATGCGCTGTACGGCACCGACGTCATCGACAACGCGGACGGCAAGCACCCGGGCCATGACTACAACCCGGCGCGTGGCGCCGCCGTCATCGCCTGCGCCGCCGGGTTTCTCGACCGGGTCATCCCGCTGAAGTCGGGCAGCCATGCGGATCCGAGCGAAGCCCGCTATCGTGAGGCGAGCGCGTTCGTCGGCGAGTCCGCGAACGGCACGATGCGCGCCTTCCTGTTCGAGAACAACGGCCTGCACATCGAGATCCAGGTCAATCCCGAGCACCCGATCGGCCGCGACGCGCCCGGCCACGTCAGCGACGTCGTGCTCGAGTCCGCGACTACGACAATCCAGGACTGCGAGGACTCGGTTGCCGCCGTCGACGCGGAGGACAAGGTCCGCGTGTACTCGAATTGGCTCGGCCTCATGAACGGCACGCTCGAGGCCAGCTTCGAGAAGGGCGGCCGCACGGTGACTCGCGCGCTCAATCCGGACCGGCGATACACGACGCCTGACGGCGAGGAACTGGTCCTTTCCGGACGCAGCCTGATGCTGGTGCGCAACGTCGGCCACCTGATGCGAACCGATGCCGTCGTCGATGCCGGCGGCAACGAGGTCTTCGAGGGAATCCTCGACGCCGTCGTCACGAGCGCGTGCGCGATGGTCAACGCCTCAGCGACGGGCCGGCTGCCAAACAGCCGCGAGGGCAGCGTGTACATCGTCAAACCCAAGATGCACGGTCCGGACGAGGCTGCATTCACGAATACCCTGTTCGGCCGCGTCGAGGACATGCTCGGGCTCGAGCACAACACGCTCAAGGTCGGGGTCATGGACGAGGAGCGACGCACGACGGTCAACCTTACGGAGTGCATTCGCGCGGTCAGGGAGCGCCTCGTGTTCATCAACACGGGTTTTCTCGATCGCACGGGCGACGAGATTCACACGAGCATGCAGGCGGGTGCCGCCCTGCCCAAAGAGGCAATCAAGGCCGAGCCGTGGATCAGCGCCTACGAAGACCGGAACGTCGATATCGGCATTCGCTGCGGACTGCCGGGCCGGGCGCAGATCGGGAAGGGCATGTGGCCGAAGCCCGACGAGATGAAGCAGATGATGGATACAAAACAGGCACATCCCGAGGCGGGTGCAAGCTGTGCCTGGGTGCCGTCGCCGACGGCCGCGACGCTGCACGCCATGCACTACCACGACGTGAACGTGAGCGCCGTGCAACAGGCGCTGGCGTCCCGGCCCGTCGCGAGCCTCGACGACATCCTGACGCCGCCGCTCTGCGATCCGTCCACGCTCAGCGCGGAACAGATACAGGCCGAGCTCGATAACAACGCGCAGGGCATCCTGGGCTACGTCGTGCGCTGGGTCGAGCAGGGCGTCGGCTGCTCGAAGGTGCCCGACATCGACGATGTCGGGCTCATGGAAGACCGCGCGACGCTGCGCATTTCGAGCCAGCACATCGCGAACTGGCTACTGCACGGTGTGACGACCGAGGCGCAGGTCATGGAGACGCTCGAGCGCATGGCCGCCGTCGTGGACGAGCAGAACGCGGAAGATCCGGCCTACCGACCCATGAGCGCCGATTTCGAAGCCAGCTTTGCCTTCAAGGCGGCCCGCGACCTCGTCCTGCTCGGCGCCCGGCAGCCGAACGGCTACACCGAGCCGCTGCTGCACGCGTACCGCCGGGAGTTCAAGGCGCGCGTCTAGTATCGTCAGCGTCGCGGCTAGGCGGCCGCCGCGAAAAAGTGCTCCTTGAACGGCAGCGCGGCGGCGCCGATCGCGCTTGCATCGCCGCCGGCCTTCGATATCAACAGCTGCGGTAGCGCCCTCGGCTTGCCGCGGCGCGAGTCGTTGTAAATGTCGATATAGGGAATCACCCTTCGCGCCAGCGGTGCGGGCATGCGGCCGCCGAGTACGATCGCCTCGGGGTCCAGGATCGCCGCGAGGGCGGAGCAGATCAGCGAGAAAGAGCTGCGCGTCTTCGTGATCCATTCGTCGATGCCCGGCCAGTCGATGTCGAAGTCCTGGATCATCTCCGATACGGCGCCGTGTTCCACGCCGTATTCGCCGAGAGTCTGCCGCAGCGACTCCAGCGACGGATGCTGATAGATGTTTTTGGGCAGCAGCAGCCCGATCTCGCCGCCGTTGCCGTTCGTGCCGCGCATCAGCTCATGATCCATGATGATGCCGCCGCCGAGCAGCGTGTCGATGAACAGGTATGCGAAGTTGTCGTACTCGCGACCCACGCCGACGAGGCTCTCGCCGACGGCCGCGGCATTGCCGTCGTTCTCGACCCATACCGGCATATCGAAACGGTCCTCGAACAGGTGATCGATGGCGATCAGCGCCCAGTCGTCGAGCGGGTGCGGCGTGTTGTAGACGGCGCCCGGACCTATGAATCTTCCCGAAATGCTGACGCCCATGCCGAAGATGCGCTCGGGTACGATGCCGTGAATCCCGATCATGTTGTCGACGATGCGCTCGGCCGTGTCCAGCACTGCGGTGCGCGTCATGGCCGGAAGACTGTGCTGCACCTCGTCGACGACAGCGCCTGAGAAATCGAACAGCGCGACCGAAATCGCATCGGTCATCATGCCGATGCCGAACGTGTACGCGAAGTCCGAGCGGACACGGACAGACAGTCCTGGCTGCCCGCGTCGGCCGCTCAAGACCTTGCTGCCCTCCGCAAGCGCCTCGATGGAGACAAGTCCCTTGACGATCCGCGAGATGCTCTGCTGGGCGAGCCCGGTCTCCTTCGCCAGCGTGGGCTGACCCACTTCGCCGCGGCGCACGACCGTGCCGAGCACACGCTGCTCGGACCGGGACAGCTCGTTCAGCCCGTTTGCGGAGAAAAAGCCGGGCGTCTGGATTCGGTCAGCGCGGCGCGCCACGGTCCGGGTCCTCCTTGCAGAAAGCGACGATGATAGCGGGATTTGGCCTGGCTGCGGACACATCGCCTCGGTTTATCCGTATAATTAAAACCCATCTTAAGTTGTATAAGGGGTGATATTGTGTCATAAACAGGGCAGGCGAACGCGATCCGTCGATTTTCGGACCACATAGAGCCGTTTCGCCTATCGACCTAGCAGAGATCAGGGGGGATTCTCATGTCAGCGAACACAATACTACTCCGCGTGGTTGCATCAACTTGCGCGCTCGGCTGGTCCGGAGCGGCCCTGGCGCAGGCCGATTCGGGCGACGAGGACGAGGTAATCGAGGAGATCGTCGTGACCGGCACGGGCGCCAGCGTGGCTCGAACCCAGTTCGAAACGCCGCAGTCCGTGACGCAGTTCAACGAGGAGGACATTCGCTCGTTCTCATCCAACAGCCAGGCGGACATCCTGACCCAGCTCCCCGGCGTCAGCGCCGAAGGCGGCGGGGGCGAGGTCGCCACCAACGTTTTTCACCGCGCGCTGCCGTCGGGCGGCCAGTTCTCGTTCACGCCGCTTCTGTACGACGGCATGCCGGCATTTACGACCTTCGGCCTGAACTCGTCCGCGTTCGACGTCTTCTACCGCAACGACCTCGGCATTGCCCGCTCCGAGTTCGTCAGCGGCGGCGTATCCAACCTGTTCGGACCGGGCTCGGTCGCCGGCATCATCAACTACATCAGCAAGACCGGCGACGACGACCCGGCCGGCACGATGCAGGTCGAGATCGCTGAGGAAGGGCGCTTCCGGGGCGACTACTTCTTCAGCGGCCCGCTCGGCGGCTCGGATTCGAATACCTACTACGCGCTGTCGGGCTACTATCGCGTGGACGAAGGGCCGCTCAAGTCCGGCCTCGACACCAAGGGTTTTCAGCTCCGCGGCAACATCAAGAAGGTGTTCGACGATGGCAGCGGTTCGGTGACCGTGTATGGCCAGGCAATCGACGACAAGGTGCAGTTCTTCCTGCCGCTTCCGGTCGATGGCGAGACCCGCGAACGCGTCAACGGCAACGACGGCGAGGAAGTGTTTACGATGAACACGGTCGATGCGATCGGTCTGTCGTACGACACGCCGGACGGCCGCTTCGCCACGCCGATCGCCGACGGCGTCCTGACCAAGGGCCAGTCCATCGCCGTCGTGCTCGACAAGGACCTCAACGACGACTGGACCCTGAACGCCAAGGTCCGCTATGCCAGCTACGACCACCAGTTCAACCTGTTCCTGGATGGCGACGCGATCGGTCCCAACACGCCGGAAACGCAGGCCGAGTACCTGGCGAATCGCGGCATCGACGCATTCGCGGACAGCGCGGTTTTTACCTTCGCCGACACCGGTCAGGCGCTGCCCGGCGAGTACCTGCTATTCGGCAATCGAACCCTGGACCGCTGGCGCGACGCCACCGATTTCTCGGCGGAATTCAGCGTGGGCCGCAACCTGAGCATCGGCCGTAGCGAGCACGCAATCACGGTCGGGGCCTTCTTCTCCGATTCGCAGGCCGACGACATCAACTTCATCACGACCTACCTGGGCGAATTCAGCAACGCGCCGAGGCTCGTGGACGTCACGTTGGAGGACGTCGCCGAGGATGCGGACGGCAACCTGGTCGCAACGCCCGGCTCGAACTACATGTGGACGATGAACGGGCTGGCGAACGCCAACGGCATGACCGCCAACTTCGACCGCGGCGCCAGTCGCACGGCATTCTACGCCGCCGATCAGATCGAGCTGGATCGCTGGTCGTTCGACTTCGGAGCGCGCGTCGAGCGTCTCGACGGCGACGTGCGCCGGTTCAATACCGCGTCGTTCCAGATGGGCGACGATCCGCTCGTCAACGATCTGATCGAGAACGTGAGCTTCACCGACGGTTCCCTGCTCGCCGACACGGTCAGCGCGACCGAGTGGGCGTTCTCGGCGGGTGGCCTGTTCCGCATCAACGACACGACCAACGTCTTCGCCAACGTGTCGCGCGGCTTCTTCTTCCCGCAGATTCGCAGCGTGCCGTTCGATGCGAACGGCAGGCTCGCGTCCTACGAGGGCGAGATCATCGACACGATCGAAGCCGGCATCAAGTTCAACCACGACCGCTGGGACGGATACGCAGCGTTCTTCTACACGTCGCTCGACGACCGGCGCAATGTCGACTTCGAGAACGACCCGAACAACCCGGGCAACATCATCGAGGTTGTGACGGTTCAGTCCACCGAGGCCTACGGCATCGAAGGCAGCATCACCTACTATCTGAACGACTTCTGGTCGCTGCACGGCAATATCACGCTGCGCGAGCACGAGTTTACGAAGGCCGAGGGCAGCCCGGACATCGTCGGCAACGAGCTGCGCCGTCAGCCGACCGAGATGGCGAATACGGCGGTCCGCTTCAACTACGGCAATTTCGACGCGGCGCTGTTTCACAACTACCACGGCGACAACTTCGCGAACGACAGCAACACGGTCGAGCTCGACAGCTACAACCTGCTGAGGCTCGAGGCCGGCTACAAGTTCGAGTTTGCGGATGCGCAGATCGTTCGAGTCAGTGCCCACGTATTCAACCTCACGGACGAGCAGGGCATCACCGAAGGCTCACCGCGGCAGGGCAACGCGCAGTCCGGCGAGCCAGCGCAATTCTTCGTCGGCAGGCCAATTCTCCCCCGCAGGGTCATGCTCAGGTTTACGTACGACTTCTGAGTAGCCTGCGCTTCGGCCGATGGGGCGACTCATCCCATCGAGTGTGCCCCATCGGCCGAAGCACCTTAGACTTCTGCCTGGCTTGCCGGGAGGCCGAAGATGAATTCTCTGGACTATCTCGTCGTCGCCCTCTACATGGGCGGGCTGCTGCTGTTTGGCTACCTGCTCAGGAACCAGTCGAGTGAGGGAGACTACTTCCTGGGTGGCCGCAGCATGGGCTGGTTCCCACTCACGCTCTCGACGATGGCGACCCAGCTATCGGCCATCAGCTTCGTCTCGGCGCCCGCGTTCGTCGGGCTGCGCGAGGGCGGTGGTCTCAGGTGGCTGACATACGAGTTCTCGCTGCCGCTCGCGATGATCCTGGTCATGTTCGTCATCGCGCCGGCGCTGTACCGGGCCGGCATCGTCAGCATCTATGAGTACCTCGAGCAGCGCTTCGGCCGCGCCACGCGCATCCTGATCAGTGCCTCGTTTCAGATCGTTCGTTCGTTTGCGACCGGCATCATGGTGTACGCGATGGGCCTGATCCTCGAGGCCGTCATCGGCATCCCGCTCTGGCAGTCGCTTTTCGTGGTCGGCATCATCACGCTGATCTACTCGACCTCGGGCGGCATGAAGGCCGTTGTCTACGGCGATGCCATTCAGATGTTTCTGATCTTCGGCGGGCTGCTCATCGTCACGGCCTACGCGCTGGCGGATATCGGCGGCATGGGCGTCTTCTGGCGGGAGGTCGACCCTGCCCGGCTCGTGGCCGTCGATTTCGATTCGCTCGGCTTGAACGGTGACGAGTTCGGTTTCATCCCGATGCTGTTTGGCGGCTTCGTGCTGTATGCCTCCTACTACGGTTGCGACCAGACCCAGGCGCAGCGGATCATTTCCGCGAAAGATCTCAGGGATACGCGCGTCCTGCTGTTCGCCAACGGCGTCCTGCGCTTCCCGCTCGTGCTCTTGTACTGCTTCGCCGGACTGATCGTCGGTGTCGCGATTGCCAACGATCCTGCGCTCGCCGCGAAGATCCCGGCTGACAAGCCGGACTACATGATGCCGATTTTCATCATCGAGCATCTGCCGCACGGCGTGATCGGCCTGCTGCTCGTCGCAATCATGGCAGCCGCCATGTCCTCACTGAGTTCGGCCGTCAATTCGCTCGCGGCCGTAACGATGGAAGACCTGGCGGTTCTGGGCCTCGAGCCGTCGAGCAAGGCCCGCGAGGTCATGCTGGCGCGCGGCGTCTCGGTCTTCTGGGGCGTGACGATCCTCATCATGTCACTCTTCGCCGGCTCGATCGCACCGACCGTCATCGAGGCGATCAACAAGGTCGGCTCGGCCCTGTACGGACCGATTCTCGGCGTTTTCCTGATCGGCATGCTGAGTCGCCGTGTCAACGGCGTCGGCGCCAGCGCGGGACTGCTCGCCGGCCTGTTTTTCAACCTGTACCTCTGGAAATCGGCGCCACATATCTTCTGGATGTGGTGGAACTTCATAGGACTCGTGATCACGGTCGCGGTGGCCGGCATCGTCGGCGCCTTCACCGGGCGCATCAGTGACGACATCCCGCGCGCGGATCACGGTTCGACGTTCGGCACGGTCGTGGCCTCGCCGTACACGATCATGCTGCTGGCCACGTTCACGCTGATCGTCGTCATCAGCACGGTGTTGGGGGATGCTCAGTCGTGGTTCGTGCAGTAGACGCCGGCAACTCCAGGCGGAGCCTCCTCGAGCGACTGTTCGCGCTCGGCGTCGGTCATTGCATGCCGGGCAGGGTGCTGCCGCCCGTGCTCCCGAACGCGCCTCCGGCCGGCCGCAACCTCGTACTCGGCGCGGGCAAAGCGGCGGCCGAGATGGCCGCCGTCGCCTTCGAGCATCTGCCGGGTCGGACCGAGGGCCTCGTCGTGACGCGCTACGGTCACGGCGCGCAGTCGCCGACCGGCGACATCGAAGTGGTCGAAGCCGGTCACCCGGTTCCCGATCAACGCTCCGTCGAGGCAGCCGAGCGCATGCTCGACATGGCGTCGTCTGCGACCGCGGACGACCGGGTGCTGTTCATGATGTCTGGAGGTGGTTCGGCCCTGCTTTGTGCGCCCATCGACGGCGTCTCGCCTGCGCGTAAGCAGGACGTCACCCGATTCCTGTTGCACAGCGGTGCACCGATCGACGAAATCAACTGCGTGCGCAAGCACCTGTCTCGGGTCAAGGGTGGCGGTCTCGCGCAGGCGGCGGGCGCCGCAGATCTCCTGACCTTCGCGATCTCCGATGTCGTTGGCGATGCGCTGTCGGACATCGCCTCGGGTCCGTCGATTCCGTTCGACCGCGACCCCGACGTCGCGATCGGGATGCTTGCAAAGTACGGCTACGGCGATATCGATGCCGTGGCCGACGCCATGCGACAGGCGGAACCGATCGCAGCGCGTGAGCACCCCGCGAAGGTCGTCGCCACCGCGAAGACGGCGCTCGATGCGATTGCACGGGAACTCGATACCGGCGGGTGGACCGTGGTGCGCGTCGGCGATGAGCTCGAGGGCGATGCGGCACAGGTCGGCCGCGATCATGCCGCCCTCGCGAAGCGCTACGTCGCCGAAGGCGGCCGATACGCACTCCTGTCCGGGGGAGAGCTCACGGTTCATGTCAACAACCGCGCCGGCCGTGGCGGGCCCAGTCTCGAGTACCTGGCGAGCCTCATGATCGCGCTCGACGGCGAGCCTCGAGTCGAGGCGATCGCCTGCGACAGCGACGGCATCGACGGTTCCGAAGACAATGCGGGTGGGTACGTCTCGCCGACATCGCTGGCGCGGGCAGAGGGCTTGCAGATCGATGCGCGCGAGCACCTCGAGCACAACGACACCTACACACTATTCGAGAAGCTGGGCGACCTGATCGTGACGGGCCCGACCCGGACGAATGTAAACGATATCCGGGTGATTCTCATTGCCGCGGATGAAGGACAGACGAGCAGTGGATAAGAATACCGACAAGCAGGCCCGCGAGATCCTCGAGAGCAACGACAAGGGTGGCTTCACAGTCCCGACGGGCGGGCTGTATCCCTACCAGTGGAACTGGGATTCCGTATTCGTCGCCTTGGGTTTCGCGACCTTCGACGAGTCGCGCGCCGTGAAGGAGATCGAAACGCTGTTCGAGGCGCAGTGGGAGGATGGCTTCCTGCCGCACATCGTGTTTCGGCGCGACGATCCGGACTATTTCCCCGGGCCGAGCTTCTGGAAGGCCGGGGCGGGCATTCCGTCGTCCGGAATAACCCAGCCACCGGTGGCCGCAAGCGTCATCAGTGCGCTGTGGTCGTCGATCGCCGACGCGGGTATCAGGGATCGCCTGGCCGCGCTGTTCCCGAAGCTTCTGGCCTGGCATCGATGGTTCCTCGAGTACCGCGTCCCGGCAGAGGCCGGCGCCGTCGTCATTACGCATCCCTGGGAAAGCGGCCGCGACAACTCGCCGGAGTGGGACGCGCCGGCCTCGAGCATCGACGTTTCCAATATCAAGCCTTACACGCGCCGGGACCTCAAGCATGCCGAAGCCCACATGCGGCCGACCAAGGAAGACTACGACCGTTACATTGCGCTCGTCGAATTCGGCAGACGCACGGGGTGGGACCACGCGGTAATCGCCAACGAGGGACCGTTCCGGGTCGCCGACGTCGGCATGACGATGATCCTGCTGCGCGCGACGCGTGACCTCCTGGATCTCGCCCACAAGCTCGGCCACTCGGACGTCATCCACGAGCTCAAGAGCCACAGGGCGCGGCTCGAACAGGGTGCCGACTACCTCTGGGACGATAGTGCCAATACCTACTGTTCTCGCGACACGATCACCGGACGGCACTCGGGTTTCGTGACCAACGCGTCGTTCCTGTACGCCTACGGCGGCGTCGGCAGCGCAGGCCAGCGGGCGCACATGGCAGAGCACTGGAATCGCATCAGCGCCCGAGCCGAGTACATGCTGCCGAGCCACGACCCGGACGACAGCCACTTCGACCACATGCGCTACTGGCGTGGCCCAATCTGGATGGTCGTCAACTACATGCTGGCAAAGGGCTTCGAGGAGCAGGGCATGGCGGAGTGGAACGCGCGCATCGCGGCGGATTCCGAGCGGCTGATTCGCGAACACGGCTTCAATGAGGCGTTCTCCCCCGTGACCGGCAGCGGAACGGGCGGAAGCGGTTTCTCCTGGACCGCAGCAATGTGGCTCGCCTGGTGCGGCAACGAGGCGTGAGGCATGAAGCGCCTCGTCCCATCGGCCGCCCACGGAAGCCTGTAGCGATGGACTTCCGCGGCCACGGTTTCCTGCGCGAGCACGTCAAGTCGATACTGGACTTCTACGCACCCAACGTCGTCGACCCGGCGGGCGGGTTTTTCCAGAACTTCAAGGACGACGGCTCAGTCTTCAGCCCGGGCGATCGGCACCTGGTCAGCAGCTGCCGGATGCTGGTCAACTACTGCCGGGCGTATGAGCTTTTCGGCGATCAGGGCTATTTGCAGCTCGCCCGGCACGGACTCACGTTCCTGCGCGAGCAGCACTGGGACCCGGCGCGGCAAGGCTACAACTGGACGCTCGCCGACGGCCGCGCCGCCGACCGGACCAACCACTGCTATGGCCTGGCGTTTGTCATGCTGGCGTCCGCGGCCGCAACAAAGGCCGGACTCGCGGGCGCGCGCGAGGATGTCGAGCGTGCCGCGGACATCATGGAGCTGCGTCTATGGGACCGTGCGAACGGGCTGTACGCCGACGAGGCCTCGCCCGACTGGTCCGAAGTGAGCCCCTATCGCGGGCAGAATGCCAATATGCACAGCTGCGAGGCGCTGATCGAAGCGTTCGAGGCGACGGGCGACGCCAGGTTCCTCGACCGCGCCTACGATCTCGCGAAGCTCGTGACCGTCAGGCTCGCCGGCAAGGCCGATGGGTTGATCTGGGAGCATTTCACGCCGGACCTCGAGATTGACTGGGAATACAACAGGGACGATCCAAAAAACCTTTACCGGCCCTGGGGATTTCAGCCCGGCCACCAGACCGAGTGGGCCAAGCTGCTGCTCACGCTGTGCGAGCATCGTCCCGAGTCGTGGATGCTCACTCGTGCTCGCGAGCTGTTCGATCGGGCACTCGAGTCCGCCTGGGACAGCGAACACGGCGGCATCCTGTACGGCTTCGGCCCGGACGGGACAATCTGCGATGCCGACAAGTATTTCTGGGTGCAGGCGGAATCCTTCGCAGCCGCCGCGCGCCTCGCCGGCAAGACCGGCGAAAACCGCTATGCCGACTGGTACGACCGCATCTGGCAGTACGCGTGGCGACACATGATCGACCACGAGCACGGCGCCTGGTACCGGGTACTCACGCGCGACAACCGGAAGACGTCGGACCAGAAGTCGACGGCCGGCGGAAAATGCGACTATCACACCCTGGGTGCGTGCTGGGACGTGCTGCGCTCGGGGTTCGGCGAACGCGATCGCTGACTTCCGCAAGCGCGAGTGCCGAACCCGGCATTGCGCGCGATGCAAGTACTGGCCATCACGCTTGCATCCACAGCATTGCTGCGAGCTCGAGCGGTGCAGTCGCGGATACCACGCCCTGCGCGCGCAGGGCGGCAACCACGCGCTCGAGGGCCTCGTCGGGTCGCCGGGCGTCACTCGACCAGCGCACGTCCTCGAGCCAGGATTGTGCGTCGGTCAGTTCGATCTCGTAGCTCTTGCTGATCAGTGCCGCCGAGCCGTCGCCGCTCTTGAGACGCTGCGCGAAGTCCCGCGCGACGTCAAGAGCCGCGTTCAGCGTATTCGTGTGTTCGGCAATGTAGTCGCGGCGCGCCGAAACCACGAATGCAGGCCACGGCACGACCCGCTCGCCGACGCGCCGGAACTCGCCGGCATCGACGAGCGGCTGGGTCATGTGTTTCTCCCAAAGGAACACATCGGCCGTTCCGTTCGCGAGCGCCTGCCGGGCGCCGTCTAGCGAGCCCACGATCTCGAAACTCATGTCAGCCGTTCGGAATCCACGCTCCGCCGCATCGACGATCGCAATCAGGTGCGAGCCCGAGCCGTGGCGGCTGATCGCGTAGGTCTTGCCCTCGATGTCCGTCACGTTCCGGATCACGCCGCGGGCCGCGACATGGATTCCCCAGATCAGCGGCGAGTCGACGTACACCGAAACGAGCCGGTTGTTACTGCCGTTGAGAATGTCGGCGACCGCTCCCTCGGTAAGCAGCAGCGCCGCATCCAGCTCACCGGCCGCGAGCGCCGCAATCATGGCGCCGGTGCCGCCCGGGTAGTCTGTAAACGTGACGTCGATTCCGAGCGCCTCGAACGCGCCGGCATCGATAGCCTGTTTCCAGGGCAGGTTGAAATGCTCGGGAACGCCGCCGATGCGCAGCCGCTTCGTCACGCGTCGCGGGAACTTGTCAGCCCGCGGCCGCGGCGGCCGCCTGCTTGAGATCCATGACCCGTTCCTGGCCGACGTTCAACAGCGCGCCGACCTTGAGCACCAGCGAGTCCTCGTACCTGTCGAGCCTGTGATCGGCGTAGGCGACCGACCACAGCAGTTCGATGACCCGGGCCTTCTCGGCCTGATCGAGCTGTTCGTCGAGAAACGCGATCAGCTTACGAACCGAGGTCTGCTTGTCCGCCTGCGCGTTCGCGGCGTTGATGAGCTCGGCGGCATCCTGGGTGCTGAGCCCGAAGTGGTCACTCAAGAGTTTGAGCATGCGGTCGAACTCGGTTTCCCTGAACGGTGAATCGATCAACGCGACATCCACCATGAGCACGGCGGTGGCCATGCGAATGGCCGCATCGCGGCGATCCGCCTCGATGTCCTCGGCCGAGATACGGCTGTAGATGTCCTCGTAGAGCTTTTTGAACATGAAAACGGGTACTCCAATTCGGTATCGTTCGCTGTAAGAAAGTATACAGAGACGGGACGGATTTGGTTGCGCCTTCGAAAATTTCGACTATGAAGGGTCGCCGCGCTCGCCCATGGCGACCTGCCGTGGCGGGCGCATGAATCCAACGCGGCAGTGGTTCGAGCTCGCGCTGCGCTCCGACGTCGTTCGGCGGAGCGCGAAAGTCGCCGTGATCGTCGGCACACTCCTTACGCTGATCAACTACGGTGACCTGTTCGTCACGGGACGGTTCGACTTCGCCCAGTGGTGGCGCATCGTGTTGACCTACTGTGTGCCTTACGGCGTATCGACCTACGCGGGCGTGGCGGCGCTCCGCGAACGTTGAAACCGCAGCGCACGTAACCCTTCTTACGGGCAGTGGAAACGCCTATAGTGGTTTTTCTATCCATGGGGAGTTTGACACAGTGGCCGGTGGATTCGCGAAAGACGGCGCGGTGCAGGATCAGATCGATGCGACGATCGAGGACGGGATCCGCCATGCGCGCGACCAGATGCCCAAAGGCAAGAGCCTGACACACTGTGAGGAATGCGGCGGAGCCATACCCGAGGCGCGCCGGCAGGCCGTACCGGGCGTCCGCCATTGCGTCGACTGCCAGGCCGAGCTCGACAAGCACGTCAAGGCGTCGGCCGGCTACAACCGGCGCGGCAGCAAGGACAGCCAGCTGCGCTGAGCGGCAAACGACGAGCAATTGTGGCAGCATGCCGGCTCTTCCTGACCCGGCGTCCGAGCCGTTACCCGGCCGCCGACAACAACAAGAGTGCGCAATGACAACGATCCGCCTGTGCTTCCTGCTTCTCCTGCTGCCGATTGCCGCAATCGCAGCGCCCGATCGCAATTCGCCGCACGCGAAGAAGACGTTCGAGATCTACAAGACCATTGTCGAAATCGAGTCGTCGAAAAAACTCGGCAATGTGCCGAAGCTTGCCCGTTACCTTGCCGATGAGCTGATCGCCGCGGGACTCGACGAAGACGATGTCGAGGTGGTCCCGGTCGGTACCGAGGCCGTGTTGATCGCGCGTTACCGCGGCGACGGCTCGTCGGGCAAGCGGCCGATACTGATTCTCGGTCACATGGACGTCGTCGAGGCGCGCCCCGAGGACTGGGAGCGTCCGCCGTTCGAGCTCACGAGCGACGACACGTATTTCTATGCCCGCGGCACGATCGACAACAAGTTCGGCATCGCGCAGGTCACGTCCACGTTCATCCGGCTCAAGAAGGAAGGCTTCGTCCCGAATCGCGACCTGATCATTGCGTTCTCGGGTGACGAGGAAAGCGGCATGGTCAGCACGCGCCTGCTCGCCTACGACCGTCCGGACCTCGCCGAGGCCGAGTTTGCGCTGAACTCCGATTCGGGCGGCGGTGCGCTCACCGCGCGTGGCGACGCGCTGACCTACCTGGTCCAGGCGGCCGAGAAGACCTACGCGACCTGGGAAATCACGGCCTACAATCCGGGCGGGCACAGCTCGCGGCCGCGCCCCGACAACGCGATCTACGATCTGGCCGATGCGATCCAGAAGATTCGGGCGCACAGGTTTCCGGTGCGCTGGAATGACACGACGCTCGAGTATTTCGAGGAAACCGGACACCAGATGGGTGGCGAGTTAGGCGATGCGATGATCCGTTTCGCGGCCAACCCTGACGATCAGGAGGCTGCCGAGCGGCTGTCCGCGGAGTCGTCCTATGTCGGCGCGACCCGCACGACCTGCGTCGTCACGATGCTGCGCGCGGGGCACGCCGAGAACGCACTGCCGCAATCGGCGACGGCGACCGTCAACTGCCGGATCTTCCCGGGCGTGTCCGTGGCCGACATCGAGGCGACGCTGCGCGAGGTCGTCGGCAACGATGCCATCGAGTTCAAATCGATCTACGAGCCCACCGAAAGTCCGGTGTCGGAGCTGCGCGAGGAGGTCCGCGCCGCGCTCAGCGACGCCGTGCATCCGCGCTATCCGGAGATCCGGCTGCTGCCATACATGTCGTCGGGCGGCACGGATGGCATGCACTTCCGCAGCGCCGGCATTCCGACCTGGGGCGCCGGCGGTATCTTCATGAACCCCGACGAGGTTTTCGCACACGGTCTCAACGAGCGCGTGCCGATCAAGGCGTTCTACGATGCGCTCGACCACTGGAGCATCCTATTGAGGAGCCTGGCCGGCGACTGATCGGGTTTTCTCGTAAAGGACAAGCTGCCGCTCCTACGATCCGCGACCGAAGTCGCACTGCCCGTCGCTCCTTCGATGGGTAGGAAAGCCTCGCCTGCGCATCGTTATTAGCGCAGGTTAGGCGGCCATAATTTATGCGTCGTTCCCAGTCTGCCGCGTAACCGGTAGCGTCAGGCGCTCGATCAATTCCGTGCAAACCCGGGAGCGTCACGTGGCGGCATCTCTGCAATCCCTGTCGGCGGTACTGTCGGAGGACACCGCGAAGGCCCTGACATCGGCCGTCGCCGGTCTCGATCGCGAACAGCTGATCTGGTCCAGCGGCTTTCTTGCGGGGCTTGCACAGGCCATGCCGGACGACCCGGCCACGGTCGCGCACGCGGCGCCTGTCGCGGCGGCGGGCGAGACCTGGCACGTCTACTTTGCCACCGAAACGGGCAACAGCGAACGTGTGGCCCTTAAGCTCGCCGATGCCGCGCGCGGCGCCGGCGCCGCCGTCGAAGTCGGTAACCTGCGCGAGGTCCGTCCGCGTTCACTGGCCAAGGTGACTCGCGCCGTGTTCGTACTCGCCACCCACGGCGTCGGCGAACCGCCCGAGGGGACCGAGGGATTCTTCGACTTCTGGAACTCCGACAAGGCGCCGAGCCTCGATCAGCTCGAATTCGGCATCGTCGCGCTGGGCGACTCCAGCTACGCCGATTTCTGCCAGGTGGGTCGCGATTTCGAGGCGCGGCTGCTCGCGCTGGGCGCGAAGGCCGTAATCGATCGGGCCGACTGCGACCTCGACTACGAGAAGCCCGCCGCGGACTGGGCGGAGCGGTTTGCCGACAAGGCCGCCGAAACTGCGCCGGCATCGGCGATCATTACCGATCATCCCGCGCGCCACGCGCGAGGTTTCGATCGCGCTCGTCCGTTCGAGGCCGAGCTTCTGTCCAGTCAGAAAATCACGGGTCCGGGTTCGAGCAAGGACGTCCGCCACGTCGAACTGCTGCTCGAAGGTTCGAATCTGAGCTACCAGCCCGGCGACTCGCTCGGCGTCAGGCCCAGCAACCCACCCGAACTCGTCGACGTCATCGTCGAGCAGGCGGGACTCGACGGCGACAGCACGGTCGAGGTCGACGGCGAGACGCGGAGTCTGGCCGAGGCGCTCACGAGCGCACGCGAAATCACGCTCCTGAGCCGGCCCGTGCTCGACCGCGTGGCCGAGCAGCATCCGGTCCTTGAGGACGTACTCGATTCCCGCGACAGCCTGTCCGATTACCTCGCGACGCGGCAGCTCACCGACCTCCTGGCCGAGTATCCGATCGAATGGCAGCCGCAGGCGTTCGTCGATACGCTCAGGGGACTGACGCCGCGTCTGTATTCGATCGCGAGTTCTCCGGACGTCAATCCGGATGAGGCGCACCTCACGGTCGGGGTCGTGCGCTACGAACAGTTCGGCCGCGATCACTGGGGCAGCGCATCGAATTTCCTCGCCAGCGGCGCGGAGCGGGTGCCCGTTTACGTCGAGCCCAACGAGCGGTTTCGCCTGCCGGCCGACGGCGACACGCCAATCATCATGATCGGTGCCGGCACGGGCGTCGCACCGTACCGGGCCTTCGTCGAGCACCGCCGCGAGCACGGTCACGGCGGCCGAAACTGGCTGTTCTTCGGCGATCGTAATTTCTCGAGCGACTTTCTCTACCAGCTCGAATGGCTGCGCTATCGCAAGGACGGCTTGCTAAGCAATCTCGATGTCGCGTTCTCGCGCGACCAGGCCGGGAAGATTTACGTGCAGGATCGTCTGCTCGAGCGATCGGCGGAGGTGTATGCGTGGCTCAGCGAAGGCGCGCAGCTGTACGTGTGCGGCGACGCCGAGCGCATGGCCGTGGATGTCGATGCCGCGCTGCACCGAATCGTGAGCCGCGAGGGCGGGCTCGATGAAGAACGCACCGCGGAATTCGTGAGCGGACTCAAGGCCGCCGGGCGCTACCAGCGCGATGTGTACTGAGGACCCGGGGCCATGCCGGATCGCGACCTGAGCCCCGTCGAGGCCATCAAGGCCAACAGCAGGCTGTTGCGCGGCACGCTCACGGAGAGCCTCGAGGACGGCGCGAGCGGCGGGCTTGCCGAGGACGATACCCAGCTGTCCAAGTTCCACGGTTTCTACCAGCAGGATGACCGGGAAACGCGCGCGGAGCGAACCCGGCGGAAGCTCGAGCCCGAGATCTCGTTCATGATCCGGGTCCGGCTCCCGGGCGGAATCGGCACGCCGGCGCAATGGCTCGCCATGGACGCCATCGCTTCGCGCTACGCGAACGACACGCTCAGGCTCACGACGCGCCAGACGTTTCAGCTGCACGGCGTCATCAAGCGCGACCTGAAGCCCACGATCCAGGCAATCAACGGCGCGCTCATGGATACGATCGCCGCCTGCGGCGACGTCAATCGCAACGTCATGTGCACGTCGTTGCCCGAGCAGTCGGCGCTGCATACCGAAGTCTATGCGTCCGCGATGGCACTGAGCGCGCATTTGACACCGCATACGCGCGCCTACCACGAAATCTGGCTGGACAGGGAGAAGGTGGCGGGCGGCGAGCAGGAGCCGATCTACGGCGCCACCTATCTGCCGCGCAAGTTCAAGATCGGCATCGCGATCCCGCCGTCGAACGACGTCGACATCTTCACCCAGGACCTCGGATTCATCGCGATCGAGAGGAACGGTGCGCTGGCGGGTTTCAACGTCTCGGTGGGCGGCGGCATGGGCATGACGCACGGCGAACCCGAGACCTACCCGCGGCTCGCGACCGTAATCGGTTTTTGCACGCCCGGTCAGGTGACCGAGGTGGCGGAGCACGTGGTCAAGGTGCAACGCGATTTCGGCGACCGCAGCAATCGCAAGCACGCCCGCCTCAAATACACGATCGACGATCGCGGCGTGGACTGGTTCAAGGCGGAGCTCGAAGAACGGCTGGGCTACGCCCTCGAACCCGAGGCGCCGTACCGGTTCGTTTCGCGCGGCGATCACTTCGGCTGGCTGCGCGACGCCTCCGGCAACGCGCACCTGACGCTGTTCATCCCCGAGGGCCGCGTAAAGGACAGCGAATCGCACACGCTGCGTTCGGCGCTTCGCGAGGTCGCGAGCCGCGGGCTCGGAGGATTTCGCGTGACGGCCAATCAGAATCTGATCGTCAGCGACGTGGCCGCCGGCGACGTCGAAACCGTCGATGCGATACTGGCGGAGCACGGCGTCGATAAACTCCAGGACGTGACGCCGTTGCGGCAACAGGCGCTCGCCTGCGTCGCCCTGCCGACCTGCGGCCTCGCGATGGCCGAGGCCGAGCGCTACCTGCCGGAGCTGACCGACGCCGTCGATGCATTGCTCGACAAGCACGGACTCGGGCGCGAGGCCGTATCGCTCAGAATTACGGGATGCCCCAACGGCTGCGCGCGGCCGTACGCGGCCGAGATCGGTCTCGTCGGCAAGGCGCCGGGTCAGTACGCGCTGTTCCTGGCGGGCAACGCCGACGGCACGCGGCTCAATCGCCTGACGCTCGAGAACGGCAGCGAGGCGACGATCCTCGCCGAACTCGACGGCTGGTTCGGCCGCTACGCCGCCGAACGCATGGATGGCGAACGATTCGGGGATTTCGTCGACAGGAAACTCGAGGCCGCCTGAGGGAGAAGACCGATGTCCGCCTGTGTAAACGACGTGAAACAACGTCTCTGCGATACGATCGGCGCCGCCGCGAACGACGACGATCTCGCCCGCTGGAACCAGACATTCGCCGGCTTGAGCGCCGAGGAGCGCGTGGCCCACGCGCTCGATTGCCTGCCCGGGCAGCATGTCGTGAGCTCGAGTTTCGGCGCACAGGCCGCGCTGTCGCTGCACATGCTGACGCGGCAGATGCCGGACATCCCGGTCGTGCTGATCGACACGGGCTACCTGTTTCCCGAGACGTACCGCTTCATCGACGCGCTGACGGACCGGCTGAGCCTGAACCTCAAGGTGTTTCGCTCACCCGTGTCGGCGGCCTGGCAGGAGGCGCGGCATGGCCAGCGATGGCTCCGGGACGCAGACGCGCTCGAGGCATACAACCGCGAGGTCAAGGTGCAACCGATGCGCGAGGCGCTCGAATCGCTCGGCGTCGGAACCTGGTTCGCGGGCCTGCGCCGTTCGCAGGCCGACAGTCGGCGGGATACGCCATTCGTCAGCGCCGTGAACGGTCGCTACAAGGTGCACCCGATCGCCGACTGGAGCGATCGCGAGGTGCATCGCTATCTCAAGGAGCACGATCTGCCGTATCACCCGCTGTGGGAGCACGGCTACCTGTCGATCGGCGACTACCATTCCACGCGTTCGATCCACGAGGTTGGCGACGCGGACGAGTTGCGCTTTGCCGGCATGAAGCGAGAGTGCGGCCTGCATGAGATGGACCGGCCGTCGGGCTGACGGCATACGCGATGGACCGACTGCCGATCTTCATGGGCCTTGCCGGCCGCCGATGCCTGGTCGTCGGCGGCGGGGTCGTGGCCGAGCGCAAGATTCGCATCCTGTCGCGCACCGGCGCAAAGATCACGATCGTCTCCCCAACGATAAACGACTACCTGCAGACCCTCGTCAACGACGGAACGTTAGAGCATATCGACGCGCACTACTCCGAAGGGCTCGTCGACGGCTACTGGCTGGTCGTTGCCGCCACCGACGATACCGCCGTAAACCGACGCATCTCGGAGGACTGTGAGGAGCGGGCACGGCCGTGCAACGTCGTCGACGACAATGACCTGTCGAGCTTCATCCTGCCGGCAATCGTCGACCGCTCGCCCGTCGTCGTCGCGATAGGCACGGGCGGTGCGGCCCCGGTGCTCGCGCAGCAGCTCAAGGCGCGTATCGAGGCGATACTGCCGGCGCGTATCGGCGAGCTTGCAAGCGAAGCCGCGCGCTGGCGCGGGCTGGTCAAAAAGCGCTTCGAGTCCGGCCGCATGCGGCTCCGGTTCTGGCAGGCGTTTTTCGACGGCGCCGTTGCGAGGCTCTTTCTCGCAGGCCGACGAGCTGAAGCCGAGCGGAAGATTCGACGCGAGCTCCTGACCGAGGCGGTCGGGCACGAAACGCCCGAAGGCGAGGGCTGGATCGTCGGCGCCGGGCCGGGCGATCCGTCGCTCGTGACGCTCAAGGCGCAGCAGCTCATCCGCACGGCCGACGTCGTGCTGTATGACCGCCTCGTGTCGGCCCCGATCCTCGATTTCGCGCGTAAAGACGCCGAACTGATCCACGTCGGCAAGAGCCCGGACTCCTCGACCAACGGTCAGGAGGAAATCAACGCGCTGCTCGTGCGCCTGGTCGCCGAGGGCAACCGCGTCTGTCGTCTGAAGGGCGGCGACCCGTTCGTGTTCGGCCGCGGCGGCGAGGAAATCAAGGCGTTGAAGAGTGCCGGGCTGCCGTTCCAGGTCGTGCCGGGCATCTCCGCGGCGCTCGGCTGCGCGGCCTACGCCGGTATCCCGCTAACCTACCGCGGCGTCAGCGGCAGCGTGACCTTCGCCACGGCGAGGCTCGACAAGGATCTGCCGCCGGACTGGCCCGCACTGCTCAAGGGCGGCCATACCCTGTGCCTGTACATGGGCGTAGGTGCGATCGGCAACGTCAGCAGGCAGCTAAACGAGCATGGCGTCGCGCGCAACCTGCCGGTCGCCTTCGTCGAGCGCGGTACCACGCCGGCTCAGCGGGCGGTGAGGTCTACAGTCGGCACGATGGTCGAGGACGCCGAACGGCATAACATCGAGGCGCCCGCGATCGTCTATATCGGCCAAGTGACGGCGCTGGCCGACGAATTCCGCTGGTTCGACGGCAGGGGCGAACGCGCGGAGCAGGCGCCAATGGACGGGCTTCGGACAGTCGAGGCCACAACGTCCTCGGCGGCATTCGGCGCGGCTTAGCTGTGTCGTCAAAACACCTTGTGATCGCCTAGCGCCTGCCCGTCGAGACCGTGCTCGAGAGCGTGCGCGTAGAAATCTCGAAGCGTAGTCGTGCCGGTCGACGGCGTTGCGTCGGCATCGTAACGCCCTTGGTCCGCGTCCCATAGCAGCATCGATTCGGTCGCATAGTAGTGACCGATTCTCGCGAGTTCCGCCTTGCGACGCGCGGCAGGCCAGATCCGTCCAATCGGCGCCAGTAGCCTGTGCGCAATCGTAAACATGCCGGGCGGAACCGAGCGGAAGGCGATCGGCATGCCGGTCAGCTCGAATAGCAGTTCGCCCTGCTGCCGCGGCGAGATCGCTTCGCCGGGACCGCCGATCGGCAGAATCCTGTTGCGAGCCGCCGGGTTCCCGAGGCTGTCTGCGATGAACCTGGCCAGGTCGGCCTCGCCAATCGGCTTGCACGCCGTTTCGGTGCCGTCGCCGAAAACCAGGAACGGCTTGCCGGCCCTGACGCGCTCGATCTGACCGGACAGGGACTTGAAGAATGCCGTGGGGCGGACGATCGTGAAGTCGATGCCTGAGTCTGCGAGCTCCCGCTCGAATGCGAGCTTGGCGTGCTGGAACGCGAGGCGAGGCTTCTGTACGCAGATCGCCGACAACAGCAGGAAACGGCTCGCGCCGGCCTTTTGCGCGAGGCCGAGGAGATTTCGATTGGCCTCGTAGTCGACCCGCCAGGCGTCCTCGGGCGTGCCGCTTCGCGACGCGATGCAGGACACTGCCGCGTCGATGCGCGTATCACCGAGTGCCGCGGTAAGCTGCCGAGCGTCGTCGAGGCACGCGACCTTGAGCTCGAGGTCCGGAAGATCGGTCTCTCGCCTCGCGATCGCAACGACGTCGAAGTCGCGCGCGAGCAGTTCGCGGGCAACGGCAGCGCCGATGTAGCCGGTTGCGCCGGCGAGCAGGATGCGTCTCGTTGGCGATTCCATCGCCGAAAGTCTACGCGGCAAGACACCGATTCGACAGATGGGACAATCCGGGCGCTGACTTCGTCGACAACACCGCGTCAGCCGGATTTCGTCCGGTTTTGTGACGCAGTCGACGAAACGTATATACGAAAGATAGCAAAAAGATGTACAATTGTTGCCGGAGTCTGGCTTAGGTCAACAGGTAGTCCGATGAAACCCGTGAAAGCAGAACGACTCGGCGTGACGATTGCGTTCACCCTCGGAGCGGCCTGCATTGCCGCTTCGGCCTTCCTGCTTGCCGCAACCGGCCTGGTCAGCGGATTGGACACGCGCATCGACAGCTGGCCCCAGGCGGCCGGCGTTTTCGTCGGCTACTCGGTATTCGCCGGTCTCGTCGTCGATGCCCTGCGCAGTGTTCTCGACTATTGCTGGCCCGAAGCATTCGATCGGGGCTCGCAGCTGCGGCGCACCTGATTCCTAGCCCGAGTGTCTCACCGATTGCGCGGGCTAGAGCGGCCTCGCCGCGGACTTTGCTATGCTCGAACGTCAGCCCGAATCCGGGCCTACGTTCGCGCAGCAAGGCGACGGTGAAGGACCGCCTGCCGCACAGACCAAGAACAAGAAGGGGACTCTGTGCATCTCGATTCACTGGATCTCGCGATCGTCGCCGTCTACGCCGTGTTTCTGTTGCTGCTTGCGCAGTGGGTTTCCCGCGAGGAGGCAGGGCATGCGAAGAACTCCAGCGACTACTTCCTTGCCGGACGGGCACTGCCCTGGTGGGCAATCGGTGCTTCGCTGATCGCAGCGAACATCTCGGCGGAGCAGATCATCGGCATGTCGGGATCCGCCTGGGTCATGGGGATCGCCATCGGCGCCTACGAATGGATGGCGGCGCTGACGCTGGTCGTGGTCGCGAAGTGGCTGTTGCCCGTGTTCCTGAAGCACAAGATCTTCACGATGCCGCAGTTCCTCGAGGAGCGGTACGACAGCCGTGTGCGCAACGTCATGGCCGTGTTCTGGCTCGGCATCTACGTGTTCGTGAACCTGACGTCAATCCTCTGGCTCGGCGCGCTGGCCGTGAACACCGTGACCGGGCTCGATCTCACTACGGCACTGGTTGCGCTCGGGCTGTTCGCGGCGGCGTACTCGCTGTATGGCGGGCTCAAGGCAGTCGCACTCACGGACATCGTGCAGGTCACGCTGCTGGTGTTCGGCGGCATTCTGATCGCGATTATTTCGCTGAACGAAGTGTCGGGCGGCGCGGGTGTCGCGGCAGGCTTTAAGACCCTGCTCGAGCGGACCCCCGAGCGCTTCGACCTGGTTTTCGTCAAGGACTCACCGCACTATGCCAGCCTGCCCGGCGTGTCCGTGCTGGTCGGCGGGATGTGGATCATGAACCTGTCGTACTGGGGCTTCAATCAATACATCATTCAGCGTGCGCTGGCCGCAAGGAGTACGCAGGAGGCGCAGAAAGGCATCCTGTTCGCGGCATTCCTCAAGATGGTCATGCCGCTCGTCATCGTCCTGCCCGGCGTCGCGGCGGCGATCCTTGCGCCGGACCTGTCGGCGCCGGACCGGGCCTATCCGACCGTCATGAACCTGCTGCCGGCCGGCATACTGGGGCTCGTTTTCGCCGCCCTGATCGCGGCGATCGTCTCGTCGCTCGCATCGATGATGAATTCGATCGCCACGATCTTCACGATGGATCTTTACCGGCACATCACGCCGACGGAAGACTCGGAGGCGAGCCTGGTTCGAACGGGCCGAATCGCAAGCTTCACGGCGATCGTCATCGCAATGCTCGTGGCTCAGCCCTTGCTCGGCAACTTCCCGGAGGCGTTCCAGTACATCCAGGAATTCACGGGGTTCTTCACGCCGGGCGTTTGTGCGCTGTTTCTGCTCGGCTTCTTCTGGCCGCAGACGACGGCCATGGGTGCGCTGCTCGCGGCACTCGGTTCCGCCGTATTCTCGATTGCCTTCAAGCTCGGTTGGCCGACGCTGCCGTTCATCGACAGGGTCGGCTTCGTTTTCGTTCTGTGCGTCGCGGTCGGCGTAGTTGCATCGAAACTTCAGGGCGCGGAGGATCATCCCGACGCGATCGATTACCGGGACGTCGACACGCGGACGACCGCGGGTTTCAACGCGGGTGCGGCGGCGATTTTGCTGATGCTGGTCGCGCTGTACGCGACCTGGTGGTAGGCAGGCGGACGATCAGCGTTCCGCGGCTTCCTCGACGGCGCGCATGACTCGCAGGACGTTTTCGCGCGACAGTTTTTCGAGATCGTCGTCGGCCCAGCCGCGCCTCAGCAGTTCGGCGAACAGCTGCGGGTACTTCGACACGTCCTCGAGACCCCGCACGAGTTCATGCTCCTGCTCGGCGCCGTAGAAGTCGGCGCCGATACCCACGTGCTCGATGCCCGCGACGTTCGCGATGTGCTCGATGTGGTCGGCGACGTCCGAGATCGTCGCGCGGCCCGGCGTGCCGTTCTCCTCGACGTAGGCGGCCGTGATCCGGACCCAATCCGCCTCGCTCCTGGCCTCCGCCAGGAGCGGCATCATGCCTTCCTGCCACACACGTACCTCGTCGGAGACGAACGGCGGGATGAAGCAGACCATGATGACGCCGCCCTTCTTTGCGATTGCCTCGAGCGACGCATCGCCGAGATTGCGCTCGTGCGGTACGACGGCGGCGGCTGCCGTGTGTGAGACGATGACGGGGGCGCTGCTCACGGCAATGACGTCGTCGATCGTCTCCGCCGACGTGTGGGCAAGATCGACGATCATGCCGAGGCGATTCATTTCACGTATTACCTTTTCGCCGAACGGTGACAGGCCGCCGCTCAGGCGCTCGCCCGTCGCCGAGTCGGCCCAGTCGGTGGATCTGAAGTGCGTGAGCCCCACATAGCGAACGCCCAGGCGATAGTAGTCGCGCAGCACGCTCAATGAACCCGCGATCGTATGCGCACCTTCGATGCCGAGCAGCGACGCAATCTTGCCGTCGCGGTTCGCCGCGTCGATGTCAGCAGCGGTCAGCGCCAGCGCCAGCGTGTCCGGGTTGGCTCTTATCATGCGTCGTGCGATGTCGATCTGCTCGAGCTGGTAGCGCACCGACTCCAGCGGCTCGATGGCGCTGGGCACATAGACCGACCAGAACTGGCCGCCGACGAATCCTGCCTTAAGGCGGTCGAGGTCCGTGTCGGGTCCGCTCGGGTTGACGACTTCGGCCAGCTCCGGATCATCGCCCGCGTCGCCGCGCAGGCCCCACGGCAGGTCGTTGTGGCCGTCGATGATGGGTGCGTTCGCAAGAATTGCCCGCGCATCCTCAAGGTAGTCGTCGTCGGCGAGGGCCGTCGCCGTGACCAGAAACAACACCAGCAGCCTGCTCGATCGCATACGCTCCTCCCGAGATCGGTCCGATCCTCGTCGTGGAGGATAACACTCTGTCGAGTATTCGGTCGAAACGCTTGTTCACACTCTATTGATCTATTTTACCGGCCATTACGTCCGGTATTTTGATTCGTTCCAAATGCCCGTCTACGCTGTAATAACGGTGTTAAATCACCCAAAGCAGAGCATGAGGGGTATTACCAATGATCATACGCACGTTGCAATCGTTCGTTGCACTCGCGGTCGCGGTCACGCCGCTCGCCGTAGCAAACGCACAGGGGACGCCGAAGTCGAACCAGTTTTGGTGGCCCGATAATCTCGACCTCGCACCGCTTCGCGATCACGGCGTCGAATCGAACCCGATGGGCGCGGACTTCGACTACGCCGCAGCCTTCGCGACACTCGATCTCGACGAGGTCAAGAGGGATATCGAGGCGGTCATGACCGACTCGCAGGAGTGGTGGCCGGCCGACTACGGTCACTACGGTCCGTTCTTCATCCGTATGGCCTGGCACAGCGCGGGCACCTACCGCACGCTCGATGGCCGAGGCGGAGCGGCCGGCGGCCAGCTGCGCTTCGAGCCGCTCAACAGCTGGCCCGACAATGCCAACCTCGACAAGGCACGCCGCCTGCTCTGGCCGGTCAAGCAGAAGTACGGCCGTAATCTGTCGTGGGCCGACCTCATGGTGCTGACGGGCAACGTCGCACTCGAGTCGATGGGCTTCGAGACCTACGGTTTCGCGGGTGGCCGCGAAGACGACTGGGAGGCCGATCTCGTCTACTGGGGCCCGGAAACGGGCATGCTCGAGGACGAGCGCTATTCGGGTGACCGCGAGCTTGCCAAGCCGCTCGCCGCGGTCCAGATGGGCCTGATCTACGTGAACCCGGAGGGCCCGAACGGCAACCCGGACCCGCTGCTGGCGGCCAAGGACATCCGCGACACGTTCGGCCGCATGGCGATGAACGACGAAGAGACCGTCGCGCTGATCGCCGGCGGGCACACGTTCGGCAAGAACCACGGCGCGCACAAGGTCGAAGACTGCGTCGGGCCCGAGCCTGCCGCGGAAAGCGTCGAAAAGCAGGGTCTCGGCTGGAGCAACACCTGCGGCAGCGGCAACGGCGCCGATACGATCACGAGTGGCCTCGAAGGCGCCTGGACGACGACGCCCGCGCAGTGGAGCATGAACTACCTGCAGAACCTGTTCGCGTTTGAATGGGTGCAGACGAAGAGTCCGGCGGGCGCGACGCAGTGGGTCCCGAAAAATCCGGCGGCTGCCGGCATCGTTCCGGACGCGCACGACCCGTCCAGGCGTCACGCACCAGTCATGTTGACGACCGACCTGTCGCTCAAGTTCGACCCGAGCTACCGAGAAATCTCTGAGCGTTTCCTCAACAATCCGGAAGCGTTCGAGCTGGCCTTCGCCCGCGCGTGGTTCAAGCTGACGCACCGTGACATGGGCCCGCGGGCCCGCTATGTCGGCGCCGAGATTCCCGACGAGGTGCTCACCTGGCAGGATCCCGTGCCGGCACCCGACTACGAGACGATCGATGCCCGTGACGTCGCGAAGCTGAAGAAGGAGATCCTCGATTCCGGCCTCACGGTACCCGAACTCGTGCGCACGGCGTGGGCATCCGCGTCGACGTATCGCGATTCGGACATGCGCGGCGGCGCCAATGGTGCGCGCATCCGCCTCGCGCCGCAGGTCAACTGGGACGTCAACGATCCCGATGAGCTCAGCAGCGTGCTGGCACGTCTCGAAGACATCCAGCAGGACTTCAACCGGAGTCAGCGGCGCAGCGGCAAGCGGGTTTCGCTCGCCGACCTGATCGTGCTCGGTGGCGCGGCTGCCATTGAGCAGGCCGCCGGGGCTGCCGGCCACAGCGTCAATGTGCCGTTCGTCCCGGGCCGCGGCGACGCGACGCAGGCGCAGACCGACATCGAGTCGTTCGAGGTGCTCAGGCCGCAGGCCGACGCATTCCGCAACTACTTCGCTGAGGGCTCGATGCGCTCGCCCGCCGAAATGATGGTCGACAAGGCCGACCTCTTGACGCTGACCGTGCCCGAGATGACGGTGCTCGTCGGTGGCATGCGTGCACTTGGCGCTAACGCCGGCGAGAGCGATCACGGCCTGTTCACGGACCGGCCAGGCACGCTCTCCAACGATTTCTTCACGAACCTGCTCAGCATGTCCACGGTCTGGACCAAGTCCTCGACCGAGCCGGGCATCTACGAAGGGCGTGATCGTGAGTCGGGGTCGCTCAAGTGGACGGCCACCCCGGTCGACCTCGTGTTCGGTTCGCACGCCGAGCTGCGCGCGGTCGCCGAGGTCTATGCCGAGAGCGGCGGCGAAGCTCGCCTCGTGAACGATTTCGTCGATGCGTGGACCAAGGTCATGACGCTGGACCGCTTCGACATCGACGCGGACGGCGGCATGGTCGCCAGCCGCTAGCGGTCGCAATCTGTCTGGATACCGCGGCGGCGCCCATCGGGCGCCGCCGCTTGCGCTCAGGCTCGCTTCTTGTCGCGAGGCTTGACGCCGCGCAGACCCATCATTGCGGCGTCGACGATATCGAGCGGGATGCTGCGGCGAATGCGCCGGATCGTCGCCTTGCGAATCCTGCGCTTCGATACTGCATGGGTAGCGGCAGGCAGCGCACTGAAGGCCTTCGCTCGCGCGTGCGCTACGGTCGCGAGCGCCCCGGCGTCGACGAGTTCATCGAAGAAGCCGGCCTTGAGCGCATCCTCTGGATTGAACTCGGCCGCGAGCGTCACGGCACGCTGGTAGGCCGATGGCGCGAGCCGATGCTCGAGCATCGTCGCCGCGACGCGTGGCATCTTGAGGCCAATCGCCACTTCGTTCGCCGAAATCCGGAATTCGCCGTGCGTGCCGATGACATGGTCGGCAGAAAGCATCAGGAACACACCCATCGCGTAGCAGTGGCCGTTGCAGGCTGCGACGACCGGATGGGGGTACTCGAGGACCCTTGCCGTCAGGCCGTAGCCGGACCTGAGCATGCCGATCGCGCGGCGTCCCCCTCGCTTCATGACATTCAAATCGAAGCCCGCCGAGAACACTGACTCGCGACCCGTCAGGATCACGGCGGCCTCGTCGGCCTCGGCACGGTCGAAGGCCGCGTACAGCTCGCCGATCAGCTCGGGCGGAAGCGCGTTGCGCTTGCCGTCGTCGATGCGGATCGTCGCTATGCCGTCCTCGAAGCCGTAGCTCAAGTCCGAGTCACTCACAGTTCCGACCGGTCGACAGCCAGCACGGCGTGATACAAAACGCTCACGCCGTTGGCCATGTCTTCGGGCGATGTGTACTCATCGGGTGAATGGCTGATGCCGCCCTTGCTGGGCACGAAGATCATGCCGGCCGGTGCGATCAGAGCCATATCCTGCGCGTCGTGGCCCGCGCCCGAGGGCATGCGCCGGTATGTGAGACCCAGCCTGCCGGCTGCATCCGCGATGAGGTCGCGCATGGCCTCGTCGGTTGGCGCCGGCGGCGACGCGACGTCGATTTCATCGAACCGTACAGGCGTTTCGCGGGCATCGGCGATGCGTTCGGCCTCGGCCTCGATGCGATCGAACACGGCCTGCATCTTGTTCGCGTCGAGGTCGCGAATCTCGAGGCTCATAATCACGCGGCCGGGGATGACGTTGGGCGCGCCGGGCAGGGCCTGGATGCGGCCCACGGTCGCGACCTGGCGGCCCTCGAGCTCGACGGCGACGCGGTTGACCGCGAGCGCCAGCTCGCTGGCGGCGAGCAGTGCATCCCGGCGGCGATTCATGGGCGTCGTGCCGGCGTGGTTTGCCATGCCATCGATCGTGACGTCCCACCAGCGAATGCCGACGATCCCCTCGACCACGCCAATTTCGATGCCGGACTCCTCGAGGATGGCGCCCTGTTCGATGTGCAGTTCCAGGTATGCCTTGAGGTCGCCCTCACTGCGCGCCGCGGCATCGATGCCGTCCGGGTCGCCGCCGACTCGGCCGATGCCGTCGCGAATCGTATAACCCGAGTGCGTGACGACGTCCATTGCGGCGTCGGTCAGCTTGCCGACCATCGCCCGGCTGCCGGTCAGGCCGCCTTCCTCATCGGTAAAGCTGACAACTTCGAGCGGGTGACGTGTCTCGATGTCGTTTTCGTTCAGGAGCTCGATGACTTCGAGCGCACCGACGACACCGACGTCGCCATCGTAGTTGCCGCCGTCCGGCACCGAGTCGATGTGCGAGCCGAACAGGATCGGCGGGAGCTCATCGCGGCGCCCGGCGCGACGGCCGATGACGTTTCCCGCGGCATCGACACGGACGTCGAGACCCAGTCGCTCCATCTCGGCGATGAGCCAGGCGCGGCCCGCGATGTCGGCATCGCTGAACGCGACTCGGCTCACGCCGCCCTCCGGGTTCGCCCCGAACGCGGCCAGCGCCTGGATGCGAGATTCCAGGCGCTCGGCGCTCGCGCGAACGGGCGTTTCGGCCGTTGCCGACTGCGAGAACCCCAGAGCTGCGAGCAGCAAAGCAATCGCCGCCCGCGAATTCAATTCAGACATTGCATCAGCACCTCGATTCACCAACGAGAATAGCAGCCTGCTGCGTTCGCGGAGCAAACCGCCGCTACTCTACCTCGACTCAAAGGCGCCGGCGTAGCGGCGAATGCCGAAGGTCCCGAGCTTGTCGCCGTTGCCGAACTGGTCGCCGCGGAGCGATACCTCCATCATCGCCTGACCGATCTGCTCGGCTTTGACGGCTACGCCGAGCGGCGCGAAAAAGCCGTACAACAAACGCTGCCCGAGGTGTGCCTCTTCGTCGGTCGGTCCGATGTAGTCGGGCCGGTAGGCGATGACCCGCACGGGCGAATCGGCTGCGAGATCGAACAGCGCGTGCTCGGCCTCGACCTTGACCCGCGCCCACATCGCCGACGATTCCTCGGAGATGTCGCTGGAGCTGATGTAGTGAAACGACGGCGCTTCGCGCGTCGTCACGCCGAGCCACTCCTCGACGAACCGCACGGGGAAGTCCACATGGATGCGCCGGTAGGTGTCCTCGTCGATGCCCAGCGAACTGAGCCCGATAGCCCAGTACACGGCGTCGACGTCGGCAATCCGCGCGCGCACGTCGGTGTAGTCGAGGTAATCCATGTGCTTTGTCATCACGACCTTGCCCGCGCGGACGCCGGCCTCGATTCTGGGCGTCGCGCGGCGCGTAACAACATGAATCGTGCCGATCGACGGGTTGCCGAGCGCGGCCTTCAAGATCCCGTCGCCGGCCGTGCCGCTCGCGCCGAAGATCGCGACGGATTCGAGCGGCGCGGTGGCGCCGGGCGGCGGTGGCGCGCGCATGTCGATGCTCGCGACGTAGATCGCCAGGGCTAGGTAGCCCGCGATCAGCAATGCCGCTGCACCGGCCAGTCCGAACTTGAGCCAGCGGCGTTTCATGCCCACATGCTAACACCATGGCCTCCAGACGCTCGGCATCGTGCCATACTGCCCGCGGCCGCGGTTTACGGGCGGCATGCTGACAACAACACCAAGGGGGCACAGCCATGCCGTCGGAGGCCGGGCAGGGTGAAGCGGATACGGACCGACCTGCGCTGGTTCGCGCGATCGCCGGGCCGGGGATCGCGCTGATCGTCATCAATTCGATGATGGGCGCGGGCATCTTCGCGCTGCCTGGCACTGTCGGTCCGCAGGCGGGCGCGCTTAGCCCCTGGCTGTTTCTGGCGATCGGCGCGCTATTCATTACGATCGTGCTGTCGTTCGCGGAGCTGACGAGCTATTTCCGCGACTCGGGGGGGCCGATCATGTTCGGCCAGGCGGCATTCGGGCCGTTCGCGGGCTTCACGAGCGGCTGGCTGCTCTATGTCAGCCGTCTTGCGGCGTTCGCCGCGAACACGACGATGATGGCGACCTACCTCGGCGCGCTTTGGCCGTGGGTTGCGACGTCGGCGGGACGCTATGGCTTCATGACCCTGATCTGTGTCGGGTTGACCGCTGCCAACTACGTCGGCGTACGCGACGGCATTCGCACGCTCGTGCTGTTTACCGTTCTCAAGATAACGCCCGTACTGATCCTAGTCCTGCTCGGGCTCAAGGAGGTGACCGGCGACACGCTGCTGCCGGCCTCGCTGCCGACGATCGACGATTTCGGCGGCCTCGTATTGCTGATCATTTACGCGTTCATTGGCTTCGAAGCCGCGACCATCGTCGCGGGCGAAACCCGAAGGCCGCGGCAAACGATGCCGAAAGCACTCGTCGGCACCGTCATCGCAACGTCGATCCTGTATTTCCTGATCATGCTGGTCTACGTTGCGGTCCTGCCCGAGGGCGCACGCGAGGGCAAGACGCTCGCCGACATCGGACGGGTGCTTGCGGGCGGTGTCGGCGCCGTCGTCATTTCGTTGACGGCTGTCGCCAGCATCGGAGGCAACCTGGCGGCAAATATGCTGTCGGTGCCCCGGCTCTCGTTCGCGCTCGGTGAACAGGGTCTTCTGCCGCCGTGGTTCGCGAAAGTCCATCCGCGCTATGCAACGCCCGGCAATTCGGTGCTGCTGTTCGGAGTCTTCTGCCTGATCCTGACGCTCACGGGCTCGTTCGTTCTGCTCGCGGGTGCGAGTTCGCTCGCGCGGCTGGCCGCGTACGTCATCAGCATCCTGGGACTGCCGAGAATCCGGCGATCGGCGGCTCCCGACGTCGCGGCCGGGGCGTTCCGGCTGCCGCTCGGGTGGACCATTCCGCTGATTGCGCTCGTACTGTGCATTTGGATCGCGGTGCATGCGCCTGTGAACGCGTGGCTCCTGACGCTTGGCCTTTTGTCCGTCGGGCTTTTTCTGTTTGCCGCGACGCGGTGGATGCGGACCCAGGCGCGATGAGCGGCAGCTTCAACTCGACGCCTGCTGATCCAGTCACTATGATGCAACGCACCGGCAACGATCGTCCTTACGGCGAGGCGACAGGACAATCATGAGTGCACCCCGCGGCGAGTTCAGTTCGAGGCTAGGTTTCATCATGGCCGCGGCCGGCTCGGCGGTCGGTCTCGGCAACATCTGGGGCTTTCCGACGCAGACCGCGAGCAACGGCGGCGCGGCATTCCTGCTCGTATATCTCATACTCGCGTTTTGCCTGGCTTATCCGGCCCTGATGGCGGAACTCGTCATCGGTCGTTACGCCAAGGCAAATTCGGTAACGGCGCTCAGGAAAGTTGCCGGTGACGGCCCGTTCGTCGTGTTCGGCGCGCTGACGGGCTATGCCGGCATACTGACCGCAAGCCTGATTCTGTCGTTTTATGCCATTGTCGCGGGCTGGATGCTCGCCTTCACGATCGCGCCGCTGTCGAATGCGGCGGGTAGCTACGCGATGTCGGACTGGGTCACCGCGTTCAGTATCGAGCGCAATCTCGCGTTCACGGCCGTGTTCATGCTCCTGACGATCGCAATCATCCTGGGCGGTGTCGCGGATGGCATCGAACGCTGGTGCGTCCGCCTCATGCCGTCGATGCTCGTCCTGTTCGGCTTGCTGATCGTCTACGTGCTGTTCCAGGAGGGCGCCGCGGCAGGCGTGCGGGCCTATCTCGTCCCCGACTTCTCGCGGGTAACCGATCCCAAGCTCGTGATCAGCGCAATGGGGCAGGCGTTTTTCTCGATGTCCCTGGGCGTGGGCACGATGCTGATCTACGGGTCCTATGTCAGCGATCGCGAAAACCTCGTGTCGCTCGGGCGCTCGGTCACGCTCGTAGACATCGGTATCGCGTTCACGGCCGGCCTGCTGATCATTCCCGCCATGTACGTCGCGGAGTACAACGGCGTCGCGATCTACGACGCCGCCGGCAAGCTCATAGCCGAGGACACGCTGATTTTTACGGTCCTGCCCGCGCTGTTCGACACGATGGGCGGTGCCGGGACCTTCGTCGCGTTTGCCTTCTTCGTGCTGATGTCGATCGCAGCCCTCACCTCGTCGATTTCCATGCTCGAGGTGCCGGTCGCCTTCGCGGTCGAGCATCACGACATCGGTCGACGCGCGGCGACGTTCCTGGTCGGCGGCGCGATCACGCTCATTAGCGTCGTGATCATATTCAACTTCGAGAAACTGTTCGGTCTCGTCATCGCCGTTGCGACACGCTACAGCCAGCCGCTGCTTGGCCTGATGATGTGCGTATTCGCCGGCTGGATACTCCATCGCAAGACGCTGATCAACGAAATATCGAAGCACGACACTCAGGCGGTCGACGGCCTGTTTGCCAGGATCTGGCCGGCCTACGTCCGCTTCGTCTGCCCGGCGCTGATCGTCATCGTGTTCGCGCAGACCCTGCTCGGCTGATACGGGTCTGCGGAGGCTGCAGTGCGGCCGCGATGTCGAAGACGTCGCTCGTTACTAATGACCCAAAAAAACGGACGACTCCGCGCTCGCGCAGGCGAGCCAGGGGTGCGAGCAAACAATCCCTCTGTCCGATCCGGTCATCCGCATAGACGATGTCCGGGTGATCGGCGCGGAGCCGCCTCAGAGTGGCAGGAATGCCGGTTTCCAGTGCAAGTCGGGAATCCTCGAGATGCGTGTTGCCAAGCCGGGTCGTTTGCATCGTCTCAACCACTTCTTCCGTTAAGTTTGCTCGCGAGAAACGTGCCGGTTTCGTGACGGCGGACTTCGCACTCGGTGTCGCCGAGCCGTCGCAGGTGGACGTGCTCGAGCGAACCGACGCGGCCCATCAGCACGCTGTACATCGTGTCTGGCATCTCCGGCTTGGCGACGATCAGGCTTTGATATCGCGGCCTTTTGCCACGAGCTGCGAGTTCCAGGTGTTCGCTTAGCGCGTCGAACTCACCGTCCTTGTCGCCAACCGTGATCAGCACCAGCGGCAGAACGGCCGCTTGATCGTCATGCGCGCGGCGGTCAGTCATCGGCCGTGGCCGGATCGAACCCGTATACCGGGTCGCGTCGGTCCACTCGCGTGACGATGAACCGATCGCCGGCCCGGTAGCCGAGAATCTCAACCCGGTCACCGGCAGACAAATCGCGGGCCGTGAACCGGTGCGCCGCGGCTGCACTCAGATCGCGGTAACTGGTTTCGGCCGTCAGGCCGAGCGACACGCCGTCCACGACAATGGAGTCGTCGCGCACGGAGTCGACGCGGCCCAGAAGACGCTCCTCGGCATGGCGCTCGAATTCGATACGTTCCGCAATGATGACGCCACCGGCCGTCACGCTGCCCGTAACCTCGACCTTGCTGTTCAGCGCAAGGTCGGCGGCATCGCCGTTGACGAACTGTGTTTCGGCAGCCAGCTGTAACTCCGTGCCGTCGACCGTTACGGCCGTGGCGCCCGGCAGCGCCTGGATGTGGCCCTCGATTTCGGCACTAATGCCGCCCGCATCGATCCCGTTGATGCCGCCCGCGTCGATGCCATCGATGCCGCCGGCGTCAATTCCATCGATGCCGCCGGCGTCGATGCCATCGATGCCGCCAGCGTCGATGCCATTGATGCCGCCGGCGTCGATCCCATCGATGCCACCAGCGTCGATGCCATCGATGCCGCCTGCGTCGATCCCGTCGATGCCGCCCGCATCGATCCCGTCCGTGCCGCCGGCATCGATGCCATCGACCGGCTGCCAGGTCACGCCGCCGGCATCGATGCCGTCGGTGTCCGCAACGACCCGGCTCGCCTCGAGGCGTCCGGCCGACGGATCCTTCGTGCCGGCGATCTCGAGCCGCTGTCCGACTCCGGGCATACCGCCGGGCACGTCGATGTATGCCGAGCGGCTGTAATCCACTTCCAGACCGTCGATCGCGAACGTCATCGTTGCCGGATCGCTGGACGTCACTACGCCCTCGATCGTGTACGCCGATGCGGCCGGCATCGTTCCGAGGTACGAAGCGACGATACGTCCGTACGCGTCCCGGTATCCTGACACCTCCACGTCCTCGCCGAGGGCGGCCGCCGTGAGCACGGTGTGGTCGCCGCCGAGTGCGTAGCTCGTATCGGCGTTCACGACGACTGTCTGGCCGAGCACCGTGATCTCGGCGCGTGCCGGGTCGATCGCATCCACCGGACCCCGGACGACCGGGTCGTAAACGACAAGATATGCCTTGCCCGTCTCGCCGCCGGTATCGATGACGCCGAGTACCGTGACTACCTTGCCGACCTCGAGATCGGTCTCCGCTCCGTCGACCCCGTCGATCAGAAAGCGCGCGGCGTCGGTATTGAAGTGCACGCCGTTGACATGCACGCCGCCGAGCGCGGTGACGGTGCCCTTCGACATCCTCGACGTGCCCCCGGCATCGATGCCGGCAGCGGCCTGCTCGCTGCTGCCCACGGCGATGATCGATACTGCGGCTCCCGTCATTGCCGCGGTCTTCCAAGCGTTCATCACTGCGCCCTCTCGTTGTTCTTGTCTTCGATCCAGTATGCGCCAAGGCCCAGGCGTACGACGTTCTTTGCGTCCCTGTCCTCGTGCTCGGTCAGCCACGCGTCAACGCGTTCCAGGAACGTCTGGCCCTCTTTCTCGACGAAGCTGCGAAACTCGCCGATGGCGGCCCTGGGAATATGCGTGTTGGTTGCGCGTCGCTCGAAGCGCGTTTGCGCCTGTTGGTCGCGATGCAGGTTGTAGGCTACGGTAGCGCCCGCGTCTTCCAGGACGCTGCCGGAGCGCAGGACCTGCTCCGGGTCGGTAAGCTGCGGCATGTAGTAGCGAGTCCTGGCGACCAGGCGGCCGTCGTCGTCCGCCGCTACGGCGCCGACATGGCGCAGCTCCTTGAGCATCGTCGTGGCCGGCACGTCGCTGCTGTAGCGTGAGCAGAGCGTCTCGAACGACGGATTGCTGCCGGATTGTGCGAGCGCCCGGGGAGCGCCGCCTTCGTCCAGGAAATCATCGTCGCTGTACCAGCCGGACAGCACACGGGTGGCGTGATTCATGCGCGTGAACGCGGTGGGTTCCTCCTCGGCCAGGAGGTCGCGCAGGCGCTTTACCTCACGCCGCGAGAAGCCCGTCAGGATTGCGACGCGTGAGACATTCGTGGGGCGGCCGCGGATGCCGAAATCTTCGCTCGCCACCTCGACATAGGTGGCCTTGCACACCTCGACGAGCTCTTTCCAGTTGATTCCTGCTCTCAGGAGGATGCTGGCGACGGGCCGGAACAGAAGACGCAGTGCCTTGAGCGTGGTTGTCTTCGAAGATTCCATATGTGAGACAAATTATCTCAGACATGGATTCTCGTCAAAAAAATTTTGCAGCCGAACTGGTTTCTCAGGTAACTCGCCAAATGTCAGTAGCTTAGCGATGCCCTGGGCCACGACGCGAACCGTTTATGTCAATGTCGTTGCCGACCGCCCGCGCTGTCGGTGACGGAGGCGCGCTACCCCCCCGCGACGGCGCCGACGATCATGAACGCTTCCCGGCCGCTCTTCACGGCGTCGGGGAGCGCCTGTTCGGGGTCGTCGTGCGTAATGTCCATACCGTCAGCGAAAAAGCGCACTCGCGGCCGTCGCTTGAGCGTGCCGTGCTCGCGCACGGTGCCCCTGAGCATGGGAAAGCGGCTTTCGAGCGCGTCGAGCACGCTCCGCTGCGTCACCGGCCCGTCGATCGTGAGCGTGACCTCGTGCCCGCAACCGGCGAGGGTCTGAAGGTGAAGCGGCAGCATGATCCGGATCATGCCAGCGTCTGGACCTCTACGGACAGGACGGCCGGCAGATCGCGGACGATCGGCGCCCAGTGATCGCCGCTGTCGGCCGACGCGTAGACCTGTCCGCCGGTCGTGCCGAAGTAAACGCCGCATGGGTCGCCGGCGTCCACCGCCATGGCATCGCGCAGCACGTTGACATAGCAGTGTTCCTGCGGCAGACCCGCGGTCAGAGCCTCCCAGTCCTCGCCGCCGGAACGGCTGCGGTAGACGCGCAGCTTGCCCTCGGGGGGGTAGTGCAGCGAGTCGCTCTCGATCGGTACGACGTAGATGGTCTCGGGGTCGTGCGCGTGCACGGCGACAGGGAAGCCGAAGTCGCTCGGCAGGTTGCCGCTGACCTCGCGCCAGCTGTCGCCGCCGTCGTCGCTGCGCATGACGTCCCAGTGCTTCTGCATGAACAGCGTATCGGGATTCGACGGATGAATGGCCAGCCGGTGCACGCAGTGGCCGACCTCGGCAGTCGGGTCCGGAATGTGATTCGACACGAGGCCCTGGTTGATCGCCTGCCACGTCTCGCCGCCGTCCTCGGATCGGAATGCACCGGCCGCGGAGATTGCACAGAACAGGCGGCTCGGGTTTTTCGGATCGATGACGATCGTGTGCAGGCACATTCCGCCAGCGCCCGGCGCCCAGTCCGCGCCCGTGCTGTGACCCCTCAAGCCCGCGAGTTCCCGCCACGTCACGCCGCCGTCAGTGGTCTTGAACAGCGCGGCATCTTCGACGCCCGCATAGCAGGTGTCGGGGTCGTCGAGCGACGGCTCGAGATGCCACACGCGGGCAAACTCCCACGGATGCTGCGTCCCGTCGTACCATTGATGTGTCGTCAACGGGCGGCCGGTCTCCTCGGACGTGTCGTACGCGAACCTGTTGCTCTCGCCCTGCGGCATGCCGTCGGCTGGTGGTTCCTCGCTGCCGCGGGTCTCGCCGGGCTGCGACCAGGTCTTGCCGCCGTCGTCGGAGCGCTGGATGATCTGACCGAACCAGCTGGAGGACTGCGATGCATAGATCCGGTCGGGATCGGCGGGCGAGCCCTTGACATGATAGATCTCCCAGCCCGCGAAGAACGGACCGTCGACTGACCAGTCCTCGCGCTGCTGGTCGGACGTCAGAACAAAGGCCCCTTTGCGGGTGCCGACGAGTACTCGGATCGCAGTCACGGTCATTCTCCCTGTTGCCGGGTGTGAGGAGGTCGGGGTCGCGTTGGGCGCCCCTCACCGCACAGTGTGGTACATGCGGCGCGAAAATCCACCCCGACAGCGGCGTGCCCCAGCGGCTCAACCGCCGACATAGCGGGCGTACGCGGCCCGGGCCTCCGACGGGCTGTCGGTGCCCTTGACGATGGCGCGGCCGTCCGGGAACAGCGACAGCTCGTAGCGCTTGTCTCCGTCCAAGATGTCGGCGCGCAGCAGGAATTCGCTGATGCTCACATCTCCGTAGACTTCGAGCCGCCTGGCCAACGCCTCGAAGTCGAGCGCTTCGGACTTCTTGCGATGGCGAAGCTGGACCGCGTTGCGCCCGCAGAGCGTGTCGGTCGTGGAACCGGCGCCGCCTTCGAGGAACTCGAAGCTGCGCTGTCGGCAGGCCGGGCAGTCGGCCGAATCCCGGGCCTGTTCGACACCGAGTCTGTGAAGCTCGTTCTGCCAGGCGTCCACATTCAGCAGGCGGCGACTGACGTTGGCATAGTTGCCGGTCAGGATCTTGAGCGCCTCGGCAACTTCGGCGCTCGCCACGAGCGCGACGACGGCATTGAGCACGCCGATCGTATCGCAGGTCGGGCTCGTGCCGGGCGGGGGCGGCTCCTCGAAAAGGCAGCGCAGGCACGGCGTGGCATAGCTGCCTTCGGGGTCGGTCTCCCAGGGCGCATCGCCATCGGGCGTATGTGGCAAAACGGGGAAGGCCATGCCGGTCGTGCCCACTGCCGCACCGTACACGTAGGGGATGCCGTGCTTCACGGCATAGTCGTTGGCCAGGTAGCGTGCCTCGAAGTTGTCGAGCCCGTCGACGAGAATGTCCGCTTCGCTGGCGATGCCGTTGATCGTATCCGGGTTGATGTCATCGACGATCGCCGTGACATCGATGCTTGAGTTGACGCGAGCCAGGCGGCGCCGCGCGGCCTCGGCCTTCGGCATGCCGGCGGTCGCGTCGTTCTCGTCGAACAGCACCTGCCGCTGCAGGTTGGTCAATTCGACGAAATCGCGATCCGCGATCACGAGGCGGCCGACGCCCGCACGGGCCAGTAAGTCCGCCGCCACGCTGCCGAGGGCACCGCAGCCGAGCAGCACCGCGGTCGACCCGGCGAGCGCGCGCTGGCCCGCCTCTCCGAAGCCCGGCAGCAGGATCTGGCGGTGATAACGCTCGAGGTTCGAATCCATGGGCGAGACATTAGCACGCTGGCCCGCGCATGCTGCCGCGCCTGGCCGCCATACGACCACCCGCAGATAACCGAATGCGGTCTTATGTTCACCCGAAAAGGCTCGAAAACGGCTAGAATTGGCCGAAAGCCGCGCCCGACCTCAACCGTGCGTAGTTCACTGAAGCGTTCGCCGAGCTGTGAAACGCTCCGCGGCAATGACAAAGGCACGGCGTTCGAAAGGGCGCTTCGCAAAGCCACCGGTCTACGGGTTACCAGGACAGCGGGGTTACCATTATGAGCTTCATGCTCGGCATTACACCTTGGCCAGTCGCATCCGCATTGCTGTGGATCGTCGCGATCGTCACGGTGCTCTATCTCATCAGGGCGACGGCACACACGACGATCGAGGCGGCGGCCCTGGCCCTGCACAAGAGTTTTCGCATCGCCTCCAAGGCCGTGGCTCGGTCCGAGCGTAATCTCGCGGCACGCAACCGCGATGTGCTGCTGGCGGCCGGCCGCGAGGCAAAGGAACGCATCATCGAGCGGGAGTTCGACCGGATCAACGACTCGGTACGCCGCGACCTCGCGAACTTTTCGGCGCTGCATCGCAGCTTAAGCGAATCCATCGGCCGCATCGAGAAGGACCACCAGGAGGCTGTCGACGTGCCGCCAGATCCCCCGGGCTGGGTAAAGGCCGTGGAAGCCGTGGCCGATCTCGATTCCAAGGAGGGTCGCGTCAAGGTCGGCAATATCTTGAGCGACATTCACAAATCGCTCGTCAAGGCGCACAAGGAGGCGATGAGAGCCTACCAGAAGGCAAGCTCCGAGCGGCATCGCCTGCTCAGGCAGATGCGCCCGGACTGGCGCAAGATTCAGCAGACGCTGAATGAGGTCGGCAAGAACGTCGACAGCCTGCTCGGTCGTTCCGTGACCATCGACCGGCTCATGGAGGAATACGAAGACATCGTGCGCGACAAGGATCGTGCGCTCTCGGTGCTGTCTTCGTCGTCGCTCGTGAACTTTTTCGTATCGGCGTTCGTCCTGGCGATCGCGATCGGCGGCGCGACGATCAACTTCTCGCTGATCGCGAGGCCGATGGCCGAAATGGTCGGCGGCACCAACCTGATCGGCGGCTTCCGCACCGCGGACATTGCCGCCCTCGTCATCATCATGGTCGAGATCTCGATGGGCCTGTTTCTCATGGAGTCGCTGCGCATTACGCGCCTGTTCCCGGTCATCGGTGCGCTGCCCGACAAGACCCGGATCCGGATGATCTGGGTGACGTTCACGATCCTGTTCCTGCTGGCGAGCGTGGAGGCCGGTCTTGCCTACATGCGCGAAGTGCTGCTGCATGACGAGCTCGCAACCAGCGCCATCCTGCGTGGCGACGCCGGGGCCGTCACGGCGACCGGGCAGTACCTGTGGATCACGACCGCGGCGCAGATGGGCATGGGCTTCATCCTGCCGTTCGCGCTGACCTTTGTCGCGCTGCCGCTCGAAACCTTCGTGCATTCCTCGCGCACGGTGATCGGGCTGATCGGCCAGTCACTGCTCAGGACGCTGGCGCTGAGCCTGAGAATGCTCGGCAACGTCTTCCTGTATCTCGGCGTACTGTTCCGGCAGGTTTACGATCTGCCGCTGTTCGTGCCCCTGTGGCTCGAAGAGAAGGTCCAGCGGGGCGGCGATCCGAGCGGTGAAATGCGGAGGGCCGGATCATGAAACGACTGTCGACAACTCTCGTTGCGCTCGTCCTCGCGTCCTGCGGCGCGGAGCGGGCGCCGACCAACACGGGCGTATACATGCTGCTCGATACGTCCGGTACCTACGCCCAGGAACTCGATCGCGCCGAGCAGATCATTCGCTACACGCTGTCGCGTCTCGATCCCAAGGACTCCTTTGCCGTCGCGCGCATCGACACGGGCAGTTTCAGCGAGAAGGATATCGTCGCCAAGGTGTCCTTCGACGATCGGCCGAGCGCCGTCAACCGGCAGAAGCGAGTGTTCGCCGAGCAGGTTCACGCGTTCGTCGAAACGGCCGATCCGTCACCCTACACCGATATCACGGGCGGCCTGCTGCAGGCCGTCGAGTTCCTCAATGAGAAAGGTACGGGTCGCAAGACGATTCTCGTCTTCTCGGACCTTCAGCAGGATCTCGAGGAAGGCTACGTGCGTGACATCGAGATTCCGCTCGGCGGTTTCGAAGTGATTGCGCTGAACGTGACCAAGCTGCGCTCGGACAACGTCGACCCGCGCGAGTACCTGGACCGGCTCGACCTGTGGCGCACGCGGGTCGAGTCGACCGGCGGTACCTGGCGCGTCATCAACGATCTCGACAGCCTCGACGGCTTGCTGTAAGCACGACCGGCGCCGACATCGGCCCGCGCGGTCCCTGTCTGCCGGGTGTTCTGGCTACGGTCATCTGCGGGCACTGCCGACCATACTCGCGGGCATGGGGTGATTGCTCCCCCGTGGGTTCGGGCATCTATTGGCGGGCTACATCACAACGATGATACATTGAACGCCATCATGGCCATCGTCTAACGGCCGCCAACGTTTCCTCACATTACATAACATCAAAGAGGGAAACACGATGTCTGAGCTTCGCCTTAATTGGGGTAGTGGCTTCCTGTCCGCTGTGTTGACGCTCCTGGCCGCAGCGGCCGCCGCACAGGGTATACCGGACGAAGTCAACGTCAGCGCGATCGGCGCCAATCCGCCGGGCGGTGGCGTACCCGATCCGGGCCTCAAACAGCAGAACGAGCCCTGGTGCATAAAGAAACCGGCAAACCCGCTGCACGCCGCGTGTTTCTTCAACGACTATCGCGGCGTCGACAATCCGCTGATTGGCGATACCTGGCAAGGGTGGTCGTGGACGATCAACGGTGGCGAGACGTGGTTCAGCGACCTGCTGCCCGGGCACCCGGGTGACTCGCCCAACCTGGGGCTTGCCTTCACGGCAGACCCTGCCGCGTCGGCGGCGCCCGGCGTTGCCATCGTGAGCTATCTTGCGTCGAATCGCGGCGAGTTCCAGCCGAGCGGCATCTATACGCAGCGCCTGTTCGAGGTCAATCGAGAGGCGGGCGCGCCCTGGATTCCCGAGATGCTGCCGAAACGGGCGATCTGGGGCTGGCCGGGACGTTTCACGGACAAGCCCGTGCAGCTGCTGCATCCGGCGCCGCCGGGAAGCGGCACCGTGACGGTCAGCTCGACGCTGAAAGACGGTACTACCGTGACCCGCGAGGCGCCTGCCGCACGCCTTTTTCTGGGCTACTCGGTCTTCGTGGGCAACCGATCCCATCTCATGGTTGCCTGGAGCGACGACTACGGTGAGACGTTCCGTCGGAGGAGGCTCAGCGAGGCGTTCACACTGAACCAGAGCGCGTCAATCGCAGCCCATGGCAAGCACGTCTGTGCCGTGTGGCGGCGCTTCGAGCGCGAGGACTGGCGGAATTTCGATCACAATGAATCGAGGCACTTCAAGAACTGGCTGTACTACAAGAAATGGAAGCTTCTCAAGCGCTTCAAAAAGACCGATGCCATCATGTATTCCTGCAGCCGCAATCTGGGCCGGCGATGGTCCCGAGCGAGGGAGTTGGTGGAGGCGCCCGACTTCTTCCCGTTCGACCAGGGAACGACCGAGACGACGTTTCGCACCAATTCCTATCCCTACATCGTGTCGGACGGTTCGACGTTTTACGCCATCTGGGCGAGCCGGATTTCGGACGTCAGCCCGTTCTTCGCGCGCATCGTCTACACCATCTCGACGAACAACGGCAAAACCTGGTCCGAACCGCAGCGTATCGACGACGCGCCGCTGGGGCACCAGTTCATGCCGAGTCTGGCCGTCGCCCGCGGCACGGTGCGTGCCATGTGGTACGACACGCGTCGCGACAACTTCCAGCAGGTGTTCGTGCAGGACGTGCTCGACCCCGCATCGGGTGACCCGGCGACCAAGGTTATCCGGCAGATCGCCGACCTCCGGACCGCGGAACTCACGCCCGCCGGGCCAACGGCGTCCGTGCAGGTGTCGCGCTACCTCAGCGGCGTTCGGCCGGGAACGTCCGGGCCCGAGGAGCAGCTCCAGTTCAACACGATGAACGATCGCATGTTCCTGCAAGGCACGGTCCCGTTCGACGGCGATTATCCGCACGTCGCCTATCCGACGTTCCGCGTCGAGGACGGCGAATGGGTCTCCAACGTACCGCCCGACGCCTCTGGCCGACTGGACGACGCGCTGGCGTCATTCACGGACAACCGCAACGTGGGCGGCAACACCTGGGAGAACCTCTCGGATCCGACCGTCTACACGCCCGTGAGCATGACGATGGCAAACGCCGAGAGTGGCCGGCCCGAATCGGTACCCCCGCCGAACGACGCCAGGGCAGACGGCGTCGCGGACCCGACCGACGACTATCCTGCCTGCGTCGTCGACGGGCGGTCACGCGAGCGTACCCGCAACCAGGATATCTACACCTCGGTGATTCGCCCGGGCGTCTCGGTCGAAAGTCCGTCGGCGGACAAGCCGACCGGCGCCATTCAGCGCGCCCACGTTATCTGGATCAGCAACAATACGCCGACTGCCGCGAGCTATACCGTGACGATCGACGACCAGCCGCCGGACGCACCCGACACGGGCCGGGCGTCGTTCCTGCAGGTCCCGGTAGCTCCGTTCAATGTCAACGATCCGACGGGCGGCGGCCTGCTTACCGAGATAATCGCGCATATCGATCCGAACTCGACGGTTGCGCGCACAGTGTTCATCACCTCGGAGATCCCCGACGTTCCGATTACCGTGAGCGTCAGCGACGGCGGCACAACGGTTCTCGGCTCGGTGACACTGAATACCGATCCACGCGCACCCGATGTGCAAAACCCGGACGTCCAGAATCCGGACGTCCAGAACCCGGATGTCCAGAACGCAGAGGTCCACAATCCGGACGTCCAGAACCCGGTCGTAACCAACGTCGCAAACCCGGACGTGCAGAATCCCGACGTTCAGAATCCGGACGTGCAGAATCCCGACGTGCAGAACCCGGACGTGCAGAATCCCGATGTCCAGAATCCTGACGTGCAGAATCCTGACGTGCAGAACTCCAGTCTCGACGGCTCGAACTACAACAACCCGGACACGGAGTTCCAGGGACTGTCGGCGGCCGAAAGAGCGGGCGGTTACACCGACGTCACCTGGGAGATGGAGAACGACGGCAACACGACGACGGCGTTCAACTACGATGCGTTTGTCAGCGGCGAGACGAACGGCCTGCGCACGCAGCTGATCGGCAGCCGGACAAACTATACCGAGACGGTAACCGACTGCATGCCAGTCCTCGAGGTCCAGAACCGCGTCGTGTTCAACCTGCTGGATCCCGACCTGTCCCTGTTTGAGGAGAACACCACGGCCGGTATCTTCGGCGACGGTTCGGCCTACGTCGCACCAGGCGAGCGTTTCTTCGTTACGCTGCGTATCTGGGGCGACGCCGACTTCCCCGTGGAACGGACCGGCCTCCGCGTCGAAGCGCAGTCGTGCAACTCTGCCGCCAAAGGTCCGGGCACAGCGGAGTGTGACCCGCCGTCTGTTCAGATCGGCTCGCCGGACGCACCGCCCGTAATCAGCGGACCGGAGTCGCCCGTCGCGGTCGAGGTATTCAGCTCGGACGAGTTCGTCATCGGTTTCGTCGACGAGATCATTACGGTCAGCGACGATGTCGATGAGAGCGTGGCGCTGTCCTGCAATAGCGAGGACGTGTCCAGCGGGCCGTGGGAAGGATTCGACAGCGTCAACGTCAGGTTCGGAATCGGCCTGGGCTCAATCGTCCAGGTCGACTGCACGGCGACGGACCAGAGCGGCAACACCGCCGATGCATCCTTCGTCTTCGAGGGAGTCGACACGACCCCGCCCCAACTGTTCATCGGCGACGATATCACCGAGTTCTTCTTTGGCATCTTCAGCAAGACCGATAAGTACAAGGTCTTTTTCCTCGGTGAGGACCTCGGTCAGGTGTTCGCGCCGCAGCATGTGTCGGCGTTCGACGCCATCGACGGCGACATAAGCGATTCGATCGTCTGTACGCCCGCGTCCGGTGGCGACGAGACCGTATTCCGGCCGCCACCGAGGAACGACGTCGGTGCATCGAGAGCGACGGAGGTCGGCTGCGTCGTGGAGGACTCGAGCGGCAACCGGGCCACGGGCACGTTCGACGTCATTGTCTTTATTCTCGAACCAATTCTCTGACCGGGGAGGGAGAAGATTCGATCGCTGCCGACAGGCCTGCTTCGGCGTCTCGTGACAGGCGGGGAAGCTCGGCCGTGTAGCGAAACGTTGGAACGTCGTTCAGGAAAAGCGAATACGCTTCGCCGAGCCTGTCGCTGCAGGCATTGAACTCTGACAGGGCTTCGGCGTGGTGACCGAAGGCCAGGTACAGCCGGCCCAGGTGATAGCGGATAAGCCAGACGTCGGACAGGTTCAGCGCCTCGTGCATGCGATCGATCGCCGCAATGGGTTCGCCAGCCTCGGCTAGCAGGATTGCCTCGATCATTCGGCCGTAGGCCCGCTGTAACGAGTCGAGCTGGCCCGTGAAATGATTGGCGATGCCCCGGGCGCGCTCGAGCTCGCCGACGCGTATGAGCAAGAGCGCGGCCTCGAGCCGCTCGGCCATCCGGGATGAGAGGCCAAGCCCCTCGTCAATCCTTGCGACAACATCGTCCGATGGGAGGCCCGCCAGCGCGGCCGCGTATGCAAGCAGCATTTTCTTGGTGGCGATGGCGCGAACGTTGCCGTTGTCCTGGTCAGCCGCTATCCCGCTCAGCAGCAATGCCTCGGGACTGGACCAGTCGCCAGACCAGAGCGCCAGGTCTGCGAGCCCGGCGTTGGCCAGCGAGGCGCCGCGCTCGCCGGTCTCGGCCATCCGCAGGTAGGCTTCGCGGGCGCCGCCAATGTCGCCCGCGACCAGCGCGCCGGCCGCGTGCGGCAGATACGCTTTGTGGTAGTTCGGGTTCAGCTCGAGTGTCTTGTCAGCGGCCTCGCGGGCGGTGTCCAGATCGTTTGCGTACATTGCGTAAAGCGCGTAGTTCGCCCAATACAGCGCTTTGCCCGGGTAGATGTCGATGACCTTGCGCCCGGCCTCGAACGCCTTGTCGAACTGCAGGTCGATAAAGTACGCCAGCGCCAGGTTGTTGTGTCCGGAGTCGTCGGCCGGGTACTTGCTTACCAGCCTGCGGTACGTGTCGATGGCCTTCTGACTGTTGGGCGCGACGACCAGGTAGTAGACGCCCTCGGTTCGGTATCGTTCGCGTTCGGTCATGCCTCCGAGAAGCTGCATGGCTTTCTGCCACGCCGCCTCCGCGACGTCGGAGTACCCCATCTTGTCCGCGCTGACGCCGAGGCCCGACCAGGCGCGTCCGAAGCTCGGGTCCTTGTAGACGGCGGATTGATACAGCGCGATGGCCTCATCGTCCTTGCCGTCCCGCGCGAGCTGCTGCGCCGTTGCGTAGTCGTGCATCGCCGCGATCGAGATCGTAGTGAAGGTCTCCACGCCATCGCTCAGCGATTCGGCATCGACGTCACCGAGCTCTCGCCTGAGATCCTTCGAAAGATCGGCGATCGCTCTCAATACCTCGGGTTTGCCGTTCGCCTGCTCCTCGAAACTCGCCACAGTCTCTCCGTCGAGCGGATTCACGAGCTCGACGCTGACCCGGTACTCCTCGGGCGCGGGCTGAGCCAGCCGCCCGCTCAACACGAATCCGATGCCTTCGCGCGCCGAGACCAGCGCCGCCGCTCGCCTGTCAAGGTCCGGTCCCTCGCCGATCTCGCTGAGTACCCGCTGCGCCGAACCCCGATCGAATACCGCGACAAACGGCGACTCTTCGATGCCGATCATCAGGCCTTGCTCGAGCACGCTGTCGAAAACCCCGTCGCCCGTCTCGTTATCGAAGTCCGCAATCAGTATAGACACGGGATCGGTCGGCCCCGGCACGACGGCATCGTGTCGCTCGAGGTTGAAGTACAGCGAACTGCCCAATGCCACCAGCAGTACCGCGATGACGACAAAGTCTGCGCGCCGGCCGAACGGAATCGGGTCCGCCGTGCTATCCGGCGTCTCCGCTCTCAGCCCCTGCGGTGACAGGTCGAGCATCCAGGCCAGTGCGACCGCCACAGGCAGGCCGAGGATTGCGACGGCTATGAGCACACGAAACACCCAGCCCGGCGCGTCGTACGCGGGCAGAATGACGTCCGCCACCTGCAGCACGATCCAGACGCCGCCTACGTACAGTCCCGTCGTGCGGAATACTTCCCGCCGACGTAGTTCTCGGATCAGTTTTCGCATGTCGTACCAAGCCGTGCAGGACTTGCACCGTTCGGCTAGAGATTCTACATCGCCTGAGGGCGTTGTCAGACGGTCGCTGCGTCTCTAAACTGCGGCTGCCCCAGAACTGGCCAATCAGGAGCACGTCATGAGCATGCCGGGAATCAGCGTCGAGCTTTCGTGCGACTTTGCCGAAGCCGTCGGGCGGGCCACGGATGCGCTCGCCGCCGAAGGCTTTGGCGTCATTTCGCGCATCGACATCGACGAAAAATTTCGGGACAAGCTCGGCATCGACTTTCGACCGTATACGATCCTCGGTGCCTGCAACCCGGCGCTCGCGCACAAGGCCTTGTCCGCCGAACCCGGCGTGGGCTTGCTCCTGCCCTGCAACATCTGCGTGGAGCAGACCGAATCGGGGGCGCGCGTGCATATCGTCGATGCCGAGTCGATGATGGCGTCGGCCGGTCTCGATGCGGTCGAGTCGCTCAGCGAACTCGGGCGCGACGCCGCGGCACGGCTCGAGCGCGTCGCTCAGGCGCTCGCCGAATAAGGACGGTACGGCCGCCTGAAATAGACGACGAGACTCGCGATCAGCGTCAGGAGCGATGCCCACATCGCCTGGCGCCAGCCGCTCGAGGCCGCCTTGACGATTTCGAATGCTTCGACGTAGATCGTCTCGCAGGCGCCGTTCCCCGTGTCGAGACGAGTCGTGCTCGTGCCGCGCGTGCCGCCTGCCGCGTTGGTGTACGACGCCAGGTAGCCACGCACCCGTATCTGATCACCGATCCTGACATCGGTCACCTGGTCGCGAATGGACTCGCGATCGGAGATCAGGTGATTGTTGGATAGCTTGTACATGTCGAAGGCCTGCCATGCGAGGTCGTCGCGAGTCTGGACGTTGCAGGTGAAAATGCCGTTCCAAAACGCCAGTTTGTCCAGTCGCGGATTGGCCGTGTTCGTGCCCCAGATAACACAGACGTCGAGCATGTTCAGGTGGTCGTTCGCGCGCCTGTGCATGCGGCTGTCGCCGTCGTGGTGGCGGTAGGACACGACCAGTCCCGTGATGTCGTAGTCGTACTCTGGTTCGATCCGATAGGTCGTGTCGTTGTAGACGACGTCGAATCCCGGCTTACGGGTCGGTGCCTGGCTGGGCTCGCTGTGAATCGCATCGACGTAGTCGATATCGGCGGGAATCTCATTCCGATTCCAGAATGCGACAATCAGCGTAACGAACGATGCCACGATGAGAAACGGTACCGGACGCATGCGCACCTGCCTGTCGAAGTAAACGCCGGGTCCGGCTCAGTCGTCGAGGTGCAGGTTCACGCGGCGGTTTTGCCGGCCCTTTTTTTCTACCTTGCCCACGCGCACGGCGCCAACCTCCGACGTGCGTCGTACGTGTGTTCCGCCGCAGGGCTGCAGGTCGACGTTCTCAATCTCGAGCAGCCGGACCGCGCCCTTGCCACGCGGTGGTGCCACGGACATCGTGCGCACGAGGTCCGGCTGCGCGTCGAGTTCTTCCTCGCTGATCCAGCGACAGCCGACGGCGTGATCCTCGCGCACGAGTTGGGCGAGAGCCCGGCCGACGGCTTCCTTGTCGACGCCCTCTTCCATGTTGAAGTCCAGGCGGCTCTTCTCGGCGGAGATATTGCCGCCTGTGACGTCGTACCGGAGTATCGAACCGAGCAGGTGCATGGCCGTGTGCATGCGCATGTGGCGGTAGCGACGCGGCCAGTCGATGGCGAGCGTGACTTTCGCCCCGGGCTCGGGCGGCGTCGCGTTCCCGGCGAGGTGATGGGCAATGTCGCCGTCATCACCGTAGCGCGTATCGACGACGGCGAGCTCACCGCCAGCCCACGAAAGTGTGCCCGTGTCGCCGGGCTGGCCGCCGCCCAGCGGATAGAATACCGTTCGGTCGGCGTACACGGTGTTGCCGTCCACGCGTGTAACGACGGCATCGCAGTCAAGGAGGTAGCTGTCCTCGCGAAACAGTTCCTGGGCGGGCATGTCGGACTCCGGTCGACGGTCGGGCAGCCAATGGTAACGCAAGAGCGGCCGCGCGCCGCGGGGACCGGGCCCGATCAGCTTGCTGGCGCTTTAGAAGGCCGGTTCAGTGCCCGCAGTGCGGGCATTGCCCCTTCAGCACCTTGACGATGTAGTGGATCCACACGAAAAACAGGGCGACGTTGCCCAGGAAAAGCGCGGTCCAGAGGAGTGTGGCGGTCATGGACGACTCCGTCGTTAAGCTTCGGGATTATGTATCGTCGATGCGGGCCGGTTTTGCAATGAACGAAGTTCGACTCCGGCGGATCGGGTGCGATCGGCTTTCAAAAGTGTGACGTGGCGCAGGGTTCTGACGCGGCCACAGCTGCATCGGGTCAGTGCAGCTTGACTTCGGCGCGGGTCGCCTTGTAGATCCGGTCCCCGAGCATGATCAGCAGGGCCGACAGCGGCCCGAAAACGGTCGCCTGGTGCATCCGGTACAGCGACAGGTACACCATGCGGGCGATCCAGCCTTCGACGAAAACCGTGCCGCGAACGAGATTGCCCATGAGGTTACCGATGGTCGAATACTTGCTCAGGCTAACGAGACTGCCGAAGTCGCGATACACGAATTCCTTCATTGGCTTGCCAACCAGCCGCGAGCGGACATTCCGCGCGGCGATGCTGGCCATCTGGTGCGCCGCTTGGGCGCGCGGCGGCACTTCCGTGCCGTCCTCGGAATAGCACGAGCAACAGTCGCCGATAGCGAACACGTCCGGCAGGCCCTTGACGCTCAGATCGGCATTCACCTCGATCCGGCCGAGGCGGTCGACGGGGAATCGACAGTCGGCGATCCACGATGGCGCCCGGACGCCTGCGGCCCACACCGAGATGTCCGCCGGTATCGACTCGCCGTCGCTCGTGATCACGGCGTCGTGCCGAACCTCCGCGACCCGCGTCGCGACCCTGACGCTGACACCGATCCGATCGAGCTCGCGCGCGACCGACACGCCGATCCGGTCGGGCAGTCGAGGCAGCAGTCCGGGCGCGGCTTCGATGATCGAGACCTCCAGCCGCTCCTGGGAGAAGTGCTCGAAGCCGTACTCGCGCAGTCGCTGCACGACGTTGTGCATGTCCGCGGCGAGTTCGACACCCGTCGCGCCGCCGCCGACGATCGCCACGGACAGCGTGGCCGTCGAGTCGTTTCGCGCATTGACGCGATGCAGCTGCGCGGCAAAGTGCCGGTGGAATCGTTCCGCCTGTTCGCGCGAATCGAGCTGTTTCGAATACTTCTGGACGCCCGGGATGCCGAAGTCGTTGCTCAGGCTGCCCACGGCGACGGCCAGCGTGCCGTAGCCGACGCAGCGCCCGGGCATCATCTCCAGGCCCGCGTCATCCAGTACCGGGGCCAGCGTGATGCTGGCCTCTTTCGGGTCGATAGCGGTTACTTCGCCGAGGATGAACTTGAAGCCGTTCTTGCGGGCGAGCATGCGGTAGCTCGCCTCGTCGTGATAGCTGTTCATCGATCCCGTGGCGACTTCGTGGAACAGCGGCTTCCAGATGTGCGTTGGGTTCTTGTCGATCAGCACGACCTCGGTGGCATGATCGCGCCGCAGCTTGCGGCCGAGCCGCACGACGAGTTCGAGACCGCCGGCACCGCCTCCGACGACGACGATGCGCGACGTCGCAAGCGGATCGAGCGACGCGATCGCCTCGTCATCGACCAGCTGGCCGCCACGGGGCGGCTTACTTGTCGACTTGTCGTCGCGTCGTTCGATACCCGCCGCCGCGTCGAGTTCGGGGCTGCTGGACATGGGCCGTTCCATTGAATCTGACAGCGTTGATTCTCCTACAGCGATCTCGCGGCTGGCGTAACAAGTTGTTTCCCCTGGGCCCGATCAGTCCGACTGTGCTGCCTCGAGCCGTGCACGGGCGAGGCTCGTCATCGCGCGGGCGGCTGGTAGTGCAGGCCCAGCTGGAAGGCAACGTCCGGAACCGAGGAGACCTTGATATCCTCGGCGACGGCAAGGCTCAAGCGCCAGCGGTCCGTCAGTCGGACGTTTGCGCCGACGGTCAGCATAACCGATGCTTCGCCGAGATGTTCGATCCGGGAGTCATAGGCTGCGGTGCGCGCACTGGCCTGAAGTCTCAGTTCGAGACGCTCGAACGCGGCGTACCCCGCGCCAACGGCCAGCTGGCCGACGATTCGTTCGTAACGATCGGCCAGAAGATCCGGTTCTCCGAGCCACACCGCGCCGGCGAGGAAATACGCGCCGAGCTTCGGGTTGCCGAACCAGGCGTCGTAGTCGCCGGCGAGGCCCAGGCTCAGATCGTTTCCGCCGCTGCCCGTCAGCTTTTCACTGTCGCCGGTCGCGAGCTTGAAGCCTGCCCGAAGCGCAACTCGGCGCGTCGATGACTCGTTCAGCAGCCAGCCCGCGGTCAGCCGGACGTCGCCGATGCCGCGCGTATTGCTGATCAGGTCTACCCGTTCGACGCCGTCATCCGTGTATCGGAACTGCAGGTTGTCGACAGGCTGCATGGGCCGAAACCCGTCAGGCAGGCCGAACACTGAATGCCACTCGTCGATCAAGGCGTCGAGGCTGCCGGACTCGTGCCAGATGTAGGGCAGTTCGAGACCGACTTCCAGCCTGTCGCCGAGTCCGTAGCGGACATGAAATTCCAGTCGTCGCGTTTCGCCATCGAGAAACAGCGTCTCGTCGCCTTCGATCTCGATGAGCGAGTGGCTGGCCGTATTCAATACCGTGTCAGAGCGGATGCGGCCCCGTGGGACCAGTGCCGCACCTTCGGTGCTGTCGGCAAATCCGAACAGCCCGGCGGCGAGGGGACTGCTGTCATGATCGTTGAGCTGCTGAGCGTACGCTGCTTCAGGCGGTGCGCCGAGGAACAACGCCAGCAGGAGAATCTGTGCGGGGAATCGAATACTCACGACGCGCGGAGTGTCGCATACCGAAACGGTCAATCCCATGAACTGCGCGGCGGAAACTCGTGAGTCCCGGAAAATCGAGTTTGACACAGCAAATCAGAATGATTATTCTGATTTGCATGGTCAGGACGCGCACATTCGATCCCGGCACCGCCCTGTCGGCGGCCGTTGAGCTGTTCACACTGAAGGGCTACTCGGACACGTCGATGGAGGACCTCGTGCAGGCCACGGGGGTGAGCCGATACGGTCTGTATGGCACCTTCGGCAACAAGCGTGAGCTGTTCGAGCAGGCGCTGGACCGTTACGCCGATGGTATGGGCAAGCGGTCGTTCATGCGCCTGCTGGAGCCCGGCGCGTCGCTCGCGGACATCCGTCGGATTTTCGAGGAGCGCATCGACGACATGTGCAGCGTCGACGAGCGCAAGGGTTGCCTGTTCATCCACACGGCCATGGAACTCGCGCCGAAGGACGACGACCTGAAAGGCGTGCTCGGCAAATTCATGAAACGTATATCGAAGGCGTTCTCCGTCGGGCTTCAGTCCGCGCAGGCGCGCGACGAGGTGCGCGCGGACGTTGACGTCGAGGTGGCGGCGGACATCCTGACCAGTACGTTATTCGGGCTCGCCGTCCTGGGTCGCAGCGGGTTCGCGCGCCCGGCGCTGACGTCGATCGTGGATGGCACGCTGGAGGCGCTGGAGCCCTAGCGGTTTTTTTTTCCCTTTATCAGAACAAGCGTTCTGTTTCGGGTTGGTACAGCAGGATCGCTGAAGGCGAAAAAAATTTTGAGTGAAACAGAATGAACATTCCGTTTTGAAACCTGGCGCGGCTCCGGCCGCATGACATCGATTCCCTCGGGAGGGGAAAAATGAAAGCACACGACAACACGTTCAAAACCGTACTGAGCCTCGGGCTGATACTGGCCCTCGTTTCGACCGTACGAGCGGAACCGCTCGAGTCGAACCAGGCGCGCGACGCCAAGATCGACGCCTGCGTCGCGGCAGTCAGGGAAGGTGCCGACCTGCGCGATGCGCTACGTATTCGTCACGCCATCGAGAAGCATGATCGTCGCAGCGTCGGTTACAAGTTCGTGATCGATACCGCCGTGTATGGAGACGCCGGCCTGTTGCGCAAGTATCGTTCGATCTGCGTCGTAACCAACAAGGACACGCCGCGATCGTTCGAAATGCACGAAGTCGCGGCGCGATAGTTGCGCCGCATGGGCGCGGGACGGCGGCCCGGCCCGGGCGGGATCACCGCCTCACGGGTCCGTCGTCTCGTCGCGCGGCGCAACGCTCACGGGTTGCCGGCCGAGCAACTCGGGCAGCCGATTCGGATTCGGGACGTTGTCCTTGCGCAGGAGTTCCCAGTGGCCGAACGAGAACGGCGTGAGGTGGAACAGGTCGCAGAAATGCGCAAACAGGCGCGCCGCGATCCCGGGCACCGGTATTCTGAGGTTCGGAGCCGTCGTATAGTTCTTCCTGAGGCCGGCGATGTAGTCGCTGAACACGAAGGCTTCGGCGCCGCCCAGCTCGAACACGCGGGAGCGGCCCAGATCGAGCGATGCGGCATCGTCGACGCAGAGTCTCGCCAGCGCTTCGCCGAGTTCGTTCGCGTCGAGCGCCGCAATCCGTCCCGCCGCATCCATTGGTGCGGCGTAGACCGGCAGTCGGGAGACCGCGCGCAGCCAGCTCGCGCCGAAACCGCCTTCGCCATCGATCAACGACGGTCTGACCAGTATCCAGTCCGCGCCACTCATTCGAACCCGGTGTTCGCCGGCGCGCTTCGAGGTAAGGAAACGGCTGCGGTCGCCGTCTCCAAGGCCGAGCGCCGATACGTGAACGAATCGCTTGCCGAGCGCCGCGCAAGCCGCCGCGGTCGCCTCCGGTGCGAGATGATGAACGCGGTCATAGGTGGCCTGGCCGCGCTGCCGCAGTATGCCGACGCAGTTGAGCACGGTATCGACGTCCTCGATGAGGTCCGGCCAGTCCTCCGCCTCGGTCAGTCGTTCGAGGCGAATCTCGCGTCTCTCGCAGTCCGTGGCGGATGCCGGCAGGTGACCGCTCATCCGCTCGATGTCGCGGGTACCGACAACGACGGCGGCGCCGCGCGCGAGCAGCGCATCGACCGCATGCCGCCCGATGAAGCCGGAGCCGCCAAGCACGAGCACCTTGATCCCGGCGCCGACCGGTCCCATGTCCATCCCGTAATGGTAACGCGACTTCCGGCACGGACGCCCGGACTCGGGGAAACTGAATGCACGACCTACACGAAGTATCGGTGTGGTACGACCGGGACTGTCCGCTCTGTATCCGCGAGATCGCGCTCATGCGGCGTCTCGATCGTCGTTCGGCGATAGAGTTCATACCGATAGAGGAGGGCGGCAGCTGTCCTCTCGATACCGAGACGCTGCTGGCCCGATTTCACGCGCGCGAGAAAGGCGGACCAATCGTCTCGGGCGCCGCCGCGTTCGCGGCGATGTGGCGGGCGATACCGGTCTTGCGCCCGCTCGGCATGCTGGCCCGGATTCCGCCCGTGCTGTGGTTGTTGGAGCGTCTGTACCGAGGATTCCTGAAGATTCGGCCGTGGATGCAGCGCCGGGCCGCGGCGGTCCTGGATTGAACGACTCGATCGGCGCTTTGGTCCGTCAGGCCTCAGGCTCATGACAAACCACTTCGATGTTGTGCCCGTCCGGACCGATGACGAAGGCAGCAAAATAGTTTGCGTGGTACTCCGGACGAAGACCCGGTGCGCCGTTGTCGTAAGCTCCCGCCTCGATAGCCGCCCTGTGGAAGCTTTCGACCTGCCCGCGATTCTCGGCCTTGAATGCCAGGTGTAGGTGCGTCGCCGCCTCCTCGACGCGACGGATACACAGCGTTGCATCGCTGCCGGCACAACAAAGCTCAACGCCGAGTTGCCCCTCCGAAGCTATCGCTACGCCGAGCGGTTCAAGTGCCTTCAGGAAAAAGGCCTTGCTTGCGGCATAGTCGCTTACTCCAAATACGACGTGGTCGAACATAGTTTTCCTGAAGCCGGGAGCGCCAACGAATGCTTCGGGTCCGGGCCATGTGAAATCCGCCGGGCCAGTATAGTCGGATTTTCTCGTTCGAGGAGCAGGGCCAGACGATGCCAAAGCCATCGAAGGTCCTCTACGGCTGCAATACCGGCTCCTCACGTTTCCCCTGAAACGCGACGAACATCGCATGATCCCAGTCCATGGCCTCGCCGGCATGCCACCTCGCCGCGCAGGATTCCTGGTCGAGCCGGTGTCTTTCGAAGCGACGTGTCATCCAGCCGAGCGACTCCGCGATTGACCGGGTAGTGGGTGGCTCGTACTCGGCCAGTCGCCGCGAACGCCGATCGACGAAGTAAACCTCGCCCGTATCGGACTTCCTGCAGTCGAAACCGCCCTCGTGCACGAGCCGGTGGTGGTGCCGACAGAGGAGCACGAGGTTTTCCAAGCTGGTCTCGCCGCCGTGCTGCCAGTGCTGAATATGGTGACCGTCGCAGTAGCGCTTCGAGGTACAGCCCGGGAACCGGCAGCCGCCGTCGCGGGCCATGAGCGCCCGGCGCATCGGCGGCGGAATGGTCCGGGAACGCCGGCCGATGTTGAGCGGCTCGCCCTTTGCGTTCTCCTCGATGGTCGTGACGCAGCAGTCGCAGGCAATGCGTTCGGACGTTTCCGCGGTAACGTGGGGCCCACTCTCGAGATGGGCAGAGGACGCCTCACCCTTGGACTGTACGTGCACGACAACCTGGTAACGATCGGCG
>JANQLK010000023.1 GCA_028280615.1 Woeseiaceae bacterium | reverse complement strand
CTAGCCCGCATCCGTCACCGATTCGCGGGATGATCGGGCAGGATTTTGTTTGCTCAAGGGTTTTTCCGAAGGCGCGCAATACTCGCTGTATTGCCAACTGAGGAAAAAGTCTTGAGCAAACAAAAGACAAGCGAGGGCCCGTGTAATCGGTGACGGATGCGGGCTAACGTTCGCGAACGATGAACTCGGTGACAGCGCTCCGCAGTTCGGCGAGGCGGCCGTGGAAGAAGTGCTCCGCGCCCCGCATGACGAGCAGTTCGGGACCCGGTCCGAGTGCATTGAACCAGTCAATGGTCTCCTCGACGTCCACGAGTTCGTCCTCGTCGCCCTGCACGACGAGCCAGGGGCAGCCGGGCTCCGACCCGAGGCCGTCGGCGAACCTCGAAATCGCCGGCGCCACGCTGACCAGTCCGTCGACCGCTTGCTCGACCGCGGCCTTGACCCCCATCGCCGCGCCGAAGGAAAAGCCCGCAAGCCAGAGCGGCAGATCCGGGTAACGGCCGCGCATGCGTTCGAGCGCCGCGAGTGCGTCGTCGCGCTCGCCGACACCGTGATCGAATTGACCCTCGCTGCCTTCCGTGCCGCGAAAATTGAAGCGCAGGGCCGCGAAACCGGCGCTCAGGAACGCCCTCGCGAGCGTGTGGGCGACCTTGTTGTGCAGCGTTCCACCGTGCTGCGGATGCGGATGCAGAACGACGGCGGCGCCGACCGGTGGCGTCCCGGCCGGCACCTCGAGGACAGATTCGAGCAGGCCCGCCGGACCTCTTAGCTCGAGCGCTTCGCGCCCGGGTGGTTTGGACATTGTGAATCCCGTCTGGCCGGCGCGCGGCAGAATGGCGTAATATGATGATCTTATAGAGCTTTTGACGGGCCCGGCAAGCCTGTCAGGGGACATGGGGACAACGCGATGAGCCAGACGATCGAGCGCGAAGCGGAACACTGTGCCCGCAACTACCGCCCGCTTCCGGTAGTGCTGACGCGCGGCGAAGGCGTGTTCGTCTGGGACGACGCGGGCAAGAAATACCTGGACATGATGAGTGCCTATTCGGCGGTCAGCCACGGGCACGCACACCCGCGGCTCGTCGAGCTCGTCCGGCGCCAGGTCGGCGAACTCAACATCGTGTCGCGCGCATTTCACACCGACAAGCTCGGCCCGTTTCTCGAGCGGGCCTGCGAGCTAACCGGACAGGACAAGGCGCTACCGATGAACACGGGCGCCGAGGCGGTCGAGACGGCGCTCAAGGCGGCCCGAAAGTGGGCGTACACGGTCAAGGGCGTGCCGGAGGACGCGGCAGAGATCATCACCTGCACAGGCAACTTCCACGGCCGCACGATCGCGATCGTCGCGATGTCGGACGAGCCGCAGTACCGGGCCGGCTTCGGTCCGTTCCCGCCCGGTTTCCGCATGGTCGAGTACGGCAACATCGACGCGCTCGAGTCCGCAATCGGCGAGCATACGGCCGCACTGTTGATCGAGCCGATCCAGGGCGAAGGCGGCATCGTCCTGCCGCCCAAAGGCTATCTCGAGGCGGCGCTCAGCCTTTGCCGCGAGCGAAACGTCCTGTTGATCGCCGACGAGATCCAGACCGGGCTCGGCCGCACCGGAAAGCTACTCGCCTGCGAGCACGAAGGCGTGAAACCCGACGGCCTGATCCTCGGCAAGGCGCTTGGCGGCGGCATTCTGCCCGTGTCGATGTTTCTGTCGCGCAAAGACGTGATGGACGTCTTCACCCCGGGCGATCACGGCAGCACCTTCGGCGGCAATCCGCTTGCCGCCGCGGTGGGACTCGAGGCGCTCAATATCCTCGTCGACGAGCGGCTGGCCGAGCGGAGCGCCGAGATGGGCGCCTACCTGCTCGCCGCACTCGGAAAGATCGACAGCCCGATGATTCGCGAAGTGCGCGGCGCGGGCCTGTTCGTCGGTATCGACATCGACCCGGCGCACGGCACGGCGCGCGAGGTTTGCGAAGCGCTCTTGGCCCGCGGCCTGCTCAGCAAGGAAACCCACGAGACGGTGGTCCGCCTGGCGCCGCCGCTCACGATTTCACGGGCCGAGATCGACTGGGCCATCGAGCAGATTTCCGACGTCATCGCGGAGCTGGATGCCATCCGGCTCGCCTCATGAGCGAGGTAGTTCATGCCTGAAATCACCCTGCTTCACATCGGCGCGGCGACGGCCGCGGCCATCATCGGAATCGTCCTCGGCTGGACGGCGCGCGGCAGCCGCGCCACGAAAGAGAAGTCGGCGATCAACGCCGGCTGGCAGGAGCAGCTCGAGGCGAAGAACGTCGAGAGCGGCCGGCTGGAGACGCAGAACAAGAATCTCATGGAACAGGTCAGCCGCTTCCAGAGCGCCGATCACGGCGCGGCAAAACAGGTAAAGGAGCTCACGGCCGAGGTCAAGGACTCGAGAGAGCTGCGCGACCGGCTGGAACGCCAGGTGGAGGGTTTGAGAGGCCAGCTCAAGCGCGCGACCGACGATCTCAATCAGCTCAACGTCGAACTCCGGGCGCGGCCGGACGGCGAAGCCGCGAAGGCTGCCGTCGACGAGGTGATTCAGAGGCACAAGCAGAAGATCGAATCCCTGAACAAGGCGCTTCTCAAGTGGCAAGGCCGCGTACCGCCGCTCGTGGCGAAATACCGCGAGCGCGACGAAACCGTGACCCGGCTCGAGTCCGAACTCGCCGAAGCCGAGCGGCGTATCGCGGCGCTCGAATCCGATGACGAGGGCGACAAGCCGGCGGACAACGAGACCGAGGGCAACGTCGTCAGCTTCAGCGTAGCGGGGCGCAAGCGCGCCCAGGCGGCCGAGGCCGAAGCAGACTCGGAGGGGAACGAAGAGTCCGATGAGGACGAGGCGGCCGACGACGCGAGCGACGACGCCGACCTGATCGATGTGGGCGAAAGCCTCGACAGCCAGATCGTCGAAGCCGCCGCGGCGGAAGACGCGCTCGAAGACGGCGAGACCGACGACGAGTACACGATCGACGGCACGCGCCTCGACATTGACGACCCGCTGACGAGTACGTTCGCGGGACCGACCGACGACGATACGGGCCAGTCACGGTTCGATGGCGGCCGCACGCGGATCGATCCGGACGGCTCATTTGCGGCGGAGGACGAGATCGATGACGGCGACGAGGTTGAGGTCGAGAACGACGGCGATGCGCAGGTCGGGGCGGCGGCCGAGGTCGCACCCGACGCCGACATCGATGACAGCCTGACCCGCGAGGGTCCGTCGGTGGCCGGTCTCGAAAGCGCCGCGGATGCCGAACCCGAACCGGCGTCCGCGGACGCGTCGGACGATGAGCCGCAGGAAGCGCCCGCCGACGGCGGGCCCGAATCGTTGGATTTCGGCGCCTATGTCGACTACCCCGACGACGAGGCGGGTGAAGGTCTGCGCGACAATCTAAAACGGATCAACGGCATCGGACCGGCAATCGAGAAGACCCTCAACGAGCTCGGCCTGTTCCGCTACCGGCAGATCGCCGACCTGACCGATTACGACTTCGATCGCATCGAGAAGCGGCTGTCGGGGTTTCGGTCGCGTATTCAGCGCGAGGACTGGATGGGGCAGGCGCGCGAGCTCATCGACCAGACCGCGGGCGAGACCGCCTGATTCCGCAAGGCTCAGGGTGACCGCAAGACGTCCCTCGCGGTCGCGTACCGCTGCCAGCTGCGCGATTGCGGGTCTCGTGATTCTCTGGACCCCGGCGATGCCCCTGGCAGCGCCGCAATCGGGCGATCCAACGGCCGCGGTCCGCTCGGACATCGAAGCCGCACCCGAGCTCGCTCCCCTGCTCGAAGCCGTGTCCGCCTCGCTGTCGGCCGGCGAGGTGGTCGCCACGGTCGGGCATATTCGCATTCGTGGCGTCACCGATCGCGGACCGCAGTTCGAGGACGCCCTCGCGCGGCTCGAGGCGGCGGCCGGCGGCGGCCCGGTCGTCGTTGCGGACGTGTTCACGATCGACACGCGAAAGCCCGCGTCACTGCTGTGCCGGGAATTGTTCGTGGCGTCGACACGCCAGCCGGTTCGCTTCCAGCAGGCCGGGGACGCGTTGCGATCGTCGTCATATGCGGCGCTCGATCGGCTGGTTGAGTTCTCGGCCGACTGCCCAGGTGCGAAGATCACGATCGTCGGCCACAGCGATTCGGTGGGCGATCCCGCGTTCAACCTCGATCTCAGTCGTCGCCGGGCCGCGGCGGTCGCCCGCTACCTGGTCGATCGCGGCGTCGCGGCCGAGCGCCTCGAGGTGCGAGGCGCGGGCTCGAGCGACCCCGTCGCCGACAACGCGACGAGTTTCGGGCGCCGGCAGAATCGGCGCATAGAGTTCAGTGTCTCGCTGCCGGATTAGCCCGCATCCGTCACCGATTACACGGGCCCTCGCTTGTCTTTTGTTTGCTCAAGACTTTTTCCTCAGTTGGCAATACAGCAAGTATTGCGCGCCTTCGGAAAAACCCTTGAGCAAACAAAATCCTGCCCGATCATCCCGCGAATCGGTAACGGATGCGGGCTAGTCAGCGGCCGGATCGCCGGGCCCCTCGGCACTCAGGAGCTTGATCTCGAACACGAGCGTCGCGTTGGGCGGCACCGGTCCCGCGCCTCTGCCGCCGTAGCCGAACCTGGGCGGGATCGTGATCTGGCGGGTCTCGCCGATCAGCATGCCGGGCGAGGTCATGTCCCAGCCTTGGATGACGCGGCCCTCGCCGAGTACGAACGAGAACGGATCGCCGGCGCCATCCAGTGAACTCCAGAATTTCTCGCCCCGGCCCCGGTCGGCGGTTTTGTCGTACAGCCAACCCGTGGTATGCATCGTCAGCGTGTCGCCGATGCAGGCGGCGCGGCCATAGCCATTGCTCAGGATCTCGACGTCGAGTCCGAGTTCGGCCAGGTCCCCGGACGGCCGGCAGTCCTCGCTCGCGACCTCGGCCGGCTCCTGCTTGCCGCAGCCTGCGAGGAGGCAGGCGGCGAGCGCGACGGCGGCGACCTTCGACGCTGTCATTCGCCGCGTTCCTCGTCGTCCGAAGCGTCGAAGTCGAGGGATGCGGAGTTGATGCAGTAGCGCAGCCCGGACGGCTGCGGGCCGTCCTCGAACACGTGGCCCAGGTGCGCGCCGCAGGCGCTGCACACGACCTCCTCGCGAATCATGCCGTGGCTCGTGTCGCGTACCGTCTTGACGGCGTCGCCGGCCAGCGGCAGCCAGAAGCTCGGCCAGCCGGAGCCCGAGTCGTACTTGTGCTCGGAACTGAACAGCGCCGCATCGCAGCAGATGCAGCGATAGCTGCCGTCGGCCTTGTGGTCGACGTACTTGCCCGTGAACGGGCGCTCGGTCCCCTTATTCTGGGTGACGTGATACTGCTCGTCGTCGAGCCGTTCGCGCAGATCGTTGTCGTCAGGCATTGTCATGCGCGTTTCCGTCTTCCCGGTTGGCCGCAGGATCGAGATCGAGCAGCAGGCGGTTCATTCTACTGACATAGTCGGCCGGATTGTCGAGCTGCGAGCCCTCGGCCAGCAGCGCGTGATCGAGGACGATACCGGACAGCGCCTCGAAACGCTCATCGTCCGATTCGCGCGACAGCCGGTCGACGAGCGGGTGTCCGACATTGATCTCGAGCACGGGCTTGGACTCCGGCACCGGCTGGCCGCTCGCCTCGAGCATGCGCCGGATCTGGGGGCTCAGGTCGTCGCTGCCGGAGACGACGCAGGCTGCCGAATCGACGAGCCGCTGGCTGACGTTGACCGATTCGACGCGCTCCCTGAGCACCCTGCGAATCCGCTTCAGAAGCGCCTTGTGCTCCTCGTTGTCCGCTTCGCGCGTCATCTGGCCGTCACCGTCCGGCAACGACAGCTCGCCGCGCGCAACGTCGACGAGCTGCTTGCCCTCGAACTCCGCCAGATGATCGACGACCCAGGCATCGATCGGGTCGGTCAGTAACAGCACCTCGATGCCCCTGGCGCGCAGCCTCTCGAGGTGGGGACTCTGCGACGCCGTCGCGTAGTTCTCGGCCAGCAGGTAGTAGATGGCATCCTGATCGTCGACAGTCCGCTCGAGATAGTCGGCCAGCGATACGTCCTGCGCCTCACCGGATTCCGCGCTGCTTGCGAACCTCAACAGCTTTGCGACCCGATCGCGGTTGCCGTGATCCTCCACGATGCCCTCCTTCAGGACGTTGCCGAAGCCCTTCCAGAACGTCGCGTAGCCGTCACTGTCTTCATTGGCCATCTTCTTAAGCATGTCCAGCACGCGGCGCGTCAGCGCACTGCGGATCGCGGCCAGGTCCCGGTTCTGCTGCAAGAGCTCCCGGGATACGTTCAGCGGCAGGTCGGCCGAGTCGATTACGCCCTTCACGAAACGCAGGTAGAGCGGCAGGAACTGCTCGGCGTCGTCCATGATGAACACGCGCTGCACGTAAAGCTTCAGTCCGCGTGGCGCGTCGCGGTTCCACAGGTCGAAGGGCGGGCTGGACGGAATGTACAGAAGGCTCGTGTACTCCCGCTTGCCCTCGACGCGGTTGTGGCTCCACTTGAGCGGATCCGCGAAGTCGTGCGACAGGTGCTTGTAGAACTCGCGATACTCCTCGTCACCCACGTCCGCGCGGGAGCGCGTCCAGAGCGCGGTCGCCGAGTTCACGACCTTGTCCTCGGCGTCGCCGCCGGAGGCAAGCGTAACCGGGAAGTCGATGTGGTCGGAGTACTTGCGAATCAGGGATTCCACGCGGAACGCCTCGGCGAACTCCGTCTCGTCGGCCTTAAGGTGCAGGGTCACGCGCGTGCCGCGCGCGGGCAGGTCGACGGCCTCGACCGTGAACTCACCCTGCCCGTCCGACGACCAGCGGGCGCCCTCGGCCGAGCCGGCCTTGCGGGTCTCGACGCTGACGCGCTCCGCGACGATGAAGGCCGAGTAGAAGCCAACCCCGAACTGGCCGATCAGCGACGCATCCTTTTTCTCGTCACCGGTCATGCGACCGAGAAACTCGGCGGTGCCGGAGCGGGCGATCGTGCCGAGGTTTTCGATCAGCTCGTCTCGCGACATGCCGATGCCGTTGTCGATGATCGCGATCGTCTTGGCTTCCTTGTCGAGCTCGATGCGGATCCAAAGATCGGCGTCGTCGCCCATCAGCTCGGGCGAGCCGATGGCTTCGAAACGCAGCTTGTCGGCCGCATCGGACGCGTTGGAGATCAGCTCACGCAGGAAGATCTCCTTGTTGCTGTACAGGGAATGGATCATCAGCTTGAGCAGCTGACGAACCTCGGTCTGGAAGCCCAGCGTCTGGGCTTCGGTCGTCTCGGTCACGCTGTCACCTCCGGAGTACGGGCTTTAGGCGGAGGGCCTTAAGGCCTCACCGCGCGCGTGAGAGACGATAGGGATTCAGGCGCTTATTTCAAGTGTGCTGCGTTCCGTGACCGCACGGTACATCAGCACGACGAGCAGCAGAACGGTCGTTGCAAGCGCCAGCGGCGGCTCGACGAAGGCCAGGAGGATACCGGCCAGCACGAGCAGCGCGAACGCCAGGGTAGCGACACCGAACAGGCACCAATGGCGGATTCGCTCACTCCTGAGCGCCAGCACCCCGACGAGGTCATCGAGATCGTCCCACCACTGCAACGCCCGTTCCGGTTTGATTTTCAATTCGAGAGCTCCAACTAGCGGACGATCGACAGGAGCGGCTTGCTGCCGCTGGATTCAGAGGAGCCCGAGTCAGCTTCGAGCAGGGCTTCGTCGTTGGACCGTTTCGCGTGCGCGATCGCGCGATGAAACAGCTCCCAGCGCTGACGAGACGATTCGTTCTTCAACGTGGCCGTGGCGGACAGCGTTTCTTCGTGATTCGTGGACATACCGTGACCGTTGTTAATCCCTTACCGACGAACAGGTAGTGAGAGCGACTATAGGCGGCTTGAAGCCTTGCCTCCGTGAGGCAGATCACAGCTTGCGTGAGGCTCTGTCGCCGGACCTCCGCCGAGGTCCAAAAACCAGACGCAAGTCCGGTTGCGGCTGTGCTTTATAGCGAACTTCAAGCCCGTATCGCAAGCGCCTTCGACATCCGCGCGAAGCGGGCAAAAAAAAGCGCCGGTGCTTGCCGGCGCGTTTTGTACATAAATCGTGTTGGCAGGACATTAGTCCGAATCGTCGTCGCTCCACTCGCGCTTCACCTGCTCGGTCCAGTTGCGGTAACCCTTCCAGGTGTAGAGGGCGGGATCGATGCCGGTGCGACGCTCCTTGGGTGCCGGGGCCTTGGATATCCAGCGCCGGTACTGCTGCCAGCCGTCGGCATCGTTGGCCGCGGGCTGGTCGGGCTCTACCGTATCCTTGCGGGTGGCGGACGACGAGTTTGCTTCCGTGTACTCGTCGACCCACTTGAGGCTCTTGCTGTCGGGCATGGAATCTGCTCGGTAAGTCCTTTGCACAGATGGTATGTGCCGAGGCGCCGAAATCACAGGAACTGCATCACAGTGCCGAGTGGCACTTTCGTGATGCAAATCAAATAGTTATTAGCTATTTTTACTTAATGCGGTAGCACGGTTCGTAGTCCGCGCTGGCGAGCTTCATCCGCCCCTGGCGGACGAACGCCGCCAGCAGATTGTCGAGCAGGGACATAATGCGTCCCGATGCATTGATCTCGAACGGACCGTCGCGGTCGATGACGGCGGCGGTATCTTCGCGCACGTTGCCCGAGACGATGCCCGAAAAGACGCGCCTTAAGTTGACGGCGAGATCGTGGGTGTCCAGGTCCTCGCGAATGTCGAGCGACGCCATGCTGTCGTGGGTCGCCGTAAACGGCTCCTGGAAATGGCGGTCGATTCTCAAGCGCCAGTTGAAGAAGTAGGCATCGCCGTGCCGGCGGCGGTGGACGTGCACGTCCTCGAGTCCTTTGAAGATCGTTCGCGCTACGGTCCTCGGATCGTCAATGATGATCCGGTAGCGCTGCCGTGCCTCGTCGCCGAGGGTCTGACGGACGAAATCGTCGATCTGCCTGAAATAGGGCTCGGCGGAGGCGGGGCCGGTCATGATCATCGGCAGCGGCATGTCCGCGTTGTCCGGGTGCAACAGGACGCCCAGGAGGTACAGGATTTCCTCCGCCGTGCCGACGCCGCCCGGAAACACGATGATGCCGTGGCCGAGGCGGACGAAAGCCTCGAGCCGCTTCTCCATATCGGGCATGATGACCAGGCTGTTTACGATCGGGTTTGGCGACTCGGCGGCGATGATGCCGGGCTCGGTGATGCCGATATAGCGGCCGTGGCGCAGACGCTGTTTCGCATGACCTATCGTCGCGCCTTTCATCGGCCCTTTCATGGCACCGGGACCGCAGCCCGTGCAGACGTTGGCGCCTCTCAAGCCGAGCTCGTATCCGACCAGCTTCGTGTAGTCATACTCTTCGCGGCCGATCGCATGCCCGCCCCAGCAGACGACGAGATTCACGTCGGCCGACTGCGTCAGCGCGCGCGCGTTGCGCAGGATGTGAAACACGGCGTTGGTGGTGCCGGACTCGGAGTCGAGGTCGAAGCGCGGATCGCCGATAATCTCGTTCTGGGTAAAGACGATGTCGCGCAGTACCGCGAACAGCTGCTCGCGAATGCCGCGAATCATGACGCCGTCGACGAAGGCGTGCCCCGGCGCGCCTACAAGCTTGAGCTTCAGACCCCGATCGTTGTGCAGAAAGGCTGCGTCGAAGCTCAGGTAAGACTCGAGCACGGCCCGCGTGTCGTCCATCGTGCCGCCGGAGTTCAAAACGGCCAGCAGGCAGCGCCTGAGGAGCGGATAGATCCCGCCCTCGCCGCTGGACCGGAGCTGCTCCACCTCGAGCTGCGACAGGATTTCGAGGCTGCCCTCCGGGTAGACCTCGGCATCCACCGTCACGTCGCCGTTGTCGGTTGCGTTCATGGGCAAGCTCGCCGTGCGCCGCGCGGGCTCAGGGACGAATGTCGATCGGCGTGTTGTCGTTGGTCATGAGCCAGATGTCGATCATGTCCGAATTGGAGACCGCGATGCAGCCGTTGGTCCAGTCCTGCGTGCGGTAATAGGTCTCGGAGCGGGTCGGCTCGTTCGGCTGGCCATGAATCATGATCGCGCCGCCGGGATCGACGCCGAGGCTCCGAGCCTTTCGCCGGTCCGCCAGATTCGGGTAGGAAACGTGTATCGACAGGAAATACTCGCTGTTGGGGTTGCGGGCGTCGAGCCGATAGCGGCCCTCGGGCGTGCGGAAGTCGCCTTCCTGGACCTTGTGGCCGACCGGCTGCATGCCGAGCGCGATGTCGAAGGTCCTGAACGCCTCGCCGTCCCTCATGAGGTGTAGCTTGCGGGCGTCCTTTTCGATGACCACGCGCTCGGCGCGCGGGAAATCGCTGGCCATCAAGCCGCCCGACAGCCCGGGAAAGGCTGAGAGGAGCGCGAGGCTCAGGATCCGGATTCGCACAGTCACGCTGGTCGTCATCGACACCGCCGTATGATCACTCAGGTGGCAAGGTTAGCAAACCCTGACCGCCGGAAAAAAGACGTGGCGCACACGACGGAACGCCGAAGGTCGTCGCATTCAGACATTGCGGCCGACGATCCAGCCGATCGCGAAACCGATCGTCCCGGCGACGCACGTGTACAGGGGCAGGAACCTGAACAGCTCGCCCGCGCCGCCATCGAACATGCCGTTGAGGTTCACCGAGTAGGCATAGTGCAGGTAGGACGCCAGACCGAGCGCCGGTATGGCAAAGCCGAGCGTGCCGAGCGGCATTCCGAATCCCGAACCGGACCAGCGACCATGGCCGCGCAATAGCGTCAGCGCCGCGAGCAGCACGACCGTCGCGACGGGCACGAGATTCCGGGCAACCCAGGGGCCGCCGGCCTGCACGTCGTTGAACCAGGCGGCCGCCGCAAGCGCGATGCAGAGCACCGGCAGCAGACGAACGGTCGGGCCCATCAGCTCCGGTCGCTGTCCGCCAGCACCGGGAAACTGACGCTCATCCCGGGCCGCACTCGGTCCAGGTCGAGCTCCGGGTTGTACTGGCGGAACAACCACAGCGGCACGCCGTACTCGCGCAGCGAGAGTATCCAGATCGACTCCCCGCGGCGGATCTCGTGTTCTGTGAGGCCCGTGATCACGTGCTCGCGAAAGTAGCGGTCCTGCTGGTTGCGGTGATAGGCGATGCGCTTCGACTCGAATGCCTGCACCTCCTCGGCCGGAACGACGAGCTTTATGCGTTCGCCGACGACGACGGGCCTCCGGAACGCGAAGCCGTTGACGTCGCGAAGCCGCTGCGTGCGTATGCCGAGCCAGTCGGCGTAGTGCCCGAGCGTCTCGAGCGGCTGCACCTCGATCGAGAGATCGTCGTCGACGGTATAGTCGCTGGGATCCGACAGCAGGACGGTCTGCGCGGCTTCACCGGCCGGAGCCTCGATCGCATCCGACAGCGCCGCCGGCCCGGGCTCTTCGAGCTCGGCAGACGGCGCCGTATCGACTACCGGTTCGGCACTCGCGGCCACCGCGGCGACGGCTTCGATCGCGGCTTCGGTCGCCACGGCGACGGGCGGGGCCACCTCGGGTGTTTCGATTTCGGGTTCCGACTGCGGCGGCGCGCCTGCCGCGACGGCGGGCGGCGGCGCACTGGCCTGAACGGCAACGACGGGCGCGGGTCCGGCAGCCGGCAGGCGCAGCTGCTGGCCGGCGCGAATGCGATGGCGACTGCCAAGGTTGTTCAGAGCGACGAGCGTCGACACATTGGTATCGTACTCCTCGGCGATTTGTGACAGCGTGTCGCCGCGCGCGATCGTATGGTAGAGGTCGGGCAGCTGGCGATCCGCCCAGCTCGATTCGGGCACGTTCGCGAGCAGGCTGTCGATGTCGTCATCGACGATCGACTTCGGCAGGCGGACCGTGTAGCCCTTCGGAAAATGCTTGCTGCCGGTCCAGATCGTCGCCTGAACCGCGGGATTGTGCTTCTTTAGCGTCGCCGTCGATACGCCGAGCGCGCCGGCCAGGTCGTCCGCCGGCAGGTAAGCGTCGAGCGGTACCTCGACGTACTCGAGCGGCGGCTCGCGCTCGATCCCCGGGAAATAGCGTTCGGCGTTCCGGTCGACTTCCATCGCGGCGAGGAACGCCACGTAAAAGTTCCGCGATGCGAAGCCGAACGTTCGGCCCTTGTATTTCCTCAATATGTCCACGTAGGCCGTGTCGCCGAATTCGCGCATCGCGCGCCGCGCGCCCGCGAGGCCGTGGTTGTAGGCCGTGATCGCCATCGGCCAGTTGCCCGTGATCGAGTAGTTGTACGCCAGCAGTTTGCCGGCGCCGAGCGTCGCGGAATACGGGTCGTTGCGTTCGTCGAGCACGTGGTCGACACGCATGAAGCGGCGCCCGGTGCTGCGCGTGAACTGCCAGATGCCCGAGGCGCCGACGTGCGAGCGGGCGTCCGGATTGTACGACGACTCGACGTGCGGCAATGCGGCGAGTTCGACGGGCACGCCCAGGGCCTCGAACTCGGCCTCGATGAACGGCCGCCACCGGCCCGACCGCTCGTAGCCCTCGCGGAACCGGTCCGACAGGCCGAGCTGGAAGCGAATCCGATTTGCAGCCGCCGCCAGCGTTTCGTTGCTGACGTCCTCGGGCCACAGGGCAAGTACCCGCGCCTCCTCGGCCGTCAGCTTGTCGCGCTTACCCGTAGCGAGGCTTCTGAGCACCGCCTTCAGGGGTTCGCGGTGCCGCTTCACGAGCCGCTGCCGCGCCCGCCGCGACATGTCGGGATCGAGTTCGATGCGCTCGTAGACGACGCCCAGGTGGCGGTTGTCGTGCAGCACGCCTTCGCGGGTGGAGTAACGCGTGAAAATGTCGACCCAGAAGTCGACGTCGGGCTCGAGTTCGGGCGGCTTCGGGAAGCGTTCGTCGGCCGAGGCCGCGATCGGAAAGCAGACGACGATGAGCGCCAGCAGGCAGATGCGTGTTGTCATTTAGTCCAGATCAAGTTTCAATCGTAAAGTATTATTCGGTCACAGAAAAAGCGCCACAACTGGCGTACGCTGGCCGATGGATGCTAACCCGGCAGGCAGAGCGACGACAATGCACCGCCAATTCAACATAATCCTGAAGACGGCCGGCCTCGCGGCATGGCTGTTCTTGACCCCGGCGCTGGCCGGCGAGGTCGCCGTCGAACCGAGCGACCAGGGCGCGGACATGCTCGTCGATACGACCGACGACGCCGACTCGCGTTCCGAAGAAATCACGGCCGACGCCGAGCAGTTCGTCGACGCAAGCGCGCAGGATGCGGACGGCGTGCCGCTGTCCGAGGCCGTCACGACGGCCGGGGACGAGCCCGAGCCGCTGACGATCCTCGGCGCCGAGGTACTGCCCGGAACCAGCCAGCGCCTGAGCTGGGCCGCGACCGAGCTGTTCGAGGGCGTGCCCGTTTCGACGCCGGTTCTCGTCGTGAACGGCGCCATGCCAGGACCGACGATGTGCCTGACCGCCGCCGTGCACGGCGACGAACTCAACGGCATCGAGATGGTGCGCCGCGTCATGCACGATATCGATCCCGACAGGCTGTCGGGTGCGCTGATCGGCGTACCCATCGTCAACGTGCAGGGTTTCAGGCGCGGCTCGCGGTATCTGCCGGATCGCCGCGACCTGAATCGCTACTTCCCGGGCAACCCCAACGGCAGCGCGGCGGCACGCATCGCCCACTCCTTCTTCACCAACGTCATCGAGCGCTGCGACGCGCTCGTCGACCTGCACACGGGCTCCTTCGAGCGCGCAAACCTGCCCCAGATTCGCGCCGATCTCAGGAATCCCGACGTCGTGACGCTGACGCTGGGCTTCGGTTCGACGGTCATCCTGCACAGCAAGCCGGGCGTCGGCACGCTTCGGCATGCGGCCACGCAGGCCGGCATCCCGACCGTGACGCTCGAGGCCGGCGGCCCGTTGCAGCTCGAGCTCAGCGAGGTCAGGGACGGCGTCAAGGGCATCGAATCGCTGCTCACGTCGCTGCAGATGGTCAAGCGCGTTCGCTTCTGGGGCGCCCCCGAGCCCGTCTACTACCGCTCGAGCTGGGTACGCGCCGACTCGGGCGGAATCCTGCTATCCGACGTCAGCCTGGGCAGCACGGTTCGCGAGGGCGATCTGCTCGGCACGATCACCGATCCGATGAACAACGCGCGCGTCGAGCTGCGCTCGCCTTACTCCGGCCGCATCATCGGTATGGCCAGGAACCAGGTGGTCATGCCGGGCTTCGCCGCCTTCCACGTCGGCATCCAGACCGACGAAAGCGAACCCGCCCCGGTCGACGCCAACGTCGCGGGCGACGCCCCGCCCGACAATGAGGGCGGCGCATACATCGACGGCATCTCCGAATAGCGCCGCCGGAGGGGCCTGGCGCCGACGTCGGCGCGGCCTTTACTCCCCTTGCCGCAGTCCATAAGCTCCGGTCACGATGAGCCGTGACCGACGTTCCCTCGCAAGCTACTGGCATCCCGCCACCTGGCCCGTCTGGTTCGGCCTCGGGCTGTTGCGGCTGATCTGTCTGCTGCCGTATCGCTGGTCGCTTGCCGTGGGCCGCGCCCTGGGGCGTCTCGTTCACGCGATAGGTGGCACGCGGCGCGCCATCGTGCGCCGCAATATCGAACTGTGTTTCCCGGAGCTCGATGCCGACGGCCGTGACGCGCTTGCAAAGCGGCACTTCGAGTCGCTGGGCATGGGCATGATCGAGATGGGACTCGGCCGCTGGGGATCGGATGCCCTGCACCGCCGCATCGGCAGGTTCGAAGGCGCCGAACACCTGAAGGCGGCGACGGACGGCGGCCGCGGCGTGATTCTGCTGGCCGGCCACTTTACGACCCTCGAGATCACGGGCCGCCTGCTCAAAGAGGCCGATCCGCGCATCGATGCCGTGTTTCGCAAGAACCGTTCGGAGTTCATCACCGAGCTGCAGCGCTCGGGTCGCGAGGTGGCAGCCGAAAGCACGATCGAGAAACGCGACACCAAGGCCATGGTCAGGAGCTTGAGGAACGGCCGGCTGCTTTGGTACGCGCCGGATCAGAGCTACGACCGGGCCGGGTCCGAGGTCATCGAGTTCTTCGGCGTGCCGTCCATGCACACGACGGCGACGTCGAAGCTCGCACGCCTGGGCAGGGCCAGGGTCCTGCCGTACTTCTCCGAGCGACGGGACGACATGACCTACGTATATCGTATCCTGCCGCCGCTCGAGAACTTCCCCAGTGACGACGCCGTCGCCGACACGCGAGAATACATACGCGCGCTGGAGGACCACGTGCGCCGCTGCCCGGAGCAGTACCTGTGGGCGCATCGCAAGTTCAAGAATCTGCCGGAGGGCTATCCCGATCTCTACTCGGACCTCGACGCGCTGAAGTAGCCGTCCAGCAACGCCTCCCAATCGGCGGGCGTGAAGTTGAGCCGCGGATCGAGCGACTGGATCTTGCTAAGCGACCTGTGCAGCCGGCCCAGGGTTTTCTGCTGCCACGGGCCGGGCGTGCGCAGCCTGCCCTTGTCGAAGTCGAGCATCCAGAGACGATCCTGCTCGTCGATCTGCAGGTTGTAGGCGTTCATGTCGGCGTGATACACGCCGGCCGCGTGAAACTCGTTGATCGCGGCGCCGATGCCCGCCCAGAACGCCGGACCCTTCGCCGCAACCGCGATGACCGAAGACAACGGTCGTACGCCGGGCAGACGGACGGTTATGAGATCGGCCGTGTACAACGTGCCGCGGCGACGGTATCGGGCCGCTGCCGGCCTCGGCACGCGGAGATTGTTCTCGACCATCTTCTTCAGCATGCGCCATTCGGCGAACGACCGCGTGTTGTCTTCGCCGTTGAACATGTAGCGGTCGCGCACGAGCTTGCCGACCAGGCCGCCGCGAACGTAGTGCCGGAGCACGAACTGCTTCGGCACGTTGCCGACGTACATCGTGTTGCCGCGTCCGCCCGAACCGAGCTTGCCACCGACGCTGGCCGCATGCGGCCAGCCGTCGCTCGTGAACTGGCGCTCGGATATCTGGTTGATGATCGACTGATCGTATAGGATGGCGCCGGTGGCGGTTCTCTCGACGGTTTCGGTCAACGGATCCGTCCCAAATGCTTCGACGTATTGATCGACTTGTCTCAGTGGTTTGCCAAATCCGCGCCCGAAAGCCTATGCGTCGTCCGGCTCTCGGCCATCGGTGACACCTGCCACGCACTGGCCGTCATTCGCCGCCTGCAGGACAACTGGCCGCATACATCGATCACCTGGATCATCGGCAAGACCGAAGCCGCGCTGCACGAAGGGCTCGACGGCGTGGAGTTTATCACCTTCGAAAAAGCGAAAGGCGCCGCCGCGTACGCAGACCTCGAAGCAACACTGGCGGGACGACAGTTCGATGCCGCACTCTGCATGCATGCGTCCTGGCGAGTCAATCGCATCATCCGACTGCTGCCCGCTTCGCTGAAGCTCGGCTTCGACCGGCGCCGCGCCCGCGACTTCCAGTGGCTGTTCACGAACGCGCGCGTGCCGCACGTGGCCCGGGAACACGCGATGGACGCCATGATGGGTTTTGCGCGGGCACTCGGCGCCGAGGCTCGACCGCTGCGCTGGGACATCCCGGTCGGCGCCGATGACCGGGCTTTCGCGCGGTCGCACTACCGCTACCCGACGGTCGTCATCAGTCCCTGCTCGAGCCAGCGCAGCCGCAACTACCGCAACTGGAGCAGCGAACGCTTCGCCGAGGTCGCCCGCTACGCGCAGACCCGCTACGGATGCCGGGTACTCCTGACCGGCGGCACGACCGACGTGGAGCGCGGCTATGGCGAACGCATCGCGGCCGCCGTCGGCGCCGACATTCGCAACCTGGTCGGCCAGACGACGCTCAAGCAGTCGTTCGCGCTGTTCGAAGCCGCCGATCTCGTCATAGCCCCCGACTCGGGGCCGGCACACATGGCCACCGCGGCGGGAACGCCCGTCATCGGCCTGTACGCAACGTCGAATCCCGGCCGCACGGGGCCGATCGTGTCGCGCCGGCTCATCGTCGACCGCTACCCGGATGCCGTGAGGAAATACCTGCGCAGAGGCGTGGACGACGTTCGCTGGGGTCGTCGGGTGCGCGATCCCGCCGCCATGGACCTGATCGACGTCGAGGACGTCACCGCAAAGATCGATCTGGTTTTTTCAGACTGACCGGATCGCCGCGCCGACATCGGCCGGCCGAATCTTCCTGAGACAGTCGAGATGCTTAAGCGGGCATTCGCGTTCGAAGCACGGGCTGCACTCGAGTTCGAGCCAGTGGATGTGCCGGCGCGCGGTCAGGGGCGGCGTAAAGCGCGGCGACGAAGAGCCGTAGATTGCGTGCACGTAGGTGCCGACGGCCGCCGCGACGTGCATCAGGCCCGAGTCGTTACTCACGGCCTGGCTGGCGAAGCCCAGCAGGTCGATCACATCCTCGAGCGAGGTCTGCCCGCAGACGTCGATCGCGTGACTGCCGGCCGCGATCGCCTCGCCGGCGGGACGATCCTTCGCGGAGCCGAGCACCCAGACTGCGAATCCCTGGTCGTCGAGCAGCCGAGCCAGCGCCGTGAAATGTTCGATCGGCCAGCACTTGGCGGGGCCGTACTCGGCGCCGGGCATGAACGCCACGACGGGCCGCTCCGTCGCAAGTCCCAGACGATCGATGGCGGCGGCCTGGTTCTCGGCCGATACGGCGAGCGACGGCTCCGGCGGTTCGGGCGGCGACTCGCCTTTCCGGGTGCCCAGCGCGACGTAGCGCTTGACGGTCTGGTCGAGTTCGTCCGCGTCGAACGGCCGCATGTCGTTGATCAGTCCGTATCGGCTCTCGCCGCGAAAACCCGTGCGGGTCTCGATGCCTGCGAGCCAGGGCACCAGGGCCGACTTCAATGAGCGTGGCAGGACGATTGCCCGGTCATAGCTGCCCTTGAGCCGCCGCGCCAGTTCGCGTCGCTTGCCGAGACCAAGCTCGCCATGCCCCGTATCGGCGGCGATACCGTTACGGACTTCGGGCATGCGGCTGACGACCGGCAGCGACCAGCCGGGTGCCAGGACGTCGACGGGACGCGCCGGGTCACCGGCGGCCAGGTGCTTGAACAGCGACTGGGCCATGACCATGTCGCCGACCCACGACGGGCCGACGACGAGCGTGGCTGTCTGGCTCATGGCACGGCTTTCCCGACCGCCCGTTAGACGGCGAGTTCGTCCAGGTATTCGCGCACGCCGTCCTCGACGGGGCGGAACACGACGTCGCAGCCGGCTTCCCTGAGTGCGGTGAGGTCAGCCTGCGTGTAGCTCTGGTACGCGCCCTTCAGGTGATCCGGGAACGGGATATAGCGGATCTTGCCGCTGCCGTGCCAGTCGAGCACGGCATTCGCGACGTCGTTGAAGGTCTGCGCCCGCCCCGTGCCCGCGTTGAAGATGCCCGACACCTCGGGATGATCGAGGAACCAGAGATTCACGGCCGAGATATCGTCGACGTAGACGAAGTCTCGCTGCTGCTCGCCGTCGGCGTATCCGTCGTTGCCCTCGAAGAGCCGGACCTCGCCGTCGGCGCGCAGCTGCTGGTTCAGGTGATACGCGACGCTTGCCATCGAACCCTTGTGCTGCTCGCGCGGACCGTACACGTTGAAGTAGCGCAGGCCCACGACCTGGCTGTCCGGGTTCCCGGCGAGCCGTCGCACGTAGCGATCGAACTGCAGCTTGGAGTAGCCGTAGACGTTCAGCGGCCTCTCGTTCGCGGGCGCTTCAGCGAACCCGGTCGATGCGCCGTACACGGCGGCGGACGAGGCATAGATCAGCGGAACACCGAGCTCGAGACAGCGATGCAGGACGAGCTGCGAGTAGCCGTAGTTGTTCCGCATCATGTAGCGACCGTCCCATTCGGTCGTCGCCGAGCAGGCACCCTGGTGGAATACGGCCTCGATGCCGGCCGTGAAGGACGCGTCGCCGAGCCTGTCGAGGAACGTGTCCTTGTCGAGGTAGTCGGCGATGGCGAGGTCGGCGATGTTGACGAACTTGTGGCCGTCGGTGAGATCGTCGACGACGATGACATCGGCGCCGCGTGCGACGAGGTCGCGCGCCAGCTTACTGCCAATGAACCCCGCGCCACCGGTTACGATGTGCACGGCTCAGTCCCCGGCGGCGGGTGTCGTCAGGACGTACTCGGCGCCGCAGTATGCGCATTTGGCTTCGCCCGTCTCCTCGATGGGCAGGTAGACCTTCGGGTGCGAATTCCACAGGTACATGCCAGGCATCGGGCAGGACAGCGGCAGGTCTTTCGGGCGCACCTCGTAACGGTGCTGCGCATTGGCCGGGATCAGGTTCTGGTCGATCGTTCCTGCTTTGGCAGCCACGCTTCGTCTCACTCGCGTTCGGGGACGGGCAATTATACGCGCCGGGACGCGGACCGGCTACGCTCCGAAGACCGCGTTCCAGGCGGCCGTAACCGTGGACCGCTCGGCCTCGAATTCGGCGGCCGGCACGAGCGCCGGGCGCTTGTTCAGCACGAGCCGGTGCTGGCGCCGCCGATAGCCCCGGTAGATGGTCTGCAGCTCGGCAGCCCGTGCCGCCGTGAGGGCGCCGCACTCGGCGAGCGCGTCGAGCTGTCGAATGTTGTCGGTGTACTCGATGACCCGGACAGACTCGGCGGCGCGCTTGAGCACGAGATACTGAACGAGAAACTCGATATCGCCGATGCCGCCCTGTCCCTGCTTGAGGTCGAATCGCTGCGCGTCGCTGCGATCGAGCTCGCCGCGCATCTTGCTGCGCATCGCCTGGACCTCGTCCTTGAGCGTCTCGCGCCGCACCCGCGACTCCAGCGTTTCGCGGCGGATACGCGCAAATGTCTCGCACACGGCGTCAGAGCCGCAGACGGCGCGCGCGCGCAACAGCGCCTGGTGCTCCCAGGTCCAGGCGTTTTCCTTCTGGTAACGCTCGAAGGCGTCGAGGCTCGTGACGAGCAGGCCCTTGCGGCCGCTCGGCCTCAGGCGCGTGTCCACCTCGTACAGCTGCCCCGTGCGCGTCCGTGTCCCGAGGAAGTGAATCAGGCGTCGAACCAGACGGTTGAAGAACACGGCGTTGTCCAGCGGCTTCGTCCCATCGGTGACCTGCTCGTCGCCGCGCGAGTCGTGCACGAATACAATGTCGAGGTCGGAGCCGTAGGACAGCTCCAGACCGCCGAGCTTGCCGTACGCGATGATGCCGAAGCCGGCCGCGCGACGCCGGCCGTCGGCGACGAATTGCGGCGCCCCGTGGCGAGCCGCCAGGTCGTGCCATGCGAGTTCGAGGGTCGCCTCGAGTACCGCCTCGGCGAGGTAGGTCAGCGAATCGCTGACTTTCATGATGGGCAGTTCGCCCGAGAAGTCGGCGACCGCGATCCGGAACATCGTCGCCCGCTGGAAGCGCGCGACGGCTTCCATGGTTGCCTCGGCGTCGGCGGAACTGACGCCGTCGACGGCGATGCGCATGTCGGCCTCGATGTCGCAGCGCGGCAGCGCATCCCGCAGCGCCTCGGGATCCAGCAGTTCGTCGAGCAACGCCGGGAAACTCGCGATCTGCTCGGCGATGTAGGCGCTGCGCTCGCAAAGTGTGATCAGGCGCTTCGCCGCCGCCGGGTTCTCATTGAGCAGTGCGAGATAGGCGCTGCGGCGCAGAATCTTTTCGACGACGAGCAGGCAGCGATCCACGGCCGTCGCCGGATCGAGCGAAGCCTCCACCGCCGTGAGCATATGCGGCACGAACGCATCGAGCCGCGCCCGCGACACGCTGTCGGCGTTTTCCGAGACGGCCAGCGAACGGAAACCGACGATTCGCCTGGCGATCGGCTCGGCAGCCTCGATCCCGCGCTGCTCGAGCAGCGCCTGCCAGCGATCCGCCGGCGCCGACGCCGACCAGAGCGTCGCGTAGTCGCCCGCGCGGACCGTATCGGTTCGATCCGGGAACGCAACGGCGCCGAACTGCGCAGTCACCGTGGCGCGGTGGCCCTCGTATTCGCGCCTGAGCGCCGCCCAGTCCTCGTAACCGAGCGCGAATACGAGCCGTTCGCGATCGGCCGGGTCGACAGGAAGGGCGTGCACCTGCTTGTCCCGCATCGCCTGCACGAGATTCTCGAGCCGCCGGAGCCACAGGTAGGCCTCGAGCAGGCGGTCGGCATCGTCCTGCCGCATCGTGCCGGCCTCGACCAGCCGCGGCAGCACGCCGAGCAGCGATTGCGACTTGAGCTCGGGCTCGCGGCCGCCGCGCACGAGCTGCAGCGACTGGACCAGGAATTCGATTTCGCGAATGCCGCCCGGGCCGAGCTTGAGATCGTCAATGCGATCGCGGCGCGTTACCTCGATCGCGATTTTCGCGTGAATCTCCCTGAGCGACTCGAACACGCCGAAGTCCAGGTAGCGCCGATACACGAACGGCAGGATGAGCTCATCGA
>JANQLK010000010.1 GCA_028280615.1 Woeseiaceae bacterium | reverse complement strand
GCCGCTCGCTTTCGGACAGCTCGGAATGGGGGTTGGGCGGCGTGGAATCGGCCATGGTTCCCTCCGTGGAATATTACTGAATGGATATCCAGCACTATACGCCCAAGCCACTGATAATGATTGGTTAATTTCTGCCGAGAAGTGCCAGATCATGGTCGTAAATCTATCCTGCAGACACTAGCTGGCGGTCTCTGTAAGCACCACGCAGGGGGTTACCGAATTCTGTTCAAATCCGAACGAGATTACCCCTTTGAAACAAATCCGGAATGACGCGGGTCGGTGTGTGCACGCCGCTAACGTAGAGCGAGGTCTTGCCGATGTACCGAATTCACCTTCTCGTCATTCTGCTGCTAGCAGCGCCGGCCATGGCAACGGCAGACGAACCCGCGCCTGCCCCGGACTGGGTGCTGACCTCGGCGGACTCGCGTGAGGTGCGACTGAGCGAGGCGGTCGAAGAGCGCCCCGTCATCCTGTTCTTCTGGGCGACGTGGTGCCCGTTCTGCAAGGCGCTGATGCCGCACCTGCAGAGCATTGAGCTCGAGTACGGTGACCGCGTGGAGATACTGGCGCTGCATTTTCGCGACGACAATGACCCGACCGCATTCATACGCGAGCGCGGCTATGCGTTCACGGTACTGCCCGACGCGGGGCCGGTCGCCGAGCTGTACGGCGTGCACGGCACGCCGGGCGTCATCGTCGTGGACCGGCAGCGCGTGCAACGATTCAATCTTTACGATTTTCCGCGTCCGAGTATTCCCGACGCGGTCGGGGAGCGGGGCAGGAGCGCCGTGGCGGCGTACCTGGCGGCGCATTGGGCGGCGGCAATCCGGCGGGAGCTCGACAAGACACTCTGACCACTGAGCGTCGTTGGCCGACGCTCGTGTACCGCGTCAGCCGACGTAACGGTAGTACTCGATGCCGAGGTCCTGGAACTTGCGCTCATCGTGCCGACCGACACGGTCGACGACGAATTCATCGGACGGTTCGTAGGCCAGCCCGTTCACGCGTCGGCCGTCATGCATGGCGACGTACTGTGATTCGTTCAGGTCGACGGCGGTTCCCAGCGCATCCCTGAAGTGGATCCGCGCGGTGGCTTCCCGCCAGTTGTCGGCGACGACGAAGGGTATGACCTCGGCGGCGTCGCCGCTGCCGTAGCCGAGCGTCAGGAGTTCCTCGCCCGCCAGTTCGATGTCGTCCTCGAGTGCATGCTCGAAGCCGGCCGCAAACCAGGCCGGCAGCGCGGCCGTGTACAGGTTTCCGAGGTCCTGGATGGTCTCGCCACCCATGGCGAGCTTGGCCAGCACTTCCCGCTCGTAGGTCGGCGTACGGCGAAAATGGTGCAGCACCGACATTGTCATCGGGTAAGGATCGCCGTGCACCCCCTCCGGGCTTGCGAACTCGCAGACGTCAGGCTCGATCTGCATTTCGTTCAGGACGTCCTCGAGCGTCACACCGGCCTCCGTGCAGTAGCCGGCCAGCTCATCGCGGTCCGCAGCCGAGCCCTTGCCGAGCGCAAACAGGTAAGCGATGGCCCAGCCCGTTTCCGGCATTCGCCGGTAGGGACGGTGCATGAATACGTTGTTGAGGCTGCGCATGTGGTCGATCGCAACGAGGCCGCGCTTCTCGTACATGTTGTCGATAGCGTGCAGCGTCTCGTCGATGTAGCAGGTCGTCGAGTATTTGCCGTTGAAGACCGGGAAGTCCTGCACGTGGTGGCTTTCGCTGCGGTCCTGGCCACAGAAGCGGACCATCGGCTTGCGAAAATCCATGATCCGGTAGTCGGACGCGGAGCCCGCGCTGGCCAGGTCGACAATGGCGAGATCCGGGTCGGCTTCGAGCAGCATCGCTACTGCGCCGGCACCCTGGGTCGGTTCGCCCGTCGAGCCGCGCGCGTACTCCGCGATGTCGCAGCAGACGACGATCGCCTTGCTGCCCCGGCCATCGGTCGCCAGATAGCGCAGCGCGCCTTTCATCGCATACACGCCGCCGAGGCAGGCATGCTTGAACTCCGGTACCTCGCAGCACCGTGAGATCATCGGCTTGCCGTCGGCCTGGAGCGCGCGGTCGATCATGCCCTTGAGAATGATTGCGCCCGCGGAGTTGTCGGTGCTGGATTCGGTGCCGAAGCCCAGGAAGCCGACCTCCCGGGGATCGATGTCATACTGGCGGATAAGCCGCAGCACGGCCGTCGCGGCCATCGTGTAGACACTCTGTTCGGGGCCGCGCAGCCTGAAGCTGCGACCGACGACGTCGCGTATCTTCGGCCAGGGGCTGTCTGTCCATTCGCACCAGTCTTCGAGCCAGACGCGGTAAGGTGGCATGTAGGCCGCAAGGCCGCTGATACCGATGTTTTTCGTGTTGTCAGGCATGGTCGCCCCTTATTGCGGATTGAACCCCACGAGGTGGGCCAGGTCCTTGAAGAATATTCTCAGGTGCGTCGTCGGTTTCGCGCGCACGAGCTTCTTGTTCATGTACGCTTCCCAGGTCAGACGCTGTACGTCCGGGTCCCTGCAGATCTTGACGAATTTCTCACGTCGCACTTCGTTCCGGTACCAGTAGTGCTGCATGATGCGCAGGATGAGGAAGATCCTGCCGTGCGCCTTCATGAAGCGCTTGCGCACCTGCTTGAGGACCCTCGCGTCGCCGGTTTCGCAGAACTCGGCCACGGCGTCGGCGGCATGCCGGCCACTGCACATCGCGTAGTAGATGCCTTCGCCCGAGGACGGAGCGACCGCGCCCGCCGCGTCCCCGACCAGCACGACGTCGCGGCCGTTGTCCCAGCGCTTCAGCGGCTTGAGCGGCAGCGGCGCTCCTTCGCAGCGCACGACCTGGTTGTCGTCGAGGCCCGAATTGTCGCGCATGCGTTTCACGGCCTTGCGTAGCGAAAAGCCCTTGACCGCCGAGCCGGCGCCGACGCTCGTGCAGTCGCCGTGCGGAAACACCCAGCCGTAAAAGTCCGGGGAGACAATGCCCTGGTAGTAGACGTCGCAGCGCTCCGGGTCGAACTCCGGTGTCCGGCCTTCGGGAGACCGTACGATTTCGTGGTAGGCGAAGACGTGCTTCATCTTCTCTTGCTTGTCGAACACCTGTTTGCGGACTTTGGACGCGGCGCCGTCGGCACCGATGACGGCGCGAGCGCTTATCGTGCGGAGTTCGCCGTTCTTGCCGTCTTCGCGGTAGTGAACCAGCAGGCCATCGTTCTCGTCACGCGAGATTTCCTCGAAGTGGGCCGTGACCCGCGTGGCGCCGGCGGCCTCCGCCCGCTCGCGCAGCCAGGGATCGAATTTGCCGCGGTCGACCATGCCGACGAAGCCGCCGATGTCCATGTCGACGCGCTCTTCGGCCGGCGACACCATCCGCGCGGACGTCACGCGGCATTCGAGCAGGGCATCGGGGATGTCGAACTCGCGGAGAAGAATTGGAGGAACTGCACCCCCGCAGGGCTTTATGCGCCCATCGCGGTCGATCAGCAGAACGGAAAGTCCGCGCTCGGCAAGCTCACAGGCCGCCGTTGCGCCGGAAGGGCCTCCACCAATGATTGCGACGTCGTAGGATTGCAAACGATTCTCCTTAGGTTGTCAGACCGTGTTCGGGTCCATCCCGAGCGCGGTTGCGGGCGCTATCGTCGCGCCCGTCGATGCGCGTGTCAGCCGTGCCGCCAGTACGGCGGCGCAGGCGAACATCAGCGCCTGGGCGACGAACACGATGGCATAGGCAATAAGCGTCGAGCCGAACAGAAGACGCGTGATGTCGACGACCGCGGTGCCCGCGATGCCGCCGAGTCCGAAAGCCATGGCCTGCGCGGCTCCCCAGACCCCCATACGCGTGCCGTCCCGTCCCTTGCGGCCACTGGATACCAGTCCCATCATGCAGGCGATCGCGGCGACGGCGAACACGCCGTTGCAAAGACCGAGCAGGAATACGCTGGCCGACAGCGGCCACTGCCCGTTCCAGAATCCCGCGATTGCGAGCGCGAGCAACATGACCGCGGAGCCCAGGCAGCCGCCGATCATCACGCGCCGGAGCAGGCCAACGCTGGCGCTGCCCGATGCGCGTGCGAGGAAGGCAACGGCGAGCATGCCGAGCAATACGCCTCCGTGCTGGGTGCCGCCGAGCTGGGTGGATTGTCCGGGCGTCAGGCCCATCACCGCACCCGCAAAAGGTTCGAGAACGAGATCCTGTGCGCTATACGCGAGCATGGAAATGAAAACGAAGGCCGCGAAACGGCGGGTACCGGGCTCTGAAATAACGTCCTTGAGGGCCTCACGGAAGCTGGGTTCGTCATTGCTGTCCGGCGATTGCAGGGCCGCCGGCGGCTGCAGCACGGCATATCGCCGTTCGAGTCCATTGAGCGCGGCTACCGTGGCGACGAATGCCAACGCGCCCACGATCGCGGCCACGGCGATCAGGCGCGTAAACGAAAACGGATCGAGAAAGGCACCGGCCACGCCGGCCGTCACGGCGAATCCCGCGATCATCATGATCCAGGTGATGCTGGCCGCCGCTGCGCGGCGTTGCGGGCTGACAGTCGCGGCGAGCAGGACCAAAAGGCAGGTGCCGCTCGCGCCCACGCCGGCGCCGATCAGCATAAAGGCGACCACGGCCAGCGCAATGCCGGCGAACGGCTCGTAGGCCATCAGGGCGGTTGCCGTCGCCGCCAGGACGCCGCCCAGGGCGAGGGTCGCCATACCGCCGATTATCCACGGCGTGCGGCGCCTGCCCGTGTCCGAGCCGAAACCGAAGCGGGGTCGGCTCAGCTGCACGAAGTAGTGCAGGGCAACCAACGCGCCGGGCAGCATGGCCGGAAATGCGATCTCGACCACCATGACGCGATTGAGCGTGGATGTCGTCAATACGACGATCGCGCCGAGCGCCGTCTGCACACAGCCGAGCCTGACGATACCCAGCCAGCCGAGGCCCTGCTTTGACCCGGACATCAGCCGGCGACCCCGCGAACCGCGATTGCGCTGGCGAGCATGCCCGAGACATACAGGGTCACGCCGAAACCCGAGAACCAGGTCGCGTGCTTGACGGGATCACCCAGGAAACGTTGCATCAAAGCGAGCTGTCCGAGTATCAGGCCGCCGACGACGCCGGCAGCAATGCTCTGTTCCCAGTTCAGCAGCAGAACGACGACGACGACCTGCGGCACGACCATGACCAGTCCCGCGAAACGCGCGGCTGACTGAACGCCGAGCTGCACCGGCAGCGTGTGTACGTTCATCATCCGGTCGCCGTTAATCGACTTGAAGTCGTTGAGCGTCATGATGCCGTGCGCGCCGATGCTGTAGAGCAGTGCGAGCCATAGTATTTCGCCCGCGGGCAGCGTGCCGAGCAGGACCGCAGCCGCCGTGAACCAGGGCAGCCCTTCGTAGCAGATTCCGACTGCCGCGTTGCCGTACCAGCCGTTGCGCTTGAGCCGGAACGGCGGCGCGCTGTATGCCCAGGCGAGCGCGAGCCCGACGACCGTCGCCGCGACGACCCAGGGGCCGAGCAGGCTGGCGACCGCGAGCGAAGCGAGCGTCCACAGGATCGCGAAGTACAGGCCGATGCGGCCCGGCACGCGGCCGGACGGTATGGGTCGATTGGGCTCGTTGATGGCGTCGACGTGGCGGTCGAACCAGTCGTTGACGACCTGGCTCGTGCCGCAAACCATCGGCCCCGCGAGCAGAATACCGCCGACCGCGAACGGCCAGCGCTCCAGCAGCGATCCGCCCGACGAAATGACGCCACAGCCGAATGCCCACATCGGCGGGAACCACGTGATGGGTTTTAACAGCTCAACGTAGGCCGTCCAGCGCGGACGGTCGGCGGCGAGCGCAGTCAGGGTCGCACGCTCCATACTGTGACAATAATACTTGACACATCAGAACGTCAACTAAAATGTACAGTTTTCTGAGCGATCGAGAGGGCCCGTGGACGGGCCGTGGCTGGCCAGCGGAAGCCGGCTTGCGACGAGCGGCCTATTCCTTGCCGTCGTCGAGGTCGCCAATGCCGTACCGGCGAAGTTTCACGTACAGGCTTTGCCGGCTCAAACCCAGCATCTCGGCGGCCGAGGCGCGGCTGTCGTCGGTCATCTTGAGCGCGGCCTCGATGCACATGCGCTCGATGATGTCGGTCGTTTCGCGGACAAGATCCTTGAGCGGCACACGCCCGACGAGCTCGGTCATCTCCTCGATCGAGCGCGGCATGGCCGCGGTGGCGCCGCTCGCGGCCGACGAGGCGATCTGCCGGCGAATGACGAAGCCGAAGCAGGGGTCGTCGCTGTCGAGGGCCGAGACCGCAGACAGCTCCACGTCGATCGGGTCGCCGTAGTCCGGCGTCAGTGTCGTCACGAACTGGCGTACTTCCGGGCGGTTCTTGAGATTCCTGAGCAGCAGGCTGACGTCGACGCCGGGGCGTCCAAGCCAGCGTTCGATCGGCTGGTTGACCACCTGCAGATCCGTGGCGATCGAACAAAGATCGAGAAACGCCCGATTGGACGCCATTATCCGGCCCTCGGGATCGGTCACTACGAACGCGTCCGGGGAACGGTTCACGACGTCGATGACCTTCTGCGACAGCTCGTCGCGGCCGTTTTCGTCAGGCGCGTGCAGCCGGATAAGGTAGTAGGGGCCGTCTTCGCGGCGGATCAGGCTTGCGTTCAGCCGGAAGCTCCTTTGGCCGGTTGCCGAGCGAACGATGATGCCCTCGGCGCGACCGGCCGCGCGGACCCTGAGCAACAGGTCCTCGATGGCATCGTTCGAGTTGTCGGTAAAGCCGCGCGGAAACGTTCGGTTCACGAGCTTGTTCGCGGGACGATCGAGGAGCTTCCCGGCGGCCGGGTTCGCCTCGACGATCTTGCGGCTGTCCGCATCGATAAACAGGATGGCTTCGGTCGCCATCGTGAACAGCATGCGATAGCGGATCTCCGCCTGGTGCAGCCGTTCGTAGTCTCGTTCGAGTGACTGCTGCACATCGAGGAGGCGCTGCTGGAGCTGTGAGATATGCCTCAGGTCGCGGCCGACCGCGATGATCGACTTGCCGTCGGCGCCGCGCATGGTTTTGTAGGTGATCGGCAGGTCCGCGTCGCCGTCCATCGGATGATTGACCTGGCGCCAGCGGCTGAGCTGGTCTTTCTCGGTGACGGAGAGCAGCGCCGTTATCTTGGCGTGACTCTCGGGAGTGACCGTGTCTATCCACGGCCTGCCAATCCATCCGAGCGCAACTTCGAGTCCGGCTTCCGGGCTGCCCAGCGCTACGTCTCGAACGATTCCGTCCTCGTCGACGACGAGGCTGACGTCGTTCGATTCGGTGATTAGTGAAGCCGACAGCTCCGCCGTAAGGGAATCGACAAGATGCGTTGAACTGTGTTGTACGGACGACACTACGGCAATTCCCTGAGACTACACCAACGATTTGCAGCTGTTCAGGCCGGCTTCGCGCCGGCGTCGTCAGCCCTGGTTGGTGCTCTTACCGTGTCCGACCAGCGCCTCGGCCTGCAATACGGCGTCCTCGCCGTCTTTGGCCCAGGCATGCGCGCCTATACGTTCTGCGAGGTCCGGATCGTTCGCGAAGGCCTGCCCGCCGACCATAACGACGGTGTCGCTGTTGCGCGGTCCCTTTCGCAGGTCGGCAATCAGTCGCCCGGCGAGTTCCACATGGTCGGACGCGCCGACCGAAATGCCGATCACGTCGAAGTCGCGGGTTCCCACGAGCTTGTGGAATTCGCGCTCGTTCGCGGGCTGGCCGCTGTAGCAATTCCAGCTGTTGCGGCGCATGAACTCCATGACCATGAACAATCCAAACGTATGTTGCTCACCCGGGACCGGGACTATCAACGCATCCTGTCCGGGGTTACGGGCCTCCACGCCTGCAGCGTCGAAACAGCGGCTGAACTCGAGCAGAACCTGGTGCATTCGGCAAACGCCGATCGTGACGTCGGTGAAAGAGCACTCATCTTCTTCCCACATCTCGCCAAGCCGCCGCGCCGCAGGCGCGAGCAGGTCGAGATACAGCGCCGACAGCGGAACGCCGTCCGATCGCAGGGTGTTGACGTAGTTGGTGGCGATCGATGCGTCGTGGTTCAGCACGAGCTGGATGAATTCATCGATCGAAGCGCCAAGGCGTTCCCCGTGCCCGATCGGGACCGAGGTATCCGTGCGACGCGAATCGAATGCCAGCATGAGACGCGGAATGATGTCACCTTCTATCGTCTGGCTCAGCGCCGACAGCATGGATCTGCCGAATTCGTTGAAGACCCCGGTGTCGGCGGGTAACAACGAACTTGCTGCGCCTTCTTTGCCTGGAAAGCTCATCTGCGCGCATTCGTCGGGATGACGGTTAGAACCGCTTCTTGTCATAAGGAGGCCCCTGCTTGGGGACTCACTATAACGCAACCAGTTCGATTGTCACTTCGCGCTTATCGAAGTCATTGCGGGCACTTTCCCGTCGGCCCGGCGAACCTCGCGCATCGACGTCTACTAAACCCTCTGGCTGTCAAGTTGTCAAGAATTATTTACGTAAGGAAAGGTTGACACTTTGGCTCCGAAGCGTAAAACTGTCGACTCGCAGTAGGCGACCGACAAACGGCCAAACGAGCCGTCATCGCAACGACAAAGGACCAGATGCGAATGGCAGAGCGCACGCCAGAGACCGGAGCACTTTACACAGAGGAAGAAAAACGACGTCGCGATGCGTCGCCGTGGACGCTCGTGCAGGGCATCCTCGCGCCGCTGCAGTTTCTCGTGTTCCTGGTGTCAACGGCGCTCGTCTGGCGCTACTTCGCGACGGGCGAAGGGGCATTCGCGGCGACCGCATCGGTGGTCGTCAAGACGCTGGTGCTCTACACCATCATGATTACGGGTTCGATCTGGGAACGAGACGTATTCGGTCAGTACCTGTTTGCGCGGCCGTTCTTCTGGGAAGACGTCGTGAGCATGCTCGTTCTCGCCCTGCATACGGCCTATCTCGCAAGCGTCGCGTTTGGCTTGCTCGAGGTTCGCGAGCAGCTCGTGCTCGCGCTCGTGGCCTACCTGGCCTACGTAATCAACGCCGCCCAGTTCCTGTGGAAATTCAGGCTCGCGAGGCGGCAATCGGTTCCGGCCGTCGAGCCGCTGGAACGGGTGGTCGAGGCATGAGCGGCAACACCGCAACGGCGGCGCCGCTCAAGCCGGCAACCGACATCATCCGCGAACGCGGCCAGCGCGAGGTGTTCTGCGGTCTCACCGGCATCGTCTGGCTGCATCGCAAGATCCAGGATGCGTTCTTCCTCGTCGTCGGTTCACGTACCTGCGCGCACCTGATCCAGTCCGCCGCGGGCGTCATGATTTTCGCCGAGCCGCGCTTCGCCACGGCAATCATCGACGAACGCGATCTCGCGGGCCTTGCGGATATGAACGACGAACTCGACCGCGAGGTGGCGAAGCTGCTCGAGCGTCGGCCCGACATCAAGCTGCTGTTTCTCGTCGGTTCGTGCCCGTCGGAAGTGATCAAACTCGATCTCAAGCGGGCCTCCGAGCGCCTGTCGGCCAACTATGCGCCCGACGTCCGGGTTCTCAACTACTCGGGCAGCGGGATCGAAACGACCTTCACACAGGGTGAGGACACCTGCCTCGCGGCGCTGGTTCCCGAGATGCCGGTCGCGAAGCCCGAGGACAAATCGCTACTCGTCGTCGGCGCGCTTGCGGACGTCGTCGAAGACCAGTTCCGCGACCTGTTCGAGAAGCTCGGAATTGGTCCGGTCGCCTTTCTGCCGCCTCAGCGTTCGGCCGATTTGCCGGCCATCGGCCCGGGCACGCGCTACCTGCTGGCGCAGCCGTTTCTCGCCGACACGGCGCACGCACTCGAGGAGCGCGGCGCGTGTCGCCTGCCGGCGCCGTTCCCGATCGGCGAACAGGGCACGACGGCCTTCCTGAAAGCCGCGGCCGACGAATGGTCGGTTGCGGCGAGCACGTTCGACAGCGTGACGGCGCCGGGCCGGCAACGGGCGCGACAGGCGATCGAACGCTACCGGGATGCGCTGGGCGGCAAACGCATCTTCTTCTTTCCGGACTCGCAGCTCGAGGTGCCGCTGGCGCGCTTCCTCGCGGCCGAGGTCGGCATGCAGTTGACCGAGGTCGGTACGCCCTACCTGCATCGCGAGCATCTCGCGGAGGAACTTGCACTGCTGCCCGACGGCGTTCAACTGAGCGAAGGCCAGGACGTCGAACGGCAAATCGACCGATGCTGGGCGGCCGAGCCGGACATCGTGGTCTGCGGACTCGGTCTTGCCAATCCATTCGAGGCGAAGGGCATGACCACGAAGTGGTCGATCGAGCTTCTGTTCACGCCGGTGCATGGCTACGAGCAGGCCGGAGACTGCGCCGAGCTCTTCGCTCGCCCATTGAGACGAAGGGAGGCGTTGGCTATCTAGATGAAACTTACGGTATGGACATACGAAGGTCCGCCGCATGTCGGCGCAATGCGCATCGCGACGGCGATGAAGGACGTGCACTACGTCTTGCATGCGCCCCAGGGCGACACCTACGCTGATCTGCTGTTCACGATGATCGAGCGACGCGACGCGCGGCCGCCCGTCACCTACACCACATTCCAGGCCCGCGACCTCGGCTCCGATACGGCGCAGCTGTTCCAGGACGCGGTCAAAAGCGCCTACGACCGCTTCGAGCCCAAGGCGATGATCGTTGGCGCATCCTGCACGGCCGAGCTGATTCAGGACGACCCCGGCGGGCTCGCCGAAGCCCTGGGTCTGCCGGTCCCGGTAATCCCGCTCGAGCTGCCGTCCTACCAGCGCAAGGAAAACTGGGGCGCGTCGGAAACGCTTTACTACATCGTCAAGGGTCTGTGCCCGCCGCCGACGGGCGAGGACAGGCCGCAAAAGGTCAGGCCGAGCTGCAACCTGCTCGGGGCGACCGCGCTCGGTTTCCGGCATCGCGATGACGTGCACGAGCTCACGACGCTTTTGAGTCAGCTCGGCGTCGACATCAACGTCGTCGCGCCGTGGAACGCAAGCCCCGACGACATTGCACGCATCCCGGACGCCGACTTCAACGTCGTCATGTACCCCGAGATCGCGGATACCACCGCCCGCTGGCTCAAGCGCACCTATGGTCAGCCGTTCACGAGCACCGTGCCGATCGGCGTGGCGGCAACGCGTGACTTCATTCGCGAAATCGTGGAGTTCACGGGCGTCGACGCCGGACCCGCGATTGCTCACGGCGCGTCGCGCCTGCCCTGGTACTCGCGCTCGATCGATTCCACCTACCTGACCGGCAAGCGCGTGTTCATATTCGGGGACGCGAGTCACGTTACGGCCGCGGCGCGAATCGCGCACGAGGAGCTCGCGTTCGAGGTCGTCGGCGTCGGCACCTACAGCCGCGAGTTCGCGCGCAACGTACGCGCGGTCGCTGCCGAACTGGGCGTCGATGCGCTGATCACCGACGACTACCTCGAGGTCGAGGCTCGAGTGCAGGAACTCTCGCCCGAACTCATACTGGGCACGCAAATGGAGCGCCATTTCGCCAAGCGGCTCGGCATCGGCTGCGCCGTCATTTCCGCACCCGTTCACGTGCAGGACCATCCGGCCGCGTATTCGCCGCAGATGGGCTTCGAGGGCGCCAACACGATTTTCGACACCTGGGTGCATCCGCTGATGATGGGGCTCGAGGAGCACCTGCTCGGCATGTTCAGCGAGGACTTCGAGTTTAGTAACGATTCGCGGCCCTCGCACCTGGGCGGGGGCGCTCGAAAGGAGAACGACAACGACGCCGCGGGCACTGCCGAGGCGGCGCCGCCCGACGCCGGGCCCGTCTGGAGCGACGACGCCGAGAAGACCTTGTCGCGGATTCCGTTTTTCGTTCGCGGCAAGGCGCGGCGCAACACCGAGACCTTCGCGAAAGAGCAGGGGATCGAAACAATAACCAGCGAGACACTCTACGATGCCAAAGCCCATTTCGGACGCTAGGCGCGAAGCGCTGAAGCTCGCGCTCGTGACCCTCGACGGTCACCTGGCCGGCGCCGCGGCGAGGGCATTCAGGGCCCTGTCGAAAGCGGCGCCGGGTCTCGAATGCGAGCTCTTCTGCGCCGGCGAGTGGGCCAGCCAGCCGGAGCAGCTCGAACGCTGTATCGAAGCGATCGGTGAGGCGCACATCGTCATCGTCAGCATGCTTTTCATGGAAGACCAGTTCGAGCCCGTGCTGCCCGCATTGCAAGCGCGCCGGGACGACTGCGACGCGATGCTGTGCTTCATGTCGGCTGGCGAGGTCATGAAGCTCACGCGCATGGGCGGCTTTGCAATGGACGGCAAGCAGTCCGGGCCGATGGCGCTGCTGCGGAAACTCCGGGGTTCGAAGAAGAGCCAGAAGGCGCATTCGGGCGCCAAGCAGATGGCGATGCTCAGGCGCCTGCCCAGAATCCTGAAATTCATCCCCGGCACGGCGCAGGACGTGCGCGCGTATTTCCTGTGCATGCAGTATTGGCTCGCGGGATCCGAAGAGAACATCTACAACCTGATCGCGCTGACGGTATCGCGCTATGCGGCCGGCGAGCGTGCCGTGTATCGCTCGCTGCTCGAGGCCGGCGACCCGGTCGTCTACCCGGACACGGGTCTGTATCACCCGGAACTCAAGAACCGCGTCACCGAGACGCTTAGAGAGCTGCCTAACGGGCCAAAGAGCGCCTACGGTACCGTCGGCCTGCTGGTCATGCGGTCGTACATCCTCGCCGGCAACTCGAAGCACTACGACGCGGTCATTGCATCACTCGAGGCGAAGGGACTGCGCGTGATCACCGCGTTCGCGGCCGGTCTCGACGCGCGGCCGGCCGTCGAGCAATTCTTCATGGACGGCGACCGGCCCATCGTCGACGCGGTCCTGTCGCTCACGGGTTTCTCCCTGGTCGGCGGTCCGGCCTATAACGACGCCAAGGCGGCCGAGGAGATGCTCGCCCGGCTCGACGTCCCCTACATCGCCGCGCACGCGACCGAATTCCAGTCGCTCGAATCCTGGCAGGGATCGAACACGGGCTTGATGCCGATCGAGACGACGCTCATGGTGGCGATCCCCGAACTCGACGGGGCAACCGGGCCGACGCTGTTCGCCGGTCGTTCCGAGGCGGCGTCGGGCAACAGTGGCCGCGACATGCAGCCGCACCGTGAGCGCATCGACGCGATGACCAGCCGGGTCGCGCGGCTGGTCCGCCTGCGACGAGCCGAACGCAACGAGCGTCGGGTTGCCGTCGTGCTGTTCAACTTTCCGCCGAACGGCGGCGCGTTGGGTACGGCCGCCTACCTGTCGGTATTCAAGTCGCTGTACAACACGCTCGTCGCGATGGCGGACGCTGGCTACGACGTCGACCTGCCCGAGGACCCTGACGCGCTGCGCGCGGCCGTCCTCGAGGGCAACGCGGGCACATTCGGCACCGAGGCCAACGTACACGTACGAATCTCGGCCGACGATCACGTGCGGCGGGAAACCTGGCTCAAGCAGATCGAAAAGGAATGGGGTCCCGCACCCGGCAAGCAGCAGTCGGATGGCTCGCACATCCACGTGTTGGGCCGGCAGTTCGGCAAGGTTTTTGTCGGCATCCAGCCGGCCTTCGGCTACGAGGGCGACCCGATGCGGCTGTTGTTCGAGTCGGGGCTTGCGCCGACGCATGCGTTCTCGGCTTTCTACCGCTACCTGCGCGAGGACTTCGACGCGCATGCCGTCATGCATTTCGGTACGCATGGCGCGCTCGAATTCATGCCTGGCAAGCAAAGCGGGATGTCCGGCGACTGCTGGCCGGACAGGCTGATCGGCGACCTGCCGAATTTCTACCTGTATGCCGCAAACAACCCGTCGGAGGGGGCGATAGCCAAGCGCCGTTCCGCCGCCACGCTCTTGAGCTACCTGACACCGCCCGTAACCGAGGCCGGCTTGTACCGCGAACTCGCCGATATCGAGTCGTCGCTGAACCGCTGGCGCGCGCTGGACCCGTCGGCCACGGCCGAGCGCCGGAATCTTGTGAAGCTCCTACACGAGCAGGCGGTTGGACTCGAGCTTGCCGAAGCGGATGAAGATGCGGAGGAAGAGGCGTTCGTCGCGAGCCTGATCGAACGTATCGAGGAAGTAAAGACAACGCTGATACCGCACGGCCTGCACACGCTGGGAAGCGTGCCGCGCACCGAGACGCGCCGCGACTGGCTCGGTGCGCTGGCGCGATCCGCCGGCGCCGAACCGATGACCGATGCCGCGTTCGAGGCCATCGACAGCGTATCGGACGGCAAATCGCCGGGTGCGATCGAAGGGCTGACGGCAGAGGTCGTCGATGACCTCGTCACGGTGAATCACGGACTCAAGAACAACGCGGAGCTTCCTGCAATTCTGCACGCGCTCGACGGCGGTTTCATTCGTCCGGTACCGGGTGGCGACCTGATGCGGACGACCGAGATACTGCCCACCGGGCGCAACCTGCACAGCTTCGACCCCTATCGCATACCGAGCCAGTACGCGATGCGGGCGGGCGCCGCGCAGGCCGATGAGCTCGTTAAGCGCTACCTCGACGATACCGGGGCACTTCCGGAGTCGATCGCCATCGTCCTGTGGGGCACGGACAACATCAAGACCGAAGGCGGACCCGTCGCGCAGGCGCTCAGGCTGATCGGCGCGAAGCCGCGTTTCGATTCCTACGGCCGCCTCGCGGGCGCCGAACTCATTCCGCTCGACGAGCTGGGACGGCCACGTATCGACGCGATCATGACACTGTCCGGCATCTTCCGCGACCTGCTGCCGAACCAGACCAAGCTGCTGGCCGAGGCGGCCTGGCTCGCGGCCGCGGCGGAGGACGAAGATCCCGAATTCAACTACGTGCGCAAGCACGCGCTCGCGTACCAGGAGGACTGCGGCTGCGATCTGGAAACGGCAGCCCTGAGAGTCTTCAGCAACGCCAGCGGTGCCTACGGATCGAACGTCAACCAGCTCGTCGACAGCGGCGACTGGGACGATGACGATAGCCTCGCCGAGCAGTATTCGCGGCGTAAGTGTTTCGCCTACGGCACGAGCGGAGCGCCGCGGCGAGAGGCAGAGCTCCTGGAACGTTCGCTCAGGGACGTTTCGCTGAGCTACCAGAATCTGGAGTCGGCCGAGCTCGGCATTACGACGATCGATCACTACTTCGACACGCTCGGCGGCATCAGCCGCGCGGTTCAGCGCGCCAAGGGCTCGGCGGTCGAAGTCTACATCGGCGACCAGACCGGTGACAGAAACACGATACGCACGCTGGGCGACCAGGTTGCGCTCGAGACGCGCACGCGCATGCTCAATCCGAAATGGTACGAGGGCATGCTCGAGCACGGCTACGAGGGCGTGAAGCAAATCGAGTCGCACGTAACCAATACGATGGGCTGGTCGGCAACGACCGGCAAGGTAGCGCCCTGGGTTTATCAGCAGATCAGCGACACGTTCGTCCTCGATGACGAAATGCGGCGTCGCCTGGCGTCGCTGAACCCGGCGGCGTCGGTAAAAGTGGCCAACCGCCTGCTCGAAGCGCACGAGCGGGAGTACTGGTCACCGGACCCCGAGACTCTCGCGGCGCTCGAGCGCGCCGGTGAAGAGCTCGAGGATGCTCTTGAAGGAATCACTGAGGTAGCAGCGGCATGAGCCAAACATCTACGGCAGTAAGAAAATCGTTCCCCAAACCGGTCGGCGTCGCGCCGAAGCAGCCCGATGGCGCGGGAAGCCTGCAGGTGCACCTGGACCCCGAGGACAAGATCGAGGGCGCCAAGGTCTTCGCCGTCTACGGCAAGGGCGGGATCGGCAAGTCGACGACGTCGTCGAATCTGTCGGTTGCGTTTTCAAAGCTCGGAAAGCGCGTATTGCAGATCGGTTGCGACCCCAAGCACGATTCGACGTTCACTCTGACCAAGAAACTCATGCCGACGGTGATCGACGTACTCGAGTCGGTGGAGTTTCACTCCGAGGAGCTGCAGATCGACGACTTCGTGTGGGAAGGCTACAACGGCGTAATGTGCGTTGAAGCGGGCGGTCCGCCCGCGGGCACGGGTTGCGGTGGCTATGTCGTCGGTCAGACCGTCAAGCTCCTGAAACAGCATCACCTGCTCGAAGACACTGACATCGTGATTTTCGACGTTCTCGGCGACGTCGTCTGCGGCGGCTTCGCGGCGCCGCTGCAACACGCCGAGCGGGCTCTCGTGGTCGCGGCCAACGACTTCGATTCGATTTTTGCCATGAACCGGATCGTCTCGGCGATCTCGACCAAAGCCAAGAACTACAAGGTTCGCGTGGGCGGCGTTATCGCCAACCGCAGCGCAGCCACCGACCAGATCGACGGCTTCAACGATATGACCGGCCTCAAGCGTCTCGCGCATTTTCCGGATCTCGACGTCATCCGGCGCAGCCGGCTCAAGAAGTCCACGCTGTTCGAGATGGAGACGACGCCCGAGCTGGAGGCCGTACAGAACGAATACCTGCGGCTGGCACAGGCGCTACTCGACGGCACCGACGAGCTCATACCGACGCCGATGAAAGACCGTGACCTCTTTGACTACCTCGGGTTCGACTGATGCGTACACCGACCTATTTCGAACGTCGCAACGAATTAACGACGTATTTCGACAAGACGGCCGCAGCCGCCTGGAAGGCGCTGACGTCGACGGACCCGGTCGGCCGCGTCCGTGCGACCGTGCGCGCGGGGCGCGACCGGATGCGTTCGACGCTGCTCGACTGGCTGCCGGAAGACCTGAGCGGCCAGATCCTGCTCGATGCGGGCTGCGGCACCGGTGCGCTGGCAATCGAGGCGGCCCGCCGCGGGGCCGACGTCGTCGCGATTGACGTTGCCGCCAATCTGATCGAGGTCGCCAGGGAACGGGCCGTGGCCATCCCGCTCGCCGGTACCATCGAGTTCCGTGTCGGCGACATGCTCGGCGACGCACCGGCAATCGTCGACCATGTCGTCGCGATGGATTCGCTGATTCACTACAACGCCGACGACGTGCTCGACGTCGTTGGCGATTTCTGCAGACGCACCACGGGCAGTGTCCTGTTCACGAGCGCGCCCTGGACGCCGCCGCTCGCCCTCATGCACTTCACGGGCCGCCTGATTCCGCATCGACATCACCGCGCGCCCGCGATCGTTCCGATCAGGACCGACCGGCTGATATCGAGGCTGGAAGACGAACTGACTGCGGTTGGCTTCCGCTCCGGGAGGACCGAACGAGTGAAGAGCGGCTTCTATTTTTCACAGGCCATCGAATTGACGAAATGAAGCTGGGTTTTTCCGACAACGTGAAGCAGTTCTGGATGGGCCTCAGTCCGTCGATGCTGCCGTTCGCCGATGTGGCCACCGAGGAGTTGCCGCTCGGCCGCATCCTGCGCCTCTCGTTATTCCAGGTGTCGGTCGGCATGGCGCTGGTCCTGATCACGGGCACGCTGAACCGGGTGATGATCGTCGAACTCGGCGTGCCGGCGTGGTTCGTCGCATTGATGATCGCGCTGCCGGTCATTTTCGCCCCCCTGCGCGCGCTCGTGGGCTTCCGCTCGGATGTGCACAGGTCGGCATTCGGGGTTCGTCGCGTGCCGTTTATCTGGATCGGTACGCTCATGCAGTGGGGCGGCCTGGCGATCATGCCGTTTGCGCTGCTCGTGCTGTCGGGCACGGGCGTTGGCCCGGTGCTGTATGGCCAGCTCGGCGCGGGTCTCGCGTTCCTGCTGGTCGGTGCCGGCGTACACACGACGCAGACCGCGGGCATGGCGCTGGCCTCGGACCTCGCCAAGCCCGAGCTCAGGCCGCGCGTGGTCGCACTGCTTTTCGTCATGCTGCTCGTGGGGATGTTCGTGAGCGCGCTGCTGTTCGGCGCCCTGTTGAGTAACTACGAACCCGTGAAGCTGATTCGTGTCGTCCAGGGAGCGGCCGTCGTGACGCTCGTGTTGAACGTCGTATCGACCTGGAAACAGGAAGCCAGGGGGCAGGCGAAGCGCTTGCAGACGAGCACGCCGGCACGCTTCGGCGAGGCGTTGAGCGAGCTCAAGGAAGACCCGCGGGCCATTCGCATGCTCGTCGCTCTGGCGCTCGGCACCGTGGGATTCGCGATGCAGGATATCCTGCTCGAGCCCTTCGGGGCACAAATTCTCGGTCTCACGGTCAGCTCGACGACCGGCCTCACGGCGCTGCTGGCCGGCGGCATGCTGGCCGCGTTCGCGGTCTCCGCGAAGCGGCTGTCACGCGGCATGGACCCGCACCGGCTTGCCGCTTACGGCGCGCTGGTCGGCGCGTGCGCCTTCGCGATCATATCGATGATCTCGGCATTCAAGGTTGTCGCCCTGTTCCGGTTCGGTGTACTGCTAATCGGTTTCGGCGGCGGCCTGTTCGCGGTTGGCACATTGACGGCCGCGATGGCGCTTGCCCGCGACGGCAACTCGGGTATCGTGCTCGGCGCGTGGGGAGCCGTCCATGCCACGGCTACGGGGCTTGCCCTGGCCGGCGGCGGCGCACTCAGAGACCTGGTTGCCCAATTCGCCAGCAACGGATCGCTCGGCGTTGCATTGACCGGGCCGGCCGTCGGCTACGCCTTTGTCTATAACCTCGAAGTTCTGTTCCTGTTCGCCACGCTGATCGTCATCGGTCCGCTGGCTGCGTTTTCGCGGCGGGACGATGCGAACGGAGAAAACCGGCTCGGCCTCGCCGAGTTCCCAAGTTAGTCAATTATTGGAGGTCCGCCATGTCAAGCGGATTATTGAGTATCGATCTCGTCGAAATCCTGTTCACGCTGTTCTGGATCTTCTTCATTTCGCTAGCGCTGTATCTGCATCGCGAGTCCAAGCGCGAGGGCTACCCGCTCGTATCGGACCGTTCGGGCCGCATCAAGGTGCAGGGCTTTCCGGCGGTACCGACGGCAAAGACCTACTACCTCGAGGGCGGTCGAACAGTGTCCGCCCCGGCAGACGAGCCGGAGGAAAAGCACTTCTCCGCCGAGCCCGCGGCTTCCTATCCCGGGGCGCCGATCAATCCGGTTGGCAATCCAATGCTGGCGGGCGTCGGCCCCGGTGCCTACGCGCCCAATCGATCGTCGGTCGTCGAGAAGACGCTCGAAGGCACGCCGAGGATCGTGCCGCTGCGCGCGAGCCCGACCTCCTACGTCGACCCGCGCGATACCGATCCGCGCGGAATGGCGGTCGTCGCGGCCGACGGCGAGAACGTGGGCACGGTCACCGACGTCTGGATCGATCTCGCGGAACCGCAGATATACTTCCTCGAATCGCAGTCCGGTGAGTATGGCCAGAGCACGCTGATCCCGTTCGGCTTCGCCGAGATCGACAAGCGCAACAACGTCATACGGGTCAACGCGATCTATTCGAAGCATTGGGCCGACGTGCCGAAAATCGCCTCGGCGGACCAGATCACGCCGCTCGAGGAAGACAAGATCACCGCGTATTTCGGCGGCGGACTGATGTTCGCCGACGAAGAACGCGCCGAGCCGTTCATCTGATCGCCATGCTGGAACACGACTACGAACCGAGCCCGGGCGTACCGGAGGAAATCCCCGACGGCGAACGGATGCTGTGGCAGGGGCCGGCAGACTTCAAGAGCCTGCTGTACTCGACGTTCCATGTGCGCGAGCTGGGCGTCTATTTCGCGATCCTTGTCGCTCTGAACATGATTCTGGACCTGACCGGAGGGGCGACCGTCACGGCGACGCTCGCGAGCGCGGCAACGTTCACGCTGCTCGCCGCCGTCGCGCTCGCGCTGTTGACGCTGTATGCGTCCTTGATCGCGCGCACGACACTGTACACGCTGACCAACAAGCGTCTCGTGATTCGTGCCGGCATCGCAGTCCCCGTGACCGTCAATCTGCCGTTTTCCAGGATCGATGGCGCCGCGCTCAGAATCCATGCCGATGGGACGGGTGAAATCGCGATCACGACCGAACGATCGAGCCGGGCGTCGTTCGTCCTTCTGTGGCCGATGGTCAAGCCGTTTCGTTTCATCCGCGTACAGCCCGTGCTGCGCGGGATCGACGACGCCCAGGCGGTCGCGGAGTTGCTCGCGGCACAGCTCGAGCAGGCGGTTGCCGACGAGGCCAGGCAGCCGGCCGGAAACGTGGAGCATGCGCCGATCGAGCCCGCACCCGAGCCCGCAAAGCGGAACCTGTTCGCCTACCCGACCGCGCCGCTGACAGCGGCGGCCGCCCTGGTCGTTTTCTCGCTGGTCGCGGTGACCTGGGGACAACTGACCGATACCGAAGCCGATGCGCCGATCCAGACCGATTCGGCGCTCGCATCCGTCAATCTCTATTTCGAAGATGGGGACGACGGTTCCGTCATCGTGATCGATGCCGACAGCGGCAGGACCCTCGACACGCTGGAGCCGACGACCAACGGCTTCCTGCGCAGCACGATGCGAACCTTCGTCACCGCGCGGCGAACCGTCGATGCCGGGCGGGACGAGCCGTTCGTCCTTGCGCAGATGCCCAACGGCCAGCTGTTGCTGACGGATCCTGCAACTGACCGGCAGGTCGATCTTCGGGCCTTCGGATCGACCAACGCCGACGCCTTCGGCCGGCTGCTGCACCTGGCCCAGGCCGGGCCGGCGGTCCGGACAAACCAAACCGTATCAAATGACGTTCAGCTAACGACTGTTGCGCTGAGCAACCAGGAGGAAAACCCGTGACCACGACCGATACCAGGCACAACGATTCGACTACCAAGGCACGCACCGAATCCCTGCTGACACCGCGTTTCTACACGACGGACATGGAGGCGATGGACCGGCTCGACATGGACCCGATCCGCGGCGAGTGGGAAGCCCTGATGAACGAGTTCCGGGACGACAGCAATCAGAATCATTTCAAACGGGACGAGGACTTCGACAAGGAAGTGAAGAAGCTCTCGCCCGAGCTCGAGCAGGAGTTCCTCGACTTTCTCGTGTCGTCCGCGACGTCGGAATACTCCGGCCACGTGCTGTATGCCGACATAAAGAAGGCTGTAAAAAACGAGGATGTGCGCGAAGTGATGGGTTACATGGCGCGCGACGAGTCGCGTCATGCCGGGTTCATCAACCAGACGCTGAACGACTTCGGTGTGCCCGTAAACCTCGGATTCCTCCGCAAGGCGAAGAAATACAAGTACTTCAAGCCCAAGTACATCATGTACTCGGTGTACCTGTCGGAGAAGATCGGCTATGCGCGCTACATCACGATCTATCGCCACCTCGAACGAAACCCGGAGTTCCGCTTCCATCCGATGTTTCGCTGGTTCGAACAGTGGTGCAACGACGAGTTCCGGCACGGTGAGGTGTTCGCGCTGATGATGAAGGCCAATCCGCATTTGTTGCGAGGCCTCAACGTCTACTGGATCCGGTTCTTCCTGCTGGCCGTGTACGCGACGATGTACGTCCGCGATCACACACGGCCGGAACTGCACCAGGCACTGGGCTTCGACCCGACCGAATACGATATGAAGGTGCTCAAGCTGACGTCGGAGATCTCCAAGCAGATATTCCCGATTACGCTCGACCTCGACAATCCGAAGTTCAAGGCCAACCTCGACCGGCTGGCCAGGATCAATATCGCGACGGTCGAAGCCAAGCGCCGTGGCGGCCTGGTCGGGCTCGTCAAGCGCGCCGGCCTCGGTATCGCCGCGGTCGCCGTGTTCACGCGCCTGTACGCGCTGCCCGTGGAGCATCACAAGACGCCCGAGAACGTCCGTCTGGCACCCACCTGGTAGATACATTGGTGGACTACGCGCTGCCCGTCTTCTTCGCCATCCTCGCCTGGTGGACCAGCACGGTCGTGCTGATCTACCGTGCCGGCCTTTCGGGAAAAACCTTCCCGGCGACGCTGATCGGGATGACGGTGGTTGCGCTGGTGGGAAGCTACGCGCTTTTCGCAAGCCGCAACGACACGTCTGCGGCCGCTCCCTATATAGCTTTCCTCGGGGCGCTGTCGCTGTGGGGCTGGCACGAGGTCTCGTACCTGTTCGGTTTCATCAGCGGTCCGCGGCCCCGGGCCTGTCCGCCGGACGTCAGCGGCTGGCAGCGCTTCGTGCTGGGGATCAAGGCATCCGCCTATCATGAGCTTGCGATCATCGCGACCGGCGCGGGACTGGCCGTGCTGACGATAAATGCGAGCAATCGCGTTGGGCTTTGGACTTTCATCGTGCTCTGGATCATGCGATGGAGTGCGAAACTCAATATCTTCCTGGGCGTCCGCAACCTGCACGCGGAGTTCTGGCCGAAGCGGCTGAGATATCTCAGAAGCTTCACCCGCACACGTCCGATGAACGAGTTGTTCCCTTGGTCCATCGCCGCGGCGCTCATGACGCTCGCGTGGCTCGGATTCGCGGCCGCGACCGCCGGGGATGATTCGATGCAGAGGACGGGTGCCATGCTGTTGCTGACGCTGCTCGCCTTGGCCACGCTCGAGCATTGCCTGCTAATGCTGAACGTCCGGGACGAGATTCTATGGCGACCCGGCCTGCGTTCGCGCCGTAACAACGAGGCCGCGGCCGGCTGACGATGTTCCCGTTTTCCGCGATCGTCGGTCAGGACGATATGAAGCAGGCACTGATGATTGCCGCCGTCGATCGTGCGATCGGCGGCGTGTTGTTGTTTGGCGACCGCGGAACCGGTAAGTCGACCGCGGTCCGGGCGCTCGCGAGCCTGTTGCCGAAAATGCGCGGCGTCGTCGGCTGTCCCTACGCGTGCCAGTTCGACAGCGATTATTGCAAGGCAGCGCACTGCGGGGTCGATCGCGGCCAGGGGACCCGCAAGGACCGGCTGATGCCGGTGCCGGTCGTCGACCTGCCGCTGGGCGTGACCGAAGACCGGGTCGTGGGCGCGCTCGATATCGAGAAGGCGCTGGTTCACGGCGAGAAATCGTTCGAACCCGGTTTGCTGGCACGCGCCAATCGCGGCTTCCTGTATATCGATGAGGTCAACCTCCTCGAAGACCACATCGTCGATCTCCTGCTCGACGCAGCGGCGTCCGGGGAAAACCTCGTGGAGCGGGAAGGACTGAGCGTTCGTCACCCGGCGCGATTCGTGCTCGTTGGCAGCGGCAATCCCGAGGAAGGCGAACTTCGTCCGCAGCTGCTCGACCGCTTCGGTCTCGCCGTCGACGTGAAGACACCAACCGTCGTCGCCGAACGAATCGAGGTCATCAAGCGCCGTGACGCGTACGAAACGGACAGGGCGGGTTTCGTCAAGAAGTGGCAGCGGAAGAATGGCACGCTCAGACGCCGTATCGTCAACGCGCGCGAGGCGCTCGAGTCCACCCGCGTGGACGACGCGGTGCTGGGCAAGGCCGCGGAGATCTGCATCGCTCTCGAGACGGACGGCTCGCGCGGCGAACTGACGCTGATCCGTACCGCGCGGGCCCTGGCGGCACTGTGCGGCGACGAGGCCGTCGACGAGACGCACCTCGCGCGTGTCGCGCAGATGGCGCTCGGTCATCGCCTGCGGCGAAATCCGCTCGATGAATCGAGCGCCGGCGTGCGCGTCGAGCGCGTCGCTGCCGAGGTGCTGGGCGAATGAACCGTAGCAAGGAGATTTCGCTGCCGGAGTCGGATGCCGTACTCGCCGGACTCCTGTTCGCCCTGGACCCCCGCGGTTTCGGCGGCGTCGTCCTGCGCGGTACGCACGGGCCCGCGCGGAGCCGATGGCTCAAACGCGTTGCCGCACTTCGGCCCGATGCTACCCCGTGGCTCAAGGTTCCGGTCAACGTCAGCGAAGAGCGCCTGCTCGGTGGCCTCGACTTCGCGGCGACAATCGGCAGTGGCGAACCGGTATTCGCCACCGGTCTGCTCGAGGCCGCCGATGGGGGCGTGCTGGTGCTCGCCATGGCGGAGCGTGTCGATGAATCGGTGGCCGCGCTCATAGGCGTCGCGCTGGACAGCGGCGAAGTCCGCGTCGAGCGCGACGGACTCACCGCAACCCGGCCGGCGAGTTTCGGCATCGTCGCGCTCGATGAGGGTATCGAGGAGGACGAGCAGGTCCAGGAGGGGCTTCGTGACCGGCTTGCTTTCAGCGTCGCGCTCGCCGGCGTGGAACTCGATGAGCTGCGATTCGAGGGCTGGACCCGATCGATACTTGCAAAGGCAAGAGAGCGTCTCGCCCGTGTGGCCGTCGCGCCCGAGCACATCGAGGCGTTGAGCCGCGCGTCGGTCGCGTTCGGTATTCCTTCGCTGCGTGCAGAACTGCTCGCGCTCCGGGCGGCGCGCGGAATCGCGGCCTTAAGGGGCGCGGCGGAGGTCGCCGAGGCCGATACAGCGACCGCGGCGCGGCTCACGCTGCCGCAGCGCGCCAACTGCATGCCGGCGCCGCCGGAGTCGCCGCCCGAGACCGAGCCCGAACAACCGACCAGCGAGACGGAAGGCGACGACCGGCCCGACGATTCGTCGCGCGAGTCGCAATCGGACATTCCGGATGAAGTACTCGTCGAGGCCGTTGCGGCCGCATTGCCGGCCGACCTGCTTGCCATGCTGAACCGGCAGGCCGGTCCGCGCCGCCGGCGCTCGGCGGGCGGTCGCGGCGAGTCGAAGTCCCGCAGCAAGCGCCGCGGTCGCCCGATCGGCGTCCGGCCTACGGACACGTTGAGCGGACAGCGACTCAGCGTTCTCGCCACGCTCAAGGCGGCGGCGCCGTGGCAGAAACTGCGCGGCCGCTCGGCGTCGGGCGCACGACAACTTCATATCCGCAAGGACGACCTGCACGTTGCCCGATTCAAGGAGCGGATCGAGACGACGATAATCTTCGCAGTCGATGCCTCGGGCTCACAGGCCGCGCAGCGACTGGCCGAGGTCAAGGGGGCGATCGAAATACTGCTGAACGACTGCTACGTGCGGCGGGACCAGGTCGCCCTGGTCGCCTTCAGGGGGTCGGACGCGGAGGTCGTTTTGCCGCCGACCCGATCACTGGCGCGTGCCCGCCGGCTGCTCGCGGCGTTGCCGGGTGGGGGCGGCACGCCGCTCGCCGCCGGCATCGACGCTGCTCGCGAGCTTGCCGACAGCATCGTCCGTCAGGGCAAGATTCCGGCGATCGTGCTGTTGACGGACGGGCGCGCCAACATTACCCGAGAAAAGCAGCCCGGCACGGAACAGGCCGAGGAAGAAGCGCTGGCCGCCGGCCGCCTGCTCGCGACTTCGGGTATCGATTCGATGCTCGTCGATACGTCGCGCAGACCGAGACCCCGAGCGAGCAAGCTGGCCGACGCGATGCGGGCGCGCTACATTCCGCTGCCGCGCGCCGATGCGCAGTCGCTGTCCGCGACGGTACAACGCGAGCTCGCCGCATGACGTCGGCAATCGAGCAATTGGCGGCGTGCCCCGATTCGTTGCTGCGGATCGAGGACGGGCGGGCTCCGGATGGCCTGCCCTATGACTGGCCGAATCGCGATGCGAGTAGCTGCCTGGATTCCGGCGGCGTTCGCTGGCACCTGCAGCGTGCCGGCCGCGGGCCCGGGCTGCTACTGCTGCATGGTACGGGCGCGTCCACGCACACGTGGCGCGACCTGTTGCCGGGACTCGCGAAACGCTTCGACGTCGTTGCCCTGGATCTGCCCGGTCATGCCTACTCGTCGCTTCGCGAGGACGGCCAGATGACGCTCGACGCGTTGTCGTCGTCGGTGGCCGAGCTCCTGGCCGATATCGAATTCAGACCGGATTATGTCGTGGGTCATTCGGCCGGTGCCGCCATTGGCCTCAGGATGACGGTGGATGAGGCCGTACTGCCGCGTGCCGTCGTCGGCCTCAATGCGGCTTTGCTGCCGTTTGGCGGCAGGCTCAACAGGGTATTCGCACCGCTGGCGCAGCTGTGTGCCACGACGTCGTTGATGCCGCGCATCGTGTCGCGGCGGGCTCGTGATACCCATGCCGTGCGGCGCGTTCTGGCCGGGACCGGATCGCCGATCGACGAGCGGGGCGTCGAGTTGTACCAACGCCTGCTTAAGAGGGAAAGCCACGTTGCGGCCGTGCTCAAGATGATGGCCAGCTGGAATCTCGAGCCGTTGATTGCAGATATGGCGAGGCTTCGCGTCCGTCTGCACCTGCTCGCCGGCGGCCGTGACCGCGCCGTGAGTCCCGCGGAGGCCGATGCAATCGCGCGCCAGCTACCGGGCACGTCGGTCACCCGATTCGACGACTGCGGGCATCTCGCCCACGAGGAATCGCCACGGCGGGTCGTGGAATGGATCGACACGGTCAGGCGAGATACCGACCGGGAGGTGCCGCGTGTATAAACGCCACGTTGCCAGTTCGCCATGCGCGGGCCGACCTGCGATGTGGCACCATCGGAACCCGGAAATCGTTGACGAGAGGAGCGGACATTGACTGAAGCATTGAGAAGCATGCTGCGGCATGACGCAGACATGACCGACTGCCGTGACATACTCCGTCAGGGGTCGCATTCGTTCTACGCTGCGTCGCTGCTGTTGCCCGGCGTGTACCGCCAGCCGATCACGGCGCTGTACGCGTTCTGCCGCGTAGCTGACGATGCGGTCGATCTCGCGGACGATCCGGCCCAGGGCCTGGAACTCCTGCATCGCCGACTCGATCGCATCTACGCCGGTACGCCGGAAGACTCGCCGGTCGATCGCATGTTTTCCGATGTCGTGTTGAGCTACGGCATTCCGCATCCGCTGCCCGCGGGCTTGCTGGAAGGATTTCAATGGGACGTCGAGGGACGGCGCTACGAGACCCTTTCCGATACCTACGCCTACGCCGCCCGGGTTGCCGGAACCGTCGGGGCCATGATGGCACTGATTCTCGGCGTGCGGGACAGCGATGTACTCAGTCGGGCCTGCGACCTCGGGATCGCGATGCAGCTGACCAACATCTGCCGGGATGTTGGTGAAGATATGCAGGCCGGCCGCGTGTATCTTCCGGCCGACCGGCTGCGCGCGAACGGCGTCGACGTCGACGAGTGGTGCACCCGGCCGTCGGATCGTCCGGGCGTGCGCGGGACCGTCCGGGAGTTACTCGAGTTCGCAGACGAGCTCTACGCGCGATCCGAGTGGGGTATTTGCCAGCTGCCGCCGAGAGTCCGGCCCGGAATCTTCGCGGCGCGCCGGATCTACGCGGAAATCGGCCGCGAAATCGAGGACAGGAACTATAACTCCGTGACCCAGCGCGCCTGGGTCCGCGGTCGGCGCAAGGCGCAGCTCATGGCGGCGGCCATGCGCCACTCCTTCGAACTGCGTCGCCGATCTGTCGAGCCCCCGGTGGACGAGGCGATGTTCATCATCGACGCCGTCGAAGCCATGGCGGCGAGGTAGGGGACATGGATTTCGGCGTATGGAAGATCATGTTGTTTTTCGGCCCGTTGCTGGGGTTTTTCGTCTGGCAGTACCTGAGCGTCGACAAGACGCTGGATTCCGACCAGGACGACGACTGAGCGCCGGTCGGCACGGCGCCCGAATTCACTAGCGCAGGCGGGGCATCCGGAAGGGTAGCAGAGTGCGGACCCAGGTCGACGAGAAGCGCTCGAGCGACAGGCTTTCGTGCATGACGTGCCGCGGCCGCGTCGAGTCGCCCGGGTTGTTCAGCACCGAGCGTGCGTAGAACGGTGTGTCTTCGAGCGTACGCTCGACAACCGGCACGGAATCACTTTGCACCCGTCGGCGGATACGCCAGCCCGTCGACGGCAGATCGACGAGCGCCGGGGACGCCAGGCTTTCGTGCTCGCCAGCGGGCCCGAATCTGAGCGCGAGCGAGCGTTGGCTCCTGTCGGCGGCAGTCACGGCGTAGTCGATCGTCGTCTTGCCGTTCGCGCTGCCCCGGCTCCAGTGCCAGGAATGGAAGTCCCTCTCGAGCGGTCGCTGCCCCGCATTTGTATCGACATAGGCGTTGCCCTGCCAGAACCAGGCCGGCCGTTCGAAGGCCACTTCGATCCGGGCCAGCGGCGCGATCGGCTGCCAGGTGTGCCGGCCGGCTTCGTCCAGCTCGAAGACCCGGGTGTTAAGGCCCTCTGGCCGCACGGTAATCCTGCCCGCGACGCGGCGGCCGAAAGGCATACTGCGCTCGGCAATGTCGATCCTCATGCTTGTGCCGTCCCAGCGCACGCGGCTCGGACCGACCTCGAACGACTCCCGGTCGCGCCGGAGCGCGGACCGGCCACGCTCGGTCATCGCCCAGAGCTTGCCCCGCGGGCGATACAGACCAACGTTGATGGCGACGTAGTCCTCCGGGTCCGCGGGCCCGCGCTGTCGCGCGGCGAAGTAGTAGGGCGAAAACACGCTGCCGACAAACGCGATGACGACGATGCCTGACCGGCCGTCGTCGCTCAATCCGTCAACGTACCACCAGCGGTAGCCGTCGTCGGGTACGGCAACATCGAAGCGCGGACCCTCTGAGCCGCGCTCGTTGTGCGTTTCGTTGTGCATGCGGCGATCATGGCATCGAAACTCGAGCGAATCACGCGTTACTTTGTATTGACGCCACCGACTCAAGTGTCTATTCTGGTTGACACATGTAAATGACAGGCATAGATGACATTCCGCGAGAGGTCGGCCATGGACCCGGATAAACGCATCAATGCGGCGCTCCGTCGCACCATTCAGGCAGCAGCCGGTCCAGCCTGTCCGCCGAGGCTTGCCGAAGCGATCGATTACGCCGTGTTTCCCGGAGGCCACCGGATTCGTCCGAGGCTTTGCCTGGCGGTCGCCAACGCGCACTTGAAGAGCGATCCGCTGGTCGTCGACGCGGCGATGAGCAGCATCGAACTGTTGCACTGTGCGTCGCTGGTTCACGATGACATGCCCTGTTTCGACAACGCCGCGACGCGGCGTGGCAAGCCTGCCGTGCATGTCGCGTTCGGCGAGTCCCTGGCCCTGTTATGCGGCGATGCGCTGATCGTGCTCGCCTTCCAGGCGCTGGCGCGCGCTGCCGTCACGGCGCCGCAGCGTGCCGGCATACTGCTGAGAATCGTCAGCGATGGCGTCGGTGCACCGAACGGCATTGTGGCGGGGCAGGGCTGGGAGTGCGAGAGCGAGCCGCCGCTCAAGGAGTACCAGCGGGCGAAGACCGGCGTGCTGTTCGCCGCCGCGACGATGGCGGGGGCGGCTGCCGCGGGCGTGGATCACGGGGAATGGGGCAAGCTCGGTCAGCGCATCGGCGAGGCATACCAGATCGCCGATGATCTGCTCGACCGATTCGGCGATCCGGACGTGATCGGCAAGCCCGTGGGCCAGGACGCCGTCAACGACAGGCCGAACGCCGTCAGTGCGATGGGCGTGGGTGGCGCAACGGACTATCTGAAGCGGACGATCGCCGAAGTAGTCGACTCGGTACCGGACTGCCCGCGCAAGGCGGCGCTAAGGGGGCTGATCCACGACGAGGCCGCGAGCATCATCGGCGCCGCGCTCAAGGGCCGCGCCGCCGCGTGAGCCGTGCCGGCCGGGCCGGGGTCCGAAGTCCTTGACCGGTACGTCCCTTTTCAATCTTCGCAACCGCCTGCTGGCGAGTCCCCGATTTCGCCGTTGGGCTCAAAAACTTCCTCTAGCTCAGAGAGTTGCAAATACACGGGCCGCCGAGCTGTTCGCCATTACGAGCGGCTTCATTCATAGCCAGGTGCTGCTGGCCTGCGTGCGGCTCGACCTGTTCGACAAACTCGCCGGTGGGCCCCTGCCCGCCGCGCAGGTCGCCAGCGATTCGGGGCTGCCGGAGTCCCGGGCGAGGCATCTCTTTTCTGCCGCGGCCGCCATCGACCTGCTGGAGTTCCGTGATCCGGACAGCGTCGGTCTCGGCAAGCTCGGCGCTACGATGGTTGCTAACGAATCGCTTCGCGCACTGGTCGAACATCACTCGCTCGTGTACGCGGATCTCGCCGACCCGGTAGGCCTGTTCAGCGACGACGGGATCGACACGCGCATGTCGGCACTGTGGCCGTACGCGCGTTCCGAGCAGCCCGATGCGCTCGCTGCCGAAGACGTCGCGAGCTACACGGCACTCATGGCGGCGTCGCAGTCGATGGTGGCCGAGCAGGTCATCGACGCGTTCGCGTTTCGGCGCCGTTCGAGTTTGCTGGACATCGGCGGCGGGGCCGGCGTTTTCGCCATGGCCGTCGCGCGGCGATGGCGGCACCTCCAGGTGACGGTCGCCGACCTGCCGGCCGTCGCCGACCTTGCACGAAACGCCGTCCAGGACGCGGGGCTGGCCGACCGCATTTCCGTGGTCGGCGCGGACGTGACGGTCGACGCGCTGCCGACGGGCTTCGACGTCGTTTCACTGGTCAGGATCCTGCACGATCACGACGATGAGCGGGCGACCGAAATCCTCACGGCTGCGCATGCCGCGCTGGCGGCGGACGGCACCTTGCTGATCGCAGAGCCCGTGGCCGGACCGGATCGCGCCGGCGCCCTGATCGACGCCTATTTCAACGTCTACCTGCTCGCCATGGGCAGCGGCCGGCCCCGAAGCTTAAGCGAGCTCTCCGCCCTGCTCGGGGAGGCCGGGTTCGGGCCCCCTGTTCGGCATCGTACGACGGTGCCACTGGTCACCAGTGTCCTGTCCGCGAAACGCCGGGATAATCTGTAAACACAAGTTGACAAATACAGTAGTCAGAGTAAACTGACACTTGATGAAAAGACCTCCCTACAAGAGGCCGGACCCCAGTTCGCTCACAGCAAGAGCCGTCGTGTTCGAGCAGCCGGAAGCGCTTGCCGTTCGCGACGTTGCCCTGAGTGCCCCCGATGCGGGGGACATCGTCGTAGACGTCGAGTGGAGCGGAATCAGCACCGGCACCGAGAAGCTGCTCTGGACCGGTCGAATGCCCGAGTTCCCGGGCATGGGGTACCCGTTGGTTCCCGGCTACGAAACCGTCGGGCGCGTGAGTTCGTGCGGTGACGATTCACCGTTCTCGATCGGCGATCGTGTGTTCGTTTCCGGCGCGCGCTGCTTCGGTGAGATTCGAGGCCTGTTCGGCGGCGCCGCGTCGAGACTGGTCGTCGATCCCGTGAAGTTGATCCCGGTCGGCGAGGATCTCGAAGCCGAAGGGATACTGCTGGCGCTCGCCGCAACGGCGTATCACGCCCTGATGCACGATGACGAGCCGGCTTTGCCCGATCTGATCATCGGTCACGGCGTGCTCGGTCGGCTGCTCGCGAGGATCGCCGTTTGCCTCGGCAAGCAAGATCTCGTCGTCTGGGAGACCGAGGTGCGCCGTCATGACGGCGCAGTGGGCTACGCGGTCGTCTCGCCCGACGACGACAAACGCTCGGACTACGCCCGGATTCTCGACGCGAGCGGCGACAGCCAGATCATCGATACGCTCGTCATGCGGCTCGCGAAGCACGGAGAAATCGTGCTCGCCGGCTTCTATGCCGACAAGCTGAGCTTTACGTTCCCGCCTGCCTTCATGCGCGAGGCGTCCATACGGATCGCCGCGGAGTGGGCGTCCGCGGATCTTCGCGGCGTAAAGCAACTCATCGATTCGAAGCAGCTCTCGCTCGACGGCCTGATCAGCCATCACGCACGTGCAGACGCCGCGGCGAGCGCTTATCCCACCGCATTTTCAGACCCCGAATGTCTGAAGATGGTTCTCGACTGGAGGAACACCTGAATGCAGGACATTGCCCCCCGTAAAGCCACCTCGCCGACCGAGCATCGCGTCGATGCGCAGATTCAGCTGCGTGACCGGCTTCGTGAAGAAGCTGCCATCGATCCGGACCCTGTATCGACGACCGAGCCCGTCAAGGACACGCAGGTCATCGCGATCTACGGCAAAGGCGGCATCGGCAAGAGTTTCACGCTCTCCAACCTGTCCTACATGATGGCTCAGCAGGGCAAGAAAGTGCTGCTGATCGGCTGCGATCCGAAGAGCGACACGACGTCGCTGCTGTTCGGGGGCAAGAGTTGTCCGACGATCATCGAGACGTCGTCGAAGAAGAAGGCCTCCGGCGAGGAGGTCGAGATCGGCGACGTCTGTTTCAAACGCGACGGTGTCTTCGCCATGGAACTCGGCGGCCCGGAAGTAGGGCGTGGCTGCGGCGGACGCGGAATCATCCACGGTTTCGAATTGCTCGAAAAGCTCGGGTTTCACAGCTGGGACTTCGACTACGTGCTGCTCGATTTTCTCGGCGACGTCGTCTGTGGCGGGTTTGGCCTGCCGATAGCCCGCGACATGTGCCAGAAGGTCATCGTCGTCGGCTCGAACGACCTGCAGTCCCTGTACGTCGCCAACAACGTCTGCTCGGCCGTGCAGTACTTCCGCAAACTGGGCGGCAACGTCGGTGTCGCGGGCATGGTCATCAACAAGGACGACGGTACCGGCGAAGCGCACAAGTTTGCCGAATCGGTCGGGATTCCGGTTCTGTCCGCGATACCGGCTGACGACGACATTCGTCGCAAGAGCGCGAACTACGAAATCGTCGGCCGGCCGGATGGGCGGTGGGCGCCGCTGTTCGAAGAGCTCGCCGAAGGCGTGGCCGAGGCGCCGCCGCTACTACCGACGCCGCTGGAACAGGAAGGCCTGCTCGGGCTGTTCGACGGCGATGACGACGGCAGCGGTGCCGACCTGATACCGGCAACGGCCGCCGATATGTGCGGCGAGGAATTCAAGCCGAAGCCGTCTCTGGAAGTGGTCTACGACGAGGCCTGAGGCCGGGCAAGCCCGGGAAACATGGGAGCAATAAAGAAAACGACGATGGCAAAAAAGTCCGACAAGTCCGCCGCCAAGGCGAGCCGCGAACGCGTTTACGACCGCGTTGCCGATGTCCCTACGTCCGGAACACCGGACGCCGGGTCTGCAGGTGGTTGCCATGCAACCGACGAGATGAAGGCGGCCGCCCGCAAAGCCGGCAAGAGCGAAATCCTGGAGCAGTACGCGAAAGACTATCCGACCGGTCCGCATGATCAGCCGCAGAGCATGTGTCCGGCGTTCGGCAGCCTGCGCGTGGGTTTGAGAATGCGTCGAACGGCCACGATTCTGTCGGGCTCGGCCTGCTGCGTGTACGGCCTGACGTTCACGTCGCACTTTTACGGTGCGCGCCGCTCCGTGGGCTACGTTCCGTTTAATTCCGAGACGCTCGTCACCGGCAAGCTCTATGAAGACATCCGCGACGCTGTCCACGAGATGGCGGATCCGGAACACTACGATGCGATCGTCGTTACCAATCTCTGTGTGCCGACCGCGTCGGGCGTGCCGCTCAAGATGTTGCCCAAGGTTATCGACGGCGTGCGCATCATCGGCATCGACGTTCCCGGCTTTGGCGTGCCCACGCACGCGGAAGCGAAAGACATCCTCGCCGGCGCCATGCTGGCCTACGCCCGGGAAGAGGCCGAGGCAGGCCCCGTACAGGCGCCCCGCGAGCGCGAGGACAAGCCCACCGTGACGCTCCTGGGCGAAATGTTCCCGGCCGACCCGGTCAGCATCGGCCAGCTGCTCGAACCGCTCGGCCTTGCGCCGGGCCCCGTGGTGCCGACCCGCGAGTGGCGCGAATTGTATGCCGCACTCGACAGTGACGTCGTGGCGGCGATTCATCCGTTCTATACCGCGTCGGTGCGTGAATTCAGGCAGGCCGGGCGCCAGATCGTCGGATCGGCCCCGGTCGGGCAGCACGGCACGGCCGAATGGCTCAAGTCGATCGGTGCCGCGTACGGTCTCGGCAAGTCGGTCGTCGACAAGGCCGTCAATCGATTCGTGCCGGCCATCGCCGCCGCCGTGTCGCAGTCCCCGATCAAGGGTCGGATCACGCTGTCCGGTTATGAGGGCTCCGAGCTGCTGGTGGCGCGAATGCTCGTGGAGAGCGGGGCGGACGTCCGCTACGTCGGCTCGGCATGCCCGAAGACCGAGTGGTCGAACCCGGATCGCGAGTGGCTCGAGAGCAAGGGTATCGCGGTCAATTTCCGCGCGTCGCTCGAGGAAGACCTGGCCGCGATGGCCGAATTCGAACCCGACCTCGCGATCGGTACGACGCCGGTCGTGCAAAAGGCGAAGGAGGCCGGCGTTCCGTCGCTGTATTTCACGAACCTGATATCTGCGCGTCCGCTGATGGGCGTTCCCGGCCCCGGATCGCTGGCACAAGTCGTCAACGCGGCGATGGGTCAGCGGTCCCGATTCGACACGATGCGGGAGTTCTTCGACGACGTGGGTCATGACCAGACGAGCGGTATCTGGGAGACCACGCCGCCCGCCGCCAAATCTACGGAGGCTCGCAGCTGATGCTGGTTATCGATCACGACAGGGCGGGCGGCTACTGGGGCAGCGTCTACGTGTTCGCGGCGGTAAAGGGACTGCAGGTCATCATCGATGGCCCGGTCGGATGCGAGAACCTGCCGGTGACGTCGGTGCTGCATTACACCGATGCGCTGCCGCCGCATGAACTGCCGATCGTCGTGACCGGTCTCGCCGAAGAGGAGCTCGGCCAGCACGGCACCGAGGGCGCAATGAAACGTGCCCACGGCACCCTGGATCCGAAACAACCGAGTGTCGTCGTCACGGGTTCGATCGCCGAGATGATCGGCGGCGGCGTCACGCCCGAGGGCACCAAGATCAAGCGCTTTTTGCCGAGGACGATCGACGAGGACCAGTGGCAGAGTGCGGACCGGGCGATCTACTGGCTCTGGACCGAGTTCGGACCGAAGAAGGGCAAGGTCCCGCCGCGCAAGCGCAAGGAAGGCGAGGCGCCGAGGGTCAACATCATCGGCCCCAGCTACGGCACGTTCAACATGCCGTCGGACCTCGCCGAGATTCGCCGGCTCGTCGAGGGCATCGGCGCCGAGGTGAACCTGACGTTCCCGCTGGGAACGGACCTGAAGGACGTTGCCAAACTGGCCAACGCCGACGCGAACGTCTGCATGTATCGCGAATTCGGCCGCGGTCTTTGCGAGGCTCTCGACCGGCCGTATTTGCAGGCACCGATCGGCCTGCATTCGACGACCAAGTTCCTGCGCGAGCTCGGCGACATCCTGGGGCTCGACCCGGAGCCGTTCATCGAGCGGGAGAAACACACGACGATCAAGCCGCTCTGGGATCTTTGGCGCTCGGTCACGCAGGATTTCTTCGGCACCGCCAGCGTCGCTATCGTGGCGAACGAGACTTACACACGCGGGCTCAAGAACTTCCTCGAGAACGATCTCGGAATGCCCTGTCCGGTCACGTTTCAACGCAAGGCCGGGATCAAGCCCGACAACGAGGCAGTGCGTGATGCACTGCGGGAACACAATCCGCTCGTCGTGTTCGGCAGCTACAACGAACGCATGTACCTCGCGGAAAGCGGTGCGCATGGCATCTACGTTCCGGCGTCATTCCCGGGATCCATCATACGGCGGCATACCGGAACCCCGTTCATGGGATACGGCGGCGCGACCTACGTGGTTCAGGAAGTGTGCAACGCGCTGTTCGATGCGCTCTTCAACATCCTGCCGCTCGGTACCCAACTGGACCAGGTCGATGCAACCCCGGCTCGCGAGCACCGCGAACTCGTCTGGGCCGACGACGCGCAGGCCGCATTCGAGAGGATCGTGGCCGAAAAACCGGTGCTCATCCGGATTTCGGCGGCGAAGATTTTACGCGACGCAATAGAAGCAGAGGTACGCAGTCGGGGCGGGGAAGACGTCACCGTCGATTGCGTCGAGCGCGTCGCATCGCAACGGGCCGGCAGGGCAGCCGCCTGATTGTTAGTGGAGGGGAAACACGTGGATACGAAAATGAACCTGACTCACGGATTGCGCAAAAACGAGATCTGGTCCTGTCGTCTGCTGTGGGTGGTGTGCTTCGCAGCCTTGTTGCCGGTCGCGATCATCGCGCGACTGACCGGATGGCGCATCGGCCCATGGCAGCGAAAGCCGAAGGATCGCTCCGCGATTCGAGAGGCGAGTGCTATGTCCGAAGCCGTCGTCGGTACGGTGTTCTCCATCTGAACGAGATTTGTTTCGGCGGCCTCATGGCGGTCGTTTCAAAGCCTTGCCGCGAGGGATTTCGCGGTAACCACAACCATGTCGACTTGTGTTGAGGAGTAGTAATAATGTCTGACGATCAAAACTCTGTATCGGGGTTTTCATCACGGGAGGCCCAGGAGTTTCATAAATACTTCATGCTGGGTTTCATCATGTTTACCGTGATAGCGATCATTGCCCACTTTCTCGTGTGGCAATGGCGGCCCTGGTTTCCCGGCCCCGAGGGCTACGCAGCGGTGACCGATGGTGTCAACGCCGTTGTCCAGGGCGCCCTAACGCGCTTTTCCTGAGGAGGATTCACTATGTGGCGAATTTGGTTAATTTTCGATCCACGCCGAGCCATGATTGGTTTGGCCGTGTTTCTCCTCGTGTTGGCGCTCTTGATCCACTTCCTCCTGTTGAGCACGGATCGCTTCAACTGGATCGTGGGGCCGAGCGCTTCCGTGTCACCCGTTACGCCGGCGCTGATCGCCGACCCAGAGTGGCAGAGGGAAAGCACACGTTCACTGGTGTGATGCAACCCGTTGCAGGAAACAACAGTGTGACGATACCGGCCGCTTCTTCGGGAGCGGTCGGTTTACTGCCTCAGCATGGGCAGTCTCCTTGGCATTTGACGGCGTCACCTGAATTCGTCGTCGGAGGTAACTTTCGATGTCAATGCTAAGTTTCGAACAAAAGTACCGGGTGCGCGGCGGCACGCTAATCGGCGGTGACCTGTTCGACTTCTGGGTCGGACCGTTCTACGTGGGCTTTTTCGGAGTTACGACACTCTTCTTTACGCTGCTGGGCGTAGGCCTGATCTTTTACGGCATCGCCATCGGGCCGACCTGGAACATCTGGCAGATCAATATCGCGCCGCCGGATATCAGCTACGGCCTCGCGCTTGCGCCGCTCGACGAGGGCGGCCTGTGGCAGGCGATTACGGTCTGTGCGATCGGTGCGTTCGTTTCGTGGGCATTGCGGCAGGCGGAGATCAGCAGAAAGCTCGGCATGCTCTACCACATCCCGATTGCCTATGGTGTCGCGGTATTCGCCTACATCACGCTCGTCGTGATCCGGCCGGTCCTCATGGGGGCGTGGGGCCACGGCTTCCCCTACGGCATCATGAGTCACTTGGATTGGGTGTCGAATACCGGCTATCAGTATCTGCACTTCCACTACAATCCCGCGCACATGATCGCCATTACGTTCTTCTTCACGACGACCTTCGCGCTTGCACTGCATGGCGGCGCTATTCTGTCGGCCACCAACCCGCACAAGAAGGGCGACATCGTCAAAACCAACTATCACGAAAACAGCTTTTTCCGCGACACGATCGGTTATTCCATCGGCTCGCTTGGCATTCACCGGCTCGGCCTGTTTCTCGCACTGAACGCGGGATTCTGGAGCGCCGTCTGTATCGTCATCAGCGGACCGTTCTGGACCAAGGGCTGGCCCGAGTGGTGGAACTGGTGGCTGTCGCTGCCGATCTGGGGCTAGGAGGCACTCCGAAATGGCTACGTATCAGAACATTTTCAACCGGGTGCAGATCCACGGCGACACGGACCCCGGAGTGCCGCTGCCGCGCGGCGGCTATTACCAGCGCAGCAAGGCCGTTTTCGTGCGCCTCGTCGGGTACTTCGGCGATGCGCAGGTCGGTCCGGGCTACCTCGGCACGACGGGACTCTTGGCCCTGGTCTTCGGCTTTATCGCGGTCGAGATCATCGGCCTCAATATGCTGGCCTCGGTCGGCTGGGACCCGGTCGAATTCGTGCGCCTGCTGCCGTGGCTGGCACTGGAGCCGCCCCCACCCGAATACGGCTTGAGCCTTCCCCCGTTGAACGAGGGCGGATGGTGGCTCCTCGCCGGGTTCTTCCTGACGGCGTCCATCCTGCTCTGGTGGGTGCGCATGTACCGGCGCGCCGTGGCACTGGGCATGGGAACCCACGTTGCCTGGGCATTCGCTTCGGCGATCTGGCTGTACCTGGTGCTCGGTTTCTTCCGGCCCGTGCTGATGGGCAGCTGGAGCGAAGCGGTACCGTTCGGGATATTCCCGCACCTCGACTGGACGACGGCGTTTTCGCTGCGCTACGGAAACCTTTTCTACAATCCGTTCCACATGTTGTCTATAACGTTCCTGTACGGTTCGACGTTGATTTTCGCGATGCACGGTGCGACGATTCTTGCCGCCGGCAACTATGGCGCACACCGCGAAATCGAGCAGATCGTCGATCGCGGAACCGGCGCGGAGCGTGGCGGCATCTTCTGGCGCTGGACGATGGGTTTCAACGCGTCGTTCGAGTCGATCCACCGCTGGGCCTGGTGGTTCGCCGTCCTCACAACGCTCACTGGCGGCATCGGCATCCTGTTGACCGGCACGGTAGTGGACAACTGGTATCTCTGGGGAATGGAGCACGGGTTCGTGCCGCCCTATCCCGAGGTCTATCCCGACATGGCTGATCCGGCCGCAACGCCGTAGGGAGCGAGAATATGAAACGCGTTACACGCATATCGTTGAGCTTGCTGGCCGCATCGCTCATCGTCCTCACGGGATGCGAGCGACCGCCGGTCGAGTCCAACCAGGTCGGCTACCGCGGGATGAACATGGCGCAGATCACCAATCCGCGCAGAGACGAGCCCGAACTCGGCTACCCGGCGGCTTTGCCGGCCGCGCCGGCAGCGGGTCCGAAAGCCGGTCAGGTCTATCAGAACGTGCAGGTGCTGGGCGATCTGTCGGTCGGCCAGTTCACGCGCCTCATGACGTCCATTACCGCGTGGGTTTCCCCGGAGCAGGGCTGCAACTACTGTCACAACCCGGCCGACCTGGCGAGCGACGACATTTATACGAAAGTCGTGTCGCGGCGTATGATCCAGATGACGCAGCACATCAACACCGCGTGGACCGATCACGTCGGCTCGAACGGCGTCAACTGCTATACCTGCCATCGCGGCAAGAACGTGCCCGAGTACATCTGGTTCAACGAAGGCGACAGCGCATACGGTAACCCGACCGGCGCCGGTTGGAGGGACGGCCAGAATGTTCCGGTGGCGAGTGTGGGCTATTCGACGCTGCCGACGAGCGCCCTCGAAAAGTACCTGACGTCGCCGGACTCGGAAAGCGTCCGCCTAAGCAGCCTCGGGCCGTTCAGAGACGGCAGCAACCCGCTGACGACCAAGGACGCGGAGTGGAACTACGCGCTGATGATGAACTGGTCCACGTCGCTGGGTGTCAACTGCACCTACTGTCACTACACCGGCAACTTCGCCGACTGGGAATTGAGCACGCCCGCCCGGCTGACCGCGCATCACGGACTCAACATGGTGAAAGCGCTGAACAGCGAATACCTGGACCCGCTGGGTCCCGAGTATCCCGAGGATCGTCTGGGTCCGGTCGAAGGCGATGCGCCCAAGGCGTACTGCGCGACGTGCCACCAGGGAGTCAACAAACCTCTCGGCGGCGCGGATGCCGTGACGGCCTTTCCGGCACTGGCACAGCAGCAATAGCGCGATCAGTCCGAGTCGGGGCCATGTGCCTGTTGTAGGAACTCCAGGTAGTCCCGGAAGAAGCTGTCCGGGACTTCGAAGAAGGGCAGTGCACCCGTGTCGTACGCCGTGACGCTCCAGTTGTCGCGGTCGGCGGTCCAGTCCGCGCAGCTGAAGTCCCTGAAGTCCCCTCGGGTGCCGTGCGCCAGCCAGACCGGCATTTCCAGTTTCTCGTACACTCGCCGAATATCCTTGCTGAACAGGCGCCCCGACAGAAATGCGTAGGGCGCATTCTCGGCACCGGGACGGTGGGTCGTGCGATCGGCGTAGGCCGCCATGGTCTCATCGATCCGGTCGGAACCCCAGGTACGCTTGAGGAAGTAACGGATGCTGCCGGGCCGGACCAGCCCGCGGTACAGCGCACGCCTCCAGAGCGGGAATTCGAGTATCGCGGAGAGCAACGGCATCTCGCGCGTGCTGCCCTCGGGCTCGCGCAGCTTGTCCGAGCCGCGGCTGAAGCCCGTGGGCGTCACGAGCGCAACAGACCGGAATCTTTCCGGGGCTTCCGCGGCGGCCCTCGCCAGAAATTCGGCGCCGAGTGACAGCGCGAGGGCATCGAACGAACCGTCTCCCGCGTCTTCCGCGATGACATCGAGAAGGTCATGGACCGCGTCCGTGTACAGGCGTGGCGTATAGTTTCGGTCGCTTCGGTCGGACTGCCCGAACCCCGGAAGGTCGGGAGCGTAGACCCTGTGAGAGTCGCGATAGCGATCGAACACCGGCGCCACTTCGGCGACCGAGCCCGCCGCGTTGATGCTGTGCAGCAGCAGCAGAGGCGGACCGTTACCGGCAACGTAGTACCCGATCCGGCCCGCACGACGATCGACGGTGCGCAGTTCGGCGTCGACCGCCGGGGGAAGACGGGACGGTTCGTTCACGCTGGGCACTCGCATACGGACATCGGTCTTCAGGGTAGCGCAGCACCCGTGCGATTGCCCGGGTATTGTGAGACAGGTTCTAATGACGCAGGACACGAGTTCAGGCACGATGAGTTCGATGGTTCCTGTTTCGCCAAAGCACGTCGTCGTCATCGGGGCCGGTATCGGCGGCCTCGCGGCCGCGATAGAGCTCAGGGCTGCCGGACTGGATGTCACGCTGGTCGAACGCCAGTCGGCGCCCGGTGGCAAGATGCGGGAGGTGGACGTTGCGGGCGTGGGCATCGATTCCGGCCCGACCGTGTTCACGATGCGCTGGGTGTTCGAGGAGTTGTTCGCGGCGGCCGGCCAGTCATTCGCCGAACGCGTATCGCTATCGAACCCTCATCGCCTGGCACGCCACTCGTGGCTCGACGGCAGCCGTCTCGATCTGTTTGCCGATATCGACCGTTCGGCCGACGCGATTCGGGATTTTGCAGGGCCGCGCGAGGCGGATGGCTATCGTCGCTTCGCGGCGGCATCAGCCGATATCTTCGAAGCGCTCGACCATACGTTCATGCGCTCCGAGCGGCCGGGCCCGTTCGGTCTTACCGTGAAACTGGGTATCGCCGGCATTCCGAGGCTGCTCCGGACCAGCCCGTTCAGTTCGATGTGGAACGTCCTCGGACGCTACTTCAACGATCCGAGACTGCGCCAGCTGTTCGGTCGCTATGCGACGTACTGCGGTTCCTCGCCGTATTTATCGCCGGCAACGCTGGTGCTGATCGCCCACGCCGAACGAGCCGGTGTCTGGCTCGTGGATGGCGGCATGCAGCGGCTCGCCGAGGCGCTCGCCGACAGTCTGATCGACATCGGAGCGACCCTGCGTTTCGAACAGGAGGTCTCGACGATATCAACCAGGAACGGTCGAGCGGTCGGTGTCGAGCTGGGCGACGGGACCGGCATCGAAGCGGACGCCGTCGTGTTCAACGGCGACGTCGCCGCGTTGCCGGCCGGTCTGCTCGGCCGTGACGTCGCACGTGCCGCGCCGCCGCGGCCGCGAGATCCGCGTTCGTTGTCGGCCGTCACCTGGAGCGTCCGCGGCAGGGCAACGGGATTCCCGCTGGATCACCATACCGTCTTCTTCGGCGACGACTACTCGGCCGAGTTTGATGCCATCTTCCGCGACGGCGTGGTCACCCAACAACCGACCGTCTACGTTTGCGCGCAGGACCGCGGCCACGGCAGGTCCGCGTCCGACAACGGCGCCGAGCGCCTGTTCCTGCTGGTCAATGCGCCGCCACGGCGATTGGCCGCCGACGACGTCGCTTCCATCGCCGACCGTACGTTCGCACATCTCGGCCGTCACGGTCTCGAGATCGACTCGGGACGCGACGTAGAGCTGACGACGCCCGGTGATTTCGCCGAACGGTTTCCCGGCAGTGAGGGTGCGATCTACGGCTGGCCAACGCACGGCTGGTCGGGTTCATTTCGCCGAATGGGTTCTCGCTCGCGAGTGCCCGGGCTCTACCTGGCCGGCGGCACGGTCCATCCGGGGCCGGGCGTGCCGATGACGGCGATTTCGGGCAGGCTGGCGGCGGCGAGCGTTCTCGCCGACCTCTGAATCGGACAACCGCGCCGTCTGGCGGCGGCTGTCACGGGACACCAGCCGGGTCGGGCACGATCTCGTCCAGGACCTTGGCCGACGAAATCACACCTGGCATGCCCGCACCGGGATGGGTGCCTGCACCGACCAGGTACAGTCCATCGACTTCCTCGCTTTTGTTGTGCGGCCTGAACCAGGCCGTCTGCGTCAACACGGGCTGCAGGCCGAAAGCGGCGCCTTTCTCGGAGAACAGCTCTTCGCGAAAGCCCAGTGGCGTCAGCATGCGCGAGGTCACGACATGATCGCCGAGCCCGGGCAGCACGGTATCCGATAAGGACCGCTCGATTGCCTGGCGATACGGTTCGGCCTGCGTGACCCAATCCACATCGGCGTCCAGGTGCGGTACCGGCGACAATACGTAGAAGGTATCGCAGCCGTCCGGCGCCAGCGACGGGTCCGTCGCCGTCGGCCTGTGCAGGTAGAGACTGAAATCGTCGGCGAGCACCTTGTTGTCGAATATGTCCTCGAGCAGGCCGCGGTAGCGTTCTCCCATCAGCATCATGTGATGCGGTACATCGGGATACTGGCGATCGGTACCGAAGTACCAGACGAACAGGCTCATGGAGTACTTGGCGCGCTTCAGCTTGCGATCGGTCCAGCGGCGTCGATACTGTGCAGGCAACAGCCGCCGGTAGGTGGCCGCCGAGTCCGCATTCGACACGACGACGTCGGCGGCCAGGCGCTCACCGCCTTCGAGCACTACGCCTGCCGCACGACCATTCTCTACGAAGATCTCGTTGACTGACGCGTTCAAGCGAATGCTGCCGCCCAGGGACTCGATGAGGGAGACCATTCCTTCAACAATACGGCCGGTGCCACCCATCGCGAAGTGCACGCCGAAGCGGCGCTCGAGCTGCGCGATCAGCGCGTAGACCGCGGTCGTCGTAAATGGATTCCCGCCGACCAGGAGCGGGTGGAAGCTGAACACCGTCCGCAGCTTGGGATGTTTGATATGCCGCGCGACGAGGCCATGCACGGAGCGATAGAACTGCGACCGAAACAGCTCGGGCGCAGCGGTCAGCATCTTTCCGAAGCGGTCGAACGACGCATACAGCAGGCCGTCGAAGCCGATCTTGTAGAGATCGGCGCTGTCTTCGAGAAAGCGTTCGTAGCCCGCGACGTCATCGGGGTTGAAGCGCGCTATCTCGGCGCGCATGGCTTCGTCATCGCCGGAATAGTCGAAATGCGAACCGTCATCGAAACGGATTCTGTAGAACGGCTTCATCTCTCTCAAGTCGATGTCGTCGGACATCCGCCGTCCACACAGCTCCCATAGTTCCTCGAGGATGAACGGCGCCGTTACGATCGTCGGTCCGGCGTCAAACGTGAAGCCGTCCTGGCGATGCACGTAGGCGCGCCCCCCGGGAGCGTCGAGGCGCTCGCATACGGTGACCTCGTAGCCGCGGGCACCCAGCCGAATGGCGGCAGCGAGACCGCCGAACCCGCTGCCGATGATCACGGCAGATGATTTCTGTTTCATAGAACTCCTGGCGCGGGCGGAGTGCCCCTGGGCGCTGCTACGGGCTTCCCGAGTCCACTGAGACCCTGGTTGACTCGCATCACCCGATTATGGCGGGACGGACGGCGGTCGGGCAAGGCTGCGATTCCGGCTGCTCACTCGGCCCCGGCGCGCAGCGTGCCTCGCGGCCTGCCTGGTATAGAATGCCAGGCTGGTTCGGAATCACGCTCGAGCGTCGTGGTGTTGCTCTCCGGTGGGCCCCCAACGGACGACGACGTCGGCCACGTGCAAGCACAGCGAACAGACGAGAAAAAACGCCACCCATTGCCACCCAGAATTCGTAAGCGATGCGCGCAGTGCGAGCATCAGGCACAAGCCCGCGCCCATGTTGACGAGCAGCGGCAGCCAGTCGATGCCGCGGCCGCGGAAGCGGCACGAGAGCCCGATAAGGAGGACTTCCATCACCGCCAACACGATCATGAGGTCGACAACGCGCCCCGAAAGGACCAGGTTTTCGATCAATGCACTCCCCGCCTCGACGCCATGACAAACGCGCACAGTCTACGCGTTATCCTCGATGGCGACGACACCATGCCGCCCCGGGACCCGCCGTATCGCGAGTTTGCCTCACGTGGCTAAGGCAGAAACGGTCGAAGCGGGGTTTCTCGAGCGTTCCCTGGGCACGTTTCGTTACGGTCGTCGTGCGATCGGGCTGGTCTGGACGACAAGCCGCCGGCTGACCATTGCGCTCGCGGTACTCACGATCATCGCCGGTGTCCTTCCGGCCGCGATTGCCTATATTGGCCAGCTGATCGTCGATTCTGTAGTGGCCGCAATCGACGCCGAGCAGCCTGACACGCGTCGAGTCATCGAACTCGTCCTGCTCGAGGCGCTGGTCGTCGTTGCCGTCTCGGGCTGCCAGCGCGGCATCTCGGCGTGCCAGTCGTTACTGCGGGCATTGCTCGGACAGCGCGTCAACGTGATGATCCTCGAGAAGGCGCTGACACTGTCGCTCAGTCAGTTCGAGGATTCGGAATTCTACGATAAGCTCACGCAGGCGCGGCGCGAGGCCTCAAGCCGGCCGCTGAGTCTCGTCAATCGCACCTTCGGGCTCGCCCAGAACTGCCTGTCGCTGCTGAGCTATGCCGCGTTGCTGGTCGCGTTCTCGCCGCTCGCCGTCGTCATCCTGGTATTCGCGGGATTGCCGTCGTTCCTGGCCGAGGCGAAGTTCTCGGGCGATCGATTCCGCCTGTTTCGCTGGCGCTCGCCGGATACGCGCATGCAGATGTACCTGGAGACGGTCATCGCGCGCGAGGACGGTGTCAAGGAAGTGAAGCTGTTCAAGCTCGGCCCGAGGCTGCTCGAACGCTACCGGCGGATATTCGGCAAGCTGTTCGCCGAGGATCGCCGCCTGACGATACGGCGCGACGGCTGGGGTTTTGCGCTGGGCCTCGTGTCCACAGCCGCGTTCTATGGAGCGTACGTCTGGATCGTGACGGCAACGATCGCCGGACAGATCACGCTGGGCGCGATGACGATGTACCTGATGCTGTTTCGCCAGGGCCAGACCGCGGTCGCGGCGATCCTGTCGTCGATCAGCGGGATGTACGAGGACAACCTCTACGTATCGAACCTCTATGAGTACCTGGAGCAGCCCGTGCTCAGCCGATCCGGATCGGCCATGGTCGGCCCCGACCCGACGCGCGGCATCGAGCTCGAAAACGTGTCGTTCGCATACCCCGGCACCACGAAAAACGCGCTCGAGGACATCACGCTGTCCATTCGGCCCGGTGGCAGCCTTGCGATCGTCGGCGAAAACGGGTCTGGCAAGACCACGCTGATCAAGCTGCTCACGCGGCTCTATGAGCCGACCTCGGGCCGCATCCTGCTCGACGGACTGGACCTTGCCGAATGGGACCTGGACGCCTTGCGGCAGCGAATCGGTGTCATCTTCCAGGACTTTGGTCGCTACCAGTTTTCCGTCGGGGAGAACATCGGGGCCGGCGACGTTCGTTACATCGACGATCCTGCCCGCTGGGCCGAGGCCGCCCGCAGCGGAATGGCCGCGGCATTCATTGACGACCTGCCCCAGGGCTATGAAACCCAGCTCGGACGATGGTTCAAGGACGGGCGCGAACTCTCGGGCGGCCAGTGGCAGAAGATCGCGCTTTCGCGCGCGTTCATGCGCAGCGACGCCGACATTCTCGTACTGGACGAGCCGACGGCAGCGATGGACGCGGCGTCCGAGGCGAGTGTTTTCGAGCACTTCCGCAGAATGAGCGATAACAAGATGACGATACTGATCTCGCACCGGTTCTCGACCGTGCGAGCGGCCGATCAGATCGTCGTCATGCACGAGGGACGGATCACCGAGCGAGGCGATCACGCGAGCCTGATGGCCGAGAACGGCGAGTACGCGCAGCTGTTCAGGCTGCAGGCGCGCGGCTACCAGTAGCGTCGCGGGGCGACGAACGGTCGCTGCTGCCTGACCGGCGGTCCGTTTTGGACGAACGGTACGATGTGTCCGACGGTTGGCCTGTTCAGTGCCGATGCCTCGCCGCACACTCTCGGGGAGGAATCACGCGAAGGCACGAACTCGACATGTCCACATGGAAGCGGTCGAAAACCGAGACACCGGATACCGGGCGGGCCAACGCCGCGCGGCAGCCCCCAACCGAGGCGCCGGGGCGGCAGGCAGTACAGATCGAAGCGCTCGAACTGAGCGTCGAAGACGACGCAGGCTGCGATCCTTACAACCGCACCGGCCAGTTCCTGGTCGACGAAATCAGGAAATACCAGGAGTAGATCTCGCGCGAGCTACGCTTGCCGGCGAGTTCGCGCGGGCGCCGCTGCCTGCTTAACATAAGCCGCATATTGCCCGTCGTTCTGTCAAGAGCGGCATGAAGCCCACGATCCATCTGGTAGTCTTACTCCCATAACTAGAAAGACTGATTGCAGTCGGGAGCGAAACCATGGATACCGCCTGGATACAGATCTTCGTTCTGTCGTTGACCGAGTGTATAGCTCCGGCAGGAAAAACCGTTTGTCAGGAGAGCCAGCTCGAAATCGAGTTCCTGAGCCGGGCGCAGTGCGAGCTCGCCAGAAAGGAGCTGGTGGCGCTCAAGGAGGCGTCGGAGACCGTCATCATCGAGCCGTCCGATGCCCGCTGCATCGCTACGGCACGGCAGCACGAGGTTTTTGATTCGTTAGCGGCCGTCGAAGCCGCGTCTAGCGGCCTCGATGGCTGGACGGCGCCCGAGCCCACCGAGCCATCCGTCGCGTCGGTGCGCGCTTCTCACGTCGAGCGTCTCGAGTCGCTCGCGAGCTGTGACGATACGGGTGGTACGGCGCCATGCAAGATCGGTGACATCATCATCGAGGCCGGCTCGGCCGGCAACTCGCGCCCCGTCGAGGTTTGGCGGCGCGACAACTAGTGCAGCTCAGGCCGACAGCCCGCTTAGGTCGTCGGCTGGACTCGAGCCCGTTCGGGCGGCTTTCGCGATCGATGCCCGGAACCGGCGTCGTCTGAACCAGTTCAGCCGGTCGACCAGCAGCTTGCCGTCGAAGTGATCCCGCTCATGCTGCAGGCAAACTGCCGGCATGCCCTCGAGCAGTCGTTCGACCGAGTCGCCGTTGAGGTCACGGTAGCGAACCTGGATTCTCGTCGGGCGAAAGACATTGACCGAAATGCCGGGAACAGACAGGCATCGCTCCTCGACGAAGCCGTACCGGTCTTTGGCGAGGATCTCGGGGTTAATGAAGATCTCGGGCGCCGATCGGTCGGCCGAATGGTCCATGACGAGCATCTTGAGCGGGCGATCGATCTGTGCGGCGCACAGTCCGATCGCGCTCGACGCGTGCAGCGTGTCGATCAGGTCGACCGCGAGTGCCGCAATGGTCTCGTCGAAATCGACGACCGTTGAGGACACCTCGCGCAGCCGCGGGTCCGGGTATTCGATGATGCTCTGAACGGCCAAGCGGTTCTCCTGATCCTTCAGGCCGGGTGCCGCCGGGTGGCGGCAGCGATGTCTTCGGGCACGCCGTCGGGGTCGTTGCCGTCGGCCCTTCGAACGTTCTTGCCGCGCTTGCGGCCGATACCGCGTAGCAGCGGCAGCGTTGCCACGAGCGTTACGAGCAGCAGTCCGATTTCGATCGCGTAGACCGTGAAGTAGCCCGTGGCGGCGCCCTCGAGCCCCCACGGTCCATCGGCCGCGCCCCAGACAAGGTTGACCAGGTCGCGAATGGCGCCGCTGGCTGCCATTCCGACGCCGACCGCGGTGGCCTGGACCGCGCCCCACGCCCCGAGCGCCAGCCCCGCCTGCGATTGTGGCGCCTGCTGCATTGTCGCCGTCAGCGTGCCGTGGCCGAACAACGCGCCGCCGAAACCGATCAGGAAGTTCCCGGCGAGAAACAGCGGCGTTGTGTCGAGCGGGGCAGCAACGATGACCAGCGCGAATGCGGGCAGACCAATGAAAGCCCCGGCCTGGGACATCCGATACGGGTCGGCGCCGCGATCGACTTCGCGCGATGCGTAGCCGAATCCCAGAAGTCCGCCAAAGGCCAGCAGGGCCGTCAGCTTGGTCGTCGAGGCCACTGACATCGACAAAATCTGACCGCCAAACGGCTCCAGAAGGACGTCGGCCATCGCGAACGCCATAGTGCCCACGCCGATGATTGCAAGCCGCCGCCGCGTATTCTCGCCGCGTGCAAACATCGCCCAGGACTCGCTGAAGGTCGGATCCGGCGCGGGCTCTGGACGTCCGTGTCGCGGATTGCGGACTTCCTGCTTCCACATCGCGACCGAATTGAGCACGATCGTCACCAGCGCGGCGCCCTGGATGACCTGTACCAGCCGTCCGGGCGTAAACTCCCTGAGCGCTGCCCCGAATACCAGCGCGCTGACGATCATTCCGACCAGCAGCATGACGTACATCAGGCCGACGACTTTGGCGTGCGACTCGCGCGGCGTCAGGTCGGTCGCCAGCGCGAGCCCCGCGGTCTGCACCGTGTGCACGCCCGCGCCGACCAGCAGGAACGACAGTGCCGCCGCACAGTGGCCGATCCATGCCGGCGCCGTATCGGCCTGGCCCTGGCCGGCGAGCACGAGCAGTGCAAACGGCATGATTGCAAAGCCACCGAACTGCCAGAGCGTGCCCTTCCAGATGAACGGCACGCGGCGCCAGCCGAGTTCGCAGCGATGCGTATCCGATTTGTAACCGATGAGCGCACGAAACGGCGCGAACACGAGCGGCAGCGCGAGCATGGCGCCAACCAGCGATGCCGGTACTCCGAGCTCGACGATCATGACGCGGTTGAGCGTACCGACTAGCAGCACCAGGGCCATGCCGGTGCTGACCTGGAAGAGCGCCAGCCTGAGAAGCCGCTTGAGCGGCAGGTCGGGTGTCGCGACATCGGCGAACGGCAGGTATCTCGGGCCGAGCGATGCCCACCAGTTCGTCATTCGTTGGCCAATGGATTGCATGTCAGGTCTTTATTGTCTGTTGTTCTCCGGTCCGACAGTCACGGCGGGCGACCCGGCCTCTGCCACGCTGGATCGTTAGCGAGACGCAGCAGGACAAACTCTAGACAACATAGCCTCGAGAACGGGATGTGTCAACTTCAATTGTCACTCTAAATCGTAAGGTGAAACTTACAGCAGGTGAGACTCACAGCCGCGGGCCAGTGCCGCGCTGCAAGCGAGAGCGACGAAAGGAGGGCACCGGCAACCGCGCGGCTCCACGATGGAGCCACGTGGCCGTTCAACCGGTGTCGGGCGCGCCCGGCCCCGAACTACCCCCGCGGACTTTGGATCAGTCGCGCTTGCTCAGGACACGGAGGCCCAGGAACCCGGAAAACGGCGCCGCGTTGCCCGACATCCGCTCGACCGCAGATCCCGCCGCGCGCGAGCCCTTTTTCGACGACAGGAGCTTCATGCCGAGCTTCGAGGAAAACGGAGCTGCCGTGCCGGACATGCGCTGGACTGACGTCCCCGCTGCCTGGGAACCGGTTTTCGATGACAACGTCTTCATGCCGAACATCGATGACAGGGGCGTAGCCTTCTTGCTCAACAGTCCCATGCCGAACCACGACGAAAACGTCCAGTCGGAACGGAGGAGCTTCAGATGAGAGCGGCCGTCCGTCAGCACCGGCAGGCCGAGAAATTCAGAGAACGGCGCGGCATCACTCGGCGTGTAGTCGCTGATCGTCTCGGTATCGACTGCGCCGCTCCTGGCAAGAATGCGCATAGCGGACGCGCTCTTGCCGTACGGTGGCGTCACGCAGAGTACCGAACGACCGTGTCTGAGCGCTCGAGCGACCGATTTGTGGTAACCGCCCGGCAGCACGCTCTGATCGACCGATGCGATCACGTCCTCGGCCGAGCGTTCCGGGCTAGGACTGATGACCGCAGCGAGTCGACCCGGTATCCCGTCCTTGGCCAGGTTGGCGACGGCGTCTCTGGCGGCATGCTCTGAAGAGAAAAATCGAACGATAGGAATCATGTCGGAAGTCCTTAGTGAGGATCGAAATCAAGGCCGCTCACATCATCCTCCTGCATCGATCACTGTGCAAGAGACCGGGGTCCGGTGCACCCGGACCCCGGAGATGGAGTATTCCCGTTAGTTCCAGGCGATATTCGATCAGCCGCCGAAGAACGCCGGAAACCACGAGGTATTGTTAAGAATGGCGAAGTGGACCGTGAAGGCGATCAGTGCAACTGCTCCTAAGAACAGCGGCAGACCGACCGTCGGGCTCACTACGCACCAGATTCTACCCTGGTTCATACCTTGCTCCTTATCCTAACCATGGCGTAAACAGGTACGCCAGGATGTGCGCGATCACCGCGAGCACGAAGAAAACTCGCGCGCCGTCGATGACGTGTTTATGGAGTTCTTCCGACTCCTTGATAGTCAATCCGGTCGGCCAAACCCGATCCGGATCATCCAAGTCAGCCATTCTTCCTTCTCCTATAGTTTTACGAGGGGATAAACCAGACCCCACACCTGACCGAACGGCACCATGCCAGACGGCAGCACGCTCCGGAAAAAAATCCGGGGCGGGCACGTCTAACATAGACTCAGACAACACATGTGTCAATGTTTATTGTCAGTTATAGTTGTCAACTAGACTGGACACATTGGGCAATTCGGCTGTCCCTTCCTCGCAAGGGGTCAAACGACGAGGCCGCTTGTTTCGCGGCCTGCCATTGCCGCGTCAGTTTTCCTCTGGCGCGTCGAAGACCGTCGAGAAGAACAGCGCGTTCAGGAACAGCTTGTTGGTGCCGTACCAGAACCCCCTGAAGTTGGGGTTGTCCGCGAACAGGATGACACTGCCTTCCGATACGCGCTCGGCGATGAGCGCCGCGGTGCCTGCCAGCGCGTCGCGATGGGTCCCGGACACGTAACCCGAGAATACGGGGTCGTCGGCGTATGCGATGACCGTGGCGTAGGGGTTTACGGTGTCTCCCATCGGTTCGCGATAGTTCTTGTGCAGCTTCAGATCGCGGCTCTGAAAGCCGAAACCGAGCGGATGCGAGGTGTCGAGGTCGGCCGAAAAAATCGCGCCGCCGATGACGTCCATGGCTTCACGCTGCTCCTTTTCGGCATAGTCCACGCGCTCGAAGTCCGTCGCTTCTTCAGTCTCTGCATCCTCCGGCGCCGCTTCGCCATCGATCTCTGCCGGATCGACGTAATCGAGCGTATTGGCGCGCAGCCACTCGGTCGCGTTGCCGATGCCTATCAGCGTCCCGCCCGCGGCGTTCCACTGCCGTAGCTGGTCCGCGAAGTCCGGCGCGTATTCGTCGTAGTCGCCGGACGGGAAGACGACGTGCGTATAGCGGCTCCAGTCGATTTCATCGAGCCGATCGCGCTCCCGGAGCGTCACGGGCATGTTCATACGGAAGTCCAGCAGGTGCCACATCTCGCCCGCATCGTAGAGATTCGTGCCACGGCCGACGACGATCAGTACCCGCGGGACCTCGAGCGCGCGGAATGACGGGCCGCCGACGTCGTAGCCGGCCGTGCCCGTGGCGCTGCGCCCCGAAACGAGCGCGTGGATCGCTATTCCGTCATCCGCGGCGATGGTCCGCATCAGTTCGTGAATTCGATCACGCTCGACCGTCTGCCGATCGAACGGCACGACGATGCTGCCGGGGGCGAATTCGACGACCCCCTCGGCGGTCGTTGCGGAAAACGCGCGGGTCGCGACCCGGGCCAGCAGGCCCGCCTCGAGGATGCGGTTCAGGGCGCGCGGCGCGAAGTAGGCCGACCATTCGAACACGTAGCCGTAATTCGAACGGTCGGGCGCAGCCGCCACGGGCATGGGCGGCACGACGGCGCCGCCGACCAGATCATCGCGAAATGCCCGGCCTTCGAGCGGCGCATAGTCGAGGCCGAAGGCCGGCGGCATCGTCCACGTCGAGACGTCGTAGAAGGTCGCGTCCTCGAATTCGTGGACCGTCTCGAAGATGCTGCGAATCAGGCGATGCTGTGCCTGGGCCGTGGGGACGATCAACGCCTCGCCCGCACGGAAGGTCTTGCCGCCGGCGCGCACGTCGCGGGTGAGTTCGTGCGTCAGGATGCGATGCGCGTTCAGTAGATCGGCGAACAGGGCCAGCCGCGTGGGGTCGCCCGGCGCGCTGAACACCCAGGCGCGCGCCGATTGCTGCCGCGCCGCGTCGAGCGCGCCGTCGTAAAACCGTTTTTGGTAGTCGAGGAATTCGCCGCGCATCGATGCAGCGGCATCGATGCTTGCGATGCTGGTTCGGAAATGTTTGCGAATGTTCTCCCGATAGGTCCTCAGGCCGTTGTCCGTGTCGATCTCGCGGCCCAGCGCGGCTGCCGCCTCGTAAAGCACGCCGACGCCGCCGTTGACGAGGGGAAACGTCGAGCCCTTGCCGATGTAGTAATTGTCGAAGCGTTCGCCGTGGTAGTAAAGGCGTGCCTCACTATCCAGGAAGTCTTCCGACGTTCGTACTGTTTTCTCCATGAGCCGTTCGGCCTCATCCGGAACGAGCGGATTCGTCCGGGTCGCGGCGCCCGGATGAAAGTAGTAAGTCTCGCCGGAACCCATCTCGTGGTAGTCGACAGTGAGATTCGGCCGCCACTCGTGCCATTTCCTGATCCAGGCCCGCGGCTCGGGTTGGGTCAGCGGCAGCCACTGGCGATTCAGGTCGAACCAGTAGTGGTTCGTTCGCGCGCGCTGCCAATTGAAGTCGTGTTCGACGTGCGCCGGATCGGCGATCATGCGCTGGCCACCGTAGGCGTCGAACCACGCGATGCGCTGGTTGTGGCCGTCCGGATTGAAGATCGCGGTTACGAGGATCACGCTCTCCTCAAGGATCGCCTCGATACGCTCGCCCCGGGCCGCCGCGAGGTAATAGACGAACGGCAGCGCCGCATCCATGCCGCTCGACTCGGCGCCGTGCACACCGTAGTTGAGCCAGGTCACGACCGGCATGTCGTCATCGATCATCTGGCCGCTGCCGGGATCCGTGAGCGCCGCGTGTTCCGCCCGGATGTCGTCGAGCCGCGCCCGGTTCCGGGGCGACGTCGCGACGATGAACAGGATCGGGCGCCGTTGGTGCGAGTAGCCGATGGTTTCGATCGACAGCCGGTCGCTCATCGCCGCGACGGTCTCGAGATAACGGACGAGCTCGTGGTGGCGGACCGGTTGGCGCCCCAGCTCGTGCCCGATCAGGCTCTCGGGCGTCGGTATCGATGCGTCGTAGCTGACGTCGGCCGGGTACATTTCGGCGTCGAGTTCGCGGACGTCGATGTCGGCAAGCAGTGCGTGCGGCAGCAGAATCGCGAACAGTATTGCGGCGAGAACTCGGTGCGGCTCCATGGCGAACTCCAGGCAGATCAGCGGGCAACGATAGCGAAGCGCACGCGGGTTGCAAGGACAAAAAAAAGCCCCGCGCGGTGCGCGGGGCCTTGATTGACCGCCGTGGTGGTCGGGTTTCGGCGGCGAGCTACGCCGCGGGGGCAGGCACGCTGTCCTTGGCTTCGCCGTCCTGCTTGTCGTCGCCGATGAGGCGTTCGACGGCCGCCCTCAGGGCTTCCACGCGGCTCTTGTAACTTCGATTCGCGGGCAGGCAGTGGTCGGCGCCCAGGCCGGACAGCACGCTCGAGACCTCCTCGTTCATGCCCGTCAGGTAAACGTCGCGGCCGGCGTGCCGCGCGTCACAGATGATCGTTTCGACGGCGCGTGCGGCCGAGACGTCGAAAAACGGCACACGGTGGAAGTCGAGGATGATCGCATCACCCTTGGCCTTGGTGCGCTCACGGACCTGCAGGCCGAGGTCGGCGGCGGCGCCGAACGACAGCGGACCGCCGAAGTCGAACATGAGCACGTGGCCATCCGCCCTCTTCAGGAGCTCGCGCTCCTCCTCGGTCGTCGATGTGAGCTCGCCGCTGCGGAACGCCTTGAGCTGCTCTTCGGCAAGCTGCTTGACGAACGCCAGCGCGGCAAGGACGACGCCGGCGGCGACGGCCGTGATCAGGTCGACGAACACGGTCAGGCCGAGTACCAGCGCCATCAGCGCGAGATCCCAGCGCGGCCCCTTGTGCGCATGTTTCAGGTAAGACACGTCGATGATGTCCCAGCCGACCTTGATCAGGATGCCGGCCAGCACGGCATGCGGAATCTGCGACGCGAGCGGCGCGAGGCTGACGACGACGGCGAGCAGCACGAGCGCGTGCAGCATGCCCGCGAGCTTGGTCTGGCCGCCCGTGCGAATGTTGACCACCGTGCGCATCGTCGCCCCGGCGCCCGGGATCGCGCCGAAGAAACCAGCCACCGTGTTGCCGATGCCCTGGCCGATCAGCTCCTTGTCGGAGTCGTGGCGCGTGCGGGTCATGTTGTCCGCAACGAGCGACGTGAGCAGGCTGTCGATTGCACCCAGGAGCGCCAGAATGAAGGCGGCTTCGAGGACGATCAGGAACGTGCTCTGTGAGAACTCGGGAATGATCAGGGACGGAAAGCCCGTCGGGATGTCGCCGAGTATCGGCGCGCCCGAGATGAACAGGCTCAGGATCGTGCCGATGATCAGCGCCGCCAGCGCGCCCGGTATCCACTTGCCGAGGCTCTTCGGCCAGAAAAAGATCGTCACGAGCGTGACCACGCCGACGACCAGTGCGGCAACGTTCGGATCCATGACCGCCGCGGGAATGGCCGTCAGCGCCGGGATCGTGCCGCCGCCCTCGGGTTCGTGGCCGAACAGCCTGGCCGTTTGCAACGCGATGATGATACAGCCGATGCCGCTCATGAATCCCGAGACGACCGGGTAGGGCACGAGGCGGATGTAGTTTCCGAGCTTAAAAACGCCGAACAGGATCTGCAGGACGCCCGCAAGTACCACGGCCGCAAAGATCAGCGACACGTTGCCGGTCAGCGACGCGAACACGCCCGCGAACACGACCACCATCGGCCCGGTCGGCCCCGATACGTTGGCACCGGTGCCGCCGAACAGCGAGGCAAAGAAGCCGACGATGATCGCGCCCCAGAGGCCCGCGATCGGGCCGGCGCCCGATGCTTCGCCGAAGGCCAGCGCCAGCGGCAGCGCGACGACGCCGGTCGTCAGACCGCCGTAGATGTCGCCGCGCAGGTTAGAGAAGTCCAGAAATTTCATGAGCTTGTTCCTCCGGTAGCGCGCGTTACGCGGCGCAGGTGTCGGTGGCGGCCAGCTTGGCGACGGCTTCGGCATACATCGTGTCGACGGGCACGAAGGCGTTCGTCGATTCGTCATAGGCGTGCACGTCGCCGGTCTTGATGTCGTAAACCCAGCCGTGCAGATCGAGGTTGCCGGCTGCAAGGCGCGCCGCGACGCTCGGATGCGTCTTCAGATGCGTGAGCTGAAGGATGACGTTCTGCTCGAGCAGGAGCCGCATGCGGCCCGCCTCATCGAGGTCTTCGCCGATTTCGTTGACGACGTCGACGGCCGCCCGCGAGTAGCCGAGCCATTCCTTGACGTGCGGCAGCGGATCCAGGCCTTCCGGGTTCATGGCGCCTTTCATGGCGCCGCACTCGGTGTGACCGCAAACCACGATGTGTGGTACGCGCAGGGCGGCCGTGGCGAACTCGATCGATGCCGTCATTCCACCCGTGTAGTTGGTGTGCGGCGGCACGATGTTGCCGGCGTTGCGGCAGATGAACAGCTCACCGGGCTCGGTCTGCGTGATCATCGCCGTCTCGATGCGCGAATCCGAACAGGTTATGAACAGTGCCTCTGGCGACTGACCCTTGCTGAGTTTTTCGAACAGCTCTTGTTTCTGGGGGTAGACCTCGTTTTGAAATCGCACCACCCCTGCGGCGAATTTCGGCATTGTTCCTCTCCTTAACGTTAACGGAAGTGTTCGCGCTTACTTTGCGTCGGCGGCCGACCACAGCCGCCGGGCCGAATTGATCTCCGACCGGCTGATCCCGGTCATGCGGCCCTCTATGAAATCCAGTCCCTCGACGATCCAGTCCGCGATCTCCGGCTGGATGAGCTTGTAGACATGACGCCGGCCCTCGCGGCGCTCCTCGACGACGCGGTGCGCGCGCAGCAACGACAGATGCTGCGAGACTCGCGGCCCCGGCAGCGCGAGCGTGTCCATCAGGGTCTTCACGTCCTTCTCACCGATGCGCAGTTCCTCGATGAGCCGGACCCGGTCCGGGTGCGCGATGATCTTGAAGATTTCGGCAAGTTCCTTTGCGACTAGCTGGCGTTCCGGCATTTGGCGTCTCCGGCGACGGAAACCTCTCGGATGCCGTCTACTTATATATCTGCAAGTTATCGAAGTTGCATATCTTCAAAGTTTTGAAGATACGAAGATATCAGCACAGGGGCGACTGCGGGTCAAGCAATTTCGACCAGATTTTCCCGTCGTATTCGTCGATACGCTTCAGCCAGAACGTATGCGCTCGTGTGCACGCCGGATGCGGTAACGTTTTCTGGCCGGGCACGTCAGTAGGTACAGGCAACGCGGAAGGACGGCATGCAGGCAGTCTCGGATGAGCAGCTGATCGAATGGGTGGCCCAGGGCGACGCGTCCTGTCTGGGTACGCTGTTCGAGCGGCACCACCGGGCCGTCTACCAGTTCTGCCTGCAGATCACGCGGCAGGCCGCGCTGGCCGAGGACGTCGTCCAGGACGTTTTCCTGAAAATCCTCAAAAGAGCCGGAACCTTCCGGGGAGACGGGAGCTTCAAGGCCTGGATGTTCCATATCGCAAGGAACGAGGCCTTGAACCAGCTCAGGATCGCGAAGCGTCGCAACACGACGCCGACGGACCCGCTCGTCCTGGATGCGGAGCTGGTCGACGGCCGCTCTGCCGAACAGGCCGCAACCGGCCGCGAAGCGCTGGAGTCGCTCGGCCTTGCGCTCGCGTCCCTGCCCGTGGCCGCGCGCGAGGTCATCTGGCTCGGCCGCTTCGAGTTCGATGGCTATGACGACCTGGCCGCGGCGCTCGGCTGCACACCGGCAACCGCGCGCGTCCGCATGCACCGGGCGATGAAAAAACTGGCTCAGTGCCTGGGTGGCGCTGATGGAGACCTGTGTCATGACCGATAAACGACGAACGGGCGTGCCCTTCGAGGCAGCCGACGATGACGAGCGGGCCATCTGGGAGGCAATGGCCGAGATGCCGGGGGGCGAACCGTCGCGGCGGCTCCGGCAGTCCTTTTACTCGCGCCTCGAGGACGCTGCGCGCCCGCCGTGGTGGCGGCGGCTGGGCACGGGCCTCGGCATCTCCGGCCGAGCCGGCTGGCTGACCGCGGCGGGTTCTGCGGCCGTCGGCCTCATCGCCGGTCTTCTGCTCGCCGCGCCGGGCGTGGGCTCCGATGCAGAACGCCTGGCGGCGCTCGAGGATAGCGTTCGGGCGCTCAACAAAACCCTGATTCTCGATCGGATCACCAATCCGTCGCCAGGCAAGCGTCTCGCAGGCGTCATGGATGCGATGAACGCCGACGCGTCCGACCCCGATATCGCGAACGCGCTGCTGGATCTCGCCACGCAGGAGCGCGTTTATGCCGTGCGGTCGGCGGCAATCGATGCGCTGGGCCCGCGGCTGGCCCGGTCGGCGGTGGCCGGGGAAATCATGGCGATGCTCGACGCGGCGGATTCGCCGCACGTCCAGCTGGCGCTCATCGACCTGGTTTTCCGCCACGGCACCGCCGAACAGGTCGGAAAGCTCATCGAGCTGGCAAGGACGGGCGGCCTGCATCCCGCACTGGCGGCTCACGTGCTGGACACCGCGGGGAGGGAGATTACATGACACCTTTACACTGCATTGCGCTCATCTGGTTCCTGGCGCTGACCGACGGCGTGTTTGCCGGACCGCTGGCCGAAGAATCCGAATGGCGCGAGCGCTATCCCGTTGACGGGGACACCCCGGTGCTCGTCGTACGCAACATCTGGGGTCCGATATCGGTCCGCACCGGACCGCCGGGCGACATTCAGGTCAGCGTGAGGACGCGGTTCTCCGCGCCGGGCCAGCATCAGCTCGAAACGGCGCGATCGGTCTTCGCCGTAGCGGTCAATGCGACGCCGAACGGCGTGGAACTGCGCGTGGGCGATGCCTATCGGTGGCAGCGGCGTGGAGGTCTGTGCCGGCGCTGCATGGCGAAACACGAGTTCGACGTCGTCGTACCCGCATCTGCGTCGGTCGATGTCGCGACCGTCAACGACGGCGCCGTGCGCGTCTCAGGCGTGAAGGGAAGGGTGTCGGCGAGCAACGTCAACGGCGCGGTGTCGATCGAGGCCGCGAGCGCCTGTGACAACGTCGAGTCGGTCAATGGTGACGTCGCGGTCGAATTCGATGCGCGACCGCGTTCGGCGTGCAACGTCGAGACCGTCAATGGCGACGTTCGCGTCGGAGTTCCAGGCGGCAGTGACCTGGATGTCGCGCTGGACCTGTCAAACGGACGGGTCCGGTCCGATTTCGACGTGTCGCCGTTCGCTACGCCCGCAGTCGTCGAGAAGTCGGGCTCCGATGGTGAGCATCGCTACCGCGTTTCGAAGGCGGCCGGCGTTCGCATCGGTCGCGGCGGGCCGCTGTTTACGATCGCGTCCCTGAACGGCGACGTGACCCTGGTCAAGATACCGTAAACCTGGAGAGTGCAATGTCACTGAAACTGAAGCGACTGTTAGTTGCGACCGCGAGCCTGCTCGCAACGCTGCCGGGGTTCGCACAAAGCGAGCCCGAACGCATCACGATTCCCCTGACCCGTCCCGGCGAGCCGGTAGCGCTTGACGTTTCGATCCTGTCGGCCCGCATCGAGGTGATCGGTGAAGACCGGCAGGATGCCGAGTTCGAAGTGTCGGTTGCGGACGGACAGCGCAGCATCATCACACCGTCCGGACCTAAACCGCTCACTGCCGGCGGCTACGCGTTCGAGGTCGAGGAAAACGACAACCGCATCACGGTGGACACCGACTGGCGATCGAATCGGGTCGTCGTCACGGCGAAAATCCCCACGCGGGCGGAGCTGGACCTTTCGATCAGCAACGATGGTGAAATCATCGTGCGTAACGTGCGCGGCCGTCTGCAGCTCGAGAATATGAACGGGCCCATCACGGCAACCGGGATCGCGGGTTCGGTGATTGCCGAGTCGGTCAGCGACGATATCGACATCGCGTTTACCGAGCTCGCCAGCGACGAGGCGGTATCCCTGAGCTCGATCAACGGCAACCTGACCGTCGCGCTGCCGGAGAGCACCGGGGCGGAGCTGCATATCGACACGGCGCGCGGCGAAATCCGTTCCGACTTCGAGGTGGACGTCAAACCGAGCAGGCCGATCGTGGAGCGTACGGAAGGTCGGCGCGGCGTCGAGGTTCGCATCGAAAGCGTGATCGTCGCGGACGTCAACGGCGGCGGACCGGTTATCCGCATGAAGAGCCTGAACGGCAACATCACGGTCGCCAACGCCGGCTCCTCGCGTTAGGGACTCAACCTGAGTCTCCCCGGGGAGACTCGATCGCGCATCCTGACGCCCCCTCTCCGAAGGGGGCGTTTTGCTTTTCTCAAACGGGGTTCTTATCCTTTGCGGCCCCGTTCGCCGGATATCCACACGATGCAATATCGCCTTACCCTCGTCCTGGCGACGCTCTTCCTGAGTGTGGCCGCGCAGGCAGCCGAACCTACCCGGATTCTCCGCTATCCCGATATTCATGACAGCCGCGTTGCATTCGTCTATGCGGGCGATGTCTATACCGCCAGCACGGCGGGTGGCACTGCTACGCGCCTGACCTCGCACGAAGGTCAGGAGCTCTATCCGAAGTTCTCGCCCGACGGCTCGCGCATCGCGTTCTCGGCCGAGTACAACGGCAGCCGCCAGGTGTACGTCATGCCTGTAACCGGCGGCGTCCCGACGCAGCTCACCTGGTACAACGACGTCGGTTCGATGCCGCCCCGCGGCGGCACCGACTACCGCGTCCTCGACTGGTCGCCGGACGGCAGGTACGTCATGGTGCGGGCCAACCGTCTGCCCTGGGGCGTGCGCATGGGGCAGTATTACCTCGTGCCGGCCGACGGCGGCGACGAACGGCCTATGGAGATTCCGGAAGGCGGCGGCGGCATGTTTTCGCCGGACGGCAGCAAGGTCGTCTACACGCCGATCGACCGCGAGCACCGAACCTGGAAGCGTTACCGCGGTGGCCGTGCGCAGGATGTGTGGACCTACGACCTCGACGCCGGCCGTTCCGAACGGCTGACCGAGGACCGGGCGACGGACAACCAGCCGACGTGGGTCGGTAACGAGATCTTCTTCACCTCGGATCGCGACTACACGCTGAACCTTTATCGCTACGTCGCCGGCGGCGAGCCCGTTCGCGTAACCGACCACTCGGACTTCGACGTACTCTGGCCGAGCGCCGGCCCGAATGCGATCGTGTACGAAAACGGCGGCTACCTGTACCGATTCGATCCTTCGTCCGGGGCCTCCGAACGTCTCGACATCGTCGTGAGCGGTGACCTGCCGGCGAGGCTGCCGCGGGTCGTCGAGGCGGCGGACTTCGTCCAGGCAGCCGACCTGTCGCCGGACGGCAAGCGCGCCGTGTTCAGCGCCCGCGGAGAAGTATTCACGGTGCCCGCCAGTGAGGGGCCGATCCGCAACATTACGCGCAGCCCGGATGCGCGCGAGATCGATGCCACGTGGTCGCCGGACGGCGGCCAGGTGGCCTACCTGTCGGACGCGAGCGGCGAGTACGAGATCTGGGTTCGGCCGCAAATGGGCGACGGCGAGGCGCGCCGGGTGACCTCGGACGGCAGCATCTGGCGTTTTCCGCCGCGCTGGTCGCCCGACGGCACTCGGCTGGCATTCGGTGACAAGCGTCAGCGGCTCAACATTGTCGACGTGGGGAACGGCAGGGTCACCGTCGCCGACGCATCGGACCGGAACGATATCACCGACTACGCCTGGTCGCCCGACAGCCGCTTCGTGGCCTACGTCAAGAACAATGAGGCGTCGTTCTCGAGCATCTGGATCTATGCGCTCGAGGATGGCGAGACTCGCCAGGTGACCGGCGACATGACCGACGACAGCAACCCGGTATTCGACCCGGACGGCCGCTACCTGTACTTCCTGTCGTCCCGTGACCAGGACCTCGAGTTCAGCTCGATCGAGTTCAACTACATGGTCACGGATTCGCTGCGTGTTTACGCCGCCCAGCTGAATGCCGATCAGCCGGCCCTCTGGCGGCCGAAGAGCGACGAGGCGGGCGCCGACGCCGATGGCGAGGACGGCGCCGGGGAAGCATCGCCGGAACCGCTTCGCCTGGACATCGACTTCGACGGCATCGCGAGGCGCGTCGTCGCACTGCAGGATTCGGGCGGCGAATTCGGCGGGCTGTCCGCGACGGCTGCGGGCCCGCTGTACCTCGCGACCTCCGGCGGCGAGGCGACGCTCAAGCTCTTCGAACTCGAGGCCGAGGAAGAGAAGGACGTGCTCAAGGGCATCGACGACTACGTCCTCGCCGCGGGCGGTGAGCATGTGCTGTTCCGGAAGGGGACGGCCTGGGGCATCGCGGCCGCGGAGGCCGACCAGGATGCCGGGGAGGGGCACCTCGACCTCGACGACATGGAGCTGCGTATCGATCCCGCCATCGAGTGGCAGCAGATGTACGTCGACGGCTGGCGCATCCTGAGGGACTGGTTCTACGACCCGAACATGCATGGCATGGACTGGCAGGCGATCCGCTCGAAGTACGCGCCGCTGGTCCCGCACGTCGCGCATCGCGCGGATCTCGACTACCTGTTCGGCGAGATCGCCGGCGAGATGAACGCCGGACACATATACGTCCAGAGCGGAGACCAGCCGGACATCGAGCGCCGCAACGGTGGACTGCTGGGCGCGGTGTTCGAGAAGGCCGACGGCTACTACCGCGTCGCGAAAATCTTCGCGGGCGAACCGTGGCACGACATCTTCTACTCGCCGCTGGATGCGCCGGGTGTCGACGTTGCCGTCGGCGACTATGTGCTTGCCGTCAACGGCGTGTGGACGGCGACGGCCGATAACTTCTATTCGCTGCTGGAGAATACCGGTGGCGACGTCGTGACGCTTCGGGTCAACGAACGGCCCAGGGAGCGCGGCGCCCGCGACGTCATGGTCGAAACGATTACCCAGGAGACCAATCTGCGCTATCTCGACTGGGTCGAGGACCGGGCCCGGCGCGTCGACGAGCTGTCGGGCGGCCGCGTCGGTTATCTGCACCTGCCCAACACGGCGACGGCAGGCAACCGGGAACTGTTCCGGCGATTCCTGCCGCAGGTGAAGAAGGACGCCCTCATCATCGATGCGCGCTACAACGGCGGCGGCTTCATTCCGGACCGCATGGCCGAACTCGTCGCCCGCAAGCCGCTCAACTACTGGAAGCGGCGCGGACTCGAGCCGCTGTCGACCCCGGTGTTCGCACACGTGGGCCCGAAGGCGGCGCTGATCAACGGCTATTCGTCGTCGGGCGGCGACGCGTTCCCGTACTACTTTAGGAAGCTCGGCCTCGGGCCGCTGATCGGCACGCGCACATGGGGCGGTCTCATCGGCATCTCGGGCAATCCGATGCTCGCGGACGGCGGCGGCATTCTCGCGTCAACGTTCCGCTTCCTCGACACCGACGGCGACTGGGCCGTGGAGAACGAAGGCGTGGCGCCGGACATCGAAGTCATTGACCGTCCCGAACAGGTAGCCGCTGGCGCCGACCCGACGCTCGAGCGCGCCGTCCTGCACCTCTTGCGTGAACTCGAGCGTTCGCCGCCCGAGTCGATCGAGGCGCCGCCGGCGCCCACCGACTTCTAGCCCGCATCCGTCACCGATTCGCGGGAAGATCGGGCAGGATTTTGTTTGCTCAAGGGTTTTTCCGAAGGCGCGCAATACTCGCTGTATTGCCAACTGAGGAAAAAGCCTTGAGCAAACAAAAGACAAGCGAGGGCCCGTG
>JANQLK010000004.1 GCA_028280615.1 Woeseiaceae bacterium | reverse complement strand
CCGCCCAGCCGGCGATGGTCGCGAGGAGGCGCTTCAGGTACAGATCGAGCGCGGCTCGAGGCAGCTCGAACGTCGTCGCGACGCGCAGCAGCAGCTCGTCGGCGTCGCCCGGCAGGGTACGGGCAATACCGCGGAAACCGCCGACGCCGAGAATCTCGGGGCTGCGATCGAGCTCCGCTTCGCCGCGCCAGGCGGCATAGGCGGTCATGCCGCGCCACGGCGAGCGCCAGCTCGCCTGGCCCTCGTCGAAGTAGCCGGCGGCCCAGTTGGACACGCTATCCGCGACGAAGCGCTCCCAATCGTTGCCGCTCGACTCGGACAGTAGCGAGGCGATCGTCGAGGCGGGCTCCGACGCGGGCTCTTCCATCGTCGCCCAGAGCCGCAAGAGGTCCGGCGTGTAATCGTGATTGACCCGGTCGCCGAATTCGGCCATAGCGGCAAGGATGTGACGCTCCTCGATGCGGCCGTCGGCGAGCATCCGCTTGTAGAACTCGCGTGGCATGACGAGGCGTGCGCCCCAGATTCGATCGACGGTGTTGTCGGCGTCGGCATACTCGAGTCCCGAAATCCCGAGGAACGGGTTCACGGCGACGAAGCTCTCGAGCGGCCAGAGCGGCGCAATCGTCTCGGCCGCTCTGTTGGCGACCTCGGTGACCTCGGCCTTGTCGAGCGGCCGCAGGTCGGCGGCTTGCGCGAAGTGCGGAGGTTCGACGCCCGCGATACGGTTCGACGTGTTCGAATCGGTGTCAGTTTGCAGTGTCACGGCGGAGACCTCCTGTGAGCCGGTCGAAGACAGCGTTGGCATACAAGCCGTTGGAAAGGTGGACGTACAGGGCGCGATACCAGCGCGCGCGATCGGGCTGCGGCAGCACCTGCAGCATCGTGACGACGGCAAACGCTGCGAGGATGATTGCCGCGAGCAGTTTCTCGGCCGGGCCCGCGGGCGGCAGCGGCGGCAGCTGCGAGCCGAAGTACTGGGCCGCGCCGATCTGCAGCGTGAAGTACAGCGCCGCGGTCACGGCCGCGACGGGCGCCGTGCGAAGCAGCAGGCCCCTGGCACCCGAACCGCGGGCGAGGAATACGTACAGGCCCATGATGAAAATCGCGCCGAGCGTCTGCACGGCCAGCGATTCGGTGATGGCGTGGTCGAACAGCGTGCCGACGCCCAGGTAAATCGCGAGCGCCATGACAAGACTCGTCACGAGCGCGGCCACGCCGGGCGTGTCGTCGGATGCAGCCGAGCGCGCCACCTTGACCTGCTCGACGGCCGTGCCCGACGCGAGGAAGGCGTGTGCCTTGTACAGCGAATGGGCGACGAGATGCAGCCCGGCCGATGAGAACGCACCGAATCCGCACTGCAGGAGCATGAAGCCCATTTGGCCGACCGTTGAGTAGCCGAGCGACACCTTGATGCTCTTCTGGGCAGTGGTCACGACCGATCCGAACAGGGCCGTAAAGCCGCCGACGATCATGAGCAGGTCCATTGAGCCCGAGCTCAGTACGATCACGTCGGCGAAGCGGAATACCAGGAAGCCGCCGGCGTTGACGATCCCGGCGTGCAGAAGCGCCGAGACCGGCGTGGGCGTCTCCATGACCTCGGTGATCCAGCCGTGCGCCGGGAACTGCGCCGACTTGAGAATCGCGGCGAGTGCGATCAGCCCGCCGGCGAGGGGCAACAGCGACTCGCCCGCCCCGGCAGGCATGCCCGAACGAGCCGACTCGAGCAGCAGCGCGATGTCGGCCGTGCCGAACACGAACCAGAGGATGCCGATCGCGAGCGCGAGGCTGGCGTCGCCGAGCCGGGCGACGATGAACTTCTTGTGCGCGGCGATGCGCGCCCTCGGCCGGTCGCCGAAGAACACGAGCAGCTGGTGGAGCACGATGCTCATCGCGAACCAGCCCACCATGAGCTGCGGCAGGTGCCCGGCCGTCGTCATGAGAACGGCCGCCGCGATCGTCAGGGCCATATGGCCCATGAACTCGTTGTGGCGGTCGTTGCCTGCGAGATAGTTGCGACTGTATTCGAGAACGAGATGGCCGACGAAGGCAATCAGCGCGAAGACGAGCGTACTCAGTGGATCGAGCCGGAACGAGACGCCGTACCACGGGCTGGTCATCGATCCGTTGGCTGCCAGGGCGGATGCGGCGGCGACGGCACAGGCCAGCGCGAACAGGCTCGCGGCCCGCGTCGCTGCGAGCGCGCGCCGGCTGTCGCCCCGGAACGATACCCAGGCGGCGATCGCGAAACCGGCAGAGGCAAGCCCGGGCAGGAAAGCTAGCATCGTCGAGTTAATCGGTCTTACTCCGGCAAGGGTTGATGCCGGCAATTTACGCGGGACCGCTTAATAGATTAAATTCAATTAAAGGATGCTTTTATTAATCAAAACCGAATGAATTCGATATGTCTCTAAATTACAAACACTTGCGCTACTTCTGGGCCGTTGCCCACAGCGGAAACCTGACCCGGGCAGCCGAACAGCTATACGTTTCGCAGTCGGCGCTGTCGGTCCAGATTCGGAAACTCGAGGAGTGGCTGGGCCACGACCTGTTCGAGCGGCAGGGAAAACGGCTCGTGATGACCGAGGCCGGCCGCATCGCACTGGACCATGCCGACACGATCTTCGGCGTCGGCGAGGAACTGGTCAGCACGCTGAAAGGCGTCGGCACCGAATCGCGACAGGTCCTGCGTGTCGGCGCCCTTTCGACGCTCTCGCGCAACTTCCAGACCCGTTTTTTCGAACCGCTCATGGACAACGAGCGGCTGCTCGTCGTCGTCCGTTCCGGGGACCAGGAGAAGCTCCTGACCGACCTCGACAGTCACGACTGCGACGTAGTGTTGACCAATAGCGCTCCATCGCGCGACACGGGCCGCGCCTGGATCGTCAACAAACTGGCCGAGCAGCCCGTCGCGCTCATCGGCAGCCCGAAGCGCGCGGCCGGGAACCGCGACGTGGAAGCCCTGCTCGCCGCGGAACCGCTGATCGTGCCGACGATGGAGAACTCGATCCGGATCGGCTTCGACGCATTCTGCGATCGCAAGGACATCGTGCCGACACTGCGCGCGGAGGTCGACGACATGGCGCTGATTCGCCTGCTGGTCCGCGCCGACATGGGCCTTGCGGTCATTCCGCCGATTGTCGTGCGTGACGAGCTGAGAACGGGCGCGCTGGTCGAGTTCGGGCGTCTCGGCGAGATTACCGAGACGTTCTACGCCATCACGGTCGCGCGGCGTTTCCCGAATCCGCTCCTGCCGCTGTTGCTGGATCATGTCGACACGGGTGACGCCGAAACGTAAACCGGCGCGCCGGAACTCCGCATGCTTGATTAGGTCCGACAAACCAGACGCTCCGCGCAATGCAGGATTGGGGGTAACCGTGCAGCGCTTTGAACCCGGGCATGCAAGAACACCCGCTTAAATGGCCGGCGGCCTTGCTGGGGCTGTACGCCGCGGCCGCGGCCGGGTCCGACGATCCCGCAGGCTTTGACGCGGGCCGCGACAATCAGGCCGGCCTTACGTTTTCACCGGACGGCAAGACGGCATTCTGGGCCGAATGGGACGGCGATTGGGGATCGAGCGAGAGCCAGCCGCGCAGTATTTTCATCTCGCGCCGCCAGCCGGGCGGCTGGTCGGAACCTGAACCGGCACCGTTTTCGGGCCCCTACTCCGATGACGATCCGTTCGTATCGCCCGACGGCCGCTGGCTGTACTTCGCATCCGAACGACCGCCTGCTGACGGCGAGGCCGATATCTGGCGCTACAGCCTTGCCGGCGACGACAGGCTCGAGCGGCTGGCGATCAGCTCGGACGCGGCCGAATACTCGCCGATCGTCGTGAACTCGGGCGCGCTGTACTTCGCGAGCGCGCGCGAGGGCGGACCCGGCCGGGGCGACATCTATCGGGCGGACGCGCGCGGCGACGGTTTCGCGGCGCCGGAGCCGCTCGGTCCCGCCATCAATTCGGCCACGGGCGAGTGGAACCTGTGGGTGTCCGGCAACGAAACCGAGCTCATCTTCGAGGCGTCGTCGCGGCCCACCAACGTCTCGACGCCGGGAGACCTCTATTACAGCCGCAACACGCCCGCGGGCTGGACCGCGGCCGTGCCGATCGAGGCGCTGAATACGGCCAGAAGCGACCTGATGCCAAGATTCGATGCCGCGGGCGAGGCCCTCTACGTAACGACCGTGCCCGACGGCAGGCATGCGCGCGTGCGGCAGGTCGACTGGGCACCGCTCCGCGCCGAACTCACCAGCTCCTATGCACCGACGCTCGCGGTCGTGAACCGCTCGTCGCACGAGGTGACGTTCGTCGATCTCGGCAACGCCGAGATCGTCGCGCGTGTAGCCACGGGCGAAGGCCCTCACCTCGTATCCAACCTTGACAGCGGACGATTGGCGGTCACGGGTTACGGCGAGTTCCCGAAGCCGCACGCCGAGCCCGTCGCCGCGCGGCCGCCGTTCGTCACGGCAATCAACTCGCGCCTGACGCTGATCGATACGACCGAGAGGTCGGCACTGATGGACGTCGCGATCGATGACTGCCGCAAGCCGCATGCGAGCTGGATCGTCGACGGCCGCGCCTACGTCACCTGCGAGGGCGAGCGCGAGGTCGTCGCCGTCGATCTCGAATCCGGTCAGGTCCTGAGGCGCTACGCGAGCCGGCAGGATGGCTCGCACGTGCTGCGCTTCGATGCCTCCTCGCGCGTGCTCGCCGTTGCCAACACGGGCTCGGGCTCGGTGACGCTGATCGATGTCGACGACGGTGATACGAGCGTCGTCCCGGTCGACACGGGCAGCGAGGGCCTGGCGCTGGTCGACGGCCGGTTCTGGGTCGGCAACGCCATCGCCGGGAGCGTGGCCGTGATCGATCCGCGGGAACGACGCGTCGTGGGCCAGGCCGACGAGGTCTGCGGCTTCCCGATTGCGCTCGATGGCCGGCAGGCCGACGTCGTCTGGATTGCCTGTTTCGCGAGCGCGGAGCTCGTCGCGATCGACAAGGACACGATGAGCGTCGCGCGGCGCATTCCGCTCGACGCGAACCCGCTGCACATGATCGTGCATCCCGAACGCGATCTCGCTTACGCGTCGCTGCCGCGAGCAAACGCGATCGCGGAAATCGATCTCCTGTCCGGACGGGAACTCCGCCGAATCCGGGTCGGCATCGAGCCGGACGGTCTGCAGTGGGCCGGCCGGCCCTGATCGCCGTCGAGACAACCCCCGCCGACAGGGCATAATGCCTGCCTCGAATACCCGCCGCGGGGAATGGACGCATGAGTGACGTGAGTACGGCCCACGAGGCCCTGATCGACTGGGCGGGTCGAACGCCGGATCGCGGCTTTCTCCTGCAGCCCGTGGACCGGACGCTCCGCGCGACGACTTTTCGTGAGGCCGAGGACATAGCCCGCCGCATGGCGTCTGCGCTTCTGGCGCTCGGCCTCGAGCGTGGCGACAACGTCGCGATCCTGTCGAAGAACTGCGCCGAGTGGGTGCTCGCCGACTTCGCGATTTCGATGGCCGGGCTCGTATCGATACCGATTTACCCGACCGCGAACGCCGACACGGTGAGCTACATCATCGGCCACAGCGAAGCCAAGGCGATGTTCGTCGGCAAGCTCGACGATCCCGGGGGCATCGCGACGGCCGTACCGGACGCGCTCGAGACGATCGCGTTTCCGTACCCGACGATCGACTGCCGGCATACCTGGCAAGGGCTGCTCGACGCGGCCGACCCGATCGCAGAGACAAATGCTCCAATGGTCTCCGACGTCATGACCATCCTGTACACGTCCGGCAGCACGGGCCGACCGAAAGGCGTCGTAACGAGCTACGGCGCCTACGACTACGCCTGCAATGCCACCCGTGAATTCGTGCAGCTCGGCGATGACGATCGCCTGCTTTCCTACCTGCCGCTGTCGCATGTCACGGAACGCATGGCCCTGATCGGCCCGGCGATCTACTCGGGCGCGGCCATCTATTTCGTCGAGACGCTGGAGACGTTCATGGATGACCTCAAGGCCGCCCGGCCGACGCTGTTCGGTTCAGTGCCGCGACTTTGGGTCAAGTTCCAGGCCGGCATCCACGCGAAGATTCCGCCCGGGCGCCTCAAGCTCTTGCTGGCATTGCCCATCGTCGGTGGACTCGTCGCGAAGCGGATTCGCGAGGGCATGGGCTTCGAGGCCTGCAAGGTGTTCGCATCCGGATCGGCGCCGATCTCGCCGCACACGCTGCGCTGGTACCGCAAGCTCGGCATCGACATCAGCGAAGGTTGGGGCATGTCCGAGACGAGCGGCCTGTCGGCGGGCAACATGCCTTACGAGGCGCGTCGTCTCGGCACGATCGGCGTGCCCGTACCGGGCACCGAGATGAAGGTGTCGGACGAGGGTGAGATCCTGATTCGCAGCCCCGGCCTGTTTACCGAGTACTACAAGAACCCCGAGCTCACGGCGGAGTCGTTCACCGAACGCGGCTTCTTCCACACGGGCGACAAGGGCGAGTGGGACGAGAAACTCAACGGCTTCCGCATCACGGGCCGTGTCAAGGACATCTTCAAGTCGGCCAAGGGCAAGTACGTCGTACCCGTGCCCATCGAGGCGCGGCTGTCGGCCAACCCGCTGCTCGAGCAAGTCTGCGTGATCGGCTCCGGCCTGCCGGCGCCGGTCGCCGTGGCGGTGCTCTCCGAGGGCGGGCGCAACCTGCCCAGAGAGACCGTCGAGCGCAGGCTGTCGGCGACGCTCGAAGAAACCAACGCGAGGCTGGAATCGCACGAGCGACTGTCCAACGTGCTCCTGGCAGCGGATGAATGGACACCCGAGAACGAGCTGTTGACACCGACGCTGAAGCTCAGGCGGGATCAGCTCGAGGCCCGCTACCAGGACCTGTTTATCGGCGGGATGAGCAGCACGATTGCATGGGAGCGCGACGCGTGAGCGGCTGCGGTCCCGTGTGAATCGCAAAGTCGACTGCTATTCTTGTTACAGGTTGCGCGGCAGGGGCGCCTGATGGACAACCTGACGAGTAGGGGGTTCCGACTCGGTGAGTTCCGCGTGTTTCCGTTGCGGGGGATCGTCGAGGGACCTGCGGGCTCGGCGCACCTTGCGCCGAAGGCCGCGGATGTGCTCGCCTGCCTCGCGCGCGCACCGGGTGTCGTCGTACCGTTCGAGGACCTGCTGGAGAAGATCTGGGGCGACCGCGGAACGAGTCATGACGGACTCATCCACGCCATCGGCGAGATTCGCGCCGCGCTCGGCGACCGCGCGGATGCCCCCCGTTACGTCGAGACCGTACACAAGCGCGGCTACTGCCTGATTGCGCCGGTCGCGCCGCTGGACGAGCCCGGGACCGGCGCCGATCATCTCCCCGCCGACGAATCCGCCGGCCCGGTCGTTGCGCTGTGGGAAGCACTGAAGCGACGTCGCGTTGTGCGCGCGGCCATTGCATACGCGGCCATTGCCTGGGTGCTGCTGCAGTTCGCGGAAATCGTTTTCGGCGCACTGGCGTTTCCGGACTGGTCGATGCGTGTTTTCGTCGTCGTGCTTGGCGTCGGCTTTCTGCTCACTGTCGTCGTTGCCTGGGCCTACCAGGTCGTTCCCGAAACGTCGGACGGACATGTCCTGCCCGCGCGCGGGCTGCAGAGGGGCGTCGACATCGTAATCATTCTCGTACTCGCGGTCGGTGTCGGCCTGCTCATGTACCGGCAGTTCATCCTTAAACCGGTATTCGAAACCGACGCGGCGATGGTCGAAGTCCCGTACAAGGCGCCTGACGAACAATCGGTCGCGGTACTGCGTTTCGCGAACCTCGGCGGCGATGCGCAGTTCAGCGACGGCCTGGCCGATAACCTCCTGCATCTACTCGCGCGAATCGGTGAGATCAAGGTCCCCTCGCGCACGACAACCTGGAAGCTGTCCGACGAATCGCTGGGCGCCATCGAGATTGCGCGCGCCCTGCGGGTCCGCTACGTGCTCGAGGGCACGGTACAGCAAAGCCAGGACCAGATGCGCGTGGTTACGCAGCTCATTGACGGCCAGTCTGGCACGCACATATGGTCGGAGGTGTACGACCACGAACTGGACGCCGAGACGTTCTTCAGAACGCAGGACGACATCGCCCGCAACGTCGCGGAACGAGTGCACGCGACCCTGTCGGACGAAGGCAGCGCTCACCTGGATCGCCCTGATACGACCAGCTTCGAGGCGCTGGAACACTATCTCGCAGCGCGCCAGTTGCTGCGCCGCCCGAAGACCGAAGGCGCGCTCGACAATGCGGTCGAAGCGTTCAACCTGGCGCTTGACGCCGATCCGCGCTACGCAGAGGCGAGCGCGGGACTGTGCGAGGCTCACCTCGCCCGCTACGTGGACTCGCGCGCGGACCGGGACTTCGTCGACGCGGAACGCGCATGCCTTCGCGCGACGACGTTGGACAACAGCGTGCCGGAGGTTTATGCCGCGATGGGCAACCTCTATCGCCTGGCCGGACGGCATGACGAGGCGGAGCTCAACCTTCTCAAAGCCCTGGAACTCAAGCCCGATGCGGCGGCGACGATTGAGGAACTCGGCCGCAACTACCGTATGTCAAACAAGCTCGTGCTGGCCGAACGCGCGTTTCAGCAGGCTATCGAGGCGGAACCTGCTAGCTGGTCTGTCTACAAATCGATGGGCAATTTTCTGTTCCGCACCGGTCGGTACGAGGAGGCGGTCCCTTACTATCGCCAGGTCGTCTCGATGGAAAGTGAGAGTGCGCTGGGCTACAACAACCTGGCCGTGACGTACTTCATGCTCGGCCGCTTCGACGATGCGAACACGGTCTGGTCGGCAGCACTTAGGCTATCGCCCACGCGGCTGACGTATGTGAATCTCGCGAACTCACAGTACTACGCACAGGAATACGCGCAATCGGCCGAGACGTATCGCAAGGCCCTCGAGCTCGGCGATGCGGACCTGCGCGTCTGGCAAGGCCTGGCCACGAGCCTCGGCATGATCGACGGCCGGGACGCGGAAGCGGCGGATGCGTGGCAGCGCGTGATCGACCTCGGTGAGGCCGGCCTCGACATCAACCCGAACGACTCCGAAACACTGAGCCATGTATCGGTAGCCTACGCGTCTACGGGCAAGGACCAGCTGGCCGAGCAGGTCATTGACCGTGCGTTAGCGCTCGGCTGGGAGAATCCCAACTACTCCTACCACGTGGCGCGGGCCTATCACCTGCTGGGCCGGAGCGATGCCGCTATCCAGGAACTCGAACGCGCCCTGGCGATGGGTTTTCCTCGCGTCCTGATCGAATGGGATCCCGAGTTCCAGACGCTGCGAGCCAATCAGCGCTACATCGCGTTGCTCGAATCCGCCCGCCTCGAAGTTCAGCTAGACTAGAAACAAAACAGCAAGCAACAGATAACAACAATAAAAAGGGGGACCGCCATGACACCGCCCTTCAACTGGCTTACCTTCCTGCTCGGTTTCGCTATCGCGCTGTGGGTTGCCCTCGTTGTGCTTCTGCTCCTGCCCGAGAACGAGGCGCCCTCCCAACCCGTCGCATGCGTGAGTTGCGGCGGCGCGCATGGCGCGCGATTACCGACGCGGCCCCAAAAACGCCCGCTCTGGATCGAAGCCGGCAGTGAGACCTATTACTGTAGCAACACCGACGCCGGTGGCGGCTACGTCGAGGATTCGGGCGGCGGCTACGTCGACGACGCGGGCGGCGGTTACGTCGATGATGGCGGCGGCGGTTACGTCGACGACGCGGGTGGCGGCTACGTCGACGACAACGCGCCGCGAGCGCCGGTACCGTCGCGCAATCACGGCAAGGTCGATCGGGGCGAAAAGGAATATCACTGTGAGACGAATGACAGCGGCGGCGGCTACGTCGAGGACAGCGGCGGACGGTCGGTAACACAGCCGATGCTCAGGCTCGGCAGCTTCCTGTGCTGGAAAGATCCGGCCGGCAACGCCGTCGTCGTCCAGTCGAACACCATGACCGCGAACACGACCTACCAGCGCGCGAAGATCAATCGCTATCAGCGGGCCGAGCTGTACGACTACGTACAGCCCAACGCAGCCAACCTGGTCACGGTGCAGGCCAGCTACGCGGGACTCGACAGATTCGTGTACTGCATGGTGACCAAAAACCATGCGTCGGCTTACATCCTCGACCGCGAAGGGACCTGCGCGAGCGGCAACTGCCCCTAGCCGCCCTGGCGGAGACTGAAAATGATCTCACTCAGGCTGGTCCGACGCGCGATCGTCGTTGCGGGGCTCTTGGCGCTGGCCGCGGTCTATGTCATCAACGAGGTTCCGCCGGACACCGGCGGTTCGGGAGCGCTCAATCTGCGCGGCGGTCCGGCGCAATGCTACGATCCAGCCGATATCGATTCCGGCACGGTGCTCCCGCCAAGGCCTGGTTGGGAGAATCAGTACATCGTCGTCGAGTTCACGCGGCTACCGACGCCTGCTGAGCGCACCCGGATGCGCGAGGACCTCGACCGGGAAATCGAGTTCATCCAGTCTATACCGGACCGGTCCTACGAAATCAGCGTGGACACGAGCTACTGGACGCGCGCGTTGCAGTATTTCATGGCCGCCGTGCCGCCGGCCCGGTGCATTGCCCCGCCGCGAGGCGAAGACAAGGGCTTCGATCTTCTGGATTTCGCGACCCAGCTGCCGGGATTCGACAGCACGACCCAACGCCTGACCCTGTACGTCCGCTTCTACCGCACGGTCCCGATCACCACGCAGAGGGCACGCCTGAACCCGATCATCGTCGGCAACCTCGACAGTGTGCCCGCCTACAACGGCGAATGGCGCGTTGTGGTCGACAAGGACAAGGAGCAGTTGCTGAAGGACGTCGAGGGCATTCAATGGGTGCGGTCGGACTCGTTCGCGCCGGTCGAAGACGTGGACGAGGCGCGGCGTGTGATCGGCCTGCCCGGTGACTATGCGAACACGGGCGACAGCACGGTCGTTGCACAATGGGAACTGTGTCATCCGGCCGTGACACCGCCGCATGCGCATCCCGACTTCGAGCAAAGGGCACGCGTGGGCATACCGCCCGCACAATGCGGCATCAACTCTCCGACAGACGCTTCCGGCAACGTCGTCGGCAACTCCAATCGGCACGCCACCCGCGTGGCCGGCATCGTCATTGGCAACGGCGGTCAAAGCACCATGGACGGTGCCTCGCCGGGCCAGTTTCGCGGTGTTGCAAGTGGGAGCCGGCTCGTGTCCTACTCGGTCGTCGATGCCCCGGACTTCGGCGCGGAATACCTGAACGCCGTCGCGAACGACGCGGTCATCTCGACCAACTCCTGGGGTCCCAAGGCCGGCGACTATTATTTCGAGTCGAAAGTCGAGCTCTATCCGTATCGAGCGTCGTTCTACGACTCGATCGCGAGCTCGCGGGATTCCGGCGGCTGGCCGACCGGGCCCGGCCGCAGCCTGCTGATCGTCGCCTCGGCTGGCAATCAGGGCGCCATGACCGACACGGGCGGCGTGAAACGCAGCTTTTTTGAAACGGTCCGTATTCGTAACAGCGCCAAGAACGTGCTGACCGTCGGCAACATCTCGACCGGACTTGGCCAGGCCGAGGAAATGCCGGCCTTCGACAGCGGGCGCGGGCCCACCGGCGACGGGCGCATCAAGCCCGACCTCGTTGCGCCCGGCTCGGAGCTCAAAGCCGGCTTGCCGGAGATCGGCGAGGGCATTCGCGCCACCGTGTACCCGAACAACGCGAACAGCCTCTTCTACCACGCGCGCTGGGGAACCTCGTTTTCGACACCGGTGGTGGCGGGTGCCGCAGCGCTGGTATCGACGACGGTCCGCCGCGGCGCATGCGCGCGCAACCCGGACTCATCAGAGTTCAGAGCGCTACTGATTCAGTCGGCCAAGGATCTCGTCGATGCCAGCGATGATGCCGAGCTCGCAGCTGTCCGCGACAGCCGCCACAGGGAGGGCCAATCGATACTGCAACTGCTCAGTAGCACGCAGCAGAACCTCGTGCCGACGTTCAAGCCACCTACGCCGTCAGGCCAGCCGCTTGACGATCCCCCGGTGCAACAGCCGCTCATCGGCCCCGACTACGTGTTCGGATTCGGGCTCGTGCGCCCGGCCGAGGCGGACGCGCTGGCCGCGGGCGGGCACTTCGTCTCGGACGAGCTTTCCGACGGAGTCGTCGAATACCCGATCGTGCTCGATCCGAGCATGCTCAATGCCGCCGGGCAGCTCCAGGTCACGCTGACATGGGACGATCCGCCGTACCCGCTCATGGCCGAACCGGACCCGCTGACCGGCCTCCTGCAGAATGACCTGGACCTGGTTCTCGTCGATCCGAACGGTCGTCACTACTTCCCGTGGAAACTCGACCCGGACTTGCCGGCCGAACCGGCGACGCGAGCATGGCGCGAGCAGTCGGACTCGCCGGACGGTGACGATGCGCTCGGAGATCACCTCAATACCGTCGAGCAGGTCACGTTGAAGCCCGATCTCGCGTTGCTCGGCGAGACCTGGACGATTCGGGTGTCCGGACGGCGTATGCGGCTGCCGCCACAGCCCTACACATTGGCAAGCCGCATGATCCAACCGGCCGTGCCCTGTGGCCCGGTGCCCAACGTCAAGCGCGCGGCGGCCACTCCGCCGCCGCACTTCGACGAGACGACTCGCGTTCTGTTGATCATCGCGCTCGTAATCCTGCTCCTGCTCCTGCTGTGGCTCGGCGAACTCGTCTACGCGCACTACCGGCCACAGGGCCGCAACTACGCGATCGGCATGGTCCTCGTTGCCTGGTCGTTCGTGCTCGTCGTTGCGCTGGTCTTGTGGAGTGCGCTGACCGGGGAGCCTGGCGCCAACGGCTGAGGTCGTGTAACGAATCGCGAGCCGACGCCTGCGGTCAGCGATCCTCGCTCCGCGGCTTGCCGAGCGCGGCCATCTCGATCGGCTCGCCCGTGTTCGGGCACGCGCCCGCGATGTCGGCGATCCGAATCGGCTTGATCGGCACGCGCGGCGCGAAGTAGGAAAACTCGCCCACGGCCTCGCCCGAGGCTTCTGCCAGCATGCTCGCGGCCACGGGCGCGCAGTAGCGCGCCTGGCAGGCACCCATGCCGAGCCGCGTGCGTCGCTTGATCGCGCCCATCGAGAGATCGCCGGCTTTCATTGCGGCGTGAATGTCGGCGAGCCGGACACTCTCACAGCGGCAGACGACGGTGTCGTCGTCCGCGAGTTCCGACTGCAGCCGCGGCGCGGCGAACATCCTCCACAGCGCCGCCTGGAAGCCGCGGTGGCGCCGGAGGCGTTGGCGGGCTTCCTGCTCCGCCGCCGAGAGCCCGGCCGGCAGCGTATCCATAAGGGAACGCCCGATCGCGGCCGCCGCGATGACGCCCTCCTCGCAGGCCGCGGGCGCGCCGCCCAGGCCCGTGCAGTCGCCGATTGCGAAGATGCCGGGCACGCTCGTCTCGCAGTCGTCGCTGCGGACGACAGTCATCTGGCCGCGCGTCTCGTCGAAACGGTGTTCACAGCCCAGGTTTCTCAGGATCTCGTTGTTCGGCAGGAAGCCGAAGCCCGTGCAGACGACGTCCACGTCAACGCTCTCGTCGGACGCGACGCGTCGGCCGTCGAAGCGGCCGATGTCGGCGCGAAGGCCGCCGTCGCGCTGCCGGACCCGCGCAAGGCCGTACTCGAATTCGACTCGAATACCGGCCGACTTCAAGTTCATGAGCGTGCGGACACCGCGCATCGACAGGGCCGGATCGTGCTTGAGCATGGCGAACGCGGCGCCGGGTCGTTTCAGAAATGACGGCGCGAGTTCGGTTACGGCCGCGACCTCGGCACCGGCCCGATTGAGTTCCTCGGCGATCTGCAGGTTGAGCGGTCCGTTGCCGGCCACGAGCACGCGCTTGCCCGGAATCTCTGCGTAGCTCTTGAGCATCGTCTGCGCGGCGCCGGCCGTCATGACGCCGGGCAGCGTCCAGCCCGGCAGCGGCAAGCCACGCTCGCACGCGCCCGTCGCGACGATCGTGTATCGGGGCCTCACGGTCGTCGATGCGCCGTCGCGGAGCGCGATGAATTCACCCGGCGCGAAGGCGCCCCAGACCTCGGCGCCCTCGACTATGCTCGCGCCCGAGGCGCGCGCGCGCCGCACGAGTTCGCCGCCCTCGTGCACCTGGCGGTCGCGGGCAAGGCTCGCGTGGACGCCGCCGTCGATGAACGGCTGCTTGTAGTACTGGCCGCCGGGCCGGCTGCGCTCGTCGAGCAGCACGACGTCGACGCCGTGTTCGGCGAGCGTCGCGGCCGCCGTGAGCCCCGCGGCACCGCCGCCGATGACGAGCACGTCGGGCGCCGTCTCGCGGGGCTGAACGTCCTCGCGCTCCGCGGCGCCGTCGACGGCTCTCGTCAGGCGCACGGCTCGCCGGACCCGCATGCCCGGTTCGGCCCTGGTCATGCAGGCACGGACACGGCCCAGGCCCTCGACGTCGACCACGCATTCCTGGCAGACGCCGATGCCGCAGAACACACCCCGCCGCTCAGTCTCGTCGACGGCACGAAGCCCGTAAGTGCCCGCGGCGGCGAGGCCCGCGGCGAGCGACACGCCGCTCGAGCAGGCGATCGTTTCGCCCTCGAAGTCGATTTCGATTCGTTGGTCCGCGGCCATGTCGTACTCGGTCGGAGCCGGACGGGCCGGCGGGTTTTGCTGGGCGCAGGTCGCCCTTGCGGGCGCTTGCGGTTACCATGCGAACACTCGTGCGCAAGGCACAGCGATCGTGCGGCTAAGGGCTCGGCCAAGTCAAGCGTTAAGCCGTCCATGACAAGGAAGCACCCCTTAGATGACCGACATCGATGCAGCAGAGCTCACGCTGAGCGAAGCCGAATGGCGAGCCAAGATCGACCGCGTGCGCGCGGGACGCGCGCTGAAACCGTCGGCGTGGCCGGGTGGCAAACGCTCCGCCGTCGCGCTGTCCTTCGACTGCGACCACGAGACGTTCGAGCTCGGCATGGGCAAGAGCGCCGTGGGCCGGCTGGCCTGGGGCGAGTTCGGCCGCAGGGTTGGCGTGCCGCGGATTCTGGATGTTCTCCGCAGGCGCGCGGTGCCCGCATCGTTCTTCATGCCGGCCGTCTGCTCGCTGATCGATCCGGACGAAACCCGACGAATCGTCGACGCAGGGCACGAGATCGGCGTGCACGGCTGGATGCACGAGAACAACTCGCTGCTCGACGCGAACACCGAACGCGAGCTCATCGAAAAGTCGATCGACGTGCTGACCGCAAACGCCGGAACCGCGCCGGTCGGTTTCCGATCCGCGAACTGGGACTTAAGCGAGCACACGATCGGGATCGTCAGGGACTTGGGCTTCGAGTACGACAGCTCGCTGATGGCCGACGAAGAGTGCTACGAACTGCTTCTGGACGGTGCGCCGACGGGCGTCGTCGAAGTACCGGTCGAGTGGCTGCGCGACGACGCGGTCTACCTGCTGTTCAACCGCCGGCCGGCCACGCGGCCGTGGATGTCACCTGACGACGTATTCTCGATCTTCAAACGCGAGTTCGACCGGGCGCGCGAGGAAGGCGGCCTGTTTCAGCTCGTCATGCACCCGTTCGTGATCGGCTACCGGTCGCGGATATGGATTCTCGAGGAGTTGATCGACTACGCGCAGGGCTTCGACGACGTCTGGTTCGGCACGCACGCCGAGGTTGCTCGCTGGGCGCGAGACGAAAGCTAACCCGCGAAGTCGCTGCTGGAACGCAGCTCGGCCAGCACGGCGTCGGCCCCGTCGCGAACGCCGGCGACGAGCGTATCGATCTCGCTCGTCGTGATCGTCAGGGGCGGCGAGAACGATACGGAATCCGCGGCCGGCAGCGGTCGGGTGATCACGCCGTTTTCGAGCGATTTCTGCGCGACCCGGATCCCGACCTTGAGGGCGGGGTCGAAAGCCTTTGGCGGATCTTTCTTCTCGACGAACTCGACGGCACCGACGAGACCGAAGCCGCGGATTTCGCCGGTCAGCGGATGGTCGGCGAACGCGGCCTGAAGCTGCTCGTGCAGGTGCTTGCCCTTGATCGCGGCCGCTTCGACCAGGTTCTCTTTTTCCATGATGTCGAGATTGGCAAGACCGACGGCGGCACCGATCGGGTGCGCGCTGTAGGTATAGCCGTGGCCGAACGGCCCGAACTTGCCCTCGCCCTCACAGAGCGTGCGCCACACGGGCTCCGAAACGAGGACGCCGGACAGGGGGAAATACGCGGAAGTGACGCCCTTTGCGATCGTGATCAGGTCCGGCTCGATGTCTAGCGCCTGGCTACCGAACCAGTGGCCGAGGCGGCCGAAGCCGCAGATGACCTCGTCGGCGATCAGCAGAATGTCGTGTTCCTTGAGCACGGGCTGGATCGCCTCGAAGTAACCCTCGGGCGGAACGATCACGCCGCCGGCACCCATGACGGGTTCGGCGATCATGGCGCCGATCGTATCCGCGCCCTCGGCCGCGATCAGCGCCTCGAGCTCGTCGACGAGCTTCGCAACGAACGCCTCGTCGCTGAGCCCGTAGCCTTCCCAGAGCCGGTGCGGCGCGCTAACGTGGTGTGTGAACGGCAGCGGAATGTCGAAGCCCGCATGCACGCCCGGCAGACCGGTCAGCCCGCCCGATACGACCGTGACACCGTGATAAGCGCGCCGCCTTGAGATGATCTTTTTCTTGTTCGGCCTGCCGCGAACGTTGTTGTAGTACCAGACCAGCTTGACCTGCGTGTCGTTGGCATCCGACCCCGAATTGCCGAAGAACACCTTGGACATCGGCGCAGGTGCGGTCTTGATCAGACGCTCGGCCAGCAGCGCCGGCTTGTCGCTGCTCATTGACGAGAACGCATGGCAGTAGGACAGCGTCTCGGCCTGCTCGCGCATCGCCTCGGCGAGTTCCTTGCGGCCGTAGCCGACGTTGACGCACCAGAGACCCGCCATCCCGTCGACGTAGCGTTTACCGTCGACGTCCTCGAGCCAGACGCCCTCTCCGCCGGACATGACGACGGCGGGCCCTTTGCTCTCGTGCGTCGCGAGTGCCGTGAACGGGTGAAAGTTGAAGCGTCGATCGAGATCGGCGAGCGAGGCGTCGGTTGCTGCGGTCGTAGCCATGGCGTTGGTCCGTTTGTCGAAGGTTCGGGTCGAGCTTATTTGATCGTATGCTTCTTCTTATACGCGCGCCAGGTCATCGCCCAGTTCTCCGGCTCGTCAAGGGATAGCGGACCCTGGCGGTGCACGGCCT
>JANQLK010000053.1 GCA_028280615.1 Woeseiaceae bacterium | reverse complement strand
CGACGGCGCCTGCGACAGCGGCGATCCTGTCGAGGTCGTGCTCAGCGAACGGCAGCTCTGGATAAGCTTCGCGGACCGGCCGGCGGGCGATTATCGACTGCATCGCGCCCGCGCGTTCGAATGCTACGCGGACATTCCCGGCGTGGGCGGCGGCCGGGACGAGCCCTACGATCGCTACGCGGGGCTCGAACTGCACGACCAGGGCGGTTCGGCGTGGTTCACGTCGAAGGACGGGCGCCGGCTCGGGGTCAGCCTGCTGCTCGTCGACTGGCCGATCAACAACTACGAGGGCGCCTTCGCCCGCGACTCGCTGGTCGTCTACCTGAGCGAGGAACTCGACGACGGCCGCAAGGAGCTGGGCTACGCGTTCACCCTGCCCGACGCGGACCGCATCGGGATCAATCTCAAATGGATACTCGTCAACTGTTACATGCAGTCGAACGAGTCCGTGACTCCGTTCATGTAGCCGTGAGGAGCGGGCGATGAGTCACCGGGAACTGTTGCGTCAGCGCATGCCGGCCATGCTGCGTCACGAGGGCACCTGGGAGGGCGTCTACACGACCGTCGATCTGGAAGGGACGGTTACCGATCGCCACAGGAGCCGCGTCGTCTGCGAGTTTCCGGATACCGGTGACTACGTCTACGTGCAGAAGAATCGCTTCGACTGGGACAACGGCGACAGCTTCGAAACGGAGTTCGGCGGCGTCCTCGACGGCGACCGGATTCTCTGGGACAACGATCGCTTTACGGGCTATGGCTGGGCAACGCGTGACGATCTCGTCCTGTTGACGCTACAGCGCAATGACGCGCCCGGCGAGCACTTCACCGAGATCATCGTTCTTGCGCCCGACGGCGAAACGCGCGGGCGCACCTGGCACTGGTTTCGCGACGGCGTGCTGTATCAGCGGACTCTGTGCGACGAGCGACGGGTTTAGCGCCCGGCCGTCATTCGCCACCAACCTCGACGATCACCTTGCCCACGTTCTCGCCGCGCATCAGGCGCGAGAACGCGGCGGCCGCGTTCTCCAATCCTTGAGTTCGATCTTCGAGATAGTGAATCCGTCCCTCGGCGAGCCAGCGGCTGACATCGTCGACGAAAGCACCCCGAAGGTCTTCGTGATCGTAGACCACCATGCCGCGCACGGTTGCGCGCGCCTTGATGATCCAGGCGGGATTCGGCCCCGGCGGCATCTCCGTGGTGTTGTACTGGGCTATCAATCCGCAGAGTACGACGCGAGCACCGAGGCGCAGGCGCTCCATGGCCGCTTGCAGCGTATCGCCGCCGACGTTGTCGAAGTACAGGTCGATGCCGTCCGGACAGGCCGCATCGAGCTGTTCGCGCAGATCGCCGGTCTTGTAGCTCACGCAGTCGGCGAACTGTGCAACGTCCTTCACCCACGCACACTTTTCGGGTGCCCCCGCGATCCCGATCGCGCGGCAGCCCTTTATCATCGCGATCTGACCGACCATCGACCCCACCGCGCCCGAGGCCGCGGACACGAGCACGGTGTCGTCAGCCGTTGGCTCGCCCAGCCGCAGCAGACCGGCATAGGCCGTCAGCCCGGGCATGCCCAGGATGCCGAGAAATGTGGACAGCGGGCCGATCGACGGATCGATCCGCCGTACCTCGGCAGCCTTCGGCGTGCTGTACGCCTGCCAGCCGGTGTGCGCCGCCACGATGTCGCCCTCGGCATAGTCGGGATTGCGCGACTCAATGACCCGGCTGATCGCCTCGCCCGCCATGAGATCGCCCGGGCGGATAGCGCCGGACAGGTGTCGCCCGCTGATCTTGCCGCGCAGATAAGGATCGAGCGACAGGTAGATCGTTTCGCAGAGGAGTTCGCCATCTTCAGGCGACGGCATCGCGGCCGTCGTGGTCTCGAAGTCGTCGGCAACCGGCACGCCTTCGCTCTGCCGCTTGAGGAGTATTCGGGTATTCTCGGACATGATCGTTCGCCTGTTCGTGCGTTCGCGGATGCTGCTATAATGATATATTAATAGATCATTTAGTGCGCCGCACGCGCCGATCGTCCCGGAGGTTCCCAGCATGGCCCTGGCAGAGTCGGAAAGCCTAAGCCTGATCGATGCGTTGTCCGCGCGAGTCGGCGACCAGCACGTCCTCACCGACGAGGCCAGCCGCGTGCTGTACGCACAGGACGTGTACACGAAGTCGATTCCCGCGATGGCCGTCGTCCGGCCGGGCACGCTCGAAGAGCTGAGCGAGGTCGTTGCGGCCGTGACGGCGGCGGGCCACGCGGTCGTGCCGCGCGGCGGCGGTATGTCCTACACGAAGGGCTACGTGCCGCAGGAAACGGGCACGGTC
>JANQLK010000052.1 GCA_028280615.1 Woeseiaceae bacterium | reverse complement strand
GGGCGACCAGGTAGGGAGAGTAGTTCGTTTCGGAATCCTGATGTTTGCGGCAGCGCTCTGGGGCTGCGAGGGCGACGACGGGCCGCAGGGACCGGCCGGACCGCAGGGCCCTCAGGGGCCTGAGGGGCCAACTGGCTCATCGCCGGGCAGCGCGGTGCCGATCGACAGCGTCGACGGGGACGGCGGCGAGCGGATCAACGTCGAAGTCTCGAGCGTCACGATCGAAAGTCCGCCCGTCGTCACGTTTACGCTGACCAACGATCTCACGCAGGGTCTGAACGGCCTGCCGCCGGGCGATATCCGCTTCACGATCGCGCAGCTCACGCCAGGGGAAAACGGCGGGTCCAGCGAGTGGCAGTCCTACGTCACGCGTGACAGCGGCGGCATCACGGACGCCCAGGCAACGACCGAGAGCGGCAGTGCCGGCACGCTGGTCGACAACGGCGACGGCACCTACCAGTACACGTTTGCCCAGGACCTGGACGACTACCCCGCCGGCCCTACCTTTGACGCGATGAAGCCGCATCGGCTGGGTATAGAGATTCGAGGCCAGGCGCCGATCGCCTCGAACGGCATCTTCAACTTCGTGCCGAGCGGCGCCGACCCCGGCGTTTCGCGCAACATCGTCGACAACGCGGCCTGTTTCGCCTGCCACGACCGCATCGAGTTCCACGGCGGGCCGCGCACGGATATCCAATACTGCGTGACCTGCCATAACCCGTCGTCCATCGACGGCGACACGGTCGATGAGGCCTGGGGCGGCACCGTCGACATGACGCAGATGATCCACAAGATCCACTACGGCGCCGACCTCGCCAACGGCTACTTCATCGTGGGCTTCGGCGGCCGGACGATCGACTACTCTGGAGTCGTCTTTCCACAGGACGTCCGCAACTGCCAGACCTGTCACCAGGAGTCCGACGAGAACACGCCCCAAGCCAGCAATTGGCGGCTCGTCGCAAACCGCGCGGCCTGCGGCGCCTGCCACGACGACATCGTCTGGGATAGCGATACCGAAGGCCATCCGGGCGGCTTCGCATTCACCGACGACACACAGTGCCTCGACTGCCACGGTCCCGACGGCACGGTCAACGACGGCGAAGTCCAGACGCCCGAGGCTCACAGGATCCTGACGGCCGAAGAGAGCGGCAACTTCCAGTTCAACATCCTGGACGTCAGCAGCACCGGCGTCGGCGAATTCCCGGTCGTGCGCTTCTCGGTCACGAACCCGAACGACAGCGACGCGGCATACGACATCCAGAACGATCCCGAGTGGACGACCTGCACGGCCGGTGCGAGCCGGCTCGCGATCGGCATCAACTGGAGCACGACCGACTACACGAACACGGGCAGCGGCTCGCCGGCCGCGAACCCGATCTCGCTGAACCCGCTGACGGGCTGCGGCGGTACCTCGACCGACGAGGGCGGCGGCGAGTTCAGCGTCACGTCGGGCGTCGCTATTCCGGCCGGCGCCGTCGGCTCCGGTGCGGCCACGATCGACGGTCACCCGGCCGTGGAAGTCGACGGCAGCGTCGAGCGAATCGCGGTTACCAACACGGTCGAGTACTTCCCGATCACCGACTCTGAAGCCGTGCCGCGCCGTAACGCGGTCGCGATCGAACGCTGCGATGCCTGCCACAATCAGCTGTCGATACACGGCAACAACCGGACGGATAACATCGAAGTCTGCGTGACCTGTCACAACCCGAACAACACGGACGTGAACCGGCGGGCCGGCGACTGCGCGGCGGAACTCGGCACCGACGACGAGTCCGTGGACATGAAGTGGATGATTCACCGCCTGCACGCGGGTGGAGCGACGGGCGTGGCGTACGACGTCTGCGGCTTCGGCAACCGGCCGCACACCTTCGACTTCCTGTATCCGGGCAAGCTCAACAACTGCGAAGGCTGTCATGAGCCAGGCGGCTACTATCCGGTCGACCCGGCGCAAGTGCTCGGCACGACGGTCGACGTGGGCGGCGACCTCGCCTCGCCGACCGACGACACGGTCGTATCGCCGAACACGGCGATCTGCTCCGGCTGCCACGCGTCGGATCTCGCCAAAGTGCACATGGAGCAGAACGGCGGCGACTTCGAAGCGACCAAGGCCGCGGACAGCACGCTGATCTCGGCGGGCGTCGAGAGCTGCGCGCTCTGCCACGGTCCTGGCCGGTCGTCTGACGTACGAGAAGTACACGGCGTCGATAGCTTCGAGTTCAATTGATTGAGCGCGAGGTGCCGACCGTGCGGCAGTTCCTCGTAGTTGCGCTGGCACTCCTGACCATCGGCGGCTCCGCCGTTGGCCAGGAGCAGGCGGAATACAGCCGCAAGGGCGCCGATACCTGCCTCGCCTGCCATGAGGACGCCGTAACCCTCGGCGTCTTCCAGACCGTGCACGGCGTGCCGTCCGACGAGCGCAGCCCGTTCGGCCATGGCCAGCTGCAGTGCGAGGCATGCCACGGTCCTGGCGACGCGCATTCCGGCCGCGTTCGTCGCGGCCAGGAGCGCCCGCCCGTCATCAGCTTCAAGGCCGGTGACGTCGCGAACATCGTTCAGCAGAACGCCATGTGTCTCGACTGTCACGATTCCGGCGTGGGTCTCGCGTTTCACGATGGCGCGCACGGCAACGACGAGGTGGCCTGCGTGGACTGCCATTCGAGCCACAATCCCGTCGACCCGGTACTGCAGACGTCGACTCAGCCGGCCGTTTGCTACGACTGCCACGTCGAACAGCGCAGCCAGTCGCTGAAGGCATTCGCTCATCCGCTGTTCGAAGGCAAGATGGACTGCGGCTCCTGCCATTCGACTCACGGCGACACCGTGGCAAGCGAACTCGCGCGGGAAACCGTCAACGACACCTGCCAGCAATGCCATGCAGAGACCCGTGGACCATACCTGTGGGAGCACGCACCGGTCAGCGAGGACTGCGGCCTGTGCCATGAGCCGCACGGCTCCAATCACGTCGGCATGCTGACCCGGCGCGCACCGCTACTGTGCCAGTCCTGCCACTCGCAGGCCGGCCACCCGAGCATTGCGCTCGGCACCGATGGCCTGGCTTCGAACGTGCCGTCGCGATACCTGCTCGGCCAGAGCTGCATGAACTGCCACTCCCAGGTGCACGGGTCCAACCACCCGTCCGGCTCCGGGTTGATGCGCTAGGGGGGCGAGATGTTTATCAAACGACTGACATCGCTCGTGCCGTTGCCGCTGCTGGGCCTTGTTGCAGCCGTCGACGCACAGACCGTGGACACCAGCGAGTGGGTCTGCGAATTCTGCCCGTTCGAGGACGGCCATCGTGGCGACTACGAGGTCGGCGCGACGGCCGTCGACGAGGATTCCGCCTACTTCGGCGATGCCACGGGCTACAACGAGGAAGGCGGCTACCTGAACGTGGACGGCCGGGGGCTCGTCTCCGGCGACGACTATCGCATGACCTGGGTAGCCGAGGACTTGGGCCTCGACTCGCGCTATGCCGCGATCGACGCGGGCCGGCCCGGCAGCTACGGCGTCTCACTGGACTACCGCGAGTTGCCCCGACGGCAGTGGATTACGACCGACACGGTCTTCGACCAGTCGGCCGCGGACACGCTCTCTCTGCCGGCCGGCTGGGTGCGCTCGGGCCTGACGACGGGCATGAGCGAACTGGACGCCAGCCTGGTCCGGCGTGACATTGAAGGCGACCGCAGTTTCTTAGGCGTCGGCGGGCGCCTGCTTGGCTTGGGCGGTTTCGATGTGAGCGCCGACTACCGCCGGCAAACCAACGACGGGCAGAGGACGTTCGGTGGCTCGCTGTTCACCAACGCGAGCCTGCTGCCGATGCCGTTCGACTACGTCACGGACGAAGTCGACGTGCAGGTCCGGTACGCACTGGACTCAGGTTACCTCTCAATCGGCTGGTACCTTTCCGACTTCGATAACCAGAACACGGCTCTCAACTGGGAGTCGCCGTTCACGACCGTCCCGGGCGCGGAAGTCCTGTCCGCGGCGCAGGCGCCGGACAACCAGTTCCAGCAGCTCAAACTGGGCGGCGGCTATCGCCTGCAGGCGATAAGGACGAGCGTGCATGCGTCGCTCGCGATGGGTGAGATCGAGCAGACCACGCCGTTCCTGCCGTACACGAGCAACGCGAATCTGACGCCGGCCGCACTGCCGCGTTCGAACCTCGATGGCAGCGTCGACACGGCGAACTATGCCCTGTCGATCGTTTCGCGGCCCATACCCAAAGGCCGCGTACGCTTGAGCTACCGCTACGACGAGCGCGATAACCGGACGCCCGTCGAGCTCTATGAGCGCGTTATCGTCGACACAATCCTGAGCAACGACCCCGAAGCCAACCTGCCCTACAGCTACGAGCGCTCGGTGATCGAATTAAGCGGCGATTACGACCTGTTCGATTCGCTGCGCGTGTCGGGCGGCTACGAGCGCCGCGATTTGGAGCGCGACCTGCAGGAGGTTCGCGAGCAGACCGAAGACACCGGCTGGGGACGCCTGCGCTGGCGGCCGAATGAACTCATCGAGATCGACGGCCGCGCCGGCACGTCGCGGCGCGACATCGACAGTTACAACGAGTTCGTGGCCGTCGCGTTCGGCCAGAACCCGCTGATGCGCAAGTACAACATGGCGTTCCGCTATCGCGAGTTTGCCGAGCTGGCCGTATCGATCATGCCGCCCGGTTCACCGCTATCGGTCACGATCGACAGCCGCTATGCGGACGACGACTACTCGCGCTCGGAGATCGGCCTCGTCGCCGGCCGGGAGCTATACATCGGGGCCGACATCGGCTACTCCGTTACGGACCGCGCCTCTCTGTACCTGAACGTCAGTACCGAGAACATCGAAGCGGAGCAGTTCGGCAGCGAGGCATTCGCCGAACCGGACTGGCGAGCCTTCAACGACGATGACTACGACACGATCGGCTTCGGCTTCAGACTCAGGCAGATCGCCGACAAGGTCGACCTGCAGCTCGACTGGACTCGTGCAGCGGGCACGTCGTCGATCCAGCTGGATTCGGCGACCGAGCCTGCCGACCTGTTCCCGGACTTCGAGACGACGCTCGACTTCGTGAGGTTGCGCCTGGGCTATCGCCATTCGGAGCGCCTGGACGTCAACGCGTCGCTTACCTTCCAGCGCTTCGAGGCCGAGGACTGGTCCATCGAGGGCGTCGGACCGGCGACGATTCCGGAAGTCCTGTCGCTGGGGCCCCTGCCCTACGATGACGAGCAGTTTCTCGTAGGGATAGGCTTTCAATACCGCCTGGGCAGCGACACGCTCTCCGAGAACTAGCCCGGATCCGGCACGACAAACTCCCATTGCACGGTGTGCTGGCGCTGCTTTCATGGTAGAACGCCATGGACGTGACTGCGAAGCGAGTGCCATGAAGTCCACGCTATCGAGACGCGAGGCTCTCCAGGGTATCGCGGCCGCCGCGGCACTGCCTGATCTTGCGTTCGGCGCGGGCCGCTCGAGCTACGACGACTGGCTCATCATCGATGCGCTGTGCTTCGGCAGGGATTGGGGAGAGGAGGCCTATGCGGCGCTCGAAGCCGCCAACTACGCCGGCATTGTCGAGAGCCTGCCGCGGCGCAACCTGCAGACCGCCATTGACGCACTCGTCGAGTGGCGTACGCGCGTCAGCGAGAATTCCGACCGGCTGATGCTCGCGCTCGAGGCCGGCGACTTCGAAACCGCCAGGCAGAGCGGCCGCACCGCGGTCCTGATGAACTTCCAGGACACGATCATGCTCGAAGGCGACGTCGACAATGTCGACGCGCTGCACGCATTGGGCATGCGGTGTGCCCAGCTTACCTACAACTTTCGCAACCTCGTGGGCGATGGCTGCCTGGAACGCACCAACGCGGGACTGTCGGACTTCGGGCTCGAAGTCGTCGACCGGATGAACCGACTGGGCGTGCTGATCGACCTGTCGCACTGCGGCCGGCAGACGACCCTCGACGGCATCGAGCACTCCGCGAAACCCGTCGCGATGACCCACACGATGTGCGATTCGGTGCGGCCCGGTCACCCTCGCGCCAAGACGGACGAGCAAATCCGCGCCTGCGCCGACAGGGGCGGCGTTACAGGCATGATCGCGCTCGGCTACTTCGTGGGCCCGGACCCTGGCGGCGACAGCACCATCGAAACCTATGCGGACCACATCGAACACGCCGTCTCGGTTGCCGGAATCGAGCACGTCGGCGTGTCAACCGATTTCCCGCCGCAGGGCATCTCGCCCTGGGCTACCTACGAGAACTGGTACGAGCCGCGCACCCACGTGTTCAAACCGAGTTACGAGCTGCGCTGGCCGCCGTGGATACCCGAACTCGACTCGACCGACCGCTACCGCAACCTGGTCGCCGTCCTCGACCGCCGCGGCTGGAAGACGAGCGACATGGAGCGTCTCCTAGGGCTCAACTGGCTCAGGCTATTCGAGGAAACGATCGGCTAGTCCGCAAAAAAAAGACGGCGGCCCGGAGGCCGCCGCTTTTGTTCCGCTTGCAGTCGCTTTACGACGCGATCGTCGCGCGCAGCATCCACGCGTACTCGTCGTACCGTCCGAGCTGCGTCGTCAGGAGATCAGCGGTCTTGATGTCTCCGCTGTCCTCGGCGAAACCGATGATGTTCTGCAATCGCAGACCGGCGCGTTCGTAGTCGCTGACGAGCCGCTCGACGCGGGTTTTCAGGTCGGCATCGCCCGGCAGATCGTCGATCGCGGAGCGCTCCGACATTTCCGTGAGCGACTGCGGCGCCGGCATGCCCAGCGCACGAATTCGTTCGGCCAACGTGTCGACGCTGTCAGCGAGTTGCTCGTACTGCGTCTCGGTCAGCTTGTGCAAGCTGTAAAACATCGGTCCTTCGACATTCCAGTGCAGGCCCTGCGCATTGAAGTTGAGTCGGTAGGCATCGGCCAGCGCATCACCGAGCACTTTCGCCACGGCGCGGCGCTTTTCGAGCCGGGGACCGGCTTCGGGTACGAGATCGGTGATTTCATTTTTCAATACAGCTTGTGTCATTGGTCCTCCGTGTTGAAGTGAGCGACTACCCTATCATAACTGTTGCGATATCGCAACTATTGCGAGAAAATATCAAATCGCTATAGTGAGCAGTTGAAATCGTGGATTCAGGAAACCGGCTGAACAATGGAGCGTCGCGTTCCCGACATTCGGTCGCGTACGCGATTCCACTGCTCTACCTTCCGTGAACAACCGGGGGAGCGATGAAGGCTTTGACGGAAACCGAACTGGGTCAGCTCTACGCACTCGACGGCGCGCTCAGGTTTGCCCGAGCGGAGTTGACCGCCGACATTACGGCGCAGCGACTGCTGATCCTGTTGAACGTGTTTTTCAACCAGGGCATGAGTCAGCGCGAGCTGCTGACCAAGCTCGACACCACGTCGATTACGGCGCTGTCGAGAAATCTCGCCGACCTGTCGGCGTGGACGACGCGCAAAGTGGAAGGACCGGGATTGATCGAACTGCGTTCAGACCCGCTCAATCTTCGCATCAAGCGGGTGTTCCTGACCGGCAGAGGCGAACGATTCGTCAAACGGCTCCTGAACGCGAGCGCTCGTGCCGCAGACAGGCGCAACGTGGCCGAAGCCTAGAAGCGGCAGCCGCCGGCCTCGCCAGCGGGCCGCCCGCGCTGTATAACGTCAGGCTGATTCGCCACGGTGCTCCCGATGCACGGCCTCGAAATCGTCATCATCTGCGGTATCGCCGTCGTCGGCTTCGCCTGCAACTGGCTGGCGTGGCGACTGCGCCTGCCGGCCATTCTGTTCCTGCTGTTTTCAGGCATTCTGCTCGGGCCCGTACTCGGCTGGCTCGAGCCCCGCGCCGTCTTCGGCGAGCTCCTGACCAGCATCGTCTCGGTCGCGGTTGCGATCATCCTGTTCGAGGGCAGCCTCACCCTCAAGCTCTCCGAGATTCGCGATCACGGCACGGTCGTGCGCAACCTCGTGACGATCGGCGTCATCATCACGGGCTCGTTCAGCGCGCTGACGGCCTGGTACGTGCTCGGTCTGGACCCGTATATCGCGGCTCTGTTCGGCGCGGTCGTGACGGTCAGCGGCCCCACGGTCGTCATGCCGCTGATTCGCGCCGTGCGCCCCACAGCCAACGTCGCGAGCATCCTGCGCTGGGAGGCCATTCTCATCGATCCGCTCGGCGCCATCCTGGCCCTGCTCGTATTCGACCTGATCATCACGGTGCAATCGAACGCGGGCCTCGACCACGTGGCACAGGTGTTCGGCGCCATCGTGCTCATCGGCACCGTGGCGGGGGCCATAGGCGGCTATGTGTTCGGCGTTGCCTTGCGAGCGCGAGTCATCCCGGATTACCTGCGGGAATATTCGGCACTGGCGGCGGTGCTGCTGGTGTTCGCTATATCCGAGTACCTGCAGAAGGAGTCGGGTTTCCTGGCCGTGACGCTCATGGGCGTGTGGCTCGCGAACATGCGCGGCGTCGAGATCGGCGATATCCTGGCCTTCAAGGAGACAATCACACTGCTCCTGATCGGCGGACTGTTCATCCTGCTGGCCGCTGAACTGAATCTCGACAAACTGCTCGAACTAGGCTGGGGCGCCGTCATTGTACTGGCCGTGCTGCAGATCGTGGCAGGGCCGCTGCGCGCCTTCGTCAGCGCCGTCGGCAGCCCGCTCAACTGGCGCGAGACGCTGTTGATCGGCTGGGTGTTCCCGCGGGGTATCGTCGCGGCCGCCGTCTCGTCGCTGTTCGCCATTCGCCTCGTCGAAATCGACTACCCCGACGCCGACAGCCTGGTGCCGCTCGTGTTCAGCGTGATCATCGGCACGGTCGTCATTCAAAGCCTGACGTCGGCCACGGTAGCGCGGCTGCTCGGTACCGCGGAGCCGGAGCCGAGCGGCGTGCTGGTCGTCGGCGCCAATCTGCTGGGCAGGACGCTGGCGAAGGCGCTGGCCGATGGCGGACGCCGGGTTCGGGTCGCCGATTCCCACTGGGCGAGCATTCGAGAGGCACGCATGCTCGGGCTGTCGACGTTCTATGGAAGCCCGGTGTCGACCTACGCAGAGAACAATCTCGAGCTGGCCGGACTGGGGACCCTGCTTGCCGTGTCCCGGCAGCCCGGGTTGAACGAGCTGTCCTGTGTCAGGTTCGCCGAGGAATTCGGCCGCGACCATGTCTTCGTCATAACGAACACGCGTGAAGCCGCGAACGAGAAGCACTTCGTCAGCGGCGAGGCGAGCGGCCGCGTCCTGTTCGACGGCCGGCACGCGATCGACGAGCTGTTGCGGGCCGTGAAGGATGGCGCGGCCGTCAGCAAGACCGAACTCACCGACGAGTTCGGTTTCGATGCTTACGAAAAGAAGTATCCCGACAGAATCGTGCTGTTCGCCGTCGACGCCGGCGACAAGCTCAGGTTTCCCGTCGCCGACGAAGCCTTCGAGCCCCGCAGCGGCTGGCAGATTACGGCCCTGAAACCGGCCTCCAACAGCGACGACGCAGCGAAGTCCGGCAAGCAGCCGCCGGGCTAGGTTCTAGATCACGCCGACGATGCGCCAGGCGGCGTAGCCGAAGTAGGCGAACAGGTACAGGGCGCCGATCTTCCGCCCGAAGCGAGCCTTGCCGATGAAGAACACGGGTACCAGCAGGGCAGCCAGCAGCCAGGAGAAGATCAGATCTTCGACACCGCCCTCCGGGGCCGGGATCTGGGCGACGAGGCCGCTGGCCGGCAGCACCATCAGCGAATTGAAGATGTTCGATCCGATCACGTTGCCCAGCGCGAGATCGGACTCACCGCGGGTCGCCGCGATCGCGGACGTCACGAGCTCGGGCATGCTCGTGCCGATGGCGACGACGAACAGGCCGACGATGCTGGGCGGCACGCCGAGAATCCCGGCGAGCGCCACGCCGTTTCGAATCGTGACCTCGCCGCCCAGGAACAGCAGCCCGAAACCGGCCAGCAGGAACAAGATGCTCAGGCCGCTGTGCGGCGCTGGCGACACGGCGACCGGCGACTCCTCGATGCCGGCAAGCAACGGATCGCCGCTGCGGCCCCGCAGCACGTCGAGCGCCGTGATGTAGATGAATATGCACAGCATCAGCATCAGCACGATCGAATCCGTGCGCCCGAGCATCGCCGGCATGCCCTCGAGCGGGCCATCCAGGACCAGAACGGTCATCATCGTGGTCGCGAGCAGCAGCAGCGGCAGCTCGCGACGGACCAGGTCGCCCTGAATCGCGATCGGTGCGATGAACGCCGATAGTCCCAACACGAGCCCGAGATTCGAGATATTCGAGCCGACGACGTTACCGAATGCGATACCGGTCTCGCCGCGCAGCGCGCCGATGACGTTGACGATCAGTTCCGGAGAGCTCGTGCCGAAGCCCACGATCGTAAGGCCGACGACCATCGGAGAAACGCCGAGCTTGACGGCAATCTCGGAGGCACCGCGGACCAAGGCGGCGCCACCGGCGATCAGCAGTACCAGGCCGAGCACGATTCCGGCGAAGGTAAGCATCGGTGTAGCATACGCCAAAGCGCAATCCGGATAGTACGAAATGCCAGATCGACACGCCGAATTTTTGTATGCGTTTATTCTCGACGGCCGGGGCGGCGGCCGCGAGGCCGACAGCGGCGCCGTCGCAGGCTGGTCGCCCGATGACGGCACGCTGTGGCTGCACTTCGATACGGCCGACGACGCAGCGTGTGCATGGCTGGTTCGGGAAAGCGGCCTGCCTGAACTCGCGATCGAGGCGCTGCTCGCCGACGAAACCCGGCCGCGGACCGTCGTTTTCGACGATGGCACCCTGATCGTCCTGCGCGGCGTAAATACGAATCCGGGCGAAGACCCGGAGGACATGGTGTCGGTGCGAATCTGGATCGACGAGCATCGCGTCGTCAGCACGCGCCGCCGGCAGCTCCTGTCGGTCGTCGATCTGGCCGGCGCGCTGAGGGCCGGCCGGGGACCCAGGACCTCCGGAGGCCTGCTCGCCATGCTGGTCGAAAGGCTCGCGGAGCGTATTGGCGGCTTCGTCGACGCGATCGAAAACCGTATCGACGAGGCGGAGCTGGACATCGATGACAGCAAGATCGCGCCGATGCGAGTCAAGGTGGCAGGCCTCAGGCGCCAGATTGCGGCCGTGCGCCGTTTTCTCACGCCGCAGCGAGACGCGCTGGACCGGCTGACGCGGCAGCGGCTGAGCTATATCGACGAAGCCGATGCGCAGGCTTTGTACCAGGAAAGCGACCGCATCACGCGACATCTCGAAGACCTGGATCTCGCCCGCGAACGTACGATTCTGCTGAAAGACGACCTGACGTCACAGATCGCGGAGCAGCAGAACTCTCGCATGTACGTTCTGTCGATCGTCGCGGCCATCTTTCTGCCGTTGGGATTCATCACCGGGCTTCTGGGCATGAACGTCGGCGGCTTGCCGGGCGTCGACGACCCGCGGGGCTTCCTCATCTCGGCAGTAGCGATGGCAGGCGCGGCCGCGCTGCTGATCGCGATATTCCGCCTCAAGCGCTGGCTGTAGTCGACCCGCCCCGATCAGCCGATGCACGTGGCGAGGATATCGCGCTCCACCCGCTTCGGATCGTCGAGGACGGCGTAGAAGCGATCGACGAACCTGGCCAGCGTCCGCCTGACGCGCTCGGTCGTTCCGGGTTGAGCGGCGATGATGTCGTAGATCGGGCCCTTCATCGCCGCGAGTGCGTCGATCGACCCGTCGACGTAGTCGTTGAACAGACAGCGGCCCCGGTAGACACGCTGGGTGACCTCGCGGATACGCATGCGCGGGTTGGGGCTCGCGTACGGTGCGTCGACGAATCCCGACTGGTCGAAGTCGTAGGGTATCGCCGTCACCGGACCCCCCGCCGTGTCCCTGAACAGCACATAGTTGTGGCAGCAGTTGCTGTCCGGCGGACCGGCGATCGGTGAGAAATCCGTGTTGGCGACCAGCAGCTGGAACATCGACGTGAGATTCAGGAATTCGCCGTCGAGTTCGGCCAGCTCGAGATCCTCGACCTCGTAAAGCGGTATGCCGATACGCTTCGCCAGGCGCTTCTTGTGTTCGATGAAATAGGCGTAGCGCAGCTGGTCCTTGCGCCGTCCCTGGCTGTCGACGAACCGGACGCGCATGAGCCGCACGCGGAAGCTCTTGTCGGTTAGCAGGTTGAAGAGCCGATACGCCATGTACTCGCGGAGTACGTACTGCTCGTAGCGCTCCTGGTCTTCGCAGTGCGCGACCAGCTTGAGCTTGTCCTGGCCGTCGAACAGCGTGCCGCGAACCGCCGATTTATCGAAATTGACGCGAATCGGTGGGAAGCCGCAGGTCTGATAGCGAAAGTGTCCGCGCGTTCGCAGACCCACCTCGAGCGTCGTGACCGCGCCGTCGGCGTCCTCGTACTGAAAGGTTCCGGGCAGGTACTGCTCGGTCGGCCGCTCCCGGATGAGCGTGGTCAGCGGTGCCGTGACCGTCACGTTGATTGTCGAGTCATCGGCAAACAGCGGGTCGCCTGTGGACAGCGCTCGCGCATTGCCGGGCAGAGACGCCAACAGAATCAGCAGGATCAGGCGTGCTGGCATTGTTCTATCCATGCTCAAACTTCGCAGTATACCGGCCGTCGCAGACCGCAGCCGTCAACCGACGGCCTGCTCGAGCGTTGTAATGCTAACGGAACTCAACGGAGCGGAGCCATGCCGCGAAGGTACATGATGCTGGCGTTAGCCATTCTCGCACTGCAGGCCTGTGCGTCGACGGACAGGCTGTCACGCCAGATGTCCGGCTGGCAACGACAGCCGGTCGATGTCGCCGTCGCCGAGTGGGGCGAACCGGAACAGCGCATAGCGTTCGGCGATCAGACCATCCTCGTCTGGCGGGACCGCCTGGAGGCCACGCCCGGATACGATTCCGGCGTTCAGTCCACACCGATACTGTGCGAACGTCAGCTCGCGGTCGATGCCGGCGGCACGATCACGGGCTGGCGCTGGCGCGGCGACAGCTGCCCGACATTGGGCGACCCGGGCGCGCGGGCTGCCTACCTTGCCGCCGCGCCGAGGTAGTCGCGAGCGCGCCGCTGCTAACTGCCGCCGTAGGCGGCCGCGAAATCTCCGCCGAGCGCTTTGTAGAGTGCCGCCAGCGCCGTTGCCCGATCGGTCCTGGCGAGCGCCAGCTGGTTATCGAGATCGATGCGCGTCCGGTCGGCGTCCAGCACCGACAGATAGCCGTCCACGCCGACCTCGTAGCGCAACAGCGCGAGCTCGGCGGCCTCCTTGCTCTCACTGACCGCCTCCTGCAACCGCGCCGCGCGTTCGGTCGTTGCCCGGTAGTTCGCGAGCGCGTTCTCGGTTTCCTCGATCGCTGTGAGCCAGGCTTCGTCGAAGGCGGCGAGTGCGCCCCGGACAGCGGCCTCGGCGGCCTTCACTCGCTGCCGGATCCGTCCGTAGTCGAGGATGCGCCACGAGAGACCGGGCGCCGTCTGCCAGCGTTCGGCGCCGCTGTCACCGATCGCCGAGGCCTCCGTGCCGGTCCAGCCGAAGCTGCCGATGAACGTGAACTTGGGATAGAACTCGGCGGTTTCCACGCCGATCGCAGCGGTCGCCGCGGCGAGCCGTCTTTCGGCGGCCCGTACGTCGGGACGCCGCTTGAGCCAGTCGGCGGGCGTGCCCACCGGGATCAGCGGCGGCAGCGTCGGTAGCGCATCCGGCACCTCGAGCGCCTCCCTGAGCTCGGCGACCGGCACGCGAGTCAGGACGCCGAGCCGCTGCTCGGCTCGCGCAACGTTTGCCCGGGCCGTCGGCAGTGCGGCGGAGAGCTGGCGCTCGACGGCGCGGGCCCGCGCGACATCGAGCGCGGTGCCGCGGCCGGCGTCGAGCTGCGCCTCGAGGATGCCGACGCTTGCCTGCTGGTTGGCCAGATTGTCCTCGAGGAGCGACAGCCTGAGCGATTCGCCCTGCCACTGAAAATAGGTCTGCGCCACCTCGGCGATGATCGATATCTGCACCGCGTACAGCGATGCCTCGTCGGCCTCCGCGAGATACTTGATGCGCTCGGACTGACGCCTGAGGCTGCCGAACACGTCGATTTCCCATGCGGCATCGAAGCCGGCGCGGTAGCGCCTGGCCACGTTCTGCCCCGGAAACGCGAACGGATCCTGGGGCGACTGCCGGGTGCGTTCGAGAGCCGCGGACACGTCGACGGTCGGCAGCAGGCTGTAAACGGCGAGGTTGCTGAGCGCGCGCGTTTCGTTGAGCGTCGCGAGCGCCTGCAGGATGGTCGTGTTGTTCTCGAGCGCGGCGTCGATCAGGCGAATCAGTTCAGGCTCGCCGAGACTGGCCCACAGTCCCGATACGGGCTGTCCATCTTCCGAAGCGGCCTCCCCGGCATTGACGAAGGTCTCGGGCAGCGCATCGTCGGGCTGTTCGTAGTCGGGACCGGCCGCGCAGGCCGAGACGAGCAGGCCGAGCGACACGAGCAGCAGCTCAGGGCGTTTCATAGGCCACCTCGGCGTGCTCGACACGGCGTGATTCCAGGGTCCGGATCATGACGTAGATGACCGGCGTGAAGATCAGGCCGAAAAACGTCACGCCGAGCATGCCGCAGAACACGGCGACGCCCATGACGTGCCGGACTTCCGCACCGGCGCCGGACGCGAACACCAGGGGCACGACGCCCGCAATGAACGCAAAGCTCGTCATCAGAATCGGTCGAAGGCGGATGCTGGCGGCTTCGACGGCCGCCTCCCGGATGCTGCGGCCCGCGCGCTCGAGATCGCGCGCAAACTCGACGATCAGGATGGCGTTCTTGCAGGCAAGCCCCATCAGCACGACGAACCCGATCTGCGTGAAAATGTTGTTGTCGAGAAAGGTGGGCGGCACCGACATGGGCGGCGGCGGAATCATGCCGCTTGCGATCTTCAGGCCGAACAGCGTGCCGTTGATCATGTTCAGCGACCAGATGCCGGCAATTGCGGACAACAGGCACATCGGCACGATCAAAATGACGGCGAGCGGCAGCGACCAGCTCTCGTAGAGCGCGGCGAGAATCAGGAACACGAACAGGATACACAGCGGAAAGACGATCAGCGCGGTGTTGCCCTGAGTCGCTTCCTGGTACGTGAGCCCGGTCCATTCGAGCCCGGTGCCGTTCGGAAGACTGTCCGTGGCGAGCGCCTCCACGAGCTTCAGGGCCTCGCCGGACGAGAGCTGTGCCGGGTCGACGCCGGCCGACAGGTCGGCGGCCGGATAGCCGTTGTAGCGGATGACCGGGTCCGGGCCGAAGCTCTGCTCGACCGCCAGTACGCTCGTGATCGGGATCATCCGGCCCTCGGCGTTGCGGACCTTGAGCCGCGCGACGTCGCTGACCTCGTCCCGATACGGCGCATCGGCCTGCACGTACACGCTGTAGGTCCGGCCGAACAGGTTGAAGTCGTTGACGTACGCCGAGCCCAGATAGGCCTGCAGCGCATCGAACACCTCATCGAGCCTGAGGTTCTGTTCCTTGACCTTGCGACGATCCACGACGGCCTCGAGCTGCGGCACATTGGACTGGAACGAACTCAGGACGGAATAGGGGTCGAAGCCGGGCGTCTGCCTGAGCGTGCCCGCAAACCGCTGCGTCACGGCGTTGAGTTCGCCGAAGCCTAAGTTGCTGCGGTCCTGGATGTACAGCTCGACGCCCGAAGAGTTGCCGAGTCCGAGTACGGGCGGCGGCATGAGCGCGAAGGCAAGGCCCTCCTCGATCGTCGAAAAGGCCCCGGAAAGCTGCGCGGCCAGTTCGGCCGCTGAACTGTCTCGCTCTTCGGGCGGTGTGATGCCGAAAAACACCGTGCCTATGTTGGGCGTATTGACGAAGTGCACGCCGTTCAGACCCGGAAAAGCAACGGCGTCGCGAACGCCCGGCACGGCCAGTGCCAGCTCCGCCATTTCCGCGATCATGCTGTCGGTCTGCTCGATGTTTGCACCCTCGGGCAACAGCGCCACGCCGAACAGGTACTGCTTGTCCTGCACGGGAATGAAGCCGCCCGGCACGGCCCTAAACCCCATCACCGCAATGCCGATCAGCAGCACGTAGATGATCGACAGGCGGCCGCCGCGGCCGAGGTTTTTCTTCGTGCTCCTGCAATAGGATTCGGCGCCTCGATCGAAGAAGCGGTTGAACGGCCGGAAGATCCAGCCGAACAGGAAGTCGATCGCCTTGCCGGTGCGGTCCATCGGCGCATCGGCAGGCTTCAGCAGCACGGCCGCGAGCGCGGGCGACAGCGTCAGCGAGTTGAACCCCGAAATCAGCACCGCCGCGGATATCGTCACGGCGAACTGCCGGTAAAACTCGCCCGTCACGCCGCCCAGGAACGCGAGCGGGACGAAAACGGCCGCGAGCACGAGCGTGATGGCGACGATTGGTCCGGACACCTCGGCCATCGCTGCGTGCGCGGCGTCGCGCGGCGACTTGCCCATCTCGATGTGCCGCTCGACGTTCTCGACGACCACGATCGCATCGTCGACGACGATGCCGATGGCGAGCACGAGGCCGAACAGTGTCAACACGTTGATCGAGAAACCGAGCAGAAGCAGCACGGCAAAGGTGCCGACGATCGACACGGGCACGGCGAGCAGTGGGATGATGGACGCCCGCCAGGTCTGCAGGAACAGCACGACGACGATGACGACGAGCAGCACGGCTTCGAGCAGGGTCGTGATGACCGAGCGTATGGACTCCCGCACGAACACGGTGGGGTCGTAAGCGACGGCCCAGTCCACGCCGGGCGGGAAGTCCTTCGAGAGTTCCTCCATCTTCGCGCGCACCGCGTCCGACAGGGCGATCGAGTTCGCCCCGGGGCTCTGGAAGATGGGTATGGCGGCCGCCTGCCGGTTGTTGAGCCGTGACCGCAGCGCATACGTCTCCGATCCGAGTTCGACGCGCGCGACGTCGGCCAGCGTCGTGACGGCGCCGGGCTCGCCGGTCTTGAGTACGATGTCCTCGAACTCCGCGACCGTCGTCAGGCGGCCCCGGGCGCTCAGCGAGTACTGCGTGTAGCTTGCGCCGGCATAGGGTGGGCCGCCGATGACACCGGCCGAGACCTGGACGTTCTGCTCACGAATGGCGTTGATGACGTCGCCAGCCGTCAGATCCCTCGAGGCGACCTTCTCCGGGTCCAGCCAGATGCGCATCGAGTAGTCTCCGGCGCCGAAAATCAGCGCCTGGCCGACACCCGGCAGACGCGAGATTTCATCGCGGATGTTCAGGGTCGCGTAGTTCGACAGGTAGAAACCGTCGTACGCGCCGTCCGGCGACGTGACGTGCACGACCATGGTCAGGTTCGGTGACGACTTCGCCGTTGCCACGCCGAGCGCCCGGACCGCTTCGGGCAGTCGCGGCAGGGCAATGGCGACCCGGTTCTGCACCTGTACCGATGCGAGGTCGATGTCGGTGCCGCCGGCGAAGGTGACCTGCAGCAGCAGCTGGCCGTCCGAGCTCGCCACCGACTTCATGTAGATCATGTTCTCGACGCCGTTGATCACCTCCTCGAGCGGCGCCGCGACGGTTTCCGAAATGGTCTGCGGATTGGCGCCCGGATAGGTCGCGCGTACCTCGATCGTCGGCGGAACGACGTCCGGGTACTCGCTGATCGGCAGGTTCGGTATCGCGATGAGCCCGGATATCAGGATGAAGATCGACAGCACGCCCGCGAAAATGGGCCGGTCGACAAAGACTTTGGAAAGGTCCACGGCCTAGCCGCCCTCCCGCGCCGGGCCTGCAGCGGCAGTCTGCATCGGATCCGCCATCGGCACGATGGTGGGCGCGACCGGCGCACCCGAAAAGAAGATCTTGCGCACGCCGTTGACGACGATGCGCTCGCCGGCCGACAGGCCATCGGTGACGATCCTCAGCCCGTCGACTTCGCGCCCCAGGACGATGTCGCGGCGAACGGCCTGACCTTCGTCATTGACGACGTACACGAACTTCCGGTCCTGGTCGTTCATGACGGCGGCTTCGTGAATCAGCAGGGCCTCGTACTCGCCGCTGCCGAGCAGCCGCACCCGCGCGAACAGCCCCGGAATCAGGTAGCCGTCGGGATTGTCGATCAGCGCCCGGCCGCGAATGGTCCCGGTCGCGGGATCGATCTGGTTGTCGACGAAATCCATTCTCCCGTGGAACGGAAAGTCGGCGTCGGAGGCAAGCCCGATCTGCACGGGGTTCTGTACGTCTCGCGAACTCGGCCGCGTACCCGAGCGGGCCTGCGCCTGGTACTTCAAGTAGATGCGTTCGTCGCCTTCGAACACGACATGGATCGGGTCGATGGAGACGATGGTCGTCAGTACCGTGTTGGCCGGTGAAACCAGGTTGCCCGACCGCACGAGTGCCTCACCCACGCGGCCGTCGATCGGCGCGGTCACACGCGTAAACTCGAGGTTCAGTTCGGCGGCGTCCAGCGATGCCCTGGCGGCAAGCAGATCGGCCCTCGCCTGCTTGAGCTCGCCGCGGCGCTGTTCGAGTTCCTCGACCGACACGGCGCGCGCCTCCGCGAGTCGTTCGGAACGCTCAAGATCCTGCTCGGCGAGCACTACCCGGGTCTCCGCGCGCTGCACGTCTGCACGCTGAGATTCGACCGTCGCCCGGTACTCGCGGTCGTCAATCGTGAACAGCAGGTCGCCTTCGCTGACGATAGCACCTTCGTCGAAGTGCACGGCGTCGAGGTAGCCCGTGATCCGCGGCTGGAGTTCGACGGTATTGACGGCTCTCAGCCGGCCAGTGAACTCGTCCCATTCGGTGACGTTGCGTACGACCACTTCGGCGACGCCCACGCCGGCAGGCGGCGGTGCGCCGCCGCCGCCACCGGAACCGCAGGCCGTCACGCCGGTCGCCATGGCGGCGAGGGAGAGAGTCAGAACGGCCGGCAGCGGCCGGCGCAGTCGAATTCGGTTCAAGTCAGTCTTCCTTCGATCGATGTTCGTTGACGGCTCCATCGGCGGACCATTCGAGCGCCAACGCCTCGAGCGTCGAGACTAGGCGGTCGCGCACGTCCGCTTCGATTTCGGGACAGCCGAACAGGTCGGCCCAGAAAAGGCCCATCGCCGCCATGCGCAGCAGCTGCAGCCGTATCGTGCGGTCGTTCCATTCGATGCCCTCGAACCGCTCTCGTTCGAACTGCCGGGCCGGGTCGAGAATCGGCGGATCGAGCGTCGCGGCGCCGAGCATGCCCGTGACGAACCGCCGCCGGTCGGGATCTTCGTGGGTATGAGCCCTCAGAAAGGCAAGTAGTTCCGCGGTCTCGGGCGATTGATCGTCGGGCTTGAGCTCCGACTCGACCGCTTTCCACTGTGCGATGTCCTGGTGTACGAGCGCACGAAGCAGGGCCTGCTTGGTCGGAAAATGGTAGGTGATACCGCCGCGGGTCACGCCCGACACCTGCGCGATCTCGTCGAACGTCAGGCAGCCGGCACCGCGCTCCATGACGATTCGTCGCGAGGCGTCGATGACCTTCTGCCGGGCTGCCGGATGTCTTCCCATGGGCCGTAACTATACAGAACGTTCTGTATAGTTAAACGGCAAATTTGTCACGGCGTGTATCTGGCTGCGACCGGTACCGTGGCGCGACCTCCTGCCGGGGGCCGGACTCGTGGCAGACCGACAGTACGGCGTCGGAGAAACGTCGTCGATGGCGGCCGGACGAGCAGGATTCGCCGTCGACCCGTACAATGGCGGCATGGCAGATTCAACGATTGAGGCCGACGCGCTGATCGTCGGCGCGGGACCTTGCGGCCTGTTTCAGGTGTTCGAACTGGGGTTGCTCGGCATCCGTGCGCATGTCGTGGACAGCATGCGCGTGGTCGGCGGCCAGTGCGCCGAGCTGTATCCGGACAAGCCGATCTACGATATCCCGGGCATTCCCGAAATATCGGCGCAGGGATTGATCGACAACCTCATGCGGCAGATCGCACCGTTCGAGCCGGAACTGTACCTCGGCGAGGAAGTACGGACGCTCGAACCGGTCGACGGTGGTTTCGACGTCGAGACCAGCGCCGGCACGCGGTTTCGGGCCAGAACGGTTTTCATCGCCGGCGGCGTCGGCTCCTTCCAGCCGCGCCGCATGCGGCTCGACGGCATCGAGGTGCACGAAGGCGAGAGCCTGCACTACAAGGTTCGCGATCCTAAGAAGTTCGAAGGCCAGTCAGTCGCGATACTCGGCGGCGGAGACTCCGCGCTCGACTGGGTCGTTGCGCTCGCACCTGTCGTCGACTCAATCACGCTCGTGCACCGACGCACGGAGTACCGGGCGGCGCCCGCAACCGTCGAACAGATGAAGGCGCTGGCAAGCGCTGGCAAGGTTACGGAGGTTTTCGGCAAGGCGACCGCCTACCGCGAGACGGATGGACGGTTGAGCGGTCTCGAGATAAAGACGCTCGACGGCGAAGTCGTCGGAGTGGATTGCGACTCGGTGCTCGTTTTCTGGGGACTCGCGCCGAAGCTCGGGCCGATCGCCGACTGGTCGCTGGACCTCAATCGCAAGACCGTCAACGTGGATACGGAGCGTTTCGAGACCAACATTCCGGGCGTTTATGCGATCGGCGACATCAATTTTTATCCGGGGAAGAAGAAGCTGATTCTTTCCGGCTTCCACGAGGCGGCGCTCGCCGCGTTCGCCGCGAAGGAACATCTCGAACCCGACAAGAAAGCGCGGCTGCAGTACACGACGACGAGCCCGCTGATGCACGAACGCCTCGGCGTCACGCCGGACGGCTAGGCCGCTTTTGGCTGGTCTGCGGCCTTCATGAGGGCCGCCGCGAAATCCCAGTTGACGAGCTTCGTGAGGAAGGTCTCGACGTAGCGCTTGCGCTCGTTCTGGTAGTCGAGGTAATAGGCGTGCTCCCAGACGTCGAGCGTCAGCAGCGGAATCTGGTGCGTCCCTACCGGCGATTCGGCATTGCCGGTTCGGATGACACGAAGCTTGCCGGCGTCAAGCACGAGCCACGCCCAGCCGCTTCCGAACTGTTCCAGTGCAACCTTCGTGAAACGCTCGAAGAAGCCGTCGAGGCTGCCGAAATCGGATTCGATCATGTTCATGATCGTACCCTCCGGCCGGTCGCTGCCGCCCGGCGACATGCTCTGCCACAGAAAGCCGTGATTCCAGGCCTGCAGCGCGTTGTTGAGGATGGCCGTGTCGCCCTCGAGCCGCGCCTTGTCGATAACCTGCTCGAGTGAAAGATCGTCATAATCCGTGCCCTCGATCAGGGCGTTGAGCTTGTCGACGTAGGATCGATGGTGCTTGTCGTAGTGGAACTCCATCGTTCGCTTTGAGATGTGCGGTTCGAGCGCGTCGTATTCATAAGGCAATAGCGATTGAGCTACCGGCATTGCGAGTCTCCCTGAGCTGGTGATTGGTTGGCTGACGCGTGAGTCGGCTGTGCGCACCGTCTCGATCGCGGTGCACAGCTGAGCGTAGTCGCGATCCGTCAGTATTGGTTCCAAATGGTATCAGGATAGTTGCGTTATCGCAACCTTCGCGTTATGGTCACATTCGTTGCGTGCGCGGGAGACAGCCGGCAAGCGGCGAGCCGAGTCTCGTGCCGCCGTACCTGCGCTGTGGGGATTTGTGTAAGAATGCTTGCCGCACTCGGGTGTCATCATGCTCAGGAGTCCAACGCCATGAACGCCGGCAAGTCGAAGCTGTCCCTCGGTTGGCGGGAATGGGTATCGTTGCCTGACCTCGGTATCGACAGGATCAAGGCGAAAGTCGATACGGGCGCACGCACGTCCGCGCTGCACGCGTTCGAGGTTACGCCATTCGTCGAGGATGGCAAGGACCGCGTGAAATTCCTGATGCACCCGACCCAGAACGATGACGACCACGTCGTGACCTGCATCGCCGACGTGATCGACACCCGGACGGTCAAGGACTCGGGCGGCCACGCCGAGGACCGCTACGTGATCGAGACCCGGCTTTCACTCGGCGGCCACGAGTGGCCGATCGAAGCCACGCTCACGGCGCGGGACGATATGCTGTTCCGTATGCTCATCGGCAGGACCGCAATCAAGAGCCGCGCTATCGTGGATCCGGCGCGTTCGTACCTCGTCGGTAAAGCAAAACCATGAGTAAGAATACGCCAATCAAGATCGGCGACACGGTCGTGAACCCGGGGCAGCGCGTGAGCGTGAACCTGCCCGTCGCGGACCTGTACACGTCGACGTCGCTGCATATGCCGGTCAAGGTCATCTGCGGCCGCAAGGCCGGACCGACCTTGTTCGTGTCGGCGGCCGTGCACGGCGACGAACTCAACGGTGTCGAGGTCATCCGACGGCTGCTCAAGCGCAAGGCGCTGAAATCGATTCGCGGAACGCTGGTTGCGGTGCCGATCGTCAACGTGCATGGATTCCTCGACCAGTCCCGCTACCTGCCGGATCGCCGCGACCTCAACCGCTCGTTCCCTGGCAGCCCGCGAGGCTCGATCGCCGCGCGGCTTGCTAACCTGTTTATCAAAAACATCGTTAACGGCGCCGACTATGGCATCGACCTGCATACGGGCGCCGTCAATCGCTCGAACCTGCCGCAGATCCGCGCCAACCTGGATCACGCGCCGACCTTCGACATAGCCGAGGCATTCGGCGCGCCCGTGGTCATCAATTCCAACATTCTCGACGGGTCTCTGCGCGCCTGCGCGGCCGAGCGCGGCCTGCCGATACTCATATACGAGGCCGGTGAGGCGCTGCGCTTCGACGAGACCGGCATACGCGCCGGGATACGCGGCATCCTCAACGTCATGCGCCACATTGGCATGCTTCCGGCGTCGAAACGCGCCACCAGCTCCGACTCGGTGCTTGCGCGCTCGACGCAGTGGGTACGCGCCAGCACGAGCGGAATCGTCACGGGCAAGGTACCGCTGGGCAGCAGCGTCGAGAAAGGCCAGAGGCTCGCGACGATCAGCGATCCGCTCGGTGAGGACGAAGAAAAGATCATCGCGCCGAACAACGGAATCGTGATCGGTCGCAGCAACCTGCCGCTCGCCCACGAGGGAGACGCGCTGTTTCACCTCGGCTACTTCAGAGAATTGCCCGCGGCCGAGGACGTGGTCGAGACGTTCGCCTCGGAACACAACAGCCCAGTCAACATGACCTGAGCCTTCGACCGCCCGGCATCCCGAACAACATGGAGTTTCCACAATGAAGATCGCCGTCCTGTCCACAAACAGGGAACTGTACTCCACGCGGAGACTCATCGAAGCCGGCGAGGAGCGCGGTCACGAGATGCTCGTGATCAACCACAAGCGCTGCTACATGAACATCACGAGCCACAACCCGAGCATTCACCTGCGCGGCGAGTCGATAACCGGCGTGGACGCCGTCATTCCGCGAATCGGCGCGTCGGTATCGTTCTACGGTACGGCCGTGGTCCGGCAGTTCGAGATGATGGGCGTATACTCGGTCAACGAGTCGGTAGCGATCACGCGATCGCGCGACAAGCTGCGTGCCCTGCAGCTCCTGTCGCGCAAGGGCGTCGGGCTGCCGGTCACGGGCTTCGCCAACTACGCCGACGACACCGACGACCTCCTGCAGATGACCGGCGGCGCGCCCGTCGTCATCAAGCTGCTGGAGGGCACGCAGGGCGTCGGGGTCGTGCTCGCCGAGACCAAGAAGGCGGCATCGAGCGTCATCGAGGCGTTTCGGGGGTTGAATGCTAACGTCATGGTGCAGGAGTTCATCTCCGAGGCCGGCGGTGCCGACATCCGCTGCTTCGTCGTCGGCGACAAGGTCGTTGCGGCCATGAAGCGGCAGGGCAAGGAGGGCGAGTTCCGGTCGAACCTGCATCGCGGCGGCTCGGCGAGCCTGATCAAGATCACGCCGGAAGAGCGGTCGACCGCCGTGCGCTCGGCGCGAGTCATGGGCCTGAACGTCGCAGGCGTTGACCTCCTGCGCTCGAATCACGGTCCCGTCGTCATGGAAGTCAACTCGAGCCCGGGCCTCGAGGGAATCGAGAATGCGACCAGCAAGGACGTAGCCGGTATGATCATCGCGTTCATCGAGAAAAACGCTAGGAAGGGCCGGACACGCACCCGCGGCCGCGGATAGCGCCGGCCTCGAGGAGGTGTCAAGCGACGTGGACGAGGCGACGGAGCCGCAATGAAGCTGTTTCTGCAGATGATCCGGGGCTCGCTGAGGGATCTCGCGCCCGTCGTCCTCGTCATTCTCGCGTTTCACCTGTTCGTCCTCGCGCGCCCGGCGAGCGAATTGTTCGTCCTCGTCGAAGGCGCCGCGTTCGTCGTCATCGGGCTGACGTTCTTCGTCTACGGTCTCGAACTGGCGCTGTTCCCGATCGGCGATGCGCTCGCCACCGCGCTTGCGAGACGCGGCAGTGTCTTCTGGCTCGTGAGCTTCGCGTTTCTGCTCGGCGTCGGCACGACGATTGCCGAACCGGCGCTGATCGCGGTCGCCGATGAAGCAGCCGATGCCGTTGCACGCAGCGGCAGCATCGAGAACACGGCCGACGGCAAGGATGCGTATGCGCTTGGCCTCAGGCTGACCGTGGCGCTGTCGGTCGGCGTTGCGCTCACGCTGGGTGTCGTCCGAATCGTGACGGGCTGGTCGCTCACCGTGATGATCGTCAGCGGCTACGTTTTCGTCATCATCATCACCTTTTTCGCACCGCCCGAATCGATCGGCATCGCCTACGATTCGGGCGGTGTCACGACCTCGACGATCACGGTGCCGCTCGTGGCCGCGCTCGGCATCGGCCTGTCATCCTCCCTGTCCGGCAGGAATCCGATGACCGACGGCTTCGGCCTGATCGCATTCGCGTCGCTCACGCCGATGATCTTCGTGATGACCTACGGCATGGTGGTCGCATGGACCTGATGATCGAAGCCGTACGGATGATCGTCGCGACGACGCTCGACGTCCTGCCGATCGCCGCTTTCCTGATCCTGTTCCACCGCCTCGTGCTCGGCCGGAAGCTCGCAAACTTAAGCCGGATGATGCTTGGCTTCGCGCTGGTCGTGGCCGGGCTCGGCCTGTTTCTGCTGGGCCTCGAGAAAGCCCTGTTTCCGCTGGGCCGGCTCATGGCGGAGCAGCTCGCCACGGCGAGTATCGCCGACCAGGTCGCAGCCGAGGTCGGTTGGGAGGATTTTCTCGTCGTTTACGCGTTCGCGTTCTGCATTGCATTCGGCACGACCGTCGCCGAACCGGCTCTGCTCGCCGTCGCGATCAAGGCCTCCGAGGTCTCCGGCGGCGCGATCAGCGTATGGGGATTGAGGGTCGCGGTCGCTCTGGGGGTCGGCTTCGGCGTCGCGCTGGGCTGTTTCCGGATCGTTACGGGCACGCCGCTGCACTGGTACATCGCGGCGGGCTACGTCGTCGTCGTCTTGCAGACCTCCGTCGCGCCGCGCCTCATCGTTCCGCTCGCATTCGACTCGGGCGGCGTCTCGACCTCGACCGTCACGGTGCCGATTGTTGCCGCGCTCGGCCTGGGGCTTGCGGAGAACATCGAGGGCCGCGATCCGCTGCTCGACGGTTTCGGGCTCATCGCATTCGCGTGCCTGTTTCCGATCATAAGCGTACTCGGCTACGCGCAGCTCTCGGTATTGATGGACCGGCGCGGCGGACGTCGCCGCGAGGCCGGGGCCGTGGAACAACAGAAAACGGAGGACTGACAATGCATTTCAAACTGCTGGTCGTATTCGTGGAGGACTCGAAGACCGACGACGTGCTCGAGGCAGCGCGGGAGCGCGGGGCCACGGGCTGCACGGTCATCAACAACGCGCGTGGGGAAGGAATCGACAAGAAAGAGAGTTTTCTCGGTCTGACCCTGACCACGCAGCGCGACGTCGTACTGTTGCTGGTCGAAGAGCACATGAGCCGCGGCATACTGGAGCACATCGCCGAGGTCGGGGAGTTCGATGCGACGCCCGGTACCGGGATCGCCGTGCAGGTGGATGTTGAGGATGCGCTGGGCGTCGTACGCCAGGCCGAGAAACTGAGCGAGGTTGTGGAGGATCAGCTATGAGGGAACTCGACAAGATCAAGGTACGCGACGTCATGCGCGACAACGTCACGATGGTCGACGGCTCGATCGACGTCATGGAAGCGATGCGAATCATGAAGTCGGCCAAGACGACGTCCCTGATCGTGAACAAGCGAGACGATAGCGACGAGTACGGCATGGTGCTGTTTTCCGACATCGCCAAGCAGGTCATCGCCAAGGACCGGGCGCCCGAGCGGGTCAACGCGTTCGAGGTCATGGCCAAGCCCGTGTTGTCGGTCCGGCCCGACATGAGCATCCGCTTCTGTGCCCGCCTGTTCGAGAACTTCGGCATCAGCCATGCGCCCGTCGTCGAACAGGAAGACGTCATCGGCATCGTCAGCTACTACACGCTCGTGCTGGGCGCGATCGACCTGGGCGACGACTAGCAGTCTGTCAGCAGTCCGTTCAACTTCCCGCCGCGGCAGCGGCGGAGCCGCCGGACGCCTTATCGAGCGTGGCGATGACGACGTCGGCAAGCCGGTCCATGTCCTCGACAGTCAACGTCGGATGCACGGGCAACATGATGCTCGTCTCCCCGAGTCGATGGGCAACGGGCAGCTCGGGCTGCCCGAGCGACGCGAACGCGGCCTCGCGGTAGATCTCGGGACAGCTGCCCGACCAGCCGGGCGCCCCGGCCTCCGACAGGGCGGCGATGACCCTGTCCCGATCCCAGCCCCGGGCGAGCGCCTCGGGACGAACGAACGCGTAGAACTTGAAGCAGGCATGCACGATGTCGTCGGGCGGCTGCGGGATTCGAACGGCGGCGTGACCTGACAGCCGCTCGACAAGTCTCGCGGCGTTGGCGTTGCGGCGACTCACCCAGGCGTCGAGCTTCTTGAGTTGCAATCGGCCGATCGCAGCCTGGAACTCGGTCATGCGATAGTTGCTGCCTATGCTGTCGTGCAGCCAGCGGAAACCGGGGGACGGTGCCGGCTGTGTGAGTTTGTCGAAACTCTTGCCGTGGTCCTTGAACGACCACGCGCGCTTGAAGACGTCTCTGTCGTCAGTGATCAGCATGCCGCCCTCGCCGCCCGTCGTCATGATCTTGTCCTGACAAAACGAAAACGCGGCGAGACGGCCGAAACTGCCGACCAGTCTGCCGTCGATCCTGGCGCCGTGCGCCTGGGCGCAGTCCTCGACGATATCGAGCCCGTGCGTATCTGCAATGGCTACGATCTTCGTCATGTTCGCGGGCCAACCCGCCAGGTGCACAACGAGGATCGCGCGTGTCCGCGCGGTCACCGCCGCCTCCACGGCGGTCGGGTCCATGTTCTGGCTGTTGGGGTCGACATCTACGAATACGGGCGTGGCGCCCACGATGGCGATCGCGCTGGCCGAGGCGAAGTAGCTTCGCGGCGTGACGATGACCTCGTCACCAGGGCCGAGATCGAGCATGCGAAGCGCCAGCTCCAGCGCCAGGGTGCCGTTCGCGAGCGCGATACCGTGGGCGACGCCGTGGAACTCGGCGAACTCGGCCTCGAAGCGGCGACCCTCGGTTCCTGTCCAGTAGTTGACGGCGCCGCTCGTGAGCGTGGCCGTCGCAGCGTCAATTTCGTCCCGGGCGAAATGTGGCCAAGGTGCAAGCTTCATTTTAGCGCAGTGCATCCGTGATCGAGTCAATCGTTTCTTCGCTAAGAAACGGGTGCATCGGCAGGCTGAAGACCTTGTGCGAGAGCTCCTCCGACACAGGTAGCGAACCGGGCTTGTATCCCGAGTCCGCAAAGACGCTCTGCAGATGCAGCGGGATCCGGTAGTAGACCGCAGACGGTATGCCGGCCTCCTTGAGGCGCTCCTGGAAGTCGGCGCGCTCGCCGTCCCTGGCCCGGATCGTGTATTGGGCCCAGCAGCAGGTATACCCGTCGGGAACGACGGGCACGACGAAGTCGTCCGCCAGACGCTCCGAGTAGGCGGCTGCCGCCTTGTTGCGCCTCTCCAGCTCGTCGTCGAACACGGCCAGCTTCTCCAGGAGAACCGCGGCCTGAATCGAATCCAGGCGGCTGTTCAGACCGATGTACTGGTTCTCGTACTTGTCCACGGACTGGCCGTGGACGTGTAACGAGCGCAGCTTTTCGGCCAGCGCGTCGTCATTGGTGAAGACCGCGCCGCCGTCCCCGTAGCAGCCGAGCGGCTTCGCCGGAAAGAAACTCGTCGTCGCGATGTCGCCGAATGCGCACACGCGTTTGCCGTCGAACGTCGCGCCGAATCCCTGCGCACCGTCTTCGAGTACGAACAGTTCGTGCCGCGCGGCGATCTCATCGATCCTGCCGTAGTCAGCCGGCAGGCCGAACAAATCGACGGGGATGACACCGCGAAGCCTGAGTTCGCCAGCCGTGTCGTGGCAGTGGATCGCTTCCTCCAGCGCGTCGCAGTCGATGTTGTAGGTCGCCTCGTCGATGTCCACGAAGATCGGCGTTGCTCCCACGAGGCGCACGGATTCTGCCGTGGCGAAAAAGGTAAAGCTCGGCACGAACACGCCATCCCCGGGACCGATACCGAGCGCCATGAGCGACAGGGTGAGCGCGTCCGTGCCGTTTGCGCAGCCGATGACGTGTTTCACGCCGACGTACTCCGCGAGTCTGCTCTCCAGCTCGCGCACCTCCGGACCGAGGACGTATTGACCGTGGTCGAGCACCGCGTGGATGCGTTCGTCGATTCGTGGCTTCAACTGCCGGTACTGCGCGTCGAGATCGATGAATTTCATAGCTTTGCTTGCCGTTTTCCCGGTTCACGATGACCGCTGCCCAACGCCGGATTATACGCACATGGCGACGTTGCGAGTTTTCAGGCGGAGCGGGCGAGCCGACGCGCCGCGGTGCCCAGGTAGATCAGCAGGAAACCGCTGGCGAGCAGCTTGATGCCGAGGATGACGCCGATCGCGAACGGTCCTGACAGCGGGTACTGGAACCAGACCAGGAGTCCGAGCGCGACGGACAGCACGCCGGTTGCCAGCACGAACTTCCAGGCGCCGAAAGGCCGAAGCTGCAGGGCGAACAAGACATCGGCGGAGCCTGCCACGAGCAGGTAAATGGTCAGCGCGATGGTCAGTGTCGCAGCGGCGACGGCGGCGTTGGCCGCCATGTAACCGCCCGCGACGAGCGTCAGCAGGCCGACGATCCAGGCCCAGATGCCGGCCCCGGACCGGTACGCGAAGTACAGCTGGCCCGCGCCGCTGATCAGCAGCACCACGCCGACGAGTATGCCGATCGACACGCCGACCAGGACCGGCGACGAAAGCGACACGAGCCCGACCACGACAATCAGCGCACCGATCCACATCGTCGTGCCGGCGTTTGACTTGAGCCGCTTCTGAAACAGCGATTCGAGCTCCTTGTTATCGCGCTGCATCGGATGTCCCTGCCATCGGTCGCGTCGCCCAGTGTATCGCGCGCCGCGCCGGGCGCGTAGCCGAAAAAACGGGTTGGAGAACGCGCGAGTGCAGTGCCCGGACGGGTCACATCGTATATAATATATTATTCTTTCCGCAGCACAGCCGATCGCGATGACAGCAAGCGGCACGACCCGGCAACAATTAAGTGCTCTGACACTGCTGCTGCTCGTCCGCAGCGTTTCCGCCGACCCTTACCCCGTCAACGATCGCATCGACGTCGAGCACTACCGCTTCGAACTCGTCCTGTCCGACGACCGCGACGCCATCGATATGCAGGCGAGGGTCGACGTGAGAATCCTGGACGCGAACGTAAACGAACTGGCTCTCGATCTCGTCAAACGGAGCAGCGAACGCGATGGCCGCGGCATGGAGGTCGCCTCCGTGACGCGGGACGGCGAGGCGCTCCTGTACTACCACGATGACGATGTGCTGCGCATCGACGTGCCTGCCGCTGACGCGGCCGATGGCCGGCTGTCGGTCACGCTCCGCTACAGCGGTGTCCCCGACGCCGGGCTCGTCATCGGGCCGAACAAGCACGGTGACCGAACCTATTTCAGTGACAACTGGCCGAACAAGGCGCGGCACTGGTTGGCGACGGTTGACCACATTGCCGACAAGGCGACGTCGGAGTTCCTGGTCACGGCGCCGAGCCGACTTCAGGTCATCTCCAACGGCCTGCAGGTGGAACGCAGCAACCTCGATTCGGGCCGCACGCTGACCCACTGGAAGCAGTCGGTGCCCGTTTCTCCGTGGCTGTACGTTGTCGGCGCCGCCGAGTTCGCCGTGCAGCGCGTCGGCGAGTTCGACCACAAACCGATCGAGACCTGGGTCTACCGCCAGGACCGGGAGGCTGGCTTCTACGACTTCGCCGTGCCCACCAAGGAGGCGCTTGCGTTTTACTCGTCCTACGTCGGCCCTTTCGAATACGAGAAGCTCGCCAACGTCCAGTCGAACAGCGTCGGCGGCGGCATGGAAGCGGCGTCGGCGATACTGTACGGAGACAAGTCGGTCACGGGGCAGCGCACGCGACGCTGGCAGACCGTGATCGTGCACGAGGTCGCCCACCACTGGTTCGGCAATTCGGTGACCGAGGCCACGTGGGATGACGTCTGGCTCAGCGAGGGTTTCACGACCTACTTCACCTACCTGTATTTCGAACATGCCAACGGCCAGGCCGACTTCGCGCGGTACATGGAAGACGCTCGCAAGCAGGCTTTCGAATTCTCGGCCGAGAACCCGGATTACCGGGTCCGGCACGCCGATCTTCAGGACATGGCTAATGTCACGACGCGCCAGATCTACCAGAAGGGCGCCTGGATACTGCACATGTTGAGGATGCTGGTCGGCGACGATGTCTGGTGGCGGGGCATCCAGGACTACTATCGGAAGTACCGCAACTCGACCGCGACGACCGAAGACTTCCAGCGCGTGATGGAAACGGCCTGCGGCTGCGAGCTGGGCGACTATTTCGACTACTGGCTCAGGACCGGCAGCGTCGTAACGCTCGACGGCGGCTGGCGTTATTCGAACGGCAAGGTTCGCATCGACCTCGAGCGCCGCGGTCACGTGGACGGTACGCCCGAGCTGACGCTTGAGGCCGCCGTGTACTTCGCCGACAGCCCCGTGCCCGATATCGTGTCGATGCCGCTCACGGCGGAGGGTGCGAGCCTCGAAGTCGACGTGCCGACCGAACCGGTCCGTATCCTGCTCGACCCGAATACGCGTCTGCTCGCGGAGTGGACGTTCGACGAACGCTAAGCCCTTGAACCGTGCATCCGCCTCGGCGGGGGACGTGACAAACAGCACTGGAGGTGCCACGTGAAAAACCTGTCTTACCTGCGATTACCCGGTGTCGCGCTGACGCTGGCCGTCGGCTGCCTGCTCGCGGCCGTTGCGGCCAACGCCGCAGATGCCGTGACGCCGCCCGAGTCGCCGCCCGTCGAACCGCGCCGCGATGGCGAAGGTCCCTACGAGCGGCTCATCCTGCGCGGCGGCTACATGGTGGACGGCACGGGCGCGCCAACGCAGGGCCCGGTCGATATCGTCGTGGAGAACGACCGCATCGCCGAGATCCGGATCGTCGGCGCGCCGAAACTCGCGATCGATCCCGACCGCCGCCCGCCGCTCAACGGCGGTACCGAGATCGACCTGGACGGCGCCTACATCCTGCCGGGCTTCATCGACACGCACCTGCATCTTCACACCAACGAGGCCGGTCAGAACGTGCCGCCCGAGTACGTGCTGAAGATGTGGCTGTCGCACGGCATCACGCACGGCCGCACGGTCGGCTCCGGCAACATGCGCTGGATGATCGAGACGTCGCAGCGCAGTGCCGCGAACGAGATCACGGGCCCGAGGATGGAGGTCTACCCGATGTTCGGCCGGCCCTCGATCGGCCAGCCGGAACCGACCACCGAGAAGGCCGCGCGCGAACAAATCCAGCTCATGAAGCGTGCCGGTGCATCCGGCGTCAAGTTCATCGGCGCCCCGGAAGACGTGCTTCGAGCGGCGCTCGACGAGGCCGGCAAACAGGGACTCAACTCGACGATGCACCACGCGCAGATCGCCGTGAAGCATTCCAACGTGCTCGACACCTCGGCCATGGGCCTCAAATCGATGGAGCACTGGTACGGCCTGCCCGAGGCCATGTTCGAGGACAAGCAGATCCAGCATTACCCGGCCGACTACATCTACCAGGACGAGCAGAACCGCTTCGCCCAGGCCGGCCGGCTCTGGAAACAGGCCGCGAAGCCCGGCTCCGAGAAGTGGAACGAGGTCATGCAGACCTTGCTTGACCGCGACTTCGGCATATCGCCGACGTTCACGGCCTACATCGCGACCCGCGACGTCATGCGCATGGCCCGCGCCAAGTGGCACGAGGAATACACGCACCCGAGCCTCTGGGACTTCTACCGGCCGAACCGTGACGCACACGGTTCGTACTGGTTCTACTGGACGCTCGAGGACGAACTCGAGTGGAAGAACAACTACCGGCTGTGGATGCGGTTCATCAACGAGTACAAGAACCGCGGCGGGCGCGTAACGGTCGGTTCCGACTCGGGCTACACCTACAACCTCTACGGCTTCGGCCACATCATGGAAATGGAGCTCCTGTACGAGGCGGGCTTCACGGGCCTCGAGGTCATCCACGCGGCGACGCTTGAGGGCGCGCGCCAGCTCGGCATCGACGCAGACTACGGTTCAATCGAGGTCGGCAAGAAGGCCGACTTCGTCATCGTCGACGAGAATCCGCTCGCCAACCTGCACGTGTTGTTCGGCACGGGCGCCGTGAAGCTCAACGACGAGACCGGTGAGGTCGAGCGCATCGGCGGCATCAAGCAGGTCGTCAAGGACGGTATCGTGTACGACACCGTGCGCATGCGCCGCGACATCCGCGACCTCGTGCGCGCCGCCAAGCAGAGCCGCGGCATTCCGCCGGGGCCGATGCCGATCGAGACCGTGCCGTTCGAGAACTAGGATGCGGTCCCGAGGCGTCTGCCTCGTCAGAGCGGCGGTCCTGCTGCCGTTGCTCGGGGCGACGTGGACGAATGCGACAGCGGCCGAACCCGCCGTGCACTGGAGCTTTGACGAGCCGGAGGAGGAACTCACGGGCAATCATCGCTTCGTGGAAGGCGTTCGAGGCAAAGGCGTGTTTTTCGACGGCTACACGACCGTGCTCAGGCGCGAGCGCGAGGCCGTTCCCGCCCTCGCCGACGGCTTCACGATCGCGGGCTGGCTTGCCGTCGCCGCGTATCCCTGGGGCCAGGTGCCGATCGTCAATCAGGGCCGCGACGAGCTTCGTGGCTTCAGCTTCGATGTCACGCCGCGCGGCGCTCTGACGCTCAAGGCCGTGACGAACGGCCGCGAACTCGTTGCGGCGAGCAATGACTACCTGCTGGAGCACCGGCGCTGGACTCACGTCGCGGCGCGTTTCGACCCGGCATCGGGACTCGCGGTGTTCGTCGACGGCAGGCGCGTAGCCGTTGCCGCGATGCCTGAGGTCAACAACCAGGGCGGCCGCAACCCGAACGACCGCCTGCTGCAGGCCGGCGAGCTGGACCTCGTGATCGGCGCGACCCGCGTGCCGGTTCGACCGGCGGGCTATCACCGCTACGAGGGCAGCCGCCCGGGCTACATGTCGCTCGACGGCGTGCTCGACGAGGTCAGCATCTTCGACTCGCCGATCGCGGACCGTGAGATTCGTGCGCTTGCCCGGGCTCACGCGCCCGGCGAGCCGCCCATCGAGCCCCGCGTCATGCCGTCGGGGCCCGAGGGCCCGGGTCGTTTCGGCGCCTACCAGACGACGCTCGAGTACCACCCGGAGTGGGATGCGCTGTCGCGCGTCGGCGACCACGCCGATATCGTCGTGCGCTTCGACACGACGCCTGCGCGCGTCGTGTTCTGGCGCGGCACGCAGTATTCGCCCGCCTGGGTCACGGGCAACGGCCTGTGGATGGCCGACCAGAGCGTCGAGGGCTACGACGACGACTACACCTGGGAGCACATGAACGACAAGTACAACCGTTACTCGCAGGTGCGCGTCATCGAGAACCACGACGCGCGGGTCGTCGTGCACTGGCGGTATGCCCCTGTCGATGTGCACGATCGGCGCATGAACGTGGACGAGCGCTCCGGGATGGGCGCCTGGGTCGACGAGTACTACACGTTCTACCCGGATGCCATGGGCATCCGCCGAGTTACCTGGAAAACCGGAACGCTGGGCGAGCCCGTGCAGTTCCAGGAGTCGATCCCGCTGCTGCATCCTGGCCAGGTGCAGGGCGACCTCATCGAGGCCGTGTACGCTACGGTCGGCAACCTCGACGGCGAAACCGACACGCTGGCCTACACGGCCGAAGCCTCGCGAAACCGTACCGGATTTCCGGACGACCTCGTCATCCAGATGCATCACGTGAAGTCCGAACAGAAGCCGTTCATCGTGTTCGAGCCCGGCAACCGCATGACCTACCTCTGGGACCTCGACGAGCGCTCGCTCGAGCGGCCCGGCTCGAGCAGCCACTGGCCCGTCGGCAAGCTCTGGTCCGACGGCCGCACGGCGCAGGCGCCCGATCGCGCGACGAGTTTCTTAGGCTTTCCGATCTCCGAACCGCCGATCACGAACCGCGAAGGCGTGAGCGAGATTCGCTCGCTGTACGGCATGACCGAGCGATCGTTTGAGGATCTCGTCGCCGTCGCCCGCGCCTGGTCGAGAGCACCGGCCGCTTCGGTGACGGGCACCGCATTCGAGAGCCTGGGCTTCGACCGCGCCGAGCGCGCGTTCCGGTTCGCGCGCCGCGGCGACGGCAGTGAACTGGACGTACGCTTCGATGCAAGCGACGCCTCGCCGCTTCAGAACGTCCCCATGCTCATCGAGAACTGGGGCGACGCCGCCGTGTCGGCCGAGATCGACGGCGTGAAGGTGCCACGCGGCGAGCAATTCCGCTACGGTTACGTGCATACGCTCGATGGCACACACCTTGTCGTATGGCTCGAGCATGCAGCCGCGAGCCGGACCCGAATCCGCCTGTCAGGAGTGATCGATGCGCCTTAACCTCCGATCCGCCGTAGCCTGCCTCGAGCGCGTCAAGGCCGGTGCCTGAGGTCGCGCCGCCATGATTGCCGGCAAGCTGCCGCCGCTCGATTTCACGGGCAAGGTCGCGGTCGTGACGGGCGCGGCGTCCGGCATGGGCGCCGCGACGGCCCGGGAACTCTCAGCGGGCGGCGCTAACGTCGTCGTCGTTGACCGGAATGCGGACCTCGCCGCCAAGGTGGCTGCCGATATCGATGCCGGACCGGCGGTCGTCGGTGACGTCAGCGACGCCGCGTTCTGCCAGCAGGCCGTCGACACGGCCGTGGAGCGACACGGCCGGCTCGACGTACTCGTCAACGCCGCCGGCATCATCGTGCGTGCGGACGGGCCGGGCACGAGCGACGAGGACTGGCAGCGCATCTTCGACGTGAACGTCGCGGGCGTGTTCTACCTGTGCCGCGCCGCAGTCGAAGTCATGCGGACACAGGGAAGCGGCGCCATCGTCAACTTCGGCTCGATCTGGGGCGACGTCGGTGCGGCCGGCGTGCTCGCCTACTGCGCTACGAAAGGCGCAGTCCACCAGCTCACGCGCTCGATGGCGCTCGACCACGTCGGGGACGGCATCCGCGTGAACGCCGTCGCGCCCGGCGAGGTCAATACGCCGATGCTGTCGTTCGGCCGCGACGCACCGCCCTCGCCCGAAGATCTTCAGAAGCTCGCGGACGAGACGATACCGATGAAGCGGCTCGCCGAGCCCGAGGAAATCGCCCGCGTCGTCGCATTCCTGGCCTCCGACGCGGCGAGCTACATGACCGGCGCCATCGTGCCGGTCGACGCCGGCTATACTGCGCGCTGATCGCGGCCGCCCGGAGAGACCGGCATGGAATATCGAAAGCTCGGAAGAAGCGGCCTCAAGGTGTCGTCGATCGCGCTCGGCACCGACAACTTCGCCAACCCGACGCCAGAGGCCGAAGTCACGCGCATGATCGACGTCGCGCTCGACGCCGGCATCAACCTGTTCGACTCGAGCGACATGTACGCCGGCGGCGAATGCGAGTCGATCATCGGCCGGGCGCTCAAGCGCAATGGGCGGCGCAACGAAGTCGTTGTTGCAACGAAGGTGCACTACCCGACCGGTCCGGGGCCGAACGACTCGGGCAACTCGCGCCAGCACATCATGAGCGCCTGCGAAGCGTCGCTGAAACGACTGCAGGTCGACCACATCGACCTCTACCAGCTGCACCGGCCTTCGCCCGAAATACCGGTCGACGAGACCCTCGGCGCGCTGACCGACCTCGTGCGCCAGGGCAAGGTGCGCTACATCGGCTGCTCGACGCACCCGGCCTGGAAGGTCATGGAGGCGCTCATGACGAGCGAAATCAGGGGACTCGAGCGTTTCGTCTCCGAGCAGCCGCCGTACAACCTGCTCGACCGCCGCATCGAGAACGAACTCGTGCCGCTGTGCGAGGAATACGGCGTCGGCCTGATTCCGTGGTCGCCGATGGCGATGGGCATACTGGCCGGCCGCTACGCGGACGCCGAGGCGACGCCGGACGATTCACGCGCGACGCTGCGCGGCGGCATCTACGCCGAGCGGGTCACGGCGCGCGGCATCGAGGTAGGCAATCGCTTCGTCGAGCTCGCGAGGCTCAACGACATTTCACCCGCGCAGCTCGCCATCCTTTGGGTGAAGGCGCAGCGGGGCATCACGGCCCCGCTCATCGGCCCGAAATCCGTCGAGCAACTCGAGCACCTGCTGCCCATAGCGGAGATGCGCCTGAGCGACGAACTGCGCACCGCCTGCGATGCGCTGAACCCGCCCGGCACCGCGGCCGCCGACTTCCACAATTCCGCGCCCTGGATGCTGACGACGATCGCCTGAGACGATCGGCGCCTGGCGGTCAGTCGCCCGAGCGATCCCGGACGTACTCGCGATAGTGCTCTGCCGACTCGAACGGCGGCACGTGGTGTGGCATGAGATCGACCGTCGGTCCCATCGGCACGGCATCGGGGATCAGCGCCCGCATTCGAGACTTCGTCCGGGCATAGGCCGGATCGTCGGACAGGTTGGACCACTCCTCGGGATCCGTGCGATGGTCGTACAGTTCCTCGCCGCCGTCAATGTATCGGATGTAGCGATAGTCCTCGGTGCGAATCGAAAACTCGTCGAAGTCGTAGGTCGTTATCGCGGGATGGTCCCATGCCATGTCCGGATCATTCAGCAGGGGCACGAGGCTGCGTCCGTCGACGTCCTCCCTGGGCGGCAGGCCGGCGAGCTCAACGAGTGTCGGAAAGATGTCAATCAGCGACACGATCCGATCGACACGGTCGCCCGGCGCGGTACCGGCGGGCAAGGCCGGCGACATGCCCCCGGGGACACGCATCATCATGACGACGCGGGCGACGTTCTCCCACAGCGCGAACTTGCGCCAGTGCTGTTTCTCGCCGAGCTGCCAGCCGTGGTCGGACCAGAGGATGACGATCGTATTGTCCGCGTGCTCGCTCTCGGCCAGCCCGTCGAGCAGCCTGCCGACCATCGCGTCGGCATAGGCCACCGACGCCAGGTAGCCCTGCACGGCTTCCTGCCAGACGCCGGCTTCGATGACGTGGCGGTGGTAGTCGCCACCGCGCGCCGCGATGTTCAGCGCGCGGCCGGGCAGGTCACCGCTGTCGTCCTCGGCGATGGCCGGCAACCGGACATCGTCGAGCGGAAAGCGGTCGAAGTACGCCCGCGGCACGTACCACGGCACGTGCGGGCGATAAATGCCGACCGCCAGGAAAAACGGTTCGTCGCGGGGCTTGTCCAGCTGGTCGATCGCCCAGGAGACGGACCGGTAGTCGGCCGTCTCCTCGTCGGGGATGTCGATGGGAGACCAGTCGAAGTCGCCGTACATGCCGTCGAACTTTGGCATACCGACCGTCTCCCCGGGCGACGGGTAGTAGTAGTCGGGCATGTGCCTGGTTTTCGACGGCCAGTACTCGTCCCACGAGTCGGGATCCGGCTGGCTGTTGTGGAATATCTTGCCGGCGCCGCCGGTCCAGTAGCCGTTGGCCGCGAAGTAGGCGGGCAACGTAACGACATCCGGCATGACCTCCTGCCAGCGCTGATAGTTCGAATACATCCCTGTCGTGTAGGTGTGCCGGCCCGACAGGAGTGCCATGCGAGACGGGTTGCAGGCCGGCGATGCCGTGTACGCGCGCGTGAACGTCACACCGTCGGCGGCGAACTCGCTCAGGTTAGGCGTGTAAGCCTGCGGATGGCCGCCGAGCGGTTCGATCCAGTCGTTCAGATCGTCGACCGCAATGAACAGGACGTTCGGCGGATCGTCCGGTACCGCCGAAATCTCCTCGTGTCTGGACGAGTCGCCGCAGCCGCCGGCAACGAGCAGCGCGACGACGGGCAGGCACCGGTTCACCGATCTGAGCATTTCGTCGCGCTCAGTCGATGCCGTCGTTCTCGGTGATGAACCGCGCGAGATCCTGTTTGTACTTCAGGAGCGAAGGCGGGTGTACGTACATCATGTGGCCCGACTCGTACATCTCGGTCGTGATTCTGGACAGCTGTTCCTCGTCGAGGTCCATGTGCGACAGCACGTACTCCCAGACGAAGTGCGGCGTCGCGAGGTCGAAGTAGCCCTGTTGTACGAGCACCTTCATGGGCGGGTACAGCGTCATCGTCGTCGCGAGATCGATCGCCGTGTTGGTTATCAGCGTCTGCTGACCGCTCGGCAGCGTGTGCAGCCAGTCCCAGTTGGACCACAGCCCCCCCGACACGACGTAATCGCGATCGTCCTGCTTGAAGCCCAGGTCGTTGGTCAGATAGTGCATGAAACCCGCCTTGAAGGCCGGGCCGACCGAGGCGCCGAACGGATCGTACTGCATCGTCTCGGCCGTGCGGTTGAGGCTTCGACCCTTGAAACGCGAATCGACGCGGCCGACGACGACGTCCTCGTCGCGCAGCAGTTCCTGCGTGAAGGCGAAGTGCGCGACGCGCAAATTGGCATGATCCCAGTATGTTTCGCTTAAGCCCGTGTAGGCCGACAGCTTGCGGATCACGGCGGCGCGTTCGTCGGCGGGCAGCGACGTGCCCTTCAGGAGCGCCGGCGAGTACTCCTCGAGCGCGAAGCGTTCGACCTCGTCGACGAAGGCCTCGAGGTCGTCGGGCCGATCGGCGATCGCGTTGTGGTACCAGGCCGTCGCCGCAAGCGTCGGCAGGTACAGCGCATGCGGCAGGTCCATGGCGAAGCGGTCGCGCGCGGCCGCGGCATCCATGAACGGCGACACGAGAATCACGCCGTTCAGGCCCATGCCGTACTTGTCGAGCAGCCGATACGCGACGCCGCCCGTGCGAACGCCGCCGTAGCTTTCGCCGAGTACGAACTTCGGCGACTGCCAGCGGTTGTTGTCGGTGATGAAGCGCGAGATGAACTGCGAGGCTGCCGCTATGTCCGGGTCGACGCCCCAGAAGTCCTCGGGCTTGCCCTCGCCCGCGAGGATCGCGTAACCCGTGCCGACCGGGTCCATCATGACGAGGTCGGCAACGTCGAGGATACTGTGTTCGTTGTTGACGGCGCCGTACGGCGCCGGACCCGTGACCTCGGTGTCGTTTACCGGGATGATGCGCGGGCCGAGCACGCCCATGTGCAGCCAGATCGACGCCGAGCCCGGGCCGCCGTTGTAGGCGAACAGGATCGGCCGCGTCGACGGGTCCTCGACGCCCTGCTTGAAGTACGCCGTATAGCCGAACAGGCCGATGGCCTTCTTGTCGTCGTTGCGTATCGGCATGAGCCCGGCCGTCGCCGTGTAGCGAATCGTCCTGCCGTCGATGCGCACGCTGTGTTCGGTCGTGACCGATTCGGCTTTCGGCTCTTCGGCCTGCATGCCGTCGCCGGATTCGCCGGTTTCATGATCGTCGGCGAACGCGTTCAGCGAGAACAACAGTGACACCAGGATTGTCCAACCGTATCGCAACATCGTATGTCCCCCGTGCCGGCCGGCGGTTGCCGCGGCACATTCTCGTAAGGTCGAAAGCACGCGTGGAATCGATATATTATATATTAATTCAACGTTCGCGCATCGATTCGGCCGATTCCCACGCCGAACCCGGAGACTCGCCATGAAACGTGCCCTGCTCCTGTTGCTGCTCGCCCCCGCCGCGACCATCGCAGAGAACCCGAACCTCGTGCTGCCGCCCGGCTGGGCCGACGACCCGCCCGCACTCGATTCACTCGTTGCGTTCGCGCGCGGCGAGAGCGATCTGCGCAATGCCGTCAGCCGCTATGTCCTCGACCGCGAGGCCATCGAGCGGCGCTATCCGGTCGAGTACTCACCGGCGCGCATCGAACGCCTGTCGATGTTCCACCTGGGATGGCGCGAGCGCCTGCGGGAACTCGACTTCGAGGACCTGAACTTCGAGGGCCAGATCGACTACGTCGCGCTCAAGCACCGCATCGACTACAACATCGAGATGCTCGCGCTCGAGGAGCAGCGCGGCCAGGCGATCGCGCCGCTCCTGCCGTTCAGCGACACGCTCCGGAAGTTCCAGGAGGACCGGCATGACAGGATCCGGGTGCATCCGCGCACGGCGGCCGAATCCCTGGACGTCGTCGCGGACCAGCTCGCCGGGCTGACCGCGGCACTCGAAAGCGGTGATGCCGATATCGACGTGAGCCCGGTCGTAGCCTGGCGCGCCGCGAACCAGGTCGAACACCTTCGCGAGGTACTCGCCGACTGGAACACGTTCTACGACGGCTACGACCCGATGTACAACTTCTGGGTCCCCGAACCCTACGGCCGCGTCGTCGAGCGCCTCGTCGCGTACCGGGATGCGATCAACGCCCACCTCGTCGGCATCGTCGAGGGCGAGGTCGCGCCGATCATCGGCGACCCCGTGCTCGCCGAGGGGCTTAAGGCCGACCTCACGGTCGAGATGATCCCGTACACGGCCCGCGAGATGATCCGCATCGGCGAGACCGAGTTCGCGTGGATCGAGGAACAGTTCCGGCTCGTCTCCAACGACATGGGCTTCGGCGACGACTGGCTCGCCGCGCTCGAGTACACGAAGGAGCTCGCGCCGCCGCCCGGCGAGAAGCCCTGGCGGATCTTCGAGATCGGCGACTATTCCGAGAACTACATCGAGAACATGGACGTCATCACGCTGCCGCCGCTGTCGCGCGAAGTGTGGCGGCTCGCGATGCAGACGCCCGAGCGCCAGCTCGTCAACCCGTTCTTTACGGGCGGCGAGGTGACGCGCGTCTCCTATCCGACCAACACGATGCGCCACCAGGACAAGCGCATGAGCCAGCGCGGCAACACGCCGCACTTCAACTTCGGCACCGTGCAGCACGAGCTCGTGCCCGGCCACCATATGCAGGGCTTTATGACGCGGCGCTTCAATCCGCACCGCGGCGACCTCGCCCGCACGCCGTTCTGGGGCGAAGGCTGGGCGCTGTACTGGGAGTTCGTGCTCCTCGAGACCGACTTCCCGCGCAACGATCCCGACCGCATCGGCATGCTGTTCTGGCGGTTGCACCGCGCCGCCAGGATCATCTTCTCGCTGAACTATCACCTCGGCCGCTGGACGCCCGAGGAGTGCATCGACTTTTTGGTCGAACGCGTGGGCCACGAGCGCGCCAACGCCGAGGCCGAAGTGCGCCGCACGACGCGCGATGCGCCGCTCTACCAGATCGCCTACATGACCGGCGCGCTGCAATTCCGCGCGCTGTACGACGAGATTGTCGGCACCGGGCTCATGACGCCGACCGAGTTCCATGACGCGATCATGCAGGGTGGCCGGATGCCCGTCGAACTCGTGCGTGCCCGGCTTCTCGGGCTTCCGCTAACGGCCGATTACGAGAGCAACTGGCGGTTCTACGGTGACCCTTAGCCGTTAGTCGGGCCAGTCGGTGATGGCGGGCACCTTCTGCACGACGCCCTCCTCGCGCATCAACGCTTCGAGATCGTCGAGCTCGGAGGGGAGGAAGTCGGTAAAGTTCTCGACGCCGTCTTCGGTCACGACGACGGTGTCCTCGTAGCGCAGGTACAGGTTCTCCTCGGGGACGCGAAGCGTCGGATCGACCGAGAACACCATGCCGGGCGCGAGCGGCAGGCGCCGGTAATTGTAGTCGCCGTCGTCGTGCACGGCCATGCCGACCGGGTGCGAGAACACACCGCTGCCTCTCGCGACCATGTCGCGCGCGGCCTCCTCGTAGTGCCTGTTCACGAACGGGTTGGCATCGAACCAGCCCTCCATGGCCTCGGCCGCCTCCTCTAGCACCTGGTCGGCCATGACACCGGGGCGAATGCGCTCGAGTACGAAGTCGCGGTAGCGCAGTATCGGTTCGAGCAGTTCCCGCTGCGCCGCGGTATACCGGCCGTTGACCGGCCACATACGGCCGATGTCGCTGACGTAGTAGCGGTAGTCGGGCGCGTAGTCCATGAGCACGAGGTCGCCCGCTTCGAGCGTGCGCGTGTTGCGGAAGTAGTGGCCCGTGTTGATGTTCTCGATGCCGCTTGCCGTGATCGATCGATAGCCGTCGAGACGCGCGCCATTGACCAGGAACACGTATCGCGCCGCGGCATCGAGCTGGTACTCGGTAACACCGGGCCGGGTGCTCTTGATCGCCTCCATGACACCAAAGCCCGCGATCTCGGACGCCCGGCGGATCAGCGCGATCTCGCGCTCGCTCTTGATCATGCGCAGATCGTCGAGGATCGGCGAGAGATCGCGCACTTCGAGCTCGGGTGCATCCCAGGGTTTGGGTCCGCGCGTCTTGAGCAGGCTCAAGAGTCGCATCTCACGCGGGATGCGCCCGTCCCAGTGATCGTTGGCGATGTTCGTGTTTGCCAGATCGAGTTCGTAGCGGCTCTGCGCGTAACCCTCCTCGGGCCGGAACGGCGTGTACAGATCGGGTATATCCTCGCCGAGCGTTTCCCGGAGCCAGTTTCCCCGCATGTCGTCGGTGCTCCTGACGTGGTCGACACCGACGAGCTCCTTGACGAGATCGACCGTCGCCGCGGACAAGAGCTTGCCCTCGCCCTTCTCGAGCCGCTCGTTGCGCGGCGGCAGATAGACCGTGACTTCGCGCGTTCGACCGTCAAGCCACAAATAGCTGTGCGGCGTCTCGATGCCGGTCAGGTAGTAGAAGGTGTTGTGCTGACGCGGGTACTCGAAGCCGCGTGCCGAGGGTGCACCCTGCACGAACGCGACGGCGTCGTCGCCGATGCGATCGAACAGCCTGTCCCAGCGCGCGCGGAACTCTTCGGGCGGGAAGTCGGTCTGGTAGTGCTGGGCACTAGCTGTTGCGGCGATTAGAACGAGCGATACGGCTATCCAGGACCGAGCATACATTTTGCTTCCCCGCAGTTTCTGTTCTTGTCGTGAAGACGCATTCTGTCCGGATGTCTATTGCGGGGCAACGGCCTCAGCCGGCGTCGGGCGGGCACTCGCTATCGATCATGTCGCGGTAGAGCGAGCGGATACGGCCCAGCATCTCGCCCGGCCTTCCGTCGCCGATCGTTCGTCCGTCGATCTCGACGACCGGAATCTGCCCGCCGAACGTGCCCGTGACGAACGCTTCGTCGGCACTGTAGGCATCATGCAGCGAAAAATTCTTCTGCCGAACGGCGATTCCGTTCTGCTCACACAGCTCGATGACCTTCGCTCGCGTGACTCCGGGCATGCAGTAGTCTCCCGTGGACGTCCAGACCTCGCCCCCCTTCACGATGAAGAAATTGACGGAGTTGCCGGTATTCACGAATCCCTGCGGATCGAGCATCAGCGCCTCATCACATCCCGCCTTGTAAGACTGAATCATCGCCGTGATGCAATTCAGCTTGCTGTGGGAATTGAGTTTCGGGTCCTGCACGGTCGGATTGCCGCGCTGAACATGGACCGTGAACATTCGTATGCCATTAGTCGCGGGCACGGGACTCGCTACCTTGTGCTCTGCAATGATGACTATCGTCGGGCCCTGATCCGACAGGCGGGGATCCTGAAACGGCGTGCGCTTCGGCCCTCTCGTCACCATCAGCCGGACGTGCACACCGTCGGACATGCCGTTGGCGGCAACCGTCTTTTGCATAGCTTCGGCAAGCTCGCGCTTCGACTTGCCGATATCGATATCCAACGCTTTTGCGCCGGCGAGGAGCCGATCGAGGTGCATGTCTTCGAACAGAAATTTCCCGTTGTAGAGACGCAGGCCCTCCCATACGCCGTCACCCAGCATGAATCCGCTGTCGTAAACCGAAACCCTGGCTTCGTGCCGCGGAACCAGGTCCCCGTTGACGTAGATCTTGATCGACGCATTGCGCGGGTCTTCGATCGCCGCGTGCGCGCCGAAATGCGAATTGGGCAGACTCTCCGACATCGTTGACCGATCTCCATGAAACCCGGGGCCGTGTTGCCGACGCTTTGGACGATTCGCGACCTTGTCCGTGATGTCGGCAGTCCCTTTAAAACAGGCACTTGCGTGTACGAACTGCCGATTGTAAGGGATAAAATTGACTTTGCATACAATGTGTGGACAATTAGTGCACAGTTGGCATACAAACTAGCCGGATCTTGACTGGGGGCAGTAGTTTTCTGACCGGGGGGATTGAGATGAAGGTTTTCGACAGGCACTGGCTGTCCGGCGCACTGGTCCGGATAGGTGCTATCGCCGTTTCGCTGACGTTCGGCTCCACGCAGGGACACGCTCAGTCGACCGGCGACGAGGCGCTACTCGAGGAAGTCGTTGTCACTGGCTCGCGCCTCGTGAGAAGGGACCTCGACGCACCGAGCCCTCTCGTCACGATCGACGGCGACGAACTCTTCTACGCCGGCAATGTGACGCTCGAGCAGACGTTGAACGAATTCCCGCAGTTGCAAACGGACGTGACGGCACAGACCAATGCCCGCGGCGGTGCGGGTGTCCTGTCCGCAAACCTGCGAGCGCTGGGACCGACGAGGACACTCGTCCTTGTCAACGGACGGCGTTTCGCTCCGGCCGACACGAGCGGGCTCGTGGATCTTGCGACAATCCCGGATATCCTCGTATCGAAAGTCGAGGTGATCACCGGCGGCGCGTCAGCCGTATACGGTTCAGACGCCATCGCGGGCGCGGTCAACTTTACGCTCAACGACCGGTTCGAAGGCGTTAGCTTCAATGTCTCGCACAACGAGACCTTCGAAGGTGACGGCGCCACGCTCAGGGCCGACTTCGTTATCGGCGGCAACATCGACGGGGGCCGCGGCAACGCCGTCGTTCATGGATCGTATACGGACGGGGACCCCGTGTTCTTTTCGGACAGGGCGTATTCGGCGGTCACGCTGAACCCGAATTCGGCCGGCGAACTGGTGCCGTCCGGCTCCGGCAATATCCCCGGCACGAGAATCGGCCTGTCGATGACGGACCTCATGTCGCTTTCGGGTGTGGACCTGACACCGCCCGCCGAGTGCTCGGCCATTACGGGAATTCGCTTTGGCCCGTCCGGTGAGCCGCTGCCGTTCTGCGATCCTGAGGACCGCTTCAATTTCGCACCGCTGAATTTCCTGATGCGGCCCCGGGAGCGAACCCAGTTCTCGGGTCTCGCCAGCTACGACATCGCCGACGACATCACCGTTTACGGCGAGTACTTTTACATCGACAACTCTCAGGGGTTTCAACAGGCGCCGGCGGCGTTTGCCCCGAGAACACAGGGCGCGGCGCCAGGCACGCTGATCGTCCCCAATCTTGCGAACAATCCGATTCTGTCGCAGGCAACGATCGACTTCTTCACCGCGAACGCTGCGTTTTTCGACCCGAACGGCGACGGCGACTATGAGATCGTCGGTTCCGCCCGGCGTGCCGATGAGCTGGGTCCGCGCATATTCGACTACGATCGCAAAACGGCGGCGTTTACGATCGGACTGAGAGGCGACATCGGCTCAGACGATTCGCCCTGGAACTGGGACGTGTTCTTCCAGGACCATGACACGAGCCAGCTATTCGTTTCCCAGAACGTCGTCTCGACGCGTTCCCTCAACGCCGGCCTCGACATCGTCATCGACCCGGTGACGCAGGAGCCGCAGTGCCGCACTGCGCTGTTGCCGAACTGCGTGCCCGTAAACATCTTCGGGATCGGATCGATCACGCCGGAGATGGCCGGGTTCCTGACGCCGACTCGCTTCCAGTCTACCTCGCTCGAGCGACAGGCCGCCGTCGCGTCGATCGCGGGGGACCTGTTCGACATGCCGGCCGGACCGGTGGCCGCCGCGTTCGGTCTCGAGTGGCGAGAGGACGCTTTCACGTTCGTGCCCGACGACCTCGTGCGTAACGACGGCCCGCGGGAGGTGCCGCCCAATGACGGCGAGATGGACGTCACGGAAGTGTTCGGCGAGGCCAGAGTTCCGTTGCTGGCCGATTTGCCGGCGATAGAAAACCTGGCGTTCGAAGGCGCCATACGCTTCTCCGACTATTCGACGATCGGAAGTGCGACGACATGGCGCGCCGGTCTGGACTGGCAGATTAGTGATACGTTCAAGCTGCGCGGTTTCTTCAATACGGCAATACGCGCGCCAAGCCTAATCGATCTGTTCGCGACGCAGACGTCCGGATTCACCAACGGCAACGATCCGTGCGACGTCGACAACGGGCCTTCTCAGGCCCAGCGCGACCTGTGCGTTCAGCAGGGCGTCGATGCCTCGGAAATCGACATGTTCCAGCAGATCAACATCGGGCTAACGTCCGTTGGCGGCGGCAATCCGGAACTGCAGGAAGAAGAATCCGACACCATTACCTTGGGCTTCGTCTACCAGCCGGGCTTTGTCGAAGGGCTCAACCTGACGGTCGACTACTATCAGATCGAAGTGACGGACGCGATCGCATCGGTGACCGCGCAGTTCGTCCTCGACGAGTGCTTCCGGACGCTGGAAGCCAACGGAACGTTCTGTTCGAGGGTCTCGCGTCTGTCCAACGGTCAGCTATTCGAGGTGGAATCGAGCCTGGCCAACGTTGCCGAGCTGACTGTCAGCGGAGTGGACCTGCAGGCGACCTATGGCATCGACCTGCCCGACTCGCTTTCACTGTGGGGCCAGGGCGCGACACTCAACTTGAGCTGGAACGCAGGCTGGCAGTTCGAACGCGAGATCACCGCGATTCCCGGCGCGCCGCCTCTGGATTGCGCGGGCAAGTTCGGCACGAGCTGTTCCGGCACCGGTGTTCCGGTCGTGCTCGACTTCAAGTCGGTGCTGTCCGGAACCTATGCGGCGGGCCCGTTCACGGGGCGGCTCCAATGGCGCACGCTGGGTGATCTGGATCTCCTCGAAGGACAAACGGAGTTCATCGACAGTGTCGATGCCGAGCACTACTTCGACATGTCGGTGTCATTTGCAGCGTCGGACATGTTCGAGTTATACGGCGGCATCAACAACCTGACCGACAACGATCCACCGGTCCTTGGATTCAGACTCGGCGGTCCACCCAACACCAACACCGGTGTCTACGATCTCATCGGCCGCCGGTATTTCCTTGGTGTACGCTCGAATTTCTGAACCGGCAGTCGAACGACGAGCGGTCCGGCGACGGCCCGACTATTCCATCGGCTGGGTTCGAAAATCGGCTACGCGGTTGGTCGCCAGGTAGGTGACGAACCGCTTCGACAAGCGCATGGCGTGTTCGTGGGCGAGCCGCTCGGCGGTCGCGGCATCCTTGTTGGCAATCGAATCGATGATGTCCTGGTGCGCGGACACGCGATCGCGCGGCGGATTGTCCCCGTACGATCGGAAATAGAGGCGAATGATCCGCCGGCCCTCGTCGAGCAGTCGTTTGTAGATGCCCGTGAAGTATCGGTTCGCAGCTGCGTTGCTGATAGCGAGGTGGAAACCGTGGTTCGCATCGATCATATGAACGACGTCATGCCTGTCTACCGCTGCCTTGAACTCGTCATTCCGGGTGACGATCTCCTGCAAATCGGCGTCGGTCCGGTTGAGCGCCGCGAGCCGTGTAACGACGCGTTGCACGTAGTCCAGCGCCTCGACGTATTGCGGAAACTCCTCGAGATGCAGCGGTGTGACGATGGCGCCTTTGTTGGGCGTCAGTCGCACCAGGCCGTCCGTTTCCAGACGAATCAACGCTTCGCGGACCGGCGAGCGGGACACGCCGAAACGGCCCGCGATGCCGATCTCGTCGACGGGCTCGCCGGGCGCCAACGCCAGAGTCAGAATCTCCTCGCGAAGCGATGAGTAGAGCTGTCTGGACGTTGAAACACTCGCCGCGGGCGTACTGATGGCTTTTCTCGTTCGGGGCATGGAATACTTTGCGGAGGCTAAAAGACAATTGTCTACAGGTTGTAGACAATGTCAATCTGCAATATTCGGACTCGCAGGAGGAGAGCCGCATGAAACTGACCCGCCGATCGTTGATCCGAAATGTAGGTCTCGGCCTCACCGCCGCCGGCGTGGCATCGCGAACGCTAGCCAGTACCGGCGGCGAGTCGGAAGACCTGTTCGTCACCGACCGCGAGCATCCCGAGCCCGCGCCGAAAGGCTACGATCGCCTGCCGCTGTCCTGGTACCAGGCGACGACCCGAAGTCTCAAGGATCGTCTCGAGCCCGAGGGCATCGACGCCATTGTCCTTCAGCGTGACGCCAACGCCGTCTACTACAGCGGCTGCTTTCGCGGCAGCGGCGAGCGCACGACCTGGGTCATGTTTCGCATGGACGAGGCGGACACGGCCTACTGGTTCAGTCCGGGCATCGACCGCGACCTGATCACGTCGTGGTGGTGCACCGAGAACGACTATTACTTCTGCTACCCCCATGCCGAGGGCGGATTCCCGAATCTCGGCAAAGTGAAAACCGGTCCCGCCGTCGACCTGTTCGACTGGATGCTCGAGGGACTTCAGAAGCATGAGCTCGCGGGCAAGCGTATCGGCATCGATATCGATCTCAATGATGCCGAGCTCGCCGCCGCAAAAAAGCGGCTGCCCGGCACGACATTCGTCAACATCAGCGATCACTGCATGCACATGCAGGTCCGGAAGACGCCCGAGGAAATCGCGCTTGCCCAACGCGCCTATCGCTACTTCGACAGGATTCACGCGTTTTCGCGCGACTTCATCCTCGAGCATGGCACGAATACGACCGACTTCGCGATCGGCGAGGCCTTGAGAACCTACGGCATCAACCTGCTCATGGAAGACATCGAGCACGACGGCCGGCCGCACAATGCCGTCGGCATCCTCGTCACCTCGGAATACGTACGCGCCGGCATCGCCACGTCCTACCCGCATCCGAACCAGTTCTTCCACGCCCCCGTCGAGAAGGGCCAGTCGGTGTACGTCAACACTGACATCAAGATCGGCGGCTGCGGCGGCGAGGGCTATCGCAATTACCTGATTGCGCCGTGGACGAAGCACCAGGACAAGCTCTGGGAGGTCGTCGCCGAGACCGTCGAGATCATGAACGACCGGGTGAGGCCCGGCGCCGTCTGCCACGACGTTGCGAAAGCCGTGCACGATCACCAGGTGAAGCGCGGCATGCAGGGCTACATCTACCACCGCCCGGGCCACGGCACGGGCCAGAACTTCACGGGACACCAGCCGCCGTATCTCGCGCTCGGCGACGAGACCGTGATCGAGGAAGGCATGATGTTCTCGGTCGAGCCCGGGCTCATGGATCCCTCCGAAGGCGTCGGCATCAATCCGAGCGACAACCTGCTCGTGACAAACGACGGCAGCGTGCTGCAGACTCGGGTGCCGTTCTCGAAAGAATGGAGTTACCTGACGCTCTGAGCGACGCGGCCTGACGCCGCGCAATAACAAGAACCCGAGGTATACCTGTCATGCGAACGCTCGTCCTGCTACTAACCACCCTATTCGTCGCGACGCCGGCCTCCGCCGACGAGCACTGGAACACCGAGGCGCTCAGGCGCCTGATGCACGAATACGACGTCAAGCACGAGAAGATGATGCTGCACCTTCAGCCCGCCATGCGCCGGGCCGGCGTCGACATGTGGATCATCATGTCGCGCGAGTTCAACGTCGACCCGATGCTGCAGATGTTCGGCGACTTCGGCATCTCGGGCTGGTACGGGCATCGCAACGCGTACGTGTTCTACGATGCCGGCGGCGACGCGCCGCTCGAGCGCATCCTCGTCGGCACCCACCAGTCGGGCCGAATGAAGAAGTTCTATCCGACGATCATTCCCTACGGCGAGGAAGGTTTCGCGCCGGGCCTTCGAAAGGTCGTGCACGATCGCGATCCCGAGCGCATCGCGATCAATCGCTCGCCGACCGTGTCGATGGCCGACGGGCTGACGGCGGAGCTGCTCGCCCAGCTCGAGGCCGCGATCGGCCCGCGCTACGCGCAACGCTTCGTCTCGTCGGAGCCGTTGATCTTCGACTACATCAATCATCGCACCGAGGCCGAACTCGCGATCGAGACCGACGCGAGCTGGCGCACCTGGCACATCCTGAAGCGCGCGTTCTCGAACGAGGTCATCAAGCCGGGCGAGACGACGACAATGGACGTCTACGGCTTCATCCTGCAGGAGTGGCAGAATCAGGACCTCGAGTTCAACTTCCCGCCCGGCATCACGATCTTCCGGAAGGGTGTCGAGGGCGGCATCGATGACACCGACAACCCGGTTATCCAGCCCGGCGACCTGCTGCACGTCGATTTCGGCGTGCGCCTGATGGGCCTCGTGACGGACCAACAGCACGTCGCCTACGTCCTTAAGCCCGGCCAAACCGAGCCGCCGGCAGGACTACGGGAACTGTTTCGCCAGTCCGCCGTCGTCGCCGAGATCTTCGCCGACGAGATCCGACCCGGAGCGATCGGCACCGACGTCAAGACAAGCATCGAGAATCGTGCCAGCGACCTTGGGATAACGTCGTCGATCTACGGCCACACCCAGGGCAACTGGGTGCACGGCGCCGGCGCGCGAACGGTATTCGACTGGCCCGAGCGCTACGGCGCGTTCGCGCGCGAGCCCGTGCGCGCCACGGAGTTCTGGTCGATCGAGTTCAGCGTGTCGGGCGAGGTGCCCGAGTGGGACGGGCAGGTCGTCAGGATTCCGCGCGAGGAAGACGCGGTCGCCGAGGCGCATGGACCGGCCCGTTTCCTGACCGGTCCGCAGACCGAGCTGTGGCTGGTCCGGAGCGCGAACTGACGGCGGCGGAAGCGCTCGGAAGCGGCTCGTTTCGGGATGCGGTCTTGTAGCCGCGCCAAGCAAGATAATATATTATATACCGTTGATCGCCTGCGGCCGGGCGGGATTCTCCTCTCGGATCCTGCGACGCAAGCATCTGAATTTTATTAAGAAAAAGGGCGGAGCTTCTTGAAAGCAATACGCCTGGGGGAAAGACCGGATGCAGGTTGAAGGCATATACGTACCGATCATCACGCCGTTCGAGGACGATCTGTCGATCGACTACGACGCCTACGGCGAGGTCATCGACTGGCAGCTCGAGAACGGCACGCACGGAATCATCGTCGGCGGCTCGACGGGCGAGTTCTTCTCGCTGTCGGACGAGGAGCGCAAGCGGCAGCTCGAATTCGCCGCCAGGCGTATCGACGGCCGCGCGCCGCTCGTCGCGGGCGTCAACGACCTGCTGCCGGACCGCATCTATGAGCACACGCAGATCGCGAAGGACGCGGGGGCCGACGCACTGCTCGTCGCGGCGCCGCCTTACATCCTGCCGAGCCAGAAGGAACTCGTCGGGCACGTACTCAAGATCGACCGCATCGCCGACCTGCCGATTATTCTGTACAACTACCCGGGACGCACCGGCGTGAACATGGAGGAGGAGTTTCTCGAGCGCGTCGCGCAGAGCAAGAATGTCGTCTGCATCAAGGAGTCCAGCGGCGACGTCGATCGCATGCACATGCTCGCACGCGAGTTCCCGCAGCTGCAGCTGAGCTGCGGCGCCGAGCATCAGGTGCTCGAGTTCTTTGCCTGGGGTGCGACGAGCTGGGTGTCGGTCGTCGCCAATTTCTTCCCGGTCGAGTCGCGGCGCTTCTACGAGATTGCAGTCGTCGACGGGGACTTCGTCACGGGCCGCAAGATCATGAAGGCGCTGTTGCCGCTGATGCTGTGCCTGGAGATGGGCGGTAAATTCCTGCAGAGCGTCAAGTACGCCTGCGAACTCATGGACCGCCCCGGCGGCGACGTCCGCGGCCCCTTGAAGCCCATGAAGAAAGAGCTGAGACGAGAAGTGTTCCAGATCGTGCACACTGCCAAGACTACCCTGCAGTCGATCCTTGCGGAGAAGGACTGAACCATGTCGAACCTGCTGACCCACGAAGAATACAAGGCCATCGCGAAGGACCTCGCGCTGCCGCTGAACGCCTACATCAACGGGAAGTTCGCGGCGCCGAAGTCGGGCAATCGCATGGACACCGTGAACCCCGCCACGGGCGAGAAACTCGGCGACATGGCGAACTGCGGTCCCGACGACGTCGACTACGCCGTCACCAAGGCACGCGAGGCTTTTGACCGCGGCGACTGGTCGCGAATGCACCCGAGCGAGCGCAAGCAGGTCATGATCCAGCTCTGCAAGCTCATGGACCGCGATCGCTTCAAGCTCGCGGTCCTGGAGGCGCTCGAGTCCGGCAAGCCGATTCGCGAGTGCCAACTCACCGACGTCCCGGAGACGATCGACTGCCTCAAATGGCACGCCGAAGCCACGGACAAGCTCTACGATCAGATTTCACCTTCGGGCGACGACGCGCTCGGGCTGATCGTCCGCGAGCCCGTCGGCGTGGCTGCCTGCGTGCTGCCCTGGAATTTTCCGCTCATGATGCTGGCCTGGAAGATCGGCCCCGCGCTGTCAGCCGGAAACTCGGTCATCGTGAAGCCGGCCGAGCAGACCAGTATGACGGCTCTGAGGATCGCCGAGCTCGCGACCGAGGCCGGCTTGCCCGACGGCGTCCTCAACGTACTGCCGGGCGACGGACCGAGCACGGGGGAGCCGATCGGCCGCCACGACGACATCCAGGTCGTTTCGTTCACGGGCTCGACGGAGGTGGGCCGCCGGTTTCTCAAGTATTCGGCCGAGACCAACCTGAAACGCGTCGTGCTCGAGTGCGGCGGCAAGAATCCGGCGCTGGTCCTGTCCGACGCCGACAACCTCGAGCACGCCGCGAAGCACATCGTCTACGCGGCACTCTGGAACATGGGTCAGAACTGCACGGCCAACTCGCGCATCATCGTTCACAAGGACGTGCGCGAGGAGCTCGTCGAGCGCATCTTCGGCCAGCTCAAGGAATGGAAAACCGGGGACCCGCTGGATCCGACCAATCACCTGGGTGCGATCGTCAGCAAGGAGCAGTACGACAAGATCCTGGGATTCATCGAGACCGGCAAGAAGGAAGGCGGCAAGGTCATCGCCGGCGGCAAAGCCATCGAGTCCGGCGACGGGCTGTTCATCGAGCCCACGATCTTCGATGCCGTAACGCCGGACATGACGATAGCGAAGGAAGAGATCTTCGGGCCGGTCGTCGCGATCATCGAGGTGTCCTCCGACGCCAAGGGCTTAGCGCTCGCCAACGATACCTGCTACGGCCTGCAGGCCTCGCTCTACACGGCCAGCGTCAAGAACGCGCATCGCTATGCGCGGGCGCTGCAGGCCGGCACGGTGTCGGTGAACTGCTACGCGGAGGGCGATATCGCGACACCGTTCGGCGGCTACAAGCTGTCCGGATTCGGCGGCCGCGACAACTCGCTGCAGGCGCACGAACAATACTCGGAAACCAAGACGATCTGGATCGACCTGAGCGACGATCCGATCGACGAAGACGTCTAACCGGCGTATCGAGACCATGAGGATCAAGCTGACAGGCGGAGTGACGGCGGCGCGGGCTGTGGCGCTCGCGCTCCTGCTGGGATTGTTCCCGGCGGCGCATGCCGACAGTATCGCCATCACGGGCGTTACCGTGATCGACGGCACCGGCGCGCGTCCCCTGGACAACGTGATTGTCGTCGTCGAAAACGGACGAATTGCTGCCATCGGTTCGCGAGCCGAGGTGCCGGCCGACGCCGATGTCATCGACGGCCGCGGCCAATATCTGCTCCCGGGCTTCATCGACAGCAACGTCCACGCCTCGATCTACGGCAACTCGACGCGCCGCGAAACCGTCGTCAAGTACGGCCATCGCAATGACGAACTCGCACTCGAGTTCGCGCAGCGGCAGCTCAAGTATGGCGTAACGACGGTCCGCGACAGCTACGGTGCGCTCGAACCGCTCAAGAAAGTGCGCGACCGTATCGAGGCGGGCGACGCCGTCGGCGCACGCCTGCTCGTCGCCGGCAACATCGTCGGCTGGGGCGGACCGTTCTCGATGACCTTCTCGCTGATGCAGGAGTCCGAGCTCACGCTGTTCCAGGCGCAGTGGAACGACAGCATCGCCCAGGGCGTCGGCGAGGAACTCATGGACATGGGGCCCGAGGAAGTTCGCGCCGCCATCAGTGCCTACCTCGACAAGGGACCCGACTTCCTGAAGTACGGCGGCACGAGTCACTTCTTCCGGCCGTCGCTGATCGGCTTCTCGCCGCGCGTGCAGAAAGCCATCGTCGACGAGACCCACAGGCGCGGGCTTATCGCCGAGACGCACTCGACGAGCCCCGAAGCGCTGCGCCTGTCGGTCGAGGCCGGCATCGACCTGATCCAGCACCCGGAAATCCTGACGCGCGAATACCCCGATGACCTCATCGAACTCATCGTCGAGCGCGACGTCATCTGCGGCCTGCGTTCGAACACGCTGGCGGGCCAGCCGTGGCAACAGCACCTCGCCGCGCGCCGCGCCGCCGAGGCGGAGCTCGACAACGCGCCCCCGCCCAAGTCCTCGGCGGAAGCGCGAGACCGGCAACGGCGGCTGAACGTCGACTACGAGATTCAGCGGCGCAACGCGGAACGGCTGATCGCGGCCGGCTGCCGGGTCTCGATCGCGACCGACAACTACCAGGGACGCGCGCCCGAGTTTCGCAAGACGCCCAAGTCCGAAGTGCACGAGGCGGGCATCGGCAGCATCCTGGCGATCGAGGGCCTGGTCGAACTCGGCATGAGCGAGATGGAGGCGATCGTCGCCGGAACCCGCAACGGCGCGATCGCGGCGGGCATGCTCGACGAGATCGGCACGGTCGAAGTCGGCAAGCAGGCCGACCTCGTGCTGCTCGCGGCCAACCCGCTCGACGACATCGCGAATATCCGCAGGCTCAGCGCCGTGATCGCGCGCGGCAGGCAGGTCGATATCGACGCGCTGCCGGAGAACGTGCTGTTCTACACGGGGCCGGCGCCGGCCGCGCGCGCCGCGCCTGTCGCGCCCGGGAAACCGCCGGCCGGCGCGCAGCCGGTTGCCGCGACATCGACCGAAACGGTAGAGACCGCCGAAGCCGAGGACCGCAGCGCAATGCCGATCAAGCGCGTCTCCCGGTCGTCGCGCGGGCGCTACATCGTAGAGCTCGAGAACGGCGAAATCTGGAAGCAGCTCGACTCGGACGATACCCCGGTATCCATTCCGAGAGACGTGACCGGCCTGACCGCCGAGTTCAAGCGCAGTTTCCTGGGCTCGACGACGATCAAAGTCAGCGGCACGGGCCGCGCCTTCAAGGTATCGAAGATTCGATAGGCAAAGCGTCGAGAGATACGTTTCCACCGAGGAGCCTCAGTAATGGCAGCACCCCACTCCGGCGATACGCCGCTCGTCTGGTCATCGAGACTGACCTTCCTCATGGCTTCCATCGGATTCGCCGTCGGCCTCGGCAACATCTGGCGCTTTCCGTTCGTCGTCGGTGAGAACGGCGGCAGCGCGTTCATCCTGATCTACCTGGGTTTCGCGATCCTGATCGGCGTCCCGCTGGTGATGGCGGAATGGACGATCGGCCGGCGCGCGACCGATGCCGCCTCGGCATCCGGCAGCTTCCGCGACGTCGCCAGCCAGTCCGGCGCGTCGGCGACATGGGGGGCCGTGGGCGGCATGGCCGTGCTCGCGGTGTTCATGCTCATGCTGATCTACACGACGATCGCGGGCTGGACGATGGACTATTTCGTGCGCGCGGTCACGGGTGCGCTGGACGGCATCACGGGCGAAGCCAGCCGGGCCACGTTCGACAGCCTCATGGCCAATCCGCAGAGGCTGATCTTCTGGCATACGATCGTCGTCATCGTCACGGTTTACATCAATTCGCGCGGGCTGCACGGCGGCATCGAGAAGGCCGTCAACGTCCTGATGCCGGCGCTGTTCGTTGCGCTCGTACTCATGGTCGGCTACGCGCTCGTCGTCGGCGATATGGGTGCCGCCGTGAAATTCCTGCTCACACCGGACTTCAGCAAGGTCAATGGCGAGACCTTCCTGATGGCCCTGGGCCAGGCCTTCTTCTCGATCGGCATCGCGATGGCGGTCATGATCACCTACGGCTCGTACCTGGACCGGCGCACGTCGATTCCCGAGAACGCGTTCATCGTCGTCGGCGCGGACACGCTCGTGGCCCTCCTGGCCGGCTTCGCGATCTTCCCGATCGTGTTCGGCTACGGCATGGACCCCGAGGCCGGCGAAGGCCTCGTGTTCCAGGCGCTGCCGGTCGCCTTCGGCGGCCTGCCTGCCGGGAGCCTGTTCGCCAGCGTTTTCTTCTTCCTGTTGATCGCGGCCGCCGTGACCTCCTGCATCGGCAACTTCGCCCCGGTGGTCGCCTGGACCGAGGAAAAGTTCGGCATGACACACTCCCGCGCCGCCTTCACGGCCGGTTTCGCGATGTGGCTGCTCGGACTGGGCTCGGCGCTGTCGTTCAATGTCCTCGCGGGCTTCCATCCGCTCGCGTTCATTCCTGGCTTCGAAGAGCGGACGATATACGACAGCCTGGACTTCATCATGGCGAACACGCTGTTGCCGGTCGGCGCATTCCTGACCGCGGTATTCATCGGCTGGTTCGCGACGCGTGACAAGGTTCGTGAGGAAATGGGCCTGCCGGAAGGCACCGGCTTCACGGTCTGGCTCGTGCTGATTCGATTCGTCATACCGATCGCGCTCGCCGTCGTGTTCGTCCGCGGCGTGATGGGTTGAGCCGTGCTCTGCCGTCCACAACGTGCCCTGCTCGCGCTCCTTCTGGGGGCGCTCGGCGCAACGCTTGCGGATGCGCAGGCATCACATCCGTTCGAGCAGCTCGAACTGCGCGGCATCGGGCCCGCCGTCATGGGTGGCCGTGTTTCGGATTTCGCCTTCCATCCGCAGAGACGCCAGGAGTTCTACGCGGCACACGCGGTCGGCGGGCTTTGGAAGACCACCAACAATGCCGCGACCTGGGAGTCCGTGTTCGATAACGAGTCTTCGTACTCGATCGGCGTGGTCGAGATCGATCCGTCGAATCCGAACACGGTCTGGGTCGGCACGGGCGAGAACAACAGCCAGCGATCGGTTGCTTACGGCGACGGCGTCTACCGCTCGCTCGACGGCGGCAAGTCGTGGACCAACATGGGGCTCAGGCAGTCCGAGCACATCAGCCAGATCTGGATCGATCCGGAGGACTCGAACCATCTGCTGGTCGCAAGCCAGGGCCCGCTCTGGAACGCGGGCGGAGACCGCGGTCTCTACGAGACCATTGATGGCGGTTCGAGCTGGACCCGCATCCTCGAGACCGACGAGCTGACCGGCGTCAATGAGTTCCTCGTGCACCCGGAACGACCCGGACACATTGTCGCGTCGACGCTGCAACGCGGCCGTCACGTCTGGGGCATCGTCGGCGGCGGGCCGGGCAGTCGGCTCATGAAATCGACGGACGGCGGCGCGACGTGGCGGACGCTCGAGGCCGGCATCCCGGCCGGCGACAAGGGCCGGATGGGCCTGGCCATGGCCCCGTCGCGGCCGAACACGATCTACGCCATCGTGTTCGCGGAGGACGGCGGCTCGGGCTTCTATCGCTCGCTCGACTTCGGCGAGACCTGGGAGAAGCGCTCGGACCGCATGTCGAACGATGCCCAGTACTACAATGAGATCACGGTCGATCCCAAGAACCCGGACCGGGTCTACTCGGTCGACACGTTCTCGTGGATTACCGAGGACGGCGGCGAGACCTGGGAGCGGCTCGGCTTCGAGCGCCGGCACGTCGACGACCATGCGTTCTGGATCGATCCCGACGAGACCGATCACATCTACTTGGGCGGCGACGGCGGCATCTACGAGAGCTGGGACCGCGGCCAGACCTGGCGGCACGTGCGCAACCTGCCGCTCATGCAGTTCTATCGTATCCAGCCCGACAACGCCGAGCCGTACTACAACGTCTACGGTGGCACCCAGGACGCCAGCACCTGGGGTGGCCCGTCGCGCACGCTGTACATGCACGGTATCGCCAACACCGACTGGCGCAACGTGCGCGGCGGCGACGGCTTCGAACCGCAGATCGATCCGACCGACCCGAATATCGTCTACGCCCAGTCGCAACATGCGGGCCTGGTCCGCTACGACCGGCGCACGACCGAGCGCGTCAACATCGTGCCGCAGCCCGAAAGCGGCGAGAACGAGTTCACGTGGAACTGGGCGACGCCGTTGATCATCAGTCCACACGATCCGAGGCGGCTCTACATCGCCAACGAGCGCCTGTTCCGCTCGGACGATCGCGGTGACAACTGGGAGATCGTCAGCCCCGACCTGACGCGCGGCATCGATCGCAACACGCTACCGATCATGGGCCGGGTCTGGAGCGTCGATGCGCTGCAGAAGAATCGCGGCGTATCGCGCTACGGCGCCGCCATCGGTCTCTCCGAGAGCCCCGTTGAGGAAGGCCTCATCTACGTCGGCATGGACGACGGCCGCATCAACGTCACCGAGGACGGCGGCGACAACTGGCGCTCGCTGGATCGCGTTCCCGGCGTGCCCGACATGACCTACGTGTCAGATCTGCTGGCCTCTCGGCACGATCCCGAGGTCGCCTACCTGACGCTCGACAACCACAAGCGCGGCGACTATGCACCGTACGTATTCGTCACGGGCAACAAGGGCCGCAGCTGGCGCTCGATCGCGGGCGACCTTCCGGCTCGCGGCAGCGTGCACACGATCGTCGAAGATCATGTCGACCCGAAGCTGCTCATTGTCGGCACGGAGTTTGGTATCTGGTTCACCCAGAACGGCGGGCGCAACTGGCACCGGCTGAAAGGGAACTTCCCGACCATCGCCGTGCGCGACCTCGAAATCCAGGCCCGCGAGAACGACCTCGTCGTTGGTACCTACGGTCGCGGCATCTACATACTCGACGACTATTCGCCGCTCCGGACGCCGATCGACGCGCTCGGCGAGTCGCCGGCAACGTTGTTCCCGGTGCGGGACGCGCTCCTGTACCTCGAGGGCGACAAATGGAACTCGGGGCAGGCCATTGGCACCGTGGGCGCTTCGGGAGCGGCGTTCTTCGCGAGCCCGAACCCGCCTTTCGGCGCCGTATTCACCTACTACCTGCGCGACGGCCTGGTCTCGTCGCGCGACCGGCGCCGCGAGGCCGAACGCGCGGCACAGCGTGCCGGCGACGACAATGCCTATCCGGACTGGGAAACGCTGCGCAGCGAGGACTTGGAGGCATTGCCCGAGCTTCTGTTCACGATTCGCGACGACGACGGCAACGTGGTTCGGCGGTTGAGCGGACCGCGCGACAAGGGCCTGCATCGAATCGCGTGGGACCTGAGGCTGCCGGCGCCGCACGCTATCGACCTCGACGCCGATCCGTTTCGCGCGCCATGGTCGGGCGCGAAGGTAGGCCCTCTCGTACTGCCGGGCAACTACACGATTTCGGCGACGGCGCTTTCCGAGGGCAAGCGCATCGAGATTATGCCGGAGACGCCGTTCGTGCTGCGCGAACTCGAACTGAGTCCGGAGACCGCGGACGACCGCCGGGCCGTGTTCGACTTCCAGCGGCAGTCGGCCGATCTCTACCGCCGCGTCGCCGGCGTCGCTTCGACGGTCGAGGACTACCAGGCCAGACTCCGGGCTCACGAGGCCGCGCTCAAAAACACACCGGCCGCCGGGCCTGGTATGCACGACACGCTGCGGACTCTTGCGTCGGAGCTTGCCGAGATCGACCGGCTCGTCAACGGCGACCAGACGATTCGCTCGCGGGCGGAAGCCGCGCCGTGGTCACTCAGGCGCCGCGCGGGGAGCCTGCTCGCGAACTGGGGCAACCAGTCACCGACGACCGGCACGGACCGAAAAGCGTTTGCGATCGCGAGTTCGGAATACGACTCCGTCAAGGCGCTGCTCGGCTCCTTCGCCGCCGACCTCGAGGCGTTCGAGCGCGGAATGGATGCGATCGGCGCCCCGTGGTCGCGAGGCCGGCGGATTCAGTAGGAACGACAACGTACCCGGAAAGCCACCCAATGAAGATCAAGGAAATCCACGTCTACCAGGTCGATCTGCCGCTCGTCGAAGGACGCTACACGTGGTCTGACGGTCGCCATGTCGATGTGTTCGACTCGACCGTCGTCGAGATCGTTACCGACGGCGAACTCAGCGGTATCGGCGAAGTCTGTCCGCTTGGGCCCTTTTACCTGCCGGCCTACGGCGGCGGTGCGCGCGCGGGTATCGCGGAGCTGGCGCCGCAGCTGATCGGGCTCGATCCGACCAACCTGACGCTGATCAACACGGTCATGGACACGGCGCTGCTCGGCCACCCGTACGTCAAGTCCGCGATCGACATGGCCTGCTGGGACCTGCTCGGCAAGGCGTCGGGCAGGCCGGTCTGCGATCTCCTGGGCGGACGGCAGGGCGAGAGCGTCGTGCTGTATCGCGCGATCAGTCAGCGCCCCGCCGACGAGATGGCCGACAACGTCGCGAAGTATCGCGACGAGGGCTATCGGCGCTTCCAGCTCAAGGTCGGCGGCGACCCGATCGACGACATCGCGAGAATCCGCGCCACGTCGGCCGTGCTCGAGGCCGGCGAGCGGCTCGTGGCGGATGCCAACACGGGCTGGCTGGTCGGCGACGCCATTCGCGTCTGCAACGCGGTCGCCGACGTCGACGTCTATATCGAGCAACCGTGCATTAGCTACGACCACAGCCTGATCGTGCGCCGCCAGACACAGCTGCCGTTCGTGCTCGACGAAAACATCGACGGGCTCAATGCGCTGCTCAAGGCATACAGCGACCTCGCGATGGATGTGATCAACCTGAAGATCTCGAAAGTGGGGGGCTTGAGCAAGGCGCGCCTGATCCGCGATCTCTGCGCATCGCTGCAGATCCCGATGACGATCGAGGACAGCTGGGGCGGCGACATCGTTACCGCGGCGATCGCCCACCTCGCGCACTCGACGCCGGAACGATTCCGGTTCTCGTCCACGGATTTCAACAGCTACGTCACCGTCAAGAACGCGATCGGCGCACCGCAGCGCGACAACGGCACGATGTCGGCGGGTACCGAACCTGGCCTCGGCGTCACGCTGGATCGTGACAGCCTCGGCGACGCCGTGGCCGTGCACAGGTAGCGGCTATTTCGGGCTAGTACTGCGGCAATACCGTAATCCCGCGCTCGCGCTTCTGTTCGTTGACCATCTCCTCGACGTCCTTGAGCAGCTGCTTTGCGTCGTAAACGATGCCGTCCTTGATCGTGTATTTGACGCCGCCGACGCGTTCGGTCTCACCCGTTTCGTCGTTGAGACGCACGGCACCCGTACCGTACAGCACCTTGAGGTTCTGCAGCGGATTCTCGTCGATGACGATCATGTCGGCCAGCATGCCCGGCCGTACGACGCCGAACTGGATCGGCTCACCCTTGGGCTCGTGCAGCGCCTGCGCCGGGTGCAGCGTGGACGCGCGGATGACCTCCAGGGGTGTCAGGCCGGCCTCCTGCATGAGCTCCATCTCTTCGATGTAGCCGAATCCGTACTGATTGTAGATGAATGCGGCATCGGCGCTGACGGTGACCCGGCCGCCCGCGTCCTTGTAGTCGTCGACGAAGTCCATCCACTTGCGATAGAACGCCTTCCAGGCGACCTCATCCGCCGTCGTCCAGTCGAAAAAGTAGGAGCCATGATTGACGCGACTGGGCCTGTAGAAATCCCAGAGCGACGGCAGCGTATACTTATCGTGCCAGTCGGCCCTGCGCGAGCGCATGACGTCGCGGCCCGCGAGGTAGGCCGTCATCGTCGGGTCGAGAAACGCGTCGTGTTCGAGAAAGTGCTCGATAAGCTCGTTCCACTCGTCGCTGCCCTGCTCAACAATGAGGTTCCACTGTCGCGCAACCTGCGAAAAGCGGTCCTGCTCGTCGTTGTAGTTCATGTCGTGCGGCCACGGCTGGATGTCGTGATCGTCGTACATCGACTCGAACAGGCCGTAGAAGTGCGTGACGGTGCCGAGGCCCATCTCGACGGCCTGGCGCGCGTTCGATTCGGCCACCATGAGCTGTGCAAGATGCGCGACGCTGCCCAGTCCGTTGTCGTTGGCTTCGTCGAGCAACACCGCAAGGATGTCCGGCGGAAAGTTGAAGATCTTGATGCCGTCAATGCCCTTGCGTATCGCGTATCGCATCCATTCGCGGGCCTTGTCCGGCGTCGTAATCGGTCCGCCTTTCCAGTCCTCCCCCTGGCCCGGTACGTGGTAGGCGAAGATGCGCGGCGCCACGATTTCGTTTCTCGCACTGCGTTCGCGTTCCCGCAAAGTCCAGTTGAGCGGGCCTGACGAAACGCCGCGGATCGTCGTGATCCCGTGCGCCATCCAGAGCTTGTATGGGTACTCTGCCTCGGGCGCCTTGGGTACATCGCCCGTATGCGTGTGGTTGTTGATGAAGCCCGGCAAGACGTACGAGCCCTCGGCATCGAGCTCGAAGTCCGCATCGCCGGGGCGGCCTTCCTCGTCGATGGGCACATGCGGCACGCCGACGTTCTGGATCGAGACGATACGGTTGCCCTCGACGACGATGTCGACGGGCCCGCGCGGCGGCGCGCCGCTGCCGTCGATCAGCGTCGCACCGCGGATGATCATGCGGTCGAAGGGGCCCTGGCCCTCATCGGCGCCGCGGTCGGGAGCTCCCCTGACGGTCGCTTCTTCGTCGGCGGCGTGGGCGGCGCCGACGGCGAGCGCCGCCAGGGACGAGAGCAGGAATGAAGCCAGCCAGTGGCGTCGCCTGTGAATGCGTTTCACGTCGGTTCTCCCCAAAAAAAGGTCGAGTAAGAAAAAGCGCCGGCCTGAGTTCAGGCCGGCGCTCGGGTCGTGCTCAGTCAAACGACTGTTTATCGTCGTGCAAGACTACAGCGTGATGCGGAAACCACCGTAGTAGCGGCGTCCCAGCACGTCGTACAGCGAGATGTCGACGTTGGCATCGCCGGCAAGCGAGAAGCCGAGAATCGGCGGCTCGTCGTCGAGGATGTTGTCGATGCCGAGGAAGACCGAGATGCGGTCCGTGATGTTGTAGTCGAAGTTGAGGTCGACGTAGTTCACACCGTCGGCTTCCGTCACGACGTTGCCAGCACCCGGAAACAGCTCGATGTCCGGCAGATGGCGCCACTGCAGGCGGCCGAAGAACTCGCCCGAAATGTACGAGACGTTGGTCATGTACTTGGCGTCCGGCTGGATGAACACGTTGAAGCCGGAACAGGCACCGCCGAAGAAACCGAGGCAGTCGAGGCCGGGCTGGCCCGGCTCCGCGATCGTCTCGTTTTCGAACGCCCAGCTGGCGACGAAGTTCAGGTTCAGCGTGGCGGCTCCGAAGGCAGACAGCGCGTCGGGCAGATCGAACGCGTAGTCGGCCTGGAAGTCCAGTCCCGTCGCGGTGATTTCAGCAACGTTCAGCGAGCGGGCATCGACGAAGTCGATCTGGCCGTTCGGGAAGCGATTGATCGCCTGGCAGGTTTCGCTGGCGTTGTCGAGTTCCCGGAAGCAGGCGTTGACGACCTGCTGTGCCGTGAGCTGGTTGATCGCGTCCTCGATCTCGATGCTGTAGTAGTCGATCGTCAGGTTCAGGCCCTCGATGAACGGCGGCGAGATGACGGCGCCGACCGTGAACGTGTTGGCTTCCTCCTCGAATAGATCGGGATTACCGCCCTCACGAACGCCGAAACCGACGTTGATCTGATCGAAGCTACCGACGTTTTCCGCCGTGATGGCCGGCGACTGCTGCACACACAGATTCTGGACGGCCTGCGACGGGTTGAAGTCCTGGTCGCAGGGGTCGTCGCCGGCCGAAAATCCGATTGTGATCGTCGAGAACAGTTCATCGAGGTTCGGTGCACGGATCGCCTGGTTGAACGACGTCCGGAGGCGCAGCCAATCCAGCGGCGACCATTCGATGCCGGCCTTCCAGGTCGTCACGTTGCCGACCGTGTTGTAGTCGGACGTACGCGCCGCAAGCTCGAGACCGAGATAGTCGGCGAACGGAGAGCCCGCGATCAGCGGAATACGCGCCTCGGCGAAGAACTCGGTCAGGTCGATCGCGCCTTCGATTGGCGGCTCCGGATCGCCGAATTCGCCGCCCTGGTCAGCCGTGTCGGGCCGGAAGTCATACTTGTCCTCGCGCACTTCGAAACCGACGCCGACCGACAGCGGACCCGCGGGCATCTCGAACAGATCACCCGATATGAAGCCGCCGTACACCTGGCGCTCGAGAACGTCGGACGATCCGTGGTTCGGTGACAGGAACGCCGCCGCTTCCGGCGTGATCGAGTTCAGGCCCAGGAAGTTCACGGGCACGCAACCGACGAACTCGTTGGTGCAGCGTACGCCGCCCGGGGCGTTGGGATCGACGGTCACGTCGGAGCCGAGCGAAAGCCTGAGCTGCGACAGCTGACCTGCAATGTCCTCGTCGGTCTTGGCCCGCTGGTACTGGAAGAACGTGTCCCAGGTCCAGGTACGGTTCCCAGCCTCGAAGTCGCCCTTCAAGCCGACCGTCGCGTTGTAACTCGTTCGATCGTACTTGTAGTTGCGCGGTCCGGTTTCAACCGAGCGGCGGCCCGTCGAGATGATCGCGGCCGTGCCGTCCAGAACTCCGTTTTCATCCGCGTCGAAGAATGCCGCGTTGTCGACGAGGAACTGCCTTGTTGCGGGGAACAGGACCGGGTTATTCGCATAGTCCGGGATCAGGTACGTACCGCGCGGCGCGCCGCTGGTCTGCAGACCACCGGCGTTCGGCGCCTGCTGCCACTCGTTGCGGTTGTCCATGAAGGCCAGCTCGGTGTAGGCGGTGACATTCTCACTGACGTCGAAGTGAGCCAGCGACGTGAACTGGATGCGCTCGAGCGGCCGCAGCAGGTAGTTCAACGGCGCGAAGTTGAAGCGGTCCTCCGGATCGCAGAACGGAAGGACTTCGCCCTGCTCGCCGAAGCGGACACCGCCGATCGTACCGGGGCAGGCACCGTCGAGTTCGAACGGGAGGTTGAGCGTCTCCAGATCGGCCGGCGTGATACCGATACGCGTGCCTGGGATGTTGCTCGAACCACCCGGGACCAGCGTGCCGCCGCTCTCGAACAGCGAAGTCGCCGAATAGCTGCGATCGGCGAAAAAGACGTCGCCGCGATCCGTGTAGGTCACGCTGACCACGGCGTTACCGCGGCCGTCGGCAAAGTTGCCGCCGATCGTCAAATCATAGTTCTGGACTTGCCCATCGCCTTCCTGAGTCTCACTCCAGAAGGTGTTGAACTGTATGCCCTCGAAATCGTCCTTGAGGACGAAGTTGATGGCGCCCGCAACCGCGTCGGACCCGTAGACGGCCGATGCGCCGCCCGTCATTACCTCGACCCGCTCAATGAGCGCGTTGGGGATACTCGACAGGTCAGTCAGGCCGCGTGCGTCGGCCGGGGCGAAGCGCCGGCCGTTGACCAGCACGAGCGTGCGTTCCGGTCCGAGGCCTCGAAGGTCGGCGGTCAATATGCCGGAACCGCCGCCCGAGTTGACACTCGACGTGTTGTCCGAGGCGAGCTGTGGCAGCTCGTTGAGGGTCTCCTCGATCGTGACGTTGCCGGCGTTCTGCACGGCGGCTGCCGAGAGCACGACAACGGGGCTCGGCGCGTCGAGGTCGCGGCGAACGAGTCGCGATCCCGTTACGACCACTTCCTCTCTCTCCGCCTCATCATCCTGCGCCATGGCGGTTGGCGATTGGGTCAGACCCATCGCCGCTACGGCGGGCAACAGCGCCAGCGGCCGTATGTACCACCTAAGCCTTTCCGGCTTCAATAATTTGTCGGACATCTTGTCTTACCTCCCCCTGTTTCCAGGTCGCACTATTTCAGTTTTTGCGCGCGACTCGCGCGTTCTCCTAAAGGCGTCCAGGTGCCGGCGTCCGATCCTTTGTCCAGCTTGTGGCCGATCGCCCGCTTCCTATGCGGCGGGCGTACCGACACGTACCGTCATCCGTCCGACTCTCTCCCGTGGACGAACGTACGGATCGTCTTCCAAGCACCTAATATGAATATATAATATATAATTCGTTCTATGTCACTACGTAAATAATTCCGCTTGAGAATATCGACGCGGGTATGTGCCGATATGCCCGGCGGCGGCAGTAGTCCGTGCCGCGCGGGCCCGGTCCTGCTACAGTCGGGCTGCCCAATCGGCGCCGCGGCTGGCTTGGCGGCGCCCCGGGGAGGAATATGCCGCATCCGAAACGACCTCTAACCATTGCGCAGTCCGTCGCGGCTGAAATCCGCGAACAGATCCTGAACCGGGAAATCGCCGGGGGCGAACCACTCCGGCAGGACGCCATCGCCAAGTCCTTTGGCACGAGCATCATCCCGGTCCGCGAGGCCCTTCGGCAGCTCGAGGCCGAGGGCCTCGTCGAGCTCAAGGCTCGCCGGGGCGCAATCGCCACCGAACTCACGCTCGACAAGGCACTCGAGTGGATACACCTCAGGCGAATCATCGAAACCGACCTGATCGGCCAGGCAATGGACAGAATCACCGACGACGATCTCGCCAAAGCCGAGCAAATTCTCGGCCGCTTCGATGCCGCACTCGACAACCGGCGCGAGATCGATCACTGGACCGAGTACAACTGGGAGTTCCATTCCGCGCTTTACGCCCCGGCGAACCGGCCCGAAACGATGAAAATCCTCGCGAAGCTGCACGCCAACTGCGATCGCTATATCAGGCTGCAGCTTCTCAACGCCGACCACATTGCCCGCGCCGAAGCCGAGCACCTGGAACTGATCGAGCTGTGCCGCAAGCGCGACAAGCGCGCCGCCAAGGCGCTGATGCACAAGCATACGGTTGGCGTGGAGGAGGATCTCATCGAGGAGCTCGCCCGGTAGCGGCTGGTGGCCCGAGTTACTAGTCCATCCTCGGCCAGGTGTCACTGAGCCGGTAGCCCTCCGGCCATGGGTCGCCGGGGTCGAGGCTCATGAACTTGCGGCCCGTGATCCAGGCGCGGCCCGACACGGTCGGACGAATGCCCGTCTTCGAGCCCACCTGGACTTCGCGGTCGATGCTGCCGATGAACTCAGAGCCGATGATCGAGCGCGTCCGCAGCCTGTCGCCGGGCTTCATCAGACCGCGCGCGTGCATGACGGCCATACGCGCCGAAAGCCCCGTGCCCGTCGGAGAACGGTCGACCTTGCCGGGCCGGACGATGACGGCGTTCCTGCTCGTGTTGATGCCGTCTTCCTCGACGACGGGCAACGCGAACATGCAGAACGAAATGTAGTCCATCTCCGGCAGCGTGGGGTGAGAAAAGCCGAGCTGCTGTTCCGCCGCCTCACGGATCTTCCTGCCCACCTCACAGAGGTCGCGCGCCTCGTCGGGTGTGACCGCGAAGCCGAGCTCGGCCGCCCGGACGATGACGAAGGAATCTCCGCCGTAGGCCGTATCGACCTCGATCGTACCGATGCCTTCGACATCGAGACGGGCATCCAGCCGGTCCGCGAACGAGGCGATGTTGCGTACGGTTATCCGTTGGGCCTTGCCGTCCTTGCAGTCCGCAACGACGTCCACGGTTCCGCCCGGCGCCTCGATGACGAAACGTGTCTGAGGCTCCTGCATCGGAACGATGCCCGTCTCAAGCAATACCGTGGACACGCAGATCGAGTTCGATCCGGACATCGGCGGCGTGTCTTCGGGTTCCATGACGATGAAACCCATGGCAGCGTCTTCGGCAACGGCCGGCACGAGCAGGTTGACGTGCCGGAACACGCCGCCGCGCGGTTCGTTCAAGACGAAGTTGCGCAGCCGGTTGTCCTCGGCGATCCAGCGCGACTGCTCCCAGAGCGTGTCGCCGGGCGGCGGGGACACGCCCGCCACGATGACGTCGCCGACCTCGCCTTCGGCGTGGCAGCCGATGATCTCTATCGAGCCCTGGGTAAAATCGCGCATGCTGGTCTCTTAAGGATTCCTGCCCGATACCGGACGATCAGGCGTTGAGGCCGAAGGGGTCGTCGATCGAATGGCTGGGTTGGGTAAACCACCTCGCCCCGTCGTCGTCCATGTAGAAGTGGTCCTCGAGGCGCACGCCGAATTCGCCGTACAGGCAGAGCATGGGTTCGTTGCTGAAACACATGCCCTTCGCGAGCGGCGTGTCGTCGCTGCGCACGAGGTACGGCCACTCGTGGATGTCGAGGCCGATGCCGTGCCCGGTGCGGTGCGGAAGGCCCGGCACCGCGTAGTCCGGCCCGTAGCCCAACGACTCGAGGTAGCTCCTCGCGGCGATGTCGACGTCGCCGCAACGAACCCCCGGCTTCGCCGTCTCGAAGGCTCTGGCCTGCGCGGCTTTCTCGGCTTCCCAGACGGTCCGGTGCCTGTCGGTCGGCTCGCCGAGCACGTAGGTTCGCGTGATGTCCGAGTGGTAGCCGTGCATCTGGCAGCCCGTGTCGATCAGCACGATGTCGTCTTCCGCCAGCGTCTGCACGCCCGGAATGCCGTGCGGGTAGGCGGTCGCCTCGCCGAACTGCACGGCGCAGAAAGTCGAACCGCGGTCCGAGCCGATCGTCCTGTGTGCCCGATCGATGAAGTCGATCATCGCGGCGCTGGTCACGCCCGGCGCGAGCGCGGCCGCGGCGCTTTTGTGGACTTCGAGCGTTTTGTCCATCGCGGCCTGGATCAGCTCTATCTCGCGCGCCGACTTCCGCGTCCTGCACCCGGCCGTTACGGGCCGCGCGTCGACGAACTCATAGCCCCTGCCCGCTTCCCGGAGTTCCCCGAAGTGATGAAACGGCGTCGCCTCATCGATACCGATTCTGCCGCCCGCGGCGCCGGCTTCCGCGAGGACCTCGATGACCAGGTCGAACGGCGATTCGTGTTCCTGCCAGAGGTGCAGCTCGCCAGCGCCGCGCATGTTGGCCTCGAACGTGCCCGCCTCGAACGAGGGCAGGACGTAGCGAACGGCGCCGTCAGGCGTCATCACCGCGCCGACCAGACGCTCGGTGGCCGACCACTTGACGCCGGTGAAGTAGCGCAGGCTGCTACTCGCGCTGAGGTAGACGGCCGCGAGGTCGTGCTCGTGCATAAGCATTGCGGCACGCGCCACACGGCCGTCATACTCCTCGTCGGGCAAGGGCGGCATCGATGAGTGAAGCGCGCCGAGCCGTTCAAGCTCCGCCTGCATATTCGATGTTCCGACACCTTCAGTCATGTCAAAGCTCCCGGCTCTTCCGCGTCGCGACTATGATATATAATATATTTTTTCCGTTCGTCCAACCCTAGCGGAGACTCGCCCTGGCTACCGATTTTGAAGCTTCGATTCGCGTCGTCGATTCGCATACGGGTGGTGAACCGACACGGGTCGTGGTCGCTCACGGACCGGATCTCGGCACGGGCTCGATGGCCGAGCGGCTCGAGGTCATGCGCGAGCACTACGATCACCTGCGCTCGGCGATCGTCAACGAACCACGCGGCTCGGACGTGCTCGTCGGCGCGCTGCTCGCCGAACCTGTCGACAAAGAAAACGCTGCCGGCGTCATATTTTTCAACAACGTCTCATATCTCGGCATGTGCGGCCATGGCTCGATCGGCCTCGCCGTCACACTCGCGCACCTGGGCAAGCTCGACATCGGCACGCATACGATCGAGACGCCGCCAGGAACGATCACGGTGGCGTTGCACGACAGGAACCGCGTCAGCGTCGGCAACGTCGAGAGCTACCGGCACAGGCAGGCCGTGACGGTCGACGTACCGGGAGTCGGCAAGGTCACGGGCGACGTCGCCTGGGGCGGGAACTGGTTCTACCTGGTCTCCGACCATGGACAAACACTCGAACTCGCAAACGTCGACGAGCTGATCGACTACACCTGGGCCGTGCGCAATGCGCTCGAGGCCGCCGGCATACGCGGCGCAGGGGACGCGCTCATCGATCACATCGAACTGTTCGGCCCGCCGAGCGATGCCGCCAAGGCCGACAGCCGAAACTTCGTATTGTGCCCGGGCCGGGCCTACGACCGTTCGCCCTGCGGTACCGGCACGAGCGCCAAGCTCGCCTGCCTCGTTGCCGACGGCAAGATCAGGCCCGGGGACACGTGGCGGCAGGAGAGCATTACGGGCAGTGTCTTCGAAGCCGTGGCCGACACGTCGGGCGACGGTATCCGGCCCGTGATCACGGGCAGCGCCTACGTTACTGCGGAATCGACGCTCCTGATCGACGCGGCCGACCCGTTCCGCTACGGTCTGGCCGACTGACGCCTGCGACTGCGCTGCCGGGCACGGGCGGACCGTTTGAAATGACCGCGAACGACGAGCAGCTGCCGACGGTCATTGTCGGCGCCGGCATCATCGGGCTCGCCGTCGCCTTCAGGCTCGCCCAAGCGCTTCCCGGCGTCGTGCTGGTCGAGCGCGGCGAGCCCGGCATGGGCTGTTCGTTCGGCAACGCGGGGCACATCGCGACCGAGCAGGTGTTCCCGCTCGCGTCGCCCGAGACCGTACTCAACGCGCCGAGGCTGATGCTGGCGAAGAACCGGCCGCTTTCCGTACGCCCTGCATACGCGCTCGAGGCGCTGCCATGGCTGGCGCGGTTCGTGTGGGCATCGCGGCCGTCGGCTTACCGGCGCGGCACGGCGGCGTTGACGTCGCTGCAGCGTCGCGCGCTGCCGGCGTTCGAAAGCCTGTGCGAGGACGCCGGTGTTCCGCAGCAAGTCAACGCCCGCGGCCACCTGGTTCTCGTCGAAGACGACGCGCTCAGGCGAGCGGCCGAGCGGCAGCTCACGAGGATGCTCGAGCATGGCATCGACGCCGTGTGGCTCGAGACCGACAGGGTCCGCGAGATTGCGCCCGAGCTCGCACCGAACATCGGCGCCATCAACGTGCGGGATTCGGGCCATGTCGGCGACCCGCTCGCGATCTGCCGCGGACTGCTCGGGGCCTTCGTCAGTGCGGGCGGACGGCTCGTGCAAGACGAGGTCAGGCAGATCGAACGATCCGGGCGTGGCCGCTACCGGCTTCTGTTCGCAGACAACGAGCTCGAGGCCGCGCACGTCGTCGTTTGCGCCGGGGCGTGGTCGAAAGAGCTCGCCCGCCAGGCCGGATTCGACGTGCCGCTCGACACCGAGCGCGGCTATCATGTCCAGGCCAACGGCTGGCGCGGTGCGTTCGACGTCGCCGTCGCGTCCCTGGATCGCATGACCATCATGACACCGCTCGACGGCGGGCTACGGATCACGGGCTTCGTCGAATTCGGCGGACTCGAGCAGCCGCCGAGTCCGGCTCGCCTGAAGACGCTCAACCGCCACCTGAGCGAGCTCCTGCCGAACTCGGACCTGAACGACCGATCGGAGTGGATGGGCTTCCGGCCGTCCATGCCCGACCATCTTCCCGTCATCGGCTCGAGCCCCGACGACCCGAAGCTGATATTCGCCTTCGGCCACCAGCACCTCGGATTGACGCTCGCCGGGGTGACGGCCGATGTCGTCGCGTCGCTTGCGACGACGGGAGAGTCGGATATCGACCTCACGCCGTTCCGCGTCGACCGCTTCCAGTGAGCCGCGGCGGCGTGTGCCATACTTTTCCGAAACCAACAATGCGAGCGGGAGCATGACCATGAACGCATACCGACACTCTCTCATCCTGATCGCGGGCCTGGCGCTTGCGGCCTGCGCACCGCCGTCACCGCCCGCCGACGCCGGTGCGGACATCGAGCCGCCGCGTCCGACCGCCGCCGACTACGGCATCCCGGACTCGAGGGAGCGCTTCGAGATACAAAAGGCCGTGATCATCGAGAAGCTCGAGACGTCGCTGCTGCCCGCGATGCGCAATCACGGCTTCGACATGTGGATCGTGCTCGACCGCGAGAACAACAACGAGCCGCTGCACACCGAACTCGGCGGCGGCTTTTCGGGCGTGCGCGCGGCGTTCATCTTCTACGACAACGGCAGCGACTCGCCCGAGAAGATCTACTACGGCTCGCACGCCATGCCGGCCAACTCGGTCATCGCGCAGGTGTACGACGAAACGCTTTACTACGGGTACAGCGAGGACGGGCTGACGCCGCATCTGAAAAAGCTCGTCGAGGACAAGGATCCGAAGAAGATCGGCATCAACATCTCGCACACGCTGCCCGAGGCCGACGGCCTGACGGTCGGCCTGCACAACTTCCTCGTCGACACGATCGGGCCCGAGTACGCGAGCCGGCTCGCATCGGCCGAGCTCGTCACGCGCGATTTCCGCCTGGCCCGCACGAAGAAAGAGACCGAACTGTACACCCAGCTCCTGGAGTGGTCTGCACGCTGGCAGCAGGAGGCCTTGAGCACGGCCAACGTCGAGGTCGGCGAGACGACCGGCGCCGATATCGCGTGGTGGCTCAAGGATCGTGCGCTCGAGCTCGGCCTTACGGGTTACGGCACCGTGCGCATCGTTCGCGAGGGCGAACACCTGCCCGTGCACGACCCGAACCTGCCGCTACAGCCGGGCGACATCGTCGGCATCGATGGCGGCCTGCGTTACCTGGGCTACGCCGTCGACATCAAGCGCGCGGCCTACGTGCTGCCGCCCGGCGAGACCGTGACGCCCGAATCGATCGCCTCGGCCTGGAGCGACACTCTGGAGATGGCCGAGGTCTATGCCGAGCGCATGCAGGTCGGCAATGTCGGCCACGAGATCCACGCGTCGATCAACGAGGAAGCCGAGGCTCGCGGCTACCGCGTCGCGGGCCCGGATACGGCCGGCGACGACACGACCGCGAACCAGCCCGAGATGGGCGTCTACGGCCACTCGGTCGGCAACGTCGCCCATGACATCGGCGCACGCGTCGCGCAGGACTTCCCGTTCGCCTACGGCGACCGGGTGCGCTTCCCGCTCGCCGAGAACGAGTGGGTCTCGATTGAGTTTCACGTCAGTACGCCGATCCCCGAATGGGGCGGCAAGACCTACTACGCACGTTTCGAGGAGACCGCACAGGTTACTCCGGAGGGGCCGCGCTACATGATTCCGATCCAGGAGGAGCTGTTCCTGATCGAGTCCCCGGCCAACTGATCGACTGACAAACCGACACAAGGACCCGGACGATGAAAGCTCCCGTACTCAATTCCACACTTGCCGCAACGCTGGCATTCTGCCTCGTGACGCCGACGGCGGAGGCGCAACGGCCAGAGCAGGGTGCGAAGCCCGTCGCGGAGGCGCGCCGCGCGATGGCGTCATCGTCGCATCCCGAGGTTACGCAGGCGATCCTCGACGTGCTGGCGGACGGCGGAAACGCCGTCGACGCGATGCTGACGGCGATTCCGCTGCAGCACGTGATCGAGCCGCAGATGTCGACTCTGGCGGGCGGCATGGGCGGGCTGATCTACTGGGCCGAGACCGGCGAGCTCATCTACCTCGACGCCGAACTCGACCACACCGCGAACGCGCCCGCGGCGCGCTCGATGGCGAGACCGGCCGGCGTGGGGACGACCTCCGGCAGGCGTATCGGTGTGCCCGGTACGGTGCCGGGCATGGCCGCGGCGGCGGCGCGCTACGGCAGCCGGCCGTGGGCAACCTACTTCGGCCCCGCGATCGAGGCCGCCAGCGACGGTTTCCCGATGTACTCGTTCCTGTACGGCGAAATGAGCGCGGCCTACGAGCGCATCGGCGCACACGAGGCATCCAAAGCGAAGTGGATGCCCGACGGCTTCGTGCCCCCGGTCGGCGACGTCGTTCGGCAACCTGAGCTCGCGAATACCCTGGCGCGCCTCGCCGAGGAAGGTCCGAGCTACTTCACCGACGGCGAATGGGCCGAGCGCTTTGTTGCCGAGACCAACCGCACGGGCGGTGATATCACGCTTGGCGAACTCTCGAACTACGAACCGCGCTGGGTGAAGCCGCTCGAGTTCGAGTACAGGGGCGCGAGGCTCAGAGGTGCACCGCCGGCATCCACGGCCGGCATCCTCAACGGAATGATCTTCAACATTCTCGAGCACTTCGATCTCGAGGCCATGGGCCACTACACCGAATCGGCCGAGAGCCTGTGGGTGATTCGCCGCGCCTACGAGCAGGCGCGGCACTTCTCGGCAAGCTTCACGGCCGATCCGCGCACGGCCGACGTGCCGACCGACCTGCTGCTGTCGCCGTCCTTCGGCGAGCATCTCGCGAATGTCATCAACGCCGGTGAGCCGATCGTGGTTGAGCACGCGGCCGCAATGAAGAAGGCGCCGACAGTCCGGGAAGCGGGCCATCCGGACCCGTACAGGGCGCTCATGCACACCGACACGAACCACCTCGTTATCGTCGATCAGCAAGGCAACTGGGTCTCGATGACGCACACGGTCTACGGCGACACGTTCGGCACGGGACTCACCGTGGACGGCGTCGGCGTCAATTCGGGCAACACGTTCCCGGGTACCGGCAAAGGCCTGGGACGCCGCGTCATCACGCCGTTCCCGGCGCTCATGGCGGTCCGGGACGACGGCACGCCGTGGCTCGCGCTCGGCTCTCCGGGCCTGTCTTCGCGCGCCGTCGCGCTCACGCTCATCAACATGCTCGGCTACGGCATGGCGCCGTATGACGCCGTCGACGCGCCGCGCTTCCAGGGCTACGGCCGCTATGACAGCCTGCACATCGAATCGCGAATTCCGGACGACGTCCTCGCGGGACTCGAGGCACGCGGCGTCGACGTGGACCTGAGCGCGCCGTACAACTGGCACATGGGATCGATCCAGCTCGTCATGGAGAGCGAGGACGGCGGGACGCTGACCGGCGTTGCCGATCCGCGGCGTGGGGGGCATGCGGAGGGGTACTAGAACGGCCGCGTTGCCGGCGACCAGCTCGCTCTTGCGCGAGAGACATCAAGGAATGTCATCAGACGTTTCCGCGGTAACGTGCAAGGTCCCGTTCCGAGGCATCCGGTCGTTCATTCGCAGGCCAGGCGCTGAGCTTGAGCCGACCAATAGCGGATAGTGACCCTATCTGACCCCACACCACATGATATCTGCTGATGGATTGGGTTCCAGCTCCTCGAGCTCGCTGACCCGCCGAAGGACCGCCGTACGGTACTCCTTCGCCAACTCTCCATGAAAGCGCGCGCCGAGTTCGCGCCATTCCGCGAAAGACAATGCCATCTGCTTGAAGCCGGTGTATCTGTGAAGATTCGCCGCGTAAGCATCAACAAACATTTGACCGCCGACCGCTCCGATTCCTGTCTGTTGCAATCGAACCCAGGAGTTGAAGTTGTTTTGCAGGTAGTTCATGTACAGGTTGGCGGCGATCAAGCGCTCTTGTGCGGTCAGCTGTTCACCGAGACAAGCCTTGTGCCACGTATCCGAATGTGCCGCGACCAACGCGCGCTCCTCGATCGCTCGCGCCGCCGCGCTTTCGAGAACTTCCGCCAGTGCGATTTCATCTGATTGCTTTATCTGCATTCCGACAAAGATCAACGAGGCTACGACCGCGGCGATACCGATTACCTGAAGCCAGTCATGCAGTTTCTGCGAATCCATATCGAGTCGTATCGTTATTCAGCCACAGCTGATTCAATGGCCGCTCCGGGTCAACAACTGACGCCGGGTTCAGGGCGTGTGGACGCGCCAGCAGTCGTCGCTACGGCTCCTCGGGAAAATAATACACGCGCCGGATCAACGCCCCCGAAAACTCGTAGACCGCCATCGAGCGCTGCGACCGAGGTCCGTCGGCCCCATCCCAGCTGGCCACTTCGACGACGCTAACGCGCTCACGGCTGGACATGAGGCTCGCGATCTCGGAACGGCAGCTCGGGCAGGCACTGAAGTAGTCCGTCATCGCGGCGGTCAGGGCAGATCGGCCTTCGACTTCGACGGCGGTCGCTCCGTCGCTGACTGACAGCCACTGGACGTCATCGGTAACCAGCGCCGCCATCGCTGCCGCGTCCTGTGCATTGAAAGCCTCCAGAAACTGGCGCACGACGGCCGCTCTGTCGTCGGCCTCCACCGTCTGCGTCTGGCCAGGCAGCGGAACCAGAGCCAGGACAGCGAAAGCTGCCAGCGTGAACGTTCCGGTTGTCTTGTTTGCGTGGCTCAATCTGTTTTCGATCCGGGCCGCATGGGATTGCGGCTGACAGTTTACCGCGACCGCGTTCCTCCACGCTGGCCTCGGACTTTTGCGCCTCTCTCGTCTGTCACAAACGAAACAAATAATATATTATATATCCCGTTTCGGGCCGGCAGACGGCCCCGCACGGTGTGTCGACCGCGCGCGAGCGAGAACGATTCTTTATAAGCAGACAGAACAGCGCACGGTCCTGACCGCCTCCCGACACGTATGCAATCGAATCGACTGACGGTGACCCGATGAACAAGAACCCTGCACGCTCCTCCTTCTACAAGCTCGCCGCGCAACTGATCGCGGTCGCGCTTGCGGCCATCACGCTGTCCGGCAATGCCGTGGCACAGGTCGACAAGGTCCAGCTCAAGCCGAACCCGAAAGAAACCAAACGCTTCGGCGAGCTTGCCGAAGGGCCGTACGACCGCCTCGTCATCCGCAACGTCATGGTCATTCCCGGCCATGGCGGACCGGCCTCGGGGCCCTGGGACATCCTGATCACGGGCAACGTCATCGCCGAGATGCGCCGCTACGATCCGCTCGGCGATCACTCCGAGGACGACGAGCCGCGCCTGACGGGCGACCGGATCATCGAGGGCGACGGCAAGTTCGTCATGCCCGGCATGATCAACCTCCATCTGCATTACCGCAGCGAAGAGTTGCCGCTCGACTACATCCACTACATGCAGCTCGTGACCGGCGTGACCTCGGTCGGGCCCGCCGAACCGAACCGCGTTCGCGACATGATGGAGGCGGAGCGAAACAACGACGTGCTTTCGCCACGCCTGTTCCCGCTGTACGGCTGGGGTGCCACGACCGACTTCTCGGAGGAACAGCTGCGCGACCCGGCGATGGCCGATCGCGTCGCCCGCGAGATGGCCAGGAACGGCGTTCGGCAGGTGTACCTGAACAGCGTCTGCTGGAACGCCGAGCTGTTCGGCGCCGCTGCAGAGGCCGTTACGGCGGCCGGTTCGATCAGCGCCGTACACATACAGCCGAACAGCACGTCCGAGGTCAATGCGCTCGACGCGGCCAAGCTCGGCGTCACGATGATCGTGCACCACTACGGCTACGCCGAGTCGGCGCTCGACCGCACGATCCAGGAGTACCCGAACGACTACAACTACTTCGACGAAAACATCCGCTTCCGCGAGGCCGGCCGGGTCTGGGAAGAGGTCAAGCGCAATCCCGAGATGCGCAAACGCCTGCTCGAAGAGGTCGCGCAGGAGCTCGCCGACACGGGCGTCGTCATGCAGCCGAACCGCGCCACCTACGAAGCCAACCGCGACGTGATCCGCGCTCAGGGCCTGCCCTGGCATGAGAAGTACACGCACCAGGCGCTCTGGGAGTGGCACCTGCCGAGCCCGGTAAACCACGCGTCGTTCCAGTACGACTGGACGTCCTACGACGAGTACCTGTGGCACAACCTCTACGATCTCTGGGGCGACCTGATCTACTCGTTCAACAACAAGGGCGGCAGGGTCGCCTACGGCACCGACGACAACTTCCAGTGGTCGACGGGCGGTTTCGGCAACGTGCGCGAGCTGCAGCTCGTGCTGGAGTCGGGCATGCATCCGCTCGAGGTATTGCAGACGGCCAACCTGAACAGCGCCAAGACGATCCTCGAACCGAAACTCGGACTGATCCAGGAAGGTTATGTCGCCGACCTGATCATCGTCGACGGCAGCCCGGCCAAGGACTTCAAGTACCTGTACCCGTTCGGCGCGATTCGCATGACCGAGGACCGCGAGATGTATCGCACCGAAGGCATCGTGCACACGATCAAGGACGGCGTCGTCATCGAGAACGACAGGATGCTCGAAGAAATCGCGCGCATCGTGGAGGAATCGAAAGTGGGTGCCGGTCCCGACATCGTGAGAGAACCGTTCCTGGTCGACCCATAGGCGAACAACAGAAGACGGATCGCTGAGCACCGGGACGGTGCGCGGATGACGGTCACCTGACCCCTACAAACGGGAGGATTTGCACATGGCAACGCGCAGACAATTCTTGAAAAACACCGGTATCGCCGCGCTCGGGGCCGCCGGCGCCGCCTGCAGCGCCGACTCGGGCAACAACAGCGAGTCGCGCAACGACAACTCGGCGGCAGCGACGCCGTCCGGCGATTCGGCGAAACTCCTCGTCAAGCGACCCGAGCATCCGCCGGCCGCCACGGCCGACCGATTGCCGCTGGAGTGGCACCAGCGGCAGGTTGGCGTTTTGCAGAACAAGCTCGAGGAACGCGGCCTCGACGGCATCCTGATCTCGGATCGCTGGAATCTCATCTATTTCACCGGCCTCTGGCACTCGACGACCGAACGGCCTTTTTCGTGCTTCATCCCGACCGACGATCTGGCCGTTCACTGGTTTCATCCTGGGCTCGACTATGAGCTCGTACGCAGCTGGTGGTTCACCGACGGCGACTACTATTACGACTATCCGCCGTCCGAAGACGGTTACCCGGACCAGGGCCGGGTCTCGATCAGCGCTCCGGTCGACCTAATCGAGTGGCAGCTGAAAGGTATTGCCCGGCGCGGCTATGGCGGCGGCAGGATCGGGCTCAGCCAGTCGCCGACCGTCGGAGCGATGGCGCGGATGCGCGAGGTATTGCCGGACGCGACGTTCGAGGACGTAAGCGACGTCTGCGTGCAAATGCGTCGCGTCAAGACGCCGGAGGAAATCGCGCTCTCTCAGCGCGCGTACGATTACTTCAGCCAGATACACGCGTGGACGCGCGACTACATTCTCAAGCACGGCACCGACCTGACGGATTTCAAAATCCGCACGGCGGCGACCGAATACGGCACGGATCTCATCATGCGGGACATCAAGCGCGATGGCCACCCGCACAGCGCGGTCGGCATCCGTATCCGTATCGGCTGCCGAACCGGCATCGGCACGGCGTATCCGCACCCCAACCAGTTCCACCACAACAAGGTAAAGCGCGGCGATTCGCTACAGGTCTCGGGCGGCGTCAAGCTCTCCGGATGCGGCGGTGAGCTGTACTGCCCTTACCAGGTCGGCGACTGGCCGGCCGAGTGGGAAAAGGTCTGGGAGGTGATGGCGCGCGGATCCGAGATGCAGATCGAGATGTCGAAGGTCGGCACGCCCTGCCAGGAGATCGCTAGGGCCGTCCACGAGTATCAGCTCGAGGAAGGGATGCAGGACTACCTCTACCAGCGTGTCGCCCACGGCGAGGGCTGGGAAGGACACCAGGAACCGTATATCTCGCTCGGCGATACGACTCCGCTCGAGAAGAACATGACGTTCTCGATGGAACCCGGCCTGTTCAACCCGGAGAAGGGCTTCGGATACAACCCGTCCGACAACGTCGTCGTGGGGGACGAGAGCGGCTGGGTGCAGGGCAGCGTGCCGAATCTCACCAAAGAGTGGGCTCATCTCAAGATCTGAGACAGCTCGCGTGCGACGGCGGCCGGCGGCTTGCCAAGCCGCCGTGTTGTCCGCCGCGGTCGGAGTGCTGACGCTGTCCGCGCCCGAAGCGACGGCCCAGTCACGCATCGATTTCCATCTGCTGCCGGCCGTCTCGACCGGGCCGCTCGATCCGGACTGGAGCCCGGACGCTGCGCGGCTCGCGTTTGCGATGCGCGGCGACGTGTGGGTCATGCCGGTCGCCGGCGGCACCGCGAAAGCGCTGACCCGCGGGCCGCACTACTACTCGGAGCCGGCGTTCAGTCCGGACGGCGAACGGATCGCGCTGACGGTCGACCGCGACGGCAACCTGGACGTAGGCGTCGTCGACGCCGGCGGTGGCGAGATCCGGATCCTGACCGACGACGGCGATGACGATTTCGCGCCGGAGTGGAGCCGCGACGGGAAGTACGTCTATTTCGCAAGCCGGCGCGCGGGCAATCTCGACATTCTCAGAGTCGACGTTGACGGCGGCGGCGTCGAAGCCGTCGTCTTCGGTCCGGGTAACCAGTACCAGCCGGCCGTCTCACCGGACGGGCGGACGCTTGCCTACGTCGGCAGCGTCGACGGCCGCATCGGTTCGGGCGGCATCTGGACGATGCCTTTGCCGGGCGGGAGCCCTAAGCTCGTGCACTACGAGGAATCGAGCTATCGAATGAAGCCTCGCTGGGCATCCGACGGCGCGAGCCTCTTCTACGTAAGCGACGCGGCCGGCAGCAACGACGTCGCGCGCGTGCCCGCGGCCGGCGGCAATCGCGCCTGGATCACCGAAGACCCGGCCGACGAGTTCGATGCCGCGCCGAGTCCGGACGGGACGCGAGTCGCCTTCGTCTCGAACGCGAGCGGGCCGACGCGGCTGCATATTGTCAGTGCCGATGGCGGCCGTCGCGCGTCATGGCGGCCGGTCGACACGGACGATCGCGATCCCGGCGTGCCGACCGGCACGCTGCGCGGACGCGTCGTCGGACCTGACGGGCGAACGATGCCCGCGCGTCTGATGCTTCGGGCGAGCGACGGTCGCGCCTACGCCGAGGACGAAGGCTTCCATCGCGTCGTGCCCTCGACACGCATCCACTACCAGCACGTAAACGGCACGTTCGAGATCGAGGTGCCGGCCGGGCGCACGTTCGTCGAGGCGATGCGCGGCTTCGAGTTCCAGCCCGGCCACGAATTCGTCGACGTGCCGGCCAACGGCATCACCGAGGTCGAGATCCGGCTCGAGCCGATCGACGTAGACCTGTCCGAACTCGGCTGGTACTCGGGCGACATGCACGTCCACGATCTTCACGAGGGGCGCTACGGGCTCACCCACGAGGACTTCTTCACGCAGTTGAGCGCCGACGGCCTCGGCGTCGCCAACGCGCTGATCCATATGGACGGCACGAAGATCATGGGCCGCTGGTCGGACCTCACCGGGGAACCGATTCCGCTGTCGACGAGCGAGACGATCCTTCGCTACTCCCAGGAATATCGCGGCTACTTCGGCCACTTCGCGCTGATCGGCATCGACGAATTCAAGATGCCGATGATCGGCGGCGTGCCGTCGACGCCGTTCGCGCCCGACACGCTCGGCTTAGGCCACATCGACGCGGCGCGTGCCGAAGGCGGCATCGCGGGCTTCGTGCACCCGTTCAACGGGCCGACCGCGACGCCCGGGGACGTCGGCCGGCGCGACCTGCCTGTGCTGGCGGCGCTCGGCAAAGCGGATTTCTACGACGTCGTATCGGTCGCATCGCGGGAACTCGAGTCGGCCGCCGTCTACTACCGGCTGCTGAACAGCGGTATCCGGCTCGCCGCAACCGGCGGCACGGACAATTTCTCGGACGTCTGGTTCGACGCTTCGGGGGGCACGGCCCGAACCTACGCCCGGCTCGCGCCTGGTGAAGCCTTCGGCTTCTCGACCTGGATCGATGCCGTGCGCGCCGGACGAACGTTCGCGACGAGCGGGCCGCTGCTGTTCCTTACGGTCGGCGGCAAGGAGCCGGGAGATGAGCTGCGGCTGAACCGCGACGATGCCGATGCTGTCGCCGTCGAACTCGACTTGAGCTCGATCGCACCGCTCGACAGGGCCGAGATCATCGTCAACGGCAAGGTCCGGGAGACCTGGTCGCTGTCCGGCGGCAGCGATAGCTGGGCGTTCGAGACAACGATCGATCTGCCCGGCTCGGGTTGGATCGCGGCGCGCGCGATCGGCCCGACCAGCCGCTACGTCGGCGACGAATTCGCCTTCGCGCAGACCTCGGCGGTCTACGTCGTTCGCGACGATCAACCCTTCACGTCGGCCGACGATGCCGCGTTCCTGGCCGAGTCCGTCGAGACGACGTGGCGGCTCGCGCTGGACCGCAACCTCTGGACGACTGCCGCGCAAAAAGACGCTTACCGGGCCGGCGTTCTCGAGGCCCGCGACTACTACCGCCGCATTGCTCTGCACGACCCGACTGCCGACGCGTTTGCCGCGAGAGCGCCAGACGAGTTTCGCGTGCGTCTCGAGACGAGCAGGGGCCTGATCGTCATCGAGCTTCACCGCGACTGGGCGCCGGTCGGCGTCGACCGCTTCTACAACCTCGTCCGGTTCGGCTACTACGACGACATGCGCATCCATCGCGTCCGCGACGGCGAGTTCGTGCAGTTCGGGATCAACGGCGACCCCGCAATCTCGAAGGCCTGGCGGGACGCGCCGATCGCTGACGATCCGGTCGTCGAGAGCAACCTGCGTGGCACGCTCGCGTTTGCTCATGGCACGTCGGACGACGACCGCACGAGCCAGGTCTATATCAACTTGCGCGACAAGCCCGAGCTCGACACGATGGAGTTCGCGATCATGGGCCGCGTCGTACAGGGCATGGACGTCGCCGACGCGCTGTACTCGGGCTACGGCGAGCGCGCCGGCGGAGGCATTCGCGGCGGCAGGCAGGACCCCGTGTTCGAGGGCGGCAATGCCTGGCTCGATGAGAACTTTCCCGAACTCGACCGGATTTACGAAGCCGGCGTGGAGCTGCTTGAAGGCGAAACGAACTGACGAGGAAGTGATGAGGAATCTGCTGCTGGGACTCGTGTTGCTCGCACCGCTTGCCGCTGCCGACGGCGTGCAGACGAGCGCGGACGCGTTTACACGCTACGAATTGCTGCCGCCTGACACGCACAGCTTTCGGATCTACTACGACGTCAGCGCGGCCACGCCCGGCGCGACGCGCTACTACAACCCGATTCGACGCGGCAGCAGGCCGGACGTGCACGGCGTGTACGATCGAATGACGGGCGAGGCGCTTGAGTGGTCGCTCGTCGACGGCAGGGACGCGAGGGCAAGCGGCCTGCTACCCGACGCGGACCCGGACTCGCAGTACATCCGCGTCGATCTGGCGCGCGCGGTGCCTGAGGACGGCCGCGGCCGCCTGCTCATCGACAAGACCTACGAGGACGCGGCGAGCTACTTCGCGGACGGCGACACGATCACGTTCACGCGTACGCTCGGCGTCAAGCGCAACGCCGTGACGTTGCCGCCCGGCTACGAGCTCGTGTCCGTCAACTACCCGTCTCAGGTGCTGACCCGGGCAGACGGCCGCGTCGAGGTCAGTTTCATCAATCCTGGGTCGGCCGGCGTACCCTACGAGGTGACTGCACGGCCGCTGCCTGCTGAGCCGACGGCCAGATCAACCGCCAAACCGCCCGCTCCGAAGACTATGACGAGCGAACGACCCATGGCGCGCCTCGACTTCGACATCCCGCAGCGCGCCCCGCAATCGCGCGATATCGTCTACTTTCTTCAGCCGCCCGAGACGCATTCATTCAGGCTGTATCACGACTATGAAGAGACGCGGCCCGGTATGGACCGCTACCTCAACATCGTGCGCCCGGGCAGCAAGGCGAGTGACCCGTCTGCCGAGATTCTCGACACGGGCGAAGAACTCGAGGTAGAGATTCTGAACGGCAGCGAGATCACGGACCGCAACATCGACATCGGCGAGCCCGTCACCGACGCAACCGAGCTCGTCGTCATCTGGTTCGACCCTGTCCCCGAGGGCGGCAGCACGCTATTGCGCATTACCGAAACCTATACCGATCCGAACCGCTACTTCCTGACCGGAGACGAGTTCCTCTGGGACAGGAGCTTCGGCCGCTCACGCAACACGGTGGTACTGCCGCACGGCTGGTATCTCGCGGCGAACGCCGTACCCGCCGTTGTCCGCACGCGCGATGACGGCCGCGTCGAACTCGTGTACTCGAACGACCGTCCCGGCAACATCGACGTATTGATCAGGGGCCGGCGGCGCTGAGTCGAGGAAACAACAACGGAGTCACGCCGATGAACGCAAGACGCAATCGCTCGTTCGCATTCCTGCTGTTGGCCGTCGCGGGCTGTCTCGTGCAAGGCCGGGCTTTCGCCGACGCGTCAGATGACGCCCGCGAAGGGCCCTACGAACGGCTAGCGATCGTCAACGCGATGGTGATCCCGGGCCACGGCGGGCCCGCATATGGACCTGCCGACATCATCGTCGCCGGCAACAGGATCGAACAGATCGTCAGCTACAACGGCGTCACGGGCCGCCCGGCCGGCACGGCGATCGACGCCGACCGGGTCATCGACGCGAGCGGTATGTACGTCATGCCCGGACTGATCGATTTGCACTGTCACATCCGCAGCGACGCGCTGCCGCTGCAGTACGTCTACAACCTGAAGCTCGCGCACGGCGTCACGACGATGGTCAACGGCGCGGGCCGCGGCTGGGAGGCGGCGCTAGAGCAGCAGCGGCTGTCGAACGAGAACGAGATCACGGCGCCGCGCATGTTCCCGATCCGCGACTGGGGGCCGACGCGATCGCGCGACCCGGGCCATGCGCCGCCGGCCGACGAAATCGAGCCCTGGCACGACCCAGAGCGCGTCGACCGGCTGGTCGAGCGCGTCATGCGGGATGCGCACGTCGTACGCATTGGCAGCCTGGCCTGGAACGCCGAGCTATTCGGTGCCGTGGCCAGGGCCGTCTACGACGCGGGCGGCATCACGACCGTCCATTTGCCGCCCTCCGACATCGCGATCGTCGACTCGGTCCGGGCCGCCGAACTTGGCGTGACGATGATCGAGCACCACTACGGCTTCGCCGAATCGGCGCTTGGCGGTGGCGTGCAGGACTTCCCGCCCGACTACAACTACCTCGATGAGGCCATGCGCTTCCGCGAGGCCGGCCAGGTATGGCACGACGCGCCAGAAGACGTCCTGTTCGGTGAGGTCGTCGACCGGCTCGTCGCCTCCGGCGTTGCACTGATCCCGGACATGAGCGCCTACGAGGTCAACCGCGACCTCAATCGGGCCATGGGCCTGCCGTGGCACGAACGCTTCACGCACGCGCAGCTCATCGACTGGTACTTCGCGAACCCGGCGTACCACGCCTCCCACCACTGGGACTGGACGTCGAAAGACGAGCAGCGCTGGGCCGAGCTCTACCGCAAGTGGGGCAAACTCGTCTACGAGTTCGCGAAGCGCGGCGGTCATCTGTCCTATGCGTCCGACGATCCGTATCTCTGGAATACCAGCGGCATTGCCAATGTCCGGGAGCTTCAACTGCTGCACGAGACGGGCCTCAATCCGCTGGAAGTGATTAAGAGCGCGACCTACAACAGCGCGATTACGCTGCGCCGGCCGGATCTCGGGCTCGTGCAGACCGGCTACACCGCCGATCTGTTGATCGTCGACGGCAACCCGCTCGACAACCTGCGGTTCCTCTACGCGTTCGGCGCGATGGATTCGGCCGACGGCGCCATTGTCCGCAAGGGCGGCATCCGCTGGACGATCAAGGACGGGGTCGTGTTCGACAACCGGGTCCTGATCGACGAAGTCATCGAGATGGTCAGGACCTCAAAACGGGATTGGACGAACCCGGTTCCGCCGCAATTCGAAGCAATTTTTTCCGAGTAGCCGGCGAGGGCATTTTTCGACGACAAACCGCTCGTCGGACGTCCTCTACCGCTCGTCTGAAACGGTCCGAAAACGCCCTCTTATTATGTCCAATTCGTTCGTTGCGCAGCCCTCTGCGGGACCCGGACAAAACCGAAAAAACGCTTTATAAATCATCTAGTTCCGAGCGTGAAAACGCACGCGCTTGGAATTCCGTGATTCCGTTCACAGCGCTCTGGAGCGCTCCCATGAGAAGGTCTCGCCTCGGAGCGATTCGGCATGTGGAACGCGTCGCCCGATCACGTTGGAGACGACCCGTGAACGACACGAAAAATGGACAGAGAGGTGTAACACTGCTCGAGCTGATGATCGTGCTCGCGGTCGCCGGTGTTCTGCTGTCGGTCGGCGTACCGTCGTTTCGCAACGTGATCATGGACAATCGGCTGACCGACCAGTCGAACGCGTTCATGGCGGCCGTTGCCTCCACGCGCAGCGCGGCGGTCCGCTTCCAGCGTAACGCGACGATCTGCCCGCTGCTCGACTACGAGGCCGCATTGCCGTCGTGCAACCCCGGCACCGACTGGTCGAACGGCTGGATGGTCTGGGTCGACCGCGACAGGGACGGCGCCGCGAGCGCCGGCGAAATCGTGTCCGTGCAGGAGCCGATGCAAGACGCGCTGACCTTCGAGAGCGTCGGCGCCGACCCGATCACTTACAACGCGCGCGGCTTTCTCACCGCGGGCGCCAACGACCTGGAACTCTGCGACAGCCGCAGCGGCGAGGAAGGCCGGGTGATCCGGATCAACGGCGTCGGCCGCACCGAAGTCGCGCGCCAGGTCTGCACATGAGCGCGTCATCCCCGGCAATGGGCCGGCTCAGCTCCGGCAAGCCCGCCATGGGCCAGCGTGGATTCACGCTGGTCGAGGTACTCGTCGCCAGCGTGATCCTGGGCGTGGGGCTCGTCGGCGTTGCGGGCCTGCAGACCCTCTCCCTGCAGAACAACCAGAGCGCTTTCGTGCGCTCGCAGGCGACGGCCATGGCCTACGACCTGGCCGACCGGATGCGCTCAAACGTGCAGGCCGCGTTGGACGGTTTCTACGCGCCGGCCTCGGCGGCGATCATCGTCGGCTGCAAGACCAGCACGGGCTGCACACCGGCCGAAATGGCACAGCATGACCTCGCCCAGTGGAACAACGCGGTTGCCGATCTGCTGCCGATGGGCGAGGGCTTCGTATGCATCGACAGCACGCCCGACGACGGCTCGAGTGCCACCGATCCGCAGTGCGACGGTGTCGGCACCCAGTTCTCGATAAAGATCTGGTGGGACGACGACCGCGACGGCCAGATCAGCGTCACGGCCGACAACATGGAACGATTCTCGGCCACGGTCCGACTCTGAGCGGGATTCCGGAATGCGAAACCGAACTGCAAAGCATCAAGCCGGCCTGTCTCTTATCGAGGTCCTCGTCGCGATGGTCATCGGTCTGTTCCTCGTAGGGGGAATGCAGCAGGTGTTTTCGTCCTCGCGGCTGACCTACCGCGTCCACGAAGCGGCGGCCCGTATGCAGGAGACCGGCCGCACCGCGCTGGAAGTTTTCGCGAGAGATGCGCGCATGGCCGGCTTCTGGGGCTGTGCGAGCCAAACCAATTCGATCGTCAACAACCTGGACCCCGCCGGGGGCGGCGGGTTCATCGATTTCGCGACCGGTGGCATCGTCGGCACCGAGGGCGGCGCGGGCGTAGCGGATAGCGTCATTTTTCGCGGCGGCACCGACCTGGGACTGAATCTCGAACCGCCCTACGGCCCGCAGGCATCGTCTAACCTGCAGGTCGCGGCGGACAACGATATCGAGTTCGGCGACATCATCCTGGTCAGCGACTGCTCCAGTGCGGATATCTTCCAGGTGACCAACGCCAACCCCGGCACTTCCGGCACGCTGGTACACAACACCGGCAGCGCCGCTTCGCCCGGCAACTTCAACGTTACCAATCCCGGCTGCCCGGGCGCCAACGCCCACTGTCTCTCGAAGATCTACGGCCCGGACGCAACCGTGCACACGGCGGAAGAGGTTGACTATCGCATCGACGTCGGAGCGGACGGCGAGCCCGTGCTGCTCCGCAACGGCCAGGAGTTCCTGGACAACGTCGAGGACCTGCAGATTCTTTACGGCGAGGACACCGACCCGCCGGGTGCCCCGGGTGCCAGCATCGCGAACTACTACGTTCCCGCGGACCAGGTTGTTGACATGACGCGCGTCATCAGCGTGCGCTTCGCCGTGGTCGTGCGTTCGCGCGACGACAACCTGACCGGCGGCGCCGCGCAACCGCCTTTCGACGTATTCGGAACGACGCAGACCCCCACGGACACGCGTCTGCGGCAGGTCTATACGTCCACGGTAAACCTCAGGAACCGCCGCTGATGCACCGGAAAGGAATCGCTATGACGAATAAGAACAGTCTGCAACGCCACATGCCGCGCCGGGAGCGCGGTGCGGTCATGGTGGTCAGCCTGATCTTCCTGCTGATCGTTACGCTGATCGCCGTAGGCAGCGTTCGCGACACGGTGTTGCAGGAAAAAATGGCCGGCAACTCGCGGGATCGGAATGTCGCATTTCAGGCGGCCGAGTCCGGCGTCCGGGAAGCCGAGCAGTTTATCGAAGGCGTTACGAGCCTCGGCGATTTCGGGGACACGGCGGGCCTCTACGGCAGGACCGACGTCGAGCCCGTGTACTGGGAAGACGCCACGTGGTCGGACAGCAGCCAGCATGCCGTAGCCGCAATGAGCTACGGGTCATATGAGCCGCCGCGCTACGTGGTCAAGCACGTCACCGACATCATGAGTGATGAAGGCGCCATGAACATGTCCGGCTACGGCGACAACAAGGGCACCGGCACCGTCACGGTCTTCCGCGTCACCGTGCGCGGAACAGGCGGCAATGCCGAATCTGCGGAGGTCATCCTGCGCAGCCAGTACGGACGCATATTCTGACTCCGGTCGGACGAGACGAGATCATGAGAACGACATCGAAAAGGACTTCCACGGCGGCTGCACTGGCCGTCGCCACGCTGCTGATCGCACCGTCCGAGAACTCGGCCGCGCCCGGCGTGCTGGCGGACTCGCCGCTGTTCCTGACCAGCGCGGTCGAACCCAACATCCTGTTCCTGATCGACGATTCGGGCAGCATGGACTGGGGCCTCATGACCGAGGAAGACGATGGTCTCATCTGGCTGGGCTGCCGCTACGAGTACGCGCAGCCCGCGGCCGACAACGAAGACAACTGGGTCGTACCCACAGAAGAGGGGCTGGACGCGCAGGGCATCGCGGCGCCGTACGGCGGTGTCTGGCGGGCGTGGAACCGGGATTACAACCGGGCGTATTACGATCCGGGCACCCGGTATCTGCCCTGGTCGGGCGAGGATTCCACGGGCGTGCCGTACGGCAACGTCAGCCCGACCGCCGCGCCGCTCGATCCGTACGTGCCGGGAACCGGCACCGTTGACCTGACGGCCGAGGTAACCTACTCGACCGACTATTGTCAGGGCGGACTGGCCTCGTTCGACGTCGAGGACTTCTACCCGGCTCGCTACTACACCTGGGTCGACACGGACGGCGACCTCGCGGTGGACATCGACGATGGACACACGCTCATCGAAATCCGGCCGGCGACCGCGACCTACGCCGGCGGCCCGGCGCGGCTCGACTGCGCGGTGCCGACCTCGTGCACCTACGCCGAGGAGCTACAGAACTTCGCCAACTGGTTCAGCTACTACCGCAGGCGTGAGCTCGTGGCGAAGGCGGCATACGGCCAGGTCATCGCCGACGCCAGCAATGCACGCATGGGCATCGTGACGCTGCACAACAACGGTTCGGTCAATACGAGCATCGAGTCGATGAACGCAGACCCGCGAACCGGCGAGAAAAAGACCCTCCTCGATGCGCTGTATACGATGCAGGCGGACGGCGGTACGCCGCTCCGCAGCGCGCTCAACGAGGCCGGCGAGTACCTGGGCTGCGAAAGCAACGATTTTTTTGGCAGCTGTCCGGCCGCACCGGCGGCGGACGGCGGCGAATGTCAGCAGAACTTCACGCTGATGATGACGGACGGCTTCTACAACGGCAGTTTCAGCGGAGCCGGCAATGCCGATGGCGACGACAACACCGATTGGGACAGCGGTACCGCGGGGCCCTACGGCGACGGCGAGTCGGATACGCTGGCCGACATCGCGATGGACTACTACGAGAACGACCTTCGTCCCGGGGTCGACGACCTGCTCGCACCCCCGCCGTCGGGCATCGATGAGAACACGGCGCAGCACGTCGTGACCTATTCCGTTGCGTTCGGTGTCGACGGCGCCCTGACGGCGATGCCGTCGAGCACGACGGACCCGTTCGCCTGGCCCGTGCCCAACACGGATCAGGCCAGGATTGACGACCTGCGGCATGCGGCCTGGAACGGCCGCGGCGAGTTCCTGAGCGCGCAGAACCCCGAGCAGCTGATCAACGGCCTGCGCGGCGCGCTCACATCGATCCAGGGACGAACCGGTTCCTCGTCGTCGGTTGCATTCAACACGGGGTCGTTGAGCACCAACTCGCAGCTGTACCTGGCGCTGTTCAACAGCGAGCGCTGGTCCGGAGACCTTCTGGCCTACAACCTGGACCCGAACTCGGGCACGATCGCCACGGTTCCGGCCTGGTCCGCAGGCACGAAGCTGACCTCGCGCAATCTCCAGACATCGCCGCGAACGATACTCAGCTATGACGGTTCGGACGGCATACCGCTGCAGTGGGCGTCCCTGACGTCGGCGCAGAAGGCAGACCTTCGGACCAATCCGAGCGGTGCCGTGGACAACGTCGCCACGGGCATGGCCCGGCTTGGCTATCTGCGCGGCGACCGGGCCTGCGAGCGTGCGGCTGCCGGAAGCTGCTACTACGACGACGGCACCGATACCTATACGGATAAAGCCCTGCGTGTTCGTGCCAGCCGGCTGGGCGACATCGTGCACTCCGGCCCGGTATTCGCCGGCGCGCCCGAGTCGAACTGGCCCGACGTACCGCCGTTTCCGAGCAGTGCGGGCCAGACCTTCACGGAATTCCGTGAAGCGAAGGCGTCGCGGCCGGGTGTCGTCTACGTCGGCGGCAACGACGGCATGATGCATGCGCTCGAGCAGTCGAGCGGCCGCGAGCTGTTCGCCTACTTGCCGGAGTCGCTGTTCTCGACCGGCACCGCCGACGGTTTGCACTACCTGACCGATCCCGCCTACACGCACCGGTACAAGGTCGACCTGACGGCTACGCTCGCCGATGCTTACGTGCGCACTGCGCCGACCGGCTCGGTTGGCTGGAAGACGATCATGGTCGGAGGACTGCGCGGCGGAGGCCGCGGTTTGTTCGCACTCGACGTGACCGACCCGACGGCGGTGTCCGAACTGGCGACTGCCGCCGCCAACGCCGTGCTCTGGGAGTTCACGAGCAGCGACGATCCGGATCTCGGCCATACGTTCAGCCGCCCGTCGATCGTGCCGCTCGAGGGTCCCGGCAATTCGATTCGCTGGGGCGCCGTCTTCGGTAACGGCTACAACGACCTCGGCGACGGCGAGGCCAAGCTGTTCATCCTGTTCCTGGAAGAAGGCCTCGACGGCACCTGGACGTCGGGTTCGGACTACCTCGAAATCTCGACGGAAGTCGGCACCGCGGCGAATCGCAACGGGCTCTCAACACCGGCCGTCATCGACTCGGACGGCGACGGTCGCGCCGACCGCGTCTACGCCGGCGACCTGCGCGGCAACATGTGGGCCTTCGACCTGGCCGGATCGAACACCAACAACTGGGACGTCGACTACCATAGCGGTTCGTCGCCCGCGCCCCTGTACACGGGCCCGTCGGGGCAGGCGATTACGGCGGCACCGGTCATCGTGCGCAACTCGGGCGTGCCGACATCGACGTTCAACCAGCCCAATACGCTCGTGATCTTCGGCACGGGCCAGTATTTGACCGTTGCCGATATCACGACGACCACGCAGCAATCGATGGTCGGTGTATGGGACAGCGGCAGCCCCGGCGTCACGCAGTCGGACCTGGTTGCGCAGTCCATCGGCGTGGGCTCGACGCCCGACGGTACGGTGGGGCGCACGCTGACCACGAACCCGGTGGACTACACGGTGTCGGACGGCTGGTACATCGACCTTCCCGACCCCGGCGAACGCCAGGTGACCGACGCGGTCATCCGCGGCGATCTCGTGTTTTTCAACACAACGACACCGGACGATAACCCCTGCCAGGCCGGCGGTACGAGCTGGCTGATGGTGGCGGACTGGGAGACCGGCGGCGCGCCGCCTGAAGTGGCCTTCGACATCAACAACGACTTTGCGATCGACGATGGCGACACGATCAACGATGAGCCTGCCGCGGGCATACAGGTCACCGGCATCGCCGCGTCACCCGTGAACCTCGCGAACAAGCGCTACACGTCAACGACGCAGACGACCGGCGGCAGCACGATCGAGGTCACCGAGATCATCGACCTCGGCGGACCGCGGACCGGCCGACTGTCCTGGGAAGAACTCAATCGGTAGGCCCGACCAAAGGCTTCGGAGCAAATCATGAAAAAGATTCTGAGTGTGTTGATCCTGGGTTGGGTGCTCGCGGCGACGGCCGCCGCGCGAGACCTGCCCGACTATTACCCGCAGGGTGAGCTGCGCCGCGTGGGCAGTATCGATTTCGTGTCCCTCGACGAGGGCCGCATTGTGATCGATGACGCGACATTCACGATATCCGACGACGTCGTCGTGCACTCGCTGCAGTCATACAGCGTTTCGAAGGCGCGACTCCGCCCGGGGACGGTGGTCGCCTTCAAGACCGGGGCCGGCCGCGTGATCACGAACTTCTGGCTCCTGCCGAGCAGCTACCGTCGATAGCAGCGGCGGCGCTCCCGGCCTTCCTCGAGGAAATCAACGATGCCCTACAACAAGCAGCGCGGCTTCAGCCTGATCGAACTCATGGTGACGGTCGCGATCGTCGCCCTCCTCATGGGTATCGCGTACCCGTCCTACCTCGAGCAGGTGCGCGCGTCGAAGCGATCCGAGTGCACCGGCGGCCTGACGGCGCTCGGCAACGCCATGGAGCGGCACCACACGGTAAACGGTTCCTATCTCGGCGCCGGCCCGGGCGGCGCGGCCACGGGCGCTCCCGATATCTTCCCGACGAGTTGCCCGATCGATGGCGGTGACCCGACGTACAACCTGACCATCTCGGCGGCGACCGCCACGACCTACACGCTCCAGGCCGCCCCGGTCGGCTCGCAGGTCAATGACGACTGCGGCACGCTGACGCTCACCAATACCGGCATCAAGGGCGTGACGGGCGCGACGGCCGGGTTCGACTGGGAACGCTGCTGGAAGTAGTGGCGGCCGGCCCGCATCCGCCACCGATTCGCGGGATGATCGCACAGGATTTTGTTCGCACAGGGTTTCTTCCGAAGGCGCGTAATACTTGCTGTATTGCCAACTGAGGAAAAAACCCTGTGCGGACAAAAGACAAGCGAGGGCCCGTGCAATCGGTGGCGGATGCGGGCTACTTCGGCCGCGGGATCAGCGTAATCTCGGTCTGCCGTCCATCCAGGTAATACACGCGTTCGCCGTCGAAGAACGCGTCTTCCTCGGTCATGAAGCGCACGACCTGGTCGTCCCACTCGGGCACTTCGACCTGCGCATTGAGCTCGATCGAGTACGCCGTATTGGCGTTCATCGTGTAGCTGCCGCTCAGGCCCTTGCGCGGCGCCTGGGTTTCCCATGAGCCGATTCCCGGCCCCGCGCCGTGGCCGTGAAAGCCGATCGGGTGGGTGTAGATCGTGCCGTTGATCTTCTGCCGCTCGATCGTGCGCCGTGCGGCTGCGAGAATCTCATTGCCGCTGCGGCCGACCCGGAATTCCGACGTCAGCGCATCCTGTACCTTGTTGGCCGCGGCGAGACCGTCGCGCAGGCCCTTCGGCGCTTCGGTCTCGCCGGGTCGGAGCACGTAGGCGTGGTGCTGGGTGTCAGTGTTGAGCCGCAGATAGGAGATGCCGAAGTCCACGTGCAGGAAATCGCCGGGCAGGATCACCTCGCCCGAGTCGATACCCATGCTGCCGATCGCAAAGGCCTCCTGCTCGGCGCGCTGGACGTGCACGCTCGGGTGGAACCAGGTATCGAGGCCGAGATCGGTGATGCGTTGCCGCAAGGCCCAGCGCAGATCGCCCGTCGTCGTTACCCCGGGCGTAACGTAGGCCTCGGAAAAGATCTCGGCGAGGATCGAGTGCGCGATACGGACGATGTGCGGGTAACTTGCCATCTCCGATTCCGTTCGGGTTTCGAGCCAGCCGACGGCAAGACCCGGTTTCTCGACGAGGCGTTCTTCGAGCGTGCCCAGGGCTGCGATCAGCTTGCGGCGCATGCCGACGCTCAGCCCGTCCGCGAGCGGAAAGTCGGCCGAGGTATTGACCGCGATCGTCTGCGGATCGCGCTCGCGAATGATGTCCGCGACGCGCGCCCACTGGTCGGGCTCAGCATCCGCATCCCAGGCCGCCGGGAACAGGTTGGCCACGGGATAGCGGGCGACGGCCAGGCGTTCGGCCACGTCCCCGCCGTTGTCGTGGAAGATCAGGATCGTCGTGCGCCGCGCGTTGAGCCAGGTCGTCGGCAGCATCGTCTTGACGACCGGGTCCTCGTCGTACTCGCCCGCGATCAGGATCCACATGTCCACGCCCTCGCGCCTCATGAGCGGCAGCACGACCGTGTCGAGCCGCTCTTCGAGCCAGTCGTCGACTACGCTCGAACGTTCCCGCTCGGAAAGGATGTGCGGTGTGCGAGGGTCCATGGTTTCCTGGGCGTGGACGTCGACGGCGAGCTTGGGCAACAGCAGTGCCGCGAGGCAAAGCGGAACGAAGGACGGGGTTCTCATCGGGGTTTTCCTGGGGCGTTGGTGGTCGCGGTGCGAAGTAAGCGGCCGCCCTTTTTGGCATGACCGCTCTACGAACGTTTGTTCGGACAAATTGTAACCCGAATCTGAAGCGGATTCCCGATGGCTTTTGTGTATTCCGAGGTCGGCGCGGGTGACTACGTGTCGAACGCGTTACCGCGGAAACTTCGTTGACCGATCGCACTATGGCGCGGAGCCCTGCGTCGATGCAGAGCGAAACGGCGGCTGATGCCATACTGGCGTTTTCATCTTCAACGCAAAGGGGTACCGCAATGAGCTACATCGACGGGTTCGTCATGGCTGTTCCGACCGCGAACAAGGAGAAGTTCGTTGAGTATGCAAAGCGCGTCGACACGATCTTCACCGAGTTTGGTGCCACACGGGTTGTCGAGTGTTGGGCCGACGATCTGCCGGATGGAGAGGTCACCGATTTCCGCAAGGCCGTGCGGGCGACCGGGGACGAATCGGTCGTGTTTTCCTGGGTCGAATGGCCGGACAAGGCAACTCACGACGCCGCCATGGCGAAAATAATGTCCGACGACTTCGAGGACGAGCGTACGGACCAGGAGAAGAACCCCATGCCGCTGGACGGCAAGCGCATGATCTTCGGCGGCTTTGTCCCGATCGTCGAGCTGTAGCCGCGCCCGCTGGCCCGCAGGGCGATACCGCCTCTTCACCGTGCGGGCAATGCAAACACGAACAAGGCCAGGCTGTCTCGCGGCGGCTTGAGCTCGGTGTGTATCGACAGCGCGCGTCGTTCGGGCGAGGCCGTGCCGCCGCCGACCGGGACGGCAACGTACTGGCGGCCGTCGACGGCGTAAGAGATCGCGCTACCCGACACGGGACCGGATACGATCGACTGCCAGAGGACCTCGCCGCTTTCGTCGTCGAACGCCATGAAACGCCGGTTCAGGTCGCCCGCAAATACGAGTCCGCCGGCCGTCGATACCGCCGTGCCGAGCATGGCCGCGCGCTGCTCGTGCTTCCAGGCCTGCCGGCCCGTCGACAGGTCGATGGCGTCGAGGCGGCCGACCGGGTACGGATCGCCCTCGACGGCCGGGTCCTCGACAACGATCCAGCTCGTCGCGTAGCCGTCCTCAGGTCTCGGATCGTCGGTGTTGCCGGTCTGCAGGACGCACATGTTCTGCTGCGGCTGGTACATGAGTCCGGTCCGCGGGCTGTACGTGCCCTCGGGCCAGTTACGTCCGCCGCCCAGTGACGGGCAGACGAGCAGCTCCTCGAACGGGCCGACCACCATCGACTCGTCGATGTGCACAGTGCCGTCGGAATCGATGTCCGCGATGACGTTCTGATGCAGCGTCTCGCGCGCCCAGAGGAACTCGCCGGTCTCGCGGTCCAGCGTGTAGACGATGCCGGTCTTGCCCGGAATACCCGACACGACCCGGCGGCGCTCGCCCGGTTCGATCGAATCGCTGATCCAGGCCACCTCGTCGGAGTCGGGTGCGACCGCGACGTCGACGAGCAGGCGTTGGAAGACGTGGTCGAGATCCCAGTTGTCGCGCGGCAGGTGCTGGTAGTACCAGGCGATGCTGCCGTCGGCCGGCCGCGTCGCCAGCGTGCTGTTCGAATACAGCACGTCGCGGCCGCCGGTGCCGCGCAGCACCTCGAGCGACGGCGTCGGCACGGACGTGCCCCAGAACAGCAGCTCGAGTTCGGGGTCGTAGCTCGGCACGCTGCCCCAGGTGCTGACGTGCAGGCGCTTGTCGTCCGGGATGCCCCAGCTGTCGTCACCGGGATCGCCGGGACCCGGGATCGTGCGCGTGCGCCAGAGCTCGCGGCCGGTCTCGGGATCGTTGCCCGCGATGTAACAGATGTCGGGCCCGCCGCTCGGCGAGCATGACCGGCCGCTGACGACGACGCCGTCGGCAACGACCGGGCCGCCCATGTGTCCGACGCCCGAGCCGGCGCCCTCCTCTTCGACTTCCCAAAGCAGCGTGCCGTCTCGCGCATCCAGTGCGATCAGGTGAAAGTCGTCCGTCAGATGAAACAGCCGGTTGCGGTAGATCGCCAGGTTGCGCCGGCTGCGCGAACGCTCACCGGGCTCGATCCTGCGGCGGTACTCCCAGATCAGGTCGCCGTTGGTGGCATTGAGCGCCTGGATGACGTCGCCAGGATGCTGAACGTACAGCACGCGGCCGTGCACGAGCGGCGTCGTGTACTGGCCGCCGGGCTCCATCGCGCGTGACCAGGCGAGCCGCAAGTCGCCGACGTTGCGCCTGTCGATCTGGTCGAGCGGGCTGTAGGCCCAGCCGTCGTAGGTCCGCCGGAACATGAGCCAGCTCTCGTCGGGCGGTTTCTCGAGCATCGCGGTCGTCACGGGCGCATAGGCTTCGACCACACCTTGGGCGAGGGTCTGCAAATCAACCTGGCTGATGTCCGTCCAGCTGAGGCTACGCACGTAGGCAACGAGGCCGACGAGATTGTCACCGCGGATCGCCGCGAACGCGGGCATGCGGAACCCGCCGTACTGGATCATGCGCGCGATGCCGATATCGGATCGATCCCGCATGTACGCCGCATCGCCGAGATCGGGCGGCGTCATCTCGGGCCCGTCGCCGCCGACGACGAGACCCTCGCCGTTTGTCCCGTGACACGCGATGCATTGCGATTCGTAGAGCGCGCGGCCGCGCTCGAGCATCGCGGCGTCGACCGGCATCGTCGGCGGCGCCGGCCCCGCGCGCCTTGGTTTGCCTTCGGGCGCCTGCGCAACGGCCGCTGCGGCTATGACCAGTAGCGCCGCGAGCCACGAGGCCGCGGACCCACGCTTGGGAAACGGCCGGATCACCGGCGGCCGAACTCCTCTTCGAGATCGTGGAACATGGTCTCGCGCACGAGCACGATCGGCAGGAAGCCGATGTTGTAGACGCGGTCGTGAAAGTCCTTGAGCGTGCCTTTCTGGTCGAGCTCGCGCATTTTCTGGAAGTAGTCCTCGCGGAGCAGCATCCACTGGAAGTAGCCGAGCGTCGGCGCCGCGTAGTCGGCACCCGTGCGCGCCGTGATGTTGTCGATGTTGATCCGGCCGCCTTCATCGACGAAACCGATGGTATTGGTCTCGAGTTCGACGGCCTCGTCATAGCTCATGACGCCCGTGTTGAGGCCGGAATCGATGATCACGCGACCGAAGCGCCACAGCTTGAGCCTGAGCGTCTCCAGCTCGTAGACCTTCTGCTTGGGTCTGGGAAACCAGCCGTACTGCGGATCGGGCGTCAGCTCCCACTCGATGTAGTAGCACCAGGCCTGGTTCGACGCGTAGCTCTCGAGGTAGCGGCGCAGCTTGCGCGGGTTCTGCTGCTTGTAGAGGCTTTGCAGATGATGGCCCGGATACACCTCGTGGGTTGCGATCGCGTACATGAACGAGGCGTCCTTCTCGGACAGGTTCGCCTCGGCCACCTCGTCGGGCCATTCGGGTGACACGGGAATTACCCGCCAGGCAGATTTGCGCGACGGCGAATCGGGCGCGACGCCGGGGCCGAAGCCCCACCACTGCGACGCCCACATGCTCGGGTCGGCGGCGGCCATGATCGAGTCGTCGTCGTCCCAGGGGATCGTGACGAGGTCGTTGTCGATGACCCAGTCGCGCGTCGCGCGGGTCGCCTCGTGGTGCTTGAAAACGAGCTGCTCGGCGAAGAAATGGTCTTCCTTTTCGTCTCGCAGGATTTCGAGCCAGCTACGCTCTGGGTCGATACGCTTCGCCTTCACCTCGAGATGATGACGAACGATATCGAACTGCTTCCTGCCCCACTCGCGGTAGCCGGGCACGCGCGTGAACCCTCGCGCGCCGCGAGCGATACGCCGCAGGTGGATATCGTTCTCGGGGAACATGTAGCGATGCTCCTGCAGGCCGTTGAAGACCTCGGCGCCGACCCGGTAGTCGCCCTCGGGCATCTGCGGCAGATCGTCATTCAGGAACGCCTTGAAACGGTCGAGCCCCGCGACCGCGCGGTCACGGGCGGCGCGCAGCTCGTTTCGGACGGCGATGTCCTCTACGCGGCCCGCGAAGGCCGTGAGGTCGTTCACGAGCAGCGAACGAAACCCGTCGAGCGTCAGGTGCGTGAGCTCGATCCAGCGCGGGATGTATTCGTTGAGATTGGCCTCCGCGTTTTCGAGCCGCACGGTCAGGAGTCCCAGGTCCTCGACGAGATCCCTCGCGCGCGCGTCGGGCTCACGCGGATCGACGGCGATCTTGTAGGCAATCGGGCCGTTGTTGAAGTACAGGCGCGGATCCTGCCGCCAGCGCTGTACGTTTTCGGCAACCAGCAGGTCCGCGCGCAGCGTGCCCTCGAGAAAGCGGTAGTCGATGCCGTCGTCGAAACCGAGCTCATCGCGGTCGATGGCTTCGAGTTCCTCGAGCACCGAGCGCATCGTGCCGATGCGCTGCTCGAAACCGGCTGCACTCATCTCCTTCAACGCCGCGTCGCCGCGCTGAATCGGCGGCGCCCCGGCATCGAGGCTCGCGACGCCCATCACCTCGGCGAGATAGCGGTCGACGACGTCACTGAATGCGCGCGTCGCCTGCCGCGACTGTGCATCGGCCGTTGCCGACAGCGTCAGGCACAGCAGCACGGCCAGCGCTGCACGCAGATTCGGTCCGGGTTGCTCGTGGCTCATGCCGCCTTCTCCTCGAATCAATGACGGGTGGGCGCTAACGTTTGCCGAACTCCTCTTCGAGGTCGTGGAACATCTCCTCGCGGACCAGCACGATCGGCAGGAAGCCGATCTTGTAGACCCGGTCGTGGAAGTCCTTGAGCGAGCCCTTCTGGTCGAGTTCGCGCATCTTCTGGAAATAGTCTTCGCGCAGCAGCATCCACTGGAAGTAGCCGACCGTCGGCGCCGACATCGTCGTGCCGACGCGCGAGGTGATGCCGTCGATGTTGATCTGCGCGCCGCGGCGGACGAAGCCGATCGTGTTCGACTCGAGATCGAGTGCCTCGTCGTAGCTCATGCGGCCCGTGTGCAGTCCGGAGTCGATGATGACCCGGCCCATGCGCCAGAGCTTGGCGCGCAGCATTTCGAGCTCGTAGACGTCCTGCTTGTCCTCGGGGTACCAGCCGTATTTCGGATCCGGCGTCAGCTCCCACTCGACGTAGTAGCACCAGGCCTGGTTCGAGTAGCTCGACTCGTAGACTCTGAGCGGCCGGTCGAGCGTGTTCTGGTAGAGCCGCTGCAGCAGGTGACCCGGGTAAACCTCGTGCGTCGCGATGACGTACATGAACGAGGCGTCCTTCTCGGACAGATTGCTTTCCGCAACGTCCTCGGGCCAGTCCGGGCTCACGGGGATCACGGTCCATGCGGCCTTGCGGTACTCGGAACCGTTCGGCACGCTCGGGCCCCAGCCCCACCACTGCGAGGCCCACAGGCTCGGGTCGGCGGCCTGCATGATGCCGTCGTCGTCGTCCCAGGGGATCGTAACGAGATCGTTGTCGATGACCCACTGGCGGCTCGCGCGCGATGCCTCGAGGTGCTTGTACACGAGCTGCTCGGCGAAGAAGTGGTCTTCCTTCTCGGCCTTGATGATCTCGAGCCAGCTGCGCTCGGGATCGATTCTGTTCGCCTTCACCTCGAGATGCTGCAGCACGATGTTGAACTGCTTCCAGCCCCAGTCGTGGTAGGCCGGCAGGCGGTTGAAGCCGGGCGCGCCGCGGGCGATACGGCGCAGGTGGATGCTGTCGTCGGGCAGCAGGTATTTCTTCTCCATGAGCGCGTTGAAGGTTTCTTCGCCGATCGCGTAGTCGCCGTCGGCGCGATTCGGCAGCTCCTCGTTGATGAAGCGCCGGTAGTCGCCCAGCGCGGCAATACCGTCTCGACTCGCGCCCATCAGCCGCGCACGCAGTCCGGTATCGCTTACGCGTTCGGCGAACGGCGGCAGCTCGTTCTCGAGCACGACCATGAAGCCGTCGATGAAGACGTTCGACAGCTCGACCCAGCGCGGGATGTGCTGGTCGAGGTTCCGTTCGGCGTTCTCGAGGCGAACGACCAGCAGCTCGAGATCGTCGACGAGTTCGGCGGCGCGCGTATTGACGGGCCGCGGATCGGCGATGACTTTGAACGCGACGTCGCGATTGTTGAGATAGGTTCGCGGATCCTGCCGCCAGCGCTGCACGTCCTCGCCTTCGATGATGCGTGACTCGAGCAGGCTCTTCAGGAACCGCCAGTCGATGTCCTGCACGAACGCGAGCTCGTCACGATCGATGGCCTCGAGCTCGGCGAGCAGCTCGCGCGACTTCTCGACCTTGGCCGCGAAACTCTCGGCGCTCATCGTGTCGGGTTCGCGCTGGACGCCGACACCCCGGATCTCGGTCAGGTAGCGGTCGACGAGCTTCTCGAAGCCCGGATCGAGGCGCTCCCTTGCCCCGGCCTGAGTAGCCGCAAGCGCGACGACGATGAGCGTGGCGAACAGCTTTGAAAGTCGCATGAACGGGTCCCCCTTTACGTTCTTGTTGTCTGCCCGGGCGTCCGTGCCCGTCCCGAATCCGACGCTCAAGGCGTCATTCGGCGATGATTCGGGATGTACCCGGGGCCGGTCTGAGCCGACTGCCGCAGGCAACTGCCATCATAGACATTGTTCGGCAGACGAACAAGGGTTCGAAAATCTCCTGCGACGGTCCCGGCCTGAGAGATGTTTATGTTCGGAATTGCGCAGAAGCGGTGGACTTCGAGCGTCGACGTTTCGCGTCGGCGTCGGCATCGAAGCGGATGGCCGCTATACTGCGGCCAGCGACGGAAGGTCGGTGACGTCCTCTTCCAAACCATTCCGCCGATCGAATCACCCACCGTTTTCGTTTGGATGCCGACTGATGCCGCGGGCACGAATAGCACAACGTTTCCTGGCTTCAATCGTTGCGCTCTTCTGGTTTTTCAGTTGCCTTGCCACCGAAGTCGATCTGGAGGACGCCTGGAAGCGCATTTCCGTCGAGGAAGGCCTGACGGGGATTGTCTGGTCACTGGTCCACGACAGTGGCGAGATCAGCTCGGGCTCTGCCGGCGTACAGGACAGCAGCACCGGGGAAGGCTTCGCGCCCGATACTCGAGTCCATGTCGGCTCGCTGACCAAGACGCTGCTGGCAACCGGTATCCTCAGATTGGCCACGGAAGGGCGAATCGATCTCGACGCGCCCGCGCTTCGTTATCTGACGGGCGTGTTTCCGGACGACCCTCCCACGAAATTCTCCGACGTTACGGTTCGGCACCTTCTGGATCACACGGGTGGACTGAACGACGCGCATATGTGGCAGCTGTTTAGCGAGCGCGCCGGCCCGGATGCTCCGCTGGTTGCCGCGTTCCCCGATCCGGCATCGCAGCTTAAGGTTCGCTCGCGTCCCGGATCGCGATTCTCGTACTCCAACATGGGCTATACGCTTCTTGGAATGATCATTGAATCGGTCGCCGGTGAACGGTACGAAACGTACCTGGATGAGCAGTTGCTCGTGCCTCTGGAGATGCATGACAGTACCTTTGCCTTCACCACCCAGGAAGGCGAGCATGCCGACCCGACGTTGGCCTGGGGACACGTCGACGACGGCTCACGGTATGCGGCGAGCCCGGTATTTCTCAGGCCCGCGGCGCAGTTTACGACCACGGCAACGGACCTGGCTCGATTCGCGCGGTTCCTGATGGGCGATGGCGCTATCGAAGGCCGATCGTTTGTCGACGAGACCTTGATGCGGTCGCGAGGTACGCCGCTCGGAACCGGGGCAGCCGAAGCGGGCCTGATCGCCGGGTACGCTCTCGGCCTGGGGCGCCGGGATCGACACGGTGTGGTTGGGTACTGTCATGGCGGCAACATTGTCGGTTTTGTCGCAATGCTCTGTGTATTTCCGGGCGAGAACAAAGCGTTCGCATACAGCGTCAACACCGACAGCGAGACCGCGAACTACGGCCGACTGGACAAGTTGCTGATCGAGGCGCTCGAGATTAGCGACGCGCCGACACCGCGCACGGAAAGTCCCGATCTCGATTTCGCGAACTGGCGCGGTCGCTACGTCCTCAGTCCGAATCGCTTCGAGATGTTCGAATACCTCGACACCGTATTCGGAGCGATGAAGCTATTCGAACAAGGTGACTCTTTCGTTCTGGCGCCGATGCAGGGGGACGACCGTCGGCTGCGTCCCGTTGGCGATCGCCTTTACTCGGCTAACGATCGTGCCACGACTTCGCACGCCTTGTTCCTCGGTGACGACGGTGAGTATCTGATCAGTGACGGCTTTCTGACTTACGAGAAAGTGCCTGCGGCCTATCTGATTGCACATTGGACCAGCGTCCTGTTCGGGATCGCCGGACTGACGTGGATACTGATTGCCGGCAGCGTTTCGCTGCTTCGATATCGCTCCGGGTTCTTGAGACGACCGGAGGCCCCGGCTTATGTCGCTTCGGTACTCCTCTTCGCCCCGATACCCCTCTTTCTGACTCAGTCCTTCATGGCCCTGGGAGACGTCACTCCGGCCAGCTCCCTGCTCGCGCTTGTGACGTTCGTCCTGCCAATCGGAATGTTCGCTACGGTCCTGCTCGCGAAGAAGACCTGGAAGACAGCGCGGATAGACCTCCTCAATGGAGCGGCGGCCGCTTCGGTGCTGCAATGGTGCGCAGTCCTCGCGGCCGCCGGACTATTGCCGTTCAGACTCTGGAACTAGGTTCGGTCGTCGGCAGCTTGCGGCTGCGCAGCCCCGATCAGTCCCGCGTCCAGCCGTAGTCGCCCGCCATGCGCGTGAAGCGATCGATGTTGTGCTGCACCTGGGCGTCGGTCTGCTCTTCGCAGTCGCCGATGATCGGCAGGGCACGCATGATCTTGCTGTCCGGATCGACGATGACGCGTGCCGTCGCGGGCGCACGTATCGATCCCGAATCGCTCGTGATGCGGACCTCGCTTACGACACCGTTGACGCTGACCTCGACGGGCATCGGAAACGGCCGGCCGCCCGGGACTTCCCAGCTCAGTGTCAGCCGGTCGTCCTCGCGGGTCTGTTTGAGCTCGGGCATGCCGACTTCGGCGAGATAGGTCTCGACGAGCCAGGAAACGTCCTCGCCCGCTTCCTCCGACATGATCTCGATGAACTCGCCGGTTGAGCGATAGCGGAACGGGATCGGGTACTCGAGCGACCAGGGCTCGGCCGTGTCGTAGATCAGCCGCCGCGTGCCGGCCCAGAACGCATCCTCGCCGATGTAGTTCCGGAGCGTGTGCAGCATCCATGCGCCTTTCGTATAGATGTCGCGGTTGTCGAAGGCCTCGCCGACGTCCTCGACGTCGGGGTTGGTGACGGGCTGGCAGTGTTCGTTGGCGACGTAGGCGCCGTACATCTTGTCGAAGTAGCCGAGCCGGCCGACGGTTTCCTCCGAGTACACCGACTGCATGTATGCGCCGTAGCCTTCGTGCAGCCACGAGTCCTCGGGACGTGCGTGGGTCATGACGTTGCCGAACCACTCGTGCGCGAGTTCGTGGTGCAACAGGCCGTCGAAGCCGTGGTCGCCGCGTTTGTACTGTTCGCCGTAGCCGTTGATCGTCTGGTGCTCCATGCCGAGATGCGGCGTCTCGACGAAACCGACCTTCTCGTCGCCCCAGGGGTACGGTCCGATCATGCGCTCGAAGAACTCGAGGTCGGGAATCGCGTCGGTCTCGATGAGCTTGCGCGCCTTGTCGGCGTTCTCGGGCAGGGCCCAGAACTGGACCGGATAGGCCGTGCCGTTGACGCCCGTGTATTCCGACTCGACGAGCTCGTAGGGCCCGCCGTTGATCGCGATCGCGTAGCCCGCGTAGGGATGCCGCGAGACCCAGCGCCAGGTGTGGTAGCCGTCGTCGCCCTCGATCATCTCGTCGAGTACGCCCACCGAGGCGACGACCGTGCCGCGGGGCGCGGTAATCGCGACGACGACGCCCTCGTCCGGCTTGTCGGCATAGGTGTCCTTGCACGGCCACCAGAGGTCGCAGCCCTCGGTCTGCACGGCCGTCGCGAACCACGGCGAGCCGTTGGTTTCGGCCCAGACGAAGCCGCCGTGCCAGGGCGGCGCGAGCGCGACATGCGGCTTGCCGCCGTAGGCGACCGTCACCGTCGCTCGATCGCCCTCTGCCATTTCGTCGGGCAGCGCCACCGTGAAACTGTCTTCGTTGCGGGTCACGGCGAGGCTTGTGTCGCCGAGCGTCGCGCCGCGAATTTCGAGGTCGGGATCGAGATCGAGTTCGATCGCATTCGTGGCCGCGAGCGCCTCGAAAGCGACGGCGACCGAGCCCTCGATGGAGCGAGTGTCGGGCATCACCTTGAGCTCGAGCGTGTAGTGCCGCACGTCGAACGCCGCCTGCACGGGCGACATGGCCTTGCCCGTCTTGGCGGTCTCGGGGTGCAGATCGTCGGGAAACGCCTCGCCGCGTGCCGCCGCCTCGAGCGCGGCGATGACCTGCGGCGACGGTCCGTCGGACGGCTCCGTGGCCGGCGCGGTGTCGCTGGACGTATCGGACGAACAGCCGGCGGCGATCATCGCCAGCACGAGAATTGTGGTTATACGCTGGTCCATTGGTTTCCTCACTCTTGTGGGTCTCCCTTATCTCGCCCGGCGAACGCGTCGTTACTCCGCGGGCTCGGTGCGCGCCGGCTCGAGGTGCCGATCGAAGAACTCGAACAGCTTGCCGAACAGGTAGCGGTCATAACCCGGCTCGCGGCTCCAGGCATGGGTTGCGCCGGGCACGAACGCGGTGTCGAAATCCTTTCCCTCGCGAATCAGCGCCTCGGCGAGGTCGGCGATGGTCTTGAACGGCACGACCTGGTCCTGCATGCCGTGAATCAGCAGCAGCTTGTCGTCGAGATTCGCCGCGTACTGCCGGGCCGTCCGCTCGAAAATTCCAGGGTCTGTCGCGGGCCGTCTGACGATTGCAACGTCATCGGTACCGAAGAAATACGGGTCCACGGCCGAAGCCGCGGCGACGCCGGCATGGAACAGGCCGGGCTTCTTGAGAAGCGTGTACACCGACAGCGTGCCGCCGTAGCTCGACCCCCATATGCCGAGCCGGTCCGGATCGACGTAGGGCAGGGTCTTCAGGTAGTTCGCCGCGCTGACGACGTCCTCGAGATCCTCGCCCGTAAAGTCGAGCAGGAACTCCTCGCGGAAGTCGCGGCCGTAGCCCGTGCTGCCGCGCATGTCCACCTGCACGACGATATAGCCGCGCTGCACGAGCAGCTGCTGCACGAGCGTGTAAGCGCCGCGCCAGCGATTCCTGGCTGTGTTCGAATACGCCGGGCCGAACACGACCGGGTAGCGCCGGCTCGTGTCGAGATCGGCGGGCGCGAGTATCCGCGCGTGCAGCACGTAGTCGTCGATCTCGCTCGGGAAGCTCACGTAGCGCGCGCTCACCCACTCATGCTCGTAGAATTCCGGACGCGGCGAGCGCGTGACCCGGCGCATCTCGCCGCCGTCGGTGGCCGCCACGTACAGGTCCGGCGGGTTCGAATCGTTGCTGTGCAGCACCACGATGGCGCCGCCGTCGGGTGAGGCGAAGCCTGTATTGCGGCCGGCGTATCTCGTCAGCCGGCCGGCGGGCCCGCCCGTGGCGGGCATCCGGTAAACGTGCTGCTCGTAGGGATTCTCGCCGTTGCCCGCGAAGAAGATCGTATTGCTTGCGGCGTTCACGGTGGGCGAGCGCAGCACGTCATAAGCCGGGTCGGTCAGCCGTTCCGGCGTGCCGCCGCCCGTACTATCGATCGCGTAGAGCCCGTAGCGGTCCTCGATGTCGCTCAGGAAAACGACGGTCTCGCCGTCGGGGTGCCAATCGCTCGCGAACGCCGTGTAGATGCGGCTTTCGCGATGACTGTGCCAGATTCGCGACGGCCGTTCGTCGCCGCGGCGATAGATGTATAGCCAGCGGTCGACGTTGGTGTCGGCCGCGATATCGAGCAGCAGTACGCCCGTGTGCGACCACGCGAAACCGACGACCTGGTTCGCGGTGGGATCGTCGAGATCGAGCAGCGTGAGTTCTCGGCTTGCGACATCGACGAGCCCGACGGTCCGGGATTCGTTCGGGTCGCCCGGGTAGCCCCGGCGAACGTAGTTGGGGCTTGTCTCCCTGGCGAGATAGTCGGGGAACGGAACCTCCCGCATCTCGCGCCGATCGACGTGGTGCACGGCGACCGTCTCGCCGTCGGGCGACCAGGCGTAGCTCGGTCCGCCCCAGATGCCCGGACCGATCTCCCGCTCCCGCCGGCTGTAACGGCCGGCCGGAAGAGACGACAGCCCGGCGATGCCGATGTCGGTCAGGGCAAAGGGCTCGGGGTCATCGAGGTCCAGCAACCAGAGATCGCCGCCCTTAAGCCAGGCCACTTTACCGCCCGCTGGCGACACGCTGAGGCGTGACGCGCCGGCGCCGATCTCCGCCACGAGCGTGTCGGAGCCGGATTCGACGTCCGTCGACCACAGGCCGCCGCCGCGCAGTGAGAGGATCGTCTTGCCATCGGCCAGCCAGGCGAAATCGCGAACCGTGAGGCCGGCCGTCGCGTCGGATTCCAGCCGTTCGAGACCGCCGCCGTCGCGGCGGGCCACCCAGAGCTGCCGCTCCGGCATGCCGGCGTCGTTCCATGTGAACGCGAAGCGGTCGCTTAGCGGCGACCACGCCGGATTCGAAGGCACGACGCCCGTGAGGGAAGGCGTGGCGAACGCCTCGTCGAGCGGGACGGCCCCGTCTGCAATCGCGGGCGCCGTTACAAGAATCGAGACGAGAGCTGCGATCCGGGCGAGCCTCGAAGTGCCGCTGTACGTCATTGCTGCTCCCACGCTCCTGTTGCATGTCTTCGTGACCGCCGCCGCGGGCGGTCGTCGCATCCTAGCAAAGCTCTGCGGCAACGAAAAAATGCCCGCAGCAAGCTGCGGGCATTCCGTCGACAGACCGGCGCCTAAGGGGAAGCGGCCGGCCGGCTTCTCTCAGAACGTCACCGTGGTACCGACGAACATGAAGCGCCCGAGTGCATCGTAGACGCCCGGGAACGTGTTGCCGGTACCGAAGCTGCCGCCGGCGCCGCCGACTTCGGTGCTGAGCGGCGGCTGCTCGTCGAACAGGTTGTTGATGCCGATGCGCAGGTCGACGAAGTCGAGCACGGTCGCGCTCAGGTTCAGGTCGAAGTAGTTGACCGCGTCGAGCTTGCTCGTGCGCGTGTCGCCATCCGTGCCGAACTGCGTCGCCTCGCCGAAGTAGCGCCAGACGAGCTGCGCGCTGATGTCGTTCCACGGCGTGTACCAGGTCACGGGGACGCGGTGCCGGTACTCGGGCGAGGACACGCCGCACTCGGCGCGCGTCGGCGAGAAGAAGCCGGCGCATTCGAACGCGGGCTCGCCAGGCAGCGGCACTTTCTCGAGCGAGTCGAGCACGGTTCCCATGTAGTCGATGCGCATGCTGCCGTAGTTGCCGTTCGAGACGTCGAACTCGTAGGTGCCGAGAATGTCGAAGCCGCTGGTCTTGAGCGAACCCGTGTTGACGTTGGTCGCGACGACGAAGGCATTTTCGTTACCGGCAAGCGCGCCCGTGACGGGGTCGCGAACGATCAGGCTGCAGAAGAACGGATCGTTGTTGTCCAGGCAGTTATCCAGGGAGATCGATTCGGGCACGGTGCCGATGAAGTCGTCGACCGTGATATCGAAGTAGTCGATCGACAGCGTCAGCCCTTCGATGAACCTCGGCGTGAAGATCGCGCCGATCGTCACCGTATCGGACGTCTCGACCATGAGGTTCTCGTTGCCGCCCGTCAGGTTGTTGAACTGCGGTCCAACGATCAGGATCTGGCCGTACTGCGCCTGGGTGACACCGGTGCGTGCACATTCCTCGAACGAGCGAGCCGGATTCGGCCCGGCGCAGGGATCGAATGCGCCGTTCGGCAGCTGGCTCAGGTTGAACTCGAAGCGGTTCTGCGGTGCGAACAGCTCGATCGGGTTCGGCGAACGCGTCGCGCGCTGGAACTGCGCGCGCAGACGGACGTCGTCGATCGGCTGCCATGCGAGGCCGGCCGCGTAGGTGTTCTGGTCGCCCGTCGTCCGGTAGAAGTCGGAGAATCGATAGGCGCCCGTGAAGGTCAGGTCCTGCGCGAGACTCGCGCCCTGGATCAGCGGAATCGAGAACTCCGCAAACGCCTCGCGGACCGCGATGCCGCCGACGACATCCGCGCGCGGGTTGCCGAGCGCGCCCGAGCCGATCAGGAAGTCGTTGGTCTGCTCGAGCGTCTCCTCGCGCCACTCGACGCCGAACACCGAGATGATGCCTTCCTCGGCGAACGGGCTCTTGATGCCGTATTCGCCGAGATCGCCCGTCACGGTGCCATTGAAGATCGTCTGCGTGATCGCACCGCCGCGGAAGCCGGGCGCGGCCATGTAGTCGAGGGCTTCTTGTGTCACGGTGCCGACGCCGAACGGATTGTAGGGCACGCAGGTCGTGTCGCTGCCGTCGATCGCCACCTGGCAGGCGGGCTGGTTGGTGTTGGGATCGATGCGCACCTCGAGCGCATTCACGACCCGGTCGATGTTGAAGAAGTTATCGGCCTGGTTCGAGTAGGTCAGCGCCGAGTACTGCGCCGACGCGTCGTAGCTCCATTCATCGCTGAGTTCGCCTCGGATACCGCCGATGGCGCGATACGACGTGTGGCGGATCGCGTTGCGGCGACCGCCGCCTTCGACGTTGCGGCGACGGATCTGCACGGCCGCGTCATCGGTCGGACCGAAGCCGTTGTTGGTGCAGAACGTCGTCACCATGTCGGCCGTCAGGAACGGGTTGTCGCAGTTGATCACGGTCGTCTGACCGCCGAAGATGCCGGTCGGCGCGATCTGGTCGACCATGAGGTTATCGGTGAAGCCGACCTCCATGTAGCCGGTCACGCGATCGTTGATGTCGTAGTGACCGATCGCACCGAACGAGTAGCGCTCGTTGGGCTGGATGTAGTTGTTGATCGGCGCGAAGTTGTAGCGGTCTTCGGGATCGAGGAACGGACGCAGGTTGCCGGTCGCCTGGTCGATCGTGACGTCGAACGGCACGGCCACGGGTCCGGCGGGTGTGAATCGCGTCGGAAACGTCGCGCCGCTCGAGCCCGAGCACGTGAAGTCGTTGCCGCCGTTGGTCTGACCGAACGCGCAGGCACTGGATATGCGCTCACCCTGCAGGACTTCCTCCTGCTTGCGGTAGGTGAAGTAGCCCGTGACGTTGCCGCGCCCGTCGGCCATGTTGGCGCCGACCATGACGTTGAGATTGTAGGACTCACCGTCGAACGCCGATCCTGGCACGGGCTGATTGAACTGGTTCAGCACGCCTTCGACGTAGCTGTCGTCGTTCTGACTCTGGAACGCGCCTGCCTGGAAATCGATCTGCACACCCTCGAAGTTGTCCTTGAGGATGAAGTTGACGACGCCCGCCACGGCGTCCGCGCCGTAAACGGCGGACGCGCCGCCGGTCAGCACGTCGACGCGCTCGACGAGCTGCGCCGGCACCTGGTTCACGTCAGCGGCCGCGGCGGTCGGCGAACCGTAGGCAAGGCGTCGGCCGTTGATCAGCACGAGCGTGCGCTCGGCGCCGAGACCGCGCAGGTCGATCGTCGCGGTACCCGTCGCCTCGTTGGCCTTGCCGGTTGTCTCGGACGGCGAGACCTGCGGCAGGTCGTTGAGCAGGTCCTCGACGCGAATGGTGCCCACGGCTTCAATGTCCGACGCGTTAACGATGGCGACCGGGCTCGGCGAATTGGCGTTGCGGTTGACGATGCGCGAACCCGTTACGACGACCTCCTCGACGGGCTCCATAGAATCTGTTTGCGAAAAAACAACAGTTGGGCTGAAACACATGGCAATTGCTGCGGACAGTAGCGCCTTCCGCGGCAATTGCCCCGTGTCGGCAGACTTGCGGGACATGCCGGTCTTCATAACGGGTCTCCAAGCGATTCGATTTTAGTAAGGCAATGCGAACTTATGGCCGCACAGCGGACGTCTTAACAGTCGATTACTCCACTCCGGGCACCGAATGTCAATAACATTAGTGGTATGTACTTAGTTGTCGTTTATACCTTTTGTGAATATGTGATGGGTGCTGAGGTTATGACAGCGTGCGCGGATAGCGGACATTCGCGATCTTTTTCGAACATATTCGCCGATCGTCACCCGCTACTATTCAGCATCTTCGAACCAGTCGGCAGCACGACCGACAGGGTCTGTGCGAAGTCTGAAAGGCCGGCCAGAAGGCCGTCGAGCCGGCCGGCAGAGACACTCTTGTAGCGAAAAAACGACATATTTGGGCGTTCGACTCCATCCGCGACGTCGAGGTCCGGGATCTGCGACCAGACGTTGTCCCGAGGCGACGAACGGTGCGCTGCCCGCTTTCGTGGAGGGTGGTCCCTCGTCGACAGGCCCTAGCCCAGCGGACCCGCCTCGAGGTTGGTTTCGATCACGAACGTCCGGGCCCGCCGGTTGAACTGCCCGGCGTAGGCAGATGCGATGCGTGCCGCGAGCGCGGGGATAGAGTCGACGTGCGCGATACTGACCGTGCAGCCGCCGAATCCGGCGCCGGTCATGCGCGAACCCAGGACGCCGTCGGTTTCGTTGGCGGCATCGACCAGCCAGTCGAGTTCGACCGAGCTCACCTCGAAATCTTCCCTGAGCGAGCGATGCGATTCGCTCATGAGTCGGCCGAAAGCCTCGTGGTCGCCGGCCTCGAGGCATTCGATCGCCGCTTCGACGCGGCGATTCTCCGAGACGACGTGACGGCAGCGACGAAACGGCAGCGGATCGATATTCGTTTCGTGCGCCGCGAGCATGGCATCCGTTACATCGCGCAGGGCCGCGATATCGGGTTCCGCGCTTTGAAAATGCGCGAGCGCCTCGCCGCACTCGGCACGTCGCGCGTTGTAGGCCGAGTCCGAAAGAGCGCGTCTGACGCCGCTCGAGATGATTACCACGCGATAGTCGCCGAGTGCCAGGGGCACATGGCGGTAGTCGAGCGAACGGCAGTCGAGAAAGAGTGCCTGTCCGCTCAGCCCCATTCGGGACGCGAACGGATCCATGATGCCGCAGCGAACGCCGGCGTAGTCATGCTCGACGCGCTTGCAGAGCCTGGCAGTCTCGACGCCGCCGATTTCGAAGCCGCCGACCCGCTCGAGAGACAGGGCGACGGCAACTTCGAGCGCAGCCGAGGAGCTCAGGCCGGCGCCGGGCTCGAGGTCACCGTCGATGACGGCGTCGATGCCGCGCTCGAGCTGCCCGGATGTCGCGAGTTCTTCGACGACGCCGACGACATAGCAGCTCCACGCGCCTCGAGCCGTGGCCGGCGCTTCCCCGAGTCGGAAATCGATGCGCTCGTCGAATCGCCGCGACCAGAAGCGAACGCGTCGATCCGGTCGCGCCCGGCAGGCGACGTACACACCTCGGTCTACGGTCATTGGCAACACGAAGCCGTCGTTGTAGTCGGTATGCTCGCCGAGCAGGTTCACGCGTCCCGGCGCCATGACGAGCTGCACGCCGTCACAATCACCGTACTGCACGGCGAAGGCGTCCGTCAGCGCCTTGCACATGGCCAGCTGAGATGCCGACAGGCCGTTGTTGCCCCCGGTGGTCATGGTCGAGCTACGGACGATCGTCTTCGAGCGGTCCGCTCGCAGGCCCGATTGCGAACGCGCGAGGCGGCGTCAATACCGCCGGTGTTTCGAGGCGTTCGCGGCCCGCCCTCAGGGAGACGATGTAGGTGCCGGGCTCGACCTCCTGCTCACTGTCGGCCGGGTCCCAGTGCACGCGGTTCAGGCCTTTGTCGGTGCTGCCGTCGAGCTCGGCGATCTCGTTGCCGTCGGCATCCCGAATACTGATCGAAACGGAATCGAAGCGGTCGCTTCCGAGCAGGTAGTTGATCGCAAACCCGGCTGGTTCGTTTTCCGTTCTCAGATGGCGGTCGCCGCGCATATGGTACGCGCCCCAGCTGGCGCGATCCGAGCGGCTGACCACGTTGGCCTCGATATCGAACAGGTGCACGTTGCTCGATAGCGTTTCCGCGTCGAACTCGACGAGCGGCGAGATATCGGTGACATAGAGACCGCGGCCGTAGGTTGCCGCGATCAGGTCGTTCTCGCGAGGATGTACGACCAGGTCCTTGACCGGGACCACGGGCATGTTGGCCTTCAGGCTCGACCAGCTGGCGCCGCGGTCGATGCTAAAGAACACACCGGCGTCGTTGCCGATAAACAAGAGGTCGGGATTGTCGTGATGCTCGACGATGACGTTGACCGCGCTGTCCGGCAGCTCGGACGCGATCGACCGCCAGCTTCGGCCGAAGTCGGTCGTCATGTAGACGTGCGGCTCGAAGCGATCGAAACGATAGCCGTTTTTCGTGACGTAGGCAGTACCGAGCGCGTGACGCGACGCGCGGACGCGCGACACCCAGAAGTCGGCCGGCGCGCCCGCGTCGGCGAGCGCCGCCGTGACCTCGCGCCAGGACTCGCCGCCGTTCTCGGTGACGTGCACGCGGCCGTCGTCGGTGCCGGCCCAGATGACGCCCGGCTCGAGCGCGGACTCGTCGAGCGAGGTCACCGTGCAGAAGTTGATCCAGCCCTGGCTGCCGCCCGCATAGACGCAGCGTCCGCCGTCCTCGACGAGCGTCTCGAAGGTAAGGTCGGGGCTGATCTCCTGCCAGCTGTCTCCCCTGTCCGCCGAGCGCAAAACCTTCTGCGAGCCCGCGTAGACGACGTTGGCGTCGTGTGGCGATACCTGGATCGCCGGCGTCCACGGGTAGCGCGGTTTCGGTTCCTTGCCGCCCGACTCGGGCTGAATGTCGGCGCGCGTGCCGTTTAGCTGGTCCACGCGCCGGTGGCCGCCGAACTGCGCCGTAGTGTAGAGGTAGCGGTTGTCGGTCGGGTCGACCTGGTTGTACATCCCGTCCCAGAGCCCGACGAGCACCCAATCCTCGAGCGTAACCGCGCCCGACCAGCTGTTGACGGGCCCTTTCCAGGACTCGTGGTCCTGGAGGCCGCCGTAGATGTTGTACGGGTCGGCGTAGTCGACGCCGATCGCGTAGAACTCACCGGTCGGCAGGTTGTACATATGATCGGACGTCCGGCCGCCGTCGTAGGAGACGTAAACGCCGCCGTCGGAGCCGAACAGCATGCGGCTCGAGTCGTCGGGATCGATCCAGAAAGTGCGCACGTCGCCGAAATTCTCCTTGAACAGGTGCTGCTGATCCCACTCGAGGTCGTTCCAGCTCTTACCGCCATCGGACGAGTTCGCGAGCCTCACGGACGTGACGAAGATCTTCTCCGGGTCGTTCGGGTCGACGAATATCTGGTTGAAGGAATACGGCGCCTTGCCGCCGACCTCGATTGAATCATCGTGTGTCTTGAACCAGCTCGCGCCGGCGTCATCGCTACGGTACACCTCGCCGCCGATCGCGCGCGGCTCCGGCTCCCTGCCGTTTTCGCGATCTTCCGCGGCTTCTTCGTCGGTCGGCGGACGCGGATTGAGGTTTTCGTAGACGGCGTAAAGGATGTCCGTGTTGCCGCGGTGGATGTCGATGCCGATGCGGCCGATCTCGCCGTCCGGCAGGCCGTCGCCCAGGCGCGTCCAGCTTGCGCCGGCATCGTCGGACTTGTAGATCGCCGACGCGGGCCCGCCGGCGTCGAAGGTCCATGGCCTGCGCTTCATTTCGTAGGTGGCGGCGTACAGGACGTCGGGGCGGTCGCGATCCATGGCAACGTCGACAACACCGACTCCGTCGTTGATGTACAGCACCTTCTGCCACGTCTCGCCGCCGTCCAGGGTCTTGAACAGGCCCCGTTCCGCATTGGCCGAGAACAGGTGGCCAATTACCGCAACGTAGACGATGTCCGGCTCGTCGGGGTGAATGACGATGCGTGCAATATGGTGCGAGTCGTGCAGCCCCATGTTCTGCCAGGTCTCGCCGGCATCGGTCGATTTGAACACGCCGAGACCCGAGTGCGAGCTGCGGGCATTCGCGTTGTCGCCCGTGCCCACCCAGACGATATCGTTGTCGGACGGCGCGACCGTGACGTCGCCGATCGCCTGGACGCCGTTGCCATCGAACACGGGCTCGAAGGTCGTGCCGTTATTCGAGGTCTTCCACACTCCGCCCGATCGCATCGCGACGTACCAGGTGTAGCGGTGTTCGCGGCCGTTTTCGGGCACGGCGAAGTCGGACACCCAGGCGCCGACGCGGTAGGGGCCCAGGTTGCGGTACTCGATCGTGGCCGTCAGCGACGGATCGAGCTGCTGGGCGCTACCGACTTCGGCAAGCGCCAGCGCAGCCGCGGCCAGCATACGGAGTCGTGAAACGAAGCGTCGTGTCATCGGTTTCATCCTCGGGATTTGCACAGCATGGTACGCGTGACGCCGCAGCGTGCCAGCCTATCGCCGACTGGCCTCCGCCAGCAGCTGCCGTGCCGTCGCGAGGTTCTCGTGGGCCGGCTTGTCGGAGCCCTCGATAGTCGCGACGAGTTCGGTGAGCAGCTCACGCGCCGCGTCCAGGCTCTCGTCGCGTATCTCGATCCTGGCGAGCGACAGCTGCGCGTCCCAGTACTCCGGGTGAACGGGTCCGAGCTTTTCGGCGCGAATCCGGCTGGCCTCGCTGGCGTGTTCTCTTGCCTCCTCCAACCGGTCGAGATCCATGAGCACCTTGCCCATCGTGTACTGGGCGTCTGCCGTGTAGCTATGGTCGGGTCCGTTCGCAGCGAGCATGACCTCAAGTGCTTCGTTGGCCCGGTCCAGCGCAGCTTCGCGGTCGCCGCTGATTCTGAGAATGTCCGCGAGCTTCTCGAGCGCCGAGGCATAGCGCGTGTGCCCACGACCGACCGTTGCCGCCCAGACCTGCGACGCCTGGCGAGCGTAGTCGGCTGCGAGGTCGTAGTTGCCCAGGCCCTGCTCCGCGTTGGCCAGGAGATCGAGATCGAAGGCAACATCGGCGTGCGTGTCGCCCAGGTGCCTGCGATCGATCTCGAGCGCCTGCGCGCCGTGGAGCCTGGCTTCGGCCCAGAGACGGCTGTTCGCGTAGGAGCTGCCGAGGTTGGCATGCGCGGTGCCGACGCGCGGATGGTCCGGTCCGTACAGCAGAATCCGGGTCTCGAGCGACTCCTTGTAGAAGTCCTGTGCCTTCTGGTCCTCGCCGATGTAGTCGTAGGTGATGGCGAGGTTGTTCATCGTGACGAGTCGATCCTTGACGATGTCCTCGTCGTCGCCCTGAACGAGCGACAGCGCGCGATGGTAGCGATCCAGCGCGCCGTCCAGGTCGTCCTGCCAGAACGCGATCGTCCCGAGGTGGTTCAGCACGTCCGAGAGCGTCGGGTCGTTCGTGCCGACCTTGGCTTCGCGCTTGCCCAGCGCTTCGAGCGCGTACTTTTCGGCGGCCTGCCAGTCCTCGCGGCGGTAGTAAATCCAAGCCAGGTTCTCGATGCCGCGAATCAGATCCTCGTCCAGCGGGTCGACGACCGTACGCCGCAGCCTGACGCCTTCCTCGAGAAAGCGCTCTGCCGTATCGTAGTCGCCGAGCCTGTCGTACACGCGGCCGACGGTCTGCAAGAGGCGCGCACGCACCCTCGGTTGGTCCTCGAGACCCTCGTCCAGCTTCTTCACTCCGGCATCCAGCACCTCGCGAGCGGTGATGTCCCGATCGGCGCCCTGGTCGGGCTCATTGATCGAAAACAGGTCCACCATGAAGTCGGTGGCGGCCTCGGCGGTCTGCCGCTCGGTCTCGGCAAGGTCGCGCTCCTCTTGCAACCGTGCGGTGTAGAACAGCGTCATCGCGATGGCGGCCGTCACGGCCGCGGCGGTTGCCGAAACGCCCACCCGGTTGCGTGACACGAAGCGTCCGACGCGATACGGCAGGCTCGGTGCACGCGCGAGCACGGGCCTCCGCTCGAAGTGATTGCGGATATCGCTGGCGAGATCCCGGACCGTCTCGTATCGGCGCTCGGGCTCCTTGCGCAACGCCATCAGGACGATGTTGTCGAGATCGCCCTCGAGCTTCGAGGCCAGCGAGGACCTGCCGCGCGCGCGCAGCATTCGGCTCGGTGCATCGGGCTCGGTGTGGCAGATCAGCTCGCGGAGTTCGGGCGAGGTCTTGGTCGTTGCATCGTAGGGCAGCTCGCCGGCCAGCAGCTGGTAGAGCATGAGCCCGAGACCGTACACGTCGGTCGCGATCGTGACCGGCAGCCCCAGGAGCTGTTCCGGGCTCGCGTATTCGGGCGTCAGCACGCGCGCGTCGGCCCGCGTCAGGCCCTCGCCGGCGTCTTCGTCGAGGAACTTGGCGATACCGAAATCGAGGAGTTTCGGCGTACCGTCGGCCGTCACGAGCACGTTCGAAGGCTTGATGTCGCGATGCACGACGAGCTTCGAATGGGCGTACTGCACGGCATCGCAGATCTTCAAGAACAGCTCAAGGCGATCCATGAGCGGCAGATCGGCGGCCACATCCGATATCGACCGGCCGTCGACGTACTCCATGACCAGGTAGGGCACGCCGTCCGCGGTCGTCCCGCCGTCGAACAGTCGCGCGACGTTGGGGTGGTCGATATTGGCGAGAATCTGGCGTTCCCGCCGGAAGCGGTCGACGAGCGACGGCGACAGCCTGGCCCAGCTCACGACCTTGATCGCTACCTGCTGGTCGAACTCCTCGTCCGCCCGCTCGGCGAGGTACACGTCGCCCATGCCGCCCCGTCCGATCTGTCGACTGAGACGGTAGGGGCCCAAACGAGTGCCCTCGATGTTCGACTCGTCGGCCGCGGCGCCGCCGACAATGTCATCGATGACGTCATCGCCCTGCGGCACGTCGAGCAGCTTGAGGACCTCGGTGGCAAGCTCCGGGTCGTCTCCGCACTCGCGCAGGACGAACGCGCGCCGCGTATCGCCGGGCTCATCGAGCGCCCTGCGATAGACGTCCTTGATGCGTTGCCAGCGTTCGCTGTCCATCGGTCGGCCTCCCCCGGGCAGGCTACCGCTTTAGCGAGGCCCTCGCGAGCTGCATGTCCTCGCTCGGCGTGACGCGGACGTTCGAGCTTACATAAGTCGTGAGAGATAAGCACTGCGCGGAATTGCGACGCAGACACTTGTCGCATTCACGTGTATGGCTGAAGGTTCAGGTTCGCGCCCGGCTCCGCCGGGCTCGCTCTGAAGGGAGGGAGCGCCATGAAGAACCTGGGACTTACCGCCGTGATCATCATCGGCGCACTGGCCTACAACGCCTTCACATCCGCCGACCGTGACAGCTCCGGGGCCATCGTCGGGGAGGGATCCGTCGACGCATTCGAACTGCGCGTAGGTGACTGCTTCGACATCGGAACCGCCTTGGCGTCTGGCGACGGCGGCGAGGTCGACAGCCTGCCGGGCGTCCCCTGCGCCGATCCACATGACAATGAAGTCTATGCAACCTTCGAACTGACGGTCGGCGAACTCCCCGAAGAGGAAGCGCTCTGGCTGATGTCGTTCGAGGGCTGCGAGGCGCGTTTCGAGAGCTTTGTCGGCACGGATTACGAATCCTCGTCGCTCGATATCCGCACGCTATACCCGACGCCCGAGAGCTGGAGTCAGCGTGGCGACCGCGAGGTCATCTGCGCGCTGTTCGATATGAACGACCAGAAGCTGGTCGGCAGCGCGCGCGGCCGGGGTATCTAGTGTCGTGAGTCGTGAGTCATGAGTTCGCCGCACCGATTTCCATGACGACGTACCAAAGGAATCGGATCATGTCCTTTAGCGACTCCACGGCGACGCGCTCGTCGTCCGAGTGCGCACCGAAACGACTGTTCATTTCCTCGAGCGTTCTCGCGGGACCGATGCCGTAGGCCTGGACCCCCCTGGCCCGGAGCTGAGCCATGTCGGTGGCGCCCGTCGACATGATCGGGATCGTCGTGGAACGCGGATACAGCGTCTCGGCCACGGACTCGATCACCGCGAACATCTCGTTGTCGATACCGGACGGCACGGCGGCGGGCCGGTAGATGCGCTCCGGCACGATCTCGACGGCCGGGTTGTCGATCACGGCGGCGAGCTTCGCGTAGAAGCCCGCGACGTCCTCGCCGGGCAGCATGCGGATATCGAGCATGGCCTCGGCCTGTGACGGAATCACGTTGCGGCGGAAGCCCGCATCGATGATCGTCGGCACGACCGAGGTGCGCAGCTGCGAGTAGTGGTACGGGTCGTTGTTACGAAACCAGTCCGAGATCTCGGCCTGGTATTCGGGATTCTCCACGTTGGCGTAGCGGAACGCGGCGTCGCCCTCGCTCACTTCGGCAAGCCGCGCGAAGTACGCGCGCGTCGTCTCGTTCAGGCTCACGGGCGTGTCCCAGTTGCCGGCCTTCGCGACGGCCTCGGCGATCGCGGTCACGGCATTGTCCCGGCGCGGCACGGAGCCGTGGCCCGCCGTTCCGGTTGCGACGAGCCGCGCGCGGCGCGGAACCTTCTCGGTGGTCTCGATGCCGACGACGTGCACGTGACCGTCGACCTCCTGCATGCTGCCGCCCTCGGCGATCGCATACTCGGCCGCGATCTTGTCCCAGTGCCGTTCGACCATGAACGTGACGCCGACTTCGGGCGTGCCTTCCTCGCCCGACTCGGCCAGGAAGATGATGTCGCGATCCATCTCGACGCCGAGGCGATTCAGAAGCAGGATTACAATGAGGCCGGCCGTGACGTTGTCCTTGTCGTCGAGCGTGCCGCGGCCCCAGATGTAACCGTCCTTGCGCAGCCCACCGAACGGCTCCTCGCTCCAGTTTTCCGCCTGCACGCCGACGACGTCGGTGTGCCCCATGATGAGCAGCGGCCGCTTCGAGCCGTTGCCGCGGTAACGGGCGACGAGGTTGGCGCGGTCGGGGTCGAGGGCGTACAGCTCGGAGTCGATGCCCTCCTCGGCGAGCGCCTGCCTGAGGTACTCGGCGACCTTTGTCTCGTTTCCGGGCGGGTTCGACGAGTCGATCTGTACGAGCTCGGTCAGGATCGTCGCGGCTTCCTCGCCGACGGCGTCCCAGTCGATCAGGTAGCGATCCTGGGCGAGCACGCTCGCGGGCAGAGAGAGACACAGAAATACGAGGAACTGGCGCATGGAGGGCCCCGGGAGACTGTCGAGAGCGGCCAATAGTATCCCGGCCGGAGCGCCGGGCGAAGCGTCCGGCACTCGGGGAGGCCGCCAACGATTCCGTTTCTAAAGATACCGCGGATTCGGCCGATACAGGCGTAAGGCAATCCAATCCGGCACAAAGGCTCGTGCTCAATCGCTTTCGAGGTACGTCGTGAACCTGATTCAACTCATATACTCAAGTCGATCCACGGGCATCGGACCCGAGGACGTTGAGAGTATTCTCCTGGGGGCTCGCGAGTTCAATTCGCGGGCCAACGTTACCGGACTGCTGTGTTTTTCGGCCGAGCGCTTCCTTCAGTGCCTTGAGGGGTCGCGTTCTGCAGTCAACGACATATACCGCAAGATCCTGTGTGATCGCCGGCACGAGGGAGCGGAGATCCTGAGATACGAAGAGGTCCAGCATCGGGATTTTCCTGGCTGGAGTATGGCCTATGTCGGCGATACCGCGGTCAATCGGGTACGTCTGCTCCGTTACTCGGGTCACGACGAGTTTCGGCCCGAGGAGTTGGCTGGCAACAGCGCGCGTTTGCTCCTGCTCGACCTGGCGGGCAGCCTCGAGGAACGACAGGGTGCGAACGGCGAGGCGGACCGACGCTCCCTGTCGATCGCGCGAACGTCGGAATCGGCCTGAGGGAACTGTCCTCGCGCCTGTTGCCTGGAGAAGGGCTACGCCGGGACGGCGAGCGGGGCCAGCAGTACGATTTGACTCGCCTCCACGGGTCTGGGCTCGTGTGCCAGGAAGCGAACGCGGTTTTCCTTCCACATCGACAACGCCGACAGCGTCTCATCGTCGAGTTCCGTAGCCGATGGATCGGCGAGTCGTTTGAACTCGAAACTGGCTGCGCGAGTCCGGCCGTGCGCCGCGAGTCGACGGCATGCATCCCGTGTCAATGCAAGCAACCCGGAGCGAAGCGTGACGTCGGGCGAATCGATCACGCTGCCGTCGGCCGCCTGCTGCTGCCAGTGGCCGGACAGACCTGCGACACTGGTATACAGGTCGACTGATCCGGAAGCGGCCAGTTGGAGTATCGCTTCGTCTTCGACCATCAGACGGAATGCAGCTTCTTCGATCGAGTACTTCGACTGATCGAAGGGATTGGACGGTTCGGTGGGCCGGGAGGGCGCATTGCTCTTCAGCAGGTCTTCGAATCGGTGAGCCTGAGTGCTGGTCAACTTCTCGACCCGGTCGCCGAGACGAACCTGGACCCTGGGCTTTCTGTCTTTACCGAATAGTCTTTGCCACTTTGCAGTCATTGATACGATGCTGTCCGTAGAAGCGGTCTCAAAGCCGTGAGTTCGGCCGCTTGATCTCGAGTCCCGCGCCTGCCTGATGCCGAACCGCCTTATGAATACTAGCGGCGAATGACATACACCACATGTGAGTCTGGTCACACAAATGTGAGACAGAGGTTCAGAGTGACCGGTGGGTTGGCGCCATTGTGAGCGCGCCGGTGTTCGCGGCTGTCACGATCCATTTCGAGATGCGTTCTAGCTGCTGTTGTAAGGATCGAAGCTGTCGGGCTCGGGCTCTTCGTCGATTTCATCCGGGGCGGGGTTGTTAACGTCGGTACCGCCATCGAGCATCCTGCGCAGGTGTTGGGTAGACACGAGGCAGAGATCGTCGGCGGTGTCGCGCAGCGAATCGACCTGCTCGAGCGATGAATCGGGGACGTTGAGCGGATCGTGGTCTTCGTTCGCGGCGCGCAGCGCCGACTCGAGCTCGTCGTCCTTGAGGATCTCGAAGTTCTTACCATCGGCTTCCCGAGCGAGCCAGCCTTCTTCCTCGCTGTCGGCAATTTCGCGCATCTGCTCGCTGGGGACATCGTTCATGTCGAACAGAATCTTTTCCAGCATCTGCGTCGATACGAGTTCGAGTTCCGCGGTCGCCGACGGACCGTTTTCCGCTGGCGATGCTCCGTCGGGCGCGTTGTCGCGGCGAATGCGGATCGTCTTCTTGAGATCGTTGCTCATTACTTGGGACGGTCGGTTCGGATTCAGCCGACGATTATGCCATTGGCGCGGCCCGCGCTCAGTGATGCAACCCACAAAATGGCGCATCAACTGGCGAGACAGGACACTAGCTGCCCATGTCGAACAACAGGACCTCGGCGTCATCGACGCCTTCGAGTTCGAGCGTATGCGGGCCCTTCAGCGCAACTCCGTCTCCCGCCGAAAGCGCGTTGTCCCCGAGGCGCAACGTGCCGCGAGCGACCTGCAGCCAGCCCGTGCGGTTTTCGGCCAGCTCGTAGCTCACGCTGTCTCCGGCATCGAGCACGGAGGCGAACAGATCGACATCCTGGCGAATCGTCACGGAGCCGTCACGGCCGTCGCGCGAACCGACGAGGCGCAGCTTGCCGCGCTTTTCGTCGTCGGCGAAAGTTCTCTGCTCGTAGCCCGGCTCCGCGCCGTTGTTCTCGGGCAGAATCCAGATTTGAAGGAAGTGCACGGGGTCGATGTCCGACGCGTTGTACTCGCTATGGCGAACGCCGGTACCCGCGGACATGCGCTGCACGTCACCCGGCCGGATGATCGAACCCGTCCCCATGCTGTCCTTGTGCTCGAGCGCGCCGTCCAGCACGTAGGAGATGATCTCCATGTCGCTATGGCCGTGCGTGCCGAAGCCCTGGCCCGGCGTCACGCGGTCCTCGTTGATGACCCTGAGCGGCCCGTGCCCCATGAATTTCGGGTCGTAATAGTTACCGAATGAGAACGTGTGGCGGCTATCGAGCCAGCCGAAGTTGGCGGCGCCGCGCTCATTTGCCGATCGAATCGCAAACACTTGCTGCTCCTCGTGAAAGTCGTCGTTTGTCAATGACTCGAGTATGGTTTCGACCCGAACTGATGACAATCCGACAGACTAGTGACATTTTGTCTCCGTTTCGGCGACAATTGTTTGTGGACAGGCACAGTCCGACGGCCGCGGGACACGAACGGTATGGATCGGCTGCAGAGTATGCGGGCATTCACAAAGGTGGTTGAGCACAGCGGCTTCGCCGCGGCGGCTCGTGCGATGGGATTGTCGCGCTCGGTCGTCAACAAGTCGGTCATCAGACTCGAGCGCGATCTCGGTACCCAGCTCTTGCGACGCAGTACGCGCAGGGTTTCGCCGACAGAGACCGGTCTCGCGTTCTATGAGCGCTGCGTCCAGATCCTGGCCGACGTCGACGAGGCCGTCATGTCGGTTACCGAGCTTCAGGAGCGACCGGCCGGCAAGCTGAGAGTGAACTCGCCAATGAGTTTCGGCGTCCGGCATCTCGCCCCGGTCGTCACCGAGTTCATGGCGATGCATCCGGAGGTCGACGTCGAAGTGATACTCAACGATCGCTTCGTCGATCCGATCGAGGAGGGCTTCGACCTCACGCTTCGAATTGCGGAGCCCGCCTACCTGACCAGCCTCGCGAGCCGCGAGATCGCGCCCGCGCGGCGCGTCCTGTGTGCATCGCCCGGCTATCTCGCGGTGCAGGGCGAGCCCGATCACCCGAAGCAGTTAAAGGAGCATCGCTGCCTGCAGTACGGCTATTCGGGCACCACGACGGGCTGGCGGCTGACGGGCGAGAGGGGCGAACAAACCTATATCGTCAGTGCGCCGCTGTGTTCCAACAACGGCGATGTCTTGAAGACGGCCGCGCTCGGGGACCAGGGAATCGCGCTACTGCCGACGTTTATCGTGGGCGGCGCGTTGCAGGAGGGAAGCCTGCGAACCGTGCTCCCCGACTTCCCGCCGTCGCAGCTGACGCTGTCGGCACTGTACCCGCGAAACCGGCACCTGTCCGCGAAGGTCCGGCTGTTTCTCGAGCTGCTCGATGCGCGCTTCGGCGGGCGCCCGCACTGGGACCTGGTCGAGTAGATCGACGGCGGACTAGTGCCCTGAGTCACTGGCCAGGCGGCTTCGGAATCAGCACGGGCGTGTTGCGCTTGTAGGCCTCGTAGTCATCCTGTCCACCCCAGCGTTGATCGGCCTTCTTTTCGAGCATCGGGATGCCGCTGACCCTGGTCAGCAGAAAGATCACGAACAGCGGCGAGATCATCGTCGCCCATTGCCAGCCCTCGAGCACCGGCACGGCGATGAAGGCCATGCCGATCCAGATCACGATCTCGCCGAAGTAGTTCGGGTGGCGGGACCACGCCCAGAGGCCCGTGCGGATGAACCGGCCCTCGTTGTTCGGGTCGGCCTTGAAGCTCGACTTCTGGCTGTCCGCTACGACCTCGATCAGGAATCCCGCGAGCCAGATCGCGATGCCGACATAGCCGAATACGCCGAGCGGCTCGCGGTTGCCGCCCGTGATTACGGCGAGCGCGGCAGCGGCGGTCAGCAGAACCCACAGGCCCTGAATGGTCCACGCCATCAGGAAGGACACCGGACGCGTCTTGATCTCGTCGAATCGGCTGTCCGTGCCGGCCTTCGCGATGCGGCGGAACAGAAAGGTTGCCAGCCGGAACGACCAGATCAGCACCATCGCCGAGACGATCGTGCCCCGCAGATCGAGATCGGCCGACAGCAGCACGGCCGTGATGGTTACCGAGATGTAGGTGAGGCCGCCGACGAGATCGTAGTAGTGCTCGGTCTGCGCGATCGCGGACGGAATGAAGGCGAGCCAGTTGATGGCGAATGCAAGAAGGCCACAGAGCGCGAACACGGGGACGCCGCCCCAGCTATCGCCGCCATCGCTGCCGGCCCAGGAAATGGCCGCGCCGAGCGCGACGCCGATGATGATGCCGATTACGGCCTGGTTGTTGCTGCGTTCCGCCATGCTGACTGCTCGTGGTTCGTTTCGTTGCCGAATGGCGGGCTCAAAAGCGTCCCGGTTCGGCTTGGGAAGCAGGAAAGCATAGCAACGCGTACACCGTCGTGGATATCGGTGCTGTAACAACGGGTAACCGGGTGTAACGATCGCTAGTGCGCCCGACCGCGCGGATTGAGGCTCCTATTCCTCGACCGCGAACGGTATGCGCTTCACGGCGACGCGACCGTTGCTGATCACCATGAGCACGTCCTGCACGACGCGAACGTCCTCGAGCGGGTTGCCCGGAACCAGTATCAGGTCGGCCTCGAGGCCGGCCTCGACGCGGCCGGTACGGTCGCCGACGCCGACCAACTCCGCGGCGCTCGTGGTCGCCGTCTGAAGCGCCTCGAAGTTGCTGAAGCCCAGCTCGACATAGCGTTCGATTTCGAGTGCGATTCGATTGATCGAGCCGCGCTCGTAGTAGCTGTCGGCGCCGGTCGCAAAGCGCACACCCATGTCGTGGCCCATCCGGATCGCGCTTTCGAGCGTCGCGACCATGTGCCGGCCGCGCAGCCTGAGCACGTGGTCGTTACTCTCCTCGGCCATTGCACTCATCGTGATCCAGGTCGGGACGAACCAGGTGCCTCGCTCCTTCATGAGGCGCAGCGACTCGCCCGACAGATAGGTGCCGTGCTCGATGCTTCGCGCACCGGCCAGGATCGCGGCCCGCGCACCCTCGTCGCCATGGGCGTGGACGAGCACGGGCAGGCCGTGCTTCTCCGCCTGGTCGACGATGACCTCGAGCTGCCTCCGGCTGTATACCTGCTGTCGCGGGTCGGTATCGGGCAATCCCGCGCGCTGCGTGCCGCGCGTCTTGATGACGTCGACACCGCGGCTCGCGTTGACGTCGACGAGCAGGCGCAGCTCGGCATCGCTCGTGGCGCCCGCGGCAAGCTCGCCGAGGCGGGGATCCGCCAGGACGGTATTGCCGAGATTCGGCGTGACGTAAACGCCGGCTGCAAGCATGTCGGGCCCGGCGAGCTTCCCGGCTCGAACGAGCTCACGCAGCGCGACGTCTTCGTAAGCCTGCACGCTCGCGGACCGGACCGTCGTAACGCCGGAGGCCAGCGCCCGGCCGGCGCGCTCGATCGTATCGAGGTGCGTGTGCACGTCGAACAGCCCGGGCATTAGATAGTTGCCCTCGCCACTGATGACGTCGTAGCCGCGGGGAATGTCGGTCCGATGATCCCCGACTCGGACGATCCGGCCGTCCTCGATGAGGACGATGGCGTTGCGCTGAATCGTTTCCTTCGACCCGGCGAAGACGTTGACGTCGACCAGTGCCAGGCCCTGTTCCGCCACGGCTGTGCCGAACGGCACGCAGGCGAGCCACACGAATATCAGTGTGCTCAATTTACGCTTCACGATAGCTGCTCCCATCAGGATGTTCGATGCGCGCGAACCGCGGGGCGAGGTGGGCCGGAACCGGTACGGCCTGCCTACGCGTCCCCCAGCGCCGCATCCATCGTCGGATTCCTGAGCCAGGCCGCGACGTCCTTGCCGATCGCCTTGATGCAGCGTCCGAGAATCGAACACGTGCCCTTGTAGCCGCCGAAGGCGCCGCCGGTCGAGTAGCGGGTGGCGACGAAGGTGCCGACGACCTCGCCGTTTTCCTTGAGCGTACCGTGGACGGTCACGAGCTTCGGACCACTCCACGCGCCGCCGCCGGGCCCGTGGACATTGGCAAACTCGAGATACAGGACCCTGCCTGCGGCGTTCTCGCCGGGATCGGCGCCGATCGAAACCTTGACGCCCCGCTTCGACGCCGATTCGATGAACTTCGGCAGGCGGGTTTCCAGCGTGCAGTCGGACTTGACGGCGCCGGTCGCGCCGCTGCCCTCGGCAAAGGGCACGGGGCTGATGACGGTAATCGCGTCGTCCTCTGCGTGCGCCGTGAGAACGATGAAAACGAGCAGCGTGGCCGCAGCTACGGTCGACAGAATTCGCATGGCGGACTCCCCCTTATTGTTGCGAATGAAGTATACGCAGCGATAGACGGGCGGTCACACCGTGAGCGGCCGCCCGGGGGCACGTTGGCCTCGCGCGCACTCATTCGCGAGCAGGAATCGCGGGCCGCGACAGCCGTCGGCATGGCCAGAACCGCGGAACGATAATTTATCGTAAAAACCGAACTAATTGGCAGGTTAAAACGGTTTTTCCGCATCCAAGCTCTATGCGACATTGTCGGCGACTCAAGACGAACCGACATCGTCAGCCATGCGGGCTGACCCGACCCTCCCGAGGAGGTACCCCATGAATCCCCGACGTTTCTCGAGCACGATCCTGTCCTCGGCCGCGCTGCTGGCCGTAGCGTTCAGCGCCCATGCCAATCCGCGCGGCGTGGAATCCAAAGCAAGCGACACGGACTTCGGCGACCTGCCCGTCGCCATTGTCATTCCCTCCGACCTGCTGTCGGCCGACACCCTGAATCCGGAATCGGGGCCGGTCATCGAGATCGACGAGATCGCTGTCTTCGACCTGCCCGTCGAGCCAACGGAATCCGGGGATGCCGCGGTGGCAAACGTCGACGGTTCGGCTCCGGAGGCCGGTGAACGTCCGCAGAACGACCACGAAAGTGGCCGGTACACGGAATCCGCAGAGGCGACGCCGAAAGCCTCGAATCCGGAAGCCGAGGACGACTGGCGAATGCCTGACACCCGCCCGCGCATCGAACTGGACGTGCCGGCTCCGGCGATCACGCTCGATTTCTAGTGTCGTGCCCCGTAAATAACGCGCATAAGTCGGCCGCGGATTTTCGTGGCTGGCAAGGCGCGGCGACGAGCCATAGCGGGGCTATGGCGAGAAGCCGCAACGCCGCCAGAAGCGAAAAGACGCGCCGAGTTGTGCGCGTTATTTGCGGGACACGACACTAGCCCGGCCTGAAGAACCCTGAGACAGCGACGGCGAGCCTGCCGCCGCGGCCATGAAAACCCCGCTCTCGCGGGGTTATTTTTCGGCCGGCCTTTCCCGGACGGACGTCGCGGCGACCGCCCGCGAACCATCGAGAGGCGCTCGGTGCTAAGCTAGGAAGGCCATACGAAATCCGCGATCGGCGCACCGCTCGATGACCCGCAGGCACGACAATCAGCTCTTAGGAATCGATATCGGCGCCAGCGGTATCAAGGCAGCCGTCGTGGACATCGCCTCCGGCGAGCTGCGGAGCGAGCGGCATCGCGTGCCGACGCCGGCGCCAGCGACCCCGGAGAGATTCGGCAAGGCCGTACGCAAGGTCGTCGCCCACCTCCACTACTCGGGTCCGGTCGGCTGCTGTTTTCCGACGATCGTCGTCGGCGGTGAGGCCCGCTCGGCCAGCAACCTCGGCGAGCACTGGATCGGAGTATCGGTCGAGGAAACGTTCTCAGACGCGACCGGTCTGCCCTTCGACGTCGTCAACGACGCCGACGCCGCAGGTATAGCCGAGATGCGCCTCGGTGCGGGCCGTGATCTCGACGGCACCGTAATCACGATTACGATCGGCACCGGCATCGGCAGTGGCATGTTCCGCAACGGCACGCTGATTCCGAATCTGGAGCTCGGCCATATGCCGGGCTTCGACGGCGAGCCCATCGAGCGCTATGCCAGCGGCAACGCGCGCAAACGGGACGATTTGAGCTGGCCGGAATGGGGCCAGCGTTTCGACTACTTCCTGAAAAGGGCCGCGCGCGTGTGCACGCCCGACCACTTCGTCCTGGGTGGCGGTGCAAGCAAGCGATTTCACAAGTTCAGCGATGAAGTGACCGTGACGATTCCCGTTCACGTGGCAAACTTCCTGAACGACGCCGGCATCGTCGGCGCGGCGCTCGTGGCCGCGGAGTCTCGATAGTCAATAGCGTGCGGTGCGTTCATGCCCGCGCCAACTGTCCGGCGTAGAATAGTCAGGCAGTTCTTCCGCAGCGTGCTCGCGGCGTTCAGATGCAGAAAAACCTGAGCGACTGGCAAAGATACTGCGCGACATACAATTGCCGCTCACAGCTTCGCGACCGGGAATATTGAATTGAAATTTTCGTTGTTCAATCAGCGACTCGCCATCGTACTGGCACTGGCGCTCGGCGTGGCGTCCTTCTACGCGACCTACAAGGCCATCGGTAACATCGTCGCCGAACAGAGCCGGGTGCAGCAGCAGGCGGTGTCCCCGGTCTTCGAGCTCGTCGGCGATGAGCTTCTGCGCCCTCTCTACATCGCGGAGACCTTCGCGAGCTCGATCAAATTCACGACCGCGATGGATTCCAGCGAAATCGACGAGTCGGCGCTGCTCGAGCGTCTTCAGAAAATGCAACAGGACCTCGGGCTGGTGTTCTTCGTGGCCAGCGAACAGTCACAAAAGCAGTATTTCTCGGACGGATCGACGCTGGACCTCATCGAAGGCGATGTGGCGTGGTATTTCCAGGCCAAGGAGAGCGGCAAGGATTTCATGGCGGACTTAGGCCAGGTCGGCGACGTTCACCTGTTCTTCGACGTGAAGATATACGGTCCGGACCGGGAATTCCTGGGCTACGTTGGGGTTGGCAAACCGGTTCAGCGATTTCTGAATACGTTCAACGCCTACAAGTCGCGTTACAACTACGATTTCCTGTTCGTCAACGATCGGAACGAGATCATTCTGTCCTCGCTGCCCGAACTGGTCGTGACGGATGCGTATATCCCGACGCTCGAATCCACTGCGTGGTTCCCGAACGTCGGTACGTCGCAACAAAGCTACGACAGCGAGATCATCCGGGTGGAGGACGAGGATTTTCTGGTTTCGGAGTTCGCTATCGAGGAACTCGGGTGGCGCCTGCTGTTGCTCGTACCGCTCGAAGCGAGGCAGGCGCAGGTAACGAACGCCTTCGTGAGCAACTCCCTCGCCACGGCGTTTGTCGTCTTGCTGCTGGCGGGGTCGTTCCTGCTCCTGCTGATCCTGTACAAGAACAACATCGAGCGGAAGACGGAACTGGACGCGCTGACGGGCCTGCCGAACCGGAGCTTCGTACAGCGTCGCTTCGAAGAACTCCGGCGCGCGGGCGTCGAGCTCTGCGCGATCATCATCGATCTGGATTACTTCAAGTCGATCAACGACACGCATGGTCACGACGCCGGCGATCGGGTGCTCAGGGCGGCCGCCAACACGCTCCGTCAGGAACTGCGCGACGAGGACATCGTCAGCCGATGGGGCGGGGAAGAGTTCGTAATGATCATTCCCGCCACCTCGATCGATCTGGGCACGGGCATCGCGGAGCGAGCCCGCCAGGATCTCGAAAACAGGACGATCGAAACGCGCGAAGCCAGCCTGTCGGTCACCGCGAGCTTTGGCGTGGCCTTCGGCTCGGCCAGCGATGAATCGCTGGATGAGCTGCTGGCGAGGGCCGACGAAATGCTCTACCAGGCGAAGCAGAACGGCCGCAACCGGGTCGAGGTGGACATGTCCGGCCAGAAGGCACGGCGATTCGGCACCGCGGCGGCCGACGCCGCTGTATGAGGTCGACCGAGCGCCTCCGCGCGGCCTCGCTCATTCGGCAACCAGGTCTTCCGGGGGCCGCGGCCTGGTAATCGATCCGATCGGCTTGAATCCGGCGCGCACCGTCCATCCCGGATTCCGGGCCTCGCCGGCCCGGTAGGCGCCGGCGTCCGCGACACCCTGTCGGTCCGTGCCGTTGAAGTCCGATCCGGTGACGCGCGCCGGGTCCGCGGCGCCCGCGAGCGCGCTGCCGGCCGCCGGATACGCATCGACCGGCGGCTCGCCCGAGTAGTCGGCCGCGACGAAGTCGACGTCAATGCCGCCGCCGTTGCTGAATCCGGCGCCGCCGCCTGAGACGCCGCCAGTGCCGACGTTTCCCGACAGCAGGACCTGCCCCACATCGCCGCTGATCAGGCGAATCGCCGTCGCCTGCGAATACACGGCGTTGTTCGCAATCAGTACGGGCCCGGAAACGTTGCGAACCTGGATCGCCGACGCGGCATTGATCACGGTATTGTGGACAAACTCGATGTTCGCCGGCGAGCCGGACTGGTGCGCCTGAAACGCGACGTTGCCGAGGACGAGGTTGTTGTGCAGGATCGCGTCCGCGGCGATTTGCATCGTGTTGTCGGAGACGTTCCAGACGACGTTGCCCTCGACGGTGTTCGGCGGACCGTTGCCGGCCGTGCTGTACAGAATGATGCCCGGGTACTTCGTGTCGTGGATGACGTTATCCCGGATCACGTTACCGTAGCTGCCTTCCTTGAGCTCGATACCGTCGCCCTGCAGCACGCTCGGCCGGTTGGTGTGATGGATGTAGTTGCCCTCGACGAGGCTGTTCGCGACCCGGCAGGCATCGTTGTTGCAGCCGAGGTACATGCCCTCACCCGTGCCGTTGGTATGGTGAATGTGGTTTCGCCTGAGCGTCAGGCCTTCATACGTGCCGCCCGAGTTTGCCGAGATCGCGACGTCGCCGGTCTCGAAGATTTCGCAGCCCTCGATCGTGACGAAATCCGAGTCGATCAGGCGAATGCCGTGCGAACCGCCGGTAAAAACCAGGTTCCGAAGCTCCAGGTAAGACGACGAGCGAATCTCGACCACGTTGTGGGCGGTCGTGGCCTGCGAGATGACGGGCCGCTCGCCCGGTTTCGCCCGGATGACGACGGGCTGGCCGGCCGTGCCGTTTGCGGTCAGCGTTATGTTCTCGTTGAATTCGTAGGCACCGCCCTGCAGCACGAGTTCTTCACCCGGGGCGAGCGCCGCGACGGCGGCCTCGAGGTCGCCGCCGGGGCCGATTTCGGCCGCCGGCAGGTTGCCGGCGAACCACAGTGCCGCGAGGGCGGCACCGGGAAGGATGCGATGCGGTCTCATCGGGTTCTGTTTCCCCGAGCGCGAAAAGATGAGTCTACCTCGCCCGCCGCGCGGGAATGAGACCTGCGTCACTCTCGCCGGCAGAATGCCGGTCGATCGCACCCGGCCCGGACTTCAAAAGACCGATTATGTTCACTGGCGTGTCCGGCGAGCGGCGCGCGGATTCCCGGCGCCTTATTTCACCAGGTTGCCGTTCACGAACGAAATAACATCGCGCTCATACTGTTCGAGTACGCCTTCGCCCGCCCCTCGATACGCGGTAAATGCAATCGCGTCGCCTCTGCGCACGCTGACTTCCTCGAGGGGACCCTCAAACAGCAGGTGCCCGGCGTTCTCGTAGAAGATGAAATCAACCGGCCGGCCGGACGCCTGACGCGACGTCACCCAGTCTTCGATCGACACGGGCGAATTCGGGTAGGTTCTCGTCCAGACGTAGTCGGTTTCGGATCGCCCTGCCCAGGTGTCCAGCTTGCCGAACGGAATGACGGTGGGAATATCATAGTCTCCCAGCGTGAACCCCGTGGCGGCCGGCGCTTCCGAGACGATCGCTCTGACGCGATCGTTCGCGATCTCGGACCCCGCGAACAGCACTACCCGGCCGCCGTTCGAACCCCCGTACAGGACGATATTTCGATTATCCCAATCATTGTTCGTTGCAGCGTAGTCAACGGCGCCTTTGAAGACGTTCCAGATCATAGTTTGCTTGCCGTTGTTCGTGACTCTGCGGCTAACGAACTGCCAGTCGTCCAGACCGTTCATCTCGTAGGCGTCGAACGAAATGGTGGCGAACCCGTTTCGACGGAACATCTCGACTCGAGCACGATCGTCCTCGCGATACCCGGCGCCGCCATGCGCATAAACGACGACAGGCGCGTTCGGCGACTCGCTCGGCGTCCAAACCTCGACATGTTCGTTCCCGGGGTCAAACTCCGCGTACGGTCCCACGGTTGTATACCAGCCTCTCGATCCAACCGCCTCGAGAACCACGCCGGCCGATTCCTCGATCGGGTCTGACTGGCCGTAGGTCCTGGCGCTGGCAGCAGCAAGAACAAGCACCGATACCGCCAGAATAGATTTGTGAATCGTCATGACACCGCTCCGTTCTTCGGGATTCGCCCCTTCGCAGCTCGTTTGTAGGGCGAATGGCCAATGGAGGTTACACGGCTAGCGCGCGGAACTCGCCCGTCCGCGCGGGGTCTTCCTAGTGTGCTGTCCCGTTTTCGAATGTCCAGGGTGTCCGCGCCGCTGCTGGCCGCGCTGGCCGTTTGCGCCTGCGGCGCGTCGCAGGCCGCAGACGTTACCGCTTACGCGACGCTGACGTCGGATTTCGTGCGTCGCGGCGTCTCTCAAAGCGACGGGCACGGGGCGCTCCAGTTCGGTGGCGACGTTCGCTTCTCGAACGGCGCCTTCGCCGGCGCATGGGGTTCGACGATGGATATCGCGCCCGCGCCCGGCCACGAGCGGGATTTGGAACTGGACTACTACGCGGGCTACTCGCTCGCGGCCGGCGAGAAAACGGAACTGACGGCGCTTGCCGTGCTGTATACGTATCCCGGCCAGTCCGGTTCGTTCGACTACGATTACGAAGAGTATTCGATCGTTACGAACTACGATGACCGGCTCTGGTTCGAGTTCACCTACACGCCAGATCTCTTCGGCAGCGGCCGGTCGGCGCAAATCGTCGAGCTGTACGCCGACTGGCCGCTGAACGGCCGATGGTCGGCCGGTGCGGGTGCCGGCTACTTCGACTCCACGAATCTGGACGGCCGCGCGTATTCGTACTGGCAGGTCGGAATCACGCGCTTCTTCCGCTGGGCCGATATCGACCTGCGCTTCCATGACACGAATCGAAGCGTCCCCATGATCAGCACCCGGGAGCGCGCGAAACGTCGCATCGTTCTGACCGTGCAGGTGCCCTTTTCGTTCTAGCAGCGGTCGCAAAAACAATCATGGTCGCGTTGCGCTCCGACAAGCGAGCGAGCCGGTGGCATGGTCCAGCGCCCGGCACGCGTCGATCGACAATTCGCCGTGGCTGGATCGTTGAGACGCGAGCAGACTTTCATAGATGGCCGAGGCACCGAGGTCCCGGTCGACGGCAAGCAGCAGTGCGACGACGCCGGTGACGTGCGCCGCAGCCAGCGAGCTGCCGGATCTGAAGTCGTACTGGTCCGCAGGCAAAGCCACGAGGATTTGATTGCCCGGTGCGAACAGGAGTTCGGGCTCGTTTCGCGGCACGTTTTCCGACGCGGCCGGACTGCTCTCGACACCCAGCACATTCTCGACGCCGGACGGAAAAACGCCGGGATTCCTGACATCGGGGGCTCCCGCGCCAACGATCAGCACGCCGGCCTCGGCCGCTTTGTGCAGCAATCGCTCGAGGAGCGGATCGCGCGGTCCGCGAAGACTCAGGTTCAGGATGTCCGGCGGGTCGTCGAGCATCGCATCGAGCGCCTTCGACAGAGAGAAGCTGTCGCATACCGCGGCGCGGCCCCGGCCACCGTCCCAGCAGGAAACGAACACCTCCAGCGATGCATCCGGGGCAACGCCGACGATGCCCTTGGCGTTGTTGGATCGGGCGCCGATCACGCTGGCAACGGCGGTGCCGTGTTCGCTGTTGGGTCTCACGCCGTCGGCGTGGAACGAGCGGCTGCGCCGGACCCGGCCTTCGAGATCCTCGTGCGACGTGTCGACGCTGCTGTCGACGATTGCGATGCGGACGCCCTTTCCGGTCGATGCACGATGCGCCGCGGCGACGTTCAGCGCATCGAGGCCGTGCTGCAGACGCCGGTAGGTGTCGTTGTAGTCCGTCCCGCCGACGATGCTGGTTTCGAACGTCTGCAGCGCCTGGACGGATTCGATCCGCGAGTCCTTGGCGAGCTCGTCGATGACGGCGGCCCGGTCGGCACCTTCGGCCACGCGGAAGACGAAGCAGTAGACCGCCAGTGATCGAATGGGCCAATGGTCGACCTCCAGGAGCTCGTAGCGTCTGGCCACCGCCGTCGCATCGTGCCGGACCCGCCGTGCAATCGTGTACCGTTTGCGCTGGCCGTAAGAAGCGCCGGGGCGCCCAGCCACTGCACGGACGCCGAGGTTGTCGAAGGTCACGAGAATGTCGCGGTCCGTTGCACCTTGAGCGGCAGGCGTCGTTGCAAGCAATGCCGACAGCATGAGGATCGGCGACAGCCGGAGATACCCGATCATGTCGTCACCGCACCGGTATCTGGATGGCGACGAAGCTCGCCGACTCGACGCCGGGCAACGCAGCCACCTCGCTTTCGATGCCTTCGAGGGTCGCAAGCGTCGCTTCGGCAATCTCGAGCCTGACGACGTAAGCCCTCGACTCGTCAACCGACCAGCCGCCGACGTCTTCGATCGTTGCAATCGTCGCATCGCGCACGGCGTCGGGTACGGCGTCCGAGAATTCGACTCTCAGCATGTAGCCGGCCTCCGTTGCCGCCTCCGCGGAGGTCGCCGTTTCGAACTGGCGGTTGTCCGGAGCCGTGGAAATCCGGTCCGCGCTCAGCGCGAAGACGATAATGGCGACGGCGGCTATCGCGGCGGCGGCCATCGCCGGCGCCGGAAGTCCGCGTCGCCTGGTCTCCGGAGACCCGCGCGCCGCGCCGCTCAAGAGCGCATCCGGATCGGCCGGCGGAACGATCGGCTCGACGCCGCCGGCAACAACCGCCCGCTTCGCCGCGGCCAGGATCTCTACGTCACCGCGGCAAACCTCGCAGTCATGTAAATGACGGGCAACTCTCTGCCGCTCCGTGTCGCTCAGCGTTTCGTTGACGAACCACGGCAGAAGCTCACGTAGCCGCCGGTGCGTGATCGAGGTGGACCGACTGTCGGGATTATTCATCGTCTTTGCTCCCGGCTAGGCGTGCCGGCGACCGGCTGCCGTGCAGGTGAATCCTGAGCTTCTTTCGCGCGTGAAACATTCGGGTCTTGACGGTGCTTGCAGGGACCCCGGTCACGGCCGCGGTTTCATCGCACGACAAACCAAGAAAGTAGACCAGCAGTATCGTCAGGCGCTGTTTCGGCGGCAGCGCCTCGACGCCCTTCTGCACCCAGTCGGCCTCTTCGAAGCGCCGTCCCGCGGGATCGATGACGGCGTGTTCGTCCTTCAGTGCAACGGTATTCAAGCTGCGCTTTCTCATGTGGGCCAGTGCCTTTCGGTAGGCGATGCCGAATATCCACGTCGAGACCCTGGCGTCGCCGCGGAAACTGCGTGCATCGTTCCAGACCGTCAACAGCACGTCGTTCGTCAATTCTTCGGTCTCACCGTGCGATCGGGTAAGCCGAAACAGGAACCGGAACAGGCGAGGATGGTAGTCCTCGAACAGTGCGGCAAAGGCCTCGCGGTCACCATTCGCGACCCGCTCCAGGGTATCCGCGTCCGCGCCCTGCGAACCGCCTACCGCTCCCCCGATCTTCGAAGCCATCTCGAGCATCCCCGGACCGAACAGCCCGACCGCATTTTGCACACCTACCAGTAGTAGGTGTCCCCTGGACGCGAAAAGGTTCAATTTCGACGGCGATTGAACCGGCCGGCCGATCGCGGCTACTGACTAGTCGTAGCCATGCAATTCGGGATCGTCCGCCATGAAGCACTCGATAGCCACGAACCGCCGTCTTCCGCTGCTTGCGGCCCTGCCGGCCCTGTTGCTGGGCGCCTGCGGCGGCGGCAGCGGCGGCGGCACTACCACCACACCGCCGCCGCCGGCACCACCACCGCCCGCATTCGACGCGACGTTTTCCGAGATCCAGGCGAACGTCTTCGGGACGACCTGTGCGACGAGCGGCTGTCACCGGGGCGCCGGAGCGCCCCAGGGACTCATGCTGGATGCGATCAACAGCTTCGCCTCGCTCGTCGGCGTGCCCAGTTCCGAGGTGCCGTCGGTACTTCGCGTCGCGCCCGGCGACCCCGACGAAAGCTATTTGATCCAGAAGCTCGAAGGCAGCGCCGCGGTCGGTGAGCAGATGCCGCTCGGACAGCCGCCGCTGGATCAGGACATCATCGACATCATCCGGCAGTGGATCAGCGACGGCGCGCTCGACGATCGACAGGGCTCGACGGACCCGATCCGCGTCGTATCGCTTGCGCCGCTGCCGGACAGCGCGTTGAACGCCGCGCCCGACCGCATCGTCGCGATGTTCGACCGCGAACTCGACGCGTCGACGGTCAATGCCAATACCTTCATTCTCGAAGCCAGCGGCGGCGACGCGACGTTCGACGACGGCAACGAAACGGCAATTACGGCGGCGAGCATTTCGACGGCCGGCATGATGCCGATGAGCGCGACTTTCGACCTCACGGGCGTCGCGCTCGCGGACGACACCTACCGGGTCCTGCTGCTCGGCTCCGGCGCGTCGGTAATACTCGATATCGACGCCAATGCCCTCGACGGAGAATTCAGCGGCGACTTCCCGTCGGGCGACGGCGCCGGCGGCGGCGATTTCGAGGCAACGTTCACGCTGGCGGCCGGCTCCGGAGGACCGACGCTCGACGACCTGCAGGCCAGCCTGTTCGGCATGACCTGTGCCGCGGCCGGATGCCACACGGGCCCATCCGGCAATTCGCTGCCCGGCGGCATGGACCTGAGCGACGCGGATGCGACCTTCGCGAACGTCGTCGGCGTCGCGAGCATCCAGCAACCGGCGCTGGACCGCGTCGAGCCTGGCGATCCCGACAACAGCTACCTGGTGCAAAAAATCGAAGGCACCGCGGCGACCGGAGCAAGAATGCCGCTCGGCCAGGCCGCCCTGGATCAGGCCGTCATCGACGAGGTACGGCAGTGGATCGCCGACGGAGCGAACCGTTGACGGCGCGGGCGCCGGGATGATCAGGCTGTGTGCGCCGACGGCGGTTCTCGCCGTCGCGGCGTGGGCCAGTCTCGCGAGCCCGACGGCATCGGCCGAGCCCTACTTCGCGGTACAGAAGGGCTTGCAGTGCGGCGCCTGTCACGCTCACCCGGCGGGTGGCGGCAAGCGCAATGCGTACGGCAACGTTTTTGCCCGGAACGAGCTTGCGGCCAGTCGGATCGGCAACGACGAGCCGTGGACGGGGCGCGTGAACGACTGGCTCGCGGTCGGGGCGAACCTGCGCGCCGGCTTCGATGCGACCGACACGCCGGGCACCGGCACGGAAAGCACCTTCGACGTCAACCGTGGCACCGTGTACCTCGAGGCGGCCGTGATCCCGAGTCGGCTGCTCGTCTACGTCGACCAGCAGTTCGCACCGGGCGGCGCGCAGAACCGTGAGGCCTACGTGCGGCTCAACGGCGAAGCCGCACGCTGGTTCGTCGCTGCCGGTCAGTTCTATCTTCCTTACGGTCTCCGGCTGCAGGACGATACCGCGTTCGTTCGACTCGCGACCGGCGTGAATCTTACGAACCCGGACCGGGGCGTTCAGGCGGGCTATGAAGCCGGACCGTGGTCGATCATCGGCGCGGTAACGAACGGCTCTGGCGGCAGCGCCGACCGCGATGACGGCAAGCAGTTGAGCCTCATATCGAGCTACGTGCGCGCCAACTGGCGCCTGGGCCTGAGCGCCAGCCGCAACGATGCCGACGCCGGCGACCGGGACATGGTCGGCCTGTTCGCGGGCCTTAAGACCGGCCCGATCGCATGGCTCGCCGAGATCGACCGGGTCCGCGACGACGTCCCGGCGGCGCAAGCCACGTCTGCCATCGCGAGCCTTGTCGAGGCCAACCTGACGCCCGGCCGCGGCCACAACCTGAAATTTTCCTACGAGTATCTCGATCCCGACGACGACGTCAGCGAGGACCACCGGGTGCGTTACAGCATCGTCTGGGAGTACTCGCCGGTCCAGTTCCTGCAGTCCCGGCTAGGCGTGCGGAGCTACGACGGGCCTCCGGAGAGCCCGGGTGCGAACCGCGACGCCGTGTTCTGGGAGTTCCACGGGTTCTTCTGACTGCCGCCGGGCGCTCGGGAGCGCACGGCAACCGGTGTATCCGCCGGCGCTATTTGCGCAAATCCGGACTGACCGACATCCGCGCTGCCCGAAGGCGGATGCGAGTCTACCTCGTTACGATTCCGTTTCGATCACGGTCTCGGCCAAGTGCGACGGGGCGCTGCAGACGGCCGACACGGGGCGGCGAAGATCAGAAGACCGCATTTGTGGGGCCGCATGGAGGCGCGCGGTTCTCTCTACGATAGGTATTCGGCTACACTACTCGGCCGAGAACGACAACCGCGGCAAGACGACCCCTGGTCGTTGACCGCCCGGAAAATAATAACAAAAACAGGGAGGTGCCGCGATGAGTGCGAGCGGACGTGTTCCGGCCAGGAGGTTTCTCAACCAGGTTTTTAGCCAACGATCGATTGCTGCGCTAGCGGCAATCGGCGTCCAGTTGCTGTGGTCCACAGCCGCGAACGCCTCGCTCGTGTGCTCGGCCGGCGACGACGGCACCGTCTCAATCTCCGGCGACGCAACGCGTGTCAATGTTTACTTCGCCGCGCCGAATCCGGCGGCTGCGACGACCGTGGTTCCTGCCGGCACGACCCGCATCCCGATCGACGCCGACCTCGGCGCCCAGGCGTCTCATCTGCACCCGTCGATCGACAAGACCATCACGGCCGGCGACGTACTGATCATCGCGCAGATGGTCGGCGCAGAGATTGACACGGCAGACAACCATCGTCCTACGGGCGATTACGGCGACGGTGCCGGAGGTCTTACCCAGGCGGGCAGCCGCGACACGGAAGCGTTCATCACCGGTCAGTACGAATACGTCGTCGCGACGGGCCCGATCAGCGGCGGCGAAATCCCGGTCGAAGGCCGCGGCGCGGACGGCGGATTGATCAATCGATACGTCAACTCCAACACCGTGACCGGGTCGCTGGGTTTCCGTCGCTATCAGGTCATCAAGGTGCCGCAGTTTTCGAGGCTCACGATCGCGGGCGAGGTCGTTCCCGATCGCTGGAACGGTCGCTGGGGCGGAGTAGCGGCGATCGATGTGCGCGACAAGCTCATCCTCGACGGCGGCAGTTTGAATGCCGATGGACGAGGCTATCGCGGCGGCCAGTTCTTCCCCGAGCGGGCCGATAGCGTCACTGGCCTGGCCGGCAACTTCGGCTACAAGGGCGAAGGCATCGCCGGCATGCCGCAACGACTGTTCAGCCGGACGCTGTTGCACGAACACCCGGCAAGCGGCGGCCTGGAATCTGGCCCGGCCGGCTATCCGGGCATCGACGGCCTCGGCCCGGCGCACACGGCATGGACGCGCGACACCGGTCAGGGCGCACCGGGAACCGCCGGTTCCGGCGGCGGCGGCAACGAAGACGGCGGCGGCGGCGGCGGCGGCAACTTCGCGCGCGGCGGTGCAGGCGGCGAAGGCGTGGACGGCGCGCACACCGAAGGCATCGGGGGCGCACCGTATCCGCAGCATTTTCAAGCGACCCCGAACTTCATGGTCATGGGTGGCGGCGGCGGCGCGAGTAACGGCGACGACATCGACAACCTCGATCAGGTCCGGAGCAGCGGACAGGCCGGCGGCGGATTGATCATCGTTCGAACGTTCTCGATCGACGCCGCGGCAGGAGGCAGCCTGTCAGCCGACGGTGACTCCGGCGGCAGGGCCAAGTCCGAAGGCGGTGGTGGCGGCGGCGCGGGCGGCACGATCCTCCTGCACTCCGCGCGTGCGACGGCCGACGGCATCGTCTTCAGCGTCGAGGGCGGTAACGGCGGCTCGACGAAGCAGACCGAAGACGGCGGCGGCGGCGGTGGCAGCGGCGGACTGGTCTGGCTGTCGGAAACCCACAAAGGCAGCGCCGCGGTTCACCGGTCCGGGGGCCACGGCGGCACCGGCAAGTCCGGCGGCGGTTACAACGGTCACGCGGGCGGACGCGGCGCGCTGCACGTCACCGATGCTGCACAACCGTACCGTTGCAGCTTCGTCACGCTCGGCATCGCAAAGGAATTGACCTCACAGACACGGGTAGGCACGACCGGCACCGTATTCGACCTGACGTTCACGCTCGTCGTCGAGAATTTCAGCGCGACGGCCGCCGAGAACATACAGATTAGCGACGATCTCGGCAGCGCTTTCGCAGGCGTCGCTTCCATCACCGTTCAGGGAGCGCCAGCGTTGGACGGATTCACCGCACCGCCGATCGCTTACGACGGTGTGACGCAGACGGACTTGCTCGCCGGCAGCGATGCCCTGCCGGGCGGTGCAACGCGCACGATCCGCTACGCCGTCCGAATCGACTTTTACGGCAACGAAGGGCCCTTCAGCACGCAGGCGAAGGTATCGGTCGCGGCAACGCCGAGTGGCGCACCGCAGGTACTCGACCTGTCCGACGACGGCTCCGATCCCGATCCGGATGGCGACGGCGATCCGACCGAGTCGTTCGCCAATGGAGGAGACTCCGACGAAAACGACCCGACGATCGTGGCACCGGATCTTTCGGTCGATCCGGTAGCCTGCGTGTTCGATCCCAATCCGGCGCTGCCTGCCGACGCGGTCACAGCCGAATGCACCGGTGTCGAACCGGGCGGCAGCATCGGCATTCCCGGCATGAGCTGTGGCACCGAGTCTGCCGGCGCGGTCACCTGCAACGGCGTTGCGGGAGACATCGGCAGCAATCCGCCGGTTACCGCAACCGATGGCAACGGCAACTCCGTCACGTTTCCCGGCGATCTGATCGTGTTGGGTGATACGACGGTCGAACCGGCGACCTGCGTGTTCACGCCGAACCCGGCCTTGCCGACCGACCTGGTTACCGCGAACTGCGGCGATATCGAGCCCGGCGGGTCCGTGAGCATACCGGGCATGAACTGCGGCGCCGAGTCCGGCGGTACGGCGGTTTGCACGGGCACTGCCGGCGACATCGGCAGCAACCCGACGATAACGACGAGCGACGCAGCCGGCAACTCTGTCGATTCGATCGGCGATCTCATCGTGCGACCGCCGACGGATCGGGACGGCGACGGCATCACGGACGGACTCGACGGTGAAAACGACAGCGACGGGGACGGGATACTCAACGCCGACGATATCGACAGCGACAACGACGGCATCCCCGACAGCGAGGAGGAAATGAACCAGCCGCCGCTGACGGGCCTGGACACTGACGGCGACGGTGTCGACGACGCCGTCGACGTCGACGCAACCGGCGGTGAGGACGTCAACAACGACGGAATCGACGACCGATTCCAGCCGAACGACGACGACGACGACGGCGTGCCGAACTATCTCGATACCGACGCGGACGGCGACGGCATTCCGGACATCATCGAGGGCGGCGGTGACGCGGACGGCGACGGTATTCCCAATTACCTGGACACCGACAGCGACGGCGACGGCATTCCCGACTTCAGGGAAGCCGACAATGTTCCGGATCTGACCGGCATGGACGCCGACATCGACGGGCTCGACGACGCCTTCGACGTCGACCAGACCGGCGGGACGGACTCGAACGGCGACGGCGTTGATGACGCTCGAGCGCCCGTCGATTCGGACGGCGACGGCCTGCCGGACTACCTGGACATCGACAGCGACGGCGACGGTATACCGGACGCCGTTGAAGGCACCGGGGACACGGACGGCGACGGCCGTTCGGACTGGCGAGACCTGGACAGCGATAATGACGGCGTACTGGACGCCGCCGAAGGGCCGACGGGTAACGACGCGGACGCCGACGGTATCGACGACGTCTACGATGCCTCGACCACGGGCGGCAATGACGCCAACGGCGACGGCATCGTCGACGATCCGAGCAGCGTCGATCTCGACATGGACGGCATGCCGGACGTCGACACGGACGGCGACGGCGTCCCGGACTACCGTGATCTCGACTCCGACAACGACAGCCTCAACGACGTCGTCGAGGCTGGCCTGCCGGACGGAGACGGCGACGGTCAGATCGATCCGGACAGCACACCGGTCGGCCCCGGCGCGCTGCCGGACAGCGACGGCGACGGCATTCCGAACTTAAGAGATCTCGACTCGGACAATGACGGCACGCCCGACATCGCCGGGTCGCCTGATGCGGACCTCGACGCCGACGGCAACGGCGTCATCGACGCGACGGACGATATGGATGGCGACGGATTACCGGATCCATCGGACGGCATGCCCACGGTGTTCGGCGATGCGCAGGATGACGACAATGACGGCATCTCCAATCGCGACGAGGACGTGCTCGACGACAAGGACACCGACGGCGACGGCATCCCGGACTATCTCGATCTCGATGCCGACAACGACGGTATTCCCGACGTCATCGAAGGCCGTGACGACTTCGACGGCGACGGCGTCGGCAACTGGCGCGACACCGAGGCGGACGGAGATGGCATCGGCGACCGCGACGAGGCCGATCGAGTGCCGCCGATCAGCAACAACGACAACGATGCCGACGGCATTCCGGACGAAATCGACGCCGACTCGACCGGCGGCGACGACGCGGACGGCGACGGCGTCGACGATGCGCTGGCGCCCAACGATACCGACGGCGACGGTGCCCCCGACTTTCTCGACGTGGATACCGACGGCGACGGCATTCCCGACACTATCGAGACAGCGATCGACTCCGACGACGATGGCACGGGCGACTGGCGCGACACCGATAGCGACAACGACGATATCGGCGATGACGTGGAAGCCGATGCCGTACCGCCGCTGTCGGGCTCCGACGCGGACGGCGACGGCATCGACGATGCCATCGACGTCGACGCAACCGGCGGCACCGATGCCGATCTCGACGGAGTCGATGATGCATTGCAGCCGAACGATACCGACGGGGACGGCATACCCGACTTCCGCGACCTGGACACGGATGCCGATACACTGGAGGACATCGTCGAGGGAACGGACGATGCCGATGGCGACGGTATCGGCAACTGGCGCGATCCGGATTCGGACGGCGACGGCGTGGATGACGGTACCGAGGGCACGGTCGACACCGACGGTGACGGCACGCCCGACTTCCTGGACACGGACAGCGACGGGGACGGCATACCGGACCTCGTCGACCGCGGCGACAAGGACAACGACGGTCTGGACGATCGCGTGGACGCGGACGAGGGGCGACTCGAAACGTCCGTGCGGGGCGTCGGCAGCGTCGATACGACGACACTTTTCGCACTGTTTCTGCTGGCGGCGATCGCAGCCTGGCGGAGCCGTACCCGGGCAGCAGCGTCCGCAAAGCTGGCCATTGCACTCGCCGCAACGGGGCTCGTACCGGAAGACGCAGCGCTCGCCGACAATCACGTTTGCGGCAGCACGGATGGCCGCTTCGAGGGATGTTGGTATGCCGGCGCCGGCCTGGGTATTTCCGGCGTCGATCCCGAAGAAGGTGGCGGCGGCTGGTCGACGAGCGACGATACGGACAACGGCTGGAAGATCTTCGGCGGCTATCGATGGCGACCGCACTGGTCCGCGGAGCTGTCGTACGTCGACGGCGGCGAGGCGCGACTCGGTAACGTCGACCCGGCGCTCGAAGCGTTTATTCCGGATGCAACGATCGCCTACAGGACGCCGAGTCTGATGGCAGTCTATTGGCTGCGACAACCGCACGAGACATTCAATGCGTTCGCAAAGCTCGGTATCTCCGCCATCGACACCGATGTAAGCGATCCGCGCATTCCCGTCGATCAGCGAAACGACCTGCAGCTCGCAGGCGGCTTCGGCGCCACGCTGACGTTTTCCGACCGCTGGTTCGCCCGTGCCGATCTCGATCTCTACGACCGCGACCACTACTACGCAGGGCTATCGGTTGGACTGCATTGGGGCGGGGCCGGCCGCGCGCCGGTGGCGGTGCCGGAACCCGAGCCGGCGCCGGAACCTGCTCCTCCGCCGGAACCCGCACCTCCGCCGGTCGAAGAACCGAGCCCCCCGCCACGCTGCGAGGATATCGCCGTGGTTCTGGAAGGGGTACGATTCGCAACCGACTCGGCTGCATTGAACGCGTCCTCGCGAGAGGTACTGGACGACGTTGTGCGCCGGTTGCGCGAATCGCCGGACGACACGGCGATGATCAATGCACATACCGACAGCACTGGAACGGAGCGCTACAACGATGCCCTCGCCGGTCGCCGCGCGCAGTCGGTAAGCGACTACCTGGCCGATATGGGTATCGCATCGAGCCGGCTGCGCTCTCGCAGCTTCGGTGAGTCCCGCCCGATCGCCGACAACGCGACCGAGGAAGGGCGCGCGACCAACCGCCGCGTCGAAATCGTATGGAACACGGAGCGCTGTGAGTAGCATCGGATAGACGAAGCACTCGCCGGTCGCCTCAACTCAATCGATCGATACCACCACCCGCCGCGTCTCGCGGCCACTCGATCGCAAAGTTCGCGCCGCCGAGTGCCTCGGACGCGTCTGCCGTCGCGCTGCCGCCGTGCAGGGCAGCAACGCGTGCAACGATCGCGAGCCCAAGTCCGTAGCCGCCGGTGTCGCGCGCGCGGCTGTCGTCCACACGGGTAAACGCCTTGAAAACGGTCTCGCGCGCGTCATAGGGTATGCCGTCGCCGTCGTCTTCGACACGGATCCGGAAACGTTCCTCGAGCTCTTCGAACGCCAGGCGGATACGCCCGCGGCCGTATCGCACGGCATTGCCGAGGAGATTGCTGACGGCTAGCGCCATCAGCCGCGGGTCCATCGTTGCGACGTCCGGAGCATCGTCGAAATCGAGCTCGATGTCCGTATCGGGCAACTCGAAGCGGTCCCGCTGCAGCTTCAGCCAGGGCTCGATCGGGACCGACTGCCAATTCATGCGCAGCTCTGGATGGTCGAGCCGCGCGTAGTCGAGCATCGACGCGATCAGCGCGTCGATCTCCTGAACGTCGCTGTTGACGTCTGCGAGACGCCGGCGGAGCGGCGGGTCAGCGTCCTTCTCCATGACCGCCAGTGCAAATCGAATTCGCGCCAGGGGGGTGCGCATCTCGTGGGACATCGCGGCAATGAGCTCCTTCTGACTCTGTATCAGGCCGCCGATGCGGGCCGACATCGCATCGAGACTCCGTGCCAGTGACGTCAGCTGCGTGGTTTGCTCGGCCGTTCTCAGAGGCACGCGGTAGTCTGCCGCGAAGCGGCTCGCGGAGCTCGTCATCCGGTCGATGTCCTTCAGGAGCGGCCGCAGCCAGAGACCGACCAGAACGAATATGGACAGGTAAAAGAGCGGCGGTACGAGGCGGAACAGCGTACCGCGCGCCGGCGGAGTGACGGGTCCCAGGTAGATCAGCGCCCCGAGATCGGGCGCGTCGAACAGATAATAGGTATTGCCTTCCGCGTCGCCGAGCACCCGGATCGCATCGTCGCCGGCCTTCAGCGAGCCGAAATCCGCTACGTCGTCCCTTGCGAGCAGGCGGACCGGGATGCCGGCCGCTTCGCCGATCGCGGCAGCAACCCGGTTACGTTCCGCGGCCGGCGATGCGGCCAGCTCGGATTCGACGAGTCTGAGTGTCGCTTCGATACCGGGTTCGACGGCGGGCGCCGTCGCCGACTGCAATCGCTCGAAGGCGAAGTCGAGCACGATGGCAACCGCGAGCAGGCCGGCGACGAGGACCAGGTAGCTGCGAAACAGCAGCCGGAAATGGCCGCCGAAGCCGGGGAGCCTCACGCCGTCAGCCCCATGCATCGGGCACCAGCAGGTAGCCTTTGCCCCAAACGGTCTTGATACGCTGCGGCGGGTTGCCGTCGTCGTCCAGCTTGCGGCGCAGTTTCGACACGCGGCCGTCGATCGAGCGGTCCAGGCCGTCATACTCGATACCGCGTATCGAGCGGAAGATCTCCTTGCGTGACAGCACGTGGCCGGCCTGTTTCGCCAGCAGATGCAGAAGCTCGAATTCGTGCGTCGTCAGCTCGACCGGCCTGCCGTCGAGCCACACCTGCTGAGACGTCGGGCTGATGCGCAAGCTCCCGAGCACGAGGTCGCGGCTCGCGGACTCGCCGCGCCCGGTATCCCTGAAGCGACGCAACAGGGCACGTGTTCTCGCCAGCAGCACCATCGGATCGACCGGTTTCGCGACGTAGTCGTCGGCCCCCGCCTCGAGGCCGATGACCTCATCGATGTCGGAGTCGCGCGCCGTGAAGATCAGGATCGGCCCGTCGAACTCCTCGCGCAGCTCCCGACAGATCTCGAGACCGGGCTTGCCGGGCAGCATCAGGTCGAGCAGCACGATGCGCGGCATCGTTTCGCGAAATCGCGCCAGCGCCCGGTCACCGCGCGCTTCGAGTGCCACCGAGAAACCGTTCTGGCGCAGGTACTCGGCAGTCAGATCGGCAAGGCGCCGATCGTCTTCGACCAGAAGGATATCCACAGCTCGTTCGCTCAAAGTATGTCCCAGACATGCCGCGTTCGCCGGCGGCGCCGGCGATCGTCCGAGCCCTTTTCGAGCACTTCGACCACGGCCGTGGCGACGGCCGGCCCGTCCTCGCCTTCATTGAGCGTGTAACTGAACGCCTCGCTGACGCGCCGCTCATCGTCCAGCCGTCCGGCGGACTGCTGCGGCCAGCAGTGCAGGGCATCCGGCTCCAACTCGTTGAAAACGCAATAGTACCCCGTTTCCCGACTGCGCCAGGCGACCGTAAACGTCGATTCGCAGGCCGGCGTGCGCTTGTCGACGATGCAGAGCCGCGGTTTCACCGTGATCTCGACGTCCGGCGGCGTCCCATCGGCCAGCGCGAGCAGCGGCGCGAGCAGCGCTAACGTGGCGGTGTTCTTCGACACGGGACGCATACTTAAAACCGGTAGCTCATTCCGGCGAACCAGCCGAGTACGTAGTCCTCGGCGACGATCGGACTGTCGGCCGCCTCATCGTTCAGGCGTTCGACGTCGAGTCCCAGGCGGAATGCCCACTCTTTCGAGAAGTGATAGCTGACGCGGAGACTCGCGCCGACGTTGATGCCATCGCCGGCCTCGTACACGGGTAAGGCTTCGTTGCTTTCCTCCGGCCGGACGCCCCAGTAGTAGTCGTTGAGCGCCTTGCTCTTGTAGGCGATCGACAGACCGGGCTCGAAGTACCAGCGGTTGCTTCTGAATCCGACGCCATACTCGGCGGCGACTTCGTAGCCGTCGTGTACACCGGTAACGTCATGGTAGGCGTTGAGCTGCAGGAAGCCCCAGCCGCCGTCGCTCAGGATCTCGACGCCGGCTTCGCCCGCGAAATCCCGATCCGGCACCTCGAAAGGCACCGCTTCGGCCAGCGCGTTGCCCACGGCGTCGATGTTCACGAAGCGGAAATTCGTGCGGCCGAAAAATACCTGGTCGCTCTGCACGCGCGCCATCAGACTGCCCGTGAAACGTGCGTTGTCGACCAATGTGTAACCGAGATCGCCGTTGTCAAAGAAGAGCCGCTTCCCGAACCACGCGATATCGAGATCGACGACGATCGGCACGTCGTCGGAAAAGACCAGCGGATTGCCGCGCTCGCCATAGCCGAGCGCGGCCCCGAGCCGCCACGGCGATTCATCCGCTATCGCACTGGCCGGGGCCAGCAGCACAAGCAGTGTCGTGAGGACTCGCATATCGATAGACCTTAGAAGGATTGGACGTCCTCGTATTGTCGCCAGGGCGGCCGGTAGTGCGGTAGGGAAGCTGTATCGAAATTGTCGAAAAGTGTGTATCGGCGCCGTGACAAATCCTGACAAAGTCGCGCAACTTTTGCCACAGATCGAGCGTCGGGAAGCGCCTAGTCTGGCGCTGAACAATCCACACGAGGGAGAACAAAATGCAGTTCAGATCGCTTGGCATGTTTCTGCTGCTCGTATTCGTCGTGCTGCCGGCTTGCGACGGCTCGTCGATCTCGGTGGCCCCGCCGGATTCGGAGGCCGGTATGCTGCGCGCCGTTGCGTCGGCCGCTGAGCTCGAAGCGTCGATCAAGGCGGGCCTCACAACCATGACGCCGGCCGGCCAGTCTACAAGTACGGCGCTCGCGACGGAGCCCACCGATGCCGGTAGCGGCGGGTTCTCGGGTACCTACACGCAGGAGCCCAACGTCGACGAATTCGACGCCGTACGCTACGACGGGGAGCACATGTACGTGGCGCCGCGCCGCTATCCTGACTGCTGCTTCATTCTGACCACGGAAGTCGCGGACGGTTCGGACAACACCGGCAATCCGGCCGAGGCCTCGATACGGTTACTCGAGACGGATCCATCCACGGGCAATGCGATGCTGACCAGCAGCATACCGCTGCCCGAGGACGTCACGGTGCAGGGCATGTACATCGACGACGACACGCTGTTTGCGCTGACCGCGGAAGCCATGTTCGGCCACTTCGGCAGAGCGTTCACGGTGCCGGCCTACTGGATCGAGGAACGGCTGGGCTATCGCGTGTACGACACGGCCGACGAGAGCGCACCGTCGCTGATCGCCGACGTCAGCATCGACGGCGTGTTCGTCGAAAGCCGCCGTATCGGCGACATCGTGTACATCGTCAGCCGCTACGCTCCGGGCATTGACGGCGTGATCCTGAACCCGTCGACGCCCGCCGCGGTGGAGCAAAACAGATCTGTACTCGCCAACGTGACGCTCGACGATTTGCTGCCGACGATCACGATTGACGGCCAGACCAGGGAGCTCGTCGATCCGGCGCAGTGCTGGGTCAGCAATGACGCGCGTGTGCCGGGTTACCCGGTGGTTACGAGCATCACGGCCGTTCCCATCGACGATCCTGGCTCGTTCACGAATACCTGCATTGCCGACGATGCGTACGGCGTGTATGTCAGCGAGTCGTCGATCTACTTTCCGCAGGTCGTGGGCTACATGCTGCCCGACGACGTTCGTACCCGGATTCACAAGTTCGCCCTTCTGCCGAACGGTCCGACGTATCGCGGCAGCGGTGAAGTCGAAGGCCAGCTCTGGCGCGGCGGCCAGACGGATTTCCGCATGAGCGAGCATATGGGCGACCTGCGTGTCATGCCGTCGATCTACCGCGACGATAACGCGGACTTCGTCGACCACAAGCTGTACGTCCTGCGCGAGTCGGCTTCGCGGCGCGCACTCGACATCGTCGGTGAACTGCCGAACGACGCGAGACCAGCGCCCATCGGCAAACCGAACGAAGAGCTTTACGGCGTCCGGTTTCTCGCCGACCGCGCCTACGCCGTGACCTTCGAACGCATCGATCCGCTGTACGTGCTCGATCTCGCCGATCCGACGGATCCCGCGATCGCCGGAGAACTGATCGTCACCGGCGTCTCCGACTTCCTGCACCCGGTGACAGGCGATCTGTTGCTCGGCCTCGGGCGCGACGAGCTCGGCCGCCTGAAGCTCGAGCTGTTCGACGTCAGCACGATCAGCACGCCGCTGTCTCGCGGCAGCCTGCCGATCAGTGAGCCGTGGGCCTACTCCGAGGCGCTGCACAACCGTCATGCGTTCACTTACCTGGCCGACGTCGGCGCCGTCGACCGCTTCGCCATACCGGTCGAGGACACCGGCGACGTGACGATAAGCAGCGTCTACCGGCCCGCGCTGAACCTGTTCGAGATTCACGACAAGACGACACCCGCGCTCGCATCGCTGGTGCGGGCGGGACGGATCGCGCTGCCGGTCGACAAGTACTTCCCGTGGTCAACCCGGCACCGGGCGTTTCTGCACGATGACGCCGTGTACTTCGTGCTGGACGAGTCGGTCTGGTCCGCGATGTGGCACTCGCCGACTATCGTCAACGGACCATTCTGATAGCTTGGCCGGCGGGCCCCTGGAGGTTCGCCGGTCCTTTTTCTTCAAGCGATCAGCCGTCCTGGATCGGTCGCGGCGAGAGGCAGTAGACACCGTATACTTGGAGAACGCTCCCTTCGCCCGGAGGTAGGTGATGAAGTCCGTAAATGGCGGTGGTTTTATTTCCGCGTGCATCGTGCTGATTGCTGGAACTACCGCGTGCGCAGAACACGCTTTTCAAGGCTACCAAGGCCAGGCATTGCAAGCCGCTGAAGTTGCAACGATTGAAGTTCGCCGCCCTACGGTTCTCTACTCCGTCAACGGCAATACCGCTCATAGATCCAAAGGCGACGGTATGACTATTGGTGAGGTACTGCCCGGAAAAACGCGGTTTCACCTGGGTGTAGTGAATTTGGTTTCTTCGGCCGTCAGTTCCCGGCTGGACTGCGGAACGATTGAAGTGGATCTGGCCGCGTCGATGCGCTATGCGATCGTCGCTCTGGGTGAGATCAACACGATTCCCGCGGCCAACAACAGTTGCGTCATTCGAGTCATCGAGCTGCTTTACGATTCCGAAAAAGGCAAGTACGTACCCAATGGCACGACGGTGCCTCACGCGCTGGTCGGCGCGCGATGAGCCGCCAACTTACTTCGGGACGCCTTTGACTACCCCGCGTCGGAGAAGTCCTGCGCTATTGCGGTAAAGCTGCGACGGACAGCCGTTGCAAGCAAAAAGGAAACGGTAGTGTCCTGAGTCACCAGGATAGTTCGACGTCGCGCATGTGCGGATAGTGGTCTTTGGCATACTGGAGCACCGCGTACTTGTAAAAATCCCATCGCGCTGGAATCTTGCCGGTACCGAGGACTCCGTAGCCATCGGGATTGAGCCGCTTGTTCGTATTGCGTGCCTCGAAATCAGTATCGATCTCCGCAATCAGATCGACCAGGCTCTTTCCTGCTGCGACGTTCTGCATCAACTCCAAATAGTGCCGCATGGGCAGCACGTACTTGTCGTATTGATATTTGCTGGCGGGATACGCCGCGTCTCGCTTGCCAACGAAACGCTCGAGAGTCAGAAGCATATCGGTCGTGTATTTGCCGACGGTTACGGCGTTTAACGCTTCCATGCCCTTGCGCACATCGGTCAGGTACTTTTCTGTATGTTGATACTTCCGTGCAAACCAGCTGAAGAACATGATCTGATAGAGTTGCGCAAACTGCGGCAGGTACTGAGAGTTCACCTCGCCGCGCTCGAACATTGCGGCAACGATTGCGTACTCTCGGTCCCACAATTCCAATAGCTCGCCTCCCCGCTTCTCCTTGAATTCCGCCAGGGCCAACGACGGCGTTTCATTCGCGAACACCAACAAGTCCAGCAAGATTGCTATTGTGCTACTCAGACTCCCTAAGACTCTCTTAGGATTGATCGTGCGCAGATTGTCAAGATTCTCTACTTCACGTTCGAAAATAGTCTCCCGACTGCGACGAAACCCTGCATCCATCTTTGCCATGAATTCTCCTCTCAACTGGATAGCCGCGATCGCTCTAGCGTGTTCGCGACGGCATAGGCAGGACGCGCGGCCGCACCAGATAGTCGATGAACGCGCGGATCGACGGCATAACGTAGCGCCGGTCCAGGTACAGCGCCGAGTACATGACCGGGTCTGGCCGCAGCTCAGGCATCAATTCGACCACCCGGCCGTCGGCGATTGCCGCGCGCGCCAGGTACTGCGGAACCTGTGCGAGACCGGCGCCGGCGGCGGCGAGTTCGAACGCGGCTTCCATGTCGCTTACGACCAGGCCGCCGTGCATCCGCCGGCTCACGCCGCCGCTGAAACGCCAGGGCTCTTCGCGGCCTGTGCGGGCGTTGCGAAAGACGACGGCGCGGTGCGCCGACAGGTCGTCGGGCGCCGTCACCGGTCGGTTCGCCGCGGCGTAGTCGGCGCCGGCGATGACCACGAGCGGATCGTTAAGCAAGGGCCGGGCAACCAGCGTCGCGCTGTCGGCCAGCGGCCCGCTGCGAATAGCGACGTCGATCGGTTCCGCGGCCAAATCGACGAGGCGGTCGGCGAGCAGCAACTCGGCATCCACGTCCGCGTGCATGGCCAGGAACCCGGGCAACAGCGGAGTGAGCACGCGGCGCCCGAACGTTTCCGGGGCACTGATTCTGAGCGGCCCCTGCACCGCCCCGACCTCGCCGGCGACGTCCGCCACCAACGTTCGGAACTCGGCGAGCAGCGGCCCGGCGCCTTGCACGAAGCGCTGTCCGGCCGGGGTCAGGCGGACGCTGCGGGTCGTGCGTTTGAAAAGCCGCACGCCAAGCTCGTCCTCCAGGCGCGACAGCGCCTTGCTGGCCGCCGAGGCGGACAGACCGAGCGTCCGTGCGGCGGCCACGAACGAGCCGTGTTCCGCGACGAGCACGGCAACCTGCGCGGCTGTCAGATTCGGCACAATTAATGACATATTGTCACTATTATTTCATCTTGCGGCGGGTTTTTCGCGATTTGCTCGGCAATTAGGCTGTACACGTCGCTAACGAACCCCGGAGTCACGCCATGCCCGCCGCCGTTCGCTTGAACCCCTACCCCGTCGACCGGCGCTATGCCGGCATCTACGCACACGGCGTCGCCGCCGGCGACCCGCGCACGGTCTACGTGTCCGGGCAGATCGGTGCCGGCCCGGACGGCACCGTGCCGCAGAGCTTCCGCGGGCAGTGTGTCAACGCCATCGAGAATGTCGGGCGGGTGCTCGGCGAGGCCGGTCTCGGGTTCGGCGACATTGCCAAGATGTCGTTCTTCCTGATCCGCCGCGGCGACATGGGTGAGCTCGTCGACGTCCGCAAGGCCATGCTCGACGGGGTCAGCCCCGCCATTACCACCGTGATCGTCGCGGGGCTTGTGGAGCCGGAATGGCTGGTGGAAGTCGAGGCCGTGGCGGTTGCGGGCGGCGCGCCCGGGAGGACGTTGACGCAGTTTACGGATTTCGGCTATTGACGAAGCTCATGGCCCCGCGGCTCGGCGTCTAATCGGGCTGAGTCGGAGCATCGCGGCGTTCAAATCGAGATGAGGTCACGTCTCAACAATCGCGATGCCTTCCAGCGCCTCTCGAAAGTCGTCTTTCGGGCGCGGTTGAAAATGTTCGTGCACAACCGACACTGACAGCATCCGGTCACATCGCAACGTCCTGACCGCCTCTCTGCTCCGGTCCCAGCACAATGCGTACCAAACCGGGTAGTTTAGAAGCAGGAACTGCGGCTCGACCGTCCGCGCGGTTTGACGGCCGCGCTCATCCTCGTATCGAAGCATCGCGACCTTCGACATCAGGAACGCCGTGTGCAGCTGCTCCACACACGACGGCGACGGCAATTCATAGCCCGACTGTACGTCGATGGATGCGGTCTGGCCGATCAGGATTCTGGACCGGAAATGCCTGATCTTGTGTTGATCGGACGGAGAAAACGACGCCATCAACTTGCGACGAATGGATGTCAGGTTCGCCATCAGGATCGGCGAATTCATCTGTTCGACGACGGCCAGGCTCACCAACAGATCGACGGCCTCGCGATAGCTGAGTGCAATCCGACCGATACTCCATCGCCAGTGCAGTCGGACGCCGCCGCCGCGACCCCTGGACGCCTCGATGGGCAAGCCGCGCTCACGCAGAATATCGATATCCCGACTGAGAGTCCGATGGCTGACGCCCAGTTCATTGGCAAGCTCGCGCAAAACCAGAGGCGCATCGGACTTGAGTCTCGTGGCAAGCAGCTCGAGCCGCTGTAGCCGCGACAGTGTCGATGTACGGGACATGCGATTAAATATGCCATAGATTGTCGTATTTACTCGTAGCCTGCGCGAATCATCCGCAGCAGTAGAGGAGATTCGTATGCAAAGCGACGTGATCGAAATTGCAGAAATCAGGCTTGCCGAAGGCCGAACCCAGCAGGACCTGTTGGCGGCATCGGAGCGATTCCAGAACGAGTTCCTGTCGAGCCAGCGAGGATTCATCGGCCGCGATCTCGTGCGCAGAGACGATGGGACGTATGCCGACATCGTTCGCTGGGAAAGTATGGAGTCCGCCAGGGCCATCATGGACAAAGTCGCTGACAGCGAAGCCTGCCAGCGTTTTTTCTCCGTCATGACGATGGATTCGGAAGACCTCACCGAGGGTGTCCGCATTTACGGTGTGCTGGCGAGTTACGCGGCTCCTGGCGAGTAGCGTCTTTAAGCGCACGTCGGATCGGGCCGGACGCTGACGGGCTTCCGGGACGCGTTCGGTGCGTTGCGAAACCGCGTCCCTGGAGGGTGCGTGAAGCGGGACGGCGATCGAACAATCACGGCGCACGTCCGAGATTGCGCAGCAGCCCACGCTCGCGTGCGAGCGGCTGGAACCGGTCGCTTATCGGTACCGTAGTGCCGTCCGTTAGCTTGAGTCGGTATCTTCTTGCGCCTCGCCAGGCCGACTCCACGGCTCGATCGGCCACCCACCAGGAACGGTGCACCTGCGAGCCGAGGCTGTCCGGCATCTGCTCGATCGCGTCCGCGAGCCGTCCGTAGACGAGCTCGCTTCCGGTCGCCGTCAACACACGGACGTAGTGTTCCTCCGAGCGAATGGCGATCACGTCCCTGGCCCGAATTCCGTTCGTCTTTTTCAGGAAATCGGGCTCGACGATCGCCGTCGAGTCCGCCACGGCCCCGGGCTCTGCACGCAGGTCGATGACAACCCACAGTACGGCGTTCGCGGGCATGATGACGCTCAACAGCGTCAGGTACTCGGCGGCGACCCACAGTGCGGGATGGATCGCGATCAACGCGCTGTCGTCATATTCCGCCTCGAGCGGCACGAGCGATTCGAGAAATACCTCGACGGCCGTCATCGGCAACGCGGCGATCGCCGTCAGGAGCACGACCGGCTTCAGCCAGGCCGGAGCGTTCCAGCGCGTGGAAAACCAACGCCTTAGCGCCCAATCCACGCCCCAGAGCGAGCCCGCGAGAGCGCCGATGCGGCCGGACCAGAATATCAGCGCGTCCTGAACGCTCGAATCGCCGAGCGGATCCGAGAACTGCATGACCGCGACCAGGGCACCGAACAGCACCCAGAGGCGAGTTTTTCGCGCGCGTTGCAGTCCGCTCACATCTGGACCCGGACGATTCAAGAAGGATTCCCGCCAGTTCGCGAAGTAACGGGCGGTCTCGCGAAATACTAGTGCCTGTCCGACCGCATGCCAACTAGCCTGCGGGCTCGATTCGATTGGAGAGTTGACATGAACAAGTCGAGCCTGCTCGCACTTGTGTTGCTGGCCGTGGCAGGGTCCGCCTGCGCCGAGGCGGAATGGCCGGAACACCTGGACGTGGACCTCAGCTACCGCAACAGCGCGAGTATGGTCGGGCGCGGCCGGTGGGACCTCCGCCTGGGTGCCGGCGTGGAACGGGAGCCGACTTATCAGGGCAGCGACCGCAGTACGACCGAGACCGACCCGTTTCTTATCGCCGCCTATCGGGCCGACTGGGGCAACCTGTTCCTGAGCGGTGACGGGCTCGGCTACAGCCGGGTGTTCGGCCGGAGATTCGGCCTGATGCTCCGACTGGAACAGGAGGACACGCGCGAGGTCGACGACGATGCGCGCCTCGCGGGGCTCGGCAGCCAGGACGAAGAGCTGGAGCTCGAGATAGTCGGCCGGTACTTCTCCGGGCCGTGGTCGCTTGGCCTCTCCGTCGCGCCGGCGACGGGCGACAAGGGCGTCGTCTGGTTTGTGGCAGGCACCTATACCTGGCGCGCGCTGAACGATCGGCTGTTCCTCACCGTGGGGACCGATCTCAGCGGCTCGGATGGGAAAAATCAGCGCACGGACTTCGGCATTACACCGGCGCAAAGTCTCACTAGCGGATTCCCCGAGTACACGCCCAACGGTGGCCTCAAGAGCTTCGGCGTGAACATCAACGCGGAGTACCGCCTTGGCGAATCCTGGTTCCTGTATGCGGACCTCGATTTCGAGCGGCTCCTGGGTGACGTCGCCGACAGCCCGATTGTCTTCGACGACAGAAACGTCGAGGCCAGCGTCGGCATCGTGTTCCGATTCTGACTGGCGTACCGGGGGCGTCAGAAACGGTCTCAAAATCCTCATTTTCGGCTAGTACACTGCGGTATTTCGCCTGCTGCTTCGTTGCGCTGCACTTGCCTGAACTTGTTTCAACTCGCTGTTAGTGCACGTGATCGGGAGCAGGTAAGAGACAGCGGGCCGATACCGGTCCATCGGAGACCTCAGTGTCGGACAGCCTGTACATCGGAACAATCGGGCCACGCAGCGGAAAGACGTTCGTGCTGCTGGGCATCCTCGAGCTTCTTTCGAGGCGTGTAGGCAGGCTGGGCGTGTTCCGTCCGATCATCTCGGACTCGGACGAACCCGATAACGATATCGAACTGGCGCAGAAGCTGTTCGGCATCGACCTGCCGCACGCGTCCATGTACGCACTGACCCACGATGAGGCGAGCGCGCTGCTCAAAGACGAGCCGACCAGCGTCATCCTGAAGAAGATATTCAACAGCTACCGGGCATTGCAGCGCCAGTGCGATTTCGTTGTGTGTATCGGTACAGACTACGTCGCGGAGACGGCCGCACTGGAATTCAACTTCAATGCGCAGCTCGCGAACCATCTCGGCTGCCCTGTCCTGATCGTAGCGAAGGGCGACAAGCCGGACGTCGAGGAGGTTGTCGAGACGATACGCCTTGCCCATGACGCCTTCGAGGAGGGCGGCTGCACGATTGCAGCGACGCTCGTCAACCGTGTCGCAGCGGAGGACCGCGATACAGTCAATGCCCTGCTAAGCGACGACTGGCCTCATGAGGACCCGGTCTGGGTGCTCCCGGAAGATCCGTTGCTGAAGTTCCCGACGATGGGCGAGATCATGCGTAAACTGGGCGGTGAGCTGCTGTACGGTGACGTTGCCGCACTCGACCGTGCCGTGCGGGACGTCAGGGTTGCCGCCATGCATCTACCGAACTTTCTCGAGCACATCGATGAGGGCAGCCTGATCATTACACCCGGAGACCGGGCCGATATCGTGGTCGGCTGCCTCGCGGCGAACCTGTCACGAAGTGCCCCCAGCGTCGCCGGCCTGCTGTTGACCGGGGATCTCAGGCCCGAACGACAGATTGACCAACTCCTTGCCGGTCTGGGCGACCTCAGCGTTCCGATCGTTCTCGTATCCACCGATACCTATGCGACGGCAATGCACGTCGCCCAGTTACCGGCCTCAATTGTCCCGGGAAACGACCGAAAGATTGCCGCCGCTCTCGGACTCTTCCGCTCATACGTCGACCTCGACGAGTTCGAGCGGCGAATCGAAGTCAGCCGCTCCACTCGCGTGACGCCGATGATGTTCGAATACGAACTTCTCGAACGCGCAGCCGCGAACCGCAAGCACATCGTTCTGCCCGAGGGTACGGACGAGCGCATACTGCGTGCGGCGGAAATCCTCCTGAGGCGCGGCGTGGTGAGTATTACCCTGCTCGGCGATGCGCAGGCGATTCAGGAGATGATCGGCAAGTTCGGGCTCGATCTTGGCGACGCTGCCATCGAGGACCCGGCGAACTCGAGTCGTCTGGATGACTTCGGAGCGACCTACTTCGAGCTCCGCAAGCATAAGGGCATATCCGAACAGGCCGCCCGCGACACGATGACGGATGTGAGCTACTTCGGGACCATGATGGTCCACAAGGGAATAGCGGACGGCATGGTTTCCGGGGCGGCCCACACGACGGCGCATACGATCCGCCCGAGCTTCGAGATCATCAAGACCGCGCCGGGTTGTTCCGTTGTCTCGAGCGTATTCTTCATGTGCCTTGCCGACCGCGTTCTCGTCTATGGCGACTGCGCGATCAATCCGGAGCCGAACCCGGAGCAGCTCGCCGACATCGCAGCAAGTTCCGCGGCGACGGCCCGAGACTTCGGAGTCGAGCCACGAGTCGCGATGCTCTCGTACTCGACGGGCGAGTCGGCGAGCGGAGACGAGGTCGAGAAGGTCCGGCAGGCGACGCGCATCGCGCGTGAGCGACACCCCGAGCTGCTGATCGAAGGGCCGATACAGTATGACGCGGCGATCGACGCCGGCGTAGCCAGCAAGAAGATGCCGGGAAGCGAGGTCGCCGGCCGCGCGACCGTGTTCATCTTCCCGGACCTGAACACCGGCAACAATACCTACAAGGCAGTGCAACGTTCGGCCGATGCCGTCGCCATCGGACCGATCCTGCAGGGGCTGAACAAGCCCGTAAACGATCTCAGCCGGGGCTGCAAGGTTGCCGATATAGTGAATACGGTTGCGATCACGGCGATCCAGGCACAGGCCGACGCGTCGTGAAGGTCCTCGTCCTCAACGCGGGCAGCTCGTCCATCAAGTACGAGCTATTCGACATGAGCGAGCGCGGGGCGCTGGCATCAGGTCTCCTCGAGCGAATCGGCGAACAGCGCGCTTGCCTCACCCACCGATTGCAGGAAGGTGCAAACACACACGCATCGGTGCGAGAAGGAAAGGTGGACGACCACCGCGAGGGTTTCGAGTGGATCGCCGATGCGCTGGGCCAATCGGGTGGAATCGCGAACCTCGAGGGACTGATCGGCGTTGGCCATCGTGTCGTGCATGGCGGCGAAGACTTCAAGGCCCCCGCAATCATCGATGCCGAGGTCATCGACAGGATTCGTGGACAGATTCCACTCGCGCCGCTGCACAACCCCGCGAACCTCGTCGGCATCGAAGTCGCGATGGCAAGCATGCCGAACGTGCCGCACGTCGCCGTGTTCGATACGGCATTTCATCAGTCCATTCCCCGGCATGCGTACCTTTATGCGCTGCCGTACTCGCTGTACGAAGAGCATCACGTCCGCCGCTACGGCTTTCACGGCACGTCGCATGCCTTCGTTGCAAAGCGCGCAGCGCGGCTTCTCGGGCGGCCGCTCGAGGAGCTCAGACTCGTCATTCTGCACCTCGGCAATGGCGCCAGCGCCGCCGCCGTAGTCAACGGGAGGAGCATTGACACGTCGATGGGCATGACACCGCTCGAGGGCCTCGTCATGGGGACTCGAAGCGGTGATCTCGATCCGGCCATCATCTTCTTTCTCTCCAGGGCGACGGGTCTCGGCAATGACGAGCTCGAATCGATGCTGAACCGCGACAGCGGCCTCAAGGGAATAAGCGATCAGAACGATATGCGCGAGTTGTTGCGATTGGCTGAAAGCGGGGACGAGCGCGCCAAGCTGGCCATAGAGGTGTATAGCTACCGCATCAGGAAGTACATCGGCGCGTACGTTGCGGCGATGGGCGGCGTGGACGCCGTGGTTTTCACCGCGGGCATCGGCGAGAACGCCGGTGAAATCCGGGCACGCGCGTGTAGCGGTCTCGATGCGCTCGGCATCCGAATCGACCCGAAAAGGAATGCGACTCGCGGCAACGAAGCGCGGGAAATCCAGACCGACGACGGCAAGGCAAAAGTGCTGGTTGTGCCTACCGACGAAGAACTGGAGATTGCCGAACAGACGCTCGACTGTATTCGCCGATTGTCTGCGTGACTCGGCGATACACAGCAAAGGCCCCCGGGGCGCGGCAAAAATCGTGTAAATTGGGGTTGCTGGAGACGTCCGGAAGGCCCGCTAATCAGGCAGTCGCGAGTCCGCGGCTGAGTTCGAACACGAACATGATTCCGACATCAGCCAGCGGACTACGCTCAGGAGACGGGTTTTGCGAGATCTACAGCGGCACTACGAGTCGCCTGTTCGTGTCCTGATACTTGCGCTTGCGTTCGCTGCACAACTGGCCGTTGCACAGCAACGCGTCGACGTTGCGGTCATCTCCGATGGCCCCGGTGACCGTCTGCAGGACCAGCGGCAATTCTACATCGACGAATTGCTCGATCTGACCGCCCGGGAGTTCGACGTTCGGCTGCGTGAGTTTCCCGGAAACTGGACCAGCGATGGCATCGAAGCAGCCTTCGACGCCGCGTACGCCGATCCCGAGATCGACATGCTGCTGATCACCGGTTTCATCTCGAGCCAGATCGGTACTCAGCGGGCCGCCTACCCGAAGCCGACATTCTTGCCGATGATTCTCGATCCCGGCCTGCTGGCGTCGCCTCCCGTTGACGGCAAGTCCGGCATTTCGAATCTGAGCTACCTGATCGTCTATGCGAATTTCGGCGAGGACCTCGACGCGATTTCGCAGCTCGTGGACGCCGACCGGATCGCCCTGTTCATCGATAGAGAGCTGTCGGAGTCGATTCCCGAGCTTCGCGAGTCCGCGAACGCGGTCGTCGTCGAGCGAGGCCAGGAACTCATCGAGATACGCCATGACGGTAAGGATCACGAACTCGTCGAACGGGTACCGGAGGGCACGGATGCGGTCTTCGTGTCGGGCCTGCCGCGAATGCCGGACGAGGCCTTCCTCGCACTGGTCGAATCGATCAATGCGCGCGGACTCGCGAGCTACAGCTTCGTCGGCACCCGCGACGTGGATGCGGGCCTCCTCATGACGAGCTCCGAGACTCGAGACATCGGTCGCCAGGCGCGTTTGAACGCACTCAATATGCAGGCCGTGATGCTGGGCGAGCGGCCCGAGGATCAACCGGTGTTCGCGACCGGCGACAAGAAGTACACGATCAACATGGAGACGGCGCGTCGACTCGGCATATCGCCAAGTTTCAATATCCTGAGCGTCGCCACGCTCATCAACGAGCGGGAACCCGCGACCGGTGAGGAGTACGGTCTCGTCGAGATCGCCGAACGGGCCGTGCAGCAGAACCAGGACCTCGTTTCCCAGACCTTCGGTACCGAGGCGGGCGCCGAGGACATTGCCAATGCGCGCGCCAATCTACTGCCGCAACTCGACGCATCGGCCAGCAGTACCCAGCGCAGGACGTCACCCGCGGTTCAGACCGGTTTCTTCGCTGAGCGTTCGACGGATGCGGCGCTGGCGCTGCGGCAGGTCATCTACGCCGATCCGCTTGCCGCCAACCTGACTATCCAGCGGCAACTGCAGGTGTCTCGTGAGGAGAGCCTGTCCGAGTTCCGGCTCGACATCGTGCAGCTCACGACGTCTGCCTACTACTCGGTGCTCAATGCGCGTTCGCAGCTGGGCGTCGAGGAGAACAACCTGAGCGTTACGCGGCGGAACCTCGAACTCGCGAAGAATCGCGTCGATCTTGGCATGTCGTCTTCCGCGGACATCTACCGATGGGAAGCGGAAGAGGCGCGCGCCCAGATTCGTGTACTCGATGCGCGTGCCGCTGTCGACCAGGCCTGGAACCAGCTCAATCGCTTTCTGAATCTGCCGCTGGACGGGCGTGTGCCTCTGCGGGAGGCGGCCTTTAACGAACCGTTCGTGTTGACCCGGCGCGAGTTCGACCGGCTGATCACGAGTCCCGCGGACTACCGCTTGTTTTCCGAGCTGGTCGTCGCGCGGGGTGTCAACGAGGCGCCAGAGATTGCGCAGGTCGATGCGCAGATACTCGCCAAGGAGCGGGAGCTCAAGAGCGTGCGGCGCGAGACCTGGCTGCCCCAATTCTCCGTCGGCGGCCAGTACACAAGCAACCTGGGACAGTCCGGCGTCGGCGGCGGCCCTCTGGCCGGGCAGGACATCGACGACTGGAACGTCAGCGTCCAGGCGACGATACCGCTGTTCAATGGCGGCGGTCGTCGCGCAGATATATCGCGGGCCAGCCTCGAGCTCATGCAGCTTCGTGCCTTGCGTATCTCCGCGGCGCAAAAGGTCGAGGAACGCATTCGTCTTCAGCTGTACGCGGCGCAGGCGGATTACGGCCGCATCGACCTGACTCGCGTTGCCGCCGAGTCCTCGCGGCGCAACTTCGAACTCGTCGCGGACGCCTACGCGCGCGGCACCAAGACCATCATTGACCTGCTCGATGCCCAGGATGCAAGCCTGTCGGCGGATGCGGCGGCGGCCGACTCCCTGTATCGCTTCCTGACCACGGTTATGGCGCTGCAGCGCGCAACGGGAGGCTACGACTTTCTGCTTCCGCCGGACGAGCGCGAAGAACTGGCAACCCAGCTAAGAGAGAATCTCGGGGGACGCTCACGATGAACCTGACCATCCGCCGCCGGCTACGACGGCAATCGTTCGACACGTCTCGGCAGCATCGGCGAACAGGACGATCGTGGCTTGCCGGCGCTATCGTTCTGACGCTGCTCGCCGCCTGTAACGAATCCCGGGACGTCGAGGAGGAGATCCTGAGGCCGGTCCGCTATCTCACGGTCGCCGACAACGTGTCGGGCCGGGATCGCACGTTCAGCGGGACACTGAAGTCCACCCGCGAGTCGCGCCTGAGCTTCAAGGTATCCGGCACGATCACTCATCTGCCCGTCCAGATCGGTCAGCGGCTCAGTCGAGGCGACCTGATCGCCGAGCTGGACTCGGACAGCTTCGTGCTGCAGGTGGAGCAGGCACAGGCAAGCCTGGTCGAGGCGCAGGCCGGTGAACGAAACGCGAAGTCGTCCTACGATCGGACAAAAGGACTGTATGCCAACGACAACGCTTCGCTCAATGAACTCGACGCGGCCCGCGCGACGGCGGAGGCGGCGTCGGCCCAGGTTCGTGCCGCCACCAAGGCCCTCGAGATCGCGCGCCTCAACCTGTCGTATACACGATTGACCGCCTCGGAGGACTGCTCGATTGCGTCGATCGACGTCGAGGTTAACGAGAACGTGGCGTCAGGGCAGCAGGTGGGCGCCGTGAGCTGTGGAACCGACTTCGAAGTCGAGCTCGACGTGCCGGAGAGCCTGATCGCGTTCGTCGACAGAACGACGCCGGTTAGTCTGGTGTTCAGCGCGATTCCGAATACGCGTATCGCGGGTGAGGTGACCGAGGTGTCGACGTCCGGCAGTGCCGCCGTGTTTCCCGTCGTCGTGCGCGTCAGTGAAGAGCACCCATCGCTGCGGTCCGGTCTCGCCGCTGACGTGACGTTCGAACTTGCAACCGCGCGGCTCGAAGACACGTTCCTCCTGCCGCTCGCAGCCGTCGTCAATGATCCGGACGGCGTCTACGTCTATGTTGCCGAGGCCGGCGAGGTCGAGGGCGAGGCGCTGGTCAGGCGGCGCCGGGTCGAGCTGGGCGAGCTTACCCAAAACGGGATAGAGATCGTCGACGGCCTCGTGGCGGGCGATGACGTGATCATCGCGGGCGTTTCGGTAATCCGGCCCGGCCAGCGCGTGCTGGTGCAATAGCCGGGCGACCCTGAGCCATGTCACTGACACAGGTCGCCATCGACAACAATCGCGTCGCGCTCACCGTGATCGTGCTCGCGGTTCTCGCCGGCATCTTCGCCTATCAGGACATACCCAAGGCACAGGATCCCGGCTTCACGATTCGAACTGCGCTCATCACCACCCGTTTCCCGGGCGCGAGCCCCCTGCGCGTCGAAGAACTCGTCACCGACAAGATTGAGAAAAAAGTCCAGGAGATGCCGGAGGTCGACAACATCATCAGCGAGTCGCGAACGGGCATTTCGATTATCACCGTCAACTTCAAGGAGAGCTACCGGATCATGCGGCCGATCTTTGACGATCTGCGCCGCAAGGTAGAGACCGTGGTCGAGGAACTGCCGCAGGGCTCTACCGTCCCCGTAGTCAACGATGAGTTCAGCGACGTTTTCGGCAGCGTGTACACGCTGACGGGCGATGGCTTCAGCTACGCCGAGCTCAAGGATGTGGCCGACGAGCTACGCGATGTTCTTCTCAAGGAGCCGGACATCGCCAAGGTCGAGATTCACGGCGCGCAGCAGGAAGTCGTCTTCGTCGAGTACAACAACTCGCGCCTGTCCGAGTTCGGGCTGTCGCCACAGCAACTCGCGGCGACGCTCGCATCCGCCAACATCCTGTCATCTGGCGGTGACATCCTTAGCGGCCGCGAAAGAATTGCACTCGAGCCCACGGGCAATTACGAGTCATTGCAGGACCTCAGGCGGGCCGTCATCCAGCTGCCGAACGGTGCGCTGGTTTATCTCGAGGACATCGCGGACATCTATCGGGGCTACAAGGACCCACCGCAAAGCGTTGCGCGTGTCAATGGCGAGCCGGCACTTGCCTTGGCGATTTCGATGCGCGAGGGCGGGGATATTCTCAAGCTCGGTGAGCGGCTGGACGAGCTGATGCCGCAGCTTATCGCGCTCTACCCCTGGGGCGTCAACATAGAGAAGATCTGGTTCCAGGCCGATCTCGTTCGCACAAACGTCGACAGCTTCACGAACAACCTCATGCAGGCCGTGGGTATCGTCATCCTGGTCATGATCGGGTTCCTCGGGATTCGGACCGGCCTCGTCGTGGGCGCGCTGATTCCAACGACGATCGTCTCCACGTTCTTTGCAATGCAGGTCTTCGACATCACGATCAATCAGATCTCATTGACCGCGCTGATCATCTCGCTCGGACTGCTCGTCGACAATGCGATCGTCATGACGGAGTCGATACTCGTCAAGAGAGAACAAGGGTCTGCTGCGGTCGAGGCGGCAGTCGAGGCCGGCCAGGAACTCAAGGCACCATTGTTGATCTCTTCTCTGACCACGGCCATCGCATTCATGCCGATTGCGATGGCCAAGTCCGCCGTTGGCGAATACACATCCGACATCTTTTTCGTCGTCGCGATCACGCTGATCATCTCGTGGCTGCTCGCGATGACGTTCATCCCTATGCTGACAACGGTCGCACTCAAGGTCGACAGAGTGCAGTCGTCGCGTGATGAAGCGTTCAGCGGCCGCTGGTACGGCGCGTACAGGGGACTGCTGACCGCCGCCGTCCACAATCCGTTGAAGTTCCTCTTGCTTGTCATTGCTTTGTTCGCGCTTGCAATTTACGGAATGGGAATGGTCCGCCAGGAGTTTATCGCGCCATCGGAAGACCCGATTTTCACAGCGAAACTCGAGATGCCGCTCGGCACGTCCATCGAATCGAGTCAGGCGGTCGTCGAATCTGTCGATTCCTTCATCAGGCGGGCATTTTATGAGTCCGAGGGTGCAACGGTGCAGAACTGGCTGAGCTTCGTTGGGGATGGCGGACCTCGGTTCATGTTGAGCTTGAACCCGCCAAATCCGAATCCCGCCAATACCTTCGTGATCGTCAACACCTTCGAGGGCCAGCGGGTCGATGCAGTGATGCGTCGCATGGAAGATTTCGTCCGCGCGAGTCACCCTGATCTCAACGCGCAGATCAAGCGCCTCGAAAACGGCCCGCCCGTCGACTATCCGATCATCGTGCGGCTTTCAGGCTACGAATTCGACGTCCTGTATCGAATGGCAAGCGAGGTCACCGACTACCTCTACTCGCTACCGGACGTGTTGGACGCAAACAACACCTGGGGTCTGCAAACCAAGAAGCTCAGAATCCGGGTCGACCAGGAGCTCGCAAGACGAGCAGGCGTGACCAGTGAAGACGTAGCCTACTCGCTACAGGCGAGCCTCACGGGGCTCGATCTGACACAGTATCGAGAGGCCGATGAGATCATTCCCATCACGCTTCGCACCACGGCCGCCTATCGGCAGGACATCAGCAAGCTGGAAGGCCTGACCGTGTTTTCGCAGGCAACCGGACGCAACGTTCCGCTCAAGCAGGTTGCGGATGCCGAGCTGGACTTCGAACCGGGCGTCATCGAGCGCCGAGACCGCGAGCGCACGCAATCGCTCAATGTGCAGCTCAGGCCGGGCGCCAGCGCGGCCGATGTCGTTGCCGAACTCGAGCCCTGGCTCGAGCAGGCTCAGGCGAGGTGGCCGTTGGGCCACGAATTTGAGATCGGCGGGGAGACCGAGGAATCCGGGGATGCCAATGCCTCCATTGCCGCTGAATTGCCGGCAGCCGGCATGTTGATCCTGCTGCTGCTCGTGGCCCAGTTCAACTCCCTGCGCCGTCCGTTGATTATTCTGACGACCATCCCGCTGGGCCTGATTGGCGTCACTTTCGGACTCCTGGTCGCACGATCGACGTTCGGTTTCTTTACGATCCTCGGACTGATTTCACTGTCTGGCATCATCATCAACAACGCGATCGTTCTGCTCGATCGAATTGCGATCGAGATCAAGGACTTCGGGCGATCACCGGCAAACGCCGTGTTCTACGCGGCGCAACAGCGGCTGCGTCCAATCCTGCTGACGACGGCGACAACCGTGCTGGGTATGACACCGTTGTTGTGGGGCGGCACGGCGATGTTCACGCCGATGGCGATTACGATCATCTTCGGCCTGGCGTTCGCGACCGCGTTGACGTTGCTCGTCGTGCCCGTTCTGTACACGCTGTTGTTCCGCGTCGAGCTGTCGGACGCCGGCCCTGCCTGATCGATGTACGGCTATGCGAGCTGCTGCATTTGCCGAAACTGTTGCTTGGGTTAACGGTTAGGGAACAGGCCCAAGGAGTGAACCGCCGCTTGTCGAATCCGGATTACGCGGCATCGAACGATTCCTGGATGGAGAAGACGAATGAAAAACGGAACAGCGGAGTTCTTTCAATTGCGCCCGGAAGTCGAGAAGACCTACGGCTATACACATGCGGTCAGGGTTGGCGATTACATCAAGATTTCGGGCGCCTTGAGTATGGATGAAGACGGCAACCCGACGGCCGTCGGTGATCTCGAGCAGCAAACGAAGAACGTATACTCCGATCTCGAGCAGGTACTGGCGCACTTTGACTGTACGTTCGATGACGTCGTCGTTGAGAATATCTATACGACAGACATGGAACAATTCCTCGGGGTGGCAGGATACCGCAGCTCGATTTACGCGAGGCAGTATCCAACGGGCACGTGGGTTGAGGTCAAGGGCTTGGCCTTCCCGGACTTCATGATCGAGATCGAGATGGAGGCGTACAAGCCCGTCTAAACGCGGCCACTCAACACCTATGCGCCAGGGCTCATCGAAACGAATCTTGCTGCTTGGAGCGACAGGCTATGCGGGCAAACGACTGGCAGGTCACCTGCTGAAAGAAACCGGTGCGACGGTAGTCCTTTGCGGCAGGAGCAAGGCGAAGCTGGACGATCTGTGCTCTGGGTTTCGTCAACAAGAGTTCGCAGATCGCCTGGAGGTCCTGGAGCTTGATGCGGCGAATCCTGATCCCGCCGCCCTGTGCGATTTCGATTTGCTCGTCAATGCCACAGGCGAGGGACCGCACAACGCGCCACTGATCCAGGCCTGCCTCGACCACGGGGCGGACTGGATTGACATGCAGATGACCAACGAACTCGAGAATCCGACACCCGTTCTTCAAAAGAGCATTGAGCGGGCCGGATGTTGCTTCGTCATACAGGCCGGTTTTCATCCAGGCATGGTCGCGCCTCTCGTGCGCTATGCAGGCCTGCAGATGGATATCATGGACAGTGCCATCGTAGGCAGCGTTATGCGTGACAAGACCGGCATGCCGTTCACGTCGGCGTATTCCGAGCTGGTTGCAGCGTTTCGCGACTACAAGGGCGAGATGTACATCGATGGGCAGTGGCAAAAGGTTCCGTACTCGGCATATCCCAAAGTCGAGTTCGAGTACGGATTCGGCGAGTTGTTGACTTATCCGATGGAGCTCGCGGAGTTGCGCCGACTGCCCGAATTGATACCGGACTTGAAGAACACCGGGTTCGTCGTCGCGGGTTTCAACTGGTTCGCCGACTCCCTCGTTACGCCGCTCATAATGCTTAGTTCGCACGTCGCACCGCGACAGACCGCGGCCCCGCTCGCGCGTCTGCTGTGCTGGTCCACGAGGAAGTTCTCGGGATCACCCCATGGAACGGTCTTGCAGGTCGATGCGGCGGGTCAACGCAACGGCCAGGCGACGCGCCTCAGACTCTCCCTGTTTCACGAAGACATGTATGCCATGACAACCATCCCGACCATGGCGATGATCAATCAGATGCTGAGTGGACAGCTTGAACCGGGCATTCACCTGATGGGCCTTTGCTGCGACCCGATGCAACTGCTCGAGGATATCGAGCGCACCGGGATCTCGATACGCCAACAGCGATCGCACGGGACAAGTGAACCCTGACGAGAGCGACACTCATCTGGCCGTACAGGACTACGATAGAAGGGCACGAGAAAACACCTGGCGCGGGGGCGAGGCGTCTTTCGGTCCTTCCTGCGCGATGGCGGTCTTCGCGTGCTTTTTTCGATTATGTAGATAAGGATCATTGACACAGTTGGGCCGAATACGGCGAGGGGTCGCTAATGGCAACCGATGACGACAGCCTGAAGACGGGCGGTGCGATGAACGTGCTTTCGTCCGTCGGCGATTCTGAGGACAGTGCACTGCTCGGCAGCGTCGTCGGCGAGTACCGAATCTGCGAGCTGATCGCCGAGGGCGGCATGGGGCGCGTCTACCGCGCCGAGCGCATCGACGGCAGTTTCGATCGGGACGTTGCGATCAAGATCAGCTCCGGCTCCGGCCTCAACCAGGAGCTGAAGGAACGATTCGTCCGCGAACAGGGCTTCCTCGCGGGTCTCAATCACCCCAACGTCAGCCAGCTCTACGATGCCGGCGTGACGACGGAGGGCTGGCCTTATCTGGTCATGGAGCTCATTGACGGGCAGCCGATCGACGCGTACGTCGCTGCCAGAGACTTAAGCGTAGCCGAGATCGTCGACCTGTTTATCGACATCGTCGGCGCTGTCGCGTTCGCGCACAATCGCCTGATTGTGCACCGTGACATCAAGCCGAGTAATGTCCTCGTCAATAGCGAAGGCCAGCCCAAGCTTCTCGACTTCGGCATTGCCAAACCGCTGGATTCCGACGCGAAGTCGTTGACGACGGCGTATCCATTGACACCCCAGTCGGCCAGTCCGGAGCAGCTGTTGGGACAGGAGATCACGACAGGCTCCGACATCTATCAGCTGGGTCTGTTGCTCGCGCAGCTGTTACTCGGAGAGCCGGTCATCAGGCAGCGCTCGATATCGGATGCGATTCAGCGCGCAGCGGAAGCGAAGCCGATCAGCCTGGGACACGAGCAACGGCGCAAGCTGCCGCGGGAACTCGGTCTGATAATCGAGCAGTGCCTGCGGCCGCGGGCCGATGAGCGGTACTCCGGCGCCAATGCGCTACGTGCCGACCTGTTGGCGTATCGCACCGGCTTTCCGGTCAGCGCCCTGGGGCAGGGCCTGGGCTATCGATTCGGCAAACTACTCGCCCGCAACAAGGCAACGGCCATCACGGCCGCCGTTGCGATCGTAGCCGCGGTCGCCGGCGCCAGCTGGTACACCTGGCAGCTCGCCGATGCCCGGGACGCCGCGCTGGCATCGCAGCAGCGCGCCGAAACGGAGGCCGCCGCCGCGGAGCTTGCGCGCGCCGAATCCGAGGCCGTGATCGACTTCCTGACGCGCATGCTCGCGGCGGCCGACCCGGACAAGGAAGGTCGCGACGTCAGGGTCGTCGAGGTTGTCGAGCAGGCGGCGGAAGCGCTGGAGACCGATCTGCCGGACCAGCCGCTGGTGCGGGCACGCCTGCATGGTGAGATTGGCGAGACATTTCAACAGCTTGGCTTCTGGGATGAGGCCGAGGCGCAACATCGGGCCAAGCTGGCCATCTACGACCAGCTCGGCGAAGAGAAGCACCCGGGCAGGGCCGAGGTGCATTTCGAGCTGTCGTGGCTGCTTCGGGAGAAAGGCGATCTCGATGCCGCGCTGGCGTCGGCGAGACTGGCGCTTGATCTTCGTCGCGAGCTGTTCGGCAAGGAAGATCCGGCGACGCTGCGCACCATGACTGCCTACGCAACCCTGCTTGTGGAAGACACTGACTACGACCTTGCCGAGCGAATTCTGCTTGAATCGATCGAACTCAATCGCAGAGTCGTCGGACCCGAGCATGCCGCAACATCGTCGGCGATGGCGTCGCTCGCCAGGATGTATACCGCGATGGGCCGCTACGACGAGGCGGCGGCGCGCTACAAGGAAGTGCTGGATATCGATGTCAGGACCCGGGGGGAGGAAAACCTGAATACGCTCGTCACGATGGGCAACTGGCTCGAGGCGCTGAACAAATCGGGCCGGAAGGCGGAAGCACTGGCCGGCCGCCGACGCCAGCTCGAGCTCATGACCAGGCTGGTCGGCGAGGAGCATCCGTACACGTACATCACGAAAGTCAATATGGCGATGGCCTTCGAGTCGACTCCCGAAAACTTCGCCGAGCGGGAAGCGTTGATCAAGTCAGCCATCGAGGGCCACGAAAAGCTGACGCACGCGGAGCATCCGAGAGTGATCCTCGCGCGACACAACCTCGGCAAGATCTACCGCCTCCATGGCCGTTACGACCAGGCCGTCTCCGTGCATGAGGGCAACCTGCCGGTCATTCGCGCGGTCATGGGTGAAGACAGCCCGCGAACGATGTACAGCATTGGTGACTACGCGGCATCGCTGTGCCACGCCGGACGCATCGACGATGCGATGCGGCTATTCGACGAATTCGCGGCCGATGCGCCGACTGTCCTTGGCACGAATCACCCGCAGTACACCGACTACATGAATGAACGGGAGCGCTGCGCGAACGGGACCTGAATCGCGTGGCATACGGGCAGACCGTTCTTGCAAGACTGATCTCGCCCGGCTTTGCGCCGGGCCGGCCGACCTGGCATCCCGGAATCCCTGCTAGAATTCGCACTGGATCAGGAGGTGACGACGATCGACGGTGCTTACTGAGAGTACGCTGGCCGAGCTGGACAGGTCCGGCCACTTCTACAATCGGGGCAAGGACACGACGCGGCTCGAAGCCTTCGTCGATGCCGCTTTCGCGTTTGCGCTGACGCTGCTCGTCATCTCGTTCGATGCGGTCCCGCAGAGCTTCGAGGAGCTCGTGATCGCGCTGCGGGCGGTACCGGCGTTCCTGTTTGCGTTCCTTATTCTCGCCATGTTCTGGATCGGCCACCGGAACTGGTCCATTCGCTTCGGGCTCGACACAACGTTCGCAACGCTCGTCAGCCTCGGCCTGGTCTTCGTGCTGCTCGTCTACGTTTACCCGCTTCGCGCGATGGCGACAGCGGCCGTTAGCGCAATGACCAACGGCTGGCTGCCCAGCGATTTCCGCATCGACAGTTTCGGGGAGGTTCGCGGGCTGTTTGCGATCTACGGCGTGGGCTACTTTGTTTCGAACCTGTGTCTCGTGATGCTTTACTGGCATGCGCTCAGGCGCGCCGACGAGCTGATGCTGACGCTCGAGGAGCGGCTCCTGACGAAACAGGAAGTAGTCGCCTGGCTGATCATCGGCAGCTTCGGACTCGTTTCGACACTGCTCGCGGCGACGCTGCCGATCAGGCTTGTCGGCCTGGCCGGGTGGATCTACATGGGCCTCGCCGTCGTCATGCCGACCTTCGGCTTGTTCGCCTCCAGGCAGTTCGACAGACGGTTTCCGCGCGCCTGATCGCCTCCTGTCACGAAACGGCGAAACCTGCCGGGACCTCAATCGCCTGTCTTGCCACGGGCTACTGACCGTTGCCGAGAAGTCTCTGCTTCTCAGCCTCGAACTCCTCATCCGAAATCAGCCCCTTGTCGCGCAGCTCACCGAGCTTTAGCAGGGCATCGTAGCGATCGTCCCCGGCGCCGCCGGAAGGCTCCTCCACGACCGGCTCATCGATGGGCAATTCGGCCGCGTCGCGGAACTGCCAGTCGATCATCATGCGAAGGTTTTTGACCCAACCGTTGTACTTTCGGTGGATGGTCTGCTTGGCTTCGTTGTAGTTCATCTCCTCGCTGTCGAGGTACAGGATGGAGTAAGCAGCCTCGCTGAACGGAATCTCGACCTTCACGTAGTGCTGCCCCCTGACGAGGATCGAGCACGTGATGACTGAATCCTCCTCAAACTCCGGTTTCCACTCGCGCTTGGTACAGCCCTGCGTGATCAGCGCCCGGACCTCCTCCAGCGTGAAACGCGAACCGTCGATCCTGTCGGGTAGGGGAAGATTTACGAGGTTTTCGATTTTCTTCGCGGCGTGGGCGGGCACGAAGGCCAGGGAGGCGGCGAGGAGCGTCGTGGCCAGGGTTTTCTTCATCTCGTGTGTCTTCTTTCTGTCGGCCCAGAGTGCTCATGATCCTAAATCCCCGGATGCTTGTGAAGGCGTTGCCGTGTTTTTGCGCTCGGTGTGCTGATTACGGACAGGCACACAGTACATGGCAGCCGGAAATACCAGTGCTGCTCGAGTCCCGGGGTTCACAGACCCTCCGCATGCCCCGACCCGCTCCCAGTCGACGTCATTCAACCATACAGAACGCGTTGAGCTTGTTGCCATCCAGGTCGCGAAAATAGCCTGCATAGAATCCCTTGTCGTTTTCGGCGGGGCGAAAACCGGGGTCCCCTTCGTTGCTGCCGCCCAGTTCCAGCGCTTTCTTGTGAAAGGCATCTACTCTGTCCGGGGAACCCAGGAACAACGCCACCATGGTGCCATTGCCAACGGTCGCCTTCTCCTTGTTGAACGGAACGGATACCGCAACGGAAGGCGCGTTGGGTTCCGGCGCCCACGCGATGAAATAGTCTTCTTCTTCCATGAACCGACCGATGCCGATCGAGCCAAATAGCGCGTCGTAGTAGGCCGCCGCCTTCTGCAAATCGTTTGTTCCTAAAGTCACATAGCCGATCATCTCGTGTCCTCTCTTCTGTATTTGTCAGGGGTTTGGCTACAGGGGATGTTGCCGAGTGCCGTGTTGGTGATTCTCACTTTACCGACACCCTGCTGACAGCATGGTGTCAGTAGACTTGCAGTAACCTATACTCGCTTTTTCCGAACTCGCGTGAAGCCTGTCGGGAACCTCATGAGAAGAGCGGACAGACTGATCAAGATCGTTCACTACCTGCGTCGCATGCGCCAGGCAGTCACCGCGCGCCAGATCGCGGACCATTTCGAGGTCTGTCAACGCACGGTATATCGAGACATCCAGGATCTGATGAATTCAGGTGTGCCCATTCACGGGGCGGCCGGGGTTGGCTACCTCATCGACAAGAAATACCACCTGCCACCGGTCACGTTCGACTTCGATGAGCTGGAAGCCGTCGCACTGGGAATCAACATGGTGCGAACCTGGACCGATAAAAAATTCTCCAAAGTAGCCGAGAGCGCGCTGGAGAAAATACAGGCCGTGCTTCCCGAGTCGCGGTTGGATGACATGCGACAACTGACTACCTACTCGGCAGAGAGCAGCAGCAAGATTCCCTGGGAGGTGAGTTTTTCCGATATCAGGGAGTGCATTCGCTCTCGGCACAAGATCGAGTTCCACTACACGGACTTGAGCGACAGGACCAGCAATCGAACCATCAGGCCCCTGTCACTCGTGTTCTTCGGACCCGTGTGGCTGGTGCTAGGCTGGTGTGAAACGAGAAAGGACTTCAGAAACTTTCGGCTGGACCGCATGACTGAACTGGCTATTCCGGGAACCACGTTCAAAGACGAGAAGGACAAGACGCTCAGGGCTTACCTGGCACAGTGCGTAATCTGAAACTTCCCTGGCCCGCATCCGTTTCGACTGCCTCATGGTGGCTATATGTAAACGAGCCTGCCGCCGAGGCACATGATCGATCCGCGTGCGGTTAGCGGGCCGCTCTGCTCGAGGAGCATCGCTGCGATAATGCAGGTCACGCACATGGGACAGGTTTCAGTATAGTTCCGACGCGCACGATCGAGACGGGACATTCATGAAGCTCGTCATCGTTGTTTCGCCACGTCGGCGGCGGTTATCGTCGGTGCCCGGTTACCCCACTGGGTTCGTTCGTGATTCACGACGGCGGCGATTTCTTCATCGCTGAGTTTGGCACCAAAAGGCGGCATCGGCGCCGGATAGGAAACGCCATCGATTGTCTTGCCGGCGACACCCCTCAGCACGGCCCGTATGTGCTCGGCCGGATTCTCGTCGAGCACGGCCGGGTTGCCTCTCAGCGGCGGAAATATGCCCGACAGGCCCTCGCCGCCGAGCTGATGACACGATGCGCAGTGATTGTCGTACACCCGCTGCCCGAGCGCCTGCCAAGTCACAGCATTTGCGTCGGGGCGAGTGTCACGCGGTCCCGTGCCCGCCGCCGACATACCGTTAAACGTCGGCGCGCCGGTCATCTCGAGCGACACGTAGCCGACGGCCCAGCCGAGAATCGCCAGGCAAAGCACCCACGCCCAGGTCGGGACCGGCGCGGGTGTCTCGATGCGTTGCGGCTCGAATGCGTCGCCAACCCGTGCGCCATAGGCGTTGACCAGGATCGGGACACTGCCCGTTAGCTGATCGCCGTCCTTGACGCCGTGTACGACGATGGCCGGTCCGTTGCTGGTCCGGATCGGTACGACTCGTTCGCCCCGCGCACCGTCTTCATCGTGGACCCGAAACCGCAGTTCGTGCCGTCCGTCGTCCACGCGTGTGCTGTCGAATTCGAAGCGATCCGGCGGCTCGAGGGTCGCGAGAGGCTCCGTGGCGTCGTCGAGGAACACGTCAATCCGCATCGCCTTCCACCTCATACCGCAGCATGCGGTTCTTGACGTGATCGGGGTCGGTCTCGCCGGGCCAGAACGTGGCGGTCACGGCCTTGAACGTGGCATGTATCAAAGTCACCACGGCAAGGGTTGCGCCGAGAACACCGGCCAATGACAGTTCTCCGGCTGTGTCCAGACCGCAGGCCGTCGCCACCACGTCAAGCCAGTAGCGCAGCTGCGCGATCATGGCTGCAGCTCCGGCTGGGCGAGCGATTGCAGATACCGAACCAGGGCGATCGTGTCGCTGCTTGCGACGACGGACGTCCCTTGAGGTTTGAACGCCTCTGGAACCGGCACGACCACGTCGTCCGGCCCCGGGGCCACTTTCGTATCGAAGTACCAGGGATAGGCCGGCATGACGGATGCCGGTACGACCGCGCGGGGGTTGTAGAGGTGAATCAAGTTCCAGGTCTCGCTGGGTTGACGGATACCGACATTGGCCAGATCCGGCCCGGTGCGCTGCGTGCCGAGCAGCGGCGGATCCTCGGCCGCGAAATCGCCGGCCACCGAGCCTCGCCCGTACGGCGCGTCCATGGCCAGTTCGCGAACGAACTGCGTATGGCAGACGGCGCAACCTTCCTTGAGGTACAAGGCGCGGCCGCGAGCGACGTCATCGGTAACCGCGGTGCGATCTATCGCCGGAGTTTTCTGCGCCTCATAGGCCGGCAGCACGGCAATCAAGAGGCTGAGCCATAGAAAGCCGAAGGCCGCGACCCCGACGAGTGCGCGATGATCGTCGTGCAGGCTCATTGCGCGGAGACCTCGGCCAGCACTCGTGCCGGGGACGGGCGCGGCTGCATTTGCAGCAGATTCACGAGGAATACGCCGTGGCCCGCGACCATCATCAGCCCGCCGACCGTCCGCCACAGCCACAGCGGGGCCGAGGCCTCGATAGAGGCAATGAAGGGTTCGCCGGCCACCCAGGACGCGCCCTGGAGAACGCCGGCGATAGAGATGGCGACTATGTACAGACTGCCGCCCAGGAACGCGAGCCAGAAGTGCAATGCGACGAACGCGCGGCGCGGCGCATGACCGGTGATCTTCGGCACGAGACCGTAGATGACGCCCCAAATGACGAACGCGATGAACCCGTACATCGCCAGGTGCGAATGCCCGACCGTGAAGTTCGTAAAGTGCCAGTAGATGTTGGCAGACCGAAACGCTTCTATCGTGCCCTGGCTGGAGGCGAGCGCGTAGCCCCAGATCCCGACGAGCAGGAAAATCGATGCGTAGCTGCGCCGAACCTTGTGCCACGCACCGCGCGCGGTCAGGAAGAAGTTTCCGAACCCCGACCAGACCGGCACCATCATGCCAACGCTGAAAAGAATCGCGGCCGTCTGCAACCACCAGGCGACCGGGCTGAAAATGAAATGGTGAGCACCGATCAGGGTATAGAACAGCAGGTTGGTCCAGAAGCCGAGCACCCCGAGTGCATACGAGTAGATGGGTTTGCCCAGCATTCGCGGCAAAGCGTAGTACGTGATTCCCAGGGCGAGTGGCGTGAACCAGAGGCCGACCACGGTGTGCATGTAGTAGCCCTGGATAACGATGTTGCCGATTCCGCCCTGGTAGAAAGGCAGGTAGCTGATCGTAAACAAGATCGCCAGCCAACAGATTGCTCCGAGGATGTACCAGTTCGAAATGTAGATCTCTCGAATCCGGCGGCGCGCCACGGTGCCGATCGCAACCCAGCCGTTGAGACCGAGCCCGATCGCGTACAGCGTGGCGATGGGCCAAACCCACTCGCGGTACTCCTGCGGGCCGCGGCTTATCCCCAAGGAAAGCGTAACGAGGCCTATCGAGAGGGCGACGTTCCAGACATGCAGCGCGGCGCGGGCGAGGCCCGGCCGATGCAGTGGCGCGCGGGACGTGCGGGCGATGACGTAGAACGCGAGGCCGAGCAGCGCCATCGACGACCAGCCAAGAAACACGAGGTTGGTGTGTATCGGTCGAATCCGCCCGAAGGACAATAGGCTATGCGTTGCGGCGTCCGGCCAGAACAGCTTGACCGACGCCAGCAAACCGTAGGCCGTGCCCACCAGCAACCACAGCGTCGCCCAGTTGAGGTACGACAGCATGAGCGGCACGGCGGCCCTGTCGACAGCCACTCGACTCATCTGCTGGCTGTGTGGCGGGCCTTGGCTCACGGTGTGAGTTCCGCCAGGCGCGAAACTATTGTCTCGACGGTCGACTCGAATGGCAGATAGTCGATGACCCGGCCCTCCGGGCTTACGACATAGATGGCGCTGCTGTGCATGACCTGTCCGTCAACGCCCGCATCGTCCGCCAATGCGCCGAACGATCGTGCCGCCGCCTCGAGTGCAACTGGATTGCCGGTCAGGCCGCTGAACGACGGATGAAAGTGCTCCAGGTAGCGCTTTACGGTTTCGGCGTCGTCGTTGCCCGGGTCGACCGTGATGAAGAGCGGCTTGACCACAGGCTGGTCCTCTTCCAGCTGCCCGAGCGCCGCGCTGATTTTCCCCATTTGTGTCGGACAAATATGCGGACACCGCGTAAAGCCGAAATAGACGAGGCTCCAGTGACCTGTCAGGTTCTGCTCCGTATAGCGCCGTCCTTGCTGATCAATCAGCGTAAACCGCGGACGGGGGTCGGGGTCATACGTGTGCACGACCGCAAACCCCAGGATGGCGGCAATCGTCACGGCAGCAACGACGGCAAGCAGCCCCAGGCGCAGCCAGATGCCGTCGATCGACCGCGTCGTAGCGGCGGGCGGCACCTCAACGCGCGGATTTGATGCCGACATTCGATTCAAGCCCTATGGACTGTTGCCGACCGGGCCTCTCACCGCCCGACGACCCGTACATGATCACCCACGTGGCAAAGTCGTCCGTGAAGTCCTCGAAGCGGTGCACCGCGCCGGCCGGTGTGAAGATTGCATCGCCGGGTCCGAATGAAACGCTCTCGAGCGAATCTTCGGACCAGCCGATGACGAAGCGACCGGAGCCCGAGAGAATGACGTACACCTCGTCCTGTTCATGCACGGGCTGCTCATCGACGCCGCGCGGCTCGTAGAGAAACAACTTCATGCTGCCGTGCTCGAGCAGCTGCGCTGCCGGCAGTCCGAACGGCGATGTACCCGCTGCCAGCGCGGACGCCACCGCGTCGCGTGCATTCTCAATCGGTGAAATCCAGTTCATAGCATGTACTCCGATCAAAGCGAAAAGAGGTCGGCGGGACGATGTCAACGAGCGTTCCGGCTGCTCTGATGAGACTTTTCACACCATCTCCGCGACGGCTTGTCGTTAATAGTAGGAGTGACAAGTGCTTGGCAGTTAGGATAATTTAGTGTCCAAATCTGCCAAATGCTGAAGACCTTGAGGGATTTTCGCCCTATCGATCCGCGCAGCGTCCGGATCACCCTGGTCGAGGCCGGCCTGCGGATTTTGTCGGCATTCTGCGAACCGATGTCGAGCTATGCCGAATGTTCGCTCTGGCGATTGCGTGTGAACGTGCAGCTGAATGCACGGGTCGCGGCACGCGACGCCGACGGCGTAAACATCATCTCGAACGACGGGCAGGCGAACCGGGTCCGGACGCTGCATGGACTTGTATGACGCGCCCAGGTCTCCTCGGTCATACCCATCACTCGTTCTGCGACTCTGGCCAGGCTATCCACGTTCTCTGCCGATTCCGCGGCAGATACCGGGAGCTACTTCTTTTGAGCGAGGTTCCGAAAATGATTCTCCAGGTGCCTCGATCCGACACGCGGCCCGACGATATCGGTATCCAGTACAGATGCCAGAAACTCGATCGGCCCGTATACGCGCAACGGCGTAACTCTGCGCAGCACGCCGACGGACGCTCGAACCAGCCAACGAGGAATACGCCGTATGCGTGGCCTCTTGCGCAGTGCATGGAAGGCCAGTGCCGCGATATCGTTGTACGTAAGGATGTCTGGCCCTCCAGCCTGGACGTCACGGGTGCCGCCTTCGCTTGCGGCAACGCAGACTTCTGCAAGGTCCGCGCCATGTATCGGATTCAGTTTTCGCTCTCCGTTTCCTGGCAGCCATACAACCCCATTCGCTGCCATCTCAAAAAATGCGCTCATGTCGGTGAAGTAGCCGGCGGGCCTTACGATACGGTAGTCCAGACCGGATCGCGTGAGCGCGTCCACGAACGCCGTTTTCGCGCGCACGGCCGCCACATCGGCCAGCGCTTCTGCCCCGAGCACATGGACGAACAGGAACCGCTCGACCGAGTTTCTTTTGGCATCTTCCAGCAGATTCAGGTTTGCCCGAAAATCTACGTCCCAGTAGTCGAGCCCGTCCTTTTGCCGGGTAATTCCCAGTGCGGACACGACCGTATCGGCGTCCCTGCAGACTCCGAAACAAGCCGATTCATCGGTGACTTCCAGGCGAATCGTCTCCGTAACGTGCGCTTGCACCGCGTCAAGCTTTGCGGGATGTCGAGCGATTGCCCGGACCCTGTACCCCGCGCCGTGAAACGCCCGCACCAGGTGCTGTCCCAGGTATCCAGTCGCACCCGCGATCACGACCAGCTTCTTGCCCACGTCAACACACGGCGCCGGTCTGATCAGCTGTCAGCGAGCGCGTAACCGACGACATTCAGCAACAACGACAATGCAATCCCGACAAGTGGTGTTTTGGACCAATACCGCTTGGCTAGCAGCAGAAATGCCGCGAAGAAGATAACGTTGGTTGCAATCAGCAAACGAGAATCCATCAGCAGCCCGTGATGGAAGAGAGCCAGGTAACCGAAGATCAGCGACACCGCGACGATCCCAAGACTGTGGCTTGCGTTGAACCCAATCCAGGCACTCCAGAGCGACAGATCATACGAAAGATAGAGCCTCGCTTGCCTGAGGCGTGTCAGCAGGTCTGGATCGGTCGGGTGAAACGCGTTGGTGCGGAACGTATAGACAAGATGCAGCATGCCCAACGTTCCGAACAGCAGTGAACTGCATGCGATCAATAGTGATGATGACGTAAGTGTCATGACTCTCCTTCCAAATCGACCGGCGTCGCCGAATGTTCGGTTCTCGCGTCATCGCTGTGGCAGCACGAGCGCTAAACCCGTCATTCGTTGACGCCCCGTGTCCCCGTCAAGCGGGGATATTGCGAAAAGCCCGCTGCACTCGGACCGCTTGACCTCGTACGCCGATCCGAGGAACCCGCCGAAGGCGGCTGCCATGGCATGCTGAGTCAATGTCATGGCGACCGTCTCGCCTGCCAGGTAGGCGTCAAAACTTGCCGATCTCGGCAGGATTTCGAAATATGCCGCCTCGCCCGCTGCTATCGAGAGTTGCCGCGTGCAGCGACCCGGCGAATCCCACGTACTGACCGATACGATATGGGTGCCCGGTTCCACGTCCCGGTATGAAGCTGTTCCGAAGCCCATAATTGCAACGCGCTCGCCGTCGATCGTCAGCGCGGCGCCTCGAAACAGATAGAGTTTCGACTCTCGTGTGCGCAGGAAATAGAGTCGGGCATTCACTTCGAGGACCGGCGCAACGAGATGAGCCGTCTTCGGAGCGCTCTCGGCGGACGCGGCGCAGCCGCAACTCAGGCTATACGCCGAATAAAATACCAGGAGAAGTGTTCGATACATGGCCTTGTCCTCGGTCTACCGGCTGCAGGTCCTGGTACGGAAATTGACCTGTTTGCCAACGGATCAGTAGCGACACTAGCGCGAAGCCGCTTTGACCGTTATGATAGTAAGATGTCTCAATCTGCCAAACATATCGTTGTTCCGTTGTTCCCTGGCGTCGAGCTGCTGGACGTTGCGGGGCCGGCCGAGGTGTTTACCGTCGCGAACTTCGAGATGCAGCGCGAGGTTTACCGGGTACACTTCCTGTGCCTCGAAGCGAAGCGCTCGGTCAGAGCGTCATCCGGGCTGGTGCTGCAGGGGAAAGCCTGGCGTTCGATGCCCAAAGATATCGACACGTTGCTTGTGCCGGGCGCCGAAAAAAGACATCTTTACAATGCACTTGCGGATCCGAGATTGCTGAGCGCAATTGACCGGCTGCAGCGTCGCAGCACTCGGCGTACGTCCGTATGCTCTGGCGCGTTTTTCCTGGCGCAGCTTGGCATTCTGGACGGCAGGCGCGTGACAACGCATTGGGACGGTGCCGGCGAGCTTACCGAATGGTACCCATCGGTGACCGTAGTGCAGGACAGCCTGTACCAGCAAGACGGAGATATATGGACGTCGGCGGGCGTGCTCTCAGGTGTGGATATGACGCTGGCCCTCGTTCGCCAGGACCTGGGTGCTGAAATCGCCCTTCGAATCGCGAGACGACTGGTCGTGTTCCTGGTCCGGGATGGCGGCCAGCCGCAGTTCTCGGCGCCCATGGAGCTGCAGAGTCGGGCATCGGGACTTGATCTGGACGAGCTGGTCAGCTGGCTGGAATCGCAGTTGCCCGAATCCGTTACGGTTGCGGACATGGCCGACCATCTTGCCGTCTCGGTCAGAACGCTACACCGGCGCTGCCAGGAAGCGTTCGGAATGACGCCCGCCAAGCTCTTCAGCGAACTTCGTCTCGAACATGCGCGCTCGCGATTGCATGCTCCTCATGTCCCGGTCAAGATGATAGCTCACGAATGTGGCTTCTCCAGCCAACCGGCCTTGAGCAAAGCGTTCACGCAGCGCTTCGGCGTATCGCCGTCGCGTTATCGCGAGAATTTTCGTAGTTCGCTCGAGCACTAGCAGGCAGTCGAAAAACTGCGTTTTTCAACAGCCTGCTAGAACGCAAACCAATCGAGCATTCGAATTCACCTGCGGTCGCGGGCCTCTTTCGAACTTGTCTGGAGTTCAAACGAGTACCTGGCGTAGCAACAGCAGCAGTGTTGAGGCCGAGAGAGCGACGAGCGCGACGTTGTTGCCGTGCGCGTGCATCATCGTGCGGAACAGAATACGCTTCGGCAGCTGCGTGTAGACTGGCGCCAGTGCGAAAGAGGGTCGTTGCGACATTCGCCGAAAGTAGCCGGAGACGTTGGGGCACTTTGACGGTGAGAACCAGTCCTCCTCGCCCAACATTGTTACTCGCGCCAGCAACACCGTCCATACGACATCCGCCAGGCTGTAGCGATCGCCGGCAATGTACTTTCGGCCTGCGAGATGACGCTCGAGATCGGCAATGCCCCTGACGGCCTCGTCGATAACGGTTTGCCTGGCCGCCGGATCCTGCAGGTGCTTCTGCCAACGCGCCAGGTCCCTGAGCTTTGCGTCATACCGTGCGGCGAGCGAGGGATTCTGCCGCTTTCGGCGCTCAAGCAATCGCCGACGACGATTGAGTTCCAGCCGAACAAACCGACCCGCAACTCCCTTCGCCATCCCGTAGCTCAATTCACGCTCACGGATTCCCTGTTGGCGGTCGATCCAGTAGGCGGCAATTCCGCGCTCGTCCGGGCTGTCCGGTGTCAGTACCTCCCCGCCGCTCGTTGAATCGAGAAACCTTGAAATGCGCACGCAGTCCGTGATCGTGTTGCCGTTGTCCATGAGCGTCGGTACGACGGCGTCAGGGTTGATCGCGACGTACCAGGGCGCATAGTTCTCATGCCCCGCTCCGATATCGACATCGACCAGGGCGATAGTGACGGCGCATTCTGCGGCCGCAAGTCGCACAATCTGGGAACTGAACGACAAGGGGTGATGAAAAAGAACGCTCGGCGGGTCCATGGTCTTAGCGTCGAAATCGTCGTTGATCCCCAATAAGGCGAATACGCAACGGCGGGCGCCGGGCGATAGCGCCGGGAATCGCCAGCCCGAGACCGAGCCCGACGGCAGGCCAGCCGAACAGAACCGACGCCCGGAAAGAACCGCTCACCCGTCGTCCTGCGCCGCCGCTGACGACTCGCTGAACGTCAGTTCGGCCAGATCACATGCGCTGGCGATCCCAAGGCCGCGCTTCCAGGTTGGAAACACCGCGCCTGTTGCCGCCGCCAGGGCGAGTTCCGCGTGGACGCCGTCTCCCCATGCCGAACGTACTTCTCGAATACACTCGGCCAGATCCGGATCGGCCGCGGCCGTGGCGGCCCCGAAGTCGAATGCGAGCTGCTCCTCCATGGGCAGCGATTCCTCCTGTGTCAATGCCGCACGGATCGTGTCGGGCGCGACGCCGCTCTTAACGGCGAAATCGATCGCGATCTGGACGCATGCCCCACAGTCGTAGACCTGCATGGCGCCGATTCGTGCGAGATGAATCAACTTAGGGCTCGTCTGCTTTCGATGTGTGGCCAGCAGCGAAAAGCCTGCCAGTTTCCAGAAAACACCGGGAGACACTTTCGATACGCTGTACAGCCAGGCGTACTGATCGGCTGCTTTCACGCTGAGGCGCTTGAGTATCGTCCGTTCCAACCAACTGATCATCTCAATCGCCTTGCTTCGATCGAGTGATGAAAGTGCTCGAGATGACGCCTGGTAGTCTCCAAGTCGTCGTTGTCGGGATCTGCTGCGACAAACACCGGGTTAATCGCCGCTTGCCGGCCGGCCTCGTCGAGCTGCCCGGGGTTGACGGTATGCAACTGTGAGAAGATGAGCGTCGTGGCGATCATCACCCCCGCGATGACGGCAAGCAGCCCCAAACGTAGCCATACATCCGTCAGCGTTCGAACGGCCAGAGCTGACAAGGTTCTTGTTTGCCGGTTTGCGATCGACATCGTCTTCAAGGCCTGTGGATCGTCGTTGGCTTTCGGATCTTTTTCTGTAATTGAATGATCCCGTAAATCAACGCTTCGGCAGTAGGAGGGCATCCCGGCACGTAGACGTCCACCGGCACGATGCGATCGCAGCCTCGTACGACCGAGTATGAGTAGTGGTAGTAGCCGCCCCCGTTCGCACAGGATCCCATCGAGATCACCCAGCGTGGCTCCGGCATCTGGTCGTAAACCTTGCGCAGCGCCGGCGCCATTTTGTTGACCAGCGTGCCGGCCACGATCATGACGTCCGCCTGACGCGGACTGGGACGAAAGTGCACGCCGAAGCGTTCGAGGTCGTAACGTGACGCGCCAGCGTGCATCATCTCGATCGCGCAACAAGCCAGTCCGAACGTCATTGGCCACAGTGAACCGGTGCGTGCCCAGTTGACCAGCGCCTCCACGTGCGCAAGGACATAACCGCGGGCGTTAAGAGCGTGATCAGGCATTGGGCTCTCAGCCTGCATTGGGCACCCCGCCGTCCGCGGACGCAATCGCGCGACGTGCAACCACGATTCGAGCAGCGCCATCGTTATTCACTACTCCGATCCATGCCATTGAGTTCACCATGCGCTTGAGCGGCCGGGCATTTCGATCACGACGATTGGGCCCCGCCAACGGTCCAACACTGTCCCATGAGCTCAACTATGGAGGTTCTGAATCTGGCAAGTATGAAAATTGAATATCCAAACCTGCCATCTGGCCATTCAACTGGGACAACGAGGGCAAACGGCGTATACGATTGTTCGTGCGCGACGGATTACAGAGACAGAGCAGCAGACATTTTGCAGCCTCGCGTTTCGCGCGACCGCAACTGCCGGAGCCCGTTCATGGAATTCTCAGAGTTTCGATATCATGCCCACAACCTCGCCGACTGGATGGTTGACTATCTTGAGACGGTCGACGACAGACCGGTACGCTCGTCTGCAATTCCCGGTGAGCTGCTAGCCAAGCTGCCCGGAAATTGCCCGGAGACCCCGGAACCGTTCGAAGCGATCTTCGAGGATTTCGTGTCTGATGTGCTGCCGGGAATCACTCACTGGCAACATCCGCGTTTCTTTGCGTACTTCCCGGCCAACTCGAGCCCGCCGTCGATCCTTGCCGAAATGCTCACGGCGACGCTGGCCGCGCAATGCATGCTGTGGGAAACCTCCCCCGCGGGTCATGAGTTGGAGATCCGCGTCCTCGAGTGGCTGCGAGACCTGGTTGGATTGCCTGCGACGTTCTCTGGTTCAATTCAAGACTCCGGATCGGCCGCCAACCTGTGTGCCATGATTGCGGCGCGGGAACGTGCGACCCGCTCCACAGCATCCTCGAACGGACTGTGCCGCGCGCCTCGCCTGACGATCTATGCGTCGGCCGAAGCGCATTCGTCCGTCGTAAAGGCCGCCACAATAATCGGCATAGGCGCCGACAACGTCCGCTTGATTTCGGTCGACCAGCGATTTGCCATGCAGCCTCAGGCGCTCGCCGAAGCGATCGCAACAGATCGCGCGGCCGGCTACCAGCCGGCGTGCATCGTCGCTTGTCTCGGGGCGACAGGACTCGGTTCGATCGATCCTTTACCGGAGATCGGTCGAATCGCCCGCGTTGAGGACGTGTATTTGCACGTTGACGCTGCCTGGGCCGGCAGCGCACTCATTCTTCCGGAGAATCGGAACTACCTGGCAGGCATTGACGCCGTCGACAGCTTTGTCCTGAACCCGCACAAATGGCTGTTCACAAATTTTGATTGCTCGACTCTGTACACCCGATCTCCGGACGAACTCGCCAAGGCATTGGCCATCACGCCGACCTACCTGGAGTCTGCGTCCGGCGACGCCATACCTGAGTTTCGAAACATGAGCATTGCGCTGGCCCGGCGATTTCGCGCGCTGAAGCTTTGGTTCGTGCTGCGCAGTTACGGCGCAAGTGGGCTGAGAAGGTTGATACGAAACCACATTCAATGGACAACGGCGCTTGCTGAAATGATTCGCGATACGGATAACTTTGAGTTGGTCACCGAACCTCGGTTTGCATTGCTCGCGTTCCGCTATCGGCCCGATGCTCCGGAACACTCGCTGGATCGGCTGAACGAAGAGCTGCTTCGCCGAATCAACGACGACGGCCGAATCTATCTTACCAAGGCCCGTGCAAACGGAAACCTTGTTCTACGCTTCTCGATCGGGCAAACCTATACGGCCTGGAAACACGTAGAGCAGGGGTGGGCCACGGTCGTGGAACTAGCCGATTCCTTAGATGCAGCCACACGCGTCCGAAGCACTACCAATCGCTGCTAAGCGGTGCTCGTAGCTTACGACCGTCATCCTGCAATACGGTCAATCCATTGAATCGTAAACCGGTGGCTGCTGGCCCGCGGCGAATGTCCGGTTCGTGATTCTCTGCGGCCATACACAAGTGTACCCGGCCAACTCGATATCGTGGGAGGTGGCAAACTCATCGGCAAACGGACGCCCGATCAGGACCGCCTACTCAAGATGGCTTCGCAGCATCCAGGCGTCTTTCTCGTGTACGTCGATTCGACGCGTGCCGAGATCGGCCGTGGCATCGTCATGTACTTCCAGTGCCGCACGAATGACTGCACGTGCAGTGGCTGTAATCGTTGCCTGATCCGCGGCGAGTGTTTCGATCATCGCGGTAGCCGTCGGGCTCGTGGTGTCCTCTTCGACTCGCGACAGTCTTGCGTACTCGGAGTAGCTGGCCGGCGCCCGGGAGCCCAGTGCGCGAATTCGCTCGGCGATCTCGTCAATCGCCTGAACGACTTCCGAATACTGCGATTCGAACAGCGCATGCAAGGTCGTGAACATGGGCCCGGTGACGTTCCAGTGGTAATTCTGTGTCTTGAGATAGAGTGTATAGCTGCTGGCCAAGAGAACGCTTAGTTCCTCGACAACCGCTTGTTTCGACTGCATGGTCATCTCCCGATGTTGGTTTTTGATTCCAGCGCGCCCGTCGAGACGAAAACGCTCGCGACTTCGCCAATCAAGCCGCCGCCCCCGGACACTACTGGTCCACCAGGCCCTCGATGAGCACGCCGGTGTTGGTGACCGCGGATCGACGGAGACGCTTCAAGGGTTCGTAGTCGTCGGAGCGATACCAGGCTTCCGCCTGCTCGAGCGATTCGAATTCGATGAGCACCGGATACGTCGGTTTCCATTGCCCCTCGAGCACCTCGGTCTTTCCGCCAACGATTCGATACTTGCCGCCGTACCGGGCAACGATCGGCGCAACGTTTTCGGCGTACTCGGCCAGCTTGTCGGGATCGTGGATCTCGACGTTGTCAAAAAAGAAAAATGCGCTCACTGTTTTCTCCTGTGTCAGTCTTGTTGTGCGACGCGGCAGCCCGATGAATCGCAGCCGTCGCTGGTCAACGCGGCAGATGCGGTCGCCGATAGGGGCTGTTCCGACTCCTGGATCAGCGACATGATCTCGGCACCCAGTGCCAACTCCGGCAGGACGCCGAAGTGCCTTTTACGCAGGTAGCCCGAGCGATCGACGAGAACCAGCGTGGGCGTTCCCTGCATCTGGTACGTACGCATGGTCTGCGGCAAGCCGCCTTGCTGTGATGGCGCGTCCATCGCCACCGGGAAGCTGAGCTTGTATTCGTGAAGAAACGCCTCAATCGCTTCACGAGTGCCCTGTACGGCGTGGTGTTCGAATACCGAGTGCAGACCGATGACGGTCAGGTCGTGTCTGCTGAACGTGTTGTGCACCTGCTCCGCGAGCGGTAGACCGTGCGATACGCATCCCGGGCAAAGCATCTGGAACGCTTCGATCATCACGACCTTGCCGCGCAGCGCTTTCAGCGACAGCGGCTCATCTACGTTGAACCACTCCGCGGTGCGCAGTTCCGGAGCCGGCTTGAGGTTCACTGTTCCGTCTCCGGCCGTCTCCAGTAGTTGTTTGCGGCGGCGATTGTCTGAAAGTGAATGGCGACGACCTGGCTGGTAGCGATCAGGCTGTCGGCATTGTTTGCGTACACGGGCCGGAGTTTCCTCAACACCGCGACGTCCGGTTGCGCCGCCTTCACGCCAAGTCGGGAGAGCCTGATCGCCAGTGCAAATCCCAGCTGCGGCGTATCGGTGATCAGGCTGGCAGGAAAATCCGCCAAGCCTTCAGGGACGGCCGTCTCGCCGCTCCACGCCGGGTCGCAGCAAACGAAGGCGCCGAGCAGCAAAGCCACGAGGATCGATGCATTTGTTGCGTTTGGAGTCGTCATTTCGTTGTCCTCACCCGATCGGGACGCGACGTGTCGTCCGATTCGGCAGCGTGATTCATGGTTGCGTTGGTCCCGCCGGCAAAGGCCGCGCAGGCGATTCGATCGCCTGCGGCCCCGATGGGCTGAGTCCAGTAGTTGTCGGGTTCGGCGTGGACGATCAGGGCCGCGCCGTCGGCGTCCCGTAGGTCCGAGAGCGCGAGCTCGGCGGCGAAGAAATCGGCGCTCGCGACGCCGTCGGTATGCGCATACAGGTTGGGAAGATCGCCACGGTGGACGCCGGCCGTGTGCAGATAGCCGTGGGCGTGATCCGTATGCTGGATATGTCCACCCGAGCGTTTGAAGGCGCCAAGATCGGAGCAGTCGCCCGTGGCGTGCAGGTGCAAACCATGAAAACCGGATGGCAGGTCCGTCGCTCGAACCTGCAGCAGCACGCCCATCGCACCTTCTCGTGCGGCGACCTCGCCGATGACTTCGCCAATTTCGTTGATCAGCTCGACGCTGAGCCGGTCAGGCGCGATCGATTGTGCTGGCACGTTGGAGGCGGCGGCATCCTCTCCCCACGCCGGGTCGCCGCAGGCAAGGACAGCGAGAAGCGAACCCGCGAGAAGCGACGTTGTCGGCGTAGTCATTTCTCGACCCTCACGCGACCGGGAAGTGACAGATCGCCGGACGCGACGTCGTGAACGCCGGTTACGCACAGCAGGGGAACTTGCTCGCTTTCGTTTACCTGCAGTTCGGCCGTAACGGCGTCGAACGAGACGCTGGTCGTGTCACCGACGGGCACCGTGATCCTCGCCACGCGGCCGTCGAGAATCGGGCTCATACCCGGGCTGTCCAGCGCAATGGGGAAATAGGGAGCGGTCGCGGGCAGCAGATCCACGCCGGGCGAAACATCGCGTACCTTCAAACCCGCACCGCAGGCCGCCTCGTCGACCAGGACGACCCAGTGCGAATGCCAGTCGGCACCGTCATTGGCGGGATCGCCGTCGTTGTTTTCGTCGTACAGCGGCGTGTCATCGAAGTCGGGATGGGCGGTAATGGCGAGCGCAAGCGTGCCGGACTCGGGATCGAAGCCGACGACGTGCGGGTCTAGGCTGGTGGGCCAGACATAGGCTTCGACCCTGGAGCCGGCCACCCGGCCGATGGGCACGGGCTTTTCGCTGCCCGCGACGCCGGCCACCTCCATGATGAAGGTTGTCAGCCGTCCGTCCGTGGTCGCCGCTCCCGAGGTGATATCGAAGGCCGGGACTTTGTCCGGGTCGACCTCGCTCACGATCTCGTGTCCGAGAACCGGTGCGGTCGTCAGCAGCGCGAGCGATAAGAGGGTTAGGTGCTTCACAGTGTTCTCCGATTGGCAGTTGATGGGTCCCGAGGTCCTGGACTTGAGCGTGCATCGACCTCAAGGCACCTAAAGCAGAAACCGTGCCAACCGCGCGCCCGACTGTCGCTTCACATGAAATCAATGAGTTGCGAAAAACCGGGAACCCCTACCGCGAAAACGGTTGTGATATTTCACAACTTCAACGTGGACATTTCCCGTCGATTTGTGAAATATGGCAACGATCACCGCCCGGAGCGTCCCGGATGAATATCGAAGCGCTTTACCGCGACGCAGCCGTGTTGCTGCACGTGACGGATCTGGAGGGGCGGATGCTGAGCGCGAACAACGCCTGGCTCGACGAGCTCGGTTACACCGAGCCGGAGATCATCGGCATTGCCTTGTCCGATCTCGTCGGCGAGTCCTATCGGGACGCGCTTGATGGCAGCCTCCAGATACTCAATCGAGGCGGCCGGCACCAGCGACTGTCATTGGCTGTTTCGACCAAACACGGAGACGTGATCGAGTTGGATGCTTCGGCATCGACGGCGAAGAACGACGACGGCACTCCGTGCATCATTTGGTGGTTCAACGACGTTACCGAGCGCAATCGGCGGGAACGCGAGAAGACGGAGCAGGTAAAGGAGCTGCGAGAGCTCAACGATCGCCTGAAGATGGAGCGCGACTATCTGCGCGACGAAACGCAGCCGATCAGGGAGCTGGACGAAGTCATTGGCCACAGCCCCGCTCTCTTGCAGACGATAGAGCGCATCAAGGCGGTTGCGACCACCGATGCTTCCGTGCTCATCACGGGCGAGTCCGGGGTCGGCAAGGAGCTCGTGGCCCGATTGATTCACAGTCAAAGCGAACGAGCCGCTGCTCCGCTCGTAACCGTCAACTGTGCATCCATTCCCCATGACCTGTTCGAAAGCGAGTTCTTTGGCCACGTCAAGGGTGCGTTTACCGGTGCGGTTCGCGACCGTGTAGGGCGTTTCGAACTGGCCGACGGGGGCTCACTGTTCCTGGATGAAGTCGGAGAGATACCCCAGGAGCTTCAGGGCAAGCTGCTGCGGTCGTTGCAGCAGAAGTCGTTTGAGCGCGTCGGTGGCGAGAAAACGCACCGCGTCGACGTGCGGATAATTGCAGCCACCAATCGTGACCTGGAAACCGCAATCGAGAACGGGCGATTTCGGGAAGACCTGTTCTTCCGCCTCGGAGTGTTTCCCATCGAAGTACCGCCGCTTCGCAAGCGCAAGGAAGACGTGCCGTTACTCGCCGCCCATTTCCTCGCGACTGCATGTGCGGAGCTGCATCGGCCGCGTTATACGCTCTCCGACGAGCAGATGCGTATGCTGCAGGACTATGACTGGCCCGGGAACATCCGAGAGCTCAAGAGTGTGATAGAGCGCGCGGTCATTCTTTCGACCACGGAGTTTCGCCTGGATGTCGCGCTTCCCGAGCAGGCCCTTCAACAAATACCTGCCCTCGATGCCGCGGAACACGCCGGCATCCTGCCGCTCCGGTTTATCAAGGAAGCGGAAATGAGGCAAATGGAGCGCAACAATCTTGTCGCGGCGTTGGAACATGCCGATTGGAGAGTCGCCGGTCCAGGCGGCACGGCCGAGTTGCTCGGCCTCAATCCATCGACGCTCAACTCGCGCATCAGAAAGCTCGGCATCAAAAGGCCCAGGCCGGATTCCCTGTACACGCGAGTGGGTGGCATTGAGTCCGTGCGACAGCTAGCCGACGAATTGCTGCCGGCCCTGCACGCCGATCCCCAACTCGGCCGGTTCTGGCGACATCGGGGAGCGGACAGCATTCGCCGCGAGAAGGAGTTGCTGATCTATTTCCTGTGCGAGCGCGCGGGTGGGCCCTACCTGTACACCGGCCGCGGCATGGCGGAAGTGCACGAAGGCATGGGCGTGACAGCGTCGGACTGGCGGCTCTTCGTGTATCACCTGGAACGAATACTCGAGAAGTACCCATTGGAGCACGGAGAACGCGCGGAGCTCCTTACGTCAATGGATCGGTTGCGGTCGGATATCGTCGAGATACACACGTGAGCTCCGGAACGCGCGCTGCGCCCTGGAGAGCAGACCAGATCGTGATCGCATTGCGATCGTGACTGCTTTCGAGGCCGCTGCTAGCCCGGATCCGGGCTAGATTCGCGGTAGCCACATGCCCATCGTGGCGGTGACGATACCCAAGCCCATGTAGAGCGTGAGCGCTCCTATGACGGTAGCGACGGCCAGCTGGCTGCCCGGCTCTCCCCGATCGTGCGCGCGGAAGTACAGCTCCAGCACCGCGAGCGGCACCAGGTACTGGCCGAAGCCCAGGAAGTAGACGAAGGGACCCGTGAAGGTATCCCAGTCGATGCCGATGCCGCCGGTGAGTGCAACCCAGCCCATCAGGCTCACGCGAAACAGCCAGACGGCGCTCGCCACCATGAACAGCCGCAGCGCCCAGCGTCGATGGCGGACGATGTTGCGGGCCATCGCGAATCGCAGCGCGAAACCCGCGCAAATGAAGATCAACACGCCGTCACCGGACATCGCGAGTTGCGTCCAGATGCCGCCGGCCGTACCGCGTGTCCAGATCATATACAGGCCTGCCGCGGCGCTGACGACCGCCGCCACGACGTAACTGCGGCCGAGCCAGCGGTGAAAACCGGGATAACGATTGCGTATGCCGGGAATGAGTTGCAGCGGCCCACCGCCTATGATGATCGTGGCCAACAGGATGTGGAAGAGCGCCGCGGCGTTGCCCAGCGTGTCGCCGGGCACGTGGCCGCTCGGCATGGCGGACTCCACGAGCCCTTTGGAACCGTCCGCGACGATCAGCGGGCCGTAGTGCCCGAACAGGTAGGCAAGGAATATCCAGTGGCCAATTGCCGCGACGACGAACCAGAGCCTCGCGGCTCCCGTTAGTGTGCGGCCGGCCAGAACCGGCGACAGCGCCCATCGATTTGCTACGGCTTCAGTCATGGAAACCCCCTCGTCCGTTCGGACATTCGAATTCAGTGCGGGAACGTTATCGAATGCGGCGAATCCGCACATCGCCCCCCGGGTCCATCTGCGTCTCCCCGAAAATGGGGAGGCAATACAACGACACCTCCGTCTCGCTGGGGATGACACGGCCTGGCCGTGGAGTCACAGTAGGGGCCTCAATGATCTACAGTGCCCTTATGGACAGTAAATCCCGCCAGTCCCTTCGTGTGCCCGTGCCCGGAGAACACGCGCGGTGAACGAGGCCGCACAAACGATCGATCCCTCGCTGATCGAGAAATGGCGGCCGTTCCGCGGGCCGTTCAAACGCTGGCCAAGGCTCTCCGATGCCGCCCTGGCCTTCGTCTCATTCCTGTTGACGTTCGCGTTCCGGTCCGGCGAGCAGGCTGACGGCGGTGAGTCCCTTACCTTCGCCGGGTTCGCCCTGTTCGTACTTGGCAACGCATCGCTCTACTGGAGACGGCGCCTGCCGGAACGCGTGCACTGGATCGTCCTGGGAGCATCGGCGCTTGGCATGTTGCTCGGTCAGCTGCAGGGGCCGATCTTCGCGCTGGCGATATCGCTCTACAACCTCGGCCGCTACTCGACCGACGAGCGCGGCAGTGTCATCGGACTCGCTACCGCCTGCGTGCTGATCATCGTCGGCGACTTCGCTCACTCGGATCTCTCGCCCGAGCATTTCGTGCAGCTCATCTTCCCCATCGCCATCTGGTATTTCGGACGAAGTGTGCGTGGCCGAGTCGAATACCTGCGGCTGTTGCGTGAGCGCGCCAGGCAACTGGAGCGCGAGCAAACGGTCGAGGCCGAAAAAGCCGTGGCCACGGAGCGCACGCGCATCGCGCGGGAACTGCACGATATCGTCGCGCACCAGGTAAGCCTGATGACGGTGCAGGCCGGCGCCGCGAAAACCATCGTCGATACCGACCCCGCGGCTGCCGCCGAAGCCATGGGCTCGGTCGAAGTCGCCGGCAGGCAGGCGCTCGACGAGCTCCGCCACCTGCTCGGCGTATTGCGTCCGGACAGGGACAACGATGAGCTGGGCCCGCAACCGGGCCGCGCCGACCTGCCCCGCCTGATTGCGGAAATCGAGCGCGCGGGCCTCGAGGTCGATCTGACACCGGACCAAAGCCGGCGGCGATTGCCGGCACGCGTCGAGCTCGCGATCTACCGCATCATCCAGGAAGCGTTGACCAACGTGCTGAAACACGCCGGTCCACAGGCACGTGCGGAAGTCAGCGTGGAAACCGGCGAACGAGAGGTGACCATCGAGATCAAGGACGACGGCGTCGGCCGCACGCTTCTCCCCGGGGCGGGCCACGGGATTGCCGGCATGCGGGAACGCGCGCAGCTGCTGGGCGGCACGCTGGAGGCGGGACCGCGCCGAACGGGTGGGTTTTCGGTGCTGGCACGATTGCCGATAACGGAGGAAGTCACGTGAGCATTCGTGTCGCCGTCGTTGACGACCAGGCGCTCGTGCGCGGCGGCTTCGCGATGGTGCTCGGCCACCAGGGCGACATCGACGTCGTCGCCGAAGCCGGTACCGGCATCGAAGCGATCGAGGTCGCCAACGAACATCGCCCGGATGTCATCGTGATGGACATCCGGATGCCGGATATGGACGGCCTCGAAGCTACCACGCGCATTCTGGCCGAAGCCGACTGGCCCGTGCGCATCCTGATCGTGACGACTTTCGACCCTGACGAGTACATTTACAAAGCGCTGCGCGCCGGTGCGAGTGGCTTCGTGCTGAAGGACACGCCGCCCGAAGAGCTGATCACAGCCGTCCGTGTCGTGGCTGAAGGGGGTGCGCTGCTCTCGCCATCGATCACGCGACGCCTGATTGGCCGCTTCGCTGAACGTCTCGCCGTCGATGCCGAGCTGTCGCCAAAGCTCGAGAGCCTCACCGGCCGGGAAAAAGAGGTGCTCACGGCCGTTGCCCGCGGTCTGAACAACCAGGAGATCTCGGAATCCCTGTTCATCGGTGCCGCCACGGTCAAGACACACGTATCCAGTATTCTGTCGAAGCTCGGCGTGCGCGATCGCGCGCAGGCCGTGGTGTTTGCCTACGAGAGCGGCCTCGTCGAGGCCGGCTCTCCCTCCGCGGGCGGAGCCGAGAATCCACCCCGGGTATGATTTCGCCTGCGGCGGCCGAGTGCTAGGATCGCGGCCAGAAATCGAAAGCTCCGGTGAATGATGAAACTTCGCTACAAGATCCTGAACGGCTTCCTCGCGTTGCTCGGCGTGGCGTCTGTGGCGTTCGCCGTAACGCTCAGTTACACCGCGGACTGCGGGCCGGCGCCGGCCGTTCCTGCCGGCACCGAGACCATGAAAGCCGTCGTGTCGCGTTGCTATGGCGGACCCGAAGCCCTCGAGTACCTCGACGTCGAGAAACCGAAACCGGGACCGAAAGACGTCCTGATCCAGGTCAAGGCCGCTGCGATCAATCCGCTGGACTATCACTACATGCGCGGCTCGCCCTACCTGATGCGTCTTTCCGCCGGCATTGGTCGCCCGACGGATCGGCGCATGGGTGTGGATTTCTCCGGCGTCATCGTCGAGGTCGGCGATGAAGTCACCCGATTCGCCGTCGGTGACGCCGTTTTTGGCGGTCGCACGGGCGCCTTCGCCGAGTACCTGGCGATGCCGGAGGACCGAGCGCTGGCGCGAAAACCCGATAACGTCGGTTTCGACGAGGCCGCTGCCATTCCCATTGCCGCTATCACGGCATTGCAGGCGCTGCGCGACACCGGCAAGCTCAAGGCGGGCGAAAAAGTTCTGATCAACGGCGCCTCCGGTGGCGTCGGCACCTACGCGGTGCAGATTGCAAAGGCAATGGGCGCCGAAGTGCATGGCGTTTGCAGCACACGCAACATCGACATGGTTCGCGCGCTCGGCGCCGACCACGTGTTCGACTACAAGAAGGAAAACTACACCGAGAGTAGCGGCGAGTTCGACCTGATCGTCGACATGGTCGGCAACCAGTCGCTGTCCGCCAATCTTCGCGTGCTCAAACCCGAGGGACGCATGGTGCTGGTCGGCGGCCCGAAAGGAAACTGGGTCGCTCCGCTTTGGAACCCGATCAAGGCCATGATGATGTCGCCGTTCGTCGATCAGGAAGTCGGCATGATGCTGGCGACACTCTCCGGTGACGATCTCAGGTACCTCTCATCCCTCATGGAAGACGGCCGATTGATCTCACGCATCGACACGCACTACGCCTTGAGCGAGACATCCGAGGCTCTGCGGTATCTCGAAACGCAGCGCGCCCGGGGCAAGGTGATCATCGCGATCGAGTAGCCGGCCGATCGGCGCCGGGACCACTGCTTCTGCAGAATCCGCGACCCCCTTTCCCCTCATCCGGAATGCAATCGCCAGCTGAATCGGGCTGGTCGCCGTAGACACTTCCGCGTCGCCAGGCCTGGCGGAACGCAACGAACACCAGAAGAAAGTCGTGACAAGCGTTATCTGATCGGCCTTCCGGTTTCCTTCGGATCACTTCATACTCGTTCGATCGAAGGAGGAAGTCCGATGCGCGGAGAAACGGCGGATTGGGTGCGCTGGCGCCGGTTTTTCGAGGCTCGCAGCGCGCGGCCGTTGCCGCGACTGGAAAGTGGAGAAGTCTACGCCGGCCTCCCGGAATCGCTGGCACGATCGCTGGCCGTTTTCCAGCTCGGTGAGTCCGGTGGCGGCACCGTGGTGCGGCGGGCGCTGGAATGCGACATTGCCGCCGCGGACGAGCACTACTGCGGGGCGCTGGAGCTGTTCGTCGCCGAAGAGCATCGCCACGCGGATCTGCTCGCAATGTGCGTGCACGCGCTCGACGGCAAGCTCATTCGGCACAACTGGACCGCGCGCCTGTTCGTCTTCTTCCGGCGCCTCGTCGGCCTTCGCACACGGATCATGGTGCTGCTGGCCGCTGAGGTCGTGGGGATCTGCTATTACCAGTTGCTTGCAAGACGGCTGCCACGCAGCGGGATGCGGGCGATGCTCGAGGAAATCGCGGACGACGAGCGTGCGCATCTGCGGTTCCACTGCCGGTTCCTGCGCTCGCAGATCCGAAAACCATGGCAGGTCGCAACCTTCCGGGTCGCGTGGCGCATGACGATGCTCTTCGCGACGCTCGTCGTGCTCCTCGATCATCGCGCGGCTATCCGGGACCTTGAGATCGGTTGGCGCCGGGTATGGCGGCGCTGCGCTCGCTACGCGGCGCTTGCCGAGCTCGAAACGGCGGGCCTCGCCGGTGCGGCAAAGCCGGCGGCGACGACGTAGTATTGCCGCTCCGAATGTAGCGTCACACGTTCTGAATGCTCGACCTGCAGCGGCATCACCGAATCCTTGCGGTCCTTTTCTGGATCGTCTACCTGACCGTCAACGCGCTGGTCGAGTCGGCATCCGTGATCACCGAGTACGCGCGCGCGAACCGTCCCCTCCAGCAATGGGAGCCCTACGTATGGGAGTTTTCGAGCGCGCTGTCGACGGGCGCGCTGATCTTTCTGGTCGTTGCGTTCAATCGCGCCGTTCCCCTCACGGCCGCCAGGTGGTGGCGGCCACTGCTGCTGCACGCGGCCGCGACGATCCCGTTTTCGCTGCTGCATGTCGCCGGCATGGTGGCACTGCGTGAGGCCGTCTACTGGAGCGCCGGCGGCAACTATGACTTCGGTGATCTTTCGGTCGAGCTGCCCTATGAGTTCCGTAAGGACTTCGTTACCTACTGGTTGATCATCGGCGTGATCTACCTCTGGCAGCATATCCGCTTCCTGCATGCCGCCCGTCCGGATCCCGACGCCGCCTCGAGTGCACCGCTGGAGCGGTTGATGGCCACCAAAAGAGGCAAGGAGTTCGTGATCCGGGCCGCCGACATCGATTGGATCGAGGCCTCCGGCAACTATGCCAACCTGCACCATCCGGAAGGTATCTTCCCGGTGCGGGCGTCGATGACGGACCTCGAATCCCGGCTCGATCGGGACGTGTTCGCCCGGGTCCACCGGTCGTCCATCGTCAACCTCGACAGGGTGCGCGAGATCGAGGCGACCGGCAGCGGCGACTATCGAATTCACATGCGGAGCGGCGCGGTCGTCCGCATGAGTCGCCGCTACCGCGCGCAGCTCAAGGGCCGCCTGGACCGCTGACGCCAGCCCGGAACGCGCTGGCTGCCGCTCGTCCCTCGCAGCCGCCGTTCGTCACATCTCGCTTACGCTCGCGGCACAGCGGCCGCAAACTCCGGTGCAAATCTCGACCGGATGAGTGGGAAAAATGAATGGAACTGCGCTTGGAGTATTGCTGCTGGCCGCCTCGATGGCCAATGGCGCGCCGGACACGAGCTGGCAACGCTACGGCGGCGATGCCGGCGGCAGCCGCTACTCGCCCCATCGGCAGATTACCCCGGCCAACGTCGGTGAACTCGCTTTGGCCTGGAGCTATCGAACCGGCGATTCGTCGGACGGCAGCGAATTCGGTGAGGTGACGACCTTCAAGGCGACACCCATCCTGTTCAACGACCGACTGTATCTGTCAACGCCCTTCAACCGGGTCGTTGCGCTCGACGCAGGCACCGGCGCGGCCGTGTGGGAATACGATCCCGAGGTCGACTTCGGCGACGGCTTTGCCGAGATGTTCACGTCGCGCGGCGTCAGCCTTTGGGCAGGCGACGACGGGGAATGCGGCGCCCGCATTTTTCTGGGCACGCTCGATGCGCGGCTGATCGCGCTCGATGCCGATTCCGGCCGGCGTTGTACCGACTTCGGCGACCGCGGAGAGATCGATCTGACGATCGGCATCGACAATGTGCGTCCCGGCGAATACAGCGTGACCTCTCCGCCCGCCGTCATCGGCGACGTGGTCGTCGTCGGTTCGTCCGTCGGCGACAACGGCGGTGTGGAACTCGATCACGGCGACGTACGCGCTTTCGACGTGCGCAGCGGCGAGCAGATCTGGAGCTGGGACCCGATTCCGCGCGAGGAAGGCCAGCCGGGCTGGGCAACCTGGGAGGAAGAAGATGCGCGCCGTACCGGCGCGGCGAACGCCTGGTCGATCATGTCCGGCGACCCGGCGCGCGGACTGGTGTTCGTGCCGACCACGAGCCCGTCACCCGACTTCTTCGGCGGTGAACGAGTCGGTGACAACCTCTTCGGCAGCTCCGTCGTCGCGCTCGATACCGCCGACGGCAGCATTGCCTGGCATTTCCAGACCGTGCATCACGACCTTTGGGACTACGACGTCGCGTCACAGCCGGTGCTGACCACGATGCAAACCGGGGATGGCAAGCGCGACGTCGTGCTGCAGGCCACGAAGATGGGCCACGTGTTCGTTCTGGACCGGGACACGGGCAAGCCGGTGTTCCCGGTCGTCGAGCGCCCGGTGCCGCAGACCGACGTGCCGGGCGAGAAGACATCCCCGACGCAGCCGTTCCCGACCGTGCCGCCCGCGTTGCATCCGGCTCGTGCCACGGCGGATGACATCTGGGAGCTCACGCCCGAACATGCCGGGTATTGCCGGGATTTTCTCGCCGGGCTGCGCAACGAAGGGATGTTCACGCCCCCCAGCACGCGCGGGACGTTGGTGTATCCGGGCAATCCGGGCGGCGTCAACTGGGGCAGCATGGCGGTGCACGAGGCCAGGGCAATCGCGGTCACGGTCGTCAAACGCTGGCCGACCGTCGTCACCCTCGTTCCGCGACTGAAATACATTGCCGAAGCCGCGAAGAACCGCGGTGGACCGCTTGGCGTCCAGTACACTGCGCAAAGCGGCACGCCCTTCGGCATGAAACGGCACAGCTTCGTCAACCCGGAAAACGGTGCGCCCTGCCTGCGCGGCCCGTGGGGCACACTGCTTGCCATCGACCTGACGAGCGGCGCGGTGCGTTGGGAGGTTCCCATAGGCGTGCTTCCGGAGTTCGCGGAGCACCCCGAGGCGTCGCGCTGGGGCACGATCCCGTCCGGCGGTCCGATCGTCACGGCCAGCGGCCTGGTATTCGCCGGCAGCGACCAGGACCGCAGGCTGTTCGCGTATGAGCTCGACAGCGGACGCGTCGCATGGGAAGCCGCGCTGCCGGCCGCCGCGCAGGCAACACCCATGTCGTACGTGTCGGGAGACCGGCAGTTCATTGTCGTAACCGCGGGCGGCCGCACCGGCGACGGCGGCGTCGGCGACTATGTCCTGGCGTTCAGCCTGAACCGGGGCGCCGAACGCTGACTTCCCGCAGAGCTTCCGGTAGGGTTGCGCGCATCCCTCTTTGGACAACCTCATCACGGGAGCTGTGCCATGTCGGAAACCAGGAAAAGATCGGGCAGGTGCCTGTGCGGTGCCGTTTGCCTCAGCGGGCAGAGCACGAACGAGGTAGGTGCCTGCCACTGCAAGACCTGCAGGCGATGGAGCGGCGGTCCGTTTATGGAAGTCAACTGCGGAACGGATCTCGCGATCGAGGGTGCGGACCATGTGTCCGTCTTCGACTCGTCGGAATGGGCGGAACGGGGGTTTTGCGGCACCTGCGGAACCCACCTGTTCTATCGGCTGAAGGGCAACGGCATGTACATCGTGCCGGTCGGCCTGTTCGAGGACGATCCCGATCTGGCTTTCGCGACCCAGGTATTCATCGACGAAAAGCCAGGCTACTACCGGTTCGCCGAGGCCACCAAAGATCTGACCGGCGCCGAGGTTTTCGCGATGTTCGGTTCCTCCGACTAGCGGAGCGCCTGTTTGCCGTGACGCCTGCGGCGTCCTCGTCTATCGGTAACCGGCCGCTGCCAATTGGGTCGGCTGCTCCGCATTTGTTAGCCCCGCTCCTTCGACTCGTGGGCAAACGAAGCAGAGAACCCGGCGATCCTGTTGCCGCCACTCGGCACGATCAAGAGCTTCCGCTCAACGATGAAGTCTACGTCCGCCGAATACGTCGACCTCGATAGAACGCTCGTCAGGACGCCGTCTTCGGACCAGTGCATGATCGGTCTATTCCCGATCTGCGTAATGAAATACCCGCCCATGCCATCCGGCTCGATCGACTCCAGGTCATGCAGTCGGAGGTCGAGCCCCACGTTTTGAATGTCCATTGTCTCGAGTTCAATGCGCCGCAGATAGTACCCGGATACGTAGAGAAATCGACCGTCCGCGTGTAGTCCATTGGCGAATTTGAGGTCGTCGGAATGTGCCCATCGCCGCAGCTCGCCGTCTGACAAGCGATAGATCGTATTGGACGCTGAACCCGACACGAATACCGAGCCGGCCGGGTCGATCGCCACATCGTTGAGGCCGGGGTTCTTGTCCGGGGATGGGTACCGTGCACGAATACGCCGGCTGGGAATATCAATCTCCAAAAGGCGATTGAAATCGACGACGTACAGCGTGTCGTTGCTTATCGCCATGCCCGTCGGCGCGTTTAGCCCACGAATCCATTCAAGCTCCACCAATTCGCCATGGACGTTTAGCGCCGAAAGAAAGCCCTTGCCGTTCTCTTCGTAGCCGTTGACGTTCGACACATAGATTCGCTGACGGAGCTCGTCATGAACAACGCTCTCCGGAGACTCAAATCCTGCATCCAGCTGCCATTCGAGAGTAAGCCTCCAGGGCGCTTCCTCCGTTTCGCCGCGCGCTGGTCCGACATACACGAGAATGGCGAGCAGGATGACTGTCTTTACGTCACGACTCGAGAAGTACATAGGCTCAAACATGGAAAGCCGACCCACGAGGTGACTGTACATGCGGAGATGTTCAAATACGATTCTGTTTTCGAATGGATGAGGTTCTTAGTCTCGTCAAGACTTGCAGATAGAGTGCCGAAATGGGTGATCAAAGCGAGGGCCCCGAGTAAACGGTGACGGATCCGGGCTAGATTCGGTCGAGAACGGCCTCGACCGCACGTCGGCCCTCGGCGGCGGCGCCGGTCCAGTTCTGATGGCCTCGAAGTTCCGAATGCCCTATCGCAATCCGCCCGAAGGGTTCGCGAATCACGTCGGGAGGCGCCGGCGTATCGCCACTGCCGAAGCGAAAGCCCGGGCCCGGGACCGCGTAGGCGTGACCCCAGCGGTTCAGCACGATCCCCGCGATGTCCCTGGCCGGATCGAAGCCGCCCTCGCTGAACAGCGTTGTCATCTGCTCTCGCAGCCGTCGTTCGTAGTCGACGAACGGCGTGCCAAGGAGCTCCATGCGGCCTGCCGCGGCCTGCTGGGCCGCGGTCGCGCCCGGGGACTGCAGGGTGATGTAAAAAGTCAGCATGGTGGGGTGGTCGGGGCCGAATTCCGGCCGATAATCGCCCGCGTACATCGGGCGGCGGATGTTGCAGGAAAACCCCAGGTCTCCCTGGTAAAGACAGGCCGCGATGCCCAGTCGCTCGAGGAATCGCCAGTTTCTGAGCGCGACGTTGGCACAGAGAACAGGCGCGTGCGTGAACGTAGCGTACGCCGCCCGATGGGGTTCGGGAAGATCGGCCAGCACGTGGCGATTGATCCAGCCGCCCGATGCCATGACAACGCCGGAGGCTTCCGTTCTGTAGGCCCGACCATTGCGCAAATAGGTGACCCGGACCCGTTCGGACGAAGACACGGAACCGGTATGGCGTACATCGATTGCCGTCGAATCGAGGCGGATTCGGACTGATTGATCGCGCCCGTCGAGCGCGCCGAAGTCGATGCGGCCGGTTATGACATCGCCCGGCTCGGCGCCTCCTTCGATCGCGCCGGGCACGAGGTCTTTCACGAAGTAGCGCGCGATACCCCCATTCCCGCCAGGGAACGAATGGAATGTCACGTCATCGTAGCGGGCGCGCACGCCGAACCCCGGCAGGCCGAAATGATGGCCCCACCACGCCGAAACTGCGTCACATCCGAGCCCGATGATGCTCGCGAGTATGGGATCGACATAAGCCGTTACCTCGGGAGGCAGGCCGAGGATGCCCTCGTAGTAGTCCTTGAGGGTCATCCGGTCGAGCCAGCGCGGCGGCTCCCCGGGCGACCAGCGCTCCTCCGCCGGAACGCGATCCCCCAAGCGCGCGCCGCGCCAGCGCGCGAACTCCTTGCGCACGGACTCGGACCATGGCGCCTGCGACGGACGGTTCCAGAGATCGGTCACCCAGCGCCCGTCGCCACCGTCTTCGGCTGGCGAAAAGAAGTGGCCGACCGACATCTGGCTCTGTGTCCAGTGCATGAAACCGTAGTTGTCGAAAGGAATACGGATGTCGCCGTCATAAGGTGCGTACTCGAACTCGCGTGGCATTCCGAGCGAGGTGAAGTAGTCGTCCGGCTCGCCAGTCTCGGGCAGGATCGCGAAGCCATTCGATCCTTGCGGGCCCATGACCCGAATTCCGTCGACGTCGATCTCGTTGCGCTTGGCTTCTCCGCCGAACACGGGATGGTTGTCCAGTACCAGGCAACGACCGGACGGGTTCAGACGCTTGAAGTGATGCGCCGCCGCAAGTCCCGCGAGGCCGCCACCGACGACGATGACGTCGTATCGTTCGCCCGTATCGATCGCGTCGTCCAGCGCGTCCGCAAGCCGCGCGTCGCGGAGCCGGTGCGCCGCGCGAACGAGTTCGGGCGTGTTGCCGTGCGACAGCGCATAGTCGCCCACGCCTCCGGGGCCGTACCAGTCTGCTCCCAGCCGGTCCGACCAGGGGTCCGATGCAATTCCCGCCGCCGAGCGGCCGACCTCGTCTTCCCGAGCGCAACCGAACGTCGCGGCCCCGGCGAGGCCTGCCCCCGCGAGCCTGACGAAATCCCGTCGGGTGATACCCCGATCGAGACCCAGTTCCCTGTCGCGAGAGCGGTCGGTCTTCACGTACTTACCCCGGCATGGCTTATTCCGGTCCGGTTCGCCGTGTCGGCACCGGATACGCGACGCAGTATAAACCGCCGCCGACACGGAGGCCTGGCCAGCGAGGAAATCTTGCCGCTCGGCTGGAGCGGCAAAATCAAGTCGAGTACTTGAGCAGAGTGGAGCTACGGAAATACGTACACGATCTCCGCCGACACGGAATTGACGTTGTACCCCAGGTCACCTACTTCGTGATGGCTGCCCATGAACCGGTAGATGATCCGGTCTCGCAGCCCGTGGTCGAATTCGAATCCGAGCGCATAGCTCAAGTCGCTGCCGGACTCCTCGAGAACGGACATGCCGCCGGATTCCTCGAATACCTCTCTGGACTCCCAGAACAGATATCCGACGTAGCCGAGCATGTACCAGCGATCGCTAAGCGGCCAGCGCCCCAGGACACCGAGCTCCCAGCCGTTCGCGTCCTGAACTGCGCTGACGGAGCCCGGGTCCCAGGAAATGCCGCCCGATGACTCGCCCCTGAATTCGGATTCTCCAAAGTCATGGTACGCCGCCTGCACACCGAAGTTGTCTGTGATCCGGTAGCCGCCCGACACGGAAAACACGGTGTCGTTTTCTTCCGTTCGAACGTTCGTCACCGATCCGTCCTGGTTCGACCCCGGCGCGTCGTTGTCGCCGTAACCAAGGCGCACGCTGCCGTAGAAGTTCTTGGCGGCGGTATTTGCAGGAATGAAATACCCGCGCTCGTTGTCATCGTCCTCAGCCATCGCTGCCGGCGCGATGAGAACCGTAATCAGCGCGGCAAATCGTAGTACTCCCATCATCTTCTCCTCCGGTGTTTCTCCGCCCGCGGTTCCGGACTGGAACCGTGTTCGGCGCTTGCATTGAATTGGACGTTGTCGGGCTCGGACGCACGCACATGAATGCCGGCGGTGAGCGGATCGATGACGAGCGGCAGCGCCGGGTCGAAGTCGCCGAGCACAAAGCCGTAGCTGGCGCCATCGACACGGTAGCCAACGGACACCGATCGTCGGACCCCATCGACTAGCTGCCAGGCTATCGGCGCCGTGAACTGGATCGTCCGTGCTGACGTCACGGCGATCAGCCGGCCGTCTTTGGCCACGCTTATCGGATCGCTTCCCGTCAGACCTTCGAACGTCAGCACGATGTCGTTGACGGCAGCGCCCGCGGCAACCGTGAATCGCTTCTCTACGTTGTTGCCCTTCGAAACCAGGTCGACCTCGATTCCGGGCCATACTTCACCGAAACCGACACGCCCGTACGCAGGCACGCTCTTGCGCCAACGGTCCGGCGCACCCACGAAATAGCTAATGGAAGCTGGGTTCGTCTCGGGGGGAGCGACCAGCTTGGGCGACCCGCCACTAAACGACTCGCGCACTGCCCGGCGGCCGGTTGGGCCGGCCGGATCCGACAGGGCGTAAACCAGGTCGCCCGAGCGTTCGACGAACAGCTGCCCTGACGGGATCGAGGAGACGTAGGCCACTTCGGCATCGAACTGACCGTAATTGGCAATGAACGCTGCCGGAATCTGCGTGGCCGAGTTCGGTTCGGCTGAGCCGGCGGATGCGAACGCAAGCCAAGAAGCAATCGCCGGGATGGAGATCCTGAGCCACTTCATGCTGTTCCCCTGACGCGCTGCGTTAGGCGGAACAATCTAGAAATTCGGAACCCGAACTCCCGGATCAAACCCTGAGGAAACTCTGGATTCCTCCGAAATCGTTGTTAACTCATTGATTAGTGGTTTTTTCGGGGCGGCAGACCCGGTGGATCGGAAGGGCTGTCGTAGTAGCTTAAGAGGCGCTCGCGAGGAATTCCGAGTTCACCGACGAGAGCCTGAAACTCGGGGTTTGTGGACAAGCCGAAGAAATGATGCACGACGGCGACCGATGAAAAGAAGTCATCGTGCTCTTCTCTGGAGCGTTTCAACCAGTCAAGCACTTCCCGCTCGGTCCCATAGATCGAGGTCGCGCCGGCCATCATCAATGGCGAGAGAAACTCCTCGTCGTTGAGTTTTCGCAGCACCTCGATCGTTTCCCGCGCGGCTTCGTGGTTGCCGAGCTGGGCGTTGATCCAGGCGATCGAAGACCCAAGCAGTGCCGGCCCGTAGACGGGGTAGATGCGCTCGAACTGTTCCAGCGCTTCCTCGTACTTACCCTGTGCGTCAAGAACGATGCCGAGCTGGAAACGTGCTGGCGCAAGATTCGGAAATCGTTGCAATACGTCCCTGAAGTGCGCCTCCGCCGCCGCGTATTGCTTGGTGAACCTGAGCGGTGTTCCCTGCAGCATCTCGATAAACGGTGACAAAGGATCCAGCGAGCGCGCAATGTCCATGTGCAGTGCGCATTCTTCGAACAGCAGCCGATAGCAGTACGCATCGGCTTTCCATTGATGCGTTGTTACGTTGTTCGCGTCGAGCTCGAGAGCGCGGGAAAAGTAGTGCTCGGACTCTCTCCAGTCGAATTGATGGTGCGCGTAGTACACGGCCAGCGCGGTGTGCGCGCGTGCATTGTCGGGGTCGATTTCCAGTGCTCGATTGGCTGAGCTCAACACGGCCGCGTAGGCGTCGCCGGAATCCGCGCCTGCCCAAAGCGGCGCCACCGCATAGGATTCGGCCAGTCCCGCGTGGGCTTCGGCGTACCCGGCGTCCAGCTCGATCGCCTGTTTGTACAGGTCCACCGCGGCAAGAATCGATTGTGGCGTGCGCAATGACCATTGATAGCGCGCCCGGAGATACAACTGCCATGCCTCGGCGTTCGCCGGGGCGGCTATCGGATCGCCGCGAAGCGATGCCGACAGGTTATTGGCAAGACTTGCAACAACTTCGGCGCGCGACGCCGCCAGCTGATCGGGCGCATAGTTGCCGCGGAACGACCACACGATCGAGCGATCACTTGTCCGCAGCAGTCGCAAATGCAGATCATGCGCGTCGTCGTTGACAAGCAGGCTTCCCTCCAGCAGGCCATCCACGTTGAGCCGCTCTACGGCAGCATCGTCGAGCGACGATGTCTCGTTGACCGTAACCACGCGAACTCCCTCGATACTCGACATCGTATGTAGCAGCTCTTCCGTCAGACCGCGACGGAGCCACGGATCGAAATCGGGTCCTTGCAACGGCAGAACGGCGAGGCTGGATATCTCGCCGTTGTCCGTGGCTCGCTCCTGGATGTTGTCCGTAGCGACAGTCCAGAGCAACGCCGCTACGCCGACGAGCATGGCAATGGCAGTGAACGTCAAACGCCGCAATTGACCGTTTCGTTTTCTCGGCGCGAGCTCCGGCGCCTCCGCTTCTATCCTGCCGATAAACCGATAGCCTTCACGCCATCTCGTCTCCAGGTATTTCGGTTCATCGCCGAGGTCGCCGAGTACTTTGCGAATCGAGCTGATGCAGCTGTAGACCGCTTCATCGTAGGCGCTCGCGCCGGACCAGAACCTCGCCAGTAGTTCGTCTCGAGTGACCAGCTGCCCGCGCCGCTCAATCAGGTACAGCAGTACATCAAACGGCTTCTTGGCAAGGTGGATTTTCTCACCGTCGCGTCTGATGACGCGTTGTTCGGCATCGACCGAGAAGCCGTCGAATTCGATCAAACCCGGATCCCCACGTTTGACAGCAAAGCCTGCGGATGGGAGCAGTATAGCCAAGGCATGGTAGCCCGTGTGACACGGCGAACCGGGCCAGCCGCGCAGTCGGCAGGGGTTCCTGCACTATCAGGATGGATTCGGCGGCCGGTCGTGCCTGTCCTATTTGATGCGTCTCAAATTCGCGATCGTCGCCCGGTGGATGCGGCGGTGGTCAGACCCGAGCTTCGACGGCGAGGCCTTGTCTCAGTGGCCGCCAACCAGACGGATCGGGTGAGCCGGAGAACAAACTAGCCCCGCCTGACCTCGATACGCTATGGTGCCGCCATCTTGCGTCGCCGTTTATCAATTGACATGGAGCGTTGAGGATGTCGCACACCGAGTTGATTGCACTCGCCGGTTTTGTAGTCGCTGCCGTCGCCATGCTGCTCGTCACCCAGACCAAGGAACGGATTTCCGCGCCGGCCTGGCTAATCCCGGCGGTAGTGGTCGTTCCCTTCACGGTGTGGACCGGCCTCGCGATCGTCGAGGAGGGGCCTTTGGGCTTCCTGCCGCCCCTAATGGGATCCCATTGGGGGTTACAGGTCTGGTTCGACCGCCTGATGAGCGTCACGGCGGCGTTCTTCCTACTCCAAAACCGCGCGCGGGCCGCCGGCATGAAATCGGAGGTATGGGTGCTCGCCGTCATCTTCACCGGTAGCATCGGGCTGTTCCTGATGCTCACTCGGACGGTCTACCTGGAGCGTAAGACGGCAGCCTGAGTGCCGTGAGGCGCGGTTGCGGACTGCCGACAGAGAGAGAATGACGCGTCCTGCCTTCGAAGAGGGGTGGGGCCGACTCTGCCAGATGGCGGCCTCGATCTGCCTTCATCGGCCCGGTTTCAGCTCGCTCCAGCGATTGCGCTCCCGCCAAAATGACCCCTTATGTACACTGTCCGCGCAAAGCGCTCGAAGACTTCGGCGCGATGAAGCGCGTCTACGCCGTCGTCAAAGGCGGGCGCTGCAACCAGGAGTGTCAGTGTTCGAGAGGATTTCCATCGTTGCCTTCGTCCTCGGCGCGAGCGCCGTCGGGTGTGCGCCGTCTCAGCCGCCGGTCGTCGACGTCGACGTGAGCCACGTGCCCGCGGTCGTGTACACCGCGAGCGAAGGCGCGTTCACGCCCGTGGACGAGGCGGGCTCGCACGCCGATACCCAGCGGCTCACGTGGCTCTTCCACCTTGTGTTCCACTCGCGGGAGGCGAGCGTTCTCGATGTCGAGCGTGTGGACATGACTTTTGTCCAAGGCGGCGAAACGCTGTGGGAGACGTCATACGGGCCCGCGTACATGGAGCGCACCGAATGGATCGCGGGCGCGTTCGCGGACACCACCGAGTACTTCATGGACAACATCGAGTTTGTCGACAACCACATGTCGGCGATCGAGACGCCGGTGGGGCCCGCGCTGCCGCCGGGTGAAGCGGTCTCATGGGTACGGATCCCGCTGGCGGCGCCGTGGTTCGCCGGCGCCGATCGTGTTGACGTCACGCTCACGCTTTCCAGTGCGACCGGAGCCGGCGGCGTCGCCCGCCACGCCGTGCCTCTCGTCCGTCCCGATCAGCGGGTCGATCTCCGCCTTCCGTTCGAAGGAACATGGGCCGTGAACGCGGGGAACGATCTCACGACCGGCCACCGGCGCACCGGGCTGAACTCGCTCACGATGTACGGTTGGGACTTCACCAGGCTCGGCCCGAACGGCCTGCCCTATCGCACCACGGGTGAAACGCCCGCAGACTACTGGGGCTACGACGAGCCGGTGTATGCCGCCGGCGACGGGGTCGTCGTCGACGTCAGAAACGACATCGCCGAGTACGGCATCGGAGAGACGCCGCCGCGCTCCGTGCTCGAGGCTGACGATGACGTGTTCGCGGGGAACCTGGTTACGATCGATCACGGCAACGGCGAGTACTCGTTGACGTGTCACATGCGTGCCGGCACGATCCCCGTGGCCGTGGGCGATAGAGTGAAGGCGGGCGATTTCATCGGCAACGTCGGGAACTCGGGTGTCTCCCAGGTGCCGCACATCCACTTCAACCTGATGGACGGCGACGCGTGGATCGACGCCAAGGGCGTCCCGGCGCTTTTCAGCCGCTTCGAGAAGATTCGCATGGGTGGACAGCCGCTGGCTTTCGAACTGGGGAACCCGATCACGGATTGGCTCGTCCGTCCGATCGACTAGCGTCAATTCAGCAGGATGGTCACGAACCGTTGGGCAATCTCGTCTGGCTCGTTGCGCTGCTGACTCTGTTCGCATCATAGGACCAGGTTCTGTACACGCAGTGCTCGCGGCACGTTACGTGGCGTGCGTTGCTGGTGATGACACGCGGCTCGCTGCCGCAGTGACGACAGGTTTCATTGCCGATCACTGAATTGTCCCGCCGCTCCGTGCCAGAATGGCGATCCCGGTTTGAACGACGCAGTGCGCCAGGGGCTGGAGTGATTCACAAGGACCTGACGATTCTGATCAACGCGTGGCAGCAGGGCGATCAGCAAGCGCTCGACGCCCTGATGCCGCATGTCTATCAGGAACTGCACCGCCTGGCGCTCGGGCGAATGCGGCAGGAAACCGCGACGCACACGCTGCAGGCCACGGCACTGGTCAACGAGGCTTTCCTGCGCCTTGCCAACCTGGAACTCGATTACGAGGACCGGCGCCACTTTCTCGCGATGGCGGCGCGCACGATGCGTCGAGTTCTGGTTGACCACGCACGCCGAAAGAAAAGCGAAAAAAGAGGCGGCGGCTTGCGTCCGGTAACACTGGACGAGGGCGCCGTTGCGGGAGACAAGCAAGAACGGGATGTCATCGATCTCGACCGGGCATTGCTTCGGCTTGCCGAATTCGACGACCAACTTGCGAGCGCCGTCGAACTCGTCTTCTTCGGCGGCCTCACCTATAAAGAGGCGGCGGCGGCACTGGATGTTTCCAAGACCCGGCTTGCCGAGGACATAACGCTCGCAAAGGCCTGGTTGCGAACCCAAATGGCCGACGAAGCCCACGACGAATAAAGCGCGAAACGCCACGGCAGGAGCCAACTCCGCAAGTTTTTCTGAACAGAACCGGCCGGATCACGCCCATCCAGACAAGATCGGAGAATTTTGTCCGGAGACGCTCATGAAGATCCCGTTGAACTGCTCGAGACTGCTACTTGCGGTGTCGAGGCTGCGTCTGCGTCGTCCGTGCCGTTCCACCCGGTATCTCTGGTAACGTTGATTCGGCAGATCAGGAGAGTTTCGACGCGTGGACGAGGAGCGCTGGCAGCGCATAAAGCGCATCTATCAGGGAGCCCTGAGAATTGACGAAAGCGAGCGTCGCCAGTTCATCGAGGCGCAATGCGGCGATGATAAGGCGCTTGCCGCGGAAGTCGTCGCGCTGATAGACGAGCCGGCTGCCGGCGCAGCAGATCTGGACAGCATCATCGAGGCGGCAGCCGGCTCGTTCAGCGGCAGGCTCAACGAAGGAGAGCGCATCGGGCCGTATCGCTTGCTGGACGTTATCGGCTCCGGCGGGATGGGCTTCGTCTATCTTGCCGAGCGAGACGACCGCGAGTTCGAACAGCGCGTCGCGATCAAGACGGTCGGTCCAACCGTCGCTTCGCCGACGCTGTTGGAGCGATTCCGGCAGGAGCGCCAGATCCTCGCTAACCTGGATCACCCGGGTATAGCCCGCCTGTTGGACGGCGGCACGACGGAATCGGGCGTGCCCTATCTCGTAATGGAATACATCGAAGGCGAATCGATCGTCGATTACTGTGCCCGCGAGGAACTGCCGCTCAACGGCCGGCTCGACCTGTTTCTCAAAGTCTGCGATGCCCTGCAGTACGCGCACCGGCAGCTCGTTGTGCACCGCGACATCAAGCCGTCGAACATTCTCGTTACGGGTGACGGCTTGCCTAAACTGCTCGACTTCGGCGTTGCAAAGCTGCTGGACACCGCGGTCGACCCGGCGCTGACCCGCATCGAAGCACGAATTCTGACACCGGAATACGCAAGCCCCGAGCAGGTTCGCGGTGAGCGTGTCACGCTTTCGACGGATGTCTGGGGCCTCGGCGTTCTGCTGTACGAACTGTTGTCCGGAAGCCGACCGTTCCGCGCCGAACCGGGATCCTCCGATCTGCTGGGCCTGATCTGCGAGACGCTACCGCAGCACCCCAGCCAGGCTGCATCGCTAGCGGGTGACCGTATCCGCGCGCGACAACTTGTCGGCGACCTCGATCGGATTGTCATGAAAGCGATCCGCAAGGAACCCGAGCGTCGTTACGAAACCGTGCGCGAGTTCGCGAACGATATCCGTGACTTCATGTCCGGGCGACCGGTATCGGCGCGAGCGCCTTCGTGGTCGTACCGAACGGCGAAGTTCTTCGGCCGCAATCGCACGGCCGTCACGGCAGCGGCCACGGCAGTCATCGCGGCGCTTGTGCTGACCGTCTTTCACACGCTGCGCCTGGCCGAGGAGCGCGATCGCGCCAATCTCGCCGCGCGTGAAGCGACCGAGGTCTCCGAATTCCTGGCAGCGCTCTTTCGAGGCGCGTCTCCCGTGACGGCGCAGGGCGAGGAAGTTACGGCAATCGACCTGCTGGAACAGGGCAGCCGGCGAATCGACGAACTGGATGCCCAGCCGATTCTCAAAGCCAGCCTTCTGCGCGTGATCGGGGACAGTTACACCCAACTCGGCGCGTACGACAGCGGACGCGCACATCTCGAAACGGCGCTTGGACTGCTGGAAAACACAAGCGATGCCGATCCGCTTGTCGTTGCAGACGTGGTCGCGTCGCTCGCGCGAGCGAATCACGAATTACAGCGTCACGAGGCAGCTATTGGCGGCTATCGGCGGGCTCTCGATCTGCGCCGCGGCGTGCTCGGCGACGAACACTCTGACGTCGCGTTCGCGATGGCACGCCTCGCCGGCGCGCTCGGCTGGCAGGGGCGCTCGCCCGAGGCGCTTGAGCTCTTGCAGCAAGCGATCGCGATCAAGACAGGAATCGGCGAGCAGGACGACGAACTGCTGGACATGCTGGGCATCGTTGCGGTCAATCTCGCCCAATCCGGTCGCTTCGTCGAGGCCATCGAAACCAACCGGCGATCGATCGATCTGTCGACGAAGCTGTTGGGCGAACGGCACCCCGGCACGATCATACGTATCGGCAACTCCGGCATTTTCCTGCATCAGGCGTACCGGACCGAGGAGGGCTTGCGGCTGCTCGACGAGTCCATCGCGCTAGGCGAACGAGTCAACCCGGAAACCCATCCAGGCAACTCCTACGATCGCCGCTGGCGCGCGCGTATGCTGCAGCGCCTCGGGCGGTTTGAAGAAGCGCAGGCCGAGCTGGACAAAGCCGCGGCGATCACGCGCGAGGCCGGCCGAGAAGATTCAATGGAGGCGGTGAGCAACGTCTACGCACTCGCGCGCTGGCGGCTGGAGTACGGGCATCCGGGGGCCTTCGAGACCTATGAGGAGGGGCTAGCTCTGGCGAAACAACGCGGCTCTGCGGACAGCCCGGCCGTATACGCCGGCAGGCTGGGCGGCGCCATCGCCCTCGCCCGCGCCGGCGAATTCGGGAAGGCAGAAGCGATATTCACCGAACTGCTCGCGCGACAGGGTCGATCGCAGAAGAGCGTGGAATGGAACGCGCGCAAGGAATTCGCAACGGCCCTTAGCCGCCAGGGCCGCTTCGACGAAGCGTCGGCACAGTTTGTCCGGATATTCGAAGAACAGGAACACGGTGCCGGCCGTCCGGGCGGCGCCGCCATCGAGGCGTTGATCGCCCGCGCCGCCCATCGACGCCGGTCGGGAGATTTCGATCGCGCCGCGGCGGATGCACAACTCGCCCGCGAGCTGGCAATGGACGGGCTGCCGGCCGCAAGCTGGATTGTCGCGATGGCAGATGCGGAAGTCGCACGCGCCGACATCGAGAGAAACGATTCCTCGTCGACCCTTGCCCGGCTGACCGAAGCCGCGAGCCGGCTTCGGCTCTCATTGCACCCGAAGGCCCCGCAAATCCGCGAACTGGACGCAATTCTTGGCCGATTGTCTACGCCCGCAGCAGAGTCGGTTCCCGAATGAACGACGAACCCGGCGGATCTCGAGCTGACGCGCCCGAGAGGTCTCAAACCTCTGACCCCCGCCTTCGGAATTCGCCGTTTCGCTTCTCAGAAATTGAGTCAATCGACAGCGACCGGGGCGACGTCCACTGCAAACTCAGTACATGGCACAACGAAGCAGCACTCGGTCACACAATTCTCACACTGCCCTCTTGATAGCCTTCCGGAGGGTATACGGATGAGTCGTCCCTGGCTATTCGACTTGAATCTGGTCACTCTCCACGTTCCAAAGAAATACGTGGCTCTCGTTACTTTCCAGTTCTTCGTCCGAGTATTGAGTCCGACCTGTTCGGCGGCGCTCACGAATCTCGTCCAGTCGTCCATGGCTCTGTATGACGAAATGATTGTCGCGCCACCCGATGGATTTGAGGCTGAACGGATACGGATTCAGCGTTGCGATCGGCTCAACAGGGGGAGCGTCTCTGTCCATACCGCGTGGCGCGTAGTGTAGCCAGTCCTGCAGTTCGAACACGTCCAGAACCGGATGCCCCTCTCCGGTCGTTTCCACCGCCAAAAACCGGTCGTCATCGGAGATTGCGATGAGACTTACCTGAAATAGCGATGTCCGCGGACCCGACTCGTAAAAACGGATCCAGCCAATCTCGTCCAGCGTCCCCCAATACGCGCCTCGGCCCTGATCTCCCGTGTCACGGTTGATTGCAAATACGAAAGTGTTTGGCCGCTTGTGAAGCTCGTCGATACGTACATTGTCGATTTCGGAGAACGGAATCCCGGAGGCTGGCACGTATCGTTTGAGCAACGCTTCGGCGGCTGACGCCGCCGTAGATTGACATCCGACGAACAACAGACAAAGTGCAGCCAACCAATTTCTCGCTTTTTTCACAGATCTTTCGCCCTCGGGTTTGCGACCATAGAGATATTGACCTCTGCAGTAAGTGTATCCCGAAGGCGGTTACTCGAACGACGGCTTCGAACGTCAAAGCGGCCGTCTTAGAGGCTGCCGTAGAGAAATACCTCACGGCTCGCACTGATCGGCTGCCGCTGTTCAAGTTGCCCTGGTAGTCGCCGAGTGTTTCGAAGAACCACAGCGTGCCCAAGGTGCAGGGCGCCGGGAGCCTGTCGGCGAACAGCTGGTGAAGGTCGTGAGAAACAAGGCCGAATCTGTCCGGCAGCGACAATCTGTCCGGCAGCGACTGTCCGAAAACGGGGGGACGGGCGCGACCCGGCCGACGGTGCGACATCCCGCTCGACTAAAGCCGGGCTCGTGCCGGCCGATACCCCGGGCAGAAGCGCGCGCAGGGCAGCTGTCGCGGCCCCGCGGCTGTGACCCGTCGCGTGCTTTTGCCCGACGAGGGGGCACGCCATGCAGGCCATCGACAGAATCACGACAGGCACCGGTTCAAAGCGCAGATCGCCACTGCGCGCTATCGTATTCCGTGCCCTGGAGACCGCACAGGCCGGCGACCGGCTGAGCCTCGTCGTGGACGTGCTGCTGGTGAGCCTGATCGTGCTCACGGTCGCAGCGGTAGTGCTGGAATCCGTACCGTCGTTTGCGGCCCGCTACGGCGACGAACTATTCCTGTTCGAAGTGATCACCGTGTCGGTTTTCTCGGTCGAATACCTGCTGCGCGCCTGGAGTTGCATCGAACGCGAGCGCGGCGACGGTAGCCTGCGCGACGCCTTTGGCCGGCGTCTACGCTACTTGACTTCGTTCCACGCCATCGTTGACCTGCTCGCAATCCTGCCGTTCTTCCTGATGCAGGCCGGACTGTTCGGGAACGCAGACATGCGCTTCCTGCGCGCCGTCCGCCTGTTGCGCGTTCTCAAGCTGACGCGCTACTCGCCGGCGCTGAACATGCTGGTAACGGCGATCGTCGAGAACGGCCGCAGCCTCGCCGCCGCCTTTTTTATCCTGTTGACGGTGATGCTGCTGGCGGCGTCCGGGATCTACTACTTCGAGCGCGATGCGCAGCCGGTCGATTTCGGCAGCATACCGGCGGCGATGTGGTGGGCATTCTCGACCCTGACCACCGTCGGCTACGGGGACGTGACGCCCGTAACGACCGGTGGCAAAGTTTTCGGTGCCGCAATCACGGTGGTCGGGCTCGGCATGGTGGCCCTGCCAACCGGCATCATCGCGTCAGGCTTCGCCGCGCAACTGAAGATGCGCTCGGCGCGGTTCGAGGAATCTGCCCGTCGCGCCTGGGACGACGGTGTGCTGAGCGAGACCGAAAAGCAGGAGCTGGAGCGTTACCGCAAGAGCCTCGGGTTGGGCCGCGAGACTGCGAGCCAGATTCTCGACGCCGGCAAGGTCCAACGCATGCTGGAAGCCGAGCGCGCGGGACGCTGCCCGACCTGCGGACGCTGAACACGCAGGCCTGAACATTAGTCGGTGGGCCGCCGGGTGCCAGAGTTACCACCAGCGCCTCTCTAATGGAGTAATCGTGGACAGAGTAATCGGGACAGTAATCGTGGACAGGCGCAAACCATAGAGTAATCGTGGGACAGTAATCGTGGACAGGCGCAAAACAGCCGATTCCCAGAGTAATCGTGGACAGGCACATAGTCGAGTAATCGTGGACAGGCACAAAACAGCTGATTCCTGGCAGATTGATCGGTCGATATAAAAATGACTTGAGATTACTGTCGATCGCATGCCACGCGCTCGAAAACACATCGTCTGCCTGTCCGAGACGCCGTACTACCACGTCACCTCGCGCTGTGTGCGTCGCGCTTTCCTGTGCGGTGAAGACCGTGTGTCGGGTAGGAGCTATGAGCACCGTCGGCAATGGATTGAGGACCGTATCCGGGTGCTGTCGTCACTC
>JANQLK010000044.1 GCA_028280615.1 Woeseiaceae bacterium | reverse complement strand
CGACGGGACTGCCCCAGACGACAAACGGCGTGCGCTCGTCCGCAAGCTCATTGAGCAGCGCATGCTGCTCGCCCTGGCCGATGAAGATCACGCCGTCGGCCTGCCTGAACACGCGCCCGCTGCGCAGCTCGAGAACGTTGCTGATCGGCGCGTGCGCAAGCAGCAGGTCGTAGTCACGGTCCGCGAGGGCGTCGGCGATACCGCCGAGCATTTCGAGGAAAAACGGATCCGACATGTGCTGGTCCGACTTGACGTCCAGCATGAAGACGACCGAGATCAGGCTGGTTCGCTGCAGGCGAAAGTCGCGAGCCTGGCGGTTGACCGAGAAATCGTGTTTGCGCGCGAGCGCCTTGAGTTTCTCCCGCGTCTTCGCGCTGATCATCGGGTTGTCGTTGAGCGCCCGGGATGCGGTCGCGCGTGACACGCCGGCGAGGTCGGCGAGTTCCTGCAGCGACGCGACGGTTTTTTTTCTCGATGGGCTCATCGTCGCGCCAATTTGCGCAGATTTCGCATGCAGATGCAATTCCTGGCGCAACGTTGAGTTTCACGAAAGCAATATAAAACAGGTAGTTAACAAAGATCGCAATCGATTGCGAAAGGCAAATTTTGCAATCGATTGCGGCAGTGTCTAGCTTAAACCTCGTGAGGCGGCAAGCCGGCCGCCATGTTTTCAATACTGGGGGGATCCGTATCATGAAGACCCATATCCGCGTGCCGCAGGCAGCGCTTGTGCTGTCAGTCGCGGCGCTAATCGCCTTACCCGTGCTGCCCCGCGCCGCGCTCGCCCAGGCGGACGAGGAAGTTATCGAGGAAGTCATCGTCACGGGCGTGCCCCGCGGTGGCGCCACCAAGCTCGAAGCGAGTGTCTCGGTCAGCGCAATTCCGGCCGAGGAACTGGTCAACTTCGCCCCGCGCTCGGTTGCCGAGGTTTTCCGAAGCCTGCCCGGCATCCGTGCGGAGTCCTCGGGCGGCGGCGGCAATGCCAACCTGTCGATTCGTGGCATCCCGCTCGCCACGGGCGGTTCGAAGTACATGCAAATCCATGAGGACGGTCTGCCCGTGCTCGAATACGGCGACATCAACTTCGGCAACACGGACAACTTCATCCGGTTCGATACGTCCATCGCCCGCGTCGAGAGCATTCGGGGCGGTTCGGCCTCGACCTTCGCGAGCAACTCGCCGGGCGGCATCATCAACATGATCAGCAAGACCGGCGGCGACGATGCCGGCAGCATCGGCGTGAGCTTCGGCCTGGACTACGACGAGTTCCGGACCGATTTCGAGTACGGCGGCTCGTTCGACGACACGCTGTACTACCACATCGGCGGTTTCGTTCGCGACGGCGAGGGCGTTCGCGAGACCAATTTCAACGGTGACAGCGGCGGCCAGGTCAAGGCCAACATCACCAAGGAACTCGACGACGGCTTTCTGCGTTTTTACCTGAAGCGCCTCGACGATCGCGTGACCACCTACCTGCCTTCGGCCGTCACGGTGAACGGCGGCGGCTCGTATGGCTCGCTGCCGGGATACGACGCGAGCACGCAGTCGACGCACTCGCCGCAGACGAACAACATCACGACCTTCGACGCGTTCGGCAACGCCCGGAGCCGCTCGGTCGCCGACGGCATCGAGTCGCTCGTGACGGCCTTCGGGCTCGAGTTTGAAAAGGACGTGACCGATACGCTGAAGCTCAACAACAAGTTTCGCACCTCGGAGATCACGGGCGGATTCATCGCTCCGTTTACGGACGGCTTCGCGGGCGGCACCGATACGATCGCCAACAAGGGCGCGACGCTGTGTGCCGACGCAAGCGTCGGCGACGGCGTTGCGCTGGACTGCTCGGGCGGCGTGACGGCCACGGTCGGCGGCGAGGCCGCGGATCCCAACCAGCTGGCGTATACGAACCTCTTGTTCGACACGTCCTTCGACGACCTCGGCCTGTTGGCCAACGACCTCGAGCTGACCTCGGAAGGATCGTCGTTCAGCCTGAGCGGCGGCGTTTACTACTCCAAGCAGAACATCAAGACGTCGTGGAACAGCTGGCATGCCCGGATGCAGACCCTGGACGGCAGCAACTCGATGAACATCACCTACGTCGCCAACGGCGCGGGTATCGACGCCGACGGCAACCCGGTCGACGTCGTGCTCGCCGACAACGGCGCCCTGACCCAGAGCTTTCTCGCCTGGAACTGGGATCTCGAGTATCGAACGATCGCTCCGTACTTCAACGTTGGCTTCGACGTCGGCGATCGCGCGACGGTCGACGTCAGCGTTCGCTACGACGACGTCAGGGCCCGTGGACGGCGCCTCGATGCCTGCTGCGGCGGCAATACGGGCTACGATCTGAACGGCAACGGCAGCATCGGCGAGTTCGCGGTCGAGAACGGCGTGATAACGCGGCTCGACAGCGACGCGCTGCTCGAAAATCCGGGCGCATCGTCAGACTTCATTGCCGGCGGCGTGCGGGTGCTCAACGAGTCGAATGCAGCTATCACCAACGTCAACTACGACGCGGACAATACCTCCTTCTCGCTCGGCGGAACTTACCTGCTCACGGACAACTCGTCGATCTTCGCGCGCTATAGCGACGGCGGCCGCGCGGTCGCGGATCGTCTGACCCAGGTGCCCGGGTCGCTCAATGCCGACGGATCGCTCACGAGCACGACCGATGGCTTCGACAACGTCCAGCAGTTCGAAGCCGGCTACAAGTACGCGGGCGCCGGCTGGTCCCTGTATGCAACCTACTTCAACACCGTGACCGAGGAGACCCAGGCCGAGCTGACCAGCGGTCTCACGTTCGTGCGCGAATACGAGGCGAACGGCCTGGAGCTCGAGGGCGACGTCAACATTGGCGACTATTTCTTCGTCCGCGGCAACGCGACGTTCATCGATGCCGAAATCAGCAAGGACCGCGACAATCCGGCCATCGTCGGCAACACGCCGCGGCGCCAGGCGGACATGATCTGGACGATCATCCCCGAGTTCCGCAACGACCGCTTCGCGGCCGGCGTCGTGCTGCAGGGTTCGACGGACTACTTCCTGCAGGACAACAACGATCTCGAGCAGGAGGCGTACAACCTCGTGAACCTGTTCGGCAACTGGTATGTCAACGACTCGTTGCTGGTCTACCTGAACGTCAACAACCTGACCGACGAGTTCGTTATCACCGAGGCCGAAGAGGGCTCGGGCGCCGTCGGCAGCATCATCCGCGCGCGGCCGCTGAGCGGACGCTCCACGGTTCTCGGCCTGAGCTACTTGTTCTAGGCACGTCGGCGGACGGCAGCGCGGCGGGCGACCCCGCGCTGCCGTCGCATTCGTGACGGGGAACACGATGCAGCTCATTACCTACGCCGACCGCCTGGCGGGGAATCTGCGGGGCCTTAAGAAGCGGCTGGACGAAGACTTCGAGGGATTGTTCGACGGCGTGCACGTGCTGCCGTTCTTCGATCCAATCGACGGCGCCGACGCGGGCTTCGACCCGATCGACCACACCCGCGTCGACCCGCAGCTCGGGGACTGGTCCAACATTCGCGATCTCGCCGGGAATTACTCGGTGATGGCGGACCTGATCGTCAATCACGTCTCAGCGGATTCGCCGCAGTTCGAGGACGTCCGGCAGCACGGCGCGCGCTCCAAATACTGGGACCTGTTCCTCAAGAAGGCCGACGTTTACACGGACAATGATCCGGGCGCGAAGGCCCGCATCGACCGCATCTACCGGCCCCGACCCGGGCCGCCGTTCACATCGATCGCCATCGATGGCGACAGCGCGGTCGACTTCTGGACGACATTCAGCCCCAAGCAGCTGGACATCAATGTCGAGAGTCCGGGCGGTCGCGCCTATCTCGATTCGATCCTCGAGCGATTCGCGGCCGCTGGCGTCCGCGAGATCCGGCTCGATGCGGCCGGCTACGCGATCAAGCGGCGCGATACGTCCTGTTTCATGCTGCCCGAGACCTTCGACTTCATCGCCGCCTTGAGCCAGCGGGCGTCGGCGCTCGGCATCGAGACCCTGGTCGAGATTCATGCCCACTACGAGACCCAGATTGCGATCGCGGCGTCCGTAGGCCGGGTCTACGATTTCGCGCTGCCGCCGCTCGTGCTGCATACGCTGTACACGCGCAGCGCGGACGCATTGAAACGCTGGCTCGCGATCTCGCCGAGAAACTGCGTGACCGTGCTCGATACCCACGATGGCATCGGCATCGTCGATGCGGCGCGCGAGGGCAAGCGCTCGGGCCTGCTGTCGGACGGCGAGATCGATGACCTCGTCAATACGATACACCGCAAGACGGGCGGCGGAAGCCTGAGGGCGAGCGGTCACGCCGCGACCAATCTCGACGTCTACCAGGTGAACAGCACCTACTACGACGCGCTCGGCGGCGACGACCGCGACTACCTGCTGGCGCGCGCCATCCAGTTCTTCGCACCCGGAACCCCGCAGGTCTATTACGTCGGCCTGCTGGCCGGCCGCAACGATCTCGAACTCGTCGAGCGAACGGGCGTCGGCCGCGACATCAACCGGCACTACTACACCGACGACGAAGTGGGCGCGGCGCTCGCGACGCCCGTGGTGGACAGCCTCTGCCGCCTGATTCGACTCCGGACGAGCTCGCCCGCGTTTGACGGCGCGTTCGCTATTGGCGATGCTGGCGGCAGCCGGCTGCTGCTCAGCTGGCACGGTGACGACGCGTTCGCCGAACTCGACGTGGACCTGTCCGACAGGACGGCAGCCCTGCGGTTCGATTCGCCGGACGGCTCGAGGCACTACACAATCGCTGACACGCTCGAGGAAAGACGGGCATGACCCCAACGAGCGCCTCCGCTCCGCTGCCCTTCCGCGAGAAGTTCGCCTACGGCCTCGGCGACATGGCCTCGAACTTCTACCTGGGCTTCTTCGGCCTGTTCCTGCTCTACTACTACACTGACGTCTACGGGCTGGCCCCGGCGGCCGTCGGCACGATGCTCCTGGTCACGAAGATCGTCGACGCGGTCAGCGATCCCGCCATGGGTCTTATTGCCGACCGCACCGAATCGCGCTGGGGCAAGTACCGGCCGTATCTCCTGTTTGCCGCAATCCCGTACGGGCTGCTCGGCTATGCGCTGCTGGTCGGTCCCGATCTGTCCGATGCCGGCAAACTCGTGTATGCCTATGTCAGCTATACGGCCGTCATGCTCGCGTTCACGGCCGTCAACGTGCCGTACTCGGCACTGCTTGCCGTTATCTCTCCGTCTGCCGAGGAGCGAACGAGAGCAACGACATTTCGCTTCATTCTGGCGTCGCTCGGAACGTTGACGGTCGGCGCATTCGCCACACCGCTAAAGAACTGGCTCGGCGCCGGCGACGAGCTGCTCGGTTTCCGGCTGACCATGGTCATCTTCGCCGTGCTATCGGTTGCGCTCTTCTGGACGACGTTCGCGTTCACGCGCGAGCGCATCCGGCCGGAACCGCATCGGGGAACGATCCGTGAAGACTTCGGGGCTCTGTTAAAAAACAAGTCCTGGCTCGTGCTCGTACTCAGCGGAATACTGATCGTCGTCGGCCTCGTCGCGCGATTCGCGTCGATCGTCTTCTACGTCAAGTATTTCATCCAGGACGACGGCAGCCCCGTCTTCCTGTTCTTCGACCGCACCGCGCTGTTCACGTCGATCGGGCTGATCGGACAGGTCGTCGGCGCGCTGATCACGCCGTACCTGGCGTCCCGATTCGAGAAGCATCATCTCGTGATTGCGGCCAACCTCCTGCACTGCGTGCTGCTGCTCGCCGGATACGTGCTCACGCCCGAAGGATTCTGGCTCGCAACCCTGCTGCATACGATCGGGATCATGACCTTTGGCATCACGATTACGCTGCTCTTCTCGATGTACACGGACTGTGCCGAGTACGGCGAATGGCGGACCGGGACGCGGACCTCGGGGCTGATCGTCTCGGCCTCGATGTTCTCGCTCAAGTTCGGATCGGCGCTCGGCGGAGCCCTGCCAGGCTTCATACTCGCGGCATTCGGCTTCGTCGCCAACGAGACCCAGTCCGCCGAGGCGCTGCTGGGCATCGGCATCATGTTCTTCATCCTGCCGGCCGCGTTCTTCCTCGTCGGCGGGCTGATCATGACCGGCTACGGGATCGACCGTGCCACGCTCGAGCAGATAGAGAGCGAGCTCGGCATTCGACGCGTCGACGGCGGGGCGCAGGCCGAGCACACGGCGTGAGATCGCAACGATGGGCTCGCACGCTGCCGGGGCGGGGTTACAACTTGCTTGCTTGCGCGTAGGATAAGGCGGCGCGTTTCCACACTGATTCAGCGAGCTTCGACGATACGACCATGCTCCGGCCGATGCTGACAGCCGGATTCTGAAATTCAACGCAGGTGGGTGGCAGGCGAAGAGATGCCCGGACCGATCACACAACTCCTGAGTGAACTGCGGACCGATCATCGCAACATGGCGCGGCTGCTCAAGCTGCTCGAAGGGGAGGGCGACAGGATTTACGCAGGCGGCGATCCCGACCTCCGGCTGATGGGCGACATCATGCGCTACATGAGCACCTATTCGGATGCCGTGCACCATCCGAAGGAGGACAGGCTCTACGCCGAGCTTCGAGCCGTGCGCCCCGATCGGGCGGGGGGTATGGGTAGAGTTTCGGAGGAGCATCGGGTTCTCGAGCAGCAGGGCACATCGCTGCTGCATCGACTGGAGGATTCCCGGTCAAAGGATGCTGATTCTCTACGATCGCTCGTTACCGACGCGCTGCGCTACGCCGATTTGTTGCGCAAGCACATGCGTTGGGAGGAGGCAGACCTGTTCCGGCGGCTCGACAAGCTGGTCGCCGAAGGTCACGACGCGACCAGTAAGGCTGTTGTCATTGACCGCCGCGACCCGCTGTTCGGCGGAGAGGTCGAAAAGCGATTCGAGGATCTGTATCAACGCATCGCGAATGATGCGTGAACCCGGCGTCGACCCGAGACCCGATGCGGGAGCCGTCGCCGCCCAGGTAACCCGGTAGCGCCGGGTGATCTTCGACGTGCACGAAGACCAGTAGCCGTCCCTCGGGAGTGTCTCATTCTCCAACTCCAGCACAATGATGATACATTGTATCATCACCTTATGAGTTCGGATTACGCAGACAAGTAAGCCGGAAACGTAAGGTCATTCATGGACTGCGAGGACTCAAGCACATGGTCGATTCGACCTCTGAAATCTGGGACGCGCCGTTGCATGGCGGCGACCAATCTGTTGAATCAATCGATCTGCGAAGTGGGGCGACGCTCATTCTCAGCCAGTTCGGTGCGGGTGAGACCCGGAGATTTCGATACACCGAGCCCGAAGACACGTTTGGATTCGGCTTTCACCTCAAAGGCGGTGCGCGCTTCGACGTGGAGGGTTGTCACTTCGAAACCCGAGCCGCGGACGTGTGGGCAGCCGCTGCGCCTCGCGGTTCCACCTCGCATTTCGTTTTGCCTTCCGGCGGGTTTCGAACGGTGGCAATTCGATTCGACCCGGAGTCCGCGGAAGATCTTTTTGCCGGGGGTTCGGCGCTTCCCTCGGGGGCTCGCGGCGTTCTGCGGCGGGCGAGCGAAGACGCGGGCGTCGAGCGACTCGCGCCTCTGACGGCAGCTACGGTGTCCCGGTTGAGCAGCATGTTTACGACGCCGTATTGCGGTGTTGCAAGGCGTCTCTATCTCGAATCCTGTGCATTCGAGCTCCTTGCGGGACAGGTCGCCACCTTGTCGGGGCGGAACGCACAGCGAAGCCGTATCAAGTCCAGTCATCGTCAAAAAGCACTTGCCGCGCGAGACCATCTCGACGGTCAGCTGCAGAATCCGCCGACGATTTCCGAGCTCTCCAGGATTGTCGGTACAAATGAATTCACTCTGAAGCAGGCGTTCAAGGAAACGCTCGGGACAACGGTATTCGCCTACGTGTCACGTCGCCGTATGGAGCACGCAACGTTCCTGCTTCAGCAGGGAATGACGGTCGCCCTGGCTGCGGAAGAGGTCGGGTACCGGTGCGTGCGTTCTTTTTCGGCCGCTTTTCGACGGCAAGTCGGCTGCGCGCCGAGCGTCATTCGCCGCACGGGCGCCCAGATTCTCCCGATCGATAGCGGTTTTTCTCCCGACTGACACCCTGGCGTTCAGCGGGCGCATGCTAGCGTGCGAGGATACTTTGTAACGCTGGTGTTCCGATGCGATTCAGCTTCCTCGCAATCGCCGCGGTGGCGGCACTGACACTATCAGTTTCTTCCGAGGTTCTTGCACAAGACCTCGAATCATCATCCGATGCCGACGATCCGGAGCGATTGGACGTGATCACCGTCACGGCGCGTCAGCGCGAAGAGGCGTCTCAGGATGTGCCATTCGCGCTGACCGTGCTGGGCAGGGATGCGCTCGATACTCAGCGTGTAGACGATTCGTTTGGTCTCGTCAGGCAGGTTCCCGGCATGTCGTTGACGAGTTTTGACGACGGCAGATTTGCGTATTTTCAGCTTCGCGGAATCGGGCCGTTGTCGCAAGCGATCGGACCGGACGACGGCTCCGTCGTCACCTATGTCGACGGCGTGCCTCAGCCGGTGTTCGCATCGGAGTTTGCGTATCTTGACCTTGAACGAATCGAGGTGTTGCGGGGTCCCCAGGGAACGTTATTCGGCCGCAACAGCCAGGGAGGCGCCATCAATGTCACGACTCGCGCACCGTCGGACGAGTTCTTCGGCAAAGTGCGACTGGAAGGTGGCGAACAGGGCTTCGGGCTGGCTGAGGCCCTGGTTTCCGGTCCGATTGCCGGCGAGCGTGTGCTCGGTCGATTGTCATTGCGCGGGTCCACCGTAGACGGTTTCGTCGACAACATCGCCCCAACGGGCGGTGATCTGGGCGATCAGACGGTCTATTCGGCGCGAGGCGTCGTCGACCTCCTGCCGGAGACCGACAACGGCTTTCGCTTTTCGATATCGGCCAACATCGATCACCGCGTGTCCAATCCGTTCTACTACGTTTCCCGTGCAGAGCCGAGCCCCGTCGTCGAGATCGATCCGGAGAACGAGGTCGAACGCACGGCCTGGGGTACCAGCGTTACCATCAGGAAACCGCTCGGCTTCGGCGAATTCACGTCGATTACGGCGTTCAACGGCTTCAGGAACGAACAGATTACCGACGATACCGACGGTCTGATTTACGGACCGCTGTTCGGATTGTCGCCGTCAGATTTCCTGGCCCCGCTCTCATTCTCCGATTGGCATGAAGAGGAAACGAGGTTCTTCCAGGAGCTTCGCCTTTCGAGTGCGCCCGAACGCGACGTTGCCTGGGCGTCAGGAATCGTCTACTTCAACTCCGATCTCGACGTAGAACTTGACAATCGATCGACGTTTTCCCCTGTTCTCAACGGTGACCGGGACGCCACCCAGGAAATCGATTCCTACGCGGTATACGGGGAAGCGACGGTTCCCCTGGGCAGTCCTCGACTGAAGGGTACGGCAGGTGTTCGTTACACAAGAGACGAAAAGACGCTGGCGGCCACGTTTGCCGGTGTGGGTTTTCCCGGTTCCGTCGAGTTCTTCGAGGAATACAACGAAGCTGACTTCGATCTCGTCACGGGTCGCTTGGCGCTTGCATACGCGGCTACAGACAGCGCGAATATTTACGCAACGGTCGGGCGAGGCGCCAAGAGTGGCGGATTTCCGCGGTTGACCCTGAACGCCGCGTTCGGTGTCGAGAGTCCAAACTACGCGGAGTCTACGTCATGGACGTATGAGGCGGGCGTGAAATCTACCCTTCTGGATGGTCGCGCCAGACTGGATGTATCCGGCTTCTACAACGATGTGGAAGATGAACAGCTGTTCGTGCTGGATTTCGTCGCGTTTCAGTTCGTGCCGGTAAACCTGGATACGCGGAGCTTCGGCATCGAGGCGCAGGGCGATATCGTCTTCGATCAGAGCTGGTCTTTGTCGGGTGGGCTCGCCTGGACCGATAGCGAGATCCGAGAGGGCGACGAGTTTTCGGGCGCCACGGCCGGAAACCGGATTCCGAACGTGCCCGAACTGAGCACGACGTTAAACCTGGATTATCGTGGGAGCCGCGTCGCCGTGGGCGGTGCTGACCTGTCACCGTTTGTCACGTTGACGCACCAGTACGTTGGTGAACGTGCGGCAGACGTCGCAAACAGTTTCGACCTCGAGGCCTACCACAATGTCGACTTCCGCATTGGTGCGACATTGGGGAGCACTGAGATATTCACGTTCGCTCGAAACCTGCTGGACGACGAGCAGGAGATCAACGGCGTTCTCTACGGGCCGGGAGTAGAAGGTGCGTCAATCGGGCGCGGGCGTATCGTCGGCATTGGCCTGACATCGACGTTTTGATGTGCAGCTACGCGGTCACGGCTCAGTTCTACGATGCCATGGCAAGCGAACAGCATCGTGCGGTCGACGCGCAGATCGCGGAGGTCCTGGAAGGTCTGCGCAAGACGGATCACCCGGTCGTCGATATCGGTGCGGGCACCGGTCTCACGACGCGGGTCATCGCAGGGGCCTTGCCGGAGGCGGAGATTCTTGCCGTCGAGCCGGATCCGGCAATGCGATCGGCCCTGATGGCGCGAGTCTGGTCCGATACCGACCTGCGCCGACGCGTGAGCATTCTGCCGATGTCCGTGTTGGACGCTCCGCTGCCTCCGGTGATTTCGGCGGCCGTCGCCAGTGCCACGATCGTGCACTTCAGTCCACGGGAACGCGAGCAACTGCTTGAGATGTTGTCTGCCAGGCTCTCCAGGGCCGGATGTGCAGTCGTCGAGATTCAATGTCCAGCCGCCGACGATGTGCCAGAACTATGCGTCGGGACAGCGCAGGTGGGTCGCGTGACGTATCAGGGCTGGGCCTCGGCACAGAGAATCGATGACTCGCGCCAGCGTTGGCGCGTCAGATACCGCGCGGAACTCGACGGAGTCGAGATTGATCGGCAATGCGCCGAGTACGTATGCTGGGCGGCTTCGGCCGAAACGGTGCTGTCAGAGGCGCAGGCCGCCGGACTGTCCGGATACTCGAGCGAAAACATGGTTGTCCTGCACAAGACAACGCCGGCGGGCTGACGCGACAGAGGGACACGAGCCGCATTACCCATCGCCCGGGTGTCACCCGGGTAGCGCGTAGCATCGGTCGGAATCCGGACGTCCGATCCGTCGTCTGGCTAAAACGTGCCGGCCAACTCCAGTCCGATCACCCTCGGTGAGCCCAGCGGCGCGTAGAACAAACCATCCGTACCGAACGCCAGATTCTCGATGCCTAGACCGCTCGGTTGCCGCTCGTCGGTCAGGTTCTCGCCGAACAGGCGGACGGAGAGCCATCCACGCTCGTAGCCGAGCTGAAAGCCCAGGGTCTCAAACGCGTCACGGACGGCGTCGCCACGGGCGCGCAGTGCGGTCTCACCGAGAAAGTTGACTTCGGCTCGGAAGAACAGGCCGACAGGGGATTGATACAACAGGGACAGCCCCGCGTCATAGTCAGGCACGAACTGAACCTTCTGGCCAGCGACGTTGAGGTCCTCGTCGAGCTGCAGGTCGCGATACTCGGCATCGACCAGTCCGACATGGCCGCGAACTGAAAACGTATCCGTGAGCTGGAAGCTTCCCTCCAGCTCGACGCCCCGGCTAAGAATCGACGCGTCCGAGCCGATGAAGTCCGTGCTTATCGGTCGTCCGCTGTCGTCAGTCGTGAATTGAACCTCCTGCCAGTTGTCGGATGTGATGTAGAAGACGGCGCCGGATGCTCTGAGTCTTCGGTCCGCGGATCGCCATTTGAAGCCGACTTCACGGCTCCAGAGCGTTTCGTTGTCGTACGAGATGATGCGGTCGTCGACGACACCTTGCTGGAAGGCGACCAGGTTGAATCCGCCGGGAATGTAGCCACGCGCAGCCGACGCATGGACGCTAAAGTCATCGCTGACCTTGTAGTGGGCGTAGACGCGAGGCAGCAACTCTTCGAAGGTTCGCGTGAAGTTTGCGGCCTGATACGTGATGATCGTTCCGAAGCCCAGGTCGAGTTCGCCCTCCCGCTGGATGGTCGTCCGCTTGGCACGATCCGCTCGAAGACCTGCACCGATCCTCAGGTTCTGCGTGGCGTGCCAGTTGAGCGTTCCGAACAGGCCGACATCCTCGGAATCTTCTCTCTGCTCGGGAGCGAAAATGTAGGAATCCAGATCGCCGGGACCTACGAAACTCGCCTTCGTGTTCCGATCCGAATCGCTGTAGTACTGCGCGCCGACGATGTAGTTGATTCGGTACTCGGCCGGCGATGCGAATCGGATTTCGACCTGCGTGAAGTCTTCCTCGTCGGTCTCACGCCCGGCCACGAACGGGCTGGATGTGAGATCGAAATCGAGACCAGCGGCGTCTTCTTCGACTTTCCGATACGAGACGGCAAAGCTCAACGTCCCGAGATCGAGATCATAGTCCGCGCTGAGGCCGAAGACTGCCTCCTCCCACGTCGTGAACTTCGGAGCATCTTCGAGTGCCGTCCAATCGTCGACTGGTCTACGCGCATTGAAGAAGTCGGCGTACAGCGTGTTGTAAAGCTCTATGTCGAGAGGCATGTACTGCTGATCGAACACACCCGGGCCATCGACGTACAGCCAGTAGGCGGTCGCATTCACGGTCAGACGATCGGTCGGCGTCCACTTGAGCCTGCCGTGAAAGAACTGCTTTTCGAAACTGCCCGTTTCCCCGGTCGAGGTACCGAGGTTCTTGATGTACGCATCTTCGCGCGAGGCAGAGACGGCCAGGGAACCCGACAGCGTCTCATCGACCAACGGCCCCGAGACAATGGCGTCGGCCCCTAATCCCTGGCCGGATGGAAAGTCAGTTGCCGTCACTCTCACGTCACCATACAGCTCGTCAGAGGGCGGCTTGGTGTTGACAATGATCAGGCCGGACTCCGAATTCGCGCCGTACAGCGTGCCTTGCGGTCCGCGCAGGACCTCGATCGATTCGACCTGGCTCAAGACCGAGTTGCTGAGTTCGCGAAACGGAATGCCGTCGATGTAGACGGCGGCCCGATTGACGATAAACGGATTCGACTCGACGCCGCGAACCGTGATGAAGATACTCCCCTGTTGCCCCAGTTCATTGAACTGAACGTTCGGCACTAGGTCATCAATACGTCGAAAGTCCCTTAGCCGAGCCTGCTCGATGATTTCACGGTCAAGTACGGTGACTGACAGTTCCGATTCGATCAACGCCCGGTCGCGCCTCGTGCCCGTGACGATAATCGTATCGTTCAACTCAGTATCTTCGGTCGCTGCGTCCTTCGATTCGGTGGACTGTGAGTGAGCAAGCGGCGCCAGGCAGCAAGCAAGGATCGCAACACCGATGGCGCTGCGCAGTTCATATCGGGACATTGATTGGCTCCTCCCGGAAGACAGGAAATCGCGTGCTGCTGCACGCGTCGACTCAGATCTCCTGGCTTGCGGGGGGACCGGTCGCGGGAGGTCGAAAACCCGTGGAGGCCGTAACCGTGCGGGTCGCGCCGCCCGAACGTGATCCGTCAACAGGCCCGGTTGCGGTCGTGGCCGGATGGTCTCCAAGCCAGGCGCTGTCGTCCAAGCGCTCGCCAAGCAGGCAGGCTCCGCAGTCCTTTCCCTCATCCGGCCCGACGTGTTGCCGATCGTGAGCGACGCCGTGTATCGACAGCAGCAGTTGGGAGAGAACGATCAGGGCGGCCAAACACTGTCGCGTTGTCGGCCTTGATACGGCAACAGCATGTTGTTTTTTTGAGTAGAAGGTCATGCAGCCGCGGTGTTGCGATCAGTGGATTCGTGGGTGACACTAGCCTTAGGCCGGTGTTTAGCCCACATTTCGGCACGAAACTACTCCAAAACTGGCATCGGGAGACCGTGTCTTCCGGACGGCCCACGGGATTGGCGGCATTACATGCGCGATGACCTTGAACCTCACACGAGCAGCGCCCTGCGCTATGTGTCGAGTCCTGATGGATCGATCGTCCTGCTCCGATCCAGGTTCCGACCGTTCGAGGGTGAAATGCTGCCCGACCGGTTTGTCAAGATCGGTCTCAACATCGGCACTACGAGCAGACTCTTTCGGCGGTCACAGGTCGGCTGTCTCGATTCCACATGGCGACGAAACGGCCTGACCGTGAGTCTTCCGAATGACCCCGGGATTGGCTATTCGGGCGCCGTCACGATGATCGGGCTTGCCGTCGACTTGAGTGGACGAGACGAGTCGGACTATGCAAGGCCGCTGACTCAGGCGCTCGAGTCGCTCACCACCCGCGTTACCGTCGACACGGTGTCCGCACGCCTTATGAGGACGATCTTCAGCAATGCGGAACTGCACGGATGCTCCGACGCATTTTTTGACGCGGGGATCGACGTTCTCATGCGTCGTTTGTCGTGCGAACTCGCTCATGTGGAAACGCGCAAGGCCAGTCCGCTGGAAAAGCGACAACTTTCGATAGTCCAGGACCTCATCGAGGCGCATTTGGAAACGGGATTGAGCGTTCGAGACATGGCGGCGTCCGTGGGCATGGATCAAACTCATTTCGCAAAGAGATTCGTCAGTTCGACGGGATTGGCGCCATTCGCCTACCTGACCAACAGGCGGATGGAGCGTGCGAAGTCGATGCTGGGCTCGAGCCGAAAGATCATCGATGTCGCCCAGGCCGTTGGCTACGCCAATCCCAGCAAGTTCGCGGCTGCATTTCGGCGACATACGGGCTTGTCGCCGCGGATTTGGTCGAATCAGGGGAACGCCCGGGGTTCGGGCTAGAGACCGGCTCGCTGGTTCTACGAACCGCTCGCTCGGTCGTTCCGCATATCGCGTCAGTGTGTCGATCCGGAGCGGCACAGCCGTACTAGCAGTCTGTTGAAAAAGCCATCCATGGCTTTTTCAACCTCACGAACTGAAAAGCGCGGTTTTCAGCTCGCTCGCATTGTCAATGGCTTACCGCCATTGACAATGTCGGCACGTCCATGTGCCGGTCGCAGGCTATCGAAAAACTGCGTTTTTCAACAGCCTGCTAGCCCTTGCGTAACGCCGCAAAGACGAAGTTTTTCGCGTTGTCCAATAGATCGTGCATGGGAATCTGGCTCAACACGCTGCGGTAGGCGCAGCCGTCGACGACGTCGATGACCAGCAGCGCAGCCTGTTTCGGATCGAGATCCTTCCTGAAGTCCCCATCTGCCATCCCCCGCTCGATGACAGCCGTTAGCGCCGTCGCGAGTTCGTCGCGGTTGGCCAGAAACAACTCGCCGATGTCCGGCTGTCGAACCGCCTCGCTCGAGATTTCGATGGTCAGGATGACGTTGTCGACCGATGCCAGGAAACTGGCGTAGGACCCGAGAAACGCATCGAATACCTCTGTCGCCGGCGCCGGTGTCGCGAGACCTTTCAGAATCGGCTCCAGCTCCGCACGCTCCAGAGCAGCGATTTCGACCAGGACGTCGTGTTTGCCGGCAAAGTGGTTGTAGAGGTTGCCAAGACTTACGCCGGCGCGTTTGGCGATGTCACGCACGCCCGTCTGGTGGTATCCGTTCTCCAGAAAGCACGTGACCGCGGCTTCCAGAATCTTCTCCCTCCGCCTTGCGGCGGCCGCCTGGCGGCCCGTGACAGGCGATTTCGACGTTTTCGCTGGTTTTTTCATCTAAGTATTGAACGAACGATCGTTCATTGATATATACTACGGCAATCGAAAGGCTAGCGCAATCGCGCAGCCGGGCTAACAGGAATTTCGGCGTAATGGCGAGAACGGCTGAGGGTTCGACCAGGGCATCAACCGCGGCGAAGCGCCGCCGGCTATGGGTTGGCGCCGCTCTGTTCGCGTTGCTTGCGGTTCTGGTCCTGGTATGGGAGGCCGAGGACACGGCCGACGTCGTGTTCTCCGACAAGTCCGCCCCGGCGCCGGTCGTCTCGGTTCTGGACGTAGCGCCGGCGGAGTCAGTCACGACCGTGACGGCATTCGCGGAACTGCGGCCCCGTTGGGATGCACAAATCCGCTCGGCGGTTCCGGGCCGGATTCTCAAGGTCCATGACGCCGCGCTCGCCGGCGGGCGGGTCGACGCAGGCGCGCTCTTGTTCTCGATTGAAGCGACGCCGTACGAAACCGAGCTTGCCGCTGCAGAACTGAATCTGGCGCAGGCGCGACTGGCGCTGTTGCATGCGGAGAAGGCCGTGGTGCTGGCGCGGGGCGATTTCGAGCGCGCCGGTACCGAGCCGCCCAATGAACTCGCCATTCGTCTGCCGCAGTTGCGAATCGCGGAGCGATCCGTCGCGTCGGCCGAGGCACAGCTTCAGGCGGCCGAGCGGCGGCTGGCCGACACCAGGGTCGTCGCTCCGTTTTCCGGGTTCGTCACCGAGCGAATGGCGAGTCTCGGCCAGACAGTCGTTGCCGGCGAATCGCTGCTGCGCCTGTCCGACGATCAGCGGTTCGAGTCGGTCGTTGAACTCAACGAGGCGGACTGGGCATTACTCGAGCACCCGATCGCCGGCGGTACGGCCGATCTGTATCACCGCGACGGAACCCCGCTCGGCCGC
>JANQLK010000015.1 GCA_028280615.1 Woeseiaceae bacterium | reverse complement strand
GATTGATGCTGGCTTGGGCGGTGCGTACTCCGCTATTCGCCTGTGCCGCCGATCGACGAAGTAAACCTCGCCCGTATCGGACTTCCTGCAGTCGAAACCGCCCTCGTGCACCAGCCGGTGGTGATGCCGGCACAGCAGCACGAGGTTATCCAGGCTCGTCTCGCCGCCGTGCTGCCAGTGCTCGATGTGGTGGCCGTCGCAGTAGCGCTGCGCGGTACAGCCCGGGAAGCGGCAGCCGCCGTCGCGGGCTTTGAGGGCCCGGCGCATCGGCGGCGGAATCGTCCTGGAGCGCCGGCCGATGTTGAGCGGCTCGCCCTGTGCAGTTTCCTCGATAGTACTGACGCAGCAGTCGCAGGCAATGCGCTCGGACGTTTCCGCGGTAACGTGGGATCCGTTCTCGAGATGGGCAGACGATGCCTCACCCTTGGACTGTACGTGTACGACAACCTGGTAACGATCGGCGGTCGAGCCTGAGTTCTCGGGGTGGTTCAGATACGTTTCCGCGACCTCGCAGAGCGCATCGGCGCGGCGTGCGGCGACCGGCTCCCGCTCGCTTGACGTTTCCGCGGTAACGTCCTCGGCCGCGTTATCCATCGCGTGCTCGAGCGCCCGCAGCACGAGTTCGCCCTGCTCGGCCGGGAGCCTCGCCTTGATCACGAGACAGCCGTCCTCGTCGCGGTAGTACTCGAATTCACGCCGAACGTGGAGTTGCTCGGCAACACCGAGCTCATTGAGGCGCTGACAGCGCCGGTACTCCGAGACAAACCGTTCGACGTGATAGGCCGTGCCGTGATGGGCGATGCTGAGCAGCAGGTCTTCGTTGTCCGGCGTCGCGATGCGCGTCATGGCCCGCACCTTCGAGAAGCTCACGCGGCCCTCCGCAAAGGCTGCCTGAATCTTCGGCACAGCCTGCAAGGCATGCGCCGTGCGCAGCCGCTCGCGCGCCGCATTGAGCCCCAGGCCGCACTTGAAGTTCAGCCACTCGGCACAGGACTTGAAGCCCAGCTCTTCCCAATAGCGCTTCTCATCGAACTCCCGAAGCAGCTTAAGAAAGTGGGCCTGAGCGACGGTCAGGTAGGCGTTCAGCTCGGCGATGCGGTTGCCGAGTCGCTCGCCCTCGGACAGCTCGGAATGGCGGTTGGGCGGTGTGGAATCGGCCATGGTTCCCTCGGTCGAATGATACTGAGTGAATATCCAGTAGTATCCTCCTAAGCCGCTGATAATACGAGATTAAAATGTGCCGAAAACGACCAGATCAAAGGTAGCTACACAGCGTGGACGAGCCTCACCGCCGCTGCAGCCTAACCGCGGTTCCTTCGAATAAGCTCGCGCCGCGTATGCTTATCCGGCCGCCCGCCCGTGACGGGCATCGACAGGCGATCCTGCCTGAGCGCCGCCGTTTTCGCCTTTCTTTCCGCGACCGAGGCCTCGTCTTCCTCGTAGCATGCGCGGGCTTCGGCGGCCGGGCCGCGGCGGGTCGGGACGGCGGTGACGGTCAACCTGTATTCCAGCCGATCGCGGACCAGTTCGATCGTATCTCCGGGTTTGACGCGTGCCCCGGACGCCGGCCGCTCGCCGTTCAGCCGCACGTGACCGCCGCCGACGGCGGCCGATGCGCGGCTGCGCGACTTGAAAAAGCGGCAGAAGTACAGCCAGCGGTCGATGCGCAGCGCGCCGGACCGGTCCGTCATTTGGCGTTGCCGTCGCCGTTTCGCGGCAGTCGCCAGGGCTGGATGCCTACGACCACGGTTCCCGGCCCGCCGTGCACGCCGAAGGCCGTGCCGAGTTCGCAGATCGACATCCGCGCAATGTTCGGCAGCTCCTGCTCGAGTCGCTCACGCATCTCGATTGCGTCCTCGGGACAGACGGCGTGCCCGATCAGCACGGCCAAGGGTTCGTCCGCCGGTGCGTCTTTCGCGATGTATCGCGCCAGCGCCCTGATGCGGCGCTTGCGGCCGAACAGGAATCCCGACGAGGTCACGCGGCCGTCGGGACTGGAGCGCAACACCGGCGTTATTCGGAGCATGCCGGCAATGGTCTTGACGTAGCCCGGTACGCGGCCGCCGCGCACGGCGTAACGCAGGTCCGCGACAACGGCGTAGGCGCGGGTTTCCGGTATCACGCGCTCGAGCAGGGCCACGGTCTCGTCGGCGCCCATGCCGAGCGCCGAGCATTCGGCGGCCAGCACGGCGATCAGACCCTGACCCGTCGAGGCGTTCAGCGAATCGATGATGCGAATGCGCCCGGGCGCATCGATGCGCTCGGCCGCGGAATGCGCGGCCTGGTAGGTCCCGCTGACCCGGGCCGTCACCGTGATCGCGAGCACGTCCGAGAAGTGATTCGCGAGAAACTGAAACTGGCGCCGGAAGTCGCCGGGCGCCGGCTGCGACGAGGTTGGATGATTGGGATTGGTTCTGAGCTCCTCGAAGAACTCGTCGGCCGAGATGCTGACCTTGTCGAGATAACCGCGGTCGCCGAACTGAATCCGGAGGGGCACCATGTGGATGTCGAGCCGCTCGAGGTCCTCGTCCGCGATGTCGGCCGCGGAATCCGCGATCACGGCGAACTGGCGGGCCGAGTTGTGGCTGCTCGTATGCTGCCGGTGCATGTCGTCGGCCTTTTCGGCCGACACCTCGCCGAAGCCTCGTGCCAGCTCGAACACCTCCTCGGGCTCGTCCACGTGTATATGGATTTTGGCCTTGCGCTTGGTGCCGGCGAGAACGAGCGAGTCGCCGATCTCGGCCAGCGACTCGCGCAGCTTGCGCCGGTCGATCTCCGTGCCGTTGACGATGCACTCGGTACAATAGCGATACGTCGAGTCGCCGCCCTCGGCCGAGGTGTCGAACGACATACTCTCGTCGAACAGCTGTTTAAGGTCCGGCTTTGGCGCGATCGTGCCGTCGACGATGAACTCGGCCATGCCCTTGATCAGCGTCACGAAGCCCTTGGCGCCGGCATCGACGACGCCGGCCTTGCGCAGCACGTCGAGCTGCTCGGGCGTTTCCTCGAGCGCGGCTTCGATCGCGACGATCGACTCGCCGATGAGATCCGGGAAGCGCTCCTCCTTGTCCCTGACGGTCTGGTGGCGGATGCTGCTCGCGAACGCCGAGATGATCGAGAGGATCGTGCCCTCGCGCGGCTTCTCGAGCGCATCGTGCGCGTACTCGCTGCCGAGTTCGGCGGCCTTGCCGAACGTGTAGGTCGTGAAACGCGAGATCTCGCCAGCGGAGTCGCTCATGCCCTGAAAGAACTGCGCGACAATAGCGCCTGAATTGCCGCGCGAGCTGTCGAGCAGCGCGTCAGCGATCTTCGCGAGCAGCGTGCCGAGATGTGCCTCCTCGGTGTCGTCGAGCAGGGGCAGAGCGGCGCCGAGCGACAGGCTCAGGTTGGTGCCCGTGTCACCGTCGGCCACGGGGAAGACGTTGATGCGGTTCAGGAAGTCCTGTTCGTCGATAACGCGATGGATGCCCGAGCGCAACGCGCGCGCCAGGCCGTCCGCGTTCAGGTGCGTGGCGACGGCGCCGGTCAAGATGCCGTTCCGGGCGGGCTATTCACGAGGCAGCAGGAAGCGTCGACCCTGGTAGTCGAGCACGACGCCTTCGGGCGTAATCTCAGCGACGTCCGGGCCCTCGCTCGTACGGTCGCGCTCGCGGTATTTGTTCATGTTGATGAACACGAAACGGTCGTCGGGCGTGCCCGAGTAGACGTGGATGTCGAGATGCATCTCGGGAAGGTTGACGCCGTCCGCGCGGAGCTGAGTGAGCGTCGGAAGCAGGAAAACCTGGTCGACCGGTTCCGGGAGCGCCTGAGGTGCGGGCGTCGGTGGCGCGACGGTGACGGGCTCGGTTCGGACCGCGGGCTCCCCAGCCCGGCGTGGCGGCGGCCGATCTCTGCGCGCCTCGGCAACGCGCGCCGAGAAGCTCGATTCGTCCGCCGCCGGCGCGGCGGGAACGCGCTGTGCGGGCTCGGGTGCAGGTACGACCGCGGGCGCCGTGGCGACGGGCGCCCGACTATCGGGCTTTAGCAGGACGACGGCGAGCACGATCGTATTGAGGAGCAGCAGCCCGCCGAGAACCCACAGCCAGCGCGGCAGAGCGGCGGGCTCACCGGCCGACGATACGGTCGTGAACTCGGCCGGCGCCGAGTCCTGACGGTCGTTTTCGGACTTCTTCAGCGCATCGAGGATGAACGACATCGCTTAGCGCTCCTGTCCGCGCGCGTGAGGTCGACTGGTCATCAGTCGCTCGCCAGCCGCGGCGTCGTCAAGGTTGGCACTGAGTCCGGCGCGAGCAGCGTGTTGATGATGATCTGGGTCTGGCGGCCCGCGTAGCCGTCGACGGTCAGCCGTCGGTCGCGCTGGAAGTCGCGGACGCGGCTCGCGAGGCCCTCGTCGTAGACGTCCGAGTCGGCTGGCGCGGCGGCGTATCGCTCGTCGATCGCCGCGAGGCTCTGCCGGAGCCAGAGTACGGCGGGGCCGCGCACGCCCGGGCCCAGCGACGTGGCGTCGGCGCTGGCCGGTCGCCACATCAGCAGGTACTGGCCGAACCACAGCGACGATATGTGGTCGATGCCATGCGATACCGACACGCCGCCGATCGACAGGTCGGCGCGCTGGCCGTTGATCGCCGTCAACAGGGCGCTGTGCCGATCGCCGCGGCTGTCGACGAGCGTCAGGATTGCCGGGCGGTCGAGCTGCCTGAGGCTCGTCCACGAACCGCGCTGCGAGACGCATTCGTAGCCCAGCCCGGCGGCCTCATTGCAGCCGCCGCCGCCGTACTCGAGGCCCCAGAGCGTGAACAGGTCCGCGAGCGCGGGCTCGAATCCGGTCAGATCGCCTGCGAGGATGAGCTGTTCGTCCAGGCTGATCTCGACCGGCTCGTCGACGGCGACCAGCTCGGGCGTTACGGCAACCTTCGATTCCGCGGCCGGCACCGGCACGGCGGGTTCCGGATTTCCGCGCTGCATCGTAACGATCGACCACGCCCCCACGGCGACTAGCAGCGCGCCCGCGCTGAGCAGGATCGGCGTGGCATAGCGCAGCAGCGGCGGCTGGTAAGCAGACCCCGAAACCTCGGCCGCAGCGCGGCGTACCAGCGTCCGCGTGACGCGCCTCGATTCCTTGCTGTAGCTGCCCAAGAGTGCACGGTCGGCGATCACGTTGATCAGCCGCGGCACGCCTTCCGTGAGTCTGAAGATCTCTCGCTTCGCGCCGCCGTCGAATACCTCGCCGAGCGCGCCGGCCACGCGCAGCCGGTGTTCGACGTATTTCGCGGTCTCGTCGCGAGACAGCGGTTTAAGGTGATAGCGGCCCGTGATTCGCTGGGCGAGCTGACGAAGGTCGTTGCGCGCCAGCAGTTCCCTTAGTTCCGGCTGGCCGATCAGGATGATCTGCAACAGTTTCTGTTTCGAGGTCTCGAGATTGGTCAGCAGGCGGACCTGTTCGAGTACGTCGCGCTGCAGGTTCTGCGCCTCGTCGACGACCAGCACCGTGCGGCGGCCGTCCGAATGCGCCTCGAGCAGATGCTGATTCAAACGGTCGATCAGGGCCTTGCTGCTGGCCTTGTCGACGTCCTCGCCGATGCCGAGTTCCTCGCAGATCGTCGCAAGAAACTCGATGGCCGAGAGCTGCGGGTTCAGGACGACGGCGACGTCGGTGTTGTCCGGCAGCCGGTCCTGCAGCAAAGTCCGGACCAGGGTCGTCTTGCCCGTGCCGACCTCGCCGGTAAGCTGCATGAAGCCGCCCGATTCCGTCACGCCGTAGACCAGGTGCGCGAGCGCCTCGCCGTGCCGTTCGCTCATGAAGAGATAGCGCGGATCGGGCGTTATGGAAAACGGAGGTTCGTTGAGGCCGAAAAAACTCGTATACATGGGTTTTCGCCGGATTGTTTTCGCCGCCGGACAGCAGCCGGGTCTTCTGCCCGGCTCCCGATTCTAACCTATTCGAGCCGCTCCGGGTCTTCGCGGTCGAGCGTACGGGCGCGGCTCAGGGCATTGTTACCAAAGCGTCTGCGGATTTCATCGACCGTCGTATCGACGGGTCCGGCGCGCTCGCGCGGCTCGTCGAACAGATCGGGCTGGCGGGCTGGCGACAGGCAGCTGCCGCCCACGCCCAACAGACGAATACGTGCACCGGCATTGTCGGCCAGCCAGGTCTTGAGGAGGTCGCAGGCCACAGCATAGATCTGGTCGGTGCCGTTGGCGGGCGGCTTGAGGGCCTGTTGACGCGTGCAGGTCGTGAAATCCGCCTGACGAATCTTGACCGTCACCGTGCCCGCCGCGAGTTCGGCCTTGCGCAGCCGGCGCGAGGTACGTTCCGAGAGTCTCAAGAGCTCGCGTTCCATGTCGGCGGTGTCGCTCAGGTCCGTGTCGAAGGTTTCCTCGGCGCTGATCGACTTCTCGACGCGCTCCGGGATGACGCCGCGATCGTCGATGCCGGCGGCGCGCCGCCGGGCGCGTTCCGCAAAACGACCGAAAACGGGTTCGAGGTCACGGAGCTCGGCCGTGCGCAGGTCGCGAACGGTTCTGATCGGAATCCGGTCGAGCCGGCGGATCGTCTCGCGGCCGATGCCCGGAATCACCGAAACGGGCTGCGGATCGAGCGTCGCGCGCAGATTGTCCGCCGTAACGACGACGAGGCCGTCCGGCTTGTCGAGATCGGAGGCGATCTTGGCGACGAGCTTGTTGCTCGCGACGCCGATCGATGCCAGGAGCCCGGTCTCGTCGCGAATCCGCGCCTTGATCGCCCGGGCAATGGATTCGCCGTCGCCGAACAGCCGGACGCTGCCGGTCATGTCGAGAAAGGCCTCGTCGAGCGACAAACCTTCGACGATCGGCGTGAACTCCCGGAACACGGCGAAGATCCGGTCCGACACGGCCTTGTAGTGACGCATTCGCGGGCGGACGCTCAGAAGCTCCGGGCAGCGCCGCCGCGCCTCGGCCATGGGCATCGCCGAGCGGATGCCGTAGCGCCTGGATTCGTAGCTCGCGGCCGCAACGACGCCGCGATTGCCGCCTCCTCCGACGACGAGCGGTTTGCCGCGCAGTTCGGGATTGTCGCGCTGTTCGACCGATGCGTAGAACGCATCCATGTCCACGTGGAGTATCAGCCGTTCCTGCATGCGCTCAACTGCCGCGCTCGACGATAAAACGTGCGAGAAACCGCAGCGGCTCGGCCCGGCGGCCGAACGCCTCGAGGCGTTCGAGACCGCCGTTGAGAAGTTCGTCGCAGCGCGCCCGGGCGGCCTCGATGCCGCACTGCGCGGCGTACGTCGCCTTGTCATGCTCGACGTCGCTCGCGGTCGACTTGCCGATCGCTTCGGTGTCGCCGTCGATCTCGAGGAGATCGTCCTTTATCTGGAAGGCGACGCCGATAGCCGTCGCGAAGGCGTCCAGCGCCTCGTAGCCGTCCCGGTCGAGCCCGGGCGCGAGCAGGCAGGCCGATAGTACCGACGCTCGGATCAGCGCGCCGGTCTTGAGTGCATACATGTGCTCGATTTCCGCGGCGGTCTGGGTCTTGCCCTCGGCATCGAGATCCAGCGACTGACCGCCCGTCATGCCGAGCGATCCGCAGGCATCGGCGAGCAGGCGGACAAGCCTGGCACGTGTCGCGCCGTCCGTGTTCGGCGTATCCGCGAGCACCGCGAACGCGAGCGGCTGCAGAGCGTCGGCCGCGAGGATCGCCGTGGCTTCGTCGAACTTTCGGTGCACCGTGGGTTTGCCGCGTCGCAGGTCGTCGTCGTCCATGGCCGGCAGATCGTCGTGGACGAGGGAAAACGCGTGGATGTACTCGATTGCGGCGGCCGGGGCATCGAGTCTGTCGACGTCGGCGCCCACGCATTCGCCCGTCGCGTATACCAGCAGCGGGCGAATGCGCTTGCCGCCGTTGAACACCGCGTAGCGCATCGCCTCATGCAGTTTCCCGGGCGGCGTGCCGGCAGCCGGCAGCCATTCGCTCAGCCGGGCCTGGATTCTGCCCGTATATTCTTCGATGCGGTGTTCGAAACTCACGGTCGATTTCGCATGCATTGCCTCTCGGGATCGGTAGCGTACACGATTCGTGCACCAGCTATCGTCACGCTCTGGGCTATAATCCGCGGCCGTTGAAGGAAGCTTTGCGGAATGCGCACATGCAGGCGACAGCCAGGGCACAGCCCAATATCGCCCTGATCAAATACTGGGGAAAACGCGACACCTCGCGCAATCTGCCCGCCGTGGGATCCATCTCGGTAACGCTCGACTCGCTGTATACGGAGACCACCGTCGAATTCGACGGATCGCTATCGGCCGACGAACTGACTATCAACGGCGCTGTCGATGAGCCGTCCCTGTCGCGCATCAGCCGCTGCCTGGATTCGGTCGGCGGTCATGATCGCGCGCGCGCCAGAGTCACGAGCGTGGGGAACTTCCCGATTGCCGCAGGCCTCGCCTCATCGGCGTCCGGGTTTGCCGCGCTCGTCGTTGCCGCCGATGCCGCGCTCGAGCGGCATGCATCCATCGACGAACTCGCCGCGCTCGCCGGCCGGGCGTCTGGCTCGGCCGCGCGGTCACTGTACGGCGGTATCGTCGAGTTGGCCAACGCCGGCGACGGCATCGAGGTCGGCACGATCTGCGAGGCGGAGGGTTGGCCGCTCAAGGTCGTCGTCGCGATCACGTCGGACGCGAGGAAGCCGGTCGCTTCGGGCCAGGCGATGGAGCAGAGCCGAGAGACATCGCCGTTCTACGGACGCTGGGTAGACGACCAGGCCGCCGACCTCAATGCTGCGCGGTCGGCGATAGCGGGTCGGGACTTCGCGGCGCTGGCCGAAGTCGCCGAGCACAACTGCCTCAAGATGCACTCGGTCATGTGGGCCTCCCGTCCGCCCGCGATGTACTGGAACGCCGCGACCCTGGCCTGCATGAACACCGTGCGCGATCTGCGCGCGTCGGGACACGCCGTGTTCTTCACGATCGACGCGGGCCCGCAGGTCAAAGCCGTGTGTCTGCCCGACGACGAGCCGGCCGTACGCGAGGCGCTGGCCGCTACGGCCGGAGTCACGGATCTCCGCGTGAGCGGCCTGGGCGCTGGCGCGCGGCTCGTCGAGACATGAACGTCATTGCCGCGAGCGCGCCGGGCAAAGTCGTGTTGACCGGCGAGTATGCCGTGCTGGACCGCGCGCCGGCGATAGCGATGGCCGTCAATCGGCGCGCGCGCGTGCGTGCAGAGCCGGGCGCCGGCCGTTTGACGTGCACGGGTGCGGTGACCGACGGCGATACCCGGCTGTTCGACAGCGTGATGGGGAACGTCGATCGGCCCATCGCGGCGGGGGCCGGATTCTGGCTGGATACCTCGGACTTCCTCGCGGCGGGCAGCACCCACAAGCTCGGCATCGGTTCGAGCGCGGCGTTGACGGTGGCACTGGCCGGCGCGGCGGCGTTTATCGCGGGCGAGCCGCGTGTGGATGACAGCGACCTCGCGTTTACGGCGCACGCGGCGTTTCAGAACGGCAAGGGCAGCGGCGTCGACGTCGCGACGAGCACGGCTGGCGGTCTCGTCGAATACCGGCGCCCCGAGCGCAGAATTCGTAGACTCGCCTGGCCCGAGGGTCTTCATTTCGCGCTGATCTGGACGGGCGTGTCCACGAGCACGGACTCGATGCTCGGCAAGCTTCATCTGGACAACGTCGACTTAAGCCACCTGGCGGCGGCCGCCGAGGAGGCCGCCCGCGCATGGCGTTCGGCGGACGCTCATGGCGTCGTCGCGGCAACGGGAGACTACATGAGCGCGCTCGCCGATTTCGACCAGGGTCATGAGCTCGGTATCACGGGCGGCGGCCACGAACTGCTGCTCGAAGAGTCCCTGTCACGTACCGTCGCATACAAACCCTGCGGTGCCGGCGGCGGCGATATCGGGGTCGTCCTTGGCGCCGATCGCGGCGACGTCGATCGATTCGTCGCGCGGGCCGTCGAACTCGGCTTCAGCCGGCTCGACGCGCGCATGGACCCGAACGGCCTCGCCGTCAGCGGGACGCGAAGATGACCGAGTCTCGTCTGTCCGGCTTCTTCAAGCTTCCGGTCAATGAGCGCATCGACGCGCTCGAGGCGGGCGGCTGGCTGTCTACCGCCGATGCCGACGCGCTGCGCGACGGGCGCCAGGTCGTATCAATTCGCTCCGCGGACAAAATGATCGAGAACGTCATCGGCACATTCGGCATGCCCTTGGGTATAGCGCCGAACTTCCGCGTCGACGGCTGCGACTATGTCGTTCCGCTCGTCGTCGAGGAGCCGTCGATCGTCGCCGCGTTGAGCGCCGCGGCGCGGCTCGCGCGACGGACGGGCGGATTCTCGACGCACTGCGAGGAGAGTCTGCTGGCGGGACAGGTGCACCTGGCCGGAATCGACGACATCGAGGCGGCGAGCCGTGCCGTCCTCGAAGCCAGGAGCGCCTTGCTCGACGAGGCCAATGCCGTTCACCCGCGGCTCACGCATCGCGGCGGCGGCGCCCGCGACATCGAGGTCCATGTCGTGGCGACGGAGACGCACGGCGACGTGCTGGCCGTGCACGTCCTGGTCGACACATGCGACGCCATGGGTGCGAACCTGGTCAATACGCTCTGTGAGGCGCTCGCGCCGACGCTCGAGGCGATTACGGGCGGCGCCGTCGCGCTGCGCATTCTTTCGAACCTGGTCGATCGCTCCCTGGTGACGGCGACGGCCAGGTTTCCGCTGCGTGGTCTCGCGCTCGGCAAGCATGGCGCGGTCGAGGCACGCGACGGCATCGTGCTTGCAAATGCCATCGCGCGCGCGGATCCGCACCGGGCGGCAACTCATAACAAGGGCGTCATGAACGGTATCGACGCCGTCGCGGTTGCGACCGGAAACGACTGGCGTGCGATCGAGGCGGGCGCACACGCCTACGCGGCTCGAGATGGCCGCTATCGGGCTCTGACGGACTGGCGGGTCGGCGACGACGGCGATCTCGTCGGCGAGATTTGCCTGCCGCTCAAGGTGGGTACCGTCGGCGGCACGCTGGAGCTCAACGATGCGGCGGCCATCGGCCTGCGCATCACCGCCGTCGAATCGGCCGTGGAGCTTGCGAGACTCATGGCCGCGGTCGGACTGGCGCAGAATTTTTCGGCGTTGCGCGCGCTTGCCACGACGGGCATCCAGGCCGGTCACATGCGCCTGCACGCGCGCAGCATCGCGGCCGCTGTCGGCACGCCGGACAACCACTTCGGTGCCGTCGTGGACGCCCTGATCGACAGCGGCGAAGTCAAGGAATGGAAAGCTCGCGAGATTCTCGCGGACGTCCTGGAAGCGGACGCGGCCGCCACCCCGGCTATGTCCGCCGCGGGCAAGGTCATCCTGTTCGGCGAGCACGCGGCGGTGTACGGCAAGCACGCACTCGCGGTGCCCGTCGATGAGGCCATGCACGCCAGGGTCGAACGCAACGCCGAGCCCTCGATCACGATCCCGGATTGGGGTGTGCACAAGGCCGTAGATCTCGAGGCCGGCGCCGATGCCGGCCTGGACGCGGCCGTGGCGCTGATTCGGCGCGAGCTCGGTCTGGAGCATGCACGTTTCGCACTGGCGGTACGCGCCCGCGTGCCGCGCGCAATGGGGCTCGGATCGTCCGCCTCGCTCGCCGTTGCGATCACCCGCGCTTTGGCCGAAGCCTATGACGTCGAACTGGACGATGAGCGGACCAACGCCATCGCCTATGAATGCGAGAAGCTTGCGCACGGCACGCCGTCCGGCGTCGACAACACCCTCGCAACCTTCGGCAGGCCGATGCTGTTTCGGCGCGGCGATGGGCTCGAGACCCGGGAGCTGCCGCTGTCGGCACCGCTACCGATCGTCATCGGCTGCTCCAAGACGCGCGGCCTGACGCTCGCGCAGGTCGAGGCTGTGCGAAGCCGCCGCGAACAGAATCCGCTGCACTACGACGCCGTCTTCGAACAGATCGAAGCGCTGACGCTGGCCGCCGTCGACGCAATCGATGCCGGCGACCACGCAACACTGGGCCGCCTGATGAATCTTTGTCACGGCCTGCTGAACGCGATCGAGGTCTCGACACCAGAGCTCGAGCGCATGATCGGCATCGCGCGCTCGGCCGGCGCGCTGGGCGCGAAACTGACCGGCGGCGGCGGCGGCGGATCGATTGTCGCGCTCGCGCCCGGACGCACCAAGGAAGTGGAAACAGCGCTTCGTGCCGCTGGATTCGATACCCTGTCCGCAGCAACGTAAGGAAGCCATGAGCATGCAGTCTGCCAGTCGCATCGTTTCTTCGGAGGCCGAGGAGCTGATCCTCGTCGATGCGGACGACAACGAGATCGGGTTCTGCTCCAAGGCCGAGTGCCACGACGACGGCGGTGTGCTGCACCGCGCTTTCTCCGTGTTCCTGTTCAATCCGTCGGGCGAACTCTTGCTGCAGCAGCGCGCGGACGGCAAACGCCTGTGGCCGGGCTACTGGTCGAACACCTGTTGCAGCCACCCGCGCCGCGGCGAGTCGATGGAGACCGCGACCGAGCGCCGCCTGGACGACGAGTTGAACGTCGCGGCCGATCTCGAGTTCGTCTACAAGTTCAGCTACCAGGCGGACTTCGGCGATCTCGGAGCCGAACACGAACTCTGCCACGTGTTTCTCGGCCGCATCGACGCGCTGCCCGCAGCGAATGCGAGCGAGGTCAAGGCGTTGGACTTCGTTTCCCGCGAAGCGCTGGACGCGGCCTTCGAGACCAACCCGGCCGTCTACACGCCATGGTTCAAGCTGGAGTGGCAGGCGCTCAACGACATCCACGCCGATCGACTGGCGCCGTACCTGGCCGGCCGCGCGTAGTCGCCCGCGCCGCGCTAGCCGACGTAGCGGTAGTACTCGATGCCGAGATCGTTGAAATGCCGGTCGTCGCTCTCGCCGACGCGATCGATCACGAACTCGTTTCTGGGCACGTAATCGAGTCCGGCGACGGCGCGGCCGTCGTGCAGCGCGGCGTACTGTTCCTTGTCCAGATCGAAGGTCAGGCTCATCGCGTCGGCGAATCCGATCCTGCCGGTCGCCTCCCGCCAGCCGTCCGCCATGTAGAAGGGGATGACCTCGGCAGCGTCGCCGCTGCCGTAGCCGAGCGTGAGTACTTCGTCACCGGCCGACAGCGAGTCTTCGTCCAGCGCCTGTTCGAAGCCTGCCGCAAGCCATGCCGGTAACGCCGCCGTGTACAGGTTGCCCAGGTCGAGCATCGTATCGCTGCCCGCTGCCAGCTTGTCGAGTATCTCGCGGCGGTAGTGACGTGACGCCCGGAACGCCCGGAGCGCCGCCATCGTGAGCGGATAGGCCTCGAGGTTGAGTTTTTCCGGGTGGGCAAGCGCCGCAACCGCCGGCCTGCCGCGCATCTCGTCGACGACCGTAGCGGGCTCGACACCCGCGTCGTAGCAATACGACGCGAGTTCCGCCCGATCCTCGCCGTTGCCCGTCGCGAGCGCGAACAGGTAGGAGACCGCCCAGCCGGTTTCGGGCATCCGCCGGTAGGGGCGATGCATGAACACGGTGCCTAGCGATCGCAGGTACTCGATCGGGTGGAGTCCGCGCTTCTCGTACATATCGTTCAAGGCATGCAGCGTCTCGTCGATGTAGCAGGTCGTCGAGTACTTGCCGTTGAACACCGGGAAGTCCTGCACCTGGTGGGACTCGGAGCGATCCTGACCGCAGAAGCGCGACATGGGCTTGCGGAAGTCCATGTGCCGGTAGTCGGACGCCGAGCCCGAGCCGACCAGGTCGACGACGGCAAGCCGCGGGTCTTCCTCGAGCAGCATGGCCACCGCGCCGGCGCCCTGCGTAGGCTCGCCACTCGAGCCGCGCGCATACTCGGCGATGTCCGCGCAGACGACGATGGCCTGGCTGCCGGCGCCGTCGAGCGCCAGGTGACGAATTGCGCCCTTCATGCCGTAAACGCCGCCCAGGCAGGCGTGTTTGAACTCCGGGACTTCGCAGCTACGCGATATCGGCTCCTTGCCGCGCGCCTCGAGCGCGTGATCGACCATGCCCTTGACGATGATCGCGCCGGCGGAATTGTCCGAGCTCGACTCCGTGCCGAGCCCCAGGAACTTGACCCTCGACGCATCGACGTCGTACTGCTCGATTAGCCTTAAGACCGCCGTTGCGGCCAGCGTGTAGACGCTCTGCTCGGGACCGCGGACGCGAAAACTGCGCCCCACGATCTCGCGGATCTTCGGCCAGTGGTTGCCGGTCCATTCGCACCAGTCTTCGAGCCACACACGGTAGGGCGGTACGTACGCAGCCAGTCCGCTGATTCCGATAGGTTTTTTCGAGTTGGCGATCGTCATGGAGGGAGCGTTTCTTTCGGCTTCGGAATTTTAGAGGTCCGGGCGAGCGCACTCAACACTTTATTTCGAGGCGGCGGGACGCCGACTAGACCGAAAACACGGTCAGCAGAATCGTGGCGACCATGAGGAATGCGAAGCCGACGACGTAGGCCACGCCGAGCAGCAGGAACTTCATGAAGGTCAGCAAGCCGCCCTGCCCGTAAACGCGACGCATCGATTTGTGCAGGTAGACGGGAATGTAGAACGACGTCGCGACGATCGGCAGGATGCCCCACGATTCGCTGAACGGGGATGCCGCAACCAGCCGGCCCCAGACGACCTGCAGCGTCAGCACCAGGAAGAAGAAGGCGTGGAAATGCACGCAGAACAGCAGGTGCTCGACATAATACCGACGCGACAGCGGGTACAGGACCTTGAGAACCAGGGCCATCGCAGGCAAGAGGATCAACAGTGCGGCCGGGATGCGGTCGAGCAGGGCCTGAGCGACGCCGGCAGGACCAACTGCGTTGACCCGCTCGCAGGTTCGTTGAAAGCGTTCGGGCGTCATCCGCCGTTTGAGCCATTCGGGCCCCTCAACCTCCCAATCCGATGGGTCGCAGTCGCCCATCATTCCAGCGTCGTCGCCGTCTGCGTCGCGCGCGTCCTGTTCGGCTTCATCGGCCGGCGTTTCGGGATCCAGGAGGGCAGGATCGACAATGCCCTCCCTGGCCAGCTCCTCGAGCACTTCTCTGGCCGCTTCGTTGTCTTCGATGGCCCCGCCGACCGTCGCGGCTGCCTCCTCCGCGGTGGGTTCGGGGACCGGTTCGTAGAAGATGGCGAGGTCGTCGCGCGGGTCGAAAAAGGCGATCACGAAAAAGATGAGGCTCAGTACGAGGTACATCCGGAACGGCGGCATGTATCGTGCCCGTCGGCCCTCGAGATAGTCCTTCGTGAGCGCACCCGGCTTGAACAAGAGCGGGCGGATAGTGCGCCAAAGGCGCGAGTCGAGTTCGAACAGGTCGCCGAACGCGTCCCGAACCAGTTCCAGGATGCTGATCAGGCGATGCGTCGATCGTTGCCCGCACTCGCCGCAATACTGTCCCGTCAGCCGGGCGCCGCAGTTCAGGCAGCGCTCGGTCTCGGCGGCTTGCTCGGCCATGCTGGTCCCGTACTCAGGTCTCGGCGTCGCTCGCCGGCTCGTCCCTGGCCTTGCTTGCGGCCTTCGCTGCCGTTTTCTTCGCTGCTTTCTTCCTGGTGGCGGCTTTCCTGGTCTTCGGCTGCGTCTTGCGCTTCGCCGCATGACTTACCGTAGCGGGCTCCGTCGGCGCGGCCGCGCGCCGCCCCAGGTCGGACGGTGCAAAGTCGTCGACATCGAGCAGCTTGCTGACTTTCTCGTGGTAATCTCTAAGCTCGGCGGCTTCGTCGGCGGAAATGACCTCGGCCTTCTCGGCGTCGTCGATCTGCAGTCCGAGGTACTCGGAGCTGATAAGGCCTTCCTTATAGGCCTGCCGGAGCCGCTTCTCGGCAGGCGCATGTTTTTCCGCCAGCTCGAGCGCTTCCTGCAGGAGGCCTACCGGGTTGCCCGGCTCAACGGTCGTGTATGCGTTCGCCGCCAGCCGCTCGCGCGCCTCGCCCGAACGCGTGATCAGCTCAACGAGCTGATTGCCGATCTCGTCGGCGGGCGCGGAGTAGGTGCGACCGCGCGGGAAGATGAACAGGCGTAACAGCCTTGCGACCCAGCGGTTCGGCAGGTTTCGCAGGAAGGCGTGCAGGGCTTCCTGCGCCTCGTACATCAGGGTCCGCACCGACCATTCGACGAGCGGCAGGTCGGTGGCGCGCCGGCCCTGGTCCTCGAAATGCTTGAGTACGCAGGAGGCCAGGTAGATGGAACTCAGCACGTCGCCCAGGCGCGCCGACAACAGTTCGCGTTTCTTGAGTTCGCCGCCGAGTGTCAGCATTGCGAAATCCGACGCGAGCGCGAACGCCGCACTGTAACGATTGATGTTCTGGTAGAAGCGCCGCGTCGGTGTGTTGAGCGGTACCTTGCTGAACCTTGCGTGCGTCATGGCCATGACGAACGATCTCGCGACATTGCTGATAGCGTAGCCGACGTGGCCGAACAGCGCGTCGTCGAACGCGATCAGGCCGCGATCGTGATCGTCGTCGCCGGCCGCCGACAGCTCGCGCAGGACGAACGGATGGCAGCGCACGGCGCCCTGGCCGTAGATGATCAGGCTGCGCGTCAGGATGTTGGCGCCTTCCACCGTGATCGCGATAGGCGCGGCCATGTAGCTGCGGCCCAGGTAGTTCGACGGCCCCATCATGATGGCCTTGCCGCCGTGGACGTCCATCGCGTCGTTGCCGACCTTGCGGCCGAGCTCGGTGCAGTGGTATTTCAGGATTGCCGACGGAACCGCCGGCTTCTCGCCCTGGTCGATGGCGCCGGCCGTCACGGCAACGGCCGCGTTCATTGTATAGGTGTTGCCCGCGATGCGGGCCAGGGCCTCGCCGACGCCCTCGAAACTGGCGATCGGCGTATTGAACTGCTTGCGAATGCGGGCATAGGCACCGGTTGCGTACGCGGCCGCCTGGCCGCCGCCGGCCGCGCTCGACGGTAGCGTGATCGCCCGGCCCACGGACAGGAGCTCGACGAGCATCTTCCAGCCCTTGCCCGCCATCTCCTTTCCGCCGATGATGTAGTCGAGCGGCACGAACACGTCCTTGCCCGACGTCGGACCGTTCTGGAACGCCACGGTGAGCGGGTAGTGACGGCGCCCGATCGTGACGCCTTCAGTGTCGGTCGGGATCAGCGCGGCCGTGATGCCGTAGTCTTCGATGTCGCCGATCAGGTGGTCCGGGTCATGGAGCTTGAACGCCAGCCCGAGCACGGTCGCAATCGGCGCAAGCGTGATGTAGCGCTTGCTCCAGTTCAGGCGAATGCCGATGATCTCCTCGCCCTGCCACTGCCCCTTGCAGACGACGCCGCTGTCGATCAGCGAAGCGGCGTCCGAGCCTGCCTGTGGCGACGTCAGGGCGAAGCAGGGAATCTCGCTGCCGTCGGCGAGGCCGGGCAGATAGCGGTCTTTCTGCTCCTCGGTGCCGTAGTGCAGCAGGAGTTCGGCCGGACCCAGTGAGTTCGGCACGCCGACCGTCGATGATACCGTGGCGCTGCGGCTCGCCAGCTTCTGGATGACCGTGGCATTGGCGTAGCTCGAGAACTCGAGGCCGCCATACTTCTTCGGGATGATCATCGCAAAGAACTTCTTGTCGATGATGTAGTCCCAGACGTCTTTCGGCATATCCGCGAGTTCGTGGTTGACCTGCCACTCGTCGATCAGGCGACAGAGCTCTTCGCAGGGACCGTCGACGAAAGCCTGTTCTTCTTCGCTCAGGCTCGGGGCCGGAAACGACATGAGGCGGTCCCAGTTCGGCATGCCGGAGAACAGCTCGCCTTCCCACCAGACGTTGCCGGCTTCCAGCGCTTCCCGCTCGGTATCCGACATCGACGGCAGCATCGTCCGGTACACGTCGAGCAGCGGCTTCGTGATCTTCTCGCGCCTGAGCTCGATCATGTTCGGGACGACGAGCAGCGCGAATAGCCCCCACAGGATCGGCAGCGACCACCACGCCCAGTCCCCGAAGAACGTGTAGGCGACGAGCACGCCGCCCGCCGCAATCGTGGACAGGCGCAAATCGACGCGCTGGTAGGCGAGATACAGGCCGCCGCCTATGAACAGCAGCAGCCAGAAGAGCGATGCGGCAAAACTGGACAACGTAGGTTACCCCTGGAGTTTGGCGTATGAACGGATTCGAACGGCGCCTCGAGCCGCCGGATCGCCGAGGCTCGACGCGTGTCCAAACCCTATCATTGCGGCGGGATCGGCGCTATCGGGGATATCACGTTTTCCGTCGCGTTTTACAGCAGCGACTCGATCGCCGCGCGTTCCTCGCGAAGCTCGGTTTCCGTGGCCTGCATGCGCTCCCGGCTGAAGTCGCTCACCGCGAGTTCCTGGACGATCTCGTACCTGCCGCCGGCGCAGCGCACCGGGTAGGAGTAGACGATGCCGGGCTCGATGCCGTAGCTGCCGTCCGCCGGGATCGCCATGCTCACCCAGTCACCGTTGGGCGTGCCCAGCGCCCAATCGTGCATGTGATCGATGGCCGCGGACGCCGCGGAAGCAGCCGAAGACGCGCCGCGGGCTTCGATGATCGCGGCGCCGCGCTGCTGTACGACCGGGATGAACTCGTCGGTCACCCAGCCCTGGTCGACGAGCGAGGACGCGTCCTCGCCTTTGACCATCGCGTGACTGATGTCCGGATACTGGGTCGCCGAGTGGTTGCCCCAGATCGCCATCCTGCGAATGTCATTGACGTGGCTGCCCGTTTTGCCGGCAAGCTGGGCGAGCGCGCGGTTGTGATCGAGGCGGGTCATCGCCGTGAAGTTGCCCGGATCGATGTCCGGTGCGTTACTGCTCGCAATCAGCGCGTTCGTATTCGCCGGGTTGCCGACCACGAGCACGCGGATGTCGCGGCTCGCGTGGTCGTTGATCGCCTTGCCCTGAACCGAGAAGATCGCGGCGTTCGCCTCGAGCAGGTCCTTGCGTTCCATGCCCGGTCCCCGCGGACGCGCGCCGACCAGGAGCGCGTAGTCGCAGTCATCGAACGCAACGTTCGGGTCGTCGGTCGCGACGACGCCGGCCAGCGTCGGGAATGCGCAGTCATCGAGTTCCATTACGACGCCGTTGAGCGCGCCGAGCGCCGGCGGTATCTCGAGCAGCTGCAAGACAACGGGTTGCTTGCCGCCGAGCATCTGGCCGGATGCGATTCGGAATGCGAGTTGGTAGCCGATCTGGCCGGCAGCGCCGGTAATCGTGACGCGTACTGGTGAATTCATTGACGTGGTCCCGGTTGATACATCCCGCGCAACGCGCGCGGCGCCGCGATTCTACCACCGGCGCCGGGGCGGCCGCGATCAATCCACGTCGTAGTTTGGATACTTCATATTGAAGCGCCGGCGCTCAGCGGCTGCCTCCTCGGCATGTCCTTCGGCTTCGAGCGCCTCGATGCATGCGAACCACGCGTCCGGGGTCACGATGTCGTCCGCCTCGCAGAGCTCCGCTACGTGCTCGCTCAACGCCGCAGCCGAGTCCAGGCGCGCGAAGTTGCTCGCCTCCTCTGCCTCGATGGCCGGCGCGTCGTTCATTGGCGCTCCGGTCGCGAATGCGGGCCGCTCGGCCGCGCGGGTTGGATTCTGCCGGTTCAGGGCCGCAGGCGCAGCCTGGTCCATCGACGCGACGCCCTCGTCTCGCGGTGCTGCGTCGGCGGCTTTCTCCCGGCGCTCGACCGGCGTCTGCACCTCCGTCGGCAGGGGTGCGGCGGCCTGCGGCTCCTGCTCGGCGATGCCGCCGTTCCATTCGACCGAGCCCTCGGGCTCGACGTAGAGGTCGACGGCGATCGCGAAGCACAGGCCCGCGGTCACCGTCCAGGCGAGCGGTCGCATCCAGTTTGCAGGCAGGGCGAGACGGGGGCGAACGCTCTTGCGCGCCTCCGCCAGGACCTCGTTATCCAGGCGCGGCGGGGTCGTTTCCGTGGCCGATTCTCGGTACATGCGGGACACGGCCGTGTCCTCCTGGGAGGTGCTGCCGTCGTACCGGTCGTTGCTGCTGCTCATTGTCCTCCTCCCGGTGCTGCTCCGGTGGCGGCATCATTCATGGCCGACTTGAGTTTGCTTGCCGCGTAGCGCAGGCGGCTTTTCGCGGTTTCGCGATTGGCCCCGGTGACGTGCGCGATCTCTTCGAGCGTGAGTCCACCTTCTTCGCGGAGCAGGAACGCGTCGCGTTGCTCGTCGGGAAGCTCGGCTAGCGCCGCCAGCAGGCGGCGGCGTGCAAGCTCGCGTTCGGTTTCCGCTTCCGGGCCTTCGACGTCGCCCTGCTGTGAGTCCGGGTCGACATCGGCGGTATTGCCGTGCCGGCGATTTCGCCGCACGTGATCGATGAAGCAGTTGTGCGCGACGCGGTAGAGAAAGGTCGCAAACTTTGCGGTCGGTCGATAGCGCGACCGCGACTTGATAATCTTGCTCCAGACCTCCTGAAACACGTCTTCGGCCGTGGCGGGGTGTCGACTGAGTCTCAGGAGGTAGCGATACAGCGCATCGTTGTGACGCCGGTACAGGACCTCGAACGCGTCCACGTCGCCGTCGCGGTACCGAAGCATCAGCGCGCTGTCCTCGGGCTCCGGGATCATAGGCCGAGAATAGGCGACGTCCGCGCTCGAGGAAAGCGGGGTGGCGAGGGCTGAATCGGCGGAACTCATGACCTTTGTAACGGGCAGCCTGCGTAGTCGGGGTTGGAGGAGGTGAAATAATTGCTTGCAATGGGTGCGTATAGTGTTATAGTTGACTATAACACCAGTTCACTAATCAGCGGCATGGCCGCTCGGAGCCCGATCAGTGCGATCTTCCATTGCGCAGTACACCAACGAATTAGTCAGCCTGACGATCATGGCGCTGATGTTCGTCGCCTTCATCGCAGGTCAGGCAGCTGCGACGCCCACGTCGGTATCGGATGACACGACCGACGCGCGGCAAGTCACGTCTGAACAGGCGCCGGCGGCGGCAAGGCCGCTCCAGGAGCGCCTGCTCGTGCTCGGCCTGCCGCGAGTGCGGCTCGACTTCGATTTCGGTTTCCGTCATACAGGCGAGTAAGGTAGCGACGGAGTTGCGCCGGCTGCCATCGTGCCGCCGGCGCCTTTTTTGGTTCGTCGCGAGCAATTCGGCGGATGGAGTGACTTAGCAGACAGCGTATGGATCCCAAGTGGAACGAAGACCTGCCCATCTACCGGCAGCTGCGCGACCGCGTGGTGGCCATGATTCTCGAGGGCGTGCTGAAGGATGGCGACGCCTTGCCTTCGGTTCGCAACGTCGCCGCCGAATACCGACTGAATCCCCTGACCGTGCTCAAGGGCTACCAGGAACTCGTCGATGAGGGTCTGGTCGAGAAAAAGCGCGGCCGTGGCATGTTCGTCAACGAGGGCGCGCGCACGCAGTTGCTGAAGGACGAACGGCACCGCTTCCTCGACAAGGAATGGCCGCTCGTATTGCAAACGATCGAGCGCCTGGGCCTGAGTGCCGAAGAATTGCTCGAAGCAGTCGCAGAGTCCGCGAAAGCAGCGGGAGACAAGCATGACTAGCCTCGTAACCGCCACCGGGGTGACCAAATCCTTCGGTGACGTCATCGCCGTCGACAACGTGGATTTTACGATCGAGGCGGGCAAGATCCTGGGGCTGATCGGCCCGAACGGCGCCGGCAAAACTACTCTGCTCAAGGCGATGCTCGGACTGACCGATTGCGAGGGCAAGCTGTCCGTGCTCGGCCTCGACCCGTTTCGACAGCGCCGCGAACTCATGCAGAACATCTGTTTCATTGCCGACGTCGCCGTGCTTCCGCGGTGGATACGCGTCGAACAGCTGATCGATTTCGTCGAGGCGACGCACCCCAACTTCTCCCGCTCCCGCTTCGACGAATTGATCCAGCAGACCAAGATCATGCGCCGTTCGCGCGTCAGGGAGCTCTCCAAGGGCATGGTGGCGCAGCTGCACCTGGCTATCATCATGGCCATAGATGCGCGGCTGCTCGTGCTGGACGAACCGACGCTCGGCCTGGACATCCTGTTCCGCAAGGAGTTCTACGCCAACCTGCTGAGCGACTACTTCGACGCAGAGCGAACCATCCTGATCACGACTCACCAGGTCGAGGAAATCGAGAACATCCTGACCGACATCATGTTCATCAACGACGGCAAGATCCTGCTGCATTCGCCCATGGAGGAGCTGCCCGAGCGCTATGTCGAACTCATGACGTCGGGCGAGAATGCGGCCAGGGCCAAGGGGCTCGGACCGATATCCGAGCGCGATGTTTTCGGCAAGTCGGTGTTCCTGTTCGAAGGCGTCAGTCGTGAGAACCTGATCGAACTGGGCGAGATGCACACGCCGTCGGTGGCGGACCTGTTCGTCGCCAAGATCAAGGAGGCGCGCGCGTGATCGGCAACCAGCTGGCACTCATCAAACGCGAGGTTTGGGAGCACAGGTCGATCTACACCGCCCCGGCCGCCATCGGCATCATCGTTGCGCTGCTGACGCTGACCGGGCAGGTCTCGGTATCGGCTTTCGGCGAGGCGGTCGATCTGGCCATGATCGGCGCCAGCAACGTCGACGTCGCTCACCGCCGGGCCATGCTGACGGGCGCGTTCAGCGTCGTGACGTCCGTGTTCTCGTTCGGCGCGTGGATTGTCATGGTGTTCTACAGCCTCGACGCGCTGTACGCGGAGCGCAAGGATCGGAGCATCCTTTTCTGGCGCTCGTTGCCCGTGACCGACGCGGAGACCGTGCTGTCCAAGCTGCTCGTCGCCGTCGTCGTGATTCCGCTGGCGTTTCTCCTGACGGCCTATGCCACCCATCTCGTAATGCTGCTGCTGTCCAGCGCCTGGGTCATGGCCGAGGGAGGCAACGCGGCACACCTGATCTGGGGCCCGGCCCCGATCCTCGACAACTGGGCCGCGAGCGCGATCGTCGCGTTTGCGATGACACTCTGGCTGTCGCCATTCCTGGGCTGGTTCCTGTTCGTATCGGCGTTCGCGAAGCGCTCGCCGCTCATGATCGCGTTCCTGCCAATCGCCGTATTGCCGATGCTCGAAAAGCTGCTCGTCAAGACAGATCTCATCTGGCACGCGATCTTCGTTCGAACCTTCGAGCCCCCGCTCAGCGATGTCGATTTCTCGGCAATCTCCTCGGAGGGCGCGCTGCCGCTCGAAGCGAGCTCGGTGAGCCTGCTGGCCGTCATCGATCTCGGCAAGTTCCTGTCGAGCCCGTCGCTGTGGGCCGGCCTGGTCGTGTGCGGGGTTTTGACGTTTGGGGCGATCTACGTCCGACGCTACCGCGACGACAGTTGAGAGGTCCTCAGCCCGGCTTGCTGCGACTGATGTCGTATTTCCTGAGCTTGCCGCGTAGCTGGTCGTAGCTCAGGTTCAGGAGGTCGGCGGCGACACGCTGATTGTATCGGGCGCGTTCCATGGCCGCGTTGAGGAGGCCGGTCTCGAGCTCTTCGACGCGGGCGGTCAGGTCCGTGGGCAGCAACGGTTGCCGCCGCCGGCTCAGGCCCTTGCCGGCCGCGGTCGCGTCCTCCGCCGGCGGCGTGTACGGCGAATCGAACGGATCGAAGGCGATCTCGGCGACGGGCTGTTCCGGGTCCGGGCTTCGATACACCGAGCGTTCGATAGCGTTCTTGAGTTCGCGGACGTTGCCGGGCCAGTCATGCTTGAGCAGCGATGACGACGCTCGCGGCGCAAAGCCGGGAAACAGCGGCCGCTTGAGCTCGCTCGCCATGTTGATGCCGAACGCGTACGCCAGCGGCATGATGTCCTCTGTCCTTTCCCTGAGCGGCGGTATCGTGATGACGTCGAAGGCCAGCCGGTCCAGCAGGTCCTCGCGGAATCGGCCACCGGCGGCTTCGGCGCGCAGGTTGGCGTTGGTCGATCCGACGATCCTGACGTTGACGTTCAAGGTCTCGCTGCCGCCGACGCGCTGGATCTCACCGTATTCGATGACCCTCAGGATCTTCTCCTGCATCCGCAGCGAAATCGTCGCGAGCTCGTCCAGCACGAGCGTACCGCCATCGGCGCGCTCGAAGTGCCCGACGTGGGTCTTCGAAGCGCCCGTGAAGGCGCCGGCCTCATGGCCAAACAGCTCCGACTCGAGGATGGACTCGGTAAGCGCCGCGCAGTTGACCTTGACGAGCCGGCTTTCCCACCGTTCGGAAAGAAAATGCAGTCGCGATGCGATCAGCTCCTTGCCCGTGCCGCGTTCGCCGACGACGAGCACGGGCTTGGAGAGCGGCGCCGCATGCGAGACGTGCTCCAGCATCTCGAGAAACGCGGGTGCCTCGCCGATGATGGTTTGCGGTGGCCGGTGGCTGGAAATGGTCAAGTCCTCCAATTATCGGCGGATTTAACCAGATCGTGGTGAAAATAACCAGGATGGACACACGCTCAGCTCGCTAGGTTTCTTCCTTAAGCTTATATAAAACAGTAATTTATGAGAATCCCCGGGATTTGGCACGGAAACTGCAGACTAGAACGGTGACATCCACCAAACGCAGAGGAACTATTCATGGGAATTTTCACGAGGTTTTCCGATATCGTGAACTCCAACATCAACGCGATTCTCGACAAGGCCGAAGACCCCGAGAAGATCGTTCGCCTGATGATCCAGGAGATGGAGGACACACTCGTTGAGGTTCGTTCCGCCGCGGCGCGTTCGATCGCGGACAAGAAGGACCTCAATCGCAAGCTAGGCTCCCTGGAAGCGGAGCTCGCGGACTGGGAGGACAAGGCCGAACTGGCGCTGCGCAAGGGCCGCGAAGACCTTGCCAAGGCGGCCCTGGTAGAGAAGTCGCGCGTCGCCAGCGCGGCCGAGACGCTCAAGCGCGATTACGCCGCCGTCGACGACGGACTCGCCAAGCTCAATGAAGACATAGCCCGCCTGGAGGCGAAGCTCGAGGACGCCAAGGCCCGGCAGAAGGCGCTCCTCGCCCGCCACAAGACCGCCAGCAGCCGGCTGGCCGCCCGCAAGCGGATTCACGACTACAAGATCGACGACGCGATGGTTCGTTTCGAGCAGTACACGCGTCGTATCGACGATGTCGAGGGCCGGATCGAGGCTTACGACCTCGGGCTGCCGAAGGACCTGAACCACGAATTTGCAAGCCTCGAAGCCGAAGAATCCGTGCAGAAGGAGCTCGACGAACTCAAGCGACGCGTCAGGGGCGGCAGCGAGCAGGAGGCCGGGTAAACCATGTCCAGTCTCGCCACGCTTGCCGTCGTCCTTTTCCTGACCATCGTAGCGCCGCTTTTCATCGTGCTGCACTTCATCACCAAGTGGAAACAGGGCAGGGAGATATCGGGCGACGACGAGCAGATGCTGGAAGATCTGTACCTGCTTTCTCAACGCCTCGAAGAGCGCCTGGACACGCTCGAACGCATTCTCGACGACGAAAAATCAGAATGGAGGAGCCAAAAATGACTCGACGGACGTGGAACATCGACCACGGACCCTTGCGCGGTTTCTATCGTGATCGCGAAAACAGCTGGGTATTCGGCGTCTGCGCTGGCCTGGCCGATCGCTTCAATCTCAATGTCGGGGCCGTCCGGCTGTTGGCGATCATCTGCCTCCTGTTCGCTTTCTGGCTGACGATAGCGGTCTACATCGGTGCGACGCTGCTGATTCGCGAGCGGCCGCTGATCTATTCCGGGCGTGACACCGAGTACGATTTTTGGCGCCGTCGCGGGCATGACCACTGGAGGCATTCATGAGCGCGGGTACATCGATACCGGATCGACGCTTCTATAGAAACCGCGACCGCGCTGTCATCGGCGGCGTGTGCGCCGGCATAGCCGAGTACTTCGGTTTCAACCTGTGCATCACTCGAGTGCTCGCTGTGATCGCACTGTTCTGGGCGATGCCACTCGCGCTGATCGCATACTTCGGCGTCGTGCTGCTCGTGCCGTCGAAGTCACTCGCGGGCACCGAAGCGCCGGTCGATCCGCAGTTCACCCGTGCATTGAGATCCTCGCCCGGCCAGACCATGAGCGACCTGCGCGGCCGCTTCCAGTCGCTCGACCGCCGGCTGGCGCGACTGGAAAAGTACGTAACGTCGTCGCGCTACCAGCTGGACCGGGAATTTCGCGACCTCGACGACCGGCCCAGGGGGGGAGGTGCGGAATGAACACGTCAGTGGCAGTGTTCGTCATTACGATCGTCGCGATCGTCTTCGGTTCGCGACTGGTTCGTGACTACCTGGCGACGCGTCGAAAGGAGATCGAACTCGGCGGTAACACCGAAGAGTACGAAGCACGAATCGACGCGCTCGAAGAGCGGGTAAAGGTGCTGGAGCGGATCGTCACCGAGAAGAACTACGACCTCAAGCGAGAGATCAACCAGCTGTAACGGTCCGTCCGTGGACGACCGTCCTACTGGCTCTGCTCCTTGTAGCTGCGCACCTGCTCGTTGAAGCGCGCGGCCAGGAGCTCCATTTCCTCTACCGCCGCGTTGTACTTCTTGTTCAAGGCAGCTTCCCGGTTGACCTTCTCCTCCTCGCTGAGCTCGCCCATCGACGCGACGATTTCCTGTTCCTGCTGGTCGATACAGGTCAGGTATTCCTCCATGCTCGCCATATACGCCTTCACGGAGCGCTGGCCTTCGAGCATTTCGTCCTTGCTCGCCTTAGAACCGACCGGAAGGTCGGGGCGGCGCGGGTAGTCACAGCCGTACGCCAACGGTGCGGCGACGAGTATCGCCAGGCCGGCCGCCAAAATCGCACTTGTTTTCATAGGATCAACCCGAAAATTTCTGGCCGGAACGGGGCCGGCGATGGTTTGCAGAGGGCTGCATTCTAAGCACGCGGACAGGCCGAGTGAAGGAGCTTTTGGCCATAAGCCGCGAATTCCGCTCACGCGAACAGGGCGCGGTACTCGTCAGTGCCTTCTTTCTGAGCCAGCAGGAGCTCCAGGTAGTTGTCGGAGCTCATCGGGTCGCCGAACAATAGCCCCTGGGCATAGGTACAGTTGATCGATTGCAGGAAGCTCAGCTGTTCCTCGTTTTCCACGCCCTCGGCGACGACGTCCATGTGCATGTTCTGTCCCATCTGTACGATCGTCCCGACCAGCGTCGCGTCGTCGGCGCTGGTCGACACGTGACGAACGAAGGACTTGTCGATCTTGAGCGTGCTGATCGGGAACTGCTGCAACGCGCTCAGTGACGAGTAGCCCGTGCCGAAGTCGTCGATGGCCAGGTGCAGGCCGAGCGCATACAGCTCGTCCAAGAGCTTGATTGTCCGGTCCGTGTCCTCCATGAGCGTGGTCTCGGTGATCTCGAGTTCGAGCGATGTCGGCGACACCTCGTAGCTACGCATGATGGCGCTGATACGCTGAATGAAGTTGCGCTGCCGGAGCTGTTTCAGCGACAGGTTGACGGACACGCGACCGGGCGACGACACGGATCGCTGCCAGTAGCGGAAGTCCTCGCAGACCTTGTCGAGGACCCATTCGCCGATCTCGATGATGAGATTGGTCTCCTCGGCAATCGGGATGAAGTCCGCGGGCAGGATGACACCGCGCTCCGGGAGCTCCCAGCGAACCAGGGCCTCGGCACCGAAGACCTCGCCGGTCTCGAGGTTGTACTTCGGCTGATAGTGAACCAGCAGTTCGTCGCGCTCGAACGAGCGTTTGAGCTTGCTCTTGGTCATGAGCCGTTCGACAGCGGCCTCGTTCATCTCGGGTTTGTAGTAGCAGTGCACGTTGCCGCCCGATTTCTTCGCGTGGTACAGGGCGGCGTCGGCGTTACGAATCAGATCGATCACGTTGGGCGCGTCGTTGGGATAGGAGGCGACGCCCATGCTGGCTGTCATGAATACCTCGTGCCCCTGGACGAAAAACGGGTCTGCGAGCCTCGCGAGCAGCGTACTGGCGAGCTTGTCCGTGGCCTTGCGGTCCGAGCCAACGGTGCTTCTGCCGTCGACGATGACCGCGAATTCATCGCCCGCCAGCCGGCCGATGACGGAATTCTCGGGCAGGCTCGCCGCGAGACGTTCGGCGACGGTCTCGAGCGTCGTATCCCCGGCGAGGTGGCCGAACGTGTCGTTGATGTCTTTGAAGTGATCGACGTCAATGTAAAACAGGCTCAACACGCTGCCGGAGCGGCGCGCGCGGGCGATCGCGCGCTGCAGCAAATGCTGGAACTGCATCCGGTTGGGAATCTTGGTCAGCGCATCGATACGCGCCAGATAACGTATCCTTCGTTCTGCACGGCGACGTTCGGTGATGTTCTGCGCCGCGTACACGAGGTCCCCGGATTCGCCGTCCGTGGCGTCCAGGATCGAGCATGTATAGGAGACCGGAATCGATTCGCCGAACTTGCTTTCAAAGAAGGTTTCCCGCGGCAGCCCGCTCTCCTCGCTGCGAGCGATTGACGTGTTCCTTTTGGTGTCGACGATGCGGTCGATGTTCGTGTCGAGCAACTCGTCCGCCTCGTAGCCGAGCAGGTGGGTCGTGGCCTTGTTGATGCGCCTGATGCGTCCGTTCCGGTCCGTGACGATCACGGCATCGTTCATGCTCGACAGGATGCTGTCCACGTAGTCACGATGGATCGTCGTCGCTTTGAGACGCTCTCGCATGCGGTTGAAAACCGTCGCGAGGTCGCCGAGCGCGTCGCCGCGGGTCTCCTCGAGCGCCTCGCCGAAGTCCGAATCGGTCAGTTTCTCGGCCTGCCGCTTGAGGTCTTCGATGCGCCGCATCTGATCACGCATGATCAGCATGACGATAGTCAGGCAGAGGATCAGCGTGCCCGCGGCCGCGACGCCGATCCACAGAAAGCTCGAGCGCCGTACTCGAATCTCGGTCATTGCTATCTCGTCGGAGTAGGCAGTCGACTCGTTCTGAAGTGCTTCCAGGCTGAATGCGCCGATGAGCACGTCATCGGTCGCGGCCAGCCCGTGCATCGGGTGGGCGACGACCAGGCTGCCGGGCAGCCAGACGGCCGATACCGGGGCCTCGGTGTCCGGAATGTCGCCGGCCTCGAGGACGGAACCGTCCGCGGCCATGAACCTCAATCCTACGAGCTGGTCGCTGGCAGCGAGTGCCCGGCGAAATACCGGCAGTATCGATCCCGGAAGCCTGAGGTCGCCAATCTCGTTGGCGATCGCGTTCAGCTCGTCGCTGCTCTTGCGCTGTAGGTTCTCGCGCAGGAAAGCGTCATGCTCGGCCGAGCTGGTCTCGACCATGTCTTCGCCGAGGCGGCGGTACTGGCCATAGAACATCGTGAGCAGGACGGCGGTAAGCGCTATCCCGAGCAGCAGAGCCACAATGAGGTGGCGCGGTACGAAATTGCTGTTCATCGTCGATCGGGCTTGTGGTCCCGCCTGAACCAACGGCCTGCGGGCTTGTGCGCTATTCTTGTTGCCCTTGATAGATGCAGTCTAGCACCCGTTGAGCAGCCGAAGGCGATCTTTATCGATCGGTAAATTTAAGCTTCGTGCTGACGCTTCTCGACGAATTCGGTCGGGTCGGTGTTGCCCGTGGTCATCATCTGGCCTTCGACGACGGCGCCCTCGGCGACGGCGATGGCTTTGCCCGTCACGGCTCCGCTGATCCTTGCGGTATCCATAATTTCGATACTGCCTGTGGCCGAAATATCACCGTCGACATGGCCCGCGACGATGACATGTCCGGCCGCGATCGAACCGTACCAGCGGCCCTTCTTCGTCAGTGTGACGGCGCCGTCGATCTCGCAGTCGCCCTCGACGCCGCCCGAGACGTGGAAGTCGCCGCTGGACTTGATATGGCCCGAGATGGTACAGCCCTCGCTGATGAGCGTGGCAGGACCGCTGGATCGGTCGGAAAGTCGTCGTAGGCGGGATTCAGCCATGCGCGTGCGGCTCCAAAAGCCCCGGGAACGTGCGCGCATAGTACCTTCTGGCAGCGCGAAATGTCAGGTCATACCGGCCTTTTCGCGACAGACTACTTCTCGATGTAGCCGTAGCCGATCGTCTCGATCCGGACCAGCACGCCGCCTTCGAACAGGAGCCGCTGCATGAGTTTTCGCGGGCCGAAGTTGTACACGTACTCGGTCACGAGGACCTCTTCGACGAGATTGCCGAAGCCGTAGTAACGTCTTGCGCTGCCGTTGCCGCGCCAGGTGTAGCCGCGGACGGCGACGCCCAGATTGCGACGCGTTGTCGGCTGGCCGCAGGCCGCGATGACCTGCTGCTCGTGCATGTCCTCACGCACGATCCTGTTCTTGCAGCGGAATGCATGCGCGGCGTCCGTCGCGAGGAGCGCGGCGGCGAGAATGCCGGCGACGGTCAGTTGCCTTAACGCGGGGCTGGTCATGCACACAGTGTAAATCACTTGCCCCCGGGCTGCAGACGCCGTCACCTGACGGCAGGCCGGGTCATCCGCCGAAGCAGGCCGAGCGCTGCGACGCGTGTCGCCTACGGTTATGGTAAAAGGTCTGCGTGAAATCCGAACTGGAACATCGCCTTGCTGCGCTTTGCACCGCGGACCGCTCCGTCCTGGCCGGAGGACAGAAGGGCATCGAGAAGGAAGCGCTTCGGGTTGGGGAAGACGGCATGCTCTCCACCACCCCGCATCCCGCGCAGCTCGGGTCCGCGCTCACCAATCCCTACATCACGACCGACTTCTCCGAGGCTCTGCTCGAATTCGTGACGCCCGCGTACACGACGACCTGGGAGGCCCTGAGGGTGCTACTCGACATCCACCAGTTCACCTGCACCCGGCTCGGCCACGAGTTGCTGTGGCCGGCGAGCATGCCCTGTGGCATTCCCGGCGACGATGCCGACATTCCGCTTGCCAACTATGGCACGTCGAACGTCGGGCGGATGAAGACGGTGTATCGCCGGGGCCTCGGTCATCGGTACGGCCGGCGCATGCAGACCATCGCCGGCGTGCACTTCAACTACTCGCTGCCGGAAGTCTTCTGGACCGCCTTTCAGCAGGTCATGGAGGACGACAGCGATCCGGGCGATTTCCGATCCGCGCGCTACATGGGGCTGGTCAGGAATTTTCGCCGCACCGGCTGGCTGTTGCTGTATCTGTTCGGCGCATCGCCCGCGCTTTGCAAGTCTTTCGGCGACGGTCAGCAGCTCAGGCTCGAGTCGCTCAACGATCGGACCTGGTATGAGCCCTACGGCACGTCACTGAGAATGAGCGATCTCGGCTACAACAACCAGACACAGTCGCGGCTGACGATCGGTCTGAACTCCATCGACGAGTACATTCGCGACCTGTCCAGGGCGATCCGGACGCCCGAGCCCAAGTACGAGGCCATCGGCGTCAAGGTGGGCGGCGAGTACCGTCAGCTCAGCGCCAACGTCTTGCAGATCGAAAACGAGTACTACAGCCCGATTCGACCGAAGCGGGTCATTCGGAGCGGCGAGCGGCCAACCGCGGCGCTGCGCCGCGGCGGCGTCGAGTACGTGGAAGTACGCGCGCTCGACCTGAACCTGTTCGACCCCTGCGGCATCAACCAGAACACGATGCGCTTCATCGAGGCGTTCCTGGTCTACTGCCTGCTGGCCGACAGCCCGGCACTCGACGCGAAGGGACTCGAGGAGACCAAGTTCAACCAGGCGGCGACCGCGAGGCGCGGCCGCGATCCGGCGCTCACGCTGCGTCGCGACGGGGCCGAAGTGCCGCTCAAGAGCTGGGCCCGCGAAATCGTGAACGACGTCGAGTGCGTCGCCGGCGAGATCGATCGCGGCGACGGCAGGGCCCGCTATCGGGAGTCGGTCGAGGCAATGCGCACTCTCGTCGACGCGCCGGAATTGACACCGTCTGCGCGCATCATCGCGGATCTACGCGATGAGAATGTCGGGTTCTTTGACTACACGATGGCGGTCGCGGAGGGGCACCGCAACTACTTTGCGCAAACCGATGCGCCGGATCCCGAGCGGCTTCGCGTCCTCGAACAGGCAGTCCGGGAGTCTGTCCATCAGCAGCGAGCCATCGAGGAGGCCGATGAGCTGAGCTTCGACGAGTACCTCGAGCGCTACTTCGCGAAGAGCCAGTAGCGATTCGGCCGCTCAGAACGGCAGCGGCACGCCGGTGTCATACGCGTGTTCGCGATGCAAGCGCTTAAGCTTCCGGGTCATCGGCCCGATGCTGCCGCCGCCGATCGTCCGCCCGTCCGCTTCCAGCACCGGCGTCAGTTCCCCCATCGTGCCGGTCGTGAACACTTCGTCACTCGTGTAGAGCTCTGTCAGCGACAGGTTGCGCTCCCGGCACTCGATCGACTCGCGTAAACAGATATCCATGACCATGCGGCGGGTCAGGCCCGGCAGGCAGCTGTCGGCATGCGGCGTCCTGACGACCCCGTCGCGGACGAGAAACAGATTCGTGTCATTGGTTTCCGAGACAAAGCCATGGACGTCCAGCATGATTGCCGAATCGACGCCGGCGACATTGGCTTCGATCGACGCGAGGATGTTGTTCAACAGGTTGTTGTGGTGAATCTTGGAGTCGAGGCACTCCGGCGTGTTGCGGCGCGTGGCGGCCGTGATGACGCGGATACCCGAATCGGCGTACACGGGCGGCTTCCATTCCGCCAGTACGATCATCGTGCAGCCCCGGCGGTTGAGCTTCGGGTTCATTCCAGACGTGACTTTCTCGCCACGCGTGAGCGTGAGCCGAATGTGCGCCTCGTCGCGCATCCCATTCGCTTCGAGCGTAGCAAAAAGCGCGTCGCGGACGTCGTCCCTGGAAGGGACGCCCTCGAAGGCGAGCGCCCTCGCCGAGTCGATGAGCCGCGTCAGGTGCTCTTCGAGCGCGGCGACGCGGCCGCGGTAGACGCGGAGTCCCTCCCATACCGCATCGCCGCCCTGCACGACGCTGTCGAACACCGACACGCGCGCGTCGGCCCTCGGCTTGAGTTCGCCGTTGATCCCGACGAGGATCGTCTCGTTGCGTGGGTCTGTTGCCGTCACGGGCTTCCTCCGGTCAAGACTGTGTGGTGCCGATGCCCAAGAATGCCCCAGGGGTGTGCGTTCTGTCACAGTTTGGCCCTCGACAGTAGGCCGACAAGCCGGACTTAACTAAACTCGCGGCTATCTTTGCTGGCAGGGCGGACCGTTCCGATTTTGCTCGTGATCAAGACCTTTGTCATAGGAATAGTCATCGGCGTGCTGGTTGCCCTCGGCGGGCTATATCTGGCCCCGGCCATTGACGTTGCACGCGAGGCATCGATCGGCACCGTCACCCCCAACGGCGGCAACACGGAAACCTTCCATGTCAACGTGCCCTCGGATCGCATCATGATCGGGGCGCAGGGTGATCGCGATCCGCTGCCCGCGGGAATGCAGTGGCCCGGCGATTCGATCTTCGCCGATGCCCGGGCCGAGGTTTTCAAGCTCCGGAACTCGCGTGATGCCGTCGTCGGCGTTGCCACGCGCTTCGCGATCGACGATCCGGCGGCGGGCGAAGTTCTCGAGTGGGTGCTACACCTGCCGGCGCGGGGTTCACTGTACGTCACGATGAAACCGTCGCCGCTGGGCGCCGGCGGCCGGGTCGGCGATATGCGGGCGGGCACGCGGGAATTCGAATCGCTCGCCGGACAGGTACGCGAGCGCTGGCTCGCCGACACGTCTCGCGACGGCGGCGGTAACCGCGGTCGGATCGAACTGGCGACGCAGTACGTGTCGACACGTCCCGTCGACATCGACGGTCAGCGTGGCAGAGAGGCGTCGGTCGAATGAAGTACCTGCTCGGATTCGCCGCAGGCTTCGTCCTGGGCGGCGCGCTGGCCGTCGCGATCGTGCTGTTCATCCCGTCTTCGCGGCCGATGCTGACTCCGCTCGATGTCAGCGACGGTGTGCAGATTTCACTGGATTTTTCGGCCGTGGCCGACGACACGATTCTATTCACCAACGAAGGCAAGTCGGCGATTGCGCCACACCCGAAGGGCGTTATGGAGCTCTGGGAGCCGACGATCACCGAGACCAGCGCGCTGGTCACGACGCTTCGCAGCATGCGCGGTGAGACCGTCGGTATCGGCATCAAGTTCGTCTCGCTGTCGGAGAATTCGCAGATCCTGAACGGCGACCTGCTCGCGGACAGCGTCTGGTTCGTCTACCTGCCCGGCCGCGGGACCCTGCTCGTCGAGCAGTCCGAGAACTACTGGGAATTCATGCGCGACATCGTGCTGCCGGCGCACCTGAGCTCGGCAGACAGCTGGCGCGGCAACTGGCGCGGGACCATTACGACAGGGCCGGAACCGCTCGGCACAGCACGCGTTCACGGTGGCAGCGGCGTGTTCCGCGGCGTCGAGGCCGAGGCGATCGAAACGCTGACGGCGTCGGCCTACTCGGCCGTCGACGGCCCCGTGGCCCTCGAAGGCCGGCTGCTGCTCGAGATACCTGACGAAGACGCGTTGAGCGCGGACAGGCGCTAGCCCGCATCCGTCACCGCGACGGGCACATCCTCGAGCGCGACCCCCGGATCCGCGAGTGCGTCGGGGTCCGGCGCAAACCGCTCGTGTATCAGGGGCTTCGCCTGCATGAAATCGCGCGGTGCGTTCACGGCGTCAACGGCGATCAGACGCCCGTCCCGCAGATATGCGCAGGAGAACGATCGGCTTGACGGGTCGCCTCGCACGACGGCCTTGTCATAGCCCTCCGACAGCCCTGCAATCTGCAGCTTGAGATCGAACTGGTCGGACCAAAACCACGGCACCTGGTCGTAGGCGTCGGCCGCGCCGCAGGCATTGACGACCGCAATCCGGGCCTGCTCGAGCGCGTTTTGCACCGACTCCAGCCGAACGCGCCTGCCGTACACGGCGCTCGGGTGTGCGTTGCAGTCGCCCACGGCGTAGATCGTCGGATCGCTCGTCCGGCAGTAAACGTCGGTGACGATTCCGTCGTCGGTTTCGAGGCCCGCGGCGGCGGCGATCTCGCTGTTGGGCTCGATGCCGATGCCGACGATCACGGCATCGGCAGCGATCGTGCGGCCGTTCCGGAGCCTGAGCGACTCGACGCGCCCGCTGCCGTCGAAACTCTCGGGCGATGCATCGAGTTCGAAGTCGACGCCCTGGCCGCGGTGCTCGGATTCGAAGAACGCGGACAGCGTCGGTGATACGACGCGGCTCAGTACGCGGTCCGCGCTTTCGACGATCGTGACTTCGATCCCGAGGCTGCGCGCCACCGCGGCCACTTCCAGCCCGACATAACCTGCGCCGACGACGGCAATGCGGTCGGCACCGTCGAGCGTCTCGCGGATTCGATCCGAGTCTTCGAGCGTTCGCAGGTAGTGAATACCGGGCAGGTCGCTGCCGGGCAGCGAGAGCCTTCTGACCCGGCCGCCCGTGGCGAGGAACAGCGTGTCGTAGTCGATGCGGTCGCCCGCGTCCGTCTGCACGCGTCGAGCCTCGCGATCGATCTCTGTGACGCGTTGCCCGAGCCTGAAGTCGACGTCAAGGGCATCGTAAAACGATCTCGGCTTGAACAGCAGCCGTTCGACGGGCAAGTCGCCCGAAAGATACTTCTTCGACAGCGGCGGGCGCTGGTAGGGCAGCGCGGTCTCCTCGCCGACTACCACGACGCGCCCCCCATACCGCTGTTGCCTTAGCGTTGCCAGCAACTGTCCGGCCGCGTGCCCGGCGCCCGCGATAACGACTTGTTTGCTCACAGGGGCGTGAGCGGCCAGAGCGTGGGCAGCAGGACCATGACCGTTATGAACACGACCAGCGTCAGCGGTACGCCGACTTTCAGGTAGTCGACGAAGCGGTAGCCGCCCGGACCCATGACCAGGATGTTCGCCGGGTGCGAGATCGGGCTCGTGAAACTCGCTGACGCCGCCATGGCCACGGCCATCATCGCGGTTTGCGGGGCGAGGCCCAGGTCCGACATGGCCGACAGGACTATCGGCGACATCAGGACCACGAGCGCCGCGGTCGGAATGATCATCGTCGCCATGGCCGTCAGGATGTAGAGGCCCATGATCACGGGCCACGGCCCGGCATCGCCCAGCAGCAGCATGACCTGGTCGGCGAGATAGGTGGCGGCCCCGGTCTCCGACATCGCCGTGCCGAGCGGCAGCATACCGGCGATCAGGAAGATCGCGCGCCACTCGATTGCCCGATAAGCCTGCTCCATCGTCAGACAGCCGAGCAGCACCATGATCGTGCCGCCGATCACGGCGGCGATGGATATGGGCGCCAGCCCGAGCATGACGCTGACGATGACCGACAGCATGATGAAGGCGGCCAGCGGCGCGCGGCGCGTGTCCGGCGGTTCCTGCCCCAGCGGCGTCAGGACCAGGAAGTCCGAATCCGAGGCGAGCAGCTGCAGGCGATCGCGCGGGCCGAGCAGCAGCAGGGCGTCGCCGACCTGCAGCCGCTCATCGGCGAGATCGGTGCCCACGGGTTCTCCCTCCCGCCATATTCCCGCGAGTTCGATGCCGTAGCGCTCACGGAAGTTGAGCTCGCCGACCGTCTTGCCGGCCAGGCGCGTTCGCGGATCGAGCGTCGCGTCCATGAGCGTCAAGCGCTCGGACTCGAAGGCGCCGAGATTGGCCGCGCTGCGCGTGTCGATCTCGAGCTCCTGCAGTCCGCGCAGGACGTCCAGGTCGCCGGGCTGGCCCTCGATGAGCAACAGGTCGCCGCCTTCCAGCGTCTCGTCGCCGCGCGGCATCGTCTTGAGCTTGCCGTCTCGAAATACCGCGAGCACGCGAAAGTCGAACACGTCCGCGAGCCGACTCTTGGCAAGCGTCGCGCCGCTCAGGTCGGAGTCCTTCGGCAGGCGTACGACGAACATGCGCTCGTCGGCCTTGTAGCGGTCCTCGATCTCGTCGACCGAAGCGAGATTCACTTCGTCGAAGTCGGCGAACTTCTCGAGCTGCTGCATCGCGTCTTCCTCGCCCTGTACGAGCAAGCGGTCGCCCGAGCGAAGCGGCACATACGCGAGGTTGGTCAGGCGATAGCCATCACGTCGCAGGACGCCGACGACCAGAACGTCGAAGCGGCTGCGCAAGGCGGCATCACGGATCAGTTCGCCCACCAGCGGCGAGCCCTCGGCGATCTGCACGTCGGCATACATGAGCTTGGACGCGACCATCGATTTGAGCACGGGCGCCTCGCGCTCGATCACGAGATCGCTCCAGCGCCTGAGTTCACGAAACTGGTCGACGCGGCCCTGAATCAGCAGTCCGTCGCCGCCGCGCAGTACGGTCTGGCGGCCGGGCAGCGGTTCGTTACGTCCGCCGCGCGTCAGCGCGAGAATGATCAGTCCCGTAGACGTTCCGATGCGGCTCTCGGCAATGGTCTTGCCGACCAGCACCGAGTCGTACGGTACTCTCAAAAGGAACGTGCGCTCGTGAAGCTTGTAGCGCGAGCGAAGGCTGCGCTGGCTCACGGCCCTGTCCTGCTTGGCCTTCTTCTTCGGCAACAGCAAGCGGCCGAACAACGCGATGAACAGGACGCCGACGACCATGACGCCGCCACCGATGGGCGTGAAGTCGAACAGCGCGAAGGGCTGCTCACCGTTTTGCGTCAGCGACGCCGAGATCAGCAGGTTGGGCGGCGTACCGATCAGTGTCATCAGGCCGCCGAGCAGCGTCGAATAGGCGAGCGGCATTAGGAGTCTAGACGGTGGAATCCGTGTCCGCCGGGCGATGTCGACGACGACCGGCAGCATCAGCGCGGCGACGCCGATGTTGTTCATGAAGGCCGACAGGACCGCGCCCGTGATCATTATTACGACGATCATCGAGAATTCCCGGGTGCCGGCGATGCGCATGACCTGACGGCCGATAATGTCGGCGATGCCCGTGCGCGTCAGTCCTTCGCTCAGTATGAACATGGCCCAGACGGTTACGACGGCGCCGTTGCTGAATCCCGCAAGCGCCTCGTCCGCCGTGACGAGGCCGGTGACGGCCAGCGCGCCGAGCACGAGCATCGCCACGAGGTCCATGCGTATGACTTCGCTGATGAAAAGTACCAACGAGACGGCGAGAATGCCGAGGACGATAGCGATTTCTGTTGTCATTCGTGCGCGCGTTTGTGATCGTTGGCCGCGAATCCCCGAGACCTCACGTTTATACACGACATGGCTCTGTCCCACATCTACACGCCCGTCGCGGCGCGGCGCACCTCCGACATCCCGATTCGCGGCATCGACTACGCGGTCCACGAGTGGGGCGAGGCCGACGCGCCGCTCATAGTCGTTCTGCACGGATTCCTGGACTGCGGGCCGACTTTCCAGTTCGTCGTCGACAAGCTCAAGCGCGACTGGCACGTGGTTGCCCCCGATCTACGGGGCTTCGGCGACAGTCACGGGAGCGTGCATGCCTACTGGTTCCCGGATTATCTCGCCGACCTCGACGCGCTGCTCGAGCGATACAGCCCCGATGCGCCCGCGCTGCTGGTCGGGCATAGCATGGGCGGCAACATTGCGGGTCTTTACGCGGGTGCGTTCCCGGAACGCGTGCGCGCATTCGTCAATCTCGAAGGTTTCGGCTTGCCCGATTCGGATCCCGCGGACGCGCCGGCCCGGTACCGGCAGTGGATCTCGGGCGGCCGATCGGAACCCAGGTTTGCCGACTACCCCGACTTTGCGGCGCTGGCGGATCGCATCGCCGAAAGAAGCCCGGCGATAGGGCGGCCGGAGGCGGAGTTCGTCGCGCGCTGCTGGGCGCGCGAACAGGGCGGCGCCGTGGTATTGCGCGCCGACCCGCTGCACCGGCTCAGGAACCCGGTGCTGTACCGCCGCGCCGAGGCGGAAAGCTGCTGGCAAACTGCAACGGCCGATGTGCTGCTCGTAGCCGGCGGTCAGAGCGAGTTCGCCGCCGGAGCCGATGCCGAGGTCGGTGCCGGCAGCGTCGGTCTGCCGTTTTCACGCGCGTCGCTCGAGGTCGTCGATAACGCCGGCCATATGCTGCACTTCGAAGCGCCCGCGACGCTCGCCGCCTTGATCGACGGGTTTTTCGGCCAACACTTGTAAATGGATCCAGTACTGTATAAAAAGACAGTCCCGTTTTAGCCGCCCGAGCGAGGGTCAAGTGGACGCGGTCGACGTTTCCGAGCAAGCCGATAACGACTACCTGGCCATGCTGAATACGGCGCAGCGAATGGCCGCGACCCATGGCGAGGGGCTGGCCGACGGCGGCTTCGAGGCCGGCCCGCTACTCGTGATCGCCGGCGCCGGCACCGGCAAGACGATGACCCTGGCGCATCGCGTGGCGCACCTGGTCCTCTGTGGCGTCGATCCTTCGAGAATTTTGCTGCTGACGTTCACGCGCCGGGCCGCGACCGAAATGACACGGCGAGTGGAAACGATCGTGCGCGCCGCGCTCAGGGCCGACGGCGGCGACGGCCGGCGTTTCGCGTTGCCCTGGGCCGGAACGTTTCACTCGATTGCCAACCGCTTGCTCCGACAGTTCGCGCACAACGTGGGCCTCGAGCCCTCGTTCTCGGTGTTGGATCGCGGCGATGCGGCCGACCTCATGGACGTCGTGCGTCACGAACTCAGACTTTCAAAGCGCTCGCGGCGGTTCCCGAAGAAGGACACCTGCCTCGCCATCTATTCCCGCACCGTCAACACACGGTCGGACCTCACGGCCGTCGTCGACGAGGCCTTTCCATGGTGTGCCGACTGGGAGCGGGAGCTTCGCTCACTGTATCGCGGCTACGTCGAGCGCAAGCTCAAGCTCCAGGCGCTCGACTACGACGACCTGCTCCTGTATCTCGGTCACCTCGTCGCCGAGGAAGAGTTCGCGACAACGATTGGCGGCTGGTTCGACCACGTGCTCGTCGACGAGTACCAGGACACCAATCGCGTCCAGGCCGACATCCTGCTGGCGCTGAAGCCTGACGGCCGGGGCTTGAGCGTCGTCGGCGACGACGCCCAGTCGATCTACTCGTTCCGCGCGGCGTCCGTCGACAACATCCTCAGTTTTCCCGACCACTTCATGCCGTCGGCCGAGATCGTGACGCTGGAGGAGAATTACCGCTCGACCCAGGCCGTGCTCGACAGCGCCAATTGCCTGATCGCCGAAAGCGAGCGCCAGTACCGCAAGCATTTGTTCTCGCGGAGCAGGGAAGGCGCGCCGCCCGCCTACGTGACCGTCGAGGACGGCGATAGCGAGGCCGAGTTCGTCGTGGAGGCGGTCCTCGAGAATCGCGAGCAGGGCGTTGAGCTCAAGGACCAGGCCGTTCTGTTCCGCGGTTCGCATACGAGCGACCGGCTCGAGATCGAGCTCTTGCGGCGCAATATCCCGTACGTCAAGTACGGCGGTCTCAAGTTTCTCGAAGCGGCACACGTCAAGGACGTCCTGTCGATCCTGAAGTGGGCGGACAATCCGAAGAACGAAGTCGCCGCGTTCCGCGTGCTGAAGCTGTTGCCCGGCATGGGGCCGGCCAGCGCCGGCAAATGCTGCGAGCATCTCGTCCTCAACGACCACGCCGTTAAGAGTCTCAAGTACTTCGTGCCGCCGTCGGCCGCGCAGCCGCACTGGCCGGCGTTCACGACGCTGATCGAGTCGCTGTCAGCGCAGTCGGGCGAGGCCGGCTGGCAGGCAGGACTCGCCGAACTCAGGCGCTGGTACCGGCCAGTGATGGAGCACCTCTACGACAGCGTGGAAACCCGTGAAGCCGACATCGAGCAGCTCGAGCAGATTTCCGGCCGCTATGCGACCCGCGAGCGATTTCTGACCGAGCTGACGCTGGATCCGCCCGCCTCGGCCGGCGCCGAAGCGGGCGATCCGCTGCTCGACGAAGACTACCTGATCCTGTCGACGGTGCACTCGGCCAAGGGGCAGGAATGGGAGTCGGTATTCGTGCTCAACGTGACCGACGGCAGCTTCCCCTCGGAGTTCGCCGCGGGCAAGGCCGAGCTCATCGAGGAGGAGCGCCGCCTGCTGTACGTCGCCATGACCCGCGCCAGGCAGTCGCTAACGCTGATTGCGCCGCTCAAGTTTCACGTGAGCCAGCAGCCGCCGGACGGCGACCGACACGTCTACGGCGCCCGCAGCCGCTTCATGACGGATCGGCTGCTCAAGACGATGCGCACCGAATTCCGCGGCCGGGATGCCGTGCGAGACAGCGCCCCTGCCTCGCGTTCGTCCACGCGGATCGATGTCGGCAGCCGCATGCGCGAGATGTGGTGAAGAAAAAAAGGCGGTGGCAAAAGCCACCGCCTCAAGTACGAAACAAACAGCATAAGGGATTTGAGTATGTTTCGTATAACTCGTCCGTACCCCTCAGATGCTCCGCGCCGCCGTTTCGTTGCAAACAATATGGCATATGCGAGTCAGTTATGTCGGATGCTTTCGTTGCATCGGAAACCGATGCGATCGAGGAATAAGGCGTGGGGCTGTTCAGCTAGCGGAGGAACATCGAGTAGGCGGGATTGTCGCTCTCTTCGCTGTGCGGGTAGCCGAGGTCGGACAGGTGCTTCGCGAGTTCGCCGCGCTCGTCTTCGGGAACATCGATGCCCGCCAGCACGCGTCCGTAGTCGCTGCCGTGATTGCGGTAGTGAAACAGCGTGATGTTCCACTGATTGCCGACGGCACTCAGGAACTCGAGCAGGGCGCCGGGCCGCTCCGGAAATTCGAAGCGGAACAGCCGCTCATTGACGATCTTCGCGGCTCGGCCTCCGACCAGATGGCGCACGTGCAGCTTGGCCATTTCGTCGTCGCTCAAGTCAATGACCGGGTATCCGTCGCCAGCGAGCCGCGCCAGTAGCTCGGCCCGCTCCTCGAGACCTCCAACCAGCTTGACGCCGACAAAGATGTGCGCCGTATCGCCGGGACTGTAGCGGTAGTTGAATTCGGTAATGCCGCGCCGGCCAACGGCTTCGCAGAATCGACGGAAGCTGCCGGGCGTCTCCTCGATTTCGGCCGCCAACAGCATTTCCTGATGCTCGCCGACCGCCGCGCGCTCGGCGATATGCCGCAGGCGATCGAAATTGACGTTGGCGCCGCAGCAGATCGTCACGACGGTCCTGCCGCGCCAGTGTCTCTCGGCGACGAGTTTCTTCGTCGCGGCAATGGCGAGCGCGCCGGCGGGCTCCAGGATGCTGCGTGTGTCCTCGAACGCGTCACGGATCGCGGCGCAGGTTTCGTCGGTATCGACCGTGACGATTTCATCGACGTACTGCCTGCAAAGCGAGAAAGTTTCGTCGCCGACCCGGCGAACGGCGACGCCGTCGGCGAAGATACCGACGTGGTCGAGCGTGACAGGGTGGCCCGCTTCGATCGACGCCAGCATGCCGGCCGAGTCTTCGGGTTCGACGCCGACGATGTGAATACCCGCGCCGCGCTGCTTCAGATAGGCGGCAATACCGCCCGCGAGCCCGCCGCCACCGATCGGGACGACGATCACGTCGATACCGCTGCCGGCCTGGTTCAGGAGCTCGGCGCCGATCGTGCCCTGGCCGGCGATCACGAGCGGGTCGTCGAAAGGATGAATGAAACAGTGGCCGTGTTGCTCGGCGAGCGCCGTGGCGTGCGCGTGGGCGTCGTCGTAGCTGTCGCCTTCGAGTATCACGTTGCCGCCAAGCGCGCGGACGGCATCGATCTTGATTTCGGGCGTCGTGACGGGCATGACGACCGTGGCGGAAACCCCGCGGCGCTGCGCGGCCAGGGCGACCCCCTGGGCATGATTGCCGGCCGAACTGCAGATGACGCCCCGGACCAGCTCGTCGTCGCTCATCGCCGCGATCTTGTTATACGCGCCGCGCAGCTTGAACGAGTGTACCGGCTGCAGGTCCTCGCGCTTCATCAGAACGCGATTCCCGAGCCTCGCTGACAGCTTGGCGGCCGGTTCGAGCGGCGATTCGATCGCGACGTCGTAGACGCGCGCTTCGTCCACGAGATCGACGTAGCTGGTTTCGCTCATGCCTGGCCTGCGTATGCCCCTTCCGGGTTATCGCATACAATGCGGGCAGGTGTCACGAGTATGGAGAAGAGCCTCAGCAAATGAGTGAAACTACCAAAACGCTTATTACCAACGCGCGGCTCGTGAACGAGGGCAGCATCGTGGATACCGACGTGCTCGTGAAGGGTGACCGGATCGAAAGGATCGCCGCGTCGATCTCAGCCGAGGACGCCGAGGTGATCGACGCTTCGGGCAAGTACCTGATGCCCGGCATGATCGACGACCAGGTGCATTTTCGCGAGCCGGGCCTGACGGCCAAGGGCGATCTTGCCACGGAGTCGGCGGCTGCCGCGGCAGGCGGAATCACGAGTTTCATGGACATGCCGAACGTCAATCCGCTGACGATCGACAGCGCCACGCTCGCCGACAAGTACGCACGCGCCGACGGTCGCTGCACGGGTAACTACGGCTTCTACCTCGGCGCCACCAACACCAACATCGAGGCGATCAAGGCGCTCGAAGTCGGCGAGGCCTGCGGCATCAAGGCGTTCATGGGCGCTTCGACGGGCGACATGCTCGTCGACGACGTCGATGCGCTCGACAAGATATTCGAGTATGCGCCCGTCATGGTCGTCACGCACTGCGAGGATTCGCCCATGATATGGGCCAACGAGGCTGCGGCGCGCGAGAAGTACGGCGAGGACGTGCCGTTCGAGGTTCACCCCGAGATTCGCTCGCGGGAGGCCTGCCTGAAATCGTCCACGCTCGCGGTCGAACTCGCCGGCAAGCACGACGCGCTGCTGCATATCCTGCACCTGACGACGGCCGACGAGATGGCGCTTTTCTCCGACGCCCACCGTTCGGAGAAACGCCTGACCGCCGAGGTCTGTGTGCATCATCTGTGGTTCGACGCGTCCCGCTACGGGGACAAGGGCGCGCTCATAAAGTGCAACCCGGCGATCAAGTATGCGTCGGATCGCGAGGCGCTCGTGGCGGCGCTCAAGGAGGGCCGGATCGACATCGTCGCGACCGATCACGCGCCGCACACGGCCGAGGAAAAAGCCAACAAGTACTTCAAAGCGCCGGCCGGGCTGCCCCTGGTGCAGCACGCGCTGCTGACGCTGTTCGACCTCGTGAAGCGCGACGGACTCGCGGTCGAAACCATCGTCGATCGCGCCTGCCACGCGCCGGCGGACATTTTCGGCGTCGCCGAGCGCGGCTACGTGCGCGAGGGCTGGTACGCGGATCTGGTCATCGTGGACCCGGACACGCCGCACACGGTCGAGCGAGGCAATGTACTCGCGAAATGCGGCTGGTCGCCGTACGAGGGCCACACATTCTCGTCATCGATCGACACGACCTTCATCAACGGCCAGGCCGTGTACCGGGACGGCAAGCTGACGGGCGCGATCGCCGGCCGGCGGCTCGTCTTCACGCGGGCTCGGTAGTGTCGGGCAGCATACTGCTCAAGGCCGGGATTGCCCTGCTCGTGCTAGCCGGTCTCCCGGCGCCGGTCGCAGCGAACGGCACCGACACTCGCCACCTGCAGGGGCTCGGCGATACGCGCTACCTCGCGTTCGATTCGGACGGCCTGGGCCGGCGCCTGCATGTCTATGTCATGCTGCCCGAAGGCTACGACGACAAGCCCACCAGCAGCTACCCGACCGTCTACCTGCTCGACGGCGGCAACCTGTTTCCCATGCTCGTGCCGTACTACGGTTACCTGAGGTTTGCCGGCGAGATTCCGGAGGCCATCGTCGTGGGAATCTCCTACGGCAGCGACAGTTTCGAGGGCGGCAACCTGCGCAGCACCGACTACACGGCGCCGTCGGAGGAGCGCGACTACTGGGGCGGCGCCGGCGCGTTCCAGCGATTCCTCGCGACCGAACTGTTGCCCGGCGTCGAGCGACGCTACCGGTCCCGGTCCGACCGACGGATCATCTTCGGCCAGTCGCTTGGCGGCCAGTTTGTCCTGTACACAGCGATGACCGAGCCCGGACTGTTCTGGGGCCACATCGCGAGCAATCCGGCGCTGCATCGCAATCTCGACTTCTTTCTCGAGGCCCACTGGGCGGACCCGGGCGAGGCCGGGGACTCGCGGCTGTTCGTCGGCAGCGCGTCGGGCGACGATCCGCAGTTCCGCGGGCCGGCGATGACGTGGATACAGCACTGGTCGAGCGCACAAGGGCTGCCGTTCGAACTCGAAACCGCAATCCTCGAGGGCCACGGCCACATGTCCGCGCCGCCGGCGGCCTTTCGCGCCGGCATGCGCTGGCTGTTCGACGAAGAACCTCGAGGTATCCAGGGCAACTGACACGATTGCCGGCGCCCCAATACGGGATTCCCGAGCATCGATTGCGGTTAGCCCGATGACACGGACCCGTTGCCCACACGCGGCGTTCACGAGGCCATGAATGCGGTGGGGATCGAAGCGTTCGTATTGCGAACCGTACTGTTTACTTTCGCCCCGATAGCGCTATGCTAGCCGCCATAAGGACATGAGCGGACAGTGGACGCGCTCGGGTTGCAATGAAACCGACGGATACGACGAACCCGGACTACTTTCACAAGGTAGTCGACTGTCAGTGGGCATGTCCGGCACATACCGACGTCCCCGAATACATCCGCCTGATCGCCCAGGGGCGATTCACCGACGCTTACCTCAAGAATCGAGAATCGAACGTATTTCCCGGTATCCTGGGCCGGGTCTGCGACCGGCCCTGTGAGCCAGCCTGCCGTCGCGGCCGCGTCGAGGACAAACCCGTCGCCATCTGCCGCTTGAAGCGCGTCGCGGCCGATCATCGCGACGACGTCAGCGAACAGCTACCCAAAGCGCCCGAGAAAACCAACGGCAAGAAGGTCGCGCTCATCGGCGCCGGCTGCGCGTCGCTGACCGTGGCCAACGACCTCGCGCCGCTCGGCTACGAGCTGACGATGTTCGAGAAGCTCGATACGACGGGCGGCCTGATGCGCACCAACATTCCGCGCTTCCGCCTGCCGCCCGCCGTGCTCGACGAAGAGATCGGCTACATCACCGATATGGGCGTCGACGTGAAGCTCGATCACCCGATCGACAGCATGAAGGCGCTGCTCGACAGCAACGACTTCGACGCGGTGTTCGTGGGCACGGGCGCACCGCGCGGCAAGAACCTGGATATTCCCGGCCGATACGACAGCGACCGAATTCATATCGGTATCGACTGGCTCGAGTCGGTGGCTTTCGAACACGTCGAAAGCATCGGCGAACGCGTCCTCATCATCGGCGTCGGCAACACGGCCATGGACTGCTGCCGCACGTCGCTCAGGATCGGCGCGAAGGACGTCAAGGTCATGGCGCGCAAGCCGCGCGGCTTTTTCAAGGCCTCCGACTGGGAACTCGAGGACGCCGAGGAAGAGAACGTCGACATCATCGTCAACCATTCGCCCAAGACGTTCGTCATCGAGGAAGGCAAACTCACGGGCATGACATTCGACGTCATGGAGTACAAGATCGACGAGCAGGGCGGCATCGATCGCGGCACGGTCGTCGACGAGGTAACGATCCCGTGCGATGACGTCATCCTCGCCATCGGCCAGGACAATGCCTTCCCGTGGATCGAGCGCGACATCGGCATCGAGTTCAATGAGTGGGACTGCCCGATCGTCGACGAGAAGACGATGATGTGTTCGCGCGAGGGCGTGTTCTTCGGCGGCGACTCGGCGTTCGGCCCGAAGAACATCATCTGGGCCGTGGCCCACGGCCACGAGGCCGCTATCTCCATTCACAAGCATTGCCAGGGCGAGGACATCAACGATCGCCTGCCCGTCGGCATCAACCTGTCGCCACAGAAGATGGGGATGCACGAGTGGAGCTACTCGAACGATTACAATCCCGCCGCGCGCCGGCTCATGCCGCACGTCGACCTCAAGGAGCGCTTCAAGAATCTCGACATCGAAGTCGAACTCGGCTTCACGGTCGAGCAGACGATCGAGGAGGTCGAGCGCTGCCTGAACTGCGACATTCAGACCGTTTTCACGGCCAAGGACTGCATCGAGTGCGACGCGTGCATCGACATCTGCCCGGTCGACTGCCTGACAATTACCGAGAACGGCGACGAGGCGGACCTGCGCAGCCGTTTGTCGGCGCCCGCCGAAAACCTCGAGCAGGCGCTGTACGTGTCCGATGCGCTGCCACAAACCGGCCGCGTGATGGTCAAAGACGAAGACCTGTGCGTCCACTGCAGCCTGTGCGCCGAGCGCTGTCCGACGGGCGCCTGGGACATGCAGAAATCGCACGTATTGCTGCCCTATGCGGCCGACGAGGCCGAAAGCGGCCCGGCCGACACCAAGACGGCCTGATCGACGGAAGACAACGTGGCGACAGTAAATGACATAGTAGTGAAGATCGCCACGGTGAATGGCACGGGTTCGGCAAGTGCGAACGGGCTGTTGCGCAAGGCGATCTTTCGCATGGGCGTGCCCGTCGTCGGCAAGAACTACTTCCCGTCGAACATCCAGGGTCTGCCGACCTGGTACGAGATCCGCGTGACGGGCGCCGGCTACCAGGCACGCTCCGAGCGCCTCGACGTCATGGTCGCCATGAACGCCCAGACCTACGCGCGCGATCTCGCCGAGGTCACGCCGGGCGGCTACCTCATCTACGACTCCACGTGGCCGCGCGCGGCGGAGCTTGCTCGCGACGACATCACGGTGATCGGCGTGCCGCTGTCGCGAATGTGTAACGAGGCATTCAACGGGGCGCGCGCGCGAATCCTCATGAAGAACATCGCATACGTCGGCGCGCTGGCCGCACTGCTCGACATCGACCTCGAGATCATCACCACGCTGCTCGAGGAGACGTTTGGCGACAAGCAACACCTGATCGAGTCGAACATGAAGGCCATTCGCTTGGGCTTCGACTACGCGAGCGAACACTTCAGCTGTCCGTTGCCCAGCAAAGTCGAGGCGATGGACGGCACGAGCGAGCACATCGTCATCGACGGCAACACGGCCGCCGGGCTCGGTTGCATGTACGCCGGTGCGACGGTCGGTGCCTGGTACCCGATCACGCCGTCCACGTCACTCATGGACGCATTCCGGAACTTCTGCGCCGAGTACCGCGTCGACCCCGAGACAGGCAAGCGCACCTACGCCATCATCCAGGCCGAGGACGAGCTGGCCGCGATCGGTATGGTGCTGGGCGCGAGCTGGAACGGCGCGCGGTCGTTTACGCCGACCAGCGGGCCGGGCATCTCGCTCATGAGTGAGTTCATCGGCTTTGCCTACTACGCCGAGATCCCGGCCGTCATCTTCAACGTGCAGCGCACCGGCCCGTCCACGGGCATGCCGACCCGGACACAGCAGGCCGATATCTTGAGCTGCGCGTACGCATCGCACGGCGACACCAAGCATGTGCTGCTGTTCCCGGCCGATCCGAGGGAGTGCTTCTACATGGCCGTCGAGTCCTTCGACCTGGCCGAGCGCCTGCAGACGCCCGTGATGGTGCTCTCCGATCTCGATATCGGCATGAATGACTGGATGGTACCGATCTTCGACTGGGACGAGGATTTCGTACCGGATCGCGGCAAGGTGCTGTCCGCCGACGAACTCGAGGACATGGAGAAGTTCTATCGTTACCTGGACGTCGACGGTGACGGGATTCCGTACCGCACGCTGCCCGGTGAGCATCCCAGGGGATCGTATTTTACGCGCGGCTCGGGCCACACCCGTTACGGCGCGTACACGGAAGACGCCGACGCCTACCAGGACGTCGTCGACCGGCTGCTCGTCAAGTGGGAAACCGCGCGCGAGATGCTGCCTAAGGCCGACATCGTCTACTCGAATTTCAACAAGACCGCGCTCCTGACCGTCGGCAGCGGCCACGCGTCCTGCCAGGAGGCGCTGGACCGGCTGGGCGAGCAGGGCGTCAGCCTGAATTATTGCCGGGTCAAGGCGTTTCCATTCGACGACTCGGTCCGCGAGTTCATTGACAAGCACGATACCGTATACGTCGTCGAGCAGAACCGGGACGCGCAGCTTCGTACCCTGTTGATCCTGGATGCCGAGGCCGATCCGGCCAGGCTCGTGTCGCTGCTGCACTACAACGGCGTTCCGCTGGGCGCCGGCTTTGTCGTCGATGCGGTGATGGCCGAACGATCCAGAGGAAGAGCCGCATGAGCTACATCGCCAAGCCCGTCGTTTCACACCCCAAGCTCAAGCGCAACAAACTCGGCATGACCACGCGCGACTACGAGGGCACCGTGTCGACGCTGTGCGCCGGCTGCGGTCACGATTCGGTGACGGCGGCGATCATCCAGGCCGTCTTCGAACTCGATGTCGAGCCGCACATGCTCGCCAAGATGAGCGGCATCGGCTGCTCGTCGAAGACGCCGGCCTATTTCGTCAGCCAGTCGCACGGCTTCAACTCGGTACACGGCCGGATGCCGTCCGTGACGACGGGCGCCAACGCCGCGAACCGCGACCTGCTGTACATCGGCGTGTCCGGCGATGGCGATTCGCTGTCCATCGGCGTCGGCCAGTTCGTGCATGCGATCCGCCGCAATCTGAACATGTGCTACATCATCGAGAACAACGGCGTGTACGGCCTGACCAAGGGCCAGTTCTCGGCGTCCGCCGATATCGGCAGCATGCCGAAGAAGGGCCTGGCCAACCAGCAGGAGCCGATCGACCCGGTCAGCACGGCGTTGAGCCTTGGCGCCACCTACATTGCGCGCAGCTTCTCGGGAGACAAGGAACAGCTCGTGCCTCTGATCAAGGGGGCGCTGCAGCACGACGGCTTTGCGCTCGTCGACGTCATCAGCCCCTGCGTCACGTTCAACGACCACGAGGGCTCCACCAAGAGCTATAAACACACGCGGCGCTTCTATCACCAGGTCGTCGACATGGACTACGTCGCACCGAAGGAAGAGATCAGGGCGAGCTACGAAGACGGCGAAGCCATGCCGATCGAACTGCATGATGGCAGCAAGATCGTGCTGCGCAAGGCGGATAAGCGCTACGACCCGACCAGCCGCGCCAAGGCATTCAAGTACCTGCGCGAGAGCTTCAACGCCGGGGAGATTACGACCGGACTCCTGTACCTGGACAAGTCGCGCAAGGAGATGCACGACCTGATGGGCAACGTCGATACGCCGCTGTCGAAGCTGCCGCTCGAGTCGCTGCATCCGGGCAAGAACGAACTCAGGAAGATCTTGTCGAATTACGCCTAGCGTGCTGTCCCGCCAGCAAATACCAACAACAAGCTCGAGGAGGTGCCATGAAGAGCAACCGACGTGAGATCCTGAAGGCCGGCCTGATCGGCGGGGCCGTGGCCGCGGCCGGGCTGCCGGCCACCGCATTCGCCGGCCACGACGAGAAGCAGCACAGGCCGCTCGACGTCCTCGTGCTCGGCGGTACCGGTTTCATCGGTCCGCCAATGGTTCGCGAGGCCCTGCGGCGTGGCCACAGCGTCACGCTGTTCAATCGTGGCCGCACGAACAACACGCTGTTCCCCGATCTCGAGACGATCAAGGGCGACCGGGGCGGCGATCTCGCGGGCCTCGAGGATCGGCAATGGGACGTCGTCATCGATAACTCCGGCTACGTGCCCAGGCATGTAGAGAATTCGTCGCGGCTGTTGGCGCCGAACGTCGCCTACTACCTGTTCATCTCCACCGTGTCCGTCTATGCCGACTTCAATCGCATGAACGATGAGACCGCGCCGCTCGCGACGATCGAGGACGAAACCGTCGAGGAGGTCAACGGTGAGACCTACGGCGCGCTGAAGGCGCTGTGCGAAAAGCGGGCGACGACCGAGATCGGCGCAGACCGGCTCGGTATCGTGCGGCCGACCTATATCTGCGGACCCGGCGATCATACCGATCGTTTCACGTATTATCCCGTGCGCGCGAAGAAGGGCGGTGACATGCTCTGGCCCGGCGGTCCCGACTACGAAATGCAGATCATTGACGTGCACGACCTGGCCAACTTCGTCGTCGACTGCGTAGAACGGAAGACCGACGGCATCTTCAACGCCGTCAACCCGGTCGGCTCGTATACCTTCGCCGATCTGCTCGAGGACAGCCAGGCCGTCAACGACGTGACCGTCAACCCGATCTGGGTCGACGACGAATTCATCGCCGAGCAGGAGGCCCGCGACGCTTTCCCGATCTACTTCCCGACAACCGGCGACGACGCCGCGCAGTTCGGCTTCTCGGGCGAGGCGGCACGTGCCGCGGGACTCCGGAACCGGCCGCCGCGCGAGACGGTCCGGGACCTGATGCGCTGGTGGGGAACGCTGTCGGAAGAGCGCATCGCGAATGCGCGTTTCGGCATGACCACGGAACGCGAGGCGGCGTTGATCGAGGCCTGGAAGAGCAGGGCCTAGCGGGTCAACTTGCGGTCCGGCTTGATTGGCGTGCCGCAGTATATGCAGACCTTGCGCCGGTCGTGCAGAGCATGGCTGCATTCAGGGCAGCGCGACGGGTTTGGATTGAGCTTGCCATCGAGCTTGCCGTCGCGCAGGTCGATCTCCTCGATGCGCGCCTCGAGGTCCTTCATGTAAAAACCGCTCGATTTGCCGAGCAGCTCCCACATTGCCATGAGGATCAGCATGATCGAGTCGATCTCTTCTTCCAGCGCCTTGACGCGCCGCTCGAGGTCGTAGGTCTTCGCCTGCGTGATGTCGGCCGATGCCGATGCGGCCTCGATACGCAGCTGTTGCAGTCGCTCCCAGATGCTCTTCATCACTGGCTCCGTCGCCGAACTCGCCGGTGATGCGATGGTACCCGAAGCGATGCCGGGCGCGGGCTAGTTCCAGAGCCGCGACCACCAGGATTCGGGTTCGACAGGGCTGTTATCGAGCGCGGGGATCTTCGCGACGATATCGTCGAGGTCCCAGCCCGTCAGGTTGGCGAGCTGCTCGGCTTCACGCCGCTGGCGTTCGCGCACGGCGGCCTGGTAGCTCGAGATATCGCAGCGCGCTTCGCCCTTCCAGGGATGGCGGATCACGTAGCGACCCTGGAAATTGCTGCGGTCGCCGGTCTCCTGGAACATCAGGTCTTCGGGGAAGTGTTCGGCGTCATAGCGGACGTGCAGGCGCGTGACGAAGACGTTCGGTGCCGGGGCCACGGCCGGGCGGCCATCGACTCGTGAAGGTCCGCCAACCCAGAACACGCCGAGATCCTTGAGCTCCGCCGTGCTCAGCGGGTCGGCCGCGCAGGGGTCGCACCAGGCCATGTCCCAGGCGTACTCGAGGAAGACGGCGCGTTTGCGCTCGCGATCGACCTGGGTCGTAAACATGTCGCGGTAGAAGTCCGCGAACTCGGCCTCGACGAACGCCGGTACATCCGTGTTGCTCGGCAGCTTGACGGTGCGATAGTTGGTCGTCTCGACGCGTCCCGTGCGCGTGAGCGTGTAGACGAACAATTCCTGTTCGCCTTTCGCGTTCAGCGTGCCGAGTCTTATCGGCAGCATGAAGCGATCGTGCTCGAAGGCCACCTGCAGCGGCCGGAGGTTCGCAGCGCCGACGCGATTGTGTTCGGCGATGTTCACCCTGGCGACAAAGAACCGCATGCCCTGCTTCAAGTAGCTGCCAACGACCTTGTCTGCATTCCCGGGGATTCGGTAGCCGCTCGCGTTCAGCCAGTCGATGAGACCGTTGCTCTCCTCTGCGGAGAGAATCATGATGTCGTATTCGCCGATCGTGTAGCTTGCCTCGATCGTAACGCCGGAGGCCTTCGCGCGGTCGCGAAGCTCCTCGGCCGACGCCATGTCGGCCGACATCTGCGGCAGCGCGAATTCGCGGCGCTCCGCTACGGCACAGGGGTCCGGGTCGAAGTACTCGACGAGCCGCGGGGACGTGTAGGCGTCGAGATGGTCGACAACGGCCATGTCACCGACGTTGATCTGGCCGCGCTCGATCATGGTCGGCACCGGGATGACCATGGCGAAGTCTTCGACGTCGCCCTCGAAGTCGTTGACCATGGTCAGCACGGTTCGATCGTCGTCGCGCACCAGGACGACCTGCGAGGCGCGGTTGAACAGCTCGGTGTCGGCCTTGGCGACGTAAAAGCCGCAAAACGCCTGTGCCGGCCACGCAGCGCCCAGTCCCGCGGCGATGCACAAAAGCCCGATTAGAATCCTCATGGTCTCACTCCTGTTGGACGTGAATGAAAACCGCCGGCCGGCGTCGTGGCACTGCGGGGAAGCGGGACGTGCCATTGGTAGCGCCGGCCGGCGCTCAAGCGATCGATGATCGGCACGAGCGGTGCCGAGCCCACGAGCGCCAGCACGGGGGCGCCCGGTATGAAGTAGACGTACTGGATTACGAACGTGACACCAGCGACGAGGCTGCCGTACAGGATTCGTCCAGCGGCCGAGTCCGGCGACGTCCTGGGATCCGAGATCATGAAAAACGCGAACAGGAGCAGGGCGCCGTTTTGCAGCTGATGCAGCGGGATGGCGGACGGGTCGCCGAGCCACGCCGCGCGCACGAACACCAGCAGCGCGTATGCCAGGAGGAACGACAGCGTCGTTTCCGCGCGCTTCGCCCGCGTGAGCACGAGAAAGCCGAGGCAGCAGAATGCGAACGCGCCAATCGCCGCGCTGCCCCACTGGCCGGACGAGATCCAGGCATGCTCACTCGCGGCCATCGCGGCGACGATGCCCGCGTTGGCCGGGTTGAACACATGCTTTCCGCGAACGCGCAGCAGGAACTTGCTGCCGATTGCAACGATCGCGGCGAACGCAAGCAGGTAGAGCGAATCCGCGCGCAGCAGCAGTGTCAGCGACAGCGACGTGATGATCGGGCTCATCGGGTCGAAGCGTTGTAGCCCTGACAGCCTGCCGGCGAGCAGCTGAGTGCCCAGGGCTGTCGCGAACACCGTGGCAGCCCCCAGCGGGCTTATGTGGAAGCCGAGTGCCGCAACGCCGAAGATCAGCAGGGCGCTCAATACCGCGATCTGATAGTAGCGCGGATCGATGCGAAAGCTCGCTGCCGTTGGAGTTCGTTCGTCCATGCCCGCTACAAACGCGGGCGGCCGCCACCGGGGGTTAATTGTCACGGAGGCGGCTATAATGCGCATCGCGAAAGCGCAGCCGTGCCCCGGCATGATTCCGAGGCCGCGTTCAGGGCCGCCCGTTCGGCGGCAAGAACACTCGAGGAGATCAAAATGCGTTCACAGTCTTCACTGCTTGTGGCCGTCGTAGTGCTGGGAGCGTTGGCATCCGCGCCGGCCCGGGCCGACGGCTACGCCGATACGATCGAGAATTTCCGCAGCGCACTGGACGGCGAGTTCTTCGGCGACAGCTACGGTTACGCCGTGTTCCCGACCATCGGCAAAGGCGGTGTGGGCGTCGGTGGCGCGCACGGCAACGGCCGCGTCTACGCGCAGGGCGAACACGTCGGCGACACGAAAATGACCCAGCTTACGTTCGGGTTGCAGCTGGGCGGCCAGGCATACAGCCAGATCATCTTCTTCGTCGATGAACGCGCGTTCGATGAGTTTACGACCGGCAACTTCGAGTTCGGCGCCCAGGCGACGGCGGTGGCGATTACGGCGAGCGCATCGGCCGCGGCGACGACGACCGGCACGGGCGCGGGCGCAGCCACGGACGAGGACAGCGCCAGGGTCACGGGCAGCTACACCAAAGGCATGGCCGTGTTCACGATCGCCAAGGGCGGGCTCATGTACGAAGCCTCGATCGGCGGGCAGAAGTTCAGCTACAAGGCCGTGGAGTAGTCAGGACCATGCGTGGGATAACCGCCTATCTTCAGGTTGCGCGTACCGGCGACGCCATCGCGTGGTACGAGCGGGTATTCGATGCGAGCGAGGTTCGAGCGCGCCTCGTGGCGCCCGACGGCAGCTGCATGAACGCCGAGATCGAGATCGCGGGCACTCGCCTGATGCTGGCCGATGAAATGCCGGCTATCGGCTCGGCCAGCCCCGCCAGTCTCGACGGGACGTCCGTCGTCCTCAATCTGCACGTCGCGGACGCCGACGCGGTGTTTCGCCGTGCGCTCGAACAGGGCGCCGAGGAGATTTACCCGCTGGCCGACCAGTTCTACGGTGACCGGGCGGGGCGCGTACGCGATCCGTTCGGGCACCACTGGATCATCGCGACCCGCATCAGGGACGTCCCCGAGGAGGAGATGCTGGCCGCGTTCGAGGCGATGTTCGACAGTTAGCGGCGCATGGCGACGGGCCATGGCGAGGTTCGGGTCAAAGCGACAATACAACGACTCACGGGGCGACGGCGACGAGCCGATCGACGCCTGCCCGACGCCAGACACCGACCGCGGTGCCGAGTCCTTATTGGCACTATTTTTTCAATAAAAACAACAACATAAAGAGGCTGCATCCAAACGGACGTTGGCCGGCATCAGTACACAGAAGAGCGCGACTACGCGCTTGTCGCACAGCAAGGAGAAAACGCGTGGTTGAAGAACTAATCGGCCTGGCGGCCGTCGTCGGACCTGTCATCCTGCTCGGGATTTACTTCTGGCTCCGCTACCGGTCCCGGCAGGACATGCAGGAAACGATCCGGCTTGCGCTGGACAAGGGCCACGAACTGAGCCCCGAACTGGTTGACCGGCTCGGTCATCCCAAGGCGTCGAAGAACAGGGATCTGCGCCTGGGCGTCATCTGGCTGGGGCTCGCCGTGGCCCTGGCGCTTTGCGCACTGTTCGTTCCCGAGCCCGAAGCGCGGCCGGGGCTGCTCATGGCCATGGCGTTTCCGGCCTGCATAGGCGCCGCCTACATGATTATCTGGCGTTTTGCGGGAACGGAAGAATCAAGCGACAGCTGACATTAAGGGACGCGGAGGATCATATGCTCGTCGCGCGTGCCGTTTCCGCCGAGGACACGCGGGCGTTCGGCGAACTGATCCGGCGGCACCAATCGCGGGTTCGGAACTTCCTCCGCAGGCTGGCCGGCGACGTTTCGCTGGCCGACGATCTCGCGCAGGACTGTTTCCTGCACGCGTGGAACAAGCTCGCCACCTACTCAGGCCAGGGCTCGTTCATCGGCTGGCTCATGAAGGTCGCGTACACGACCTTCCTGCAGTCGAAGCGCAAGTCCAGGCGCTATGGCGAGATTCTCGAGCAGGCCGGCCATACGGCCGATGCGGTCTCGGGGAGTTACACCGAACCGAGAGAGGACGTGCTCGATCTCGGCAAACTGCTGGCCGTGCTGGACGAGGAGGAGCGCGCGATCGTGGTAATGTCATACGCCTGCGGAATGTCGCACCGCGAGATCGGCGAGGCGACGGGCCAGCCCGTAGGCACCGTGAAATCGATCATATTTCGCGGCAAGGAAAAGATCAGAAACCGTTTTGAAATCAAAGATCATAAACATGGCTGAGAAACTGAAAGACGCCGAAGACGAAATGCTCGAATCGTTGTTCGCGGCCGAAGCGATTGCCGACGACGGCTTCAGCGACAAGGTCGTAGGCCGAATCAGGCGCCGCCTGTGGATTCAGCGGTTCAGCCTGCCGGTCGCGGCTGTCATCGGCGGCATCGTCGCGTTCAAACCGGCCGTGGCGCTGGTCGACACGCTCTCCGAGCTCGCGTTTCGCGCGCTGCCCGGCGAGACGCTGCTGGCGACCTTCGACTGGCTGCCTGCACCGCAGCAGATCGTCTCCGGGGCGCTGTTGCTCGCCGTTGCGATGCTCAGTTTGCGCATGCTCGAAGACTGAGCGATTTGTCATTGTTATCGAGCAGTTGCTCGGTTACATTCGGCGCATGAGTTTACGCGACCAGGTTGAATCGCTGCTGCCGAACTGGGAACGCTGGTACCCCAGCCTGTTCGATGCGGCCAGCGATCTGGGACTCATAAAAGCCGAAGTGTGTGACCCCGGCTCACTGCTGTTGACCCGCAGGCACCGCAAGGTGCAGCAGCAGGCGGCGGACGCGCACCGCGAGAAATGGGGCGGCAAGGCGCAGGACTAGCCGGCCATGCCCTATGATCTGGATGCCGTTCGCGCGCACTTTCCCGCGCTGGCCGTAAGCGACAAAGGCGCACCGAGAATTCACTTCGACAATCCGGCCGGCACGCAGGTGCCGACGATGGTCGTCGAACGCATGCGTGACTGCCTGCTCGAGAGCAACGCGAATCTGGGTGGCGGTTTTCGCACCTCCCGAAACGCCGACGCGGTCGTCGCCGACGCACGTGCGGCCATGGCCGACATGCTCAACGCGGCCTCGCCCGACGAGATCGTGTTCGGCCAGAACATGACGACGCTGACTTTTCACGCTGCACGATCCCTTGGCCGCGCCCTTAAGGAGGGCGACGAGATCATCGTTTCGCGCATGGATCACGATGCGAACATCTACCCCTGGCTGCTCACGGCCCGCGACCGCGGTCTCGTCGTGCGCTGGCTCGAGTTCGACACCGGGACCTACGAGTTCGACCTCGCGATGCTCGACCGACTGCTGACCGACCGCACCAGGCTGGTCTGCATCGGTGGCGCAAGCAACCTGCTCGGGACGCTCAACGACGTCGCCGCCGTCACGCGCCGCGCGCACGCGGCCGGCGCCTGGACTTACATCGACGCCGTGCAGTCGGCGCCGCACGTCTCCACGGACGTGCAGGCCCTCGACTGCGATTTCCTCGCCTGTTCGGCGTACAAGTTTTTCGGCCCCCATCAGGGCATTCTCTGGGGACGACGGGAATTGCTCGAATCGCTCGAGGCCTACAAGCTGCGCGCGGCATACGACACGCTGCCGTGGAAATTCGAGACCGGTACGCAAAGCCACGAAGGCATGGCCGGAACGGCGGCAGCGGTCGACTACTTCGCAATGATCGGTGAGTCGATGGCGAGCGAGGAGCAGGGACGCTACCCGCAGTTCGAGGGCCGCCGAAGGTACGTGCACGCGGCCATGGACTGCCTGTTCGAATATGAGAAGACCCTGGCCGATTCGCTGATCGCCGGGCTTGAGAGCTTGCCCGGTGTGACCGTGCACGGCGTGACGGACCCGGGCGCGTCCGACCGGCGCGTGCCGACGGTCGCGTTCAGTCACGCGTCGATGCGGCCCGAGGCGATTGCCGACGCACTGGCCAAGCGCAACATCTTCGTCTGGAGCGGCCACAACTACGCGGTCGAGGTCGTCAAGGCGCTGGGTCTCCAAGACCGGGGCGGCGTGGTTCGCGTCGGCCCCGTGCACTACAACAGTCACGCCGAGATCGAGATGCTGATCGAGGCGCTCGAGGCCATACTCCACTGAGCGGAGCCTGCTTGGATCGCGGCCGACTGCCGCTCTTGAGCTTTGCGAAATTCTCCTGTCCATAACAACAAAGGCCGCCCTCGGGGCGGCCTTTGGTGAGATGTGTATCTTGGGTACGGGAAGGTCAGAGGATTTTTGAAGGATGCTCCATAATCCCAATAAGACCGGCCGGCTCCTGCGATACCTTGACAATCTCACTAGACATGGATCACCTCCTTTACGTTGTTTGCCCGTAGGCCAGTATGCTTTCGCGCCGATAAAAAGCAAGGAAAATTTTCACGGAAAACAAAGGTATGAAAGCGCTTTCTAATGCGTTATCCTGTTGAGCTCTCTCCCCGGAAAGACCGCCTGCAAAGCCTCGACGCGCTGCGCGGCGTCGCCGTGCTCGGCATACTGGTCATGAACGTCTACGCGTTCGCGATGCCGTGGGCCGCGTACACGAATCCGCTCGCAATGGGCGGCACCGGCGTGATCGATTTCGGCACGTGGTTCGTGACTCACATCCTCTTCGACCAGAAGTTCATGAGCATCTTCTCGATGCTGTTCGGCGCCGGCATCGCGATGATGGCGGCGCGCGCCGCCGCGGCCGGCGAAGCCTTCGCACCGCTGTTCTTTCGCCGCCAGGCCTGGCTGTTCGTGATCGGTGCACTGCACGCCTACCTGCTGTGGTTCGGCGACATCCTGTTCTTCTACGCGGCGGTCGGCACGCTGGTCTGGTTCTTCCGCCGGATGCCCGCGCACAAGCTGTTGCTGACGGCGATGCTGCTGCTGTCGGTCGCGCCCCTGCTCGGCTATGTGGGCGGCGCATGGCTCGAGGAACTCAAACGCGAAGCCGAGACGATCGAACTCGACGCGGCCGGCGGCGGGACGATCACGGACGAGGAGCAGCAGACGCTCGACGCATGGCGCGAGCAGCGGGCCACGATCGCGCCGGGCGAGGAAGAGGTCGAAGCGGACCTCGCCGCCTACCGCAGCGACTACGCGACGGCACTCAGGCATCGCGCGCCGCAGGTTGCCGCGCTGCACGCGACGGCCATACCGCTTTACGCCGTCTGGAGGATCGGCGGCCTGATGCTGATCGGAATGGCGCTCTTCAAGCTCGGCCTGTTCGCCGCGGACTGCCCGGAACGCATCTTCATGCGTTTCCTCGTCGCGGGCTACGGCATCGGCCTGCCGTTTTGCCTGTTCAGCGCCGCGAACCTCTACGCTCACGACTTCGATGCGCTGTACACGTTTCGATCGGGCGGCATTGCCAACTACGTAGGCAGCGTTTTCGTCGCTTTCGGCCACATGGGGCTGGTGCTTGCCGCCGTGCGGCGCGGATGGCTTAAGGCGCTGGACGAGCGGCTTGCTGCCGTCGGCCGCATGGCACTCACGAACTACCTCCTGCAGACCGTGGTCATGACCACGGTCTTCTACGGCTACGGATTCGGCCTGTACGGCGAAGTCAGCCGATCGGTCCAGATGCTGTTCGTGGCCGGGCTCGCCGCGCTCCAGATCTGGCTTTCTCCCGTGTGGCTCGAGCGCTTCCGCTTCGGCCCGGCCGAGTGGATCTGGCGGTCCTTGAGCTACTGGCGACTGCAGCCCGTGAGGCGTTGAAATTGGCCCGATTCGTCGCGATCGACGCCCGAAATCGTGAGATTTGGCGTGTATACTCTGCCTTTCGCCAGCGATGCACGCTAGCCCGCATCGACAGTGAAACCGATCCATAAGAGAGAGAACAAATGGCACTCGCAGACCTCAAAAACGTACTGAACATCTTCGGCGGCAAGGACATCAGCGAAGACCAGCGCAACGAGCTGTTCAAGGAAGTACTGCTGATGACGCTGGCGCGTGCGGCGGATGCCGACATCAATATCCAGAACGTCGAGGTCGACCGGATTCGCGAGATCATCAAGGATCACTGCGGCGAGGACGTCAGCGCGGCGGACGTGCGCGTGGCCGCGCGCGCGGAGCTGTATGCCGAGGCCAACCTGCAGAAGTACCTGAGCCGGGTATCGAAGCGCCTGAAGCGTGAGCACAAAGTCGAGATCGTCGACGCGCTGACCGACGTGTTCCGCAGCGACGAGCACGTGAGTCCGCTGGAGGTGGATTTCTTCAATCGCACGATCGAAGCGCTCGGTGCGACGCCCGCCGAGATCGCGGGACTGCGGATCGCCGAAAGCTAGAACCTATCTCCAACTAGATCGCATCCGTCTCGGGGCAGGCAAGAGCCCCAACCCTGAACCCAGCATGAACCTGGCGCGATCGCCGCGGGCGGTCGTGCCGACGGTTCAGCCGCTATTCATCGCTGCTCGTGTGAAATGCCAGTGTGGATCACTGGCTGGAAGGACGAAGCATCATGAAGACGAGAGCAGCTTGGCAGTACGCACTGGCCGTACTCTTCGTAACGCTCGCGGGGTCGGCGCTTGCCGACGACGACATGCCGCCCAGGGTTTCGGAGAGCCGTTTCTATTCGGCGGACGCGCGCGAAGCGGATGCACCTGACCGCATATCGACCGACGAGTACTCGGCGGCGGATGAGGGCCGGCGCTCGGCGCGACGCGAAGCAGGCGCGACGCCGAGTGGCAAGGACCGCTCGCTCGCGACGTTCGACGGCGCGGGCGCGAACATCGACTTCTGGATCTACTCGGCCGACGTCGAGCTGTTCGCCGACGAGGACCGCGACGGCTACTACAGCGGCATCGACCTGCTGTTTGATGCGGATACGATCTACGGGCGAGCCGAGATCTATGCGGTCGTCTACCTGAGCCTCGAGGGCGGCCCGTGGATGGAGTACGCCGCGACCGAGGACTTCGTCATCCGCGGCACGAGCGGCAGCGACGAGTTCTCGGTGGTCACCGAGCTGCTCGCAGGCTACCCGGCCGGCGACTACGACCTCCTGATCGAAGTCTACGATGCGTTCGATGACAGCTTCGTCGCCGATCTCGGGCCCGAGCAGAGTTCGGCTCTGTCGTTCCTGCCGCTCGAGGACGCCGAGCGCGATGCTCCGGTGATCGAAGACCGGACCGTGGTCGTGTCACACACGAGCGGCGGCGGCGCGGCGGGCGGGCTAACGCTCGGTGGTCTTATGCTGCTTACGGCCGGGGTCCTGTACCGGCGCCGGATTCCGGCGGTCTTGCGGGTCCGCAAATGACCCAATACGGCCAATGCAGCTACATCGCAAACGGCGCCACTCCGAACAGCGCCGCGTGCGCCCAGACCACGAACACGCCGTAGGTCACGAGCCCGAAGACCACGAGAAGAGCATCGTTCAAGGGCCCTCGCGGCGCGCCCATGACCTCGCGCGGCGTTCGACGCTTGAGCGAGATGCGGTCGACGACGGCCCAGGCCAGGAACGCGCCGAACAGGACGACGTCGGCCAGTGTGCCGTTGACGAGCAGGTGGGAGAGCGCCCAGAGTTTCACGGCGACGAGCTGCGGATGCTTCGTGGCGGTCTTGATGCGGCCCGGAAAATACGGCGCGTAGAACAGCACGAAGACGGGCAGCAGCAACAGCGCTGCGACGTGGCGAAGCCATACGGGTGGAACGTACAGCAGCGTCGGGTCGAGCCGCGCGTCGGCGTAGCCGCGGACGACGAGGACGATGCCCGCGAGCGACAGCAGGCTGTATACGGCTTTCCAGCCGATCTCGGACTTCGCGGCCATCCGGTCGCGGAAGCCCTCTGCGAAGATCGAAATCGAATGCGTGCCGATGAACAGCGCGAGCCCGATCAGGAGTACCGACATGAACCTGCCCTCGAGATTGTGGATACCCGCAGTCTACCGGCAAGCCAGTGTCCTGTCCGGGTCAGCGGGCAGCCCTTCAGTTCGCGGGTTGCACTTCGCGTCGAGCCGTGCGCATGACCTGCCGGCCCCAGGCCGCGAGCCGGTCGAAATAGATGTACAGCGCCGGCACGACCAGCAGCGACACCACGGTCGAGAACGCGAGTCCGCCGATGATGGCCCGGGCCATCGGGTAATAGGGCGGGCCGTCGCCGCCGATCTGCGTCGTGCCGAGCGCCAGTGGAGTCAGGCCGACGATCGTCGTGGCCACCGTCATGAGGATCGGCCGGAGCCGGTCGCGGCCGCCCTGGATGATGGCTTCGGTCCTCGGCAGCCCTTCCATGCGCAGGTTGTTGACGTGATCGACGAGCACGATGCCGTTGTTCACGACGACGCCGATGAGAATCATGATGCCGATCATGGCCATGAACGAGAAGGTCGTACCCGTGGCGGCGAAAAACAGGAATACGCCGAAGATCGAGAACAGGATAGATCCGAGGATGATCGAGAACGGCAGGATCAGCGATTCGAACAGGGCCGCCATGACGAGGAAGATGCAGGCGATCCCCAGCAGCAGGTTGATTGTCATCGTCGCCTGCGTGTCGTCGACGCGCTCGAAACCGCGGCCGAATTTCCAGCTGTAGCCGGGCGGCAGGTCGATTTGCTCCATCATGCTTTCCACGCGCGGGCGCATATCGTCCATGCTGATCTCGTCCTCGAGCGTGCCGCTCAGGATCACGGCCGTCTGTCGATCGGTGCGGCGAATCGTGTCGGGTGCCGCGCCGATCTCGAGGCTCGCGATACTGCCGAGCGTGATCCGCCGGCCGTCCGGCGTGTATAGCGGCAGGTCGGCAAGCTGCTCGACGTTCTGCTTGTCGTCCTCGCGAAACGCCACGCGCACGGCGACCTCGCCGGACTCACCGCGAAATTCGCGCAGGTTCTCGCCGCGCAGCGCCGTGGCGACCGACTGCGAAATCGCAGACGCCGTCAAGCCGACGGCCGCGGCGCGGTCCCTGTCGATCGTGACGCGGACCTCGCGGTCGCCGGACTCGGCGTCGCTTTGCACGTCCTTCAAGCCCGGAACCGTCTCGAGCGCGCGAACGACCTCGATGCCGAGCTCGTTCAGGACTTTCGTGGAGTCGCCCGAGATCTGCAGCGAGAAGCCGTCCCCACCGCCTTGCTGGTCAAACTGAAAGCTCGGTTCGCCGATGGCAAGTGTCGGCATGTCCTGCTCGATGCGTTCGATAATCTCGCGCGTCGACAGCGTGGCGTCGTCCTCGTCGGTCAGCAGCAGCGTGGATTCGGCGCGCTCGAGATCGAAGTAGCTGTATACCGAGCGGATGTTGAACTCCTCCTGCCGCGAGTAGAGGTATTCCTCCACGGTATCGACCGCGGCCTCGATGCGCTCGAGCGAATGCTCGCCCTCGATGTGATACGGCATGTACAGCCGACGTCCGACGTCCTGCGGGAACATGTCGACCTTGACGAGGCCGAGCACGAGCGGCGCGATGCCGATCGCGCAGATCAGCACGATGCCGAGCCCGGTCCACCAGGGGCGCCGGATTTCCCAGCGCAGCGCGCGCTCGTAGCGGCCGGTCAGACGGTCCATGAACGTGCCGGACCCTGGCTGCGGCGGCACGGCGACCCGCGCCGCCAGCATCGGCACGAGCGTCTGCGCGATGAGCAGTGACGCGATCAGCGCGACGATGATCGTGATCGCGACGTGGGTCAGGAACACCGTGATGTCGGTTCGTTCGCCGAACATGATTGGCACGAACACGATGATCGTCGTTGCGGTGCCCGCGATAACTGCGAGCCCGACTTCGCGCACGCCCGTGAGCGTCGCCTCGAACGGGCTGCCGTCATCCTCGGCGCGATGCCGGAACACGCTCTCGGTAACGACGACCGCATTGTCGACGAGCATGCCGACGGCGAGCATCAGACCCATCATCGACAGGATATTGAGCGACAGACCGGCGAAATACAGCGCGCCGAGCGTGATCAGGAGCGAGAACGGCACCGAGGCCGTGACGATCAGCGTCGTCGTGACCTGGCGAACGAACAGGTACAGGACGAAGATCGCGAGCAGCCCGCCCAACAGGCCCGCGTTCAGAAGATCGCCAAGCGACTCGCGGACGCTGTCGCCCTGGTTGTCGAGCGGGAAGATCGTGATGCCCTGCATCTGCGGCAGCTTGCTGATCTCCTCGACCTCGGCAACGACGCGGTCGGTAACGTCGACCAGGTTCGCTCCCGTCGTCTTGTTGACGGCGACGCCGACGGCGTAGTCCATATCGAGATGCCGGCCGTAGTTGCGGTCCGGCGTCCGAAGCGCGACGTCGGCGATGTCGGCGAGCTTGAGGCCTTCTTCGTTGAGTGCGAGATTGCGTATCTCCTCGACCGAGCTGAATTCGCCGCGCGGCCGGACGGACAGGCGCTGGTCGCCGGCCGTCAGGCGTCCCGCACTGACCGCGAAGTTGCTGCTCGTGAGCAGCTCGCGAAGCTGGTTGATGTCCACACCGTACGCGGCCATGTCATCGGCGCGCATGAGGATGCGAATCTCGCGCGGGTCGACGCCCTGCAGGGCGACGCGCGACACGCCCTCGAGGCGTTCGAGGCGCCGCTTCAGCAGGCGGTCGAGCAGGTCGTAGCTGTCGCCGAGATCGCGTTCCGACGAGATCCGCAGTTGCAGCACGGGCTGGTCGCCGAGCGAGCCCGTGAACACGAAGATTCGGCGCACGTCTTCCGGAAGCTGGTGGCGGATGCCGTCGACCTTGGAGCGCGCCTCGATACCTTTCGCGCCCATGTTCTGGTCCCAGTCGAACTGCAGAAAGATCTCGGCCTGGTTCTCGCTCGACCGCGAGAACATCTCCTCGACGCCCGACAGCGTCGCGAGCGCCTCCTCGACGGGCCGCGTGATCAGCCGTTCGACCTCCTCGGGGGTCGAGCCGTCGTAGGGAATCTGGATGAAGATGCCCGGAAACTCGATGTCAGGAAACTTCTCGAGCGGCAGAAGTCGCGATGCGATCAACCCGACCATCGCGAGCGCGACGAACACGACGACCGTCGTGACCGGTCGGCCCAGTGCGATTTCCGTATGTTTCATGCCCGGCTACCCGTGGCAGCGGGCGCGACCTCGGGGAGAGGCCTGCGCTTCCGGTCGAGCAGCGAGTACACGACCGGAATCACGACGAGAGTCAAAAAGGTGGAGACCAGCAGGCCGCCGATCACGGTGATTGCCATAGGGGTGCGAACCTCGGATCCTTCGCCGAACCCCAGTGCCATCGGCAACAGTCCCAACGCTGTTGTCAGTGATGTCATGAGGATCGGACGCAGGCGGGCCCTGCCGGCCTCCATAATCGCGTCGAAACGCTCCTTGCCCATTGAGCGAAGCTGATTGATCAGATCGACGAGTACGATTGCGTTATTGACCACGATACCGGCGAGCATGATGACGCCGATGAACGCGACAATGTTGATAGTGGTCCCGGTGACGAACAACGCCAGCACGGCGCCCACGAGCGCCAGCGGGATCGTGAACAGGATGACGAACGGATGGATCAACGACTCGAACTGCGAGGCCATGACGAGATAGACGAGGAAGACGGCCAGCGCGAGTGCGAACTGCATCGACCTGAACGACTCCTGCATCTCCTCGCTCTGACCCGACACGATCGCGCTGACGCCTGACGGCATCGGGATCGTCGAGATCAGGCCGCGCGCTTCCTCGGCGGCCGCGCCGAGGTCGCCGTACGCGATGTTTGCCGTGATGACGGCGACTCGCGCCTGTGCCACGCGACGAACCTCCGCGGGCCCCTGCGAGACCGTGACGTCGGCGACGGCGGCGAGCGTGACGGGCCGTCCCGACGCCGGGTTGACGATCAGCGAGCGCACCTCCTCGAGGCTGGACTGGCGCGTATCGACGCTCTTCACGAGCACGTCGATTTTCTTGTCGCGCCAGGTGTAGCGTGTCGCGACTTCGCCGCGCACGTTCGCCACGACCGTATCCGCGATATCGCGCACGGCCAGGCCGAGCTTGGCGGCGCGTTCCTGGTCGAACGTGATCTGGATCTCGGGGTTGCCGCGCTCGACCGTCGTCCTTAAGTCCGCGAAGCGGTCGGATGCCTGCATGGCTTCCTCGACGCGGCGCGCGACGGCGGCGAGGCTCGCGAGATCGTAGCCCGTGATTTCGACCTGCAGCGGACTGGAAAAACTCATGAGCGCGGGCCGCGTAAACTCGTATTGCACGCCCGGAATCCGCGCGAGCTCGCCGCGCATGGCGGCGATCGCGGCCTGCTCGGCCGCGGCGCCTGCGCCGGGTTCGAGCGCGATGCTCAAGGTCCCCGTGTGGTCCCCGGCATCGACGGGGTTCGCGTCGAGGCGGTTACCGGTGCCCGCGACCGAGAAGTCGAGGGCGACGTCGTCGAGCGTCGCCGCAACCCGCTGGGCCGCCTGGATCGCGCGATCGGTCTCCGACAGGGGTGCGCCGGGCGCCAGGCGCAGGTCGACGTCGAACTCGCCCTGCGAAAGCTCGGGGATCAGCTCGGTGCCGAGCCTCGGCACGAGCGACATCGTCGCAACGAAGATCAGCGTCGCGGCGGCGACGACGGCGCCACGGTGCCGGAGCGACCAGCTCAGCATGGCAGGGTAGACCCGCGCGGCCCCGGCGTAGATCCTCTGGAATATCCAGGTCGGCACCCATAACAGCAGCCAGAAGACGACGCGTGCGCCGACACCGGCGCGCTGCAGCTGGCGCACGATCCAGCCGATCGCGCGCGTGAAACGGTTGGGCGTCGAGGCGAGCTCGTCTTCGGTCTCGTAGCGGCTGCCCGTGCCGAGCGCCGCCAGCATCGGGATCAGCGTCAGCGCGACGATCAATGAGAAAACCAACGCGAAAGTGACGGTCAGCGCCTGATCGCGGAACAGCTGGCCGGCCACGCCCGAGATGAACACCATCGGGAAGAACACGGCGATGGTCGTCAAGGTCGCCGCGAATACGGCGGTCGCCACCTCGGATGTCCCGTTCCGCGCGGCATCGAGGATGGTCTCGCCCTGTTCGCGCTTTCGATAGATGTTCTCGAGCACCACGATCGAGTTGTCGACGAGCATGCCCACGGCAAGCGCGATACCGCCCAAAGACATGATGTTGAGCGAGACGCCGTTGGCGTACATCAACAGAAAAGTGCCGATGACCGACACGGGAATCGCGATGCCGACGATGGTCGTCGCGCGCGCATCCTTAAGGAAGCCGTACAGCACGATAATCGCGATGATGCCGCCCAGGATTGCCGCGCTCTTGACGTCGTCGACTGCCGAAGAGATGAACTTGGACTGATCGTAGATCTTGATGATCTCGATGTTCTCGGGCAGCGATTCGCGCAGCCGCTCGAGACGCCGTTCGAGACGGCTGGCCACCTGCACGGTGTTCGCGTCGCCCTCCTTGTAGACGGAGAGCTCGACCGATTCGCGGCCGCGAACGCGGGTGATCGCCTCACGCTCCTTGTAGCCGCGCTCGACCGTCGCGACGTCGCGCAGGTAGATCGGCCGCCCGGCGACGTAGGCGACGATGGCGTCGCGAAACTCGTCAACCGACTGGAACTCGTTCAGCGTGCGCACGAGGAAGCGCTGGTCGCCTTCCTCGAGCCGTCCGCCCGACAGGTTGACGTTCTCGGCGCGAATCCGCTCGGCAATCTGTTGCACGCCCAGGCCGAGCTGCGACAGCTTCTGCTGGTCGGCCTGGATCTGGATCTCGTCTTCCAGGCCGCCCGAGACCTTGACCGCGGCCGTGCCTTCCTCGGCCTCGAGGTCGGTCTTCAGGCGGTCTTCGGCCAGCCTCCTCAAGGCCTTGAGTTCCGCCTCGGTGCCCGCGCTCGCCGCCGACTCGGCATACAGGAGACCGAGCCGCATGATGGGTTCGGACGACGGATCGAAGCGCAGCAGCAGGGGACGCGAGGCCTCGAGCGGCAGCGTCAGGATATCGAGCTTCTCGCGGACTTCGACGCCGGCAATGTCCATGTCGGTGCCCCACAGGAACTCGAGCGTGACGTCCGACTGGCCGGAGCGCGATACGGACCGCACGAGGCGAACGTTGCGGATGACGCCGACGGCCTCCTCGATCGGCTTGGTCAACAGGTTCTCCACTTCGACGGGTGCCGCGCCCGTCAGCTCGGTCCGAATCGTGAGCGTCGGGTAGGAGATGTCCGGCAGCAGGTTCAGATTCAGCCGTGACAGCGACACCAGTCCGAACAGGCCGATAGCGACCGTGAACATCACGATAGTCACCCGGCGCTCGGTGGCGATTTCAATCAGTCGACGCATTGTCCGCCTCCAGTCCGTCACCGTTCGCGCCACCCTCGGCAAGATTGAGCGAGGTTTCGCTCGCGGTGTTGATGACCGTGACCGAGGCGCCGTCCTTCAGGCCGATCTGACCGACCGTGATGACGTCTTCGTCGTCACCGAGTCCCGAGACGATCTCGATCATGCCGCGGTCGCTGAAGCCGGTTTCGACGTACCTGCGCTTCGCCAGGCCGTCCTCGACGACGAACACGCTGGGCTGGTTCATATCTTCAACGAGCGCACTGCGCGGCAGCTTGAGCGCGTTTGCATGGCTGTCGTAGACGACGCCGATCCGGCCGAACATGCCGGGTTTGATGCGGCGAGCCTCGTCGCGAATCTCGATCGTGAGCTTGAACGTGCCCGTTTCCGGGTCGATGGTCGGGCTCACCCGGGTCACTTCGGCGACGACCGGCGGGCCGCTCAGCGCATCGATCCGAATGCCGACCGGCTGCCCGGCCCGCAAATTGCTGTACTCGCGCTCCGGCACGTGCAGGTAGGCGACCAGTGGATCGAGGCTCGTCACCCGGAACAGCGGCTCGTCGACGGCGACCGTGTTGCCGAGCTTCACGAAGCGCTCCGATATGACGCCGCCGATCGGTGCGCGAATCTGCGTGTAGTCGAGCTCGAGGCTCGCGAGATTGTGCGACGCCTCGAGCGCTTCCATTTCGAACTTGATATTCTCGAAGTCGCCTTCGCTGATCAGGCCCTTGTCGCGCAGGTTCACGTTGCGCTCGAAATCGCGCTCGAGCTTTCTCAAGCGCGCGGCGGACTCGTTGAGCTCGAGTCTCAGCCGGTCGCCATCGAGTCTCGCGAGGACCTGGCCCGCGCGAATGCTGTCGCCTTCCTCGACGAGCAGTTCGCGCACCTCGCCCGCCACCTTGGCGATGACGTCGGCCTCGGCGAAGGCTTCGATCGGTGCCGTGCCCGTGTAGACGGCGAAGACGTCGCCGCGCTCGGGGCGGCTCGTTTCGACCGGGATCGGTGGCGACTCTTCGGTTTCGTCGTCGCCGGCGGCCTGTTCGCCGCAGGCGGCCAGCAGGAGCAGGGCGGCTGCCAGACCTGCGCCAAGTCGAAAGTGCTTCATGTGTTCTCCCCTATGTCGCCCCGCGGCCCGCTCTCGGTCGGCGGCTCCGGGACGAAGAACCCCTGTGCGGCCGTCAGCCCGTAAGGCGGTTCGATGTGTCGCTGCTTGCGAGGACCCGGCTGCCGTCGCGGAGTGCGCCGTGACCCACGACGACGATCTGATCCGTGTCGCTGAGTCCCTCCAGGACCTCGATATCGTCGCCGCTTCGAATGCCGGTCCGAATCGCGCGCCGCGTAACCAGCCCATCTCGGACGACGTACACGGAACTCGCCTCGTCCTCGGTGACGATGGCCGCGGCCGGAATCGTCATCGCGTCCTCGTGCTTTTCGTAGGCGATCTTGAAGCGGGCGAACATGCCCGGCGCCAGGGCGCCATCCTCATTGTCGATCAACGCCGTCGCGCGAAACGTGCCGTTGCGCACGTCGATCGTCGGGCTTACGCGAATGACTTCAGCGGCAAACGACCGGCCGGGCATCGAATCCACCGACAGGGTCGCGGCATGGCCGGCCGCGAACTTCTCGAGCTCGGTCTGCGGAATCGTGAGATACGCCAGCAGCTCGCTCGTGTCGGTGATGCGGAAGGCCGCCCCGCCCGTGCCGATGTTCTGGCCGAGTTTGACGTTGCGCGCCGACACCACGCCCGCGATGGGTGCCCGGATCGACGAGTAGTCGTAGTTCAGCTTGCTGAGCTCGTAGGTGGCCACGAGGGCATCGAGCTCGTATTTGAGTTCGTCATAGGACGCGTCGCTGACGAGACCGCGCCGGTTGAGGTCGGCGTGGCGTTCGAATTCACCGCGGACGCGCTCGAGGTCGGCCTTTGCGGCCAGCATCTCGAGTTCCAGGCGCTTGCCGTCTAGGCGAGCGAGGACGTCACCCTCAGCGACGGTATCACCCTCTTCGACGAGCAGTTCGACGACTTCGCCCGGCACGCGCGGAATGACCGGCGCATCGCCGTCCGAGGCGATCGTCGTCGTCGCCTCGTACGTGGCATAGAGGTCGCGGCGCGCCGGGTAGCCGACCTCGACCGGCACGGGCGTCGTCGTGTCCGCCTGTTCGGCATCGGCGACCCCTCCGGCACCCGCATCGCAGCCGGCGACGCCGAGCGCGACAGGAATGCTAAGTAAAATCAGTGAGATAGTGTTCGGCTTCATGACGCCCTCTTGGCGATTCACTAGACTAGTGTTGTAGTGGAGTATAACACCAGTTCGGCACTTCGCAACCCCGCATGTGTCCCGATTCCGGCATTTGCAGGGTTTAGATGCCCTGCGCCGGCATTTGGATGCATGGATATCGAGAAAAGTGCCCGGAACCCTTCGAATCGACGGGTCCGACGGATCGCGGATCGAAACAGCCGGCAAACAGCCGGCAAACAGCCGGCGCGCGCGAGCGCGCCGGCCAGCCGCGCGGGCTCCTAGCGGGGCAGGGCTTCGGCGCCGTCCGCAGGCTCTGTGGAGCGGGCCCGGCGCGCCGCGAACCAGTCCGAGACGTTCGCCTGAATCATGAGCAGGCTCGGCGTCAGGAACAGCGTCAGTAACGTCGCGAAGGCGAGCCCGCCGGCGACCGACGAGGCGAGCTGTGTCCACCACTGCGAGCTCGGGGCGCCGATCGAGATCTCGCGATCGATCAGGTTGATGTTGATCCCGAGGACCATCGGCATGAGGCCGATTATCGTCGTGACGGTCGTAAGCAGTACCGGCCGCAGGCGAATTGCGCAGGTTCTGACCACGGCTTCGTAAGCTTCCGCGCCGCGCGAGCGCAGGACGTTGTAGGTATCGATGAACACGATGTTGTTGTTCACGACGATGCCCGCGAGCGTGATCACACCGACGAACGACATGATGATGCCGAAGGGCTTGCCCATGATCAGGTGACCGAGCAGGACGCCGCCCGTGGAGAACACGACGGCGGTCAGGATAAGGCCGGCCTGGTACACGCTGTTGAACTGCGTGACGAGGATGATCGCCATGATCGCGAGCGCCATGAGCATGGCCCGCGACAGGAAGGCCGTGTCTTCGTTCTGGTCCTCGATCGTACCGCGGAAGCCGAAGTTGACGCGCGGATCGACGCCGAGGTCGCCCATGCCCGCCGCGAGCTCGGCGATGACGTCGTTGGGCAGGTAGCCGGGCAGCACGTCGGCCTGCAGCGTGTAGGTGCGGCGTCGATCCGTGCGGCTGATCGTGCTGACCTTCTGCGCCGGCTCGCGCTTGACGAAAGTGCTGATCGGCACGAGGCCCGAGTCGGTCGGGATCCTGAGCTCGTCGATCTGCGAAAGGCTGCGGCTGCCGGCCGGGTAGCGGACGCGAATGTCGATCTCCTCGTCGCTGTCGTCGGGACGGTACTCGCCGAGCTTGATACCGTTGGTCACGAGCTGGACCATCGCGCCCACGAGTGCCACGTCGGCGCCGAAGCGCGCCGCCTCGGCGCGGTCGACGCGGATCTGCCACTCGATGCCGGGCAGCGGGCGGCTGTCCTCGACGTTGATCACGGCCTCGTGGGACGCGACGTAGTTCGAAACAGTCTCGACCGCGTCGCGGGCGAGCGCGTCCTCGCGCGCGCTGAACTCGATGAAGATCGGTTTGCCCTGCGGCGGGCCGGGATCGGGCTTGCGCGTCTCGATGATCACGCCGGCGAGGTCGGCCGTGTTGGCGCGTATCTCGGCCAGGATTTCATCGGCCTTGCGGCGCTCGTCCCAGTCGATCCAGGTCAGGTTGATCGCGCCGATCAGGTCTTCGGCGCCCCGGTCGCTGCCGCCGGTCTCTGCATAGAGGAATTCGATCTCGGGCATGCCGAGGATGCGTTCCTCGACCTGGCGGACGAGGAAGTCCTGCTCGTCGACGGACAGGTCGCCGCGCGCGCGGATGTCGACCATGCCGAACGGCTGCTCCACCTCGGGAAAGTACTCGGTCCCCTTGCCGAACGCGACGAACGCGATGTAGATCGCGATTAACAGTCCGGTAACCGCGGCTACGTTCTGCCACGGCCGCCGCAACGAGCGCTTGAGGAACTGGATATAGCGGCCCGTGAAGCCCGTGACCGTGTCGAGATCGCCGGTTTCGGCCGCGGTCAGGTTGCGCCGCACTTCTTCGCTGTCCGCGCCGGTCTTACCGAAGATCGAGCCGAGCGTCGGCACGAACAACAGCGCCATGACCAGCGACGACGACAGCACGGCGATCAGCGTGATCGGCAGGTATTTCATGAATTCGCCTGACATGCCCGGCCACAGCGCCAGCGGCACGAACGCCGCGAGTGTCGTGCAGGTCGAGGCGATGATCGGCCAGGCCATGCGTATCGCCGCGCGCGAGTAGGCGTCATAGCGCGTCTCGCCTTCGGCCATGCGCCGGTCGGCCATCTCGGTGACCACGATTGCGCCGTCGACGAGCATACCGACGGCCATGATCAGCGCGAACAGCACCATCATGTTGATCGTGATGCCGAACGCGCCGATCAAGAGGATGCCCATCAGGAAGCTGCCCGGGATCGCGACGCCGACGAGCAGGGCGGAACGAATACCGAGGATGCCGATGATGACGATGAACACCAGCAGGACGGCGATCAGCACGCTGTTCTGCAGCTCGCTCAGCATGTCATTGACGTCCTTGCTCTTGTCCCGCGACGCGACGATCTCAATGCCGGCCGGCCAGTAGCTCCTGGCGTCGGCGATGACGGCATTGACCTCATCGACGGTCTCGATGACGTTGGCGCCGGATCGCTGCACGACCTTGAGCGCAAGCGCGGGCTTGCCGTTGAGTCGCGCGTAGCTGTCCGCATCCTTGTACGTGCGGCGCACCTCGGCGATGTCCTTGAAGTGCACGACGCGGTCGCCGACCGCCTTGATCGGCATGTTGAGCACGTCCTCGGCCGTCTCGACCACGCCGGGCACCTTGACGGGGAAGCGGCCCTCCTCGGACTGCAGCGAGCCTGCCGCGACCAGCCGGTTGTTCAGGCTAAGGAAGGTAATGATCTGCGCCTGGTCGAGGCCATACGCCTCCATCGCGAGCGGATCGACGATCACCTCCATGAGTTCCTCTCGCGCGCCGACGAGATTGACCTCGAGCACACCGTTGAGTCCCTCGATCGACTCGCGCAGGTTTTTCGCAATCGTCGTGAGCGTGCGCTCGGAAACGTCACCGGCGAGATTCAGGACCAGCATCGGGTCCTCGCGGGACATCTTGACCTCGGTCACGGTCGGTTCGTCGGCCTCGGCCGGAATTTCGGCCTTCGCCTTGTCGACTTTCTCGCGCACGTCGGCAAGCGCCTGGTTCGTGTCGACACCGGCATCGAACTCGAGCGTGACGTTCGCGCCGCCTTCGTAGGCGGAGGCCGTCATCTCCTTGATGCCTTCGATCGAGCGCAGCTCCTGCTCCATCGGCCGGACGAGCAGGCGCACCGAGTCCTCGGGCGAGATACCGTCGAACGACACGCTGACGTAGATGAATGGAATCTCGATGTCCGGTTCGGCCTCCTTCGGAATCGATAGATAAGCGGCGAGCCCGCCGGCCAGCACCACGATCAGCGACAGGAGCACCGTGCGCGATCGCGACATCGCGGTATCGATGATCTGCATGCGGTCAGTCCTCGCCGCTCTTCTTGGCCACCGCGGTCTTGACGGCGCTCTCGGGCACCGCGTCGACCAGCGAACCGCTGGCGACGAAGCCCTGGCCGACCGTAATGATCGTCGCCGTCGACGGCAGCCCGGCCACCCAGACTCCGTCGCCGTTCGCCTGCGCGATGTCGGCGACAACGAAATCGACCCTGCCCTGCTGGTCGACGATCTTCAGGCCCACGTTGCCCGCGTCATCGAGCGTGAGAAGCGACGGCGACACGCGATGCGCGAGGATCGTCTCCGCCGGAATCCTGAGCTCGGCCGTGCCGCCCGCGCGCAGCGTGCCGTCGGCGTTGTCCACTTCGAGTTCGACTTCGAAGGTGCGCGTCGCGGCGTCGGCAACCGGCGCGACGTAGCGAATCGTGCCGTGCACGGTCTCGCCCGTCGCGAGCGTCGCCTCCGCGGTTTGGCCGACGGCGACATAGCCCGCGTCGAATTCGGACAGGTTCGCCGAGACGATGATCGTGCGATTGTCGACGTAGGTCGCCACCGGGTCGCCGCGGCTCACGAAGTCGCCGATCTCGACGCTGCGGTCGGCCAGCGCGCCGTCGAACGGCGCGCGGATCGTCATGAATTCGAGGTCGAGCTCGGCTCGCTTGAGCTCGGTCTTCGCGGCTTCGAGCGCGGCGACAGCCTCCTGGAGCTGCGCCTCGGAGACATAGCTCGAGCTCTTGAGTTTGTTGCGGGCCTCGAACTCGACTTCGCGCTGTTTTAGCGTCGCCCGGGCCTGGGCTAAGCGCGCCGAACGGTCACGTTCGTCGAGGCGCACGACCACGGCGCCTGCTTCGGCGTTCTGGCCGCGGTCGGTGCCCGTCGTCACGATACGCCCATCGGTCTCCGCGGCCAGCGTGACGATGCGCGCCGGCGCCGTATTGCCGTTGACGACGATCATGCGCTCGATCTCTTCGGCGGACTGCGTACGCACGCGCACGCTGCTGCGCGCCGGCGCCTCTGGCGCGGCGCCTTCGGCCGCCGTCGTCTCGGGTTCGGCGCCGCCGAACTGGCCCGAGACCAGCCACGCGGCGACGAGCGCCGCGATTGCGGCCGAGATCAGCCACGATTTGTGATTCTTCAATGCGCCCGGGTTCATTGTCTTGTCCTGAATAAAGTAAGTCTTGCCCTTGGTGGTCGGCGCGCCGCGATCAGCCCGCGGCCGCCTTCCGGTTGTCAGTGTCTTTGGCGGTCATCGTGTCGCCGTGTTCCTCGAGGTAGGCGCGGATCGCCGTCGTGACCGCCTTGCCGAACCCGCACACGAAGCGCATGCCCGGCGTCCAGTCTTTCAGCCCGTCTGCCTCGAAATCCGCGAACATCTTGAGGTACTGGTCGAACTCCTGTTTGCGGTGCGAGATGATCGTGTCGATCTGTTCCCTGGTCATGAGGTGCGCGAAATACATCATCGCGAGGAACTCCGAGCGCACCTTGTGGCTCGGGTCCGGCTTTTCGAGGGCCTCCAGGAGTCGCGTGCGTCCGGCGTCGGTTATCCGGTAAACCTTGCGGTCCGGCTTGCCTTCCTGCGGGACCTCCCGGCAATCGACGTAGCCTTCGCTGGCGAGCGACGCAAGGGCGGGGTATATCGAGCCGTAGCCGGCCGCGAAGAAATGTCCGAACGTCGACTCGAACTGCTTTTTTAGGTCATAGCCGGACGCCTCACCGTCGGTGAGCATGCCGAGACAGACTGCTTTTACGTCCATCGATACCGCCTCATTCGCGGGATTACCGCATATATCGAGACGATGCATTATATTGATTTGATATATAAAAGCCAGGGACGGCCGCGGATCTTTCGATCGAAACGTTAACTATCTGAGACTAAATGAGTTATTCGGCGAGCGGACGCAGCGACGGGATCTTTCGACGGCCACGCGGCCGCCGGTAGCGCTAAAGAGACGCCCGAAACCGAGCCCGCGGTTACCGGGCGCGAGGCCCGGCTAGCGGAAGTACTGCGCCATGAACGGCGACAGCAGACGGTCCTGGGGGTCCAGCTGGCGGCGGATGCGGCGGAATACGTCGAGCCGGTCACCGTAGACCTGGGTTGCGTACTCGGCGCGCAGTGCACGCGACTGGCTGTAGATCGGCACGCCGGCCCAGTGTTCGGCGAAGTCGGCGAGGTCGATGACATGATCGTCCCAGCCCTTCGTCTGGGTCGACGCGGTCGAGAGCGCAATCATCGGCTCGTCGAAGGACGGCGACAGCAACGCCGAGGCATCCTTCGCGACGCGATAGCCCGTCACCGGCACGTCGGCCCGGAAGCCCGTGCGTTCGTAGCTTTCAAGGCAAAACTTGCGGTACGCACCGAGCACGAACGAGAAGTCGCTGGCCGGAAAGCACCACGTGGAGTAGAGCAGCGGCCGCGCACTGCTGGCCAGCGACACGCCGGCGCGCGTCATGGCGTTGCTGCCCGCGTTGACGAAGCGGCTGTTGACGATGCCCTGGGTCGTTTCGCTCAAGCTGTCGATGAGGCGATAGCGGACCGAATGGATCGGCAGGATGCGATTCAAGGATTTGCAGACGCGCGGCAATACGGTCGTCTCGCCCCAGTCCTTGAATCGCCACGGCGTGCTATGCGGTGAGCGCTCGTCCGACGCGTGGCGGCGCAGGTCGAGATACACGCGATCGCGATGCGGCATCAGGTAGAAGCGAAAGCCGACGTCGGCGTTGGACAGCCGGTCGACGACTTCGCAGAACTGGTCGATCCCGAGCTTTCGATGGGTTGCCGCGAAGGTCGTAATCGGCCGCACCTTGAGCGTTGCCTCGACGATGGCGCCAAGCACCCCGTAGCTCGAGCGGATCGCCCCCATGAGGTTCTTTTGTCCGGAGCTCACGGTCGTCGTCCTGCCGTTTGCCGTGACGAGCTTGAGGCTCAGGACCCAGCGGCCCAGCGACGCGGCGTCGCGGCCGATGCCGGGTCCGAGTCCCGGCGAGGCAATCGCGCCGCCGAGCGTGCGTCCCATCATCTCGTGGTTGCCGATCAGTTCGAGGCCGTGCCGCGACAGCGCCTCGGCAAGCGCATACAGCCGCACCCCGGCCTGCGCGGTGACGGTCATGTTGTGCGAGTCGATGTTGATGATCCGGTCGAGGCCGGTCATCGACAGCGTCGTGCCATCCGCGCTCGAGTTGCAGTCGGTCGCGGACGTGCCCGCGCCGCGCGGTCGGATCGGTGCGCGTACCTGGGCGGTCCGGCTCAGTATTCGGGCGGTGGCGCGGTGGGAGTTAGCCGAGAGTTCGGCGGGTTCCGCGTGCGTGGGCGCCGCGTAGCGTCCCGTCTTCCTTAACGGTGCAACTGTCACTGTCGTCTCCGGTAACCCCGCTGTCGTAGTACCTCGATTTCCCGAGGCGCCTTAGACCGGTGGCTTTGCGACCCCGCCTTTCGGCGAGTGTGCCGTTTTCAAACGAAGTGCCATCGTTGCACGCGCTCGCGAGAGCTGTCAACGAACGGCGCGGACTAAATTTATTATTGTCAAAAGCGCCCCGAAGCCGGCACCTTATCGTTCGTCAGCCCTCTGACGTGCAGGCTGCGAGGAGTTCGCCGAAGCGGTCCTCGAATACCCGGGCGCGCTCCCAGATCAGCTTGTAGCTCACGTAGTTCTTGAAGATGTTGCTGACGTAGGTGACGGTCTCGCGGCCAATGCGCCTCGCCGCGACGATTTCCACGTTGTCGAACCAGACGTCGGGATCCCTGCCTTCGCGGCGTGCCTCGTTGCGATAACGGTTGATCTTCGCGGGACCGGCGTTGTACGCCGCCAGGCTGAACAGCCACCGGTTAAGGTCGTCTATGCCCGATGAGTCGTAGTAGCGATCGGCAATGAACCGCATGTACCTGGCGCCCGCCTGAATGTTGTTCTCGGGCGTGCTGATGTCGTCGATGCCGACATTCGGGTCCGCTGCGGTCGACGGCTTGATCTGCATAATGCCGATCGCGCCGGCAGGGCTCTTTCGGTCCTGCCGCAGGCGCGATTCCTGCAGACCCTGGGACGCGAGCATCAGCCAGTCGAAACCGTACTGCTCGCCGGAGGCCTGGAAGTAGTTCGCGAGCTTCGCCAGTCGGTCGGTCGCAATGCCCCGTTCCGAGCAGCGCACGCGCTCCGCGTCGGCGAGATAGCGATTGTAGGTGTCGTTGCCGACCAGCGTTCCGCGTCCGTACTGCTTCAGGAACGCGTCCACGACGGCGGCGAGTTCGGGGCTGTCCGGGCGGTAGGCCCAGCCGATTGAGCCACCGCTGCTCAGGATGAGGTCACGGTGCAGGGTGATATTCGAAAACACCGTGGCCCAGAAGTCGGCCTTGTACTCGTCGAGTACGGTCATTTCGATCACACCCGAGTCCAGCAGCTCGAGAACGTCCTCGGTCTCCAGCAGTTCGTCGAGCGCCCGCACGACGGGTGGCTCGACGCCGCGAGCCTCGAAGTCGTCGACCAGGCGCAACAGGTGCTCGTAGTAGCTGCTCGAGCGGCGAACGTGTATGTCGCGGCCCGACAGGTCGTCGAGCGACTCGAGGCCCGTCACGGCGCTGCCGGACACGACGATCTCGTTTACTTCCTTGAGCAACGGCCGGCTGAAGTCCACGAGCGCGCTGCGTGCGCCGGTTACCGTCAGGTCGCCGGCGATGATATCGGCATGCCCCTCGAGCAGCGCCGGAATGAGCTGTTCGCGGCTGACCGGGATGACGGCGACGTATACGCGCACGTTGCGCCGCTCGAGGTCCTCGTTGATCTTGTCTTCGAACACGCGCAGGAGCTCGTAGACGGCGCCGCGCGGCATGCCGCCCTCGTAGTAGAACTGGTAACCGCCATAGGGCACGACGACGCGGACCACGCGACGTTCGACCATGCCGCTGAAGTCGCCGAGCCAGGTTCGCCAGATGACCTCCATCGGCTCGGGCAGGAGGTCGCCGACCGTGGGCGCCGCGAGGACCTTGTCGCGCAGTTCGTTGTCGTCGCCGGACTGGCCGCCCGCAGCGTCGTTCGACCGTGGGTCATCGCCGCCTGCGCCACAGCCTCCGAGGAACAGGGCAGCCGCGAGCAAACACGCCAGGGACACGCCGCGCGCCGTGACCCCGACTCCGCGCAAAGCATGCGGCAACGCGCGATCTTCGCGGCGCCGAACGATCCGGCCGCGGCGACGGTCAAACAACAAGTGGCATGTCATGCCTCGCCGTTGACGGTCCGCGTAACGACCGCTTCGGCGCAGAACGGATTTCGATCAATACTCGACATACAATCCCTTTCCCCCGGGACAGGCCGACCCGATTGCCGGAGCTCACAGATTAGCAAGTATTTCCAACCGCGGCCGATCGCAGGTCTGACGCTGGCCATCATGCTGCTTGTTTCGCCGTGCAGAGCCGACCTGCGCTACGTCGTGCAGGGCGTCGACGAGCCGCTGACCCGAAATATCCTGAGTCACGTCGAGGGCCTGAGCCTGGGTCGGCATGCGCGGCTGTCCAGCCGCGCCGTGGAGGCGGCACTGGACGAAGCGATCGAGAAAGCTGCGATCGCAGTCAGGCCTTACGGCTACTACAGCGCGTCGGTCGAGGGCCGCTACCGGCGCGAGGGAGACGCGGACGTTACGATCGAACTGCGTGTGAATCCCGGCCCGCCCATGATGCTTCGGTCGGTCGTCGTCGACGTGCGCGGTGCCGGAGCCGATCGCCGTGATCTCGTCGCGTGGCGGGACAGCTGGCCGCTCGCGGCCGGCCAGCGGCTCGACCAGGTCGTCTGGGAGTCGCAGAAGACCGCCGGACTCGTCGCGGCGAGGAACGCCGGTTATCTCGCGGCAGAGTTCTCGGAGCACGCGCTGGAACTCGACGTCGAAAACAACGTTGCCGACGCGCGCCTGGTCATGCAGACCGGCGAACGCTTCGTGATCGGTTCGATCGACTACGGCGAGCACGTGCTTGCGCCGGGCGTCGTCGAGAATCTTGCGCGATTCGACCCGGGCGATCCGTACACCGCGCGGCTCATGGACAACTTCCGCGTGGACCTGTGGCAGTCCGGCTATTTCACGGACGTCGAGGTGCGCGAGACGCTGGTGCCCGACGCCGTTCCGCCGCGCGTCGATCTGGTCGTCGACGTCGACACGGAATCGCGCAACTTCTATCAGGGTGCCATAGGCTTCGGCAGCGATACGGGAATCCGCACGCAGTTGAACTATCGACGCCAACCCATGTCGCGCCGCGGCGACCGACTCGACGTCGGTATCGGCTGGCAGGAGTTCGACGAGGAGCTCAGGGTCGTCGGGGTCTATCGCCTGCCGCGCAGGCACAAGCGCCGCGAATTCTGGATGCTCGAGGGTACGCTCAACTTCGAGAATCAGGATCTCGAATTCAAGCGCGACGATTCGGACGAGGATTTCATACGGCTGGCGAACGGCGACATCGAGGAACGCCACTTTCGCTTCGGCCGGCTCAAGGTGTACAACCTGGGCGCCGGGGAGAGGCAACTGTTCGTGACGCCGTTCGCACAGTACCTCGACAGCGAGCGGCGCTTCTCGCTGATTGAGCCGTTCGCCGTTCGATCCGAGCACCCGTCGTTCGATCGCCTCCTCAGGGGCAACGATTCGGCCGTTTCGGTCGGCATCGACGTCGACAGCGTCGCCGTGCTCGGACGGCGCTTCGAGACCCGCGGTTCCCGCGACCGCGCCTGGGCATTCACGGGTGACAGCGTGGCCGGCGACGCGTTCGATTTCACGCAGGTGTATCTCTCGACGCGACGGAGCTACATCGTCGGCAGCCGTTTCAAGTTCCTGCTGCGCGCCGAGGTCGGCTATACCGACGCGAAGGTCGACGCGGTATCGATTGATACGCCGGAGGGCCCGCTCGAGCTGTCGGCAACACGGCTGCCGAACTTCTACCGATTCCGCGCGGGCGGGAGTGCCAGCGTTCGCGGCTACGGATTCGAACAGCTCAGCAACAACAACATCGGCTCGAACAACATCGTTACGGCGAGTACGGAAGTCGAGTTTCGCTTTCGCCCGGCCTGGTCGGCCGCCCTGTTCGCCGACATAGGCAACGCATTCAACGACTGGGACGATCCCGACCTCAAGCTGGGGCTCGGTCTCGGCATCCGCTGGTACTCGATCGCCGGACCGATACGCATCGACATCGCACGGGCCATGGACTTCGATGGCAAACCGTGGCGGCTGCACTTCACGATGGGAACGCCGCTGCTGTGACTCGACGTCGTCTCCTGCTCCTGGCGCTCGGGCTCCTGCTTGCCGTGCCGATCGCCCTGCCTTTCTGGCTGCTGCACAGCGAGGCCGGTGCACGTCTCGTCTGGCGGCAGGTGGAGGCCTTGGCAGGCGGCCGGCTCGTGGCGGAGCGCGTCGGCGGCACGCTCGCGCGGGGGCTCGACGTGCGCGGTCTCGCCTATCGCGACGAAGCCGTCGAGCTCGACGTCGCGGCCATCGCGTTCGCGGTCGACGTCGGGCTCTTCCCGGTATCGATCGGCATCGAGGCAGCGACCGTCGAAACCGTGCGGCTCAGCGTCGATCCCGCGACCGAGCCCGGCGGCGACGCCGTCGATCCGGGCGACTTGCTCGAGGACCTCGCCGTGCCGGTCGCGCTCACCGTTTCAGACCTCGTGATCACCGACGTGGAACTGGCAGGAATGACGACGGCCCCGCGGCGTATCGACCGCTTCGCGCTTAGCGGACGCTTAGACGATGCGATCACGGCCGTGCTCGAGATCTCCGCACCGGAGGGCCGCGCGGCGGTGTCCGGGACGCTGAATCTCGAAGCGCCGCATGCGCTCGATGCGGAGTTGCGCGTAGAGCTCATCGAGCCTCGGCCCATGACGGCCGAGGCGCGTATCGACGGCACACTCCGATCGGCCGACATCGTCGCGGCGGGTCGTGCGGCGCTCGAGGGCTACGCGCCCATGAGCGTCGAATTCGACGGCCGGGCGACGCCGGACGATCTCGACGTCGAGCGGCTCGCACTCTCGAGCGACGACCTCGAGCTCGAGGCAAGCGGCAGCCTCGAATGGACGGACGGACTCAGGGCCGGAGGCCGCATCGAGATCGATCGCGCCGAGCTGAGCCGCATCGTCGATGCCTGGCCCGAGGGCTTTCCGCTCGAAGGAGCGCTGCGTGTCGACTACTCGCCCGGCGCGATCGCGATCGACGCGGCGAGCTTCGCCGTCGCCGGTACGGCGATCGAGGTCCGGGGCGATCTCGATGTCGACGTCGGCCGATCGACCGTCGGCGGCACGGTCGCCTGGCGCGAGCTCACCTGGCCGCTCGACGAGCCTACGGACGGCATCCGGAGCCCCACGGGCAAGCTCGAGCTCGAGGGTAGTCTCGACAGCTGGCGGGCCGCGGGGCAGGTGACGCTCGACGCGCCCGGTGTGGCGCGCGATCGCATTCTCATCGACGCCGAGGGCGGTCGTGACGATGCCGAGCTCGTCGTGCGCGAGGCCCGCGTGTTCGGCGGACAGCTCAGCGGCGACGCCGCCGTGTCATGGCGCGGCGCGGCCAAGTGGTCGGCAAGCCTCGAAGTGAACGACATGCGCACCGACCAGCTCGCGCCGACGCTGCCGGGACGCCTGAGCGGCAGGGTCGAGGCCGCCGGCAGCGCGTCGCCGCTCGCCGTCGACGCCCGTCTTACCGACGTTGCGGGCGTGCTGGCCGGGCGGCCGCTCGCGGCGAACGGCCGGCTGCTGCTCGAAGACGGCGTCGTTCGCGCGCGCGACCTTTTCGTCCGTCACGGCGGCAACGAAGTGACGTTGAACGGCAGCCCCCGGGCGCCGGCGGGTCTCGCGTTTTCGGCGACCGTCCGCGAGCTCGGCGACTACCTCGCCGGCGCCACCGGCGGCGTTCAGGCGTCCGGGCGACTGGGCCTGGACGATGCCGTGCCATGGCTCAACCTGACCGCGGCCGCCGAGCGGCTGCGGTTCGGGGACGTCGAGATCGCGGATTTTCGCATCGACGACCTGGAACCCGGTGCGGGCACGCGGTCGCGCCTCGCGCTCGCCGCGAGCGCCGTCTCCCTGGGCGGACGCGAGATACTCGAGCCGCGCGCCGAGCTCAACGTGAGTGCCGATACGCAGACCCTGGAAGTCGACGTCGGCTACGAGGGTGTGCGCTTCGCGGCGCATGTCGGCGGCGCGCTGGACAGCTGGTCCGAGCCGCGTGCCTGGGTGGGCGAACTCGAAGACCTCGAGTTCGCCTTCACCGGGCACCCGCCCGTCGAACTCGCCAACCCGGCCGATATCCGCCTGTCCCGCGAGCACGTGTTCATCGAGCGGCTGTGCCTGCGCGAACCGGGCGGCGCCTCGGTGTGCGCGGCGCTCGGATGGCGCGAGGGCGGGCAGACGGCAATCTCGGCCGTCATGACGGCGATGCCGCTTACGATGGTCAACGCGATCGTCGACACGGGCTTCGATTTCGAGCAGCGCCTCGGTGGCGAGTTCGAATGGCAACGGACCCCGGGCGGACGGCCGACGGGCCGCGCACGGATAACCGCGAGCGCCGGGCTGATCGAGAGTACCGATCGCCGCGGCGTGAGTTTCACGACCGGGGAGAGCAGCCTCTCGTTCGACATCGTCGACGGCCGCCTCAAGGACGGCAGCCTCGAGCTGCCGATGCCGGGCACCGGAAACGTCACGGGATCTTTCGGTGTGCTCGACGTCTCGAGCCCGCTCGGCAGCGCCGTTGAGGGCGTCGTGGTCGTGGACCTCGACGACGTCGGCCTTCTGGCGGCGCTGTCGCCGTTCATCGACGAGGCCACGGGCGCGATGAACGGTCGTATCGACATCGGCGGCAAGGTGAATGCGCCCGAGCTGAGCGGTGAGATCACGCTGCGCGACGGCGGCCTGCGCTACGACGGAGTCGGTCTCAAGCTTAGCGACGTCCGGCTTACCGGGCACCTCGAGGACGACGGCAGCATCGACATCGAGGGCGAGTTCACGAGCGGCAGAGGGCGCGGGCGCATCGCCAGTCGGCGGGGCGACGGCATTGACGTGGCCATCTCCGGCCAGAACCTCACGCTCATCGACGTCGAGGATGTGACCGCGATAGCCGATCTCGACATGGGGCTCGCGTACGCCGACGGCGCGCTGACGATCGACGGGCGCCTCGGCATACCGCGCGCGCGGATCACGCCGGCCAGGCTGCCCGCGAGCCGTGAAACCGAGAGCGCCGATGCCGTGGTCGTCAACGGCGAACTCCCCGATCGCGACGCCGGCGACGCGCAGACCGGTCTGCGGATCCTCGGTAGCCTCGAGGTCGAGCTCGGCAACGACGTGAACGTCGACCTGGGGATCGCCAATGCGAGCGTCACGGGCACGACCTTGTTCACCTGGTCCGGAGCGCCCGTGCCGATGGCCAACGGTCGCTTCGATATCCAGGGCCAGATCCAGGCCTTCGGCCAGCCGCTGACCGTCACCGACGGCAGAATCCGTTACGCCGACGTCAGCGCCGCGAACCCGACCATCCGGCTGCGAGCCGAGCGGGAGATCTTCGGCAACTCGCAGGTCAAGACGGCCGGCGTGCTGGTCGCGGGCGCGCTCGAACGGCCGACCATCGAGGCCTACACGGTGCCGCGGACGACCGAGGAGCGGGCCCTGACGCTGCTCGTGACGGGCAGCGATTTCGATCTCGAGCAGGGCGTCGGCGCCGTGGATTTCGGCACCTACATCGCGCCGCGGCTGTATGTCAGCTACGGTGTCGGTATTTTCGAGCGCGACAACGTGATCAGTGCGCGCTACGACCTGGACGGCGGTTTCGGCATTCGCGCGACCTCGGGGCAGCGCGAGTCGGGCGTCGACGTCATCTACCGACTGGAGCGCTGAGCCCTGGCATTCGAACAGCCCACACCGGCCGACGTGGCGCGCGCGGCCCGCGAAGCCAGCGAGCGGCTGGCCGGACGCGTGCGCGAGACGCCGCTCGACCGCTCGCCGATCTTCAGCGAGCGGACCGGCGCCAACGTGTACTTCAAGCGCGAGAATCTGCAGCATACGGGGTCCTTCAAGCTGCGCGGCGCGATGAACCGTATCCTGACGCTCGATCCCGAGACGCGGGACGCGGGCGTCGTGACGGCCTCGAGTGGCAATCACGGCGCGGCCGTGGCCTACGCGATGCAGTCGCTCGGCGTCGACGGCGTCATCTTCGTGCCCGAGCAGACGGCGTCGACCAAGGTCCAGGCGATCCGTTCCTACGGCGGCAAGCTCGAGTTCTTCGGCTCGGACGGCCTCGATACCGAGCTGCATGCGCGCGAGTACGCGGCCGAGCACGGCATGACCTACATTTCGCCGTACAACGATCCCGCCGTCATGGCCGGCCAGGGAAGCTGCGGCGTCGAGATTGTCCGTCAGCTCGAGCGTGTCGACAGTGTCTTTATCGCCGTGGGCGGCGGCGGGCTGATCGGTGGTGTCGGCAGCGTACTCAAGCAGTCGGGCAGCCCCGAGGTGGTGGGCTGCCAGCCGCAAAACTCGCCGGTCATGGCGCGGTCGGTCGCGGCCGGCCACATCGTGGACATGCCGAGCGCGCCGACCCTGTCCGACGGCACGGCCGGCGGCATCGAGGCCGGGGCGATCACGTTCGACGTCTGTCGAGCCGTCACCGACCGCTTCGAGGTCGTCGACGAAGACGAGATCGCGGCCGCAATGCGCGACTTCATGGATGCCGAACACCAGCTGATCGAGGGCGCAGCGGGCGTAGCCGTCGCCGCGCTGCGCCGCGCGGGCGAATCGCTCGCCGGAAAGAACGTCGTGGTGCTGATTTGCGGCGCGAACTTGAGCCGCGAGTCGCTCAGGACGGTGATCGCGTAATCGGGCCGCGCGCCCGCCGCGGCAAGTCGACGGAACCGCGACGGCGGCTACGGTTCCAAGCTGTCTGACCGCCTCTAAATAAAGACTCGGGAGACATTCATGCTGAAGCGCGCTGTTTTGATCCTCCTTTCGACGTTGTCGGGTGTCACGCCCGCGGCCGGGGCGTCGCTCGCGATCGTCAACGTGCACGTGATCCCGATGACCGGCGATACCGTGCTTCGATCGCAGACCGTGCTCGTCGAGGACGATCGTATCCTCGCGATCGGTGACGTTGACGATGTGCCCGTGCCCAAGGACATCGACGTCGTCGACGGCACCGACCGCTACCTGATGCCCGGGCTCTTCGAGATGCACGGCCACGTCACGGGTACCGGCGACGACGAGCTCGAGCGCTTGTTCAACCTGTTCCTTGCCAACGGCGTCACCACGGTGCGCGGCATGCTCGGCCGGCCCGCGCATCTTGCGCTTCGCGAGGACATCGCAGCCGGCCGCGTCCGGGGGCCGCAGCTGATCACGTCCGGCCCCTCTTTCAACGGCAATTCCGTGGCCGGCGTGGATATGGCGAGAAGGATGGTCGAGGCGCAGCACGCTGCGGGCTACGATTTCCTGAAGATCCACCCGGGCTTGAGCCGCGACGAGTTCGACGCCATTGCCGACACGGCCAACGCCCTCGGCATTCCGTTCGCGGGCCATGTGCCCGCATCGGTCGGCATTGCCGGGGCGCTCGACAAGGGCATGGCGACCATCGATCACCTGGACGGGTACATGGCCGCGCTGTCGCCGGCGAACGCCGACAGCTCGGGTGGCTACGGCGGTTTTTTCGGCGTCATGCTGGCCGGACAGGCCGACGAGTCGCGAATCGCGGAGGTCGTCCGGGACACGGTCGAGTCCGGCGTCGCGAACGTGCCGACCGAGTCGCTGTTCGAGCAGCTCGTCAACGACGTCGCGCCGATCGATTACGGCAGTCGGCCTGAGATGCAGTACATGCCCGCCGCGACGGTCACGCAGTGGGTAACGGCCAAGGAGCAGACGATCGGTGAGCGCGGCTTCGACCCGGAGATTGCGGCGCGAGCGATCGAACTCAGGCGCCGCCTGATCCGCGAGCTGCACCTGGCCGGCGCCGTGCTGCTGCTGGGCTCGGACGCGCCGCAGGTTTTCAACGTGCCGGGCTTCTCGCTGCACCATGAGCTCGAGTTTCTCGTCGAGGCCGGGCTGAGTCCCTACGCCGCGCTGTACACGGGCACGGTCGCGCCGGCGAGATTCCTCGAGCTCGACAAGGGCACGATCGAGGTCGGCAAGATCGCAGACCTCGCACTGCTCGATGACAACCCGCTCGAGGACATCGCCAACAGCCGCCGCGTGCATGGCGTCCTCGTCGCAGGACGCTGGGCGGATTCCGCTTCGCTGCTCGAGGCACTACGCTAGACGACGATTGCAACCGTTCGGCCCCGACAGGCGTCTAAACTGTGAAAGTAAGCTGCCACGACGCGCGACGGCGCGAAAACACAAGGGGAAAACATGCGCACAATCATCATCTTGAGCCTGTTCGCCGTGAGCCTGGCCGGCGCCCGCGAGCCCGACTACACCGAGGAACGGGAACTCAATACACCCGTCAACGGCGCGAGTGAATTCAGGATCGACGCCGGCGCGGGCAGTCTCGCCGTCACGGGCGTCGACGGCCTGGACTCGGTCGAGGTCATGGCCACAATCGGCGTCGACGGCGTCCGCAACGACGACAAGGCCCGCGAGCTGCTCGAGAAACGGCTGACGCTCGAACTCAAGCGCCGCGGAGACACGGTCGTCCTGGTGTCGGATTTCGACGGCGGCATGTGGCGCGGAGGCCGCGAGGCATGGGTACAGCTCGTCGTCCGGATGCCGTCGGATCTTGCGCTATCTGTCGACGACGGCTCGGGCTCGATCAACATTGACAACGTTCGCGCCGCGGTGCGCATCGACGACGGTTCGGGTTCGATCAAGATCCGCACGGTGGGAAGCCTCGAGATCGACGACGGTTCGGGCTCCATCGTCGCCGAAGACGTGACCGGAGATGTCGATATCATCGACGGATCGGGCAGTATCACGGTCGCCGGTGTCACGGGCAGCGTTACGATTGATGACGGCTCGGGCTCGATCAATGTCAGCGACGTTCAGGAGAACCTGAAGATCGAAGACGCCGGTTCGGGCAGCGTCAACATCAAAAACGTCGCCGGAAGCGTCGAAACCGACGGATAGCGTCCTGTCCGACGGCATATTTGTCGTCTAAGTTATTGAATTGTAAAAATTATCCCGCCAGCCGGACTGGCGGGAGGCGCGCTGCCGGGCTACACTGAGTCGAAAACCGCCGACGCCGGCACCCCGTGCCCGATCGGCGCACCGAGGCTCGAAAGGGGGTAGCCGCATGAAACTCGTCCAGCACCTGCTCGATTCCAAGGGCAACCGCGTCGTCTCGATCGATCCCGGCCAGTCGGTTCTCGACGCCATCAAGCTCATGGCCGAAGTCGGAATCGGCTCGCTCATCGTGCTCGACGGGGAGCGGCTTGCCGGCATCCTGTCGGAGCGCGACTATGCGCGCAAAGTGATCCTGAAGGGGCGGGCGTCCGATTCGACCCCGGTGGCCGACATCATGACAACCGACGTCGTGACCACGACCCCGTCAGCGACGATCGACGACTGCATGCAGACCATGACCGAGCGCAAGTTCCGCCACCTGCCCGTGGTCGACGGTGACAAGGTGATTGGCGTCGTTTCGATCGGCGATCTCGTGCAGGCGATCATCGCCGATCAGCAGGCCGCGATAGAACAGCTCGAGCAGTACATTGCAGGATGAGGTAGGCGCATGAAAACCGCGTCGGACTACGAACCCGAAGTCCTGCGACTCTTCGACGGCTATGTCCACGGTGCGCTCACGCGCCGCGAGTTCCTCGATCGCGCGGCCGCGTTCGCGACGGCCGGAACGTCCGCCGCCGCGATACTCGCGTCCTTGAGCCCCGACTACGCGCGGGCGAGGCAGGTGGATCCCGACGATCCGTCGATCTCGGCGAGCTACAAGAAATATGCCTCGCCCGACGGCGCGGGCGTCATGCGCGGCTATTTCGTAAGGCCCGCCGATGCCGGGCACAAGCTGCCGGGCGTGGTCGTGATTCACGAGAACCGCGGCCTGAACCCGTACATCGAAGACGTGACCCGACGACTCGCAAAGGCCGGCTTCCTGGGGTTCGCGCCGGATGCCCTGTTCCCGCTCGGCGGCTACCCGGGCAACGATGACGAGGGCCGCACACTGCAGCGGCAGCGTGACGGCGCCGAGATGCGTGCCGACTTCATGGCCGCCGTCGACTTTCTCGCCGGGCACCCGGACTGCGACGGCAAGGTGGGTTCTGTCGGTTTCTGTTTCGGCGGCGGCATGTCGATGTACCTGGCCGTGAACTCGGACGACCTCGATGCGGCCGTCGCGTTCTACGGCCGTCATCCGGCCGCCGAGGACGCGCGGAGGATCGACGTACCGCTGATGATTCACCACGGCGCCCTCGACGAGCGCGTCAACGCGGGCTGGCCCGCATTCGAAGCCGCGCTCAGGGAGGCCAGGGTCGACTACGAGGAATTCATGTACGCCGACGCCAACCATGGTTTTCACAACGACACGACCCCGCGCTACGACGAGGATGCGGCCGAACTCGCGTGGGCGCGCACGGTCCAATTCTTCGAGAAGCACCTGGAGTAGCGATCATGACCACGCGCCTGCTGATCTGCCTGCTGCTCACCTGCGGCCTTGCGCATGCCGGCGAGCGGACAAACGAAGATATGAAGACCGTGATCGGTCCGAAAAACCCCGAGCTTGCCAGCGGTGCCGACGCGCTCCTGGCCGGGCGGGTCGAGTCGGGCATCCGGCTGACGCGTATCGGGCTCGAGAAGGCCAGCGGACCGCGCGAGCGGCAGGCGGCGTATTCGAACCTGTGCGCGGGCTACGTCATGCTGCGGCAGTTCGAGACGGCGATCGGCTTCTGCAACCGGGCGCTCGAGGAGAACGACCAGAACTGGCGGGCGTTGAGCAACCGGGCGCTGGCGAGAACCGAGCTCGGCGAGTACGAGCTTGCGCGCGCGGACCTGGAGCGCGGTGAAGCCATTGCGCCGAGGTCCTCCAAGATCAAGGAAGTGCGGGCCTACTTCCGGGACCTCACGGAGCCCGTGTCGCCGACGATCACGATCGACGACCGCCGCGAGGACGCACCTGCGGACGATGAGAATGAGGACGTTTAGCGCATTCGTGCTGCTCAGTCTTTCGGCCGGGCTCAGCGCGCAGGAAGGTACATCCGTCATTCGCTATGTCGACGAGGACAGCGACCGGACGCCGTTACACACGGTCGTGCCCACCTACCCCGAGAAAGCCCTCCGCGAGCGCGTCGAGGGCGAGGTCCAGGTGTGTTTCGACATCGACCGGCGCGGGCGGCCGTATCGCATCGCGGTCCGCAACAGCACCCATCGCGTGTTCGAGAAAGCCGCAAGGCTCGCGATACGCGCGTCGAGCTGGGTGCCGCTCGGTCCCGACGAGGAAAGAAGCGGCATAAAAACCTGCCGCCTGTTTCGCTTCGAACTCGAGCGGATTCCGCTCAGCGAGCTGAATTGAGCTTGAGCATGCGCCCGGCCGCCTCTTCGAGCGACGCGCCGATACTCAATAGACCGTCCGCGTGTCCGGCCATGACGGCAATACCGGACTCGCGAAAGCCCGACCGCCGCCAGAGCCTGCCGAATTCCCGAGCCATTCCGGGCGTGCCGTAGGCGACGTCTTCGGCCGTCGTGGGCAGCACGCCCCGGTAACGATCCCACAGCGCGCGGCTGTGCACGTGCACGACGGCCGCGATGTTGACGCCGAGGGCGTACAGCGCCGCGTGCGTCATGGCCTCGGACGACGCCGCGACCGGTCCCACCGAGCTCACGCGGTTGGCGTCCAGGTCGACGTCGGTGACCAGCGCGTAATGTTCGCCCGACGTCGTGTCGAGATGGCCGGTCTGGGTGCCGCTAATGACGAACAGGCCGCCCTCGCGAGCGCGCGCGCTCAGGTTGCCGAAGCCGACGCGAAGCTCGTCGTCGTAGCCGATCAGCCCGGCCTCGTAGAGCGGCGCGCGCCAGCGCTCGAGATCGGCCACGAGCGCGGCGTCGGGCGGCGGGCCGACCTGCCACTCGGCGTCGTACTTGATGTAGCCCTCGTCGACGTCCTGCGGTGCGTCGCTCACAGCCGGGCCTCGTCGGGATACAGCGCCGCGAGCCCGGCCTCGCTCGCCTCGCAGACGCCGCGTTCGGTAATCAGGCCCGTGACGAGCCGGGCCGGCGTAACGTCGAAGGCGTAGTTGCCGATCGGCGTTGCCGTGGGCGTCGTGCGCACGACCACCACCTCGTCATCGAGCATGCCCGGGACGTGCGACACCTCTCCGGGATCGCGCTCTTCGATCGGAATCTCGGCGACGCCGTCGCGCGCGCGCCAGTCGATCGTCGTCGACGGCAACGCGACGTAGAACGGTACGCCGTTGTCGTGCGCCGCGAGCGCCTTCAGGTAGGTGCCGATCTTGTTCGCGACGTCGCCCGAGCGCGTCGTGCGGTCGGTGCCCGTGATGACGATGTCGACGAGACCGTGCTGCATCAGGTGGCCGCCCGCGTTGTCGACGATCAGCGTGTGCTTGACGCCACGCTCGGCGAGCTCCCAGGCCGTGAGCTGCGAGCCCTGATTGCGCGGCCGGGTCTCGTCGACCCAGACGTGTACGTCGATGCCGGCCTTATGCGCGAGATACACGGGCGCCGTGGCCGTTCCCCAGTTGATCGTCGCGAGCGCACCCGCATTGCAGTGCGTGAGCACGTTGACGGGGCCGTCCTTCGTCGCGGCGATCGCTTCGAGCAGCGCGAGACCGTGACGGCCGATGCCGAGCGAAATTTCGATGTCTTCGTCGCAGATCGCGGCCGCCTCCCGGCGGAGCGCGGCGGCAAGCTGATCGTCGCTCGCGGCCCTGCCCGCCGCCAGCATGCGATCGATTGCCCAACGCAGATTGACGGCCGTCGGCCGCGCCGCCGCAAGCGCCTCTGCCGCTCGCTCTACCTCGCCCCGCGGCGCATCCGAATGCCGGGCCGCGAGGTACAGACTGTATGCCGCGGTCGCACCTATGAGCGGCGCCCCGCGCACGGCCATGTCGCGGATCGCGTCGACGCCGTCCTGCCAGCGCACGAGATCGAGGACGGCGTATCGATGCGGCAGCTCGCGCTGGTCGATAATCTGCACGACGCCGTCGTCGTCGCCTTTCTGCCAGATCGTCCGGAATGAATCGTGAGCGTCCTGCACGTGGGTGCCTCGTGTCGCGTTCCTCAATATCCGGGATTTTCGCGCCGGGCGGCAGCGGTGTCACGCCGCGTCGTATGGATTGCCAGTGAGGCGAGCTTGACGGCGACGGTCTAGTCCGCGCCGAGCCCCGCCGCGAGCTTCGCGGCGCGCAGCGTGTTGGACATCAGCATCGCGATCGTCATCGGGCCGACGCCGCCCGGCACGGGCGTGATCGCTGCGGCGTGCTCGGAGGCCTCGTCGTAGTCGACGTCGCCGGTCAGCTTCGACTTTTTCTCGCCGTCCACGTCGACCTCGACGCGGTTGATGCCGACGTCGATCACGACGGCGCCGGGCTTGACCCAGCTGCCCCTGACCATGTTCGGGCGGCCGACGGCCGCGATCAGGATGTCGGCGCCGCGGCAGACCTGGTCGAGTTCGGCCGTCCGGCTGTGGCAGATCGTGACGGTCGCGTTGGCCGCGAGCAACAGGCTCGCCATGGGCTTACCGACGATGTTCGAGCGGCCGACGACGACGGCGTTCTTGCCGGAGAGATCCTTGCCGAGCTGCTCCTCGACCATGAGCATGCAGCCCGCCGGCGTGCACGGAACGAACGCATCGGCGGCATCGCCGGCGGTCAGCTTGCCGATGTTCACGTAATGAAACCCGTCGACGTCCTTGGCCGGGCTGATCGACTGCGTGATGCGCTGCTCGTCGAGGTGCCGAGGCAGCGGCAGCTGCACGAGGATGCCGTGAACGCTGTCGTCGGCGTTGAGCTCGTCGATCAGCGCGAGGAGTTCGTCCTCGGAAACATCGGCCGGCAGCGCGTGCTTGACCGAGCTGAAACCGCAGCCCTCGGCCGTGCGCTGCTTGTTGCGGACGTACACCTGGCTGGCCGGATCCTCGCCGACGATGACGACGGTGAGCCCGGGTACGACGCCGTGTTCCTCGCGGAGTCTTGAGGTCTCGGCCGTGATCGTCTCGGACAGGCGGGCGGCCATGGCCTTGCCGTCGATGCGCGCTGCTGTACCCATGGTGATCGATGGTCCCCTGTACGACGGGCCTCGCGAGGCCGCGGTCACAAAGCGCCGCATGGTACTCCCGGCGCCCGAGGGCGTAAACTGCGGCTTCCCGCAGCCCTTGTTTCGAGTGCAGAGAAACATGTCCGACCCGCAAGGCAACCAGCCCTGGATCGATCGCTGGGAAGCCGGCCAGATCGGCTGGCATGAACCCGACGGCAACGCCAACCTCAAAGCCCACTGGAAGGGCAGCGGTCAGCGCGTCCTCGTGCCCCTGTGCGGCAAGAGCCCCGATCTCGCCTGGCTGGAAGCACACGGCAACGACGTGGTCGGCATCGAGGTGTCGGAGATCGCCGCCGAGGCGTTCTTCGTCGAGCAGGACATGGCATTCGAGCGGAGCGGCCGCGACACGCCCGTGTTCACGGCGCGATCCCGCAACATCACGATCGTCTGCGGCGACTACTTCGCGATCGACAGCGACGCGACGGGTGGCGGGTTCGACGCCTGCTACGATCGCGGCGCACTGGTCGCGATCGATCCGGCCATGCGCGGGCGGTATCTCGAGACGACGCTTGCACAGCTCAAGCACGGCGCCGACTATCTGCTCGTCGCCGTCGAATACGACCAGTCGGTTGCCGACGGCCCGCCGTTCTCGCTCGATGCCGAGAGCGTCGGACGGCTACTGCCGACGCTAAGGCGCGTCGCCGCCGTCGACGATCTCGACAACTGCCCGCCGAAGTTCCTCGACGCGGGGCTTACGGCTTTTTACGAGGTCGTGTACCGGGGGCGGGTCGACGGCGGCTAGTCTTCCTCGTCGCAGGGCGTCCGGGTCATCGCGAAGTCGATACCGACATCCTCGCCGTTCGCGAACGACTCCGCCCGCGCGACGAGGTGAACGTCGTCGACGAGCCGGTAGCTGATTCGCTGCGGGAAATCGTGCTCGGGGTTTTCGAACGCGACGGCGCGCGCCTCGAGAGCGGCGAGGTAGAAGGCCGTCGTCGCCTGGCCGACCGGTGCCGCGATCAGCCGCAACGTGCCGTCGCCGGTTTCCTCGATGCGCAGGAACTCGTAGCTGACCATGCGACCGTCGCGGATGACCCGCGTGACGGCGAGCATCGAGCCGCCGGCCGGCGCGAGCCAGTGTTCGGCCGAACCCGGCTCGCGGCCGTCGTAGGCCCAGCAGCCGGCGAGCCAGGACAGGCGCTTTATCGACACCGCGTCCTTCGCGTCGCTCGCGGCCCCAAAGTTCGCTACGAGCAACAGCGCGAGGAGACCGCTACTCCGCCACATCGGCCCAGTCCGCTTCGGTCAAGCCGGGAAGGGCCTCGGGCGCCAGGCTGAATACGGCGTACGGCGACCCGGCCGCGGCCCACAGCACCTCGAAACCCGCCAGCGACTCGTCGAGATAGGTCGTCACGGCCTCGGCATGCCCCGCGGGTGGAACGCCGCCGATTGCATAGCCGAGCCGCTTCTTCACGAAGCCGCCCCTGGCCTGCTCGAGTTCGGCGCCGTGCAGGCGCTCGAGCTTGTCGAGGCTGACGCGCTGGCTGCCGCTGGTCACGACGAGTATGGGCGCATCGGCTCGCGGGTCACGGAACACGATCGACTTCGCGATCTGCGCGACCTCGCAGCCGAGGCTGTCCGCAGCCTCCTTCGCCGTGCGCGTCGAATCGGCGAGCGTGACGATCTCTATCGCGTGGCCGAGCTCGGCCATGCGGCCGCGGAATCGCTCGGCGCTCTTGCTCAATGCCGTCATCGGCCGGCTTCGCCACCCGTCGGGCCGTAGAAGATAACCCAGGCCGCGAAATCGTCGCTGTAATTCATGAAGCGGTGCTCGATGCCGGCGGGCACGAACAGGGCCTCGCCGGGCTCGAAGTCGTGTTCGCGGTCGCCGACGACGAAGGTGCCGCGGCCTGCCTGGACGACGTAGACCTCGTCCTGTTCGTGCGGCTGCTGCTCGTCCGTATCGCCGGGCACGTAGTAACCGATTTCGAGCGTGCCGTGTTCGAGCAGTACGCCGTAGTGCTCCTCATCGGCCTTCTCGAGCGCGGCCAGCGCCCGCGCGACTGTCATGCGTTCGATCATGGACCGTCACGTTACCTGAACGCCGCCGAGGCCGGCAACCGGCGCCCGCGGCTGCCGGCAGGCCCGCCCGCGACGCGGTAGAATGTCGCGCGCCCAATGCCCGGAACCTTCGATCCTTGAAACGCCTGCTCCGCAACGTGCGCGGTGTGCTCATCTTCAGCCTGCTCTCGCTGAACACGGCGTTCTGGGTCACGCCGCTGATGGTCCTCGCGGTACTCAAGCTGATCGTCCCCGTGGCCGCGGCGCGGCGCGGCCTGACGCGCGTGCTCATGGCGATCGCCGAGAACTGGATCAGCGTCAACCGCCTCCTGCTCGCCGGCGCCGGATCGATGCGGTGGTCGCTGCCGGATGAGACGACGCTCAAGCGCGACGGCTGGTATCTCGTGCTGTCCAACCACCAGACCTGGGTCGACATCGTCGTGCTGCAGTCGGTCTTCAATCGCCGAATCCCGCTGCTCAAGTTTTTCATCAAGCAGGAACTCGTGTGGTTTCCGCTGCTTGGCTTCGCCTGGTGGGCGCTCGACATGCCGTTCATGAAGCGCTACTCGCCGTCCTACCTGGCGAAACACCCGGAGAAGAAAGGCAAGGATCTCGACGCCACGCGGCGCGCCTGCGAGAAGTTCCGGAATACGCCGACGTCGGTGATCAACTTCGTCGAGGGCACTCGTTTCAGCGAGACGAAGCGCGATGCCCGCGAGTCGCCTTACCGGAATCTGCTAAAGCCGCGCGCCGGCGGCGTAGCGATCGCGCTGTCGTCGATGGGCGAGCTCTTCGACGCCGTGCTCGACGTCACGATCATCTATCCCGATGGCCCGCCCAAGTTCTGGGAAATGTGCTGCTGGGCGCCCGTCAGGGCCGAGATTGACGTCCTGAGCATCGCGCCGGAGCCCTGGCTGATCGACGGCGACTACCAGGGGGACCGGGAGTACCGGCGCGCGTTTCACCGCTGGCTGGGCGATATCTGGCAGTCGAAGGACGAGCGCATGACCGCGCGTCTCGCGGCACCGCGCTGATTCGGAAATCCTGATTCGCAATTCGGAGGGCGGCTAACGTAGTATCGGTAGTGATCGCCCGGCAGGAATTCGTCATGTCCGACAGTCACGTTTACGACACCGTCGCCTTCGACGTTCGTGACAATACGACGATGCTGTTCTTCGCACGCACGACGGACGAGGGCGAGATCCAGGACTACCTGCTGCTCATGCGCAGCATCGAGCCGAACTTCGACGAGACGTTCAGCATCGAAGCCAACGAGCAGCTGATCGACGGTCACGAGGTCCTGAACGATGCGCGCCTGCTCGGCAACACGCTGACGCTCACGTTCAACGCGCCGGTCGAGATTCTCGGCAACACCGAGACCTTCGTCCTGGCCTTCGACGAAACCGAAAGCAACTTCGAGAACATCGAGTCCGGTGCGTTCCGCGTGCTCGGTGACTACTTGAAGGGCGGTACGGCCTGACGACGCCGGGCGTGGCCGCTACGGGGTGAACTACACGCTGTACATACTCAGGTGTGCCGACGGCAGCCTGTACACGGGCATCGCGAGCGACGTCGACGCGCGTCTCGAGGAGCATCAGCGCGGCCGCCGTGGGGCGAAGTACCTGCGCGGCCGGGCGCCGTTCGAGCTCGTCTACACGCAGGCCGCCGGCGACCGAAGCGCCGCGCAGGCGCTCGAGTACCGAGTCAAGCGCCTGAGCCGCCGCGCCAAACTGGACCTTATCGGCGGGCGCCGATTACCGCCGCGATCACGATCTGGTTTGAGATAGGTTCTAGGTCGCCGGGTCCGGTGCCTCTACAGCCGCGCCCAGCGCGAGCGGCCTGCCGAAGGCCGGCAGCACGATCTCGGTGTCCTTGTCGTAGGTGTTCCTTAGGCTGCCGAGTGCGTCCAGCGCCTTCGGCACGTTGTCGATCAGCGCGGGCGGCAGCGCGATCGTACCGAAAGGCTGCGTGTAATCGTCGAAGTGGACCGGAACCACGCGCTCCGCGCCCGTCGTCGTGACGGTCGAAATCCAATACCGGCGTATGTAGTCCGGGCCAAGCCCGGCCAGCATGCCGACTCCTAAGAAAATAGTATCCGCGCGCACGGACTTGAGCGCCGACGTGCTGAAGCCCGCGCTCGTATGCACGAGCGTCGTATGCGACGGGTGAGTGACGAGAATCGAGTAGGTCGTGCCCGCCCGCCAGGCGCTGACGGGTGCCGGCACCTCGAGCGGTTCGTCGATCGTGCCGTCGAACGGGACGGCGCCGCGTGACCCGATCGGCGCATGCGGCACCTCGATGAGCCTGACCGTGAAGTCGCCGAAGCGGAACTCGGGCGTATCGCCGACGACGACGATCTGGTCTTCGGGAACGCCCGCGCCGCGAGCAATGTGGGCGGCCGACTCGGAGCCGATGATCGACGCGGCGCTGCGATTCGCGATGGCGCCGATGTCCATCGCGTGATCGAAATGCGTGTGCGAGGGAATGATCGCCGCGAGCCGCCAGACGCCGTACTCGTGCAGCCAGTAGTTGATCGTTGCCGCGTCGTTGGCGATCGGTGCATCCGTGACGACGTCGCTCAAACGCGGCCGCGAGATGAAGCCGTCGATCAGGATCTGAGTCTCACTGTCGTCGAACAGCAGCATCGACACCCCGAACCAGGTTACCGTGAGGCCGGGTCCGGCCGTATCCTCGGCGACGTCGATACCGAGCTCGGCGACGCTCGAGCGCGTATGCCAGGCGACGACAAGGAGCGCGATCAGGGCAAGCGACGCGATAAGGACGACCAGCAGCACGCGGTCGACGCGGTGCCTCAAGCCTCTGATATCGAGGCCCACTAGATCGGCTGTCCCGCCGCGAGGCGTGCGAGGTGGCCCGCCAGCGGTGCGAGGTAGTTGCCGAGCGCATAGCCCAGAAGCGCCATGAGTATCGACACGGGCACGAGATTCGGCCGGTGATGGGCCGCCACGATCGGGGCCGAGGCGGCGGCGCCGATATTGGCGGCCGAGGCGATCGCGACGCTGTGCACGTCCACGCGGAACAGCCAGGCGCCGGCCAGGCAGAAGGCGCCGTGTATGAATATCCAGATGAACGCGCCGAGCACGAACATCGGCGCCTCGGAGAGGCCCGCCACCGATGCCCGTGCGCCCATGCCCGCGACGAAGATATAGACGAGTGCGGTGCCGATGGCCGTCGAATTCGGCAGCTTCGACACCGGCGTCGCGGACAGCGCGAGGGAGATCGTCGTCACGAGCAGGATGCGAATCGTCGTTTCCGAGAAGACGGGTTCGAGCGCCGGCGCGGACGATGCGATCCAGTCCGCGACGCCCGGCGCCACGGTCCGGCCGATCCACGTGACGCCGATGACAATGGCGAGCAGGAACAGGTACTGAGGCATCGTCGGCGCCGCATCGGCGTCTACCTGCGAGGCCGCCGCCGCGTCCATCGCGTCGAGACGTTCATCGGACACCCGCGCCCAGCGATTGAAACGTTCGGCGAAATCGCGCGACGTCAGCAGGATAGGCAGCCAGACGACGTAGATGACGTTGTCGGCGATGACCGCGAGCCCGAGCTGTTCCTCCGACGTGCCGAGGATTTCGACCGTCGCGAGCATGTTGGCCGTGCCGCCGATCCAGCTGCCGGCCAGTGCCCCGTAGCCGCGCCAGGCATCCGGCGACAGCCAGCCGTGCACGATGAGGTAGGCCACGACGCAGCCCACCATGACGCCGGCCGTGCCCATGAGCATGACCAGAACGCCTTTGCCCATGACTTTGACGACCGCGGGCAGGTCGACCTTGATGAGCATCAGGACGATGAACGCCGGCAGCACGTAGCTGCTTAAGCCCGAGTAGATCGGCGACGTGCTGGGGATGATCGTGAGACCGCCGACCGCAAGGTTATTCAGGAAGACGGGGGTCGCGTAGATGAAAAGGAGCGGCGGCACGTAGTCGAAGAACCTGGCCTGGGTCGCCTCCTTGAGGAAAAAGAAGAACGCGGCGACGAAACAGAGCACCGCGAGTACGCCGATCGGGGACGATACGTGAGACGTGATTTCTGGCATCGGCAACCAGCCCGGCGTGGCGCTAAAGCGTGGCAGTATAAATCAGTGTGTCGGCGGCAACGCCGTAACCGACGGGCGGCCGGCGATGTGCCCCGTCAGCCGAAGCCGACCTGTGCCTTGAGATCCCGTCGAGTGGCCTCGTCGGTGCGCGCCGCGGATTTGACGCTGAGCCAGACGGCATCCCAGTCCTCGACCTTGCTCGGTCCGAACACGTACTTCTGGATGAAACTGCCGAGCTGGCCGACACGGATGACGTTCTCGGGCGGCGGCGACGGGAATTCGACGTTGCCCGTGCAGACCACGAGGTTTGCCACGGGTACGTCCGGCACGATTTGCCTGAGCGCCCGGGCGCGGCCTTCGTTCTGGATGATCGGGTTCAGAAAGCGGCGGCGCTCGGGGCCGTCGACGTTGGTCCACTGCGCTTCGTTCTCGCCGCCGAACACGATGCCGTTGAAGTGCACCGTGCGAATGCAGATGATGCCGCCCGCCGTGAGCAGCGCATGGTCGATCCTGACGAGCCCGCC
>JANQLK010000030.1 GCA_028280615.1 Woeseiaceae bacterium | reverse complement strand
GGCAGGATTTTGTTCGCTCAAGGGTTTTTCCGAAGGCGCGTAATACTTACTGTATTGCCAACTGAGGAAAAACCCTTGAGCGAACAAAAGACAAGCGAGGGCCCGTGAATCGGTGACGGATGCGGGCTAGAATTTCGGCCCTATGATTCATGACCTCGAAAGCGTGGCGGGCCGGGATGTCGTGCTCGGCCTCTCGGGCGGCGTCGACTCGGCCGTCGCGGCCCTCATGCTCAGGCAGGCCGGCGCGCGCGTGCAGGCCCTGCACATGACCAACTGGGAAGACGACGACGTCTATTGCACGGCCGCCGAAGACCTGCAGGACGCACGCCGGGTCTGTGACCGGCTCGATATACCGCTGCATCACGTGAACTTCTCCGCCGAGTACCGCGATCGCGTATTCGAGTACTTTCTCGACGAGTATCGCGCCGGCCGCACGCCGAACCCGGACGTGCTCTGCAACCGCGAAATCAAATTCGGTGTCTTTCGCGAGTACGCAAAGCGCCTCGGCGGCGAACGCCTCGCAACCGGCCACTATGCCCGAATCGCAACAATCGACGGCAAGCCCGCGCTACTGAAGGGCAAGGACGCGGGCAAGGACCAGAGCTATTTCCTGCATGCCGTTGCCGCGGACGCGCTCGCGGAAACCGTGTTTCCGCTGGGCAATCTCGACAAGTCGGAGGTCCGGCGCATCGCGCGTGACTACGGCCTCGAGGTGTACGACAAGAAAGACAGCACGGGCATCTGTTTCATCGGCGAACGGCCGTTCCGCGAATTTCTGAGCGCCTACCTGCCGGCGCAGCCCGGCACGATCCTGGGCGTCGACGGCACCGAACTCGGCAGCCACTCGGGCCTCATGTATTACACGCTCGGCCAGCGCCAGGGGCTCGGCATCGGCGGCCGCAACGACGCGGGCGGCGAACCCTGGTACGTCGTCGGCAAGGACATCGACAACAACGTGCTGCTCGTCGACCAGGGTGAGACCGAGGCGCTCATGAGCCAGGCGCTCGTCGCCACCGATCCGCACTGGATCGGCGGCGTGCCATCAGGCCTCGAAGAGGGTCTGCGGCTCATGACCAAAATCCGCTACCGGCAGTCGGACCAGCCGTGCACGGTCAAACGCGCGGAAACTGGCATAAGGGTCGAATTCGACGCGCCGCAACGCGCCGTGACCCCGGGCCAGTTCGCAGTTTTCTACGCCGGCCAACAGTGCCTCGGCGGCGCCGTCATCCACAAAACGGAATCCCGATCCGCTATAATGCGCGCCCCTGAAGGCGCCGGCATCGCCGCCGCCCGCTAATCCTCTACCGCGGAGAACAAAACCATGAAGGACAGCTTCGGCGCGCGCTCGACGCTGGCCGTCGGGGGCGACGAATTCGAAATCTATCGCCTCGACGCCGTCACGGAAGGCCATGTGGACCGGCTCCCCTACTCGCTCAAGATCCTGCTCGAAAACCTGCTGAGGTTCGAGGACGGGCGCGACGTCACGCGTGACGACATTCTGGCGCTCGCCGGCTGGGATGCGAAAGCCGAGCCTTCGACAGAAATCTCGTTTACCCCCAGCCGTGTCATCCTGCAGGACTTCACGGGCGTGCCGGCCGTCGTCGACCTGGCCGCCATGCGAGACGCGGTCGTCAAGCTCGGCGGCAGTGCCGATTCGATCAACCCGCTGTCACCCGCCGAGCTGGTCATCGACCACTCCGTGCAGGTCGACAACTACGGCGCCGCCAACGCGCTCGACCTGAACAACAAGATCGAGTTCCAGCGCAACCGCGAACGCTATTCGTTCCTGCGCTGGGGCCAGTCGGCGTTCCAGAATTTCCGCGTCGTTCCGCCCAACACGGGCATCGTGCACCAGGTCAACCTCGAATACCTGAGCCGGGTCGTCTTCGATGCCCAGAAAGACGGCGTCAAGTCCGCTTACCCGGATACGGTCGTGGGCACGGATTCGCACACGACGATGATCAATGGACTCGGCGTACTCGGCTGGGGGGTCGGCGGCATCGAAGCCGAGGCCGCCATGCTGGGCCAGCCGATCACGATGCTGATACCGCAGGTCATCGGCTTCAAGCTGACCGGCAAGCTGCGTGAGGGCGCGACGGCCACCGACCTCGTGCTGACGGTCACGGAGATGCTGCGCGACAAAGGCGTTGTCGGAAAATTCGTGGAGTTCTTCGGCGACGGACTCGCGGGCCTGCCGCTCGCGGACCGGGCCACGCTCGGCAACATGTCGCCCGAGTTCGGCTCGACCTGCGCAATCTTCCCGATCGATGGCGAGACGATTCGCTATCTCGAACTGTCGGGACGCAGCGCCGAGCGCATCGCGCTCGTCGAGACCTACGCGAAAGCCCAGGGCCTGTGGCGCGAAGACGGCGCGGCCGATGCCGACTACACCGACACGCTCGAACTCGACCTGGGCGACGTCGAGCCCTGTATCTCGGGCCCGAAGCGGCCGCAGGACAAGATCCTGCTGAAGGACGCCGACACGGTCTACGCGCGGCACCTCGAGGACGAGATCGCCGATCGCGACGGCGGCGGCAGCGCGGTTGCCAACATCCATGGCACCGACCGCGAGATTCGTGACGGCGCGGTGCTGATCGCCGCGATAACGAGCTGCACGAACACATCGAACCCGGCCGTCATGATCGCCGCGGGCCTGCTCGCCCGTAACGCGCGCGAGAAGGGCCTCACGGCGAAGCCCTGGGTCAAGACCAGCCTGGCGCCCGGCTCCCGGGTGGTCACGGACTATCTCGAGAAGGCCGGCCTGCTCGACGACCTCGATGCAATCGGCTTCTACACGGTCGGCTACGGCTGCACGACCTGCATCGGCAACTCGGGACCGTTGCTGCCCGACATAGAAAAAGCCGTCAGGGAAGGCGACGTCGTCGGCACGAGCGTGCTCTCCGGCAACCGCAATTTCGAAGGCCGCATCCATCCGCTCGTGCGCATGAACTTCCTGGCCTCGCCGCCGCTGGTCGTCGCCTACGCGCTGGCCGGGAACATGGAGGTCAACCTGTTCGACGATCCGCTGGGCGAGGATGCCGACGGCAACCCGGTGTACATGAAGGACATCTGGCCAAGCCAGTCCGACATCCAGGCGGCCGTGGGCGGCAACATCGATTCCGAGATGTTCGTATCGAGCTACGGCAAGGTCTTCGAGGGCGACGAGAACTGGAAGGCCATCGATTCGCCGGAGGGCGAGATCTACACCTGGGATGCCGACTCGACCTACGTCAAGAACCCGCCTTATTTCGAGGGCATGACAGGCCAGCCGACTCCGGTCTCGGACATCAAGGGCGCGCGCGTGCTGGCATTGCTTGGCGATTCCGTCACGACAGACCACATATCTCCGGCCGGCAGCATCGCTGCCGACAGTCCCGCCGCGAAATACCTGGAGGCCCAGGGCGTGAAGCGCGCCGACTTCAACTCCTACGGCTCGCGCCGCGGTAACCACGAGGTCATGATGCGCGGCACGTTTGCCAACATTCGCCTCCGCAACCAGCTCGCACCCGGCACCGAGGGCGGCTGGACACGCCATCAGCCCAGCGGCGAACAGATGACGATTTTCGACGCGTCGCTCAAGTACCGCGAGGAGCAGACGCCGCTCATCGTGCTGGCCGGCACCGAGTACGGTACGGGCTCGTCGCGCGACTGGGCCGCCAAGGGCACGCTCCTGCTCGGCGTCAAGGCCGTCATTGCCGCGAGCTTCGAGCGCATTCACCGCTCCAACCTGATCGGCATGGGCGTCCTGCCGCTGCAGTTCAAGGCGGGCGAGAGCGCCGAAACGCTCGGCCTCGACGGTACCGAGCGCTACGATATCTCCGGCCACACGACGGCCGACGCCGATACCGTCACGGTGACGGCGACGCCCGAGGACGGCGAACCGATTACGTTCGAGGCGCGCATCCGGATCGATACGCCGAAAGAGCGCGACTACTACGAAAACGGCGGCATCCTGCACTACGTGCTGCGCCAGCTCGCGGCCTGACGACGAGCGGCCCGGCCGGTAGTGGCCGGGCCATCCTCATCCGCCATGCCGCTGCCCGATTCGCTGGTCGATACGATCGGTCGCGCCGGTCACGTTTGCGTCCTGACGGGCGCGGGAATCTCCGCCGAGAGCGGTGTCCCCACGTTTCGAGAAGCGCAGTCCGGCCTGTGGGCGGAGTACGACCCGCTCAAGCTCGCAACACCGGACGCGTTCGAGCGCGATCCGGCGCTGGTCTGGCGCTGGTACCGGTGGCGGCGGGCGCTGGTCGAGGGCGTCGAGCCGAACGCCGGTCACCGGGCGCTCGTCGGCCTTGCGCGCCGCGTACCCCGGCTGACGCTCGTCACGCAGAATGTCGACGGGCTGCACCAGCGCGCGGGGAGCGAGGCCGTGGTCGAATTCCACGGCAACCTGTTCGCCGAGCGATGCTCAGACTGCGAGCAGCCCGCCTCGGACCCGAGCGTGTCGGAACTGCCGCGATGCCCTGCCTGCGGCGGCCTGCTCAGACCCGGCGTCGTCTGGTTCGGCGAGTCGATTCCCGCAACGGCGCTGGAAACGGCCGTCGCGGCCGCGGCGAATTGCGATGTGTTCCTGTCAGTCGGCACGTCGTCGCTTGTATATCCGGCCGCCGGCCTCATACATGCAGCCAGGGAGGTGGGAGCGGTCTGCGTGGAGATCAACCCGAACCCGACCGGTCAGGCGCGGACGAGCGATTTTGCGCTGGCCGCCAAATCGGGCGAGCTTCTGCCCGAACTGATCAAGGCGCTCGACGCCCGGCCGATGAACACGATCGCGGAGAAACGATGAATACCCCGAGCGCAAAAAGAATTCTCGGCCGGCCGCGCTGGATGCGCGCCGCCGGCATCGCCATCGGCGTCCTGTTTCTGTTCTGGATACTGCTCGGGATCTACTGGTCGAGGCCGCCGCAGGCGTTTTGGGTCAACGAGTACATCGAGGATGGCCGGCATGTCGTGGGCTATTCGACAACGGACACCTTGATTCGGGTCTCCGAAGCGCTGCTCGACAAGCCCGGTGGCTACCTGACCAACGACAAGCTGCCGCCGGGCCTCTGGCTCGACAACATCCCGAGCTGGGAATTCGGCGTACTGCAGCAGGTCCGCGATCTCGCGCGTGTCATTCGCAACGACTACAGCCGTTCGCAGTCGCAGTCGAGCGAAGACGTCGACATCGCCGAGGCCGAACCGAATTTCTTTTTCGACAACAATTCCTGGATTCTGCCAACGACCGAGTCGCGTTACCGCGACGCGATCGAGGGGTTCGCGAAGTATCGTGACCGCCTGGCCTCGGGTACGCAACCGGAGGCGCAGTTCTACGCCCGCGCCGACAATCTGCGCGAGTGGCTCGCGCAGGTCGAGAAGCGCCTGGGCAGCATGTCGCGGCGTCTGGGCAACAGCGTTGCCGAAGACGTAATAAACGAGGAGCTTGCGGGCGACCCGTCAGCGGCCGCTGCGCAGCCGCAGCGCGACACCGTCGACGTGCGAACGCCATGGCTTCAGCTCGACAACGTGTTCTTCGAAGCACGCGGAACGGCCTGGGCCCTGCTGCACTTCTTCCGCGCCGTGGAGTTCGATTTCGCGGATGTGCTCGACGACAAGAACGCGACGGCCAGCGTCCGGCAGATCATCCGTGAGCTGGAAGCGAGCCTCGATCCGCTGCGCTCGCCCGTGATCCTGAACGGCGGCGGCTTCGGTCTGACGGCAAACCACTCGCTCGTGATGGCCAACTACCTGGCACGGGCCAACGCGGCCGTGATCAACCTGCGCGAACTGCTCGACCAGGGCTGAGACGGCTCGAGCGGCGCTGCGTTGCGACATCGTCGCGCGCCCGCGGCCGGGCAACGAGTGCTACCGCGTATCGCCTCGTATCGTCAGTAACCAAGGGAACGTCGGCGACATCTAATTCGAAACGCCTGAAGTAAGGAAAGTGCTCGTGTCGAATAAGGTCGTTGCTCTGGTCGCCGGTGCCTGTCTCTTCGTGTCCACACCGCTTGCAGCTACCGCTGAGCAGACGGTGGCTCATGCACGATCCCGGATTCCGGAGATATCGGCGGAACGCGGCGAGGTGTTGGATCGGGCGTTCAGGGAACTCATCGAAGAACACGGTGTAATCACGGCGGGCGTCGGCGTCATCCGCAACGCCGAGCTCGTGTGGACCGGCTACTACGGCGAGCAGCGACCCGGTGTATCCGCCTCTGGAACAACGCAGTTCGACGTGGCCTCAGTCACCAAGACGGTAGCCACCGAAACGATTCTAAGGCTCGTCGACAAAGGGAAGATCGACCTCGACGAGCCGATGGCGAAGTACTGGCTCGAAGAGGACATCGCAGACGATGCTCGATCCGCAGAAATCACACCGAGAATGGCTCTCACACACTCGACCGGGTTTCCCAACTGGCGGTTTATCGACGAGAACGACAGCTGGCGGTTCAACCCGGATCTCCCGCTGCGTTTCCTGTTCGATCCGGGTACCTCATACGGCTATTCCGGCGAGGGGTTCGAGTATGTCGCACGTTTCGTCGAACGGAAGTTAAACAAGAGCTTCGAATCCCTGGTTATCGATGAAGTGTTTGCACCTGTCGGTATCGTTGCGGCGTCCTTAAGTCGGCGAGAGGCCAACTTCGAGAACATAGTCCGCGCGATCGATTCCGAAGGCCGCTTCAACGGCCACTATTGCCGGCCGGGCGGCGCTGCCTGCCGGGCAGAGGGAGAGTGGTCCGCCGCGGATGACCTGCGCATCGCGGTACCGGACCATGCCCGACTCATGATTGCAGTCATGAACGGCAGCGGCTACTCAGACCGGATATCCGCAGACAGAGATCGTGTGCAGGTGGAGAAATGGAATGAACCGGACTCCGTGCTGGTTCTCTGTGAGCATCTGCCCGCGGAGAAATGCCCGACAAGGCAGGGTTATGGTTTGGGCTGGAACGTCGCGGAGTATCGGGACTACAAGATCCTGAGCCACGGAGGGAGCGATTTTTCGGAAGCCGCACAGACGTATTTCTACACGGACAGCAAGGACGGCATACTGATTTTCCTGAACGCCCCTAATGAAAAAGCCATTGCAATGATGCCGTATGCGATCGAGCTGCTGGACCCGGGCTCTGCCATTACACCGCGCTACACCTACTGGTGAACAACACGCTGCTTGCAACTGCTACCAAGCGATAATCAACCTTAATTTGTACCGTTAAATATCTGTTTTTCAATGAATTCCAACCCAGGTTGGGATGTCCCGCCACGCGTCCGAGAGCCGCTTGTCGAGTCGCCGATATCCGGGCTCATAGCGGCCGACCAGCGCCCAGAATCCCGGCGAGTGATTCATGTGCCGCGCGTGGCAGAGCTCATGGATCATGAGATAGCGAACGAGCGCCGGAGTGAGGAACAGCAGGCAGTAGTTGATGCTGATCGTCCCCGAGGAGCTGTGGCTACCCCAGCAGGTCTTCTGGCCGCGAACCTGAATACGCTTGAAGGGCTGACCCGTTTCGGCGGACAGGCGCCTGAGTGCTGGCTCGAAGTGTTCACGCGCCGTGGCGGCGAGGAAGCGCTTCAGCGCCTCGACGCAGGCGTCGTCGTCGCCCGTTGCGCCGCTCAGGCGGACGATGTCCCCGGTCTGACGATAGCGCACCTTTGCCGACGACTCGTCCGGCTCGTAGACGGCACCGAACAGCTTGCCGATCGCGGGCAGCGCGATTCTCGTCGGTAGCCGGAACGGCTCAGGCTGGTGCTGTTCGGCGAACGATGCGCGCGTCCTGTGGATCCAGTCGCGATGCTCGCGCACGAAGGCCTCCACGGCACGCGCGCTCGTCCGGCGCGGCGCGACGACTTCGACGCGGCCGCGGGGATACACCTTGATCGCCAGGCGGCGCGCCCGGCTCGAGCGGCGTATGCAAACATCGGCAAGCGGGTCTCCCGCATCGACCTCGGGAAACAGGGGCATCTGGCGTGCGGCGCGGGTCATGCCCGGATTCTACGGTGAAACGCCCGACCGTTTAAGCGCCGTTTCCGACCCGCGGCCCGGCCGGTACCGGGCCGTCACGAGAGGCTACGGGCGATCGCCGCTGAAGCGCCGGGCGTCATCGAGGCTCATGACGCCCGTGACACCGCCGACTTCGGCCGTATCGCTAATGTAGAGCTCGACTTCCTGCTCGAGGTCTATGACACCCTCGACCCGCGAGCCCGGCCCGATCACGACTTTGGGTTTCTTGCGCATGTTCCAGCCCCAACGGTTCGGCTTCCGGACCTGGAGGTCGCCGCGCACGATAGCCCCGTCGACGACATACACGCTGCCGTTGACGGTCGTCAGGCTGCCCGAAACGCGGGCACCCGAGAGTTCGATCTGGCCGTTGACGTTTTCGACGTTGCGGGCGACCTGGCTGCCATTCTGAATCTCGATCTTGCCGTTCACGGCCGTCACCTCGCCTTCGACGGTAACGTCGGCGCCGACCTGGATCTTGCCGTTGACGGTCTCGAGATTGCGTGCCCGGACGCTGTTGCCGACCCGCAGGCTGCCGTTCACGGTTCCGGCGTCGCGAAGAGTCGTGCCCTCGCCGATCCGGATCGAGCCGTTGACGGTCTCGAGATCGCCGCCGATCGTGGCATAGGTGCCGACCGTCACGCTGCCGTTAACCGACGATGCGCCGTCCGCGGTGCCGCCATCCGGTACCTTGACGCTCTTGTTCACGCCGGCGCTGGCTTGCAGGGCCAGCATCAGCAATGCGATGCCGGCAATCGCGGCGTACTGCTTCCTGAAAATGCTCATTGGCTACGTCCCGTGGATAGGATGTACGGGTTGGATACCGCCCGCGGTCCATTGGTTGCAATCCGCTGCCGTCAAGGTAGCTGCCGGCAGACCCTTTCGCTACCCTATCGCAATTGCTCGCCTGGCACGGGGAAACCGATGCGCTACGCCCTCGAGGCACGTCATCTCGTCAAGCACTATCCCGGCGTCGTCGCCGTCGACGACGTCAGTTTCGGTGTGCCGGAGGGCATTTGTTTCGGACTGCTCGGACCGAACGGGGCCGGCAAGACGACGACCGTCGAGATTATCGAGGGGGTGACGCCGGCAACCTCGGGTGAGGTTCTGTACTTCGGCGAACCGGCCGGCAGCCGGTTTCGCGAAGAGGCCGGGATACAGTTCCAGAACACGGCGCTGCAGGACCACCTGACCGTCGGCGAATCACTCAGAATGTTCCAGCGGCTGTACGACCGCCGGGCCGACCTTACCGCGATCATCGAGCAGTGCTCGCTCACGGAGCTCGTGGACCGCGACAACCGCAAGCTGTCGGGCGGCCAGCGGCAGCGTCTGTTCCTGGCCGTCGCGCTCGTCAACCGTCCGCGCATCGTGTTTCTCGATGAGCCGACGACCGGCCTCGACCCGCAGGCGCGACGCAACTTCTGGGAGCTCGTGCAGCGTATCCAGTCGCGCGGCACGACGGTCATACTGACCACCCACTACATGGACGAGGCGCACGTGCTGTGCGATGAAATCGCGATCATGGACGGCGGCAAGATCGTCGCCCAGGGTTCGCCCGACGACCTGCTCAGAAGTCGCTATGAGGGCCTCATCATCGAGATACCGATCGGCGACGTCACGGGCGACCTGTCCGGCATCGAGCATCGCGTGCTCGATAAGCTGGGCCTCGTGGAGATCGTTTCGACCGACATCTCGGCCTCGCTGAACGCGCTGACCGCGGAGGTCAGCGGCCTCGATCACATCAAGATCCGCCAGCCGAATCTCGAGGACCTGTTTCTCGACATGACCGGCCACCTGCTCAGGGCCTGAGTCGAGCAGGGCCGGAGACCAGGCATGCTGGGACGCATCTACGCGGTATTCACCGCACGCAATCGGGAGTTCCTTCGCGACCGCGGTACGCTTGCATGGAACATCGTGCTGCCCGTCGCGCTGATGTTCGGGCTGTCGGCCGCATTTTCCGGCGATGGCCGCGACCAGTTTACTGTCGGCGTTTTGCAGGCGGCCGCCGAACTCGACGTCGAGCGGCATCCGTTTCTCGATACGCGGTTCGTCGAATTCGTCGTCGTAAACGACGAAACCGAGGGCTTCCGAAAAGTCGAGCGCCACCAGCTCGACCTACTCGTGAGATTCGATGAACCCGCGCGCTACTGGATCAACCCCGAGTCGCCAAACGGCTACTTTGCCGAACGGATTCTGAAACAGGCGGACGCCGCCGTCGGCGGCGAGATCGCCGCGGCCGAGATCGCCGGTGACCCAATTCGCTACGTCGACTGGGTGTTGCCGGGCATCCTCGGAATGAACATGATGTTCAGCTGCCTGTTCGGCGTCGGCTATGTGGTCGTGCGCTATCGCAAGAACGGCTTCCTGAAGCGCCTGCGAGCCACGCCGCTGCGCCCCATCGAATTCATCGTCGCCCAGGTCGCCTCGCGCATGACGCTGATCATGACGATCACCGTGTTCGTCTACATGGGCACGCACCTGATTCTCGGCACGCGCATGGAGGGCAGCTACCTGTTGCTGCTGCTGGTCGCGGCCATCGGCGCCGTATCGCTCGTTTCGATGGGTCTCGTGGTGGCGGCGCGGGTCACGAGCGAGGAACTCGCCGGCGGATTACTGAACCTGATCAACTGGCCGATGATGCTCATGTCCGGGGTCTGGTTCTCGCTCGAAGGCGCGAGCCAGTTCGTGCGGGACCTCGCCAAGGTGTTCCCACTGACACACATCCTCGATGCGGCACGCGCGATCATTCTCGACGGCGCGACGCTCGCGGACGTCATGCCCAACATCCTGACCCTGGCCGCGATGAGCGCCTTGTTTCTGTTTCTGGGCGCGCGTTTTTTCCGCTGGGACCCGGCCTGAGGACTGCAATGCCGCACACCCTGATCGACATCGGCGCAAACCTGGCGCACGACAGCTTCGACGAAGACCGCGACCTCGTTATCCGCGAAGCCGCCGAAGCCGGCGTAAGCCGCATCATCGTCACGGGATCGAGCGACGAGAGCAACGGGCAGGCCCTCGAGCTCGCGAAAGCGTACCCGGGAGCGCTGTTCAGTACCGCGGGCGTGCATCCGCACCATGCCGCCGACTACTCGGACGACAGCGACGCGTTGATCCGCAGGCTCACGGAAGACGCGGCCTGCGTTGCCGTCGGCGAATGCGGTCTCGACTACTTCCGCAACTTCTCACCCAGGGAAGCCCAGCTCGAAGTGTTCGCGAGACAGCTCGATATCGCCGAACAAACCGGGCTGCCCGTATTCCTGCACCAGCGGGACGCACACGACGATTTCGTCGAGATGCTCGAACCGCGACTGCCCAAGCTCGCGCGCGCCGTCGCGCACTGCTTCACGGGCGAAGGCGAGTCGCTGCGCGAATACCTCGCAATGGGCCTCTACATCGGCATCACGGGCTGGATTTGCGACGAGCGCCGCGGCCGGCACCTGCACGATATCGTGTCGATCGTCCCTGACGACCGGCTCATGATCGAGACTGACGCGCCCTATCTCTTACCCCGTTCGCTCAGGCCCAGGCCGAAATCGCGCCGCAACGAGCCGAAGTACCTACCCGAAATCCTGCGGGTTGTTGCCGAGGCGCGCGGCCAGTCTGAGCAGCACGTCGCCGCGATCACGACGGAGAACGCCGTTCGGTTTTTCGGGCTCTAGCGCGTCGCGTCAATCGCGAGCCACATCAGGTAATCGACGTAGTGCGTCCTGCCCAGGTAGAAATCGAGCTCGCCCAGTGGCTCGAAACCGCACTTCCGGTAGAACGACGTAGCCCAGTCCGCCTCGGTCCAGACGCTCAGCCAGATACCGCCGACGCCCGCATCGCCCGCGGCCTGCACGGCGCGCCGTATCAGCCGGCCGCCGATTCCGCCGCGCTGGACGATCGTATCGACGTACAGCTGCTGGACTTCGAGCGCCGTGCTCGCGGGGATTGCCTCGGGCAGCTCGCCGTCGCGGAGCTTCAGGAGCCCCGCGAGAGTGCCGCCATCGTCGGCGACGAAGTACTGAACGCCCGGCCGCTCGATTTCGCGCTCGATCGCGGCTCTACCGAAGTACTGCTCGACGTGCCGGGCGAGATCGTCCGGATCGGACGAAGCACCGTAGGCGTCGATGAACGCGCGGCCGGCCAGCGCCGACATGTCCCGGACGTCGGCCGCAACGGCGTGCCGGACGCGCACTACTCCGCCCGTTTTTTGATCAGGTCCCAGTGCGGCGTAAAGGCGTCGACGTTGACGGCCGCGGCCTTCTTGTTGGCTTCGCCGAACTCCTCGACCAGGTCGTCGAGCGTCGCAACCAGCCCGGGCTTGCCTTTCGTGAACTCGGCGCCGTCCAGGAAGACGATCCGGCCCGTGACGGGCACCTGGCGAACGACCTGGCGAACGGCGGCAATGCGATCGTAAAGGCCAGGCTGGGGATTGGAAAACGTATAGCGGCGTTCTTCGCCAATGACGGTCCAGTCCTCCATCTTGTCGCTGCCGAACACGTTGCCCTGGACGTTCTTGACCTCGACGATCAGCAGCCCGGCCGAGGTCAGGAGGAGCTGGTCGATGAGGATCTCGCCGTCGTCGCCGTTGGGCAGGACCAGGTTATGGATGCGGTCGAAACCGATCGTATTCAGTACCTGGTCGAGGCGGCTGCGGCGCCCGAGTTCGAACCGGTACAGCAGCCAAACGAGCAGAAGCGCGAGCGTTCCCAGGGCCCACGGAAGCAGCGCGCTGTCAGTGAGAACGTCCATCAGAAAGCATGCTGCATGCATTCAGCCAATGCTTCAAGCTCGGGCTCGATGTCCAGGACCCGGGTCGGGCGCGACAGCATCGCCTCGAGCTCCGGCGGCAGCGGCACGGCTTCGCCGATCCGGGGCTCGACGATGGTCTCGAATTTCGCGGCATGCGCCGTCGCGACGGCAATCCAGTGCCGCTCCTCGCGCACTGCCTCGTCGAACGTGCGCCAGGCGTAGGTCGCCGTCGCCGTATGCGGACAGACGGCGAAGCCGAACCCGGCAAACGAACGCGCAATCTCCCGAGCGATCTGTTCGTCGCTGACGCTCACGACGCCCAGCCGATCGCGCAGCACGTCGGCGCCGCCCACGAGGCATCGCAGGCGTTCCATGTTGCTGGGGTCACCGACGTCCATCGCGGAAGCGAGCGTCCTGACGCTCGGACGCGGCAGCCACTCGAGGGTTTCGAAATAGTCCGGGATCGTGCGATTCGCGTTGGTCGCCAGGACGACCGGACCGACGGGCAGGCCCATCTCGCGGGCAAGGATGCAAGCGAGTGCGTTGCCGAGGTTGCCCGTGGGGACGATGAACCCGGGCTTCGTGCCGGTCGCGCGCCAATGCTCGAGCGCCGAATAGGCGTAGTAGGTCGCCTGGGGCAGCAGGCGGCCGACGTTGATGCTGTTCGCGGAGCTGAATCGATGGCGCGACGACAGGGCGCCGTCGGCCAGCGCGGCCTTGACGATGCGCTGGCAGTCATCGAAAGACCCGTCGACCCGGACCGACAGGACGTTGTCACCCCAGCACGTAAGCTGATGCTCCTGTCGCGCCGACACGCGCCCCTTCGGGTACAGCACGACGACGCGCATGCCGGGCCGCTCATTGAACGCGGCGGCGACGGCACCGCCCGTGTCGCCCGACGTCGCGACGAGTATCGTGAGCGGCGCCTTCGCGTCACCGCACAGCCGCGTGAGGCAGGCGGCCAGGAACGCCGCGCCCACGTCCTTGAAGGCCGCGGTCGGGCCGTGAAAGAGCTCGAGCAGCGACCAGTCGCCGCCCGGCAGCGGCGTGAGCGGTATCGGGAAGCTCAGCGTTTCGTTCAGGACGGCGTCGAGGTCGTCGGCGAGCGAGCTGCCCGCGAAGAACGGCTCGCACACGACGCGTGCGACTGCGTTAAGCGAGTCGGCTCCGTCGAAGTCGGCGTTCGCGAATTCGGGAAGGCCGCGCGGCACGAACAGGCCGCCGTCCTCGGCAATACCGGCTACGAGCGCCTGATCCAGGCCGACCGGGCCCGCGCCGCGCGTGCTCAGGTACTGCACGTCAGTGTTCCAGCCGCGCCCCGGGCGCGGTCATCGGGCTCACCCACGACTGGCACTCGACGCCCTGCGCGCCGCAGGCCGTCTCCATCGCGAGGGCGAGCTCACCGGCAAGACCCGTGGCAACCAGGGCGAACACGCTCGGGCCGCTGCCCGACAGGCTGACGCCGAGCGCGCCGGCGTCGAGCGCCGCGTCGCGTATGGCCGGGAAACAGGGCACCGACGCCGCCCGCTGCGGTTCGATGACGATGTCCTTGAGCGTCGCTCGCATGAGGTCGAGATCGCCGTACGCGCAGGCCGTCAGGAAGCCCGCCAGGTAACCCTGCTGGTCGATCCACTGCTGGCGGCTCACGCTCTCGGCCAGCGACCTGCGGGCGTCGGCCGTGTGGACCTTGAGTTCGGGGTGAACGAGTACGGCGCTGACGCCCTCCGGCGTCCGGAGCGGTATGGCGTTCGGCAGCAACGCCGGCGGACACAGGACCATGCCGCCGAGCAGGCTCGGGGCCACGTTGTCCGCATGGATGCCGCCGCTCGCGTAGCGTTCCCCTTCGAGGGCGAAGGGCAGCAAGTCCCGCGTGGGCAACGGATCCTCGAGCAGCGCATTGACGGCGACGGCGCCGGCGACCGCGGATGCCGCCGAACTGCCCATGCCGGACTGCAGCGGTACGCCTTTGTGAATCTCGAGTTCTATGCCGCCGCCGTCGCCGTGCGCCTGCCACAGCGCACGCGCGGCGATGGACGCCGTGTTGCGGCCGGGATCGCGGGAGAGTACCGGATGCGGCTCGCCGCTCGGGTCGAATACGTCCGCAATGCGCACGCCGTCTCGGCCCCGGCGTGCGGTAACGCGGTCGCCCACGCCGGTCAGCGCGAGACCGAGCATGTCGAATCCGACGCCCAGATTGCCGATCGATGCGGGCGCGAACGCGGTCGACGTATCGCTCACAGGTCATCCCCGGACGACAGAAACGTCGCAAGCCTCAGGAGGTCGCCGAACACGCCGCCCGCGGTCACCTCCGGTCCGGCCCCCGGCCCCTGCACGACCAGCGGATTGGCCGAGTAGCGCGCGGTCTCGAATTGTACGATGTTGTCGGTCAGGTTGATGTTGCTGAAGGCATGCCCGTCGGGGACGGCATCGAGGCCGACCCGGGCAGAGCCATCGGCGTCCAGATAGGCCAGGTAGCGCAGCCTTCGGCCCGCATCCCGGGCTTTTTCGTAGCGTGCGCGTATCGCGTCGTCGTAGTCCTCGAGGCCTGCGAGGAAATCGTCGATCTCGAGGTCTCTGAGCGCCTCGGGTACGAGGTTCTCGACCGGGAAGTCGCCGATCTCGACAGGCTGGCCGAGTTCGCGCGCGAGGATCGTGAGCTTTCTCGCGACGTCCATTCCCGACAGATCGTCGCGCGGATCGGGCTCCGTATAGCCACTGTCGCGCGCCTTGCGAACGATAGCCGAGAACGGCTCCGAGCCGTCGTATACGTTGAAGAGATAGGCGAGCGTACCCGACAGGATGCCCTGCACCGTGCGCACTTCGTCGCCGGTATGGATGAGATCGCGCAGGGTGCCGACGATCGGCAGCGCCGCACCGACCGTGGTCTCGTAAAAATAGTGCGCGCTGCCGGCCCGCGCGCTCTGCCTCAAGGAACGGTAATAGTCGAAATCGCCGCTGAACGCCTTCTTGTTCGGTGTAATGACGTGAATACCGCGCCCGAGCCAGCCCGCATAGCGCGCCGCGACGGCGTCGCTCGCCGTGCAGTCGATGATGACCGAGTGCGGCAGGTGGTCGGGATTCACATGCCGTTCGAACGCGTCGACATCCAGCGGCACGGCAGCCTGGTCGTATTCGGCGCTCCAGCCGCCGAGCTCAATGCGCCGCTGGCCGAGCAGCATCGTCGTCGAGCGTGCGATCGCACGCACCCTGAGGTCGATGTTGAACTCGCTCAGGATTCGCCCGGCCTCGGCTTCGAGCTGCGTCAGTAGGGCGCCGCCGACGACGCCCGGCCCGATCAGGCCGATCGACAGGGTCTTGGCGCTCAGGTAAAAGCCCGAGTGCGTCGCCCGGAGCGCCCGGGTCACGTGCTCGGAGTCGACGACCGCCGAAATATTGCGCTCGGTCGATCCCTGGGCGATCGCGCGAATGTTGATGCCTGCGCGGCCCAGCGTGCCGAAGAATCGCGCTGCGACGCCGGGTGTGCCCGACATCCCGTCGCCGACGACGGCCAGGATGCTCTGCGACGGCGTGACCTCGACGCTCGCGATCTGGCCGCTGTCGAGTTCCTCGGCGAACGCATCCCGAACCACGTCCCGCGCCCGCTTCGCGAGTCCCTCGGGTACGGCGATGCAGATCGAGTGTTCGGAGCTCGCCTGCGAGATCAGCGTGACCGAGACACCGGCCGCGTGCAGGGACTCGAACAGGCGCTCGGCCGTGCCGGGCACGCCGATCATGCCGGCGCCCTCGAGATTGACGATGGCCAGGCCGCTGATGGCCGTAATACCCTTGATCGGCTCGCCGTCCCCGGCATTCGGCCCGATTCGGCTGCCGGGATGCGCGGCATTGCGGGTATTGCGGATGAACACGGGGATGCCGTTGTCGACAACCGGACCGAGCGTCTGCGGGTGAATGACCTTGGCGCCGAAGTAGGCAAGCTCCATGGCCTCGTTGTAGGTTAGCCGGCTGATGACCCGGGCCTCGGGCACCTGCCGCGGGTCGGCGCTCATGACGCCGTCCACATCGGTCCAGATATTCAGTTCGGACGCATTCGAGAGCGCCGCAAAGATCGCGGCCGAGAAATCGCTGCCGTTACGGCCCAGCGTAGTCTGCAGCCCCTCCTCGTCGCTCGCGATGAAACCCGTCACGACGGCTATGCCTGAGAAATCGTCGGGCAGGAGTTCGGCGAAGGCCTTACGCGACCGGTCCCAGAGCACGGCGGGACCGAGTTCGGTCTCACGCACGCTGATCAGCATCCGGGCGTCAACGAAGGTCGGTTTGCGCTGCGGCGCGAGCGACCGGATCGTCGCCGCGAGCAGGCGCGCCGACCAGATCTCGCCGTAGCCCGCGACCACGTCCTGGCTGCGCTGCGGCGCCGAACGGACCAGAGCGGCCGCGTTCAGCACATCGCTGATGCCCTCGCCGTCGTCGGCCCAGGCATCCAGTAACGCGGCGAGTTCATCGCCATCGAGCAGCTCACGTGCGGTCGCAGCATAGCGCTCGCCGATGCTCGCGAGCTGTTCGTTGAAACCGACGTCCGCCCGCTCGGCCAGCGACGTGAGTTCGAGCAAGGCGTCCGTCATGCCGCCCATGGCCGAAACGACCACGCCCGCTCTATCTTCTTCATCGCGGAGGACCAGGTCGGCGACACGGCGGAAGCAGGCCGCATCCGCGAGACTCGATCCGCCGAACTTGTGAACTTTCCAGGGGGCTTGAGACACGGCGGCACCGTCGTCGGGGTCGTGGGGGCTCACCGAGGAATGGTGGGGCGTGTAGGGATCGAACCTACGACCAGTCGGTTAAAAGCCGAATGCTCTACCTCTGAGCTAACGCCCCATTCGTGAAGCCGCGGAATGATACGCGAAAGGTACCAAATGACAAGGGTCTGCGCGGCCTGGGCAGGCGCGCTGCTAAACGCCGTCGGCGTCCATGCGCTCCAGTCGTTGATCCGCGAACCGCGCCGCCGTCGTGTCGGGGAAGTCGGATTGCACGCGCACCAATGCGGTGCGTGCCGCGTCCCAGCGCTCGAGTTCGTAGTTGCAGTATCCCACCTTGAGCAATGCGTCGGCGTCCTTGCTGGAACCCGGGTAGTTTTGCCGAACCAGCTCGAAGGCCTCCAGCGCCTCCTCAAAGCGATTGGTCACGTAGTAAGCCTCGGCGAGCCAGTACTGCGCGTTCGCGGCGCGATCGCTGTCCGGGTAGGTCACGAGGAACTGCTGAAACGCGAGCGCAGCCATGTCGTAGCGCTGCTCCTTGATGAGCTCGAACGCCGCGTCGTAGTTGTCGACTGCCGAACCGCCCGGTACCGGCAGTTCCCCGGGCGCGAGCGCGCCGCCGTCGAGCACGTTCGGCGTGCTGAGTGCGTCGAGGTCGGCTTCGAGAGCTTGTATCCGGCCGTCGAGGTCCGCGTAAAGCTCCCGCTGGCGCTCCGCGGTTCGCGTCGAGCCGTAGCCGAGTTCCTCGGTTCGGCCCTGCAGCTCGTCGGCCCGGCGCTCCAGCGCCGAAACCTGGCGGGCAAGCTCGACCAGGCTCTGGTTCTGGACCACGCGCTCGACGGCCTGAAGCCGCTGGTCTATCTCCCCGAGCCTGATTATGACGGGGTCCTCGGCCGGATCCATGAGTGCCGAACAACCTGCCAGCGCCAGGGCCGCCGTCAGCAGGCCGGCACGCTGCGGTACGCAATGCATCGCTCGTGTCCCGGTGTCAGTTCGTGTAGACGATTTCGACGCGGCGATTGTCGGCCCAGGCCGTCTCGCTGCTACCCGGATTCGCGGGCCGTTCCTCGCCGAAGCTCACCGTAGCGATCTGCGACGCGGACGCACCCTGGATCAGCAACAGGCGGCGCACGGCCTGTGCGCGGCGTTCGCCGAGGCCGATGTTGTACTCACGCGAGCCGCGCTCGTCCGCGTGTCCCTCGAGACGCACGCTCGCGCCCGGGTTGTCGACAAGCAGCATGGCATGGCGGCTGACCGTGTCGGTGTCCTCGGAGCGAACCTCGGACGAGTCGAACTCGAAATAGATGATGCTGGCGAGTTCGCCGGCGGACGGGTCACCCATCAGGTCCGAATCCATTGCAGAGCCGTCTTCCCACTCGCCAAAGTCGCCTCCCTGCGTGTTGGCGCCGTCTTCCATCCCCGCCATGCTGCCGTCCGGCTCGGGATCCGGGATCGTCGACTGGTTTCCGCAGCCGGCTGCCATCAGCAGCGCCGCGGCGAGGATGAGTGTTTTGAAATAAGCCATGGTGAGTTCCTTGGGATCGGATAGACCCGAACTAATCTATGAATTACAGTAAATTATGATTGTTATTTAAAGTCAACACTTACCAAAATCAGAAGCGCGGAAACGGCGACCAGACCGGCTCCCGGACGTCGCCCCGCCCCGAGGCCATGCGCTGGCGTATCAGGCCGTCGGCCGAGACCGTCTCGAGTACGCCGGCACCCCCGCTCTGCCGCGTCGCGTAGATCAGGATATCGCTATTCGGCGCGAAACTCGGGCTTTCGTCCTGGCTGCCTGTCGACAGAACGACGAGCGCCCGGTTGCGGAGATCCACGACGCCGATGCGAAAGTTGCCCCGGTCGTTGTGCAGTACCGCCAGCCGCTTGCCGTCCGGCGACAGCCTCGGCCGCGCATTATAGCTCCCCTCGAACGTGATTCGTTCTGGCGAGCCGCCGCTCGCCGGCAGCCGGTAGATCTGCGGCCCACCCGCGCGATCCGACGTGAAGTAGATGTAGCGGCCGTCGGGCGACCAGCTGCCCTCGGTGTCGATCGCCCGGTGCGTCGTCAGGCGCCGCTTCTCGCGCGTGCTCAGATCGATCACGTAGAGATCGAGATTTCCGTCCACGCCGCCCAGCGTGGCGACGAGCTGGCGGCCGTCGGGAGAGAAGGAGGGTGCGCCGTTGATGCCGGGTTCGCTCGAGACCGGTATGCGATTGCCCGTGCGCAGCTGCTGCACGAAGATCGTCGACCGATTGCCTTCAAACGATACGTAGGCGATCCGGCGGCTGTCCGGCGACCAGGCCGGCGACATGATCGGATCCGTGCTCTCCATGATGACGTTTTCGTTCTCGCCGTCGTAATCGGCCACGATCAGGCGGTAAACCTGGTTTTCGCCGCTGCCCTGCGTGGACACGTAGGCGACGCGCGTGGCGAATACGCCGGCGACGCCCGTCAGCTCCTCGTAGATCATGTCGGCAACGCGGTGCGCGACGCGGCGCAGCGTGCCGCGGCTGGCCGGCATCCGGTAGCCGACGAGCTGCTTCTGGGCATACGGGTCGAATAGCTGGAACTGCACCGAGTAGGCGTTCGCGCCCGTCTGCACGATCTTGCCGACGACGACCGCTTCGACCTTGAGGATGGTCCAGTCGTCGAAATCGACTTCGGCGCCCGTCGTGGGCTTTTGCAGCATGTCGGACTCGTCTTTCGGGTCGAAGCGTCCGCTGCGATACAGGTCGGCGCCGATGACAGCGGCTACGTCCAGACCGGGCGCGGAGGCGTTGCCCCCGAAGCCGGGCGCGGACTCGAAACCGAAGGGTACGACCGCGACGGGCGTCCTCAGCACCTGGCCGTCATAGATATCGATCTCGAGCTCCTGCGCCGCGGCGGCGATGCACGTGCCGAGCGACAGGATCATCAGTATGAACGGGGCTTTTTTCACAGCGAACTATTCCTGCAGTCTGAAATTCAGGCGCATGTCACGGCTGAACAATAGTGGATTCGTGGGCAAAGGCAACGGTGAGGCCTTGCGGACGGCGGCTTCGACGGACCGCACGACGGCATCGTTGCCGTTGCAGCTGATGACCTGCGCGCTCAGGACTTCGCCACTCGGCAGCTGGCGGACGCGAACCGAGCAGACGAGATCGTCGGGCGCCGTGGCCGGGCGAATCCAGTTGCGCTGAACCTTGCTCTGGATGGCCGCCACGTAGGCGCTCATCTCGGGCGAATTGCGGGCCGCCATGGCCGCCTCCTCGGCCTCGAGCGCCTGGCGGCGCTGCTCGGCCTCGAGCCGCTGCCGCTCACGCTCGTTCTCCTCGCGCTGCCGGCGGATGTCCTCCTGGCGCCTGAGTTCCTCCTGGCGACGCCGTTCCTCGAGTTCCCTCTCCTTGCGAACGCGCTCCGCCTCGGCTTCGGCCTTCCGCCGGGCCTCCTCCTCGGCCTGTTCCCTGGCCCGCTCTTCGGCCTTGCGGCGCGCGGTCTCCTCGGCCCGCTGCCGGCGCTCCTCTTCGGCAGCCAAGTCGGCGAGGCGCTTCTCCTCTTCGAGCTTTTGTCGCGCGAGCTCGGCCGGATCCGGCCGCGCTTCGACGGGTTCGGGCTCCGCCGCCGGCGGCTCGACCTCGACGGGTTCGGGCTCGGGCTCCAGGACCTCGGGCTCGGGCTCGACACGCGGCGGCACGGTCACGGCACTGTCGGTCACGAGCGTCGCGGTCATCGCGAGCGGCACGGCCGGCGGATTGCTGCGCGTCCAATCGAACGCGACCACGAACGATCCCAGCAGCACGACGTGCAGCAGCACGGCCATGCCGACGGGAATCACATTGTGGCGGTCGCGGATCACGGCGTCGGCCCCCTACTCCGGCACCGGGTAGCTGTCGAGCGGATCGGTGACGAAACCGACGTTGTCGGCGCCGCCCTGCTGCAGCAGCACCATCGCGCCGACGACGTAGCCGTACTCCACGCTGCGGTCGGCCTTGACGAGCACGGGTGTCTCCGGGCTTTGCCTTAAGACCGTGCTCACGCGGCGAACGATCTCCGCGGCAGATTTGGGCTGATCCTCGTCGTCACCGACGTCGACGTACAGGTTGCCGGCCGAATCCACGCTCAGCACGATCGGCTGGGTGTCCGCGACGTCGTCGATCGGCTCGGCGCCGGCCTTGGGCAGCTCCACCTCGATGCCCTGGGTCAACAGCGGCGCCGTGACCATGAAAATGATCAGCAGCACGAGCATGACGTCGATGTACGGCACGACGTTGATCTCGCCCATGAGTTTGCGCTTCTGCAAAGGCGTTGCCATGTCAGCTTCCCTTGGCGCGGTTGCGCGCGTGTCGATGCAGGATGCTCGAGAACTCCTCGGTGAAGCCGTCGTAGCGGTACTCGAGCCGCACGACCTTGTCGGCGTAGCGGTTATAGGCGACGACGGCCGGGATCGCCGCAAACAGACCCATGGCGGTCGCGATCAGCGCCTCGGCGATCGGCGGCGCCACGACCGCGAGCGTCGCCGACTGGACGTTCGCGAGCCCCATGAACGCCGTCATGATGCCCCAGACCGTGCCGAACAGGCCGACGTAGGGACTTGTCGAACCGATTGTCGCGAGCGTCGCAAGGCTTTGCTCGAGCCGGTCCACCTCGCGCATCTGCGCCACCCGCATCGCGCGCCGGCACTCCTCGATGAGCTTGTCGGCATGAACATCGACCTGCTGCGCGGCGCGATTGAATTCGCGAAACCCGGCTTCGAAAATGCTCGCCATCCCGACCACGTTCGACTTGTCGCGCGCGGCGCGCTGGTACAGCGTGTTCAGGTCGCCGCCAGACCAGAACGCGGCCTCGAAATCGTCGGAGTCTGCTTTCGTCCGCCGGATCAGACGCCGCTTGGTGAAAATGATGCTCCACGACACGAGCGACGCAAGGACAAGAATCAGCATGACGACCTTGACCGGTATGCTGGCGTTGAGCAGCAGCCCGACAATCGACATATTTGCATCCATTTCAGTTTCCCTCGAAGAACGACGCCGGAACACGTCCGGGTCTAAGGCTGTCGGCATCGAGCAGCGCGGCCTTGACGCCACCCCTGAGCAACAGCTCGCCGTCGCGGCCGTCGCGATAGACGTTCTGCTCGATGTCAAAAGAGGCCCGGGTCTGCCCGGCCAGGCGGGCCGTCACTACCAGGGTGTCGTTGAAGCGCGCCGGCGTTACGAACGTCGCGTGCGTGCGGACGACGACGAACATCCGCCGCTCGTCGTTCAGGAGCGCGGACTGGTCTATGCCGAGCGCACGCAGCCACTCGGTGCGCGCGCGCTCCATGAAGCGGAAGTAGTTGGCGTAGTAGACGATGCCCTGCGCATCCGTGTCTTCGTAGTACACGCGCACCGGCCACTCGAAGATATCATCGCTCATCGCTTGTACTTTGATCCTCGTCGAACAGCGGCAGTTCCGGCGTGGCCGCGTTTCCGGGCGGTGTCAGGCTAAAGTGCAAGTATGCGTTTTTGGTGGCAACGCGGCCGCGCGCCGTGCGCATCATGAATCCCTGCTGGATCAGGTAGGGTTCGAGCACGTCCTCGATCGTGCCGCGCTCCTCGCCCACCGCGGCAGCCAGGCTCTCGATGCCGACGGGTCCACCGTCGAACTTCTCGATGATCGCAAGCAGCAGACGCCGGTCCATCGCGTCGAAGCCGTGCGGATCCACCTCGAGCAGGTTCATCGCGCTCACGGCAACGTCGCGCGTCACGTCGCCGTCGGCCTCGACTTCGGCGAAATCCCGCACCCTTCTCAACAGCCGATTCGCGATGCGCGGCGTCCCGCGCGAGCGGCGCGCGATCTCATTGGCGCCCTCCGCCTGCATCGCGAGGTTCAGAATACCGGCCGAACGCCTGGCGATGGCCTCGAGATCGGCGGTCGAATAGAACTCGAGGCGCTGAACGATGCCGAAGCGGTCGCGCAGCGGCGACGTCAGGAGCCCGGCCCGCGTGGTGGCGCCCACGAGCGTGAACGGCGGCAGATCGAGCTTGATCGAGCGCGCCGCCGGGCCCTCGCCGATCACAATGTCGAGCTGGAAGTCCTCCATGGCCGGGTACAGCACCTCTTCCACGACCGGGCTCAGGCGATGGATCTCGTCGACGAACAGCACGTCGTTCGGCTCGAGGTTGGTCAGCATCGCGGCGAGATCGCCGGGGCGCTCGAGCACGGGCCCCGAGGTTTGCCGCAGGTTGACGCCCATCTCGTTGGCGACGATGTGTGCGAGGGTCGTCTTGCCGAGTCCCGGCGGTCCGAAGATCAGCACGTGATCGAGCGCCTCCTCGCGTCGCCGCGCGGCCTCGATGAAGATGCCCATCTGCTGCTTCACGGCTGGCTGGCCGACGTAGTCGGTGAGCGTCCGCGGCCGGATCGCGCGATCGAACGCCCGGTCGCCCGTTCGCGGCTCGGCGCTGGTCAGCCGATCGTGCTCGATGCCGCTCATCGTCAGCCCACCGCCTGTTTGAGCGCCGCGCGAATGATGTCTTCGGCCGACTGCCCGTCGGTCTCGATTGCCGCCACGAGTTTGGTGACTTCGGCCGGCCGGTAGCCGAGTGCGACCAGCGCGTCGACGGCCTCGGCGCGGGCGCCCTTGTCGACGCTGACCGTCACGGTCTCGCCGGGGATGGCCCTGTCGATGCGATCCCTGAGCTCGATGACCAGTCGCTCCGCGGTCTTCTTGCCGATACCCGGAATCTTGGCGAGCGCCGTCGTGTCCTCGTAGCCAATACAGCGGTTGAAGTCGCTGACGCTCATCGCGGACAGGATCGCAAGACCGATCCTGGCGCCGACACCGCGAACCTTGAGCAACAGCTGGAACAGCGAGCGCTCCTGGTCGGTCGCGAAACCGTACAGGATCTGTGCGTCCTCGCGGACCAGCAGGTGCGTGTACAGGAACAGATCGTCGCCGACCGCGGGCAGCTTGAAGAACGTCGACATGGGCGTTTCGACGTCATAGCCCACGCCCGCGCATTCGATGATGATGGTCGGGGGCTGTTTGAAGGTCAGGCGGCCGCGCAGCGAACCGATCATTGGCCGCCCGCCATTGCGGCCCGGCGGTCGAGTGCGCGCCGGATGCGCCGCTGGTGCCCGTGACAAAGCGCTGCCGCCAGCGCGTCGGCGGCGTCCTCGGCCGGCGGGCTGTCGAGCTTCAGCAGCGCCACGACCATGTGCTGGACCTGGTCCTTGGTCGCCGCGCCCGTGCCGACGATGGCCTGCTTGATCTCGCGCGGCGCGTATTCGTGCACTTCCACGTCCAGCGAAAACGTGGCGCAGAGCGCCGCCGAACGCGCCTGTCCGAGCTTGAGCGCACTGCCGGCGTTCTTGTGCATGAACACCGACTCGATAGCGACGACGTCGGGCCGGTAGCGCGCGACGATGTCGCCGACCGATTCGTAGATCGAGCGCAGCCGTTCCGGAAAACTGCCGTCGATAGTCCGTACGGTGCCGCTCGCCACGTAGTCGGCCGAACTGCCTGCAACATCGAGCACGCCGAATCCCGTGAGCCTCGAGCCCGGGTCGATGCCGAGAATGCGGACCGTGTCACTCACAGCCTTGCACCTGCCCGCCGTCAGAGCTCTGCGAGCACGTCGTCGGAAATGTCGGCGTTGGAGTACACATACTGCACGTCGTCCAGGTCTTCGAGCACCTCGAGCATCTTGACCATCGAAGCCGCCTCCTTGACGGCCAGCTTCGCGCTGGTCGAGGCACGCATCGTAAGCTGCGCGTCCTCGGGCCTGAGGTCGGCCGCACGCATTGCGTCGCGAACCGATTCGTAGTCGGCCGGATCCGTCAGCACCTCGATCGAGCCGTCCTCGTCGACGACCACGTCTTCGGCCCCCGCCTCGATGGCCGCTTCCATGATCGCATCTTCGTCGCTGCCTGGCGGGTACAAAAGCTGGCCGACATGATTAAAAAGATAGCCGACCGAACCATCGGCGCCGAGATTGCCGCCGAACTTGGTGAACGCGTGCCGGACCTCGGCAACCGTTCGATTGCGATTATCGGTCAGGCAGTCGACCATGATGGCCGTGCCGCCGGGACCGTAGCCTTCGTAACGCAGTTCCTGGTAGTCGTCACCGTCGAGATCGCCCGAACCGCGCTTGACGGCCCGCTCGATGTTGTCCTTCGGCATGCTCTGCGATTTCGCCTTGTCGATCGCAAGCCTGAGCCGCGGATTCGCGTCCGGATCGCCGCCGCCCATCCTGGCCGCCACGGTGATCTCACGAATCAGCTTGGTGAAGAGTTTGCCGCGTTTCTTGTCCTGGGCGCCCTTGCGGTGCTGGATGTTCGCCCACTTGCTGTGTCCTGCCATGGTCCCCTGCCGGCAGCGCCGGCGGTCTTCAAAAGTTCCCGGTTCGAACGTTGGTGGTGGCCACGAGTCGTATTCCGATGCGCCAAGCATTGCCGCCGACCGGGCCACCGTGCCGGCAACAGCGCGTATGATAACGGTTTATCGGCTGGGCTTCACAGAGGATGAAAAGCCGCAAATGGTGGCGCGTGAACCAGAACTGACCGCGAACGGCAGCGAACGCGACGCGATCGTCGACGCCGCGGATGCGCTCGTCGCGTCGCTCGAGTCGACGCCGGCCGTCGATGCGGCGGCTCGCGAAGGCGCCGCCGTCGCCGAGATCGTACGCACGCTGGGATTGCCTGGCGACGTGATCGCGGCGGCGCTGCTGTGTCCGCTGCTCAGAGCCGGGCTTGTAGATGAAAAATTATTAAAAAATAATAATTTGCAATCTATAGTTAAAGTCACAGCCGAGCTAAGGCAGCTGTCCGAGTTCACGCTGCCGCCGGACTGGTCGCCGGGAGAGGCGCTGGCCGTGGAACAGTCCGAGGCGCTGCGCAAGATGCTGCTCGCGGTGGTGTCCGATGTCCGGCTCGTGCTCGCGAGGATCGCCGAACAGCTCTTCAGGCTCCGCGAGGCGAAGACGGCGCCCGCGGCGCGGCAAAAGGCGCTGGCTCTCGAGGCGCGCGAGGTGTACGCCGCCCTCGCGAGCCGCCTTGGCGTGTGGCAACTCAAATGGGAACTCGAGGACCTGGCATTTCGTTACCTCGACCCCGAAAGCTACGCCGATATCGCGCGGGCGCTCAAGGAGAAGCGCACCGAGCGCGAGCAGTTCATCGACCGGGTCAAGTCGACGCTCGGTACCGAACTCGAGCAGGAAGGCATCGTCGGACGGATTTCCGGACGTCCCAAACACATCTACAGCATTTACCGGAAGATGCAGCGCAAGGATCGCGACATGGACAGCCTGTATGACATTCGCGCTGTTCGCATCATGGTCGAGTCGGTCGGCGACTGCTACGCCGCCCTGGGCGTCGTGCACAAACTCTGGCCGTATGTCCCGGGCGAATTCGACGATTACATCGCGAACCCCAAGGATAACGATTACCGCTCGCTGCACACGGCCGTCGTGGGCCCCGAGGGCAAAACCTTCGAAGTCCAGATACGCACGCTCGAGATGCATCGCCAGGCGGAGCTCGGTATCGCCGCGCACTGGCGTTACAAGGAAGGCGGCGGCCAACCTGCGGCCTTCGATCGCAAGATTCGTTTCCTGCGCCAGCTCCTGGAGCCGGGTGACGACGGCAGTGAGCTGCTCGACCAGATCCGCGACGACGTGTTCGAGGACCGCGTCTACGCGCTGAGCCCCAGGGGCGACGTCGTCGAGCTGCCGGCCGGCGCGACCCCGCTCGACTTCGCCTATCACGTGCACACCCAGGTCGGGCATCGCTGCCGCGGTGCCAAGGCCAACGGCCGGATCGTGCCGCTCACTTACGAAGTCCGGAACGGCGACCAGATCGAAATCATCACGGGCAGCCAGCCGCAGCCGAGCCGCGACTGGCTGAGCCCGCGGCTCGGCTACATCGCCGGGGCGAGGACACGCGCCAAGGTCCGTGCCTGGTTTCGCCAGCTCGATCGCGAACAGCACCTGAAACAGGGCCGGGAAATCCTGGAGCGCGAGTTCTCCAGGCTCAACGTGCGCGACGTGACGGCGGACACGATCGCGAGGCAGCTCAAGCAGAAGGACGCCGATTCGCTGTGCGTCCTGCTGGGCTCGGGCGAAATCACGGCGGCCGCGATCGCTACCGCCCTGCAGCAGCTGCGTGGCACCGAGCTCGAGCGCCCCGCACGAGCGCGCAAGCAGCGGCCGCGGGACAGCCGTCCCGACGGCGTTGCCGTCAGTGGCGTCGGCGACCTCATGTGCAACTTCGCGCGCTGCTGCCGCCCCGTGCCGCCGGAGCCCATCACGGGCTACATCACCCAGGGACGCGGTGTCACGATCCATCGTGCGGACTGCGGCAACTGTCTGAATCTTGGCCAGCGGAACCCGGAGCGCATCATCGAGGTGAGCTGGGGGACGAGCGAGGCTAACGCCTACCCGGTCGATCTCTCCGTGCTGGCCTACGACCGCAGCGGCCTGTTGCGCGACATCACGCAGGTACTGACCGACGAAAACGTCAACATCGTCGAGCTGGACTTGAAGACCGACCGCGAGCACATGCAGTCGATCATCAGCCTCGGCATCGAGATCCCGGATTTGCCGACGCTGAGCACGACGATCTCCAGACTCGAGCAACTCCCCAACGTCGTATCGGTTAAACGCAAGGCGTAGTAGACTCGGCGCCATGCAGTCGGTGTGACCCGGCAAAACAACAAGCACAGCTTCCGGGGAAACACATGCAGGATCTCGTCTCAGCCATCAACTCGGTCATCTGGAGCCCCGCGCTCGTCTGGCTGCTGTTGGGCGCCGGCCTGCTGTTCTCGATGCTGACGCGTTTCGTCCAGGCCCGGCTGTTCCGCGAGATGATACGGCTGCTGTTCTCGAGCAAGGAGTCCGACGAAGGCATCTCGTCGTTTCAGGCGCTCGCCGTGTCGCTGTCCGGCCGGGTCGGTACCGGCAACATCGCCGGCGTCGCGGCGGCGATCGGCTTCGGCGGACCGAGCGCGGTGTTCTGGATGTGGGTCGTCGCATTCCTGGGTGCCTCGACGGCCTACATCGAGGCGGCGCTCGGCCAGATCTACAAGGAAGTGGACGTAGGCCAGTTCCGCGGCGGCCCGGCCTACTATTTCGAGAAGACGCTGGGCCAGAAGTGGTATGCGTGGCTATTCGCCATCGCGACCATCCTCGCCACGGGCCTCCTGTTGCCAACCGTGCAGTCCAACGCAATCGGCAACGCAGCCGAACTCGCCTTCGGCGGCGAGACGACGTTTGAGACCGTGCTCGGCACGGTCAGCCTTGCCAAGCTCGTCGCCGGCTCTGCCGTCGTCGTCATGCTCGGCTTCATCATATTCGGCGGAGTGAAGCGCATCGCGCACTTCACGCAGATCGTCGTGCCCTTCATGGCGCTGACCTACATCGCCATGGCGCTGTTCGTGATCGCGATCAACATCGACAAGCTGCCCGACGTCATCGGCCTGATCTTCAGCGACATCTTCTCGCCGATGGCGATGTTCGGCGGCGCGATCTTCTGGGGCGTCAAGCGCGGCGTGTACTCGAACGAAGCCGGCCAGGGCACCGCGCCGCATGCGGCGTCGGCTTCGGAAGTCGAGCACCCGGCGCAGCAGGGCCTCGTGCAGGCGTTCTCGGTGTACGTGGACACGCTGTTCGTCTGCTCTGCGACGGCGTTCATGATCCTGATTACGGGCGCGTACAACATCCAGCCAGAGGCGCTGAACGGCGACTTCGTCGTGCAGAACCTCCCGATCGACACGATCATCGACAGTCCGGCCTTCACCCAGCTCGCGCTCGAGAGCGTGCTCGGCAGCTTCGGCAAGATATTCGTCGCGATATCGCTGTTCTTCTTCGCGTTCACGACGCTGCTCGCTTACTACTACATCGCGGAAACCAACGTCGCCTACATCCGGCGCTCACTCAGGGTTCCGGGCGAGATTACGGCCCTCAAGATCGCGCTGCTGTGCGCCGTGTTCTACGGCGCCGTACGCGAGGCGAGCCTGGCCTGGGGCCTCGGCGACATCGGTGTCGGCCTCATGGCCTGGCTGAACGTCGTCGGCATCCTGCTGCTGTTCATCGTCGGCCAGCCCGCGCTCAGGGCGCTCAAGGACTACGAGGCGCAGCGCAGGGCCGGGGTAACGAATTACACCTTCGAGCCTGACAAGCTCGGCATTCGCAATGCGGAATTCTGGTTGCAGCGGCGCGATTGATCGCCAGGCGCCGATCCGCACGCGGCAGATTGGAAGCGCTACTTGTTCGGGAAATTGAGCGCCCGCTTGTCGACGGCCAGCGAGGCCTCGTGTACGGCCTCTGACAGCGTCGGATGCGCGTGAATCGTGCGCTGGATATCCTCGGTCGACGCATCGAACTCCATCGCAAGTACGGCCTCGCCGATCAGCTCACCCGCCATCGGGCCGACGATGTGGACGCCGAGAATCTCGTCGTCGTCCGCAGCGGAGATGATCTTTGCCATGCCCGTGGTCTGCTCCATGGCCTTGGCGCGGCCGCTCGCCGCGAACGGGAACGAGCCGGTCTTGTAGTCGCGACCGCTCTCCCTGACCTCCTGTTCGGTCATTCCGACCCAGGCGATTTCCGGTGCCGTGTAGATGACCGAGGGAATGACGTCGTAGTTGACCTCGGCGATCTCGCCCGCGATCAGGTCGGCGGCCATGACGCCCTCCTCGGAGCCCTTGTGCGCGAGCATCGGGCCGCGGACGCAGTCGCCGACCGCGTATACGCCCTTGACCCGCGTCCGGCACTCGTCGTCGACCTCGATGAAGCCGCGATCGTCGAGCTGAATACCCGAGTCTTCCGCCAGCAGGCCGTCCGTGTACGGACGGCGGCCGACGGCGACTACCAATTTGTCGACGTCGAGACTGTCCGGAATCCCTTCCTTTTCGAATTCGACCGTGACGCTGCCCTTGCCGACCGCGGCACCGGTTAGCTTGGCGCCGAGCAGTATGTCGAGTCCCTGCTTCTTGAAATCCTTGCCGGCCACGGCCGCGACTTCACGGTCTGCCATGAACAGGAAGTCGTGCATGGCCTCGATGATCGTGACCTTGGAACCCAGCCGCGACCAGACGCTGCCGAGTTCGAGACCGATCACGCCCGCGCCGATGACGCCGAGCCGCTCGGGCACGGCGTCGAATTCCAATGCGTGCCAGGAATCGACGATGTGTTCGCCGTCGAATTTGGCGAACGGCAGCTCGATCGGCGTCGACCCGCTCGCAAGGATGACGTTGGCGGCATCGATGATCTCGGGCTCGCCGTCGACCGGCGTGAACTCGACCTTCTTGCCTGCCAGAAGCTTGCCGCTGCCGACCAGACCATCGACCTTGTTGGCCTTGAACAGGCCGGCGATTCCGCCTGTGAGCTGACGAACGATACTTGCCCTGCGCTTCTGCATCGCCGCGATGTCCAACTCGACGCCGCCGGTCTTGATGCCATGCTTTTTGAACTCGTGCTCGGCGCGATGATAGAGCTCGGAAGACTCGAGCAGCGCCTTCGAGGGAATGCAGCCTGCGTTCAGACAGGTGCCGCCGAAGGCATAGCTGCCGTCGAAGTTCTGCCACTTGTCGATGCAGGCGACGCGAAGACCATGTTGCGCGGCCCGGATAGCGGCGATATAGCCCGCTGGCCCCGCGCCGATCACGACGACATCGTACGACTTGCTCATTCTCAGGGGCTTCCTAAATCTGCAGAAGCAGGCGGCTCGGATCTTCGAGCTGCTGCTTGATGGTGACGAGGAACTGCACCGAGTCCTTGCCATCGATAATGCGATGATCGTAAGTCAGCGCGAGATACATCATCGGACGAATCCTCACTTCACCGTCCACGGCCATGGGGCGCTGCTGAATGGCGTGCATGCCGAGAATGGCGCTTTGCGGCTGGTTCAGGATCGGCGTCGACATCATCGAACCGAACACGCCGCCATTGGTGATCGAGAACGTGCCGCCCGTGAGCTCCTCCATGCCGATCTTGCCGTCCTGGGCACGTTTCGCCATGTCGCCGAGCTCACGCTCGAATTCGGCAAAGCTCATCTGGTCCACGTCGCGCAACACCGGCACCATCAGTCCGCGTTCGGTAGAAACGGCGACGCCGATGTCGTAGTAGTTGTGATAGAGGATGTCCGTGCCTTCGACCGATGCGTTGACGACCGGAAACTTCTTGAGCGCCTCGACCGCCGCCTTGGCGAAAAACGACATAAAGCCCAGCCGAACGCCATGCTGCTTCTCGAAGGGCTCCTTGTAGCGTGCGCGGAGCGCCATGACCTCGGTAAGATCGACCTCATTGAAGGTCGTCAGCATGGCCGCCGTGTGCTGCGCTTCGACGAGGCGCTCGGCAATTCTCGCGCGCAAGCGCGTCATCGGTACGCGCTGCTCCTCGCGCGCCGGCCCGATTTCCACGCCCTCGCCGGCGGTCATGGGCGCCGGGTCGCCCGGCGCCACGTCCGACGAATCGTCGGACTTCAGGAACGCCATGACGTCGGCCTTCGTGATCCGACCGTCCTTGCCGGTGCCCGTTACCATCGTCGCGTCGAGGTCGTGCTCCTCGAGCAGGCGGCGGACCGCCGGGCTGGTCTTTTGCGACTGGCGTTGGGGCTCGGGCGCTTCGTGGGCCTCTGATGCTTCGGGCTCTTCCTCGGCCGCGGGCTCTTGCGCGGGGGCCGGAGCCGTACCATCGCCTTCCTCGAGGATGGCGAGCACATCGCCAGCTGTCACCGTGGCGCCGACATCGACGAGGATCTCACCGATCGACCCGCCTGACGGCGCCGGCACTTCGAGGACGACCTTGTCGGTCTCCAGGTCGACCAGATTCTCGTCGCGCGACACGGCGTCTCCGGATGCCTTGTGCCATGCGACCAGCGTCGCGTCCGCGACTGACTCCGGCAGCGGCGGTACCTTGATTTCAATACTCATTGGGTTGGGGTCTCTTTGCGCCTCGCGGTCTTGCTCGCCTTGATCTCGATGCCGAGTGCAGCTTCGATCAGCGCCTGCTGTTGTTGAAGGTGAACTTTGAATATTCCCGAGGCAGGTGCGGCCGCGCCGGACCGGCCTGCGTAATAGAGCGTTTGCTTGCCGCCGAGCGGCTCCTGCAGGCGGTGACGGATCTGATACCACGCGCCCTGGTTCTGCGGCTCTTCCTGGCACCAGACGATCGCCTCGACGTGCGCGTGCCGGGCAATGAGTTCGGCGTACGCGGGAATCGGGAACGGATAGAGCTGCTCGATCCGGACCAGCGCGACGTCGTCGATGCCGTGCACTTCGCGTGCCTCGAGCAGATCGAAATAGACTTTTCCGCTGCAGAAAACGAGCCGCCTGACGTCCTTCGGCGCCGTCAACTCGGCGTCCGGGATGATCAGCTCGAACTCGCCGTCCGACAGCGACGTGATCGGCGAAACCGACATCTTGTGGCGCAGCAGGCTCTTCGGCGTCATGACGATTAGCGGCTTGCGATACGGCCGCTTCATCTGCCGGCGCAGCATGTGAAACATCTGCCGGGGCGTCGACGGCACGCAGACCTGCATGTTGTGCTCCGCGCAAAGCTGCAGGAAACGCTCGAGGCGCGCCGACGAGTGTTCGGGGCCCTGGCCCTCGTAGCCGTGCGGCAGGAACAGCGTGATCCCGCACAGCCGCCCCCATTTCGCCTCGCCCGAGCTTATGAACTGGTCGATGACGACCTGCGCGCCATTCGCGAAATCGCCGAACTGGCCCTCCCAGATGACCAGCGTGCCGGGCTCGGTGGTCGCGTAGCCGTACTCGAACCCGAGTACGGCCTCCTCGGACAGCAGAGAATCGATCACCCGGAACGCGTTGAGGTCGTCACTCAAGTGTCTGAGCGGTGTGTACTCGCGATTGTTGACCTGGTTGTGCAGCACGGCGTGACGGTGGAAGAACGTACCGCGGCCGCTGTCCTGGCCGACGATCCGGCACTGGTAGCCATCGTCGATCAGCGAGGCGTAAGCCATGGTCTCGGCGAATCCCCAGTCCATGTCGATCTCGCTCGCGGCCATGCGCTTGCGCTCGTCCATGATGCGCTGCACGCGGCCGTGAAGCTTCATGTCGGGCGGGTACGAGGTAATGGCCTCGCTCAGCCGGGCGACCGCGCCCGGGCTGATCGTCGTATCGACCTCGTCGTCCCAGTTGGCGTCCGCGTAGGGCGACCAGTCGACCGTGTACTCGTTACCGATCAGCCCGAGCGAGGACTGTGGCACGGGCGCGCCGCGATCGAGACGGTCGCGGTACTCATCCTGCAGGCGATTCACGTCGGAGGCTTCGATAACGTGCCGCGCGATGAGCTTCTCGGCGTAGATCTCGCGCGTCGTGCGGTGCTTCCTGATCGTCCCGTACATGATCGGCTGGGTGGCCGACGGCTCGTCCGCCTCGTTGTGCCCATGCCGGCGGTAGCAGACGAGATCGATGACGACGTCTTTCTTGAAGCGCTGCCGATAGGCCAGCGCGAGACGCGTTACGAAAATCACCGCCTCGGGATCGTCGCCGTTGACGTGGAAAATCGGCGCCTCGATCATCTTTGCAACGTCACTGCAATAGTCCGTCGAGCGCGCGTCCGAACGCCGGCTGGTCGTAAAGCCGATCTGGTTGTTGATAACGATGTGCACGGTGCCGCCGGTACGGAAACCGTTGGTCTGCGACATCTGGAAGGTTTCGGTAACGACGCCCTGCCCGGAGAATGCCGCGTCGCCGTGCACGAGCACGGGCAGGACCTCTTGCCTCTCTTCGTCTCCACGCCGCTGCTGGCGAGCCCGCACCGACCCCTCGACCACCGGATTGACGATCTCGAGGTGCGACGGATTGAACGCCAGGGCAATGTGGACGTTGCCGCCCGACGTCTTCATGTCCGCCGAGAAGCCCTTGTGATATTTGACGTCGCCGGAGCCCTTGAGCTCATCGAGGTCATAGTTGCCCTCGAACTCCTCGAACAGCGTCTCGGGCGACTTGCCGAGGATGTTGACGAGCACGTTGATTCGGCCGCGATGCGCCATGCCGATGACGATCTCACGGATGCCCGACGCCCCGCCCTGCTGGATCAGATCGTCGAGCATCGGGATCAGGCTCTCGCCGCCCTCGAGCGAGAACCGCTTCTGGCCGACGTAGCGCGTGTGCAGGTAGCGCTCGATACCCTCGGCGCTCGTCAGCTGGCCGAGGATCGTGAGCCGCTCCTCGTCGGAGAGCGTCCCGGCCGCCATGCCGGACTCGAATCGGCTGCGCAGCCAGAGGCGCTCGCGCGCCCGCGAGATGTGCGCGAACTCGGCGCCGATCTTGCCGCAGTAGATCTTCCCGAGCGTCGAGATGATGTCGCGAAGCTTCATCCGCTCGTCGCCGGAGCCGGCGAGCCCGCCTGTGAAGAACTCGCTGTCCATGTCGGCCTCGGTCAGGCCCAGGTAGTCGAGTTTGAGGACGCCGGGCGTCGGCCGTTCCATTAGCCCCAAGGGATCGATGTCGGCGATCTGATGGCCGCGCAGGCTGTATACCTGGATCAGCCGGGCGACGGCCGCCTGTTTCTCGCCGCTGGTCGCGGGTTTGCCGCCTTTGCCTGCCTTGCGAACGACCGCAGCGCGTCGGCCGCTACGCGCCGTCTCCAGCAGCGACTCGCGGATGCTCGAATGCGCCACTTCTGTTTCCGGATCGCCCAGCGATTCGAAGTAGTGTTGCCATGCCGAGGGCACGGAGTCGGGTGCGGACAGGTATTGTTCGTAGAGCGCTTCGACGGCATTGGCGTTGCCGCCAAACAGCGGTGTTTGCGCGTACTGTTCCTTGAGAGAGTTGCTCATTGAAGGCGGACGACGGGTCCCGGGGGACCGCGGATTTGGGCCGGGGCAGTGTTGCCGAACGAAACGGGGCGCTAGTGTAGCCTATGCCAACCGTAGAGGGAATCGACTGACGTTCAACTCATGCCCAACAGGTTCACGACCTCGTAGCAGATCACGCAAGCGTAAAACAGGAACAGACCCGTCAGAAATACGCCGGCCCGAACCCTGTCGAGGAAACGCGTCCTGGCGAGATAGACGAGCATCAGTATTCCGACTCCGGTCATGGCCATCTTGGTCGCCGCGAACATCGTCGTGCCGCGCTCCATGGTCGCGGCCATCAGGGGATTGGCTTCGAAGAAGCCGACTTCGAGCAGCCTGAGCGTCAGCATCGCGTCTGTGGCCGACAGCAACATCGTTCCTACGGCAAGGAAGAACAGCCACGGATGGTGCCGGTCCACGAACAGGATTTCGCCGTCTTCCGATCGCCGATGGCAATGGCGGCGTGAACGGATGAAACCGTACAGGACCGTCCGCCAGTCGAATACCCGCCGTTCGACGGATCGGCGCTCGCAAGCTTCGGCGAACACCTGAGGGCTGTGCACGTTTGTCATTGCGCGCTCGTCTCCCCAAGCAGGTATGCCACGAGATCGACTCGGTCCCGGGCGTCGGTGATGCCGGCGAAACTCATCCGATTGCCGGGCAGGAATGTGTGCGGTGCCGCGAGCCAGGCGTCCAGCGCGCGAGGTGTCCAGTGAAAGCCTGATTCTCGAAGTGCGGCCGAATAATCGAACGACCCGTGTTGTCCGGCGCGACGACCGAAGACGCCGCTGAGGTTCGGGCCGATGCGGTCGACGCCGCCCGGGTCAAGCGTGTGACAGGCGCGGCATTGGGCCGCGACCTGCCGGCCGTTTTCGAGGTCTGCGTTCGCATAGGGTTCGGATTGCAGGTATTCGGCCGCGGAACGGAGCTCCTGCGCGCCGAGCATCGCCGCGGTCGCCGCGGCGGGAGCATCCGCGTTGCCGTTACCGCAGCCCGTCAACGAACCGAACGTCACGGCGAGCGGTAATGCTGCGAACATCCGTTTCTGCCCCTGTTGCATCCAATCCCTCGTTTGCATCGCTCTTGGTTCGGCTCTGAGAGCAAGACCTGTTGCATGTGGAGAATCCAGCGTTTTCTGCCGGGATGCAAGCCGGCCGGTTTCCGCAGCTGGCAGGAAGTGTATAGATTTCCGACGTTTCGGAGTGCATTTGATGCAGGCACCGCATTCGCGAGATACTGATCGGATGCGTGGATACACGGCAAGCGCGGCGAGTGGAGAGGCGATTCACTACGTGGACCGTAAACGCTGGCTCTGGATTCTTTCCGTCCTGTTCCCGCTCCAGCCTTTCCTGGGGATAGCCCTTCATGCCGCAACCGGGAACGAACTCTGGATATTCCTGGGCTTGTTCCTGAACTACCTCGTATCGCCCATCGTCGACATGATCATCGGCGAAGACACGAACAACCCGCCCGAGGAAGTGGTAATGCAGCTCGACCGCGACCCGTACTACCGTCGCCTGACCTACGCCATCGTCCCGCTGCACTTCGTGACGCTGATCGGCTGCGCCTGGTACGCCACGGTTGCCGACCTGAGTATCGGAGCGTTCCTCGGGCTGGGCATGATGGCCGGCATGGTCGCAGGCCTTGCGATCAACACGGGTCACGAACTCGGTCACAAGAATTCCAGGCTGGAGAAAACGCTGTCGAAGCTCGTGCTCGCCGTGCCGGCATACGGTCACTTCAGCATCGACCACAACCGCGGCCATCACATGAGCGTCGCGACGCCCGAGGACGCCGCCAGTTCCCGTATGGGAGAGAGCATTTACGCGTTTGCGCGCCGGGAAATTCCCGGCGCGTTCAAGCGGGCCTGGGCCTTCGAACGCCAGCGTCTCGCGAATCGCGGCCGGTCCGCATGGCACCCGGACAACCAGATCCTGCAGTCGTGGGGCCTGTCGCTGTTGATTGCCGCAGGACTGATCGCAACCTTCGGCTGGCCGATGGTTCCGTTCTTGGTCGTCCACCACGCGTTCGCGTACTGGCAACTGACGAGCGCGAATTACATCGAACACTATGGCCTCAGGCGGGTGGCGGACGACAACGGCAAGCCCGAGCGCTGCCAGCCGCACCATTCCTGGAACAGCAACCATGTCTTCTCCAACCTGGTCCTGTTCCACCTCGAGCGACACTCGGATCATCACGCTCACCCGCTGCGCCGCTACCAGTCCCTGCGGCACTTCGAGAACCTGCCGCAGCTGCCGAACGGCTACTTCGGGACCTACCTGTTGGCGTATGTCCCCTGGCTCTGGTTTCGGGTCATGGACCGCCGGCTCCTGAATCTGCCGCATATCGACGGCGACCTCGATAAAGTGAACATCTGCCCGCGCGCACGCGCATCGATTCTCCTGACCCATGGCCGGGACCGGATGAGCGAGCCCACGATCGGCACTGTTTGACATAAGCTGCCACGCCCCGCACGACGTCCTCCTGTGATGCAACGCACAGACGGCCGTGAGACGCGCGTCTATTCTGGCGATTCAACTTAACCGCGACCTACGCGAGGCAGCTCAAATGATTGCTCAAACGACCCGCGCGGCTCTCGCTGCGCTCCTGCTGCTGGCATCCGTGCCGGCTGCCGCAGACAGCACCTTCGGCCTCGGCGTCAAGGCCGGAACGCTTGGCCTCGGAGTCGAAGGCACCTGGCGCCCTCTGCCCTACATGGACATTCGCATCGGTGCGAACCTTTTCGACTACAGCGACACCGGCACCGAAGCCGGCGTCGACTACGACGCCGAGCTCAACCTCGACACGTTCTACGCGACGGGCAACTTCCGTTTCCCGATGAGCCCGTTTCGGGTGACCGCAGGCCTGTACCAGAACGGCAACGAACTCAACCTGCAAAGCCTGAACACCGAAGGCACGATCGAAGTCGGCGACATCAGCTACCCGACTGCAAGCGTCGGCACGCTGCGCGCCACGACCTCGTTCTCGAGCACGTCGCCATACCTGGGCGTTGGCTACGACTTCACGGTTGCCAAGAAGATCGGCTTGAACCTGGACCTCGGCGTGCTCTGGCAGGGCGACCCCGAGGTGACGATCAGCGCTGACGGCCCGCTCGCCGACAATCCGGTATTCCAGACCTCCCTCGAACAGGAACGCCGCGAGCTCGAAGATGAGGTCAGCGACTACAAGGCCTGGCCGGTCATCTCGCTCGGCTTCGTATTCAACTTTTAGCGTCCCCGCAGCAAAGGGTCGCGGCGTACCCAGACAATCGCGATCGCGAGTGCGATCAGGATTGGAATCGGCACGAGCATCAGCCTGAACCAGCCGAAATAGTGCATGACGGTTCCGGCCAGCAGCGAAGCGAGAGCCGAGGTTCCGAACACCAGGAACTCGTTGACGGCCTGGGCTCGGAAGCGGTCTTCGATAGAGTACGTGTAGGTGAGCATCGTCGTACCGCCGACGTAGAGAAAATTCCAGCCGACACCGAGCAGCACCAGCGCCCACCAGTAGTGCATCAGGGAGTGGCCGTTCAGGCCAACGATCGACGTCCCGAGCAGCAACAGCGCACCGATGAGCATCAGGCGCGACACGCCGAAGCGGCTGATCAGAATGCCCGACAGTAGCGACGGCACGTACATCGCGAGGACATGATCGCGAATGACCGACGACGTCTCGCTGATCGAAAAACCGTCGTTGACGCTCATGCTGAGCGGCGTTGCCGTCATGACCAGCGTCATGAGGCCGTAGCCTGCCGTGCCCCCGAGCACGGCGACGACATACACGGGCTGCAACACAATCTCGCCGAGCCGCTTTTCGGCCGCGATGTTCGGCTCCGTGGCCTTGCTGGCGACGTCGTCCAGCCCAAGCAGAAGGAGTCCCTGCACGCAGTACAGGGCCGCGAGCGACAGCATCGTTCCCGCATACGTCACGTCACTGAGCCAGTCGAGGCCCCGGGTCGCGAGTTCGCGGCCCAGGAACGCGCCGCCGATCGCGCCGAGCAACACGAATGAAATGGCCTTCGACACCTGCGCCGCGGGGACGCTTTCCGCGGCGGCGTAGCGGTATTGCTGGGTGAACGCCATGTTGATGCCGAACATGAGGCCGGCCAGCAGGAACACGTAGAAACTCTGTAGGTGGAGCGCCAGCGCGGCGACCGAGACCGCCATCACCGCCGACAGCGAGGACATAGCGAACCCACGTCGCCTGCCGATACGGCGCATGATCAGCGTAGCCGGTACCGTCGTCAGCGCACTGGCAAGCACTACCATCGAGAGCGGAAGCGTCGCCCAGGCCTTGTTGGACGCCAGCGTCGAACCGATGATGCCGCCGAGCGTGACCATGACGATCGAGCCCGTCGCCGAGATGAGCTGGCAGCACACCAGAATGAGGAGGTTGCGCCTGTGTACTCTGCCCGCCATGAGGCGGATTCTCACACATTCAACCCCGAGCTATCGCCATATTGCTATCGCCATATTTCCATCGCCATATTCGGCGCACCGTATAATCCGGTCGATGATCCACGACCTGCACATCCACTCCTCTGCGTCGGACGGCAGCCTCGACCCTGTCCGGCTTGTCGAGCACGTGCGCGAACACGGCGTCGACGTCATGTCGATTACCGACCACGACACGGTCGACGCCTATCGACAGCTCGAGGGAAAGCTGTCGATACGACCGGTTCTCGTGCCCGGCGTCGAGCTGTCGACGACGTGGATGGGGCGCGGCATTCACATCGTCGGTCTCAACATCGACATCGACAATCAGGTGCTGCAGCGAGGCATCGCCGCGCAGGCCGAATCGCGCAATCAGCGCGCCCGGCTGATCGCCGACCGCCTCGCGCGCACAGGCATCGCGCATCCGCTTACTGCCGTCAGGGCGCTGGCCGGCGACTCGGCAATCGGCCGGCCGCATTTCGCCCGGCATCTCGTCGATATCGGCGCCGCGCGCAACCTGCGTGCGGCCTTCCGCAAATACCTGGGCGCGGGCAAACCGGGCGACGTACACACGCTCTGGGCCGACATGCCCGAGGTCATTAGCTGGATCAAGGCAGGCGGCGGCATCGCCGTGCTGGCGCACCCGGCGAAGTACGGCATGACCGGCGTCAAGCTGCGTGCTCTGCTGCAAGACTTCAGCGACGCCGGCGGCTCCGGTATCGAGGTCGTCTGTGGCCGGCAGGACGACGCCACGACGCGCCGAATCGCTGCCCTCGCACGAGACTTCGAGCTCGCGGCGTCATCGGGATCGGATTTTCACTCGCCGGAACAGCACTGGACACGCCCGGGTGGATTCCCGCCGCTGCCCGACGGCCTGGAACCGGTCTGGAATCGATGGTAAAGGCATTCAGCATCGACGAACGCGTGGCCATTCCGCTCGACGAAATCGAGTTTAGCGCGATTCGCTCGCAGGGCGCCGGCGGTCAGAACGTCAACAAGGTGTCCTCCGCCGTTCAGCTGCGCTACGACTTCGTGAACTCGGAGGCGCTCCCGGCAAAGGTGCGCGAGCGCCTTCTGAACCTCGACGACCGGCGAATTACGGCCGGGGGCATTGTCATCAAGGCGCAGGAATTCAGGCGGCAGTCGCAGAATCGCGCGGCGGCACTCGATCGGCTGAAGGCTCTGGTCCTTGCCGCTCTCGAGCAACCGAAACCGAGAATTCCGACCCGCCCCACCAGGCAGGCCAGGCGGGCACGTGTCGAGGCCAAGCGCCGCAAGGGTGAACGAAAGCGCGACCGGCGGCCGCCGCGCGTCGACTAGCCGGCATCCACGACCGATTGCATGGCCGCGCGGATGTGTTGCGCTGCTACTTGGTAGCATGCTACCATGTTACCCTAATAACACAAGGCCTGACCATGCCGAATCGAACCGTTCAGCGCACCCAAACCGGCGTGCGCATCGAATCCTCACTGCTAAAGGTCTTGAAGGCGCTCGCTGAGTATCTCGACGTGTCACTCGGCGACCTGCTGGAGGGCATCGTGCTGCACGCGTTCGAGGGCAAGTCCGCCTTCGGCGCGGAGACACTCGACGCCATCGACAAGCTCAAGGCTGTATACGGCTGCGAGCTCACGGCGCTCGACAGCCACAAACTCGAGGAGCGGAGCGCATGAAAGACCACACGCAATCAACAATCACGGTCGAGGCGTTCGAGGACGGAGACATCGATCCCGAGCGTTTCGACCACGCGGCGCACCTGTACACGGCATGGCTGTATCTCGAAGCCTACCCCGAGGAGGCCAGCGACCGCTTTGTCGCGGCGCTCAAGCGGCTTACCGTGAAGCTCGGCGCGCCCGACAAGTATCACGACACGATTACCCGCTTCTACCTGGCCATGCTGGCCGAACGCCGCGAGCAGTCGCCCGATTCCGACTGGCAGGTTTTCCGGCGGAACAACCGCGACCTGTTCGACCGTTCCAGCGACATCCTGGCGCGGCACTACAGCGCGGCCAGGCTCGGATCCGACGCCGCGCGCCGGACCTTCCTTCTGCCGGACCGGGTGATCGCACGACCGGCGCGGTCAGAATAGGCCCGTAATCCTGCCCTGGGCGTTCACGCCGATGTCGTTCGCGGCGGGGCGCCGCGGCAGGCCCGGCATCGTCATGATTGCGCCGCAGATGACGACGATGAATTCGGCGCCCGCGGCGAGTCTGATTTCCCGTATCGGCACGACATGCCCCGTGGGCGCTCCGAGCAGGGCGGGATCGGTCGAGAAGCTGTACTGCGTCTTGGCCATGCACACCGGGTAGTGACCATAGCCCTCGGCTTCGAAGCGGCGGAATTCATCGCGCACTTTCTTGTCGGCGATGAGATCATCGGCGCCGTAGATCTGGCGCGCGATAGTCAGCGCCTTTTCCCACAGAGACAGGTCGTCGTCGTATAGCGTTCGAAACTGCGCGCGATCGCTGTCGCAAAGCTCGGCGACCTTCTCCGCCAGTTCGAACGCACCCGCCCCGCCGTCGGCCCAGTGCGTGCAGTCGACGGCCTCGACGTGGAAGCCGGCGCAGTATTCCCGAATTGCCCGGACTTCGGCATCCGTGTCGCTCGTGTAGCGATTGATCGCGACGACGACCGGCACACCGAAGTTACCGAGGTTGCGGATGTGCCGGCCGAGGTTGACGGCGCCTTTGGTCACGGCTTCGACGTTTTCTTCCGACAGCGCGTCCCTCGCCACGCCCGCCTGCATCTTGATTGCCTTGATCGTCGCGACGAGCACGACGGCATCGGGATTCAGGCCGGCCTTGCGGCACTTGATGTTGAAAAACTTCTCCGCGCCGAGGTCGGCGCCGAAGCCGGCCTCGGTGATGACGTAGTCGGCGACCTTCAGGGCGGTGCGGGTCGCGGCGACCGAATTGCAGCCGTGCGCGATGTTCGCGAACGGCCCGCCGTGCATGAACGCCGGATTATTCTCGATCGTCTGCACGAGATTGGGCTGGAACGCGTCCCTCAAGAGGGCGGTCATCGCGCCCTGTGCGCCGAGATCGCGCACCGTCACGGGCTGGTTGTCGCGCGTGTAGCCGAAGACGATCTTGCCGATCCGGTTTTCGAGGTCCTCGAGGTCGGTCGCCAGGCAGAAAATTGCCATGATCTCCGAGGCGACCGTGATGTCGAAGCCGGCCTCGCGGACGACGCCGTTGTTGTAGCCGCCGAGTCCCGACGTAATCGTCCTGAGCGCGCGGTCGTTCATGTCGACCACGCGCCGCCAGGTCACGCGCCGCGGATCGATATTCAGCGCGTTTTCCCAGTGCATGTGGTTGTCGATCAGCGCCGCAAGCAGGTTGTGCGCCGCGCCGATGGCGTGGAAGTCGCCCGTGAAATGCAGGTTGATATCGGTCATCGGCACGACCTGGGCATAGCCGCCGCCGGCTGCGCCGCCCTTCATGCCGAAACAGGGCCCGAGGCTGGGCTCTCGCAGGCAGATGGCCGCCTTCCTGTCGAGTTTCGCCAGACCGTCGACGAGACCGACCGTGGTCGTCGTCTTGCCCTCGCCGGCCGGCGTTGGCGAGACTGCGGTCACCAGCACCAGCTTGCCGTCCGGCCGGTCCGACTGCGCCTCGATGAAGTCCGCATCGACTTTCGCCTTGTCGCGTCCGTAGGGGATCAGCGAATCCGCGGGGATATCGAGCTTCGCCCCGACCTCCTCGATAGGCCGAATCGCCGCGGCCTGTGAAATTTCGATATCGCTTTTTACGCTCACGGTTCCCCCAATGCGGTGATCGACAAAACGCTGCGGATACTAAACCTTTTCCTGAGCCTCTGCCGTTTCGGCATTCCACAGTCTGCCTACTCGATGACGCTCAGCGCGGGATCGCGGCGCGCGCGCTGCACGAGTTCGGCGTCCGTATCCCGCACCTTGAGCAGGCTAAGCCCGCGTTGTTCGTCCAGCGTTGCGAGATAGGCATGCCAGTCGTCACGATCATCGCGACGATAGTAGCCGGAGACTTCCCAGCCGCCGTCGGCCGCGTAGATGTAGACCTTGCCGACCTGGCGATCCGGCGACAGCGGGTCGACGATCTCGATCTCCGGCTCGGCGACCTTATCCGCGAGGTGCCCGCGCGCCGCATTGACGGCTCGCACCTGCTCGGCCCGTTCGTCGCGTCTGCCCGTATCGGTAATCCAGTCGTAAGACAACCAGGCAACCAGCCCGCCGACCAGGAGGCCGAACACGATGCTGCCCGGTCGCCGTGCCGGCTCGCGGACGCCCCGGTCCGGGTCAGTCAATGCCAATCACCTTGTGCGATTGCAGCGACAGCTTCCATTGCGGATGTCTGAGGCAGTAGTCCACGGCCGCGCGCGTGTTTGCTTCCAGCGCCTCGCCGTCCATCGGCTGCAGGAAGAAGTGCTCGAAGTCGAGCTCGAGGAAGCGCTCCGGCTGCGCTGACCGCTCTTCCTGCGGATAGACGAGCTTGAGCTCGTCACCGCGAGTCTGGACGAGCGGCGCGTCGGCCTTGGGACTCACGCACAGCCAGTCGATGCCGTCGGGTGCGGCGAGCGTGCCGTTGGTCTCGACGCCGATCTCGAAATGCCTCGCATGCAGGGCGTCGATCGCGGACTCGTCGAGCTGCAACAGCGGTTCGCCGCCCGTGCACACGACATAGCGATTCCGGCCGCCGGCGGAGTCGGGCCACGCCGCCTCGACGGCGTCGGCCAGCGCCTGCGCGGACGCATGTTTGCCGCCGCCCGGACCGTCCGTACCGACAAACTCGGTATCGCAGAATCGGCAGACCGCGCGGCTGCGATCCACCTCCCGTCCGGACCAGAGATTGCAGCCGGCGAAGCGCAGGAAAACGGCCGCGCGACCCGTGTGCGCACCTTCGCCCTGCAGCGTGAAATAGATCTCCTTGATCGAGTAGGTCATGACACAGCCAACAGCGGGTCGGCGACACCGGCCTCGTCAAAGCCGCGCGCGCGCAGCACACAGGCCGGACAGCGGCCGCAGGGTGGCCGTTCGCCGCGGTAGCAGGTGTGGGTCCGTGCCATCGCGTCGAGCGCTCCGACCGAGACGGCAAGTTCGACCGTCTCCTTCTTCGACAGGTGCATGAGCGGCGTGTGAATATCGAGCGTCGATTCCATCGCGAGCCTCAGAGTCGCCTGCAAGGACTCGATCGTCTCTTGCCGGCAGTCGGGGTAGCCGCTGTAGTCGGTTTGCGCGACCCCGGTAACCAGGTGACCGATGCCGCGTCGCCACGCAAGCGCCGCCGCGAAGGTCAGAAACACGACATTGCGACCTGGAACGAAGGTGTTGGGCAGACCCGTCTCGTGCGCGTCATAATCGTCGACGGCAATCGAGGTATCCGTCAGCGCATCGCCGCCGAGCGCCTCGAAGGTATCGATCGGCAGCAGCGTGTGAGGCACCGACGCCTGGGCCGCGATCGCCGCGGCGCATTCGAGTTCGATGCGATGTCGCTGGCCGTAGTCGAAGGTCACGGCCGAGACGTTGCCCGAGCCGAAGCGATCGAGGGCCCAGTACAGACAGGTCGTCGAATCCTGGCCGCCCGACAGGACGACCAGCGCGCGGGCCGCGGATTGTGCGCTGTCGCTAGTGGCTGGCATCACTTGAAGACGTCGGCGGCGGCGCTCGTGTCCGCAGGCGACGGCTCGACCTCGCCGTCGCCGAACAATCCGTCGAGCGCGGCACGGGCGGCGTCGGCCTCGGCTTTCCTGGCGGGATCGAATGCCTGCTCGGACGGCTCGAAGTAGTCGCAGAAATTCAGCTTGTCTTTGTCCGTGACGTCGTCGGCGTCGTCCTCGCGGCACTGGCGCGGCACGGCCGGGTCGAACTGCCGGCACATGCGGCAGACGTGCAGGTCGGCAAAACACTCGGGACACTGGTCGCGCCGCGACAACGGCAGGGTCAGCGCGGCGAGCGAAGCGCCGCATCGGTAGCAGGCGATCGATTGAGCCATGCGGCCCTCATTGCATGTCGGAGGGCCGCAGTATAGCTCGGCCGGGCCGGTCCTGAAGGGCAGGCTCGAGCCTATTGGATACCGGGCTAGTTGAGCTGCGCAGGCACGAACTCGTTCATCACGGCATCCTTCAGGATATCGGGCGGCAGCAGCCCCTGCTCGAGAACGAAGTCGTGGAACGCCTGCTGGTCGAACCTGTCGCGCAGGCGAATCTCGGTCTGGGTCCTTAGGGCCTGCATCTTGCCGTAGCCGTAGTAATAGGCCGGCGCCTGTCCCGGAATGCGGTAGGTATAGCGCTCGACTTCATTGGCCGCCCACGATTCACCGACGGCCATGTCCTCGACGATCATGCGCCGCGCCTGTTCGGGCGTGATCATGCCGAGATTCAGCATCGGATCGAGGAACATCCGGCCGGCACGCATGAGCCGGTACTGCAGGCTGATCAACTGCGCCTCGAGCGGCAGGTACGGCCGGACGATCGCCTCGGCGTACAGGCCCCAGCCTTCCACGTTGGCGCTGTTGAACGCGAAAAGCGCCCGCGCGGTCGACACGCCGGACTCGATGATGCTCGAGAACTGCATCTCGTGACCCGGCCTGGCTTCGTGGGCCGTCAGAGTCCAGGAGCCCGCGACGTAGGTGTCGTCGGTCTGCCGCCAGCTGCCGTCTGCATTCCGCGTAAGCTGCGGGATGACGAAATACGGGTACTCGCCCGTGTTGCCGATCAGACGCGGCAAGTCCACGTGCGGCGCCGGCTGTACGGCCGTCTCCGCCTCGGTTGCGATGCGAATCCCCGCGTCCCGCTGTGGCAGGCTGATGATCTTCTCGCGGACGATGATCGCCTCGAGCTCGCGCAGCACCGAGTCGTAGTGATCGAGCATCTTGTCGCCGTCGATCGCGCCGTCACGTTTCAATAGGGCGATGACCTCGCGGTAGTCGTCGGTATCGTAGCCCTTCTCGCGCGCGATGAGCGGTGCCAGCGCCTCCATCTCGTTGCGGATGTCCATATAGCCCTTGGTGCCCTGTTCGATCAGGACTTCGGGATCCTCGTCAACGCCCCAGTTTCGTAGCGCGTCGGCATACATGACGGCGGGCAAACGGTAGTCGGCTCGGGCGCGCGGAAGTATCTCGTCGCGCAGCCAGTCGTTGTAGTCGTGAAGCTGGCCCGCGAGCGTCTCGTAGGTCGATTCCCAGCCCTCGAGGTCCGTGCCCTCGAACAGCTCGCGGATGCCGTTGATCATCGATTCGGCGCGCTCGAGATCCTGCTCCACCTCGCCGCGATACGGCCCGACGAGACCGTCGACATCGAAGCGTTCCTCGCTGTGCCGGCGTGCCAGTTCCGTGATGGGCGTCAGGCCGTCGATCACTCCCGCGTACTTCTGCATCCGGACGATGGCCGCCGGATAGCGTTCGCGGTCGACCTGCGGATCGATCAGCGCGCGGATGCCACTGAAGACGGTCTGGCTGACGTTGATGTACGGGAGCATGTTCTCCCGTTCCAGCCGCGACGAGGTCATGTTGTCTTCGACAGACTTGATCAGAATGCCGAGATCCTGGCGGACCCGCGGGTCGGTCTCGCGCTCGAGACCGGCCTCGAGCTTCTCGAGTAAGGCCTCGGATGACGCCATCGAACGCTCGTAGAGCCCGGGCTCAAGGTCCTGGATTCGTTCGTCGAATCCATCCGCACCGAGACTTCCAGCCATCTCGGGCGAGAAACCTGCGATTTCCTCGAGCACGAGCGCCGAGTAACCGTTGCTCACGGCTACCCAGTCGCCGCCCTGTGCCGTCGCGCCCGCGGCGAACGCAAACATGCACGCCGCAGCGACAAAGCTGCCCAGTCTTGTCGTCATACGATTCTCCCGCCGGGCGCCAGGGGCGCCGCGTTGCTGTTGTTCTCGTTCTCGAGGATGCGCGGAATCGTATTTTGGACGCAGGTCACGCGAAAAAGATCAGTTGCCGCGGCCGATCGCCAGCACTTTCGCACCGCGCACCGGTTCTCGTTTGAGCGCCAGCAGCGCGGCATTCGCCTCCTCGAGCGGATAGCGTTCCGTGGCAACGTCGATCGGGATCCGGGCGGCGATGGGCAGAAACTCCGCGATATCCCGGTAGGTGATGTTTGCCACGGACTTGATCTCCTTTTCGAGCCACAGATGATCCTCGTAGCGCAGCGATGCAAGGCGCTCCGCGTCATCCGCCTGCTTGCGAATGGCGTTGATCACGAGCCGGCCACCGGGCTTCAGGCACTCGAGCGCGGCGAGCACCGGCGCCCAGGCCGGCGTGGTATCGATGATCGCATCGATGGCTGCGGGCGGCCGGTCGAACGTGTCGCCGGCCCAGTCGGCGCCGAGTTCGAGCGCAAATGCCCGCTCGTCCTCACTGCGGGCGAATACGTACACCGGGCTCGAGGGAAACAGGTGCTTGCTGAGCTGCAGGACAATGTGCCCCGATCCGCCGAACCCGGTCAGACCCAGCGACTGCCCGTTTTCGATACCCGTCAGCTTGAGGGCGCGGTAGCCGATACTGCCGGCGCACATGAGCGGCGCCGCCTGCTCATCGCCAAGACCTTCGGGAATCGGGCATGCATACGCCTCGGGCACGGTCATGAACTCGGCATAACCGCCATCGACATCGCGCCCGGTTGCCACGAATTCGTCGCTCAGGTTCTCGTCGGCCGCGCCCGAGGAGCGGTGTATCCAGCCAACGCCTACCCGGTCGCGGACCGAGAACCGGCTGCATCCCTCGCCCATCGCCACGACCCGGCCGATCACCTCGTGGCCCGGCACGACGGGCAGGCCCGGCGGCGGCGTGCGGCCCTCGATCTCGTCGAGTTCGGTGTGGCAGACGCCGCACACGGCCACCTCGATCAGGACTTCGCCCGCGCCCGGCACCGGGCGCGGGAGATCGACGAGGACCAGCGGATTCTCGACGAATTCGAGATTCGCGCAGGCCTTGAGCTGCATTGCGCGCATGTTTGCTCCTTTACGCTCGAAGCGCACGAGTATAATGTGCGCGTCTTCGCCCTTGCCCCGCTCCACCGTATGCGTCCGCGCCGAGTACCAGAATCCAGTCTTTCCGCCGCCTTGAACGGCTGCGCCGTCGAAACCGAACTCTTGAACAGCGCGCGTATAGAGGCACGGTATGGGAATTACGGGATCGAAGTCATCGATGCAACGCATGGCGTCCGTCGCTCGAACCTGTACTCCACCGACGCGCGAGACGGTGAACTGATCAGAATCTGCCGCACGTTCTCGGTCGTATGCATCGAGGACCTGGAGCCCGGCGTCGTCGATACCGAACACAATGCCGTCATGCGCGGCGGGTCGATCGGCGCGATCTTCAAGGCGAACGGCTGGAACATCTACAAGGAAACGCTGCACACGGGCGCGCTGAGCCTGCCACCCGGCTCGCGTACGATTCCGCGCCTGATGCAGCTTGCGAACGACACGGTACTCGCCATGCACGTGTATCGCCTGCTGCTCAACAAAGCCCTGCGCACGCTGAACTACGCCACGATCGTCGAGGTGCACCATCCCGATTATCTCGACCTCGATGAACTCGGTCGCTGTTACGCCGTCGACGCGGCGACGCCGATGCGGCAGAGCGAACGCCAGGCGCTCGTAGCGCACGTCGTTCGCGAAGCCTGACGGTCGCGGCGCCGTCGCGGGCCGGCTTGGCGTCCCGCGGAGACTGCGCATAAAATCGGGGTTCCAATAATAACGATCGGAATTGGGGGATACGATGAAAGCGATGACACGAGCGATCTCACGGATCGCGTTGCTGGCAGCGGCAACGACCTGGTCATTGACCGCAGCCGCGCAGGACGCGCCGGGTTCGAATGACGTACAGGCCGACGTATGGTCGACCATCGAAAGCGAATGGAACGCCGCATCCAAAGGCAACGAGCGCTGGGTCGACGAATTCCTCGCCGACGACTTCGTGGGCTGGGGTACCAATTCCCCGGCGCCGCGCAACAAGACCTCGACCCGTATGTGGGAGCGCTTTCAGTCCAGCCAGGGCAAGTCGGTCGCACACGAACTCTACCCGCTGTCGATCGTCGTTCGCGGCGACGTCGCGATCGCACACTACCTGTACACGGCAGCCTGGCAGGACAAGGACGGCGACGTGGAAGTGAACAACGGCCGCTACACCGATGTGCTCGTGCTCGAAGACGACGGCTGGAAGTTCCTCGCCTGGCACGGCGGAGACGACTGATTCCGGGGCTTCCGCGGCCCTTAAGCGGAGGTTCAGCATTGCGGGGCTAGGCTCGAAGTCCAATCCACCACGCCGCGCGGATGGCGGGGAGCGTACGGACGATGAAGACTAGTATCGGGCACGCCTGGGGATTTCTTGCCCCGCTCATGCTGATCGCGCTCGACGCGGGCGCGCAGGTCGCCGTGGATGCCTACGGCCAGCCGTTCGAGGAAGTCGACACCGGCGCAGCCGACGTCGCCGGCGCATATACCGATGCGGAGCTCGATGCGCTCGTCGCGCCTGTTGCGTTGTACCCGGACGATCTGCTGGCCATCGTACTGCCGGCTGCCACCTACCCGCTGCAGATCGTCGAGGCCGGGCGGTTTCTCGACGCGCTGGAGACCGACCCGGCGCTGGAACCCGATCCCGACTGGGACGACTCGGTCGTCGCCCTGCTCAACTATCCGGAGGTCGTGGAGCTGCTCAACGAGGACCTCGACTGGACGTGGCAGTTGGGCGATGCCGTCGTCGGCCAGCAGGACGCTGTCATCGCGGCCGTCGAAACGTTTCGCAATCGGGCCCATGCGGCCGGTAACCTCCAAAGCGACGAGTATCAGCAGGTCAGCCACGACGAGGGCGTGATCGAAATCCTGCCCGTCAGCAGCGATATCATTCACGTTCCATACTACGAACCGGAGCGCGTCGTCGTTGCTCAGCCGGCGCGCGTCTATCACTATTACCCCGAACCGCGACCGGTCTACTACTACCCCTACGCGGATGACTACGCGTTTCGTCGCGGCTACTTCTGGGGTGTCACGACGGCGTTCTCGATCGGCTGGGCCAGCGATCGTCTCCGGGTCTACCACTCGAGCTATCGCGGCCACCCCTACTATGGACGCCGCTACTACGACCGCTGGTGGTACCGCCGGCCGACGATCAGTGTGCATCGCACGACCTACAGCATCAATCGGTTCGCCGGAACGACGCGGCACTTCGACCGCGGAGACTACTGGCGTCCGAACCGTCACGTCCGCCTGCGCCGGTCGGACCAGCGCATCACGCGCAGCTACTACACGCAGGATCGCCGAGCGCGCGGCAGCACGATACACCGGTCGCCGGTACGGCAACAGAGTCGACGCATTAAGCAAGGTCTCGCGCGCCAGCCGTCCAGGCAAATCCGGCGTCTCGGGAGCGCGCGCCCGGAGGTCAGGCGTGAGCGCTTGAACGGCGCCCAACCGCAGATGCATCGCAATCAGCGCTCGGCCAGCCGTGGCAACGTGCAGCGCGGTAGCGAACGGGCCCGTTCTTCTCGGGTGCCGCGGCGCGAAGAGCGCAGCGTCCGGCGCGAGCAGCAACGATCGTCATTCGCCGCGGCGCCGCAGCGCGATCGCCGCCGCGAGGCGCGCACGGACCGCCGGCCGCCCGAGCGCGCGAACCGATCGCAAAAGCGCGATCGCGGCATCCGCCGCAAGGCTGATCGTCGCCCGCGCTAGTGTCCTCAGCGGGCCGCTATCAACTCTGTGTGGAATCGTCCCCCACGCTCTCGTGACGCTTCTCCTGCTCGAAGCTCTCGTGAAACTTGTGATCCGAAAGGTTCCACGCGATTACGCCGATGGACAGTGCGGCGACCAGAGCAAGCGCGATAATGATGAATGGCATGAAATCGCTCATGCCCCATCCTACCACCCGCCTACGGAATCAGTTGACCGGGACACTCAACGGCAGACGTGCTTCGAATAAGGCCCCGACGCCGTCGTCGGTGTCGACCAGAGTCAGCGAACCTTCGTGAGCGCGCGCGACGAGTGTCGCCAGGTAGAGCCCGAGACCCGTGCCGCCGGTCTCGCGCGCTCTCGACGGATCGCCGCGATAGAACGGCTCGCCAATGTGCGCCGCCTCCTCGGCCGGAATTCCCGGTCCGTGGTCGCGAACGCGGATGACGAGATCGCCGTCGACCTCGTCGATGGATAGTTCCACGGGGCCCGCGTCCTCGGGCGAGTACCGGAGCGCATTGCCGATGAGGTTTTTGAGCAGCAGCGTAATCCGGCTGCCGTCGACATTGGCAATCAGGTGAGGCGCCTTGCTGATTACCTTGATGCGCTCCCGATCGCGGCTGAAGTAGTCTCGAAGGAGCTCGTCCACGAGCCGGTCTACGCGCAGCTCGGTTCTGTTGATGGCGGCATGCCGGACGTTCAGGCGCTCGGCCTCGATCAGCGACACCACGACGCGCTCCATTTCCGCGACTTCGGCCTGGATCGACTCCTGGTCCTTCTCGTCGTCGAGAAACTCCGTAATGAGCCGTAGCCGCGACAGCGGCGTGCGCAGTTCGTGACTGATGCCCAGCAACAGGCCGCGTTTCGCGTCCAGCATGTCCTGCACGTCGGCCGCAAGCTGGTTGATGTCGTCGGCCAGGTCCCCGAGCTGGTCCTTGCGCGTTCCGGTGATACGGTAATCGAAATTGCCGCGGCCGATGTGGGCGGCCCCGGCGCGTATCGACCTGATCGGCTTGAACAGCCAGTTGACGGCCGCATAGCCGACGATCAGAAAGGCAATGACCATGCCGATGATGATCATCGTGAGATCGGGTCCGCCGCCGACTTCGCTGATCGGCGGCGACGACACGACGATATCGTAGTCGCCGGAGCGAAGCTTCAGAAAGCGGTGACGACCGTCGCTCGCGAACTCGATGCCCGACAGCTCGTCGACCCAGGCGCTGGGATCGTCGCTGAACGCGGGGCTGGGTCCGAATTCCAGCGTGCCGAGCGCCGGGAAGTCCGCGTCGGACGCCCAGTCGATGTCCGGTCCGAGGATGCGGATGTCGACGGGTACTCGTTCGGTGATCGCGACCGCCCGCTCGATTCGCGGCGGCGAGCCGATGTCCTCTCGAACGTATTGAACGTGCAGCGACAGGTGGCCGCTGATCAGCCCGCGAATGTCATCGCTGTTGTAGACCCAGCGCAGTGCCGACAGCGCACCCCAGACACAGAGGCCGGCCAGTACCAGGAAGATCGCAAACAGTCTGAACGATAGCGATCTTGCCAGGCGCTCAAGCATCGCTGATCGGGACGCCGACGAACGAGTATCCGCGGCCCCAAATCGTCTGGATAAAGCGCGGTGGCTTCACGGAATCGCCGAGCTTCTGGCGAAGGCGGCTGATCATGATGTCGACCGAGCGCGTAAGGATGGCCGCGTCTATACCCCGCAGTTCACTCAGGATGTCGTCGCGCGACAGCTTCTTGCCGTGTCGTTTCGCGAGTGTGAGCAAGAGTTCGTACTCCATCGACGTCAGGTCGATGGTGTTGTCGTCCACGACTACGGTGCGCGTCTCGGTGTCAATCGACAGGCCTTCGAAGTTGAGCTTGGTGGCGGACCCCGAGGACAAGTCCATGCGTCTCAGGATCGCCTGTACACGGGCCACGAGCTCACGCGGTTCAAAGGGCTTTGCGATGTAATCATCGGCGCCGAGTTCGAGGCCGGACACGCGATCGATGACGTCGCCGCGCGCGGTCAGCATGATGATCGGAATGCTGCTCGTCTTGCGCACCTCGCGGCATATCTCGAAACCGTCCTTGCCTGGCAGCATGACATCTAACAGCAACAGGTCCGGATCCTCGCGACTGAGCTTGCGGAAGCCTTCCTGAGCGTCGTACGCGCACACGAGGGAGATGCCGAAGCGCTTGAAATACGCCTGCAAGAGCTCCGAGTGCTTCTTGTCGTCATCGATGATGAGTACCTTGGACATCGGCGTATGATACGCCTCCGCCGACCCGCGTCCACCGCGGCTTCCCGGCGCGAAACAATCCGAAACATTCTGCGACGGCTGCGGGCGCCTGGAATTCGGGACATAATGGCAGGATGAAAGGCCTGATCTTCGAACTCAGAAGACGCAACGTCTTCAAAGTCGCCGCGGGCTATGCCCTCGTCGCGTGGATACTGATCGAGTCCGGCTCCGTCCTCATGCCGACCTTCGGCGTACCCGACTGGTTCTTCAAGATATACGTGCTCATGGTCTTCGGCGGATTCATCGTCGCGATGATCATCGCCTGGGTCTTCGAAATCACGCCCGAGGGGGTGCGGCTGGAGAGCGAGATCGATCGCGGCGACGAACGAGTCGTGGAACGCACCGGGCTCAACCTCGGACTGATCGTGCTGCTCGCCGTCGCGCTTGTCGTGTCGATTACGTTCAACGTAACGGGCCTGCGCGGCGACGACGACCGTGTGGATACGTCGGCGGACGAGAAAACCTGGGTCGCGATACTCCCTTTCGAGAATCGCAGTGTCGACCCCGAAAACGCCTTCCTGACCGACGGCATCCACGACGACCTCATGGACCGGCTACAGCAAATCGATGCGCTGCACATCATTTCTCGCACCTCGGTCAACGCCTACCGCGACACGACCAAGAGCTTGAGAGAAATCGGCGAAGACCTCGGCGTCTCGGTCATCGTCGAGGGTTCCGTACAACGCGCGGACGACCAGGTGCATGTGATTGTCCGGGTCTTCGATGCGCAAACCGAGGAGCGGCTCTGGAGCGACAGTTTCGACCGCGACGCGGCACTTTCCAGTGTATTCGAGCTGCAGTCCGAAGTATCGTCGCGCATCGTGGCCGCCCTGCCGATCGCGGCCGCCGACTTCGATGGCCCGGTCCACAGAGCGCCTACACAGGCGCCGCTCGCGTTCGCCGCCTACGTCGAGGGCGTCAATCAGCTCGACCAGCGCGAGTTCGGATCGCTCAATGGCGCGCGGCGGAGCTTCGAGCGCGCGATCGAGATCGACCCCGACTATGCGCGTGCCTACGCGCGACTGGGCGAAACCGTCATGGTGCTGCACTCCAACTTCAACGCGATGCTGCTCGATGAAGCCGCGACCGTCGCCAGCGAGGCCGTCGACAGGAGCCTGGAACTCGATCCGATGCTCGCGGAGGGCTACGCCGTGCGCGGCATGATCGCATCGACTCGCTGGCAAAGTACGCGGCTCGGCGATGGCAACGTTCGCGCGGCGGCGGACTTCGAAAAGGCACTCGCCCTCAACGCCAACCTGTCGACAGCGCGAGTCTGGTACTCGACCCTATTGGGACAGGAAAACCGTATCGACGAGGCGATCGAGATGCTCGGCAGCGCGATGGAGCTCGACCCGCGCAACCGAATTCCCTACGTGAACATGCCCGGCCTGCTGGCGCTCGAGGGACGCACGAACGAGGCCATCCTGCTGCTGTTGAAGACCCTCGAGATATTCCCCGAATGGTCGGTGCCCAACGACTATCTGTCACGCCACCTCCAGGGGCTGGGACGCATCGACGAGGCGGTCGCGTGGGCCGTCCGGATGCGGGAAACGAGCGACGATCCGCTGGCCGGATCGAACAGCCTCGGTTTGTATCGTCTGCTCGGCTACGAGACGGAAATCGATGCGTTCATCAACGAGATTCCGGACGGCCACCCGGTCATTCCGGTGGGCCGCGGCTACGAGCGCTTCATACGCGGCGACTACGCGGCCGCGCTCGAACTCCTCGAGGCCTTGCAGGATACGGAATACGCGAAAGTCGAATTCTTCTACCCGATCCTCTCGAGAGCCGCCGTCATGACCGGCGACTTTGCAAAGGCAAGGGAGTGGCTCCTGCGGGACAACCCGCGCTTTGCAGGCGACACGTCGATGCCGGTGGACCGCTTCAACGCGGACGCAGCCGCACTGCTGGGCTACGTCGAACTCGAGCTCGGCAATGCTTCACGCGGGGCGGCACTGCTCGACAGCACGTTGGCAGCGATCACCGACCTTCCTCGCGCCGGCTTCTCGGGCACCGGCCTGCTCGATGTCCGGGTCCTGGCGGCCCGCGGCCGCAAGACCGAGGCCCTGGATGCGCTGGAATCGGCGGTCGACGAAGGATTCGTCAGCAATCTGTTCTTCGATCTGTTCGCGATCGATGAGGACCCGCTATTAGCGTCGCTACGCGAAGATGTCCGTTTCGAGGCACTCAGGGGGCAGATGCAGGTCCGGCTCGACGAAATGGCCGAGCGCGTTGACGCCGCGATCGCAAGCGGCGAATGGGAGACACTGCGGGACCGGACGCGATCCCTCACACGGGCGGTCGCCCGCCGCTAGAGTTCCGAGTCACGAGTTCGCGACGGATTCCGGCTCCTCGGGTAGAGCCGCCAGCCTTGCTTCGAACATCTCGCGCAGCCGCGATGCGATCGGTGCCGACAGCACGCGCTCCAGCGTGGCTCGATCCGGCGATGTGTCGTATCGCAGGTGAAACTGGTCGAGCAGGGTCGCGCGGCTCGACGGATCCTCGACAATCGTAACGCCGTCCCCCGCCGCGACTTCGCCCTCGTTCAACACGCGAAAATAGAACCCCGGCCGCGCGGCGTCGCGAAACTTGAGTCCGAATTGCCGGTCCTGCATGCGCATGGCAAGCGTCGAACACGGGATCCGCGGACTGGTCGCCTCGAGGATCACGTCGCCGATCAGCAAGCGGTCGCCGGCATGCAGGTCATCCGGCAGACCGTCGATCGTCAGGTTCTCGCCGAACGTCCCGGACTTGAGCTCCCGACCGAGCGTCTCGCTCCACCATGCATAGTCGCTGACTGCGTATGCGTAGACGGCCTGGTCCACTCCGCCGTGATTACTCGTGTCGCAGATGTGGTCGCCATCGATACCATCGACGCTGACAAACGCGGGACCGTCGACGGGCCGCTTGCAGATTCCGGTGACCACCGACCGTTCGCCCCTCTCCAGCGTCTCGGCATTGCCTACGTTGACACTCTCGATGCGCATTGCATGCATCGCCCGATCCATCTGCTAGACGTCGAGTTTCCCGAGCGCGATCCAGAAGAGCGTGAAAGCGATCAGCGCCACAGAGAATACGCCGAAGAACAGGGAAACGACGAACACCATCTGATCCATATTCACTCCACGTGTCGGAAGGGTGGCGCCAATAATAACCTGCCGCGGCGGCCGGCATGCATGCCAGGCATATCGGACGCAAAGTGCGTTACATTTCCGTTCTGTTTGCGTTATATTGTCACGCATGGCCAGAACCAAGGTCTCGACCCTCAACCTGCGCATCGAACCCGCCATCAAGGAGGCGGTGCGCGAGGCGGCCGCGCGCGAGCACCGCAGCGTAGCGAACATGGTGGAGGTGTTGATACGCCGCCACTGCGACAACGCGGGGATCGAGGTCCGGGCTGTCCACGAGGAAAACCACAAGCACCCGCCGGGAGAGACGGATGGATGAGAAAACGCTCAGAGCGCTGGTAGCCGCCGGTGCCGTCCGGAATATCGACATCATCGCGAGCGGCGCGCGGTTTCATGTCGAGGCCAGGACGCGCAACGGCGCTATCACGGCAGAGACCCGCAAGGGCAAAGTGAAGACCTGGGTCACGCTCGACGCCGCGGCGCGCTGGGTACGGGGCCTCGGCGTCGGCGGCGCGCGCATCAACTTAACCCATTGGCAGCCCGGCCAGCGGGAGCTTCAGGTGTAAGGATCGCCGGGCCCCCGGCGACTCGCGTCAGTCGTCGGTTGACGGCCAGTCGGCGCCGAACGGAAACGGGCGGGTGTCCGTGTTGTACGTCAGGAATCTCACGATCTCGGCGAAGTACCGGGCCAGCGCTCTACCCGCCTGGCGTAGCTGATCATTCGGTTCGCCCGTGAACAGCACCCACAGGAACCCCAGCAGCACGACGACCGATGCGACCATCGCCGCCACGTTCGCAATTACCAGGAAAGCAACCATGAAAACGAACCGCAGCCACGTGGAGCGTGACTTCAGATTGTTTTCGATGGCGCCGGGATGCTCTTCATTGTCGATCGCTGCGTGATCGGCCGCCGGATTGTCTTGGCTCATTGCTCGCTCCGTTCCCTGTTGTGGTCGGCCCGGTTGCTACCGCCCCGGGCGACGTTGGACTGCGTCGACTTATATGTGGTTTCATTCCCGGCGGTTTTCAAGCCTGGTTCCCGACACATGCGAAATCCTCTCCCCGCGGCAATCCTCTCGACATGCACCGTGCTTTCGGCCTGCGGCCCCGGCACGGAGACACCGCCCGGCGAGGCGCGCGCCGCACAGGCGGAGCGCATCGCCGCAGAATCGATCATCGTCGACGGACACATCGACGTGCCGTTCCGCCTCAGGATGGCGCCGGCAGATGTCAGCGTCGCCACCGAGACCGGCGACTTCGACTACCCGAGGGCATTGAGCGGCGGGCTGAATGCGCCGTTCATGTCGATCTATACGCCGGCGGAACTCGAAGCGGCCGGGGAAGCCTTCGACGTGGCACAAGAGCTGATCGACGGCGTTCGCGAACTGGTCGCGTCGGCGCCGGACAAGTTTGCGCTCGCGGACAGCGTGGCGGACGTCGTCAGCAACACCGAGGCCGGCTTGATCTCGCTGCCGCTCGGAATGGAAAACGGCTCGCCGATCGAGGGACGGCTGGAGAACGTCGAGCACTTCCACGAGCGCGGGATTCGCTACATCACGCTCACTCACAGCCTGTCGAATCACATTTCGGATTCGTCCTACGACGAGAACCGTCGCTGGAACGGACTGAGCGAATTCGGGGCGGACGTCGTGCGGGAGATGAACCGCGTCGGGATCATGGTGGATGTCAGCCACGTGTCTGACGAGGCCTTTTACGACGTCATGGAAGTCACCGAGGCGCCCGTCATCGCATCGCACTCCTCGGCACGCCACTTCACGCCCGGCTTCGAACGCAACATGAGCGACGAGATGATCGTTCGTCTGGCGGAAAACGGCGGCATTATCATGATCAACTACGGCTCATCGTTCCTGACCGCCGAAGCAAACGCCTACTCCGGCGATCGCGGCGATGCGCTCGACGTCTACCTTGCCGAGAACGAAGGCGAAGACCCGCGCGAGGCCCGGCGCCGCTTCGCCGAGCTGTACGCGGCAGAGAACGGCCCTATCCCCTACGCGACGCGCGAAGACGTACTCGACCATATCGATCATGTCGTGAAACTGACTGGCGTGGATCACGTCGGAATCGGCTCGGACTACGACGGCGTCGGGGACTCGCTGCCGGTGGGTCTGAAGGACGTGTCCAGCTACCCGAATCTCGTGCTTGGATTGCTCGATCGGGGCTACAGCGAGGCAGACATCGGGAAGATTCTCGGCGGCAATCTGCTGCGAGTCTGGAGCGCGGTCGAGGCCTACGCGGCGTCGGCCGAAAAGTGACAGACAGGCCGCGCCGCTCTGCCTCAGGCCGCGGCGTCGGTCATGACGTAACGCAGCAGGACCTCGTAGCTCGCGCGATCGAGGCGCGTGCCCTCGGGTAGCTCGAGTGTGTGCACGGTGTTGCCGTCGAGATCGGCGACTTCCTGGTAGTGGCGCTCGCCGGCACGGAACACCCGGTAGCGTACGTGACACATCTCGCTGTCCTGCAGCAATACGCGGCTTTCCACCCAATCCTGAATCACTGACTTGCTCATCTGTCATTCTCCCGGCTGGCGATTGGCCCGTTGTCTGCTGCCAGCTTCAAGCGATACGGTGCAAGCCACGTGCCAATTCGGCCCGATCCGGTGTCGTTTCTTTTTATGAAATAAAATCAGTGGCTTAGCGTTATCTACCGACTGCTAAACGCGCCTCTGCGGTTACCCGACGTGTCAGATACTGACGCAACTGTCGTGGGTTTTGCGACACTCGCTTGACATAAGCCGGAGGCGCGACGGCGTGTCCGCTACAGCGGCCATACGAGCAGGATGGCCGGCACCGACACGGCAATCACGAGGATCTCGAGTGGCAGCCCCATTCGCCAGTAGTCGCCGAATTCGTAGCCACCCGGCCCCATGATCAGCGTATTGTTCTTGTGGCCGATCGGCGTCAGGAATGCACAGGACGCCGCAACGGCCACGCCCATCAGGAAGGCATCCGGGTTGACCTCGAGCCGGTCGGCGATGTCGACGGCCACGGGTGCCGCAATGACCGCAGTCGCCGTATTGTTCATGACATCGGACAGCGTCATCGTGACGACGATCAGCAGCACAAGCACGACGACCGGGGAGAATCCGAACGCCAGCGAGACAATGCCCTCCGCGATCAGCGATGTGCCACCCGTGGCCGAAAGCGCGCTTCCAATCGGGATCATCGAGCCGAGCAGCACGATCACGGGCCATTCGATCGAATCGTAGACCTCCCGGATCGGTACGATTTTTAGTGCGACGTACGCGGCGGCGACACAGCCAAGTGCAATCGGCAGGTAGACTATGCCGGCGCCGGCAGCGACGATCGCGACGGCAAACGCGCCGGCCGCGAGCCAGATCTTGTCCCGTTGCAGCACTCGTTGACCGCGATCCGCGAGCGGCAACAGCCCGAGTCTCGCCATGACGTCGGCGATGCGTTCTTCGCTGCCGAGCAGCAAGAGAACGTCGCCGGGCTTCAGCGTGAGCTTGCGCACGTGCTCGCGGAACCGCCTGCCCTGGCGCGATACCCCGACAAGCGCGACGCGATAGCGGTACAGGAGCCGCATCGAGACCGCGGATCGGCCGGCGATGGCCGAGGACTCCTGGACGATGGCCTCGCTGAACTGGATGTCATCGTCCTCGAACGATTTCCGCCCCTTGCCGACGTACTCGAGCCCGAGCGACCCGAGCGCTTCGTCGAGACTATCGGGGCTCGCCTCGACGACCAGTATGTCACCCGCCTCGATTTTCGCGACCCGGGCGACACCCGGCAGGCGCTGGCCTCGGCGCGTCAGGCCTACGATCTCCACGTCGCTCGACTCGGCGAGCTCGTCGAGGTCGCGGACGCGCTTGCCGACTACGGCAGAGTCCTCCGGGACACGCAGCTCGGCGATGTAATCCGCGAGTTCGAACAGGTCTTTCGCCGCGTCAGCAGAGTGCCGGCCGGCCGGCAACAGTCGCCAGCCGGCGAGCGCGACATAGGCCACACCGACGATGGCGCAGGCGAGCCCCACGGGCGCGAAGTCGAACATGCGAAAGCTTGCCCCCAGCGCGTCGTTGCGGAATTCGGCCACGACAATGTTCGGCGGTGTGCCGATCAACGTGATCATGCCGCCGAGAATCGAGGCGAACGACAGCGGCATCAGCGTCAGCGAGGGGCTGCGCCCGGCCTTGCGGGCCGCCTGCAGGTCGAGCGGCATCAACAGCGCCAGCGCGGCGACATTGTTCATCAGCGCGGACAGCGACGCGGCCAGCGCGGACATGACGCCGATGTGCGCCCCGAGACGCCGCGACGCATCGACGAGATAGCGCCCAAGCCATTCGATCGCACCGGAGTTGGAGAGACCCCGGCTGATGACGAGCACCAGAGCGATAATGACCGTCGCCGGGTGACCGAAACCCGAGAATGCCTCCTCTTTCGGGACAACCCCGGTCAGCAATGCCACGAGCAGAGCCACGAACGCGACGAGGTCGTAGCGCCAGCGCCCCCAGATCAGGAACGCGAACACGAGGAACAACAGAACAAACAGGATGGTCTGATCGACTGTCACGCCGCTACTGTACCGCGATACGATAATCCATATGGCAATTCTCCTCGGCATCGCCATCGTGCTCGGACTCATTTTCCTTCCGGGCCTGTGGGTGCAGCGCGTGCTCAAGCGCTACAGCGAACCCGCGGACCGCTATCCGGGCACCGGTGCCGAGCTGGCGCGGCATCTGCTCGATCAACACGAACTCAGGTCGGTTGCCGTCGAGAAGACCGAGGACGGCGACCACTACGATCCGAACGACAAGGCCGTGCGCTTGACGCCCGACAAGTATGACGGACGATCGCTGACCGCCATCACCGTGGCGGCCCACGAGGTGGGGCATGCGATCCAGGACCAGCAGGGCTACGGCCCCTTGAGGCTGCGCTCCTACCTGGTTCGGCTGGCCGGGCCGCTGCAGAAGCTCGGCGCCGGCGTGCTCATGGTGTCACCGTTCATCGGCGCGCTGACGCGGGTCCCGCAGCTCGGCGTGCTGATGTTCGTCGGCGGCTTCCTGACCCTGGCGACGACGACGCTCGTGCATTTCGCGACGCTGCCGACCGAGTTCGACGCGAGTTTCGGCCGCGCCCTGCCGATCCTCGAGCGTCATCGGATACTGAAGCCCGTCGACCGGCCGCATGCCCACCGACTTTTGACCGCGGCCGCCCTGACCTACGTGGCGGCCTCGCTCATGAGCCTGCTCAACATCGCCCGCTGGTGGGCCATCCTGAGGCGCTGAGTGGTGCCCGGCCGCGCCGGCGCGGATTGAAACCGGGCCGATCACCACCAAATCCCGGCAATCGCGGGAATAACCGCCAAATTCACTGGTTTAGGGCCCGATGCGCTGCTATCATCCGCGCGCGAATAGCCCGTCCGGCCCAGTGCAGAGGCGTACTTAGCCCGCTTGTGAGGCATCCTCAACGGACCGGCGCTGAACGTAAGGCACCCGCTCCGACGTACGACCCCGTGGACCTGCCCAGGCAACACCGCCCGGGCAAGCCGCTGTAGGTTCACCGTGACACGGCACGGATGCCACTGACTATCGATGAGAGACCAGAGCAATGAAAGACCTCAGCACGTACCGCAATATCGGCATTTTCGCTCACGTGGACGCGGGCAAGACGACCACCACCGAGCGTATTCTCAAGCTGACGGGCAAGATTCACCGCACCGGCGAGGTTCACGATGGCGAGGCCACCACCGACTTCATGGAGCAGGAACAGGAGCGCGGTATCACGATCCAGTCCGCGGCGACGAGCTGTGAGTGGGACAAGCATCGGCTGAACATCATCGACACGCCCGGACACGTCGACTTCACGATCGAGGTCTATCGGTCTCTGAAGGTGCTCGATGGCGGCGTGGGTGTGTTCTGCGGTTCCGGCGGCGTCGAGCCGCAGTCCGAGACGAACTGGCGCTACGCCAACGACTCCGAGGTCGCTCGCGTGATTTTCGTGAACAAGCTGGACCGCATTGGCGCGGACTTCTATCGAGTCGTCAAGCAGATCGAGGACGTACTGGCGGCAAACCCGCTCGTCATGGTTCTGCCCATCGGCATCGAAGACGACTTCAAGGGCGTCGTCGACCTGCTGACGCGCAAGGCGTGGATCTGGGACGACTCGGGCGATCCGGCGGCCTACGAAATCGCCGATGTGCCCGCCGACATGGCGGACACGGTCGAGGAGTGGCGCGAGAAGCTCATCGAGACCGCCGTCGAGCAGGACGACGACCTGCTGGAAAAGTATCTCGAGGGCGAGGAGCCTTCGATCGAGGATCTCAAGCGGTGTGTCCGCAGGGGCACGATCAACCTCGACTTCTTCCCGACCTACTGCGGATCTGCCTTCAAAAACAAAGGTATACAGCCTGTTCTTAATGCAGTGGTTGACTTTCTGCCGAACCCGACCGAGGTCAAGCCGCAGCCGGAAATCGACCTCGAAGGTAACGAGACGGGCGGCGTGGCGACGGTCGATCCGAGCAAGCCGCTGCGCGCGCTTGCCTTCAAGATCATGGACGACCGCTACGGTGCGCTGACATTCACGCGTATCTACTCGGGCACGCTCAAGAAGGGCGACAACGTTCTGAACACGTTTACGGGCAAGTCGGAGCGCATCGGCCGCATCGTCGAGATGCACGCGGATTCGCGCGAGGAGCTCGAGTCGGCACAGGCCGGCGACATCGTTGCGCTGCTCGGCATGAAGAACACGCAGACCGGCCACACGCTGGCCGACCCGAACAATCCGGCGACGCTCGAACCGATGGTGTTCCCGGACCCCGTGATTTCGGTGGCCATCGCGCCGAAGGACAAGGCGGGCATGGAGAAGATGGGCGTGGCGCTATCCAAGATGATCGCCGAGGACCCCTCGTTCCAGGTCGCCACCGACGAGGACTCGGGCGAGACGCTGATCAAGGGCATGGGCGAGCTGCACCTCGACATCAAGGTCGACATCCTGAAGCGCACCCACGGCGTCGAAGTCGAAATGGGCAAGCCGCAGGTCGCCTACCGCGAAACGATCACGCAGGCGGTCGAGGACTCCTACACCCACAAGAAGCAGTCGGGTGGTTCGGGACAGTTCGGCAAGATCGACTACATGATCGAGCCGGCCGAGCAGAACGCGGGCTACGAGTTCGAATCCAAGGTTACGGGCGGCAACGTGCCGCGCGAGTACTGGGGTGCGATCGAGAAGGCGTTCCAGGGCAGCATGGACGAGGGCACGCTCGCGGGCTATCCGCTGCTCGACGTCAAGTTCACGCTGCTCGACGGCGCGTTTCACGCGGTCGACTCCTCGGCGCTGGCGTTCGAGATTGCGACGCGGGCGGCCTACCGGCAGTCGGTGCCGAAAGCCGGTCCGCAGCTGCTCGAGCCGATCATGAAGGTCGACGTGTTCACGCCGGAAGACAACGTCGGCGACGTCATCGGCGACCTGAACCGCCGTCGCGGCATGATCAAGTCGCAGGATGCCGGCCCGACGGGCGTCCGCGTCAAGGCGGATGCGCCGCTGGCTGACATGTTCGGCTACATCGGCCATCTGCGTACGCTGACCTCGGGCCGCGGCCAGTTCTCGATGGAGTTCTCGCACTACGCGCCCTGTCCGCAGAACGTCGCGGACGAGGTCATCAAGGAAGCGCAGGAACGTCGCGCCAACAAGTAAGCCTGGCGCGGCGCTAAAGCCCTACGCCCCTGCCGGCCCTGCCGGCAGGGGCTTTTTTCTGCTCGTGGACAGCGCGTCCCAGGAAAACAGCGTTACGGCGATCCAGATCAGCGCGAAGCAGACGACGTGCGGGGTCGTCAGCGCCTCGCCGTAGTAGACACCGGTCATGAACTGCAACGTCGGCGCGATGAACTGCATGAAGCCGACGGTCGCGAGGGTCAGCCGCCGGGCGGCAATCGTGAACAGTAACAGTGGCACCACGGTCGCCGGCCCGGCCAGCAAGAGCAGCCAGGAGGTCTCGGCAGTGCTTCCGAAGCCCAGGCCGCCCGCGTGCTCGACCCACAGGAACAGCAGCATCGCCACGGGGCACAGCACGAGCGTCTCGACGAACAGGCCCGGCATTGCCCCGAGAACGATCTGCTTGCGAATGATGCCGTAGGCCGTGAACAGGATGGCCAGTGACAGTGCAACCCACGGGAACACTCCCCCGCTGATCGTCAGCACGCTTACGCCGATTGCCGCGAGCACGACGGCGGCAAGCTGCAGCCTGCGCAGCCGCTCGTTGAAGAAAATCACGCCGGCGAGTACGTAGATGAGCGGGTTGATGTAGTAGCCCAAGCTCGTGTCGAAGATTCGATCGTGTTGCACGGCCCAGACGTAGATGAACCAGTTCAGGGAGATGCAGGCTGCGGCCAGCGTAAGCCCCATCAGCATGCGGCGGTGCGTCAACGCGCGTCGAACCTCACCCCACTGACCGCGCAGCGCGACGATCAGGGCGCCGAACGGTACCGCCCAGACAATGCGGTGACCCAGCACCTCGATGGAAGAGACGTCTCCCACGAGCTTGAAGTAGACCGGGAAGATGCCCCAGAGCAGGTAGGCGAACAACCCGGCAAGGACACCCTGTCGCGCGGCGGAGGCGGACTGTTGCGTCACCAGATGACTCAGGACACTAGGTGGAACCCGGTTCGGGCTCCGCGCCGCCGGCCATCGCATCGTCGCGGTCCAGCAGCCAGTTCAGGAAATTCTGCTGCAGAACGTACAGCGACGGAATCAGGAACAGCGTAATCAGCGTTGCAAACAGGATGCCGAAGCTCACCGAAATCGCCATGGGCACGAGCGACTGTGCCTGCACGCTCGTTTCGAACATGATCGGCATCAGGCCGACGGCGGTCGTGAACGACGTCAGGATTATCGCCCTGAAACGTTGCGTACCGCTTTCGATCACGGCCTCGCGCATCCCCATTCCCGTCGCGCGGGCCCGATTGATGAAATCCATCATGATGAGACTGTCGTTGACGACGACGCCGGCCAGCGCGACCAGGCCGAACAGCGAGAACATGCTCAGCGCCTCGTCGAGCAGCAGGTGTCCCAGGACCGCGCCGATCGCACCGAACGGAATCACCGACATAATGATCGCGGGCTGCACGTAGGAATGCAGCGGAACGGCGATGAGCGCATATATCAGCGCCAGCGCAACCAGGAAGGCGACGATCAGATTGATCAGTAGATCGACCTCCTCCTGACTGGACCCTTCGAGCCCGAACTCGACGCTCGTGAAGCGCGCCAGCAGTTCGGGTATGAAGTCGTCCGAGACGGTCGTGACGATTTCGCGCGCCTCGACGATCGTCGGATCGATATCCGCCGATACCGTAATCGTGCGGTTTCGATTCAAGCGGCTGATGCTGGAGTAGGCCTGGCCGAAGCTGACTTCGGCCACGGATTCGAAAGGCACTTCGTCGCCGGCCGGCGTCCGGATGCGCATGTTGCGCAGGTCGGCGATCGAACGACGTTCCTCACGCGGGTAGCGCACCATGATCTTGAGTTCGTCCTTGCCGCGCTGAATGCGCTGCGCCTCCTCACCGTAGAAGGCCTGTCGGACCTGGCGCCCGAGCGACGACAGCGTGAGCCCGAGCGCCTCGGCCTCGGGCTTGATGCTCAGGCTGATTTCCTCACCGCCGCTTATCGCGCTGTTGCGGATATCGAATACGCCCTCATAGGCACCCAGGTGCGCTTGCAGCTCGCCGGCCGCTGCCTCAAGCGCCTCGTAATCGGAGCCGCTTAGGCGAAAGCTCAGTGGCGGTCCGCCGCCGAGATTATCTGCGCCGGAGAACGTGAGTTCCCTGACACCCGCCGATTCTCCCACGCGCTCCCGCCAGAGATCCGCGATCTCGGTGCCCTCCATTGACTTCTCGTCCGACTGCGGCATCTCGACGAACAGGATGGCGCCGGCCTCGCCACGCGTAAACGCTCCGACGTGGCGAATCAGGGGTAACGCGTCCGGATTGTCGGCGACGAACTCGTCGTTGATCTCGAGGATCGTTTCCTCCAGCCGCGCGACGATGCGGTCGCGCTCGGCCGGCGCCGTGCCGCTTTGCATCTCCAGTTCTGCGCGGATGAAGTCGCCGGCCTGGTTGGGGAAGACATTGAAGCGCACGACGCCGCTGAAAACGATACCGACTGCCAGGATCAGCACCGCGATGAATATCGACAAGGTCACGCCGGGGGCCTTGACGGCCCGGCCGACCAGCGGCCGGTACCAGTGGTCGATCACGAAGTGCAGCGCATGCTGCACATGCCGCTGAATTTTCTGGAAAAAACGAGGAATCCGCTCGAATCCTCCGATCCGGCGCTGCGGCCGAAACAGGTCGTCCTCGTCGATAGCCGGAATCCGCGCCCGCGCCAGGTGCGCGGGCAAGATCAGCTTGGACTCGATCAGCGAGAAGAACAGGCAGAGGATCACGACGACCGAGATCGACTCGAAGAACGGTGCAGCGATGCCGTCGAGGAACAACAGCGGCGCGAAGGCCGCCATGGTCGTCAGCACGCCGAACGTCGCGGGCACGGCGACCCGGTTCGCACCCCGGATGACGTTGTCGAGTGTGTGCCCGTCGGCCCGGATCGTGGTGTAGATACTCTCGCCAATGATGATCGCGTCGTCGACAACGATGCCGAGCACGATGATGAAGCCGAACAGGCTCATAAGGTTCATCGTCACGTTGAACGGCGCCATGGGCATTAGCCACATCGCGCCGAAAAACGTGACCGGGATGCCGACCACGACCCAGAACGCGACCTTCACGCGCAGGAACAGCGACAGCACGATGAACACGAGCAGCGCGCCGGCCAGCATGTTCTCGATCATCATGGACAGGCGCTCTTCGAGGTAATGCGAGCGGTCCACCCAGATGTCCATCTTCACGCCGTCCGGCAGACGCGCCGACTTGTCCTCGACGTAGGCTTTCACCTGGTCGGCCGTAACGAGCTCGTTCTGGCCGCCGCTCGCCAGTACGCGCAGCGTAGCGGTCGGCTTGCCGTCGAAGCGCCCGTAGCCGTCGGTCTCGACGAAACCATCCCGGATCGTGGCAATATCGTCGAGTGTCAGCCGTGTACCATCGGGAAACGTGCGTAGCACGAGCTTGCCGAATTCACGCCCCGTGTAGACCTGGCCCTCGGTGCGCAACAGGATATCGCCGCCGTCGCTCCGGATCGTGCCGCCGGGCAAGTCGATCGACGACATCTGCACGGCCTGCGAGACGTCCGACATCGTCAGCCCGTACTGCCGAAGCACATGCTCGGACACCTCGATGGATATCTCGTAGTCGCGATCGCCGAGTAGTTGCACGGAGGTAACGGACGGTAGCTGCATCAGTTCCTCGCGCACGTCCTGCGCCAGCGCCTTGCGTGCGAACGCATCCATGTCGCCGTAGATCGCGAGGAACACGACGTGAATAGGCACTTCTTCCTTGTAGATGACGGGTTTTTCGGTCAGGCCCGGAAAGGTCTGGATGGCATCGACCTTGGTCTTGATCTCGTTCAGGACCTCGTTGAAATCGGCATCGGTTTCGACCTCGGCCCTGACCGTGCCGAGTCCCTCGGATGCCGTGCCGCGGATTCGCTTGATGCCCTGGATGTCCTGGATGGCCTCCTCAACCTTGATGACGACGCCTTCCTCGACCTCCTGCGGGGCGGCGCCCAGGTAGGCCACGCGAACCTGCACGCTGTTGAGCTCGAAGTCGGGCGTGGTCTGCTTGCGTATTGTGTATGCCGAAATAGCGCCCGCCACGAGGATTACGAGCATCAGCAGGTTCGCAGCCACGTGGTTGGCGGCGAACCACGCGATGATGCCCTTTTGACTGGTCACGCTGGGACGATTCGCCACTATTCCTCGCCCTCCTCGGCAGCGGCAAGCCGGCCAGTCGTGTCTTCGTCCGAGGTGCGGACGCTCATGCCGTTGAACGGGGCCTCGAGCGCCGTCGTCGCGATTCGCTGCCCGAACAGACTGGCATCGCGAATGTAGGCGAAGTCCGCGTCCGACCGAATGACGTCGACCGCGCGAATGCGGATGCGGTTGTCGGCGTCGACGAACAACAGGTCGCGGGAACCCCGCAGTACGCGGGCGGGCACGCGGACGATACCGTCGACCTCGTTGCCGCTAATGCTGGCGGATACGAAGCTTCCGACGGGTAACGGTGGGCCGTCGCCCTCGAGCTGGTAGGGATCGACGATTTCCGCTACGGCGTAGCTCACGCGGCTGCTCTCGTCCACGACCGCCTCCGAGCGCACGACGCGCGCCTGCCAGGTCTCGAGCACGCCCCGCTTGACCGCGGACAGCGTGACGGCCGGCCCGCTGCCGCTCCCGGTGACTTCCACGTCGGCCGCATCCGGGAGGTCGATGAACGCCAGGTCCCTGTCGGTCAGCGGCAGGCGAACCTCGGCGAGATCGGTGGCGAAAACGACGCCCAGCCGCGTGCCCGGATTGACGAACTGGCCGAGATCCGTGTCTTTCGAGCGCACGATACCGCGGTAGGGCAAGCGGATGTATGTGCGCTCCAGATCGCGGCTCGCACGCACGAGTTCAGCCTTCGCGGAGGCGAGCGCCGCCGCGGCCGACGCGAGCTCGGCCTCGGCACGATAGCCCTGCTCACGCAGCTTCGCAGCACCGTCGTACTCGATCTGGCGCTGCTCGACGAGCGCTTCCGCCTGTTCGAGTGCCACTTCGTAGTTCGTCGGGTCGATCCGCATCAGGACTTCGTCGGCCGAAAACACGCCACCTGCTACGAACTTCGGCGAAATAGACGTTATCGTGCCGGCAATTTCCGCAGAGAGGATGGTCTGCGTACGCGGCCGGACCGTACCCTGGCTTCGCACCGTGAACCGCGTCGTCATGGGTTCGAGCTCGAGCACGTTGACGAGCGGATCGAGGTTCTCGATCTCCTTCTTCGGAGGTTCCGACTTGAGAGCGATTAGGCCGGCGACGGCCAGCACGGCAACGGCCAGGATACCGAGCGAAAACAGAATGCGAGGAAGCGCGCGAGGTCCCAATGTTGACCACCGGTTTGGGCGAAGCTCCGTATTTTGACCGCTTTCGACCTCGAATGCAGGCATATATTGAGCTCCGGCGCCGTCACGCTGCGCGGAAAGGGTCCATTTCTGTGACATAACTCCACGAAAAAGGGGGCTGCTGGCCGCAGAATTATCGGACTTTCAGGCGGCATACGGTGCTGCGCAAGGACCGAGACGGACCGGCATGTACGAAGAACACTTTGGACTCACCCGCCCTCCCTTCCGGACGAATGCAACGGGACAGGATGTTTTCCTGGGCCCGCAGACCGCGAACACGATCAAGGCGATCAGGAAGGCGCTGGGAACGCAGGACGCGGTAGTAACGGTGTCCGGCCCGGTCGGCGTCGGCAAGACGGCGATCGTTGGACGCTCGCTCGACGCGCTCGGCGGCAAGCAAACGCGTATTCGGATCGGCCGCATGGCGATCGCGCACGACGAGATTCTCGATTTCCTGCTGGAGGTCCTCGGGGTGACGAGTGCCCCGGCGAGCACGATCCGGCGAATTGCACTGTTCCGATCCATTCTGATGCAGAAGCGCCAGGAGGACGAACGCGTATTCGTCATCGTCGAGGACGGGGCGCGCCTTGGCGAGGACCCCCTGGCCGAACTGGAGGCGCTGACCGCGGCGGATGGCGGCGCCGGCGGCGGCGCCGCATTGATCGTCATAGGTGATCCCGCCCTCGAAACCGCGCTCGACAAGCCGTCGCTGGCTCGACTCAATCAGCGTGTTCGGCTGCGCCACAAGCTTCAATCGCTCAGCGAAGGCGAGCTCGCCGGCTACCTCAAACACTGTTTCCGCTCGAGCGGCGGCGACTTCGATGAGCTATTCGAGGCGGGAGCACCCGAACTCCTGCACAAGCTCTCCGACGGCATTCCGCGGGTTTGCAACAACCTGGTTGAAGCGTCGCTTGCGGCGGCCGCGGAACAGGGCCACACAACGCTGAGTCTCGACCAGCTGCGCCGGATCGCCAAGGACGAGTTCAGTCTGACGACGGAATCGACCTCGGACGACGTGTCGCAGCTCGCCGAAGCGCTCGTCGTCCCGTCCGCCACCGACGCGGAAGAGTCGCAGCCCGACATCGACGTATCGCAGTCGATGTCGGCGCCGATGCCCGACTTTGCGGCCGAAATGAACGCCGCCGAAGCAGAGCCGGACGACGATATTCCCGAACTGATCAACGACACGATTCCCGAACTCACGGCGCTGCCCGAAAGCCTCGCCGAGCAGGCCGCTGCCGACTCGGAAGAGGCCTCCGAGGAAGATTCGGTCCAAAACGAAGCCGAGGCCGAGGAATTCCCGGCCGAGCTGTCGCTCGAGATTCCGACCGACGACGAATCCGAGGCAGCCGCCGCAGATGTGCCCGACTGGGAGAAGGACCCGACCCTTGCCGAGCTGAAGCCGGATATCGAGGCGCTCGAATCCGCCATGGCCGAGAGTACGAACGCGGCAAATGACGCACCGAAACCCGAGGCCACCGCGGAGCCGGATGTCGAAATCTCGCTCAAGGATCCCTCGGTGCCCGCGATTCCCGAGCTCAAGCTCGAAGAGTCGATTCAGCAGACCATCGACGAGGCCACCGCAGCGCTCGATACGCAGGAACCGGCCGATGCCGCCGACGGCTCCGACAGCGACGAGCCCGCTCTGTCGACGCCCGACGAACAGGCAGAGAAAGCCGACGGCGAACTGGAGAAGATCGCCCGGGGCCTCGCGCGTGCCAAGACGCTGGACGACGTTGACGATCAGATGGCGGAGACCCTGTTCGGCGAAGAGTTCAGCATGATGGCAGCCCAGGTGGCTGCGAGCGTCGCCGATATGGACCTCGACGAGGAAGAGCCGCCGAAGGAATCGGCGCGGCCGGCCGTGGCGGAAACCGCGGCGGCTGCAACCACGATGTCCTCGTCCGCGGCGAAACCGGCCGCCGCCCCGGCGGCGAAGACTCAGAGCATCGACAGCTCACCAAGCGCACGTTTGAGGACCGTGCAAGCACTCAACGCGGGCAAAGCCGCGGCGCCGGCTGCCAGGCCAACGACCCCGCCGGCCGGCGACCCTGCGGACATCGAAAACCAGTTCGCGGATATCGCGGCAACGCCGAAACAACCTCAACAAGCCCGCGAGGTCGACGACGATGACGGTGACGATGATGACACGGGCAAGAAAAGCGGATTCTTCTCGCGCTTCAAACGCTCCTGAACGGGTTCCGAGGCCAGGCAAGCCGCGTGGGTGACGCTACGCGCCAGACGCAGCGTGACCCCGGCCTGAAGCAATCGACCCCGGCAATGACGAGCGGTCCCGTGGCAGACCAGCAGTCGGGTCTGGAAACCTGGAGCTACATCACCAACGCCCAGCGCGATCAGGATTCCGTCGACGGTTACATGCCATTGATCCTGGCAATCACGGGCGCCCTTGGCGTCACGCCGTTCGCGGTCTTGAGATTCCTGAACGGCGAATGGATCGTCGGCGTCATTGACGTCGGTATCGTTGTCGGTTTCGTGACGCTGGGCCTGCACGTAATGCGAACGCGGCGGGTCCGTTTCGCAAGCGTCGCCCTCGCCTTACTGTGCACCGGTGGTGCACTCCTCACGGTATACGTCGGCGGTGCCCAGCAGGTGTTCTGGGCCTACCCCGTCATCATGGCGATTTTCTACCTGCTGAAACCGAGGGAAGCGGTCGTGTTTGCCGTCGCGCTGATGTTGGCCCTGCTGCCGGTGATGATACCGGACGAGAACTCGTTCCGGACGACGACGGTCCTGATCACGATGTGCGTGATGAGTTCGTTCGCCTATGCCTTTTCGGCGATCACGAATCGGCAACGACGTCTCCTGATCCACATGGCGACCAGGGACGACCTGACCGGCGCGGGCAATCGCCGCTCCCTCGAAACCCGTCTCGACGACATCGTGGCCGCCCACGCGCGCAACCCCGCGCCCTCCTCGCTGTTGCTGTTCGACATCGATCACTTCAAGGGCGTCAACGACCGTCACGGGCATGCGATGGGCGACGAAGTTCTGCGCCGGGTCGCGGAAATCGTGCGCCTGCGCATACGCGTAACCGACAGCATGTACCGCATCGGCGGCGAGGAGTTTGTCGTACTGCTCGAAGGCCAGACGCTCGAAAGCGGCCTGCATCTCGCGGAACAGCTGCGCACGCTGGTCGAGGCGAACGAACTCGTCAGCGATCCGGCCGTGACGGTCTCGGTCGGTGTGGCCGAGCTGGCATCCGGCGAAAGCGCCAGTCGCTGGCTGGAGCGCGCCGATACGGCCATGTACGAGGCGAAGCGCCTTGGCCGCAACCGGACGACGGCGGCGAACTGACGCTCAATGTGACGCGAGCGCGCTGTCGATATAGCGATCGATCAGCGCCTCGATCGTCGCCATCGGCAGCGCGCCGTTGCGGAGCATCACGTCGTGAAACGTCCGCAGGTCGAAGCGTTCGCCGAGTGCTTGTTCGGCTTTGCGGCGCATCGCCCAGACCCTGAGCTCGCCGAGCTTGTAGGACAGCGCCTGGCCGGGCCACGAGATGTAGCGATCGACTTCGGCGCGCACGTTGCCTTCGGACAGCGAGGTGTTGCCGGCAAGGTAGGCCAGTGCTTCGTCACGGGTCCAGCCCTTCGAGTGAATGCCCGTGTCGATGACCAGACGGCAGGCGCGCCACATCTCGTAGCTCAGGCGCCCGAAGTGCTCGTAGGAGTCCCGGTAGATGCCCATCTCGACGCCGAGTTTTTCCGCATACAACGCCCAGCCCTCGCCGAAGGCGCTGAAGTAGAGGTCGTTGCGAAATGCCGGCACGTTCTCCATTTCCAGCGCCAGCGCATTCTGATGGTGGTGGCCGGGCACGGCCTCGTGCAGGGTCAGCGCGGGCAACTCGTACAGCGGACGCTGCTCGAGCGCATGGGTGTTGACCCAAAACGCACCGCCGTGCGTGCCGCCGAGCGGCGCGCCGTAGTAGGCTCCGGTCGTGTAGTTCGGCGCGATCTCGTCCGGTACCGGGACGACGCCGTAGCTCTGGCGCGGCAGGCGGCCGAAGAATCCCGGCATCAGGTAGTCGATGCGCTTGGCCGTGTAGGCCGCCTCTTTGAGCAACTCCTCCTCGGTCTCGGCGTAGAACCTCGGATCGGTACGCAGGAATTCACCGAACGCCTCGAAGCCGCCGTCGAATTCCAGCTCGTCGATGATAGCCAGCATCTCGGCCTTGATCCGCGCGACTTCGGCGAGTCCGGTCTCGTGAATCTCGTCGGCCGTGAGCCCGGTGACGGTCGTGTAACGCCGAATCTGGAAGTCGTAGTACTCGCGGCCGTTGGCGAGATCCGACGCGGCAACGCTCTGCGACGCCTCGTAGTCGTTCCCGAGATAGGCGGCGACGCGCGCGAAGGCCGGCATGACCTCCTCGGCGATGACGGCCCGCGCGCGCCGCGTCAGCCGGTCCTGCTCGGCGGCGGAAACGCGCTCGCTCATCGCGCGAAACGGCGCGTAGAAACTGCTGGTCTCCGGGTCGTCCTTGACCTGTGCCGTGAGGGTCGGCAGCACGCCGTCGATCACGATGCGCGGCAGCACGAAGCCCGTACGCTCCCCTTCCCGCATGTTTGCGATGTTCTCGTCGAAATAGCGCGGGATGTCGGCAAGCCGGGAAAGATACTGCTCGTAGTCCTCCACGTCGCGCATGCGAACGCCGCTGCTCGCATACAGCGCCGCCATGAAGAAACCCGAAAAGGTATTGAACGGGATTCTCGACAGGCCCAGCTCATAGGCGCCGATCGAATCGGCAAGCACCCACTCGAGGACGTCGGCGTTGACTCGCGCCGCGGGTCCCAGATCGTCGCGCCGAATGTCCTCGAGCCGGCCCAGGAAGCGCTGCTCGGCGGCAAGCCGCCGCGCCTCGTCGTCGGGCGTGACCGATGGCATCCGGTCGTTCAGGGCCGTGAAGCCGGCGCGTGTCGCGGCGAGCGGGTTCTCGGCCAGCCGGTAGTCCCAGTACTCGGCCATGAGCGCATCGAGCCGGGCCTCGGCGGGCGACGACTCGGCTGCGGTTACCTCAAGCGCCGCCGCGAGTAGCAGCAGCGCGAGCGCCGCCGGGCGGCCAGCCATCGAACTAGTCTCCGACTGCCTTCAGGGCTTCGAGACGGGCCGCCTCGAACTCATCACCGGGGTTCCACCGCGGCATTTCGTCGGCGTTCGCGATTGCGAGTCCGGTCCAGAAGCCGAGCTCGGCGTCGGCTTCCATGCCGTCGAAGTTCCAGCTGTCGTCGTATTCGTCGGTCGGCTGATGGTAGTGGATGTTGGTGTAGTTGTTGACCCGTTCCCGACCCCATTCGGGCGGCCGGTCGACGAAATTCGTGCCCGTGTCCAGGTACATCGCCGGCACGCCGATCTTCGCAAAACTGAACTGGTCGGACCGATAGAAATAGCCCTTGTCGGCGAACTGGTCCGGCTTGACCTCACGGCCCTGCTCGCCCGCGATCATCTCGACGAGCCGATCGATAGACGACTTGCCGAGGCCGATGAAGGTGAGGTCGTGCGTATGCCCCCAGATGTTGCCGCCGTCATAGTTCAGGTTGGCCGCGATCTTGCCCGGCGCAAAAGTCGGGTTGTCGGCGTAGTACAGTGAACCGAGCAGGCCCTGCTCCTCGGCGCCCACCATGGCAATCAGCGTCGAGCGCCTCGGCGCCTCTGGCAGGGCAACGAGTGCGCGTGCGATCGCGAGCACCTGTGCGACGCCGGAAGCATTGTCGAGTGCGCCGTTGTAGATGGCGTCGCCGTCGGCATTCGGCGTACCGATGCCGAGATGATCGTGGTGCGCCGTATAGATGACGGCTTCGTCGGCGAGTTCCGGATCGCTGCCCGGAAT
>JANQLK010000011.1 GCA_028280615.1 Woeseiaceae bacterium | reverse complement strand
GCGGATGCATCGTATTTCGTCGACGGACGCCTGGGCGAACTCGCTGCCGAGCCGCCACCGCAGACGGCGGAGGGCGAGCGCAACTACGCCCAGTCGCGCCGCGAGGTCACGGTCGCCGGCCTGATCGTGGATCTCAGGAAGCGCGGCAACCGCGTCACGGTCGTCCTCGACGACGACACGGGCCGCATGGAGGTCAGCCTGTTCAGCGAGGCGTTTCAGCAATTCAAGGATCTGCTCGTCAAGGACGACATCGTCGTTATCTCGGGCGGTCTGCGCTACGACGACTTCATCGGCGCGTGGACCGTCAACGTCAAACAGGTGCTGCATATCGATCGGGTCATCGAGAGCCGCGCCCGGAGCATGCTGCTGCGGCTGGCGCCCAACGGTAACGGCGAGAAGATTCTGGCGGAGCTGCACGCCGTGCTGCTGCCGCACCGCGAGGGCAACTGCGATGTGGCCGTCCAGTACTACGGCAGCGCGGCCTCGGCGCGGCTCAAGCTCGGGCCCGAATGGTCGGTCAGGCCAAGCCGCGAATTGCGCGACAAGCTCACGGAGTTGCTCGGCGTGAACAACGTGCGCCTGCTCTACGCACCCGGGCGCGAAATCATGTAAGGTTTGCGACCCGGACCAAGCAGGCTAAGGGCCATGGACCTGAAATTTCTGGAGTTTGAGCAACCGATCGCGGAACTCGAAGCCAAGATCGAGGAGCTCAGGTTCGTCGGCGACGACACCGAGATCAACATCAACGAGGAAGTCGCCAGGCTTCGCGACAAGAGCGAAAACCTGACCCGGAACATCTTCTCCAAGCTGTCGGCCTGGCAGGTGGCACAGGTCGCACGGCATCCGAGCCGGCCCTACACGCTGGATTACCTGGCCGAAATTTCACCCGATTTCCAGGAACTGCACGGCGACAGGATGTACGCTGACGATCCCGCGATCGTCGGCGGAATCGGCCGCGTCGGCGGCCGTGCCGTCCTGTTCATCGGCCACCAGAAAGGCCGCGACACCAAGGAGCGCGTGCGGCGCAACTACGGGATGCCGAAGCCCGAGGGCTATCGCAAGGCGCAGCGCCTGATGCGGCTCGCCGAAAAGTTCGGCCTGCCGATCGTGACGCTGATCGACACGCCCGGCGCCTATCCGGGCGTCGGCGCCGAGGAGCGCGGCCAGAGCGAGGCCATCGCCTACTGCCTGTACCTCATGGCGGGACTGCGGACACCCATCGTGAGCGTGGTGATTGGCGAGGGCGGCTCCGGCGGCGCGCTCGCGATCGGCGTCAGCGACCGGCTGCTCATGCTGCAGTACGGGATCTACTCGGTGATCTCGCCGGAGGGCTGCGCGTCGATTCTCTGGAAGAGCGCCGAGAAGGCCGAGGAAGCCGCCGATGCGATGCGCATTACGGCCGAAAACCTGAGCGAATTCGGCCTCGTCGACGAGGTGCTCGAGGAGCCGCTCGGCGGCGCGCACCGTGCACCGTCTGCCATGGCCAAGGTCATCGCGGGCGCCCTCGAGCGGCATCTCGACGAACTCGAAGCGATGCCCATGGACCACCTCATCGATACCCGCGAGCGGCGCCTCGCGAGCTTCGGCAGATTCAAACAGGCGTGAGCTTCGGTCCAGCGAGCCTGCTGGAGACCCTCGGGCGTTTGGAACAGATCGCGGGCCCGGCGAAGCGCTATATCATCGCCTTGAGCGGCGGTCCCGACTCGACCGTGCTGGCCGACACGCTCTGTCGTTCCGCCGGCGAGCATGGCAAGCCGCTGCTCGCGGTGCACGTCGACCATGGCCTGCAGCCGGAATCGGCGGCGTTCGCGACGTTTTGCCAGGGCTTCTGCAGCGAGCGATCGCTCGACCTTGAGTGCCTCGGTGTCGATGTCGACAGGGCGTCCGGAGGCGGACTCGAGGCGGCGGCGCGGGAGGCGCGCTACGACGCGCTGGCCGCGCTCGTCGGCGAAGGGGACTGGCTGATCTCCGCCCACCATCGGGACGACCAGGCGGAGACGCTGCTGTTGAACCTGCTCCGGGGCAGCGGTCCGCTGGGCATCGCGGCCATGGCCCCGTTACGCACGCTGGGCGCGGGCTGGCTCGTTCGGCCGCTGCTCGACGTCCCGCGGAGCGAACTCCTGCAGTACGCGGAGCAACACGCCGTGGCAAGCTGCATGGACTCAAGCAACGATGATCTCCGCTTCGACCGCAATTTCCTGCGCCGCGATATCCTGCCGCGGATTGCCGATCGCTGGCCCGGCGCGGCCAGAAGCCTGGCGCGCAGCGCCGCGCTCGCGCGCGATGCAGCCGAGCTCCTGGACGCGCTCGCCGATATCGACCTCGAGCCCCTGCTCGACGCGTCGGAGCGCTGCGCGATCGACGGACTCCGACGGCTTTCTGCGTCGCGGCAACGCAACGCCATTCGGCGGCTCGCGAGAAGGCGAGGCATCGCGCCGCCCGCGGCCACGCACTTGGCGGAGATCATGGCGTCGCTCGTGACGGCGCGCGAGGATGCCGCGCCCGAGGTGAGCTGGCCGGGCGGCGAGGCACGGCGGTTTCGGAATCGCCTGTACCTGATGCCGCCGCTTCCCGCCGCGGCGATCGACGACTTCGCGTGGTCCGGCGCGGAGCCGCTGTCGCTCGGCCCGCAGCTGGGCACGCTATCGCTCGAGACCGTTGAGGACGAGGGATTGGACGCTGAGCTCGTGAGCGCCGGGCTCACGGTTCGCCCGCGCCGCGGCGGTGAGCGAATTCGGCTTGAAAGTCATGGGCCTACGCGAAAACTCAAGAAACTGCTCAATGAAAGGGGCATCCTGCCGTGGATGCGCGATCGCCTGCCGTTGCTTTACAGCGAGGACCGGCTCGTCGCCGTCGCGGATCTCTGGGTGGCTGCCGACGCCCGCGCGCGGCCGGGCTGTCGAGTGCGCTGGAGGGAGAGGCCCGTGATTGATTGACTCAGGACACCAGAGGACTGTTTCGATTGTCTGGAATTAGGCGATCTGTTAACGTCTAACACCGTCTTGATTCCGAAGACGGCGCGGTTTTTGAAGGGTTGGAAAGAGCACGCGCGCGGTGCTGCGATCCAGCCCTTTTTTCGTTTCCGAACACGGTGACTGTAACTCTATGACCAGGTACGTATTCATAACCGGCGGCGTGGTCTCGTCGCTCGGCAAGGGCATCACGTCGGCCTGCCTCGGCGCAATTCTCGAAGCGCGGGGGCTCTCGATCAGCATGATCAAGCTCGATCCGTACCTCAACGTCGACCCGGGCACGATGAGCCCGTTCCAGCACGGCGAAGTATTCGTCACGCACGACGGCACCGAAGCGGATCTCGACCTCGGCCACTACGAGCGATTCGTTCGCACGACGACCGGCCGCAATTCCAATTTCACGACCGGCCGCATTTACGAAAGCGTGATCGCGAAGGAGCGGCGCGGCGACTACCTGGGCGCTACCGTGCAGGTCATCCCGCACATCACCGATGAGATTCGTCAGAGCGTCGAACGCGGCGCCGGCGGCGCCGACGTCTGCCTGGTCGAAATCGGCGGCACGGTCGGCGACATCGAGTCGCTGCCGTTTCTCGAGGCCATTCGCCAGATGGGCGTCGATCTCGGTCATGACCGGGTTGCCTACGTGCATCTGACGCTCGTGCCGTATATCGCCACGTCGTCCGAGATCAAGACCAAGCCGACCCAGCACTCCGTCAAGGAACTGCGCTCGATCGGTATCCAGCCGGACATTCTCGTGTGCCGCTCCGAGGAGCCGTTGCCGGACGAGCAGCGGCGCAAGATCGCACTGTTCACCAACGTCCGCAAGGAAGCCGTCATCTCGGCCCACGATGCTGACGACCTGTACAAGATTCCGGCGATGATGCACGAACAGGGCCTCGACGATATCGTCGTTCGCCAGTTCGGCCTGGACCTTAAGCCCGCCGACCTGAGCGAATGGGCGGCAATCGTCGACGCCAAGCAGAACCCCGGGGGCGACGTCGACATCGCCATGGTCGGCAAGTACATGGGCCTCAAGGATTCCTATATCTCGCTCGTCGAGGCGTTGCAGCACGGCGGCATTCACACCCGCACGCGGGTCAACATTCACTTCATCGAGTCGGCCGATCTCGAGGTCGCCGGCACCGATGCGCTCAGGTCGATGGACGGCATCGTCGTCCCGGGCGGGTTCGGCGATCGCGGCATCGAGGGCAAGATCGATGCCGTGCGCTTCGCGCGCGAGCACGGTATTCCTTACCTCGGCATCTGTCTCGGCATGCAGGTTGCCGTGATCGAGGCGGCGCGGCATCTCGCCGGGCTCGAAGGAGCGATGAGCACCGAATTCGATGCCGATACACCGCACCCCGTCGTTGGCCTGATCACCGAGTGGCAGGACGCAGGCGGCGGCGTCGAGGAACGCGACGAGGCGTCCGATCTCGGCGGCACGATGCGGCTCGGCGCGCAGAAGATCCATCTCGAGGCCGGTTCGCTGGCGGCCGAGACCTACGGCCGGGACACGATCGAGGAACGGCACCGGCATCGCTACGAAGTCAACAACAACTACCGCGACCGGCTCGCCAGCTCGGGCATCCGGTTCTCCGGGCTGTCGGTCGACGATCTCGTCGAGGTCGTCGAGTTACCCGGCCATCCCTGGTTTCTCGCGAGCCAGTTCCACCCGGAATTCACATCGAATCCGCGAGATGGTCATCCGCTGTTCACGAGCTTCATTAACGCGACCCGGCGTTACCGCGAGGGTGACCTCCCCGAGGCGGCCGAGGCATGAAGCTTGCAGGCTTCGAGGCCGGCAACGACCGGCCGATCTTCCTGATTGCCGGCACCTGCGTCATCGAGAGCGAGGTCATGTCGGTGGACGTCGCGGGCCAGCTCAAGGAAACCTGCGCCGCGCTCGGCATTCCTTACATCTACAAGTCCTCGTTCGACAAGGCCAACCGCAGTTCGCGCTCCGGACATCGCGGCCCGGGCATCGAGCAGGGCCTCAAAATCCTCGAGGCCGTGCGCGAGCAGGCCGGTGTCCCGGTCCTGACCGACGTGCACGAGGACACGCCGATGAACGAGGTTGCCGCGGTCGTCGACGTGCTGCAGACACCGGCGTTCCTGTGCCGGCAGACCAACTTCATTCTGCGGGTCGCCGAGACGATGAAGCCCGTCAACATCAAGAAGGGCCAGTTCCTCTCGCCCTGGGAGATGCAGAACGTCGTCGACAAGGCGAAGTCCACGGGCAACGACGACATCATGGTCTGCGAACGCGGTTTCACGTTCGGCTACAACAACCTGGTCTCGGACATGCGCGGGCTCGCGATCCTGCGAACAACCGGCTGCCCGGTCGTCTTTGACGCGACCCACTCCGTGCAGTTGCCGGGCGGCAAGGGCTCGGCGTCGGGCGGCCAGCGAGAGTTCATACCCGTCCTTGCGCGCGCCGCCACGGCCGCGGGCGTCGCCGGGCTGTTCATGGAAACGCATCCGGAACCCGAGAAGGCACTGAGCGACGGGCCCAACGCGATGCCCCTGGCACACATGCGCGAGCTGCTGACGACGCTCGTGGCCATCGACGCGATCACCAAGGAAAACGGCTACCTCGAAACCCGACTCGGACTCGGCGACTAGCGAAAAACAAGGAATTGCAATGATCAGATTCAAGGACATTCGCGGCCGCGAAATTCTCGACTCGCGCGGCAATCCGACCGTCGAAGCCGACGTCACGCTTGCCGACGGCAGTTTCGCGCGCGCCGGCGTGCCGTCCGGCGCCTCGACGGGTACGCGCGAGGCCGTCGAGCTACGCGACGGGGACAAAGGGCGCTATCTCGGCAAGGGCGTCACGAAGGCCGTGGCCAACGTCAACGGCGAGCTGCGCGATGCGCTCACGAGCGCAGAATTCGACGATCAGCGGGCCGTGGACCAGGCGATGCTCGATCTCGACGGCACCGACAACAAGTCGCGGCTGGGCGCCAACGCGCTTTTGGCCGTATCGCTCGCGACGGCCAGGGCAGAGGCGACCAGTCTCGGTCTGCCGCTGTACGCGCACCTGGGCGACGGCACGACGATGCCCGTGCCGATGATGAACATCATCAACGGCGGCGCGCATGCGGACAACAGCGTCGATATTCAGGAGTTCATGATCCTGCCCGTGGGCGCGCCGAGCTTCGCCGAGGCGCTGCGCCACGGTGCCGAGGTCTTCCATGCCCTGAAGGCTGTGCTCAAGGGCCAGGGACTCAACACGGCCGTTGGCGACGAGGGAGGTTTCGCGCCCGACCTGCCGTCCAATCAGGCGGCGCTCGACACGATCATGACGGCGATCGGCAAGGCCGGTTTCGCGGCCGGCAAGGACATTCTGCTGGGGCTCGACGTCGCGAGCTCGGAGTTCTACTCCGACGGCAACTACGATCTCGAATCCGAGGGCCGGCAGTTCGACGCCGAGGGTTTCGCGGGCTACCTGTCCGGGCTGGCCGATGCCTACCCGATCGTGACGATCGAAGACGGCATGGACGAAAGCGACTGGGACGGCTGGCGGATCCTGACCGATGCCCTGGGCGATCGCGTGCAGCTCGTCGGCGACGACCTGTTCGTCACCAACACGGCGATCCTCGAACGCGGCATTCGCGAAAAGATTGGCAACGCGATATTGATAAAACCAAACCAAATCGGTACGTTAAGCGAAACTCTTGATGCGATTACTATGGCAGTGGACGCGAACTTCGCGGCCGTTATCTCGCACCGCTCGGGGGAAACCTCGGATTCGACGATCGCCGACATCGCGGTCGGGACACGCGCCACGCAGATCAAGACCGGCTCGCTGTCGCGCTCGGATCGCATCGCCAAGTACAACCAGCTCCTGCGTATCGAGGAGGAACTGGGCGACCGTGCGGGTTACGCGGGTCGAGGGGCGTTCTCGGTGGGAGCGCCCTGAGAGCGATTGGGGAGACAGGTGGGATCAATGCGCTGGCTGCTGATCGTCTTGGGTATCGTGGTGTGCCTGTTGCAGGCCGAGCTGTGGCTCAAGGACGACGGGTTCCGGAAGACGCGTGACCTCCGGGCCGCGGTCGCCGAACATCGTTCGCTCAACGAATCTCTGAAGGCCCGCAACGCGGCCCTCGATGCCGAGGTCATCAACCTGAAGCAGGGCCTCGAAGCGGCCGAGGAAAGGGCCCGGACCGATCTCGGCCTGATCGGCAGGGACGAGACCTTCTACCAGGTCGTCAGCCACGAAGACCGCGCACGCTGAGCGCATCCATGGCCCCTGGCGTACCGGAATGGGCGCACGCATACGGTGGTCCGCTGTTCGGCGCCGCGCTGCGCACCCGGCCCGAAGATTTCGTCGTCGATGAGCTTCTCGACGTCGCGTTCACGGACGACGGCGAGCACGACTGGCTCAGGGTCGAGAAGCGCGGCAGCAACACCGACTGGATTGCGCGGCAGCTCGCGCGGCACGCCGACGTCAAGCCGTCGGCGGTCGGCTACTCGGGCCTGAAAGATCGGCACGCCGTGACCACGCAGTGGTTCAGCGTCTGGCGGCCCACGGGCTCCGCTGTCGACTGGCGTCAGTTCTCGGCCGACGATGCGCGCGTCCTCGCGGTCGCGCGCCACCGGCGCAAGCTTCGGCGCGGCACCCACACCGGCAACCGCTTTCGCATCACGGCCAGGACCGAGGCGGCGCGCGAGCATGGCGAGGCGCTGGCAGAGCGCGCCGCGATGATTCAGAGGCGCGGCGTACCCAACTACTTCGGCGAGCAGCGCTTCGGCCGCGACGGCGCCAATCTCGAGCTTGCGCTCGAGGTGCTCGACGGCATGCGGGCCCGCCGCCATCAGCAGAGCATGGCATTGTCGGCCGGCCGCTCCTATTTGTTCAACGCGATACTGCATGCCCGGGTGATCGCGAATTCGTGGGATACGCTGCTGCCGGGCGAACGTGCCAACCTGGACGGCAGCGGCAGCGTGTTCGTCGTGGACGTGCCGGACGAGGAGCTCGCGGCGCGCTGCGGCGCCCTGGACATTCATCCGACCGCGACACTCTGGGGCAAAGGTGCGCCGATCGGCGCCGGCGAGGTTGCGAAACTGGAGTCGTCGGTCGCGTCTTCGTCCGGCGATCTGGTGGCGCGCCTCGCGGCCGGGCTCGAAACGGCCCGCGTAGATGCCGGCAGCCGGCCGACACGGTTCGTGGCGCACGAACTCGAAATCGGCGTCGAAGACGCCGCCGTGTGTTTCGCTTTCCGGCTGGGGCGGGGAAGCTACGCGACGGCGCTGCTACGCGAGTTCCTCACGAGTCTCTGAGCAGGACGTAGATCGCGCCCGTGCCGCCGTGCACCTGCGGCGTCGACACGAAAGCCAGTACGTCGTCCCAGCGCCTGAGCCAGCGATTGACGCTGGGCTTCAACACGGGTCCGCGTTCGCCCGAGCCGCGGCCCTTGCCGTGGACGACGCGCACGCAACGGTAGCCGCTCAGCATGCAGTCCGAAATGAACTGACGCAGCGCGGGTTTCGCTTCGGCCACCGTGAGCCCGTGCAGATCGATTTCGGCCTGCACGGCGTAGCTGCCGCGCGCAAGGCGGCGCATCGTCCGCTTGCCGACCGATGGCCGGTGAAACCGAACCGCTTCGCCCGTGTTCGCTTCGATCTCGTCGATGTCCGAAGTCAGGCTCTCGCGCAGCACCTCGTGTTCGTCTGAGCGGCTGAAGTGGGCGCCGGGCCGCGGCTTTCGCCGCTCGGCCGGCACACGTTTCTTGGCCTTCAGCGGGCTGGCATCGGCCATCGCCCGGCGAAACAACTCCCTGTCATCGTCGTTCATCTGATCGCTCATCCATCGCTATGGAAAGCCGCGCCGGTTCAGTATAGTGAGCGCGTTCTCGCACGCCAATCCGACTTCGCCATCCAGGCACAGACATGAAAATCCTCGTAAGCAACGATGACGGATACCTGGCGACAGGCATCGTCGCGCTCGCCGATGCGCTTGCCGAGGTGGCCGACGTCGTCGTCGTGGCGCCCGATCGAAACCGTTCCGCGGCGAGCAATTCGCTGACGATCGAGGCGCCGCTCCGGGTACGTGAGTTTGGGCCGAACCGGTTCGCGGTCAACGGGACGCCGTCGGACTGTGTGCATCTCGCGTTGACCGGCCTGCTCGACGAGGAGCCCGATCTCGTCGTCTCGGGGATCAATCACGGTGCGAACCTGGGCGATGACGTCATCTACTCGGGCACCGTAGCGGCCGCGATGGAGGGCCGCTTTCTTGGCCTGCCGACGATCGCCGTGTCGCTGGTCGGCGATCGGCTCAATCACTTCGACACGGCGGCGCGCGTCGCGGCCGGCATGGTGCAGAGACTGGATCGCTCGATGCTGGCGTCGGACGTGATTCTGAACGTCAACGTGCCGAGTCTGCCCTACGAGGCTCTTAAGGGCGTTCAGGCCACGCGGCTCGGCTTCCGGCACAAGTCCGAGCCCGTCGTCGAGACGACCGATCCGCACGGCCGAACGATCTATTGGGTGGGGCCGGCCGGCCGCGGGCAGGACGCGGGCGAGGGCACCGACTTTCGGGCCATCGAACGCGGCGCCGTCTCCGTGACGCCGCTCAAGACCGACCTGACGCGCCACGAGGATCTCGGTCGGCTCGGTGAATGGCTGGGCACGTGAACGGCATCCGGCAGGGCATCGGCATGACGTCGGCGCGGACTCGCGAGCGCCTTGCCCGTCGTCTTGCCGACCAGGGTATCCGTTCGCGGGACGTGCTCGAGCAGATCCGCAACGTGCCTCGGCACCTGTTCGTAGACGAGGCGCTTGCAAGCCGTGCCTACGAGGATACGGCGCTGCCGATCGGTCACGGTCAGACGATTTCGCAGCCCTACGTGGTGGCACGCATGACCGAGGCGCTCCTGGACGGCGGCAGGCTCGATTCGGTACTCGAGATCGGTACGGGCTGCGGCTACCAGACCGCCGTGCTGGCGCCGCTCGTCAAGCGAATCTATTCCGTCGAACGCATTCCCGAGCTCTTGCGCAGGACGCGCCAGCGGCTTCGCGATCTCGATATCTACAACGTGCAGTTCCGGCCGGGTGACGGCTGGCGGGGCTGGCCCAAGTACGCGCCGTACGACGGTATCATTGTCGCCGCCGCGGCCGACGAGGTGCCGCAGAAACTCCTCGAACAGCTCGCGGTGGGCGGCCGCATGGTCATTCCCGTCGGTCCGCCGGGCCGCCAGGAGCTGTTGCTCGTAAGCCGGTTGAGCGATCGCTACGAAGAGGTGTCCCTGGGCGCGGTCAGCTTCGTACCGCTCGTGCCCGGTACGTAGCCCAATGACCATTTTCGGCCCGCTCTACGAACGCGTCATGCGCTGGTCACGTCATCGGCACGCCGAGTGGTACCTCGGTGCGATGAGCTTCGCCGAGTCGTCGTTCTTCCCGATTCCGGTCGACGTGATGCTGGCACCGATGTGCATGGCGAATCGCGAACGCTGGGCGCGCTACGCCGCGAACGCGACGATCATGTCCGTGCTCGGCGGCGTCGGCGGCTATGCAATCGGTTACCTGACCTTCGAGGCGATAGAGCCCTGGCTGCGCGAGTCCTCCTACTGGGATGGCTACCTGACGGCACGTTCGTGGTTCGACAGCTACGGCTTCTGGGCCGTGTTCGTCGCGGGCTTTTCGCCGATCCCGTTCAAGGTCTTCACGATCGCGGCGGGCGTCGCCACGTTGAACCTGCCTGGCTTTGTGCTCGCGTCCGTCATCGGCCGCGGCGCGCGGTTCTTTCTCGTGGCCGGGATCGTGCGCGTGGCGGGCGACAGGTTCGAACAGCAGATCGTCACGCACATCGAGCGGCTCGGCTGGGCCATGGTCATCCTGTCGGTCATCGTCATCGGCTATCTGATGCTGCACTGATGTCTGTCCTGCGTGCGATGCTGGTCACGCTCCTCGTAGCCGCCGCGGCCGGCTGCAGTTCCGGCACGGGCTGGGACCACCGGCAGCGCGAACACATCGTCCGCACGGGCGAGACGCTGTACTCGATCGCATGGCGGTACGACAAAAGCCCCGGGGAACTCGCAAGCTGGAACAACCTGGGCGACGGCTCACTGATCTACCCGGGACAGGTTCTGCGACTCACTCGGCCCTCCGGGCAAACGTCGACGACCCGCCGCGAGCGGGCGCCGCTGCCGAAGCTGCCCGCCTCGCCGCCGCCCGGCTGGGCGTGGCCCGTAGCCGGCGCCGTCGACGTCGAATTCGGCGGAAAACCGGGCCCGGGCACGGGCATTCTGATTCGCGGTCGGGCCGGCGAGCCCGTGCGTGCCGCGGCTTCGGGGCGTGTGGTCTACGCCGGCAGTGGACTGATCGGATACGGGCAGCTTATTATTCTCAAGCATAACGACACTTACCTCAGTGCCTACGGGTACAACAAGTCGTTGCTGGTCCGCGAAAACCAGTCGGTCGGGCAGGGCCAGCGAATAGCGACGATTGGGGAGGGACCGGAGCGTAAGACCTGGTTGCACTTCGAGATCAGGCGCAACGGCCAGCCGGTCGACCCGATACGTTATCTGCCCCCGCGCTAGGCGCAGACCGCGCATGCCGTCGGGGCATCGGACGTCACGGCTCGGCAGGAGTCCGCGAACGGGAGGGTGACGTGGGATCTGTGCAGCGCAGGAACGGCGATGAGATCGGGGTGACGCGCCCGACCGGGCGCCCTGCGGCTGCGAACCACGACGCGACGCGTCTCTACCTGAGCGAAATCGGCATCTCGCCGCTGTTGACGGCCGATGAAGAGAAGCACTTTGCGCGGCTCGCGCAGCGGGGCGACGAAGCCGCGCGCCACCGCATGATCGAGAGCAACCTGAGGCTGGTAGTGAAGATTGCCCGGCGCTACCTGAACCGCGGCCTGCCGCTGCTCGACCTGATCGAGGAGGGCAATCTCGGCCTGATTCACGCCGTCGAAAAGTTCGACCCCGAGCGCGGTTTCCGATTCTCGACGTACGCCACGTGGTGGATTCGGCAAACCATCGAGCGCGCGATCATGAACCAGTCGGGAACCGTGCGCCTGCCGATCCACGTCATCAAAGACATCAACGCCTGCCTGCGCGCGGCGCGGCGCCTGAGCCAGGCGCAGGATCATGGGCCGACGGCGTCGGAGATTGCCGCCGAATCCGGCCGCAGCGAAGACGACGTCAAGCGCCTCATGTCATTGAACGAGCGCGTGACGCTGCGCGCGAGCAACACCGAGGACGGCAGCGGGCCGGTTGACCGCCTGGCGGCGCGGCGCGACACCGAACCGCAGCAGCGGGCGCAGCGATCGATCGTCAACGCGATCGTGGATCGTTGGGTAGCCAAGCTCGATGACAAGCAGCGCGCCGTCGTCGAACGGCGTTTCGGCCTGCACGGCCATCACCGGGCGACGCTCGAACGCATCGGCAGCGATATCGGTGTGACGCGCGAACGCGTGCGCCAGATACAGCTCGACGCGCTCAAGAACCTGAGAACGATGATGGAGGCCGAGGGCTTGTCCGGCGACGTCATCCTCGACTGATCGCCGCGACCACGGGTGTCTCAGCCGTCCGGATACAAGACCGCGCCGATCCTGCGGCCTTCGCCCGCAAGCACGTTGAACGTGCGCGCCGCCGCCGCCGTGTTCATGACCTCGAGCCCGACCTGTTGGCGCGCAAGCGCGAAAACGACATCGCGCGGCGCGAAGCGCACGCGTCCGCCGGTGCCGAGCAGCACGAGTTCGGGCTCGGTCGCGAGCAACGCGTCGAAGTCGGCGGGCACCAGCTCGTCGACGGGTTTCGGGTCCCAGGCACCCAGGATTTCCTCGGCCGTGAGCACGACGGCGTCCGTGTGCAGGGTGTCCCCGATCTCAATGCCGTCAACCGACACGCGACGGATCGTGATCGCGCTCGGCATCTCTCTCGTGAATTTCACCCGGTGATTCCGTTACCCTTGAACTATGCCCGCATCTTACGACAAACGTTCGGCCATCGCCGTTCTGCCGCGCGTCCGCCATGGGCAGGTCAAGAGCGCGGAACTGCGCGCCTGGCTCGCCCGTTCCGAATTGGTGGACGTCGGCCGGACGCCCGAGCTGCTGCCGTGGATACTCGGCGGGCTCGGCGTGGCAATACCGGACCACGGCCTCGGAGCCCTGCGCCTGTGGGGCCAGACGGGCGAACGACCCAGCGCCTGGGTCGCGGCCGCGGATCCCGTGTATCTCGAACCGAGACTGGACCACCTCTGCGTCCACGCGCAGGGGCGAGCGCGCATGCCGCCCTCGGATCTCGGCCCGCTCGTCGAGCACCTGCAGGCGACGATCGGCGACGGTTCGCCGTACGGTTTCGCCCGCGTCGACTCGCTGGCCTATCTTTGCGGCGATGATCGGCTTGCCAGCGCGTCGCTTTCGCCGGCGGCCGTCGACGGGCAGACGCCGAACGATCACCTGCCGACGGGCGAGGGCGCGGACCGGCACCGCGCGCTCCTGTCGGAGATCGAGATGGCGCTGCACGATCACCCGGTTAACCTCGAACGCCAGCAGCGTGGTCTGCCGCCGATCAATTCGCTGTGGATATGGGGCGGCGGTGTGGCGCCCGACGCGACCGGCGATCCGTACCCGCCGTTGTTCGCCGACGATCCCCTGCTGCGCGGCTACTGGCGCTGCAACGACGCTATCGAAGCGCCGTGGCCCGGAGACATGCTGAACTGTCTCGATGCCGCGGACGACGGTTTCGTCGCCGTCACGCCGGACGCCAACGACGGAGAGAGCCTGGACCGCTGGCTGTCCGAACTCCGGGACGCTCTGTCCAGCGGCCGTCTGTCGTCGCTGTCGATTCTGTTCAGCGACGGCGTCGCGGCGCATGTCCGTCGTGTCGATGCCATGCGCTTCTGGCGCAAACAGAACCCGCTGCTCGAAGTACCCGCAAGTGCCTCGTAGCGCCCGCCCGATCGAACAGCGCGCGCAACCGTCGGCGGCGACGCTCGAGGGTTTCGTCGGCATGCACCCCGTGCTCGCCCGCCTGTATGCGATGCGCGGCGTTGTCGACTCGCGCGAGCTCGACTACGCGCTCGGGCGCCTGTTGCCCGTCGGCTCGCTTGACAACGTCGATGCGGCCGTTGAACTGTTGCTCGAGCATCACGAGGGCCGCATCGTCGTCGTTGGCGATTTCGACGTCGACGGTGCGACGAGCACGGCCATCATGCTGCGCTGTCTTGCTGACTTCGGTTTCCTGGACGTCGCTTATCTCGTCCCCAATCGCTTCGACTACGGCTACGGCCTGACGCCTGAGATCGTCGCCGAGGCGGCGGGGTTGGCGCCGGACCTCATCGTTACGGTCGACAACGGCATCTCGAGTCTCCGTGGCGTCGCGGCGGCCAACGCGGCCGGCATCCAGGTGCTCGTGACCGATCATCACCTGCCGGGCGGCGACGTTCCGGACGCCGCGGTCATCGTCAATCCGAACCTCCCCGGCAGCCGTTTCGGCAGCCGCAATCTTGCCGGTGTCGGCGTCGCCTTCTACGTCCTCGCGGCGCTCGGCCAGGCGCTCGAACGCGACGGCCGCGAAGGCGCCGCGCGGGTGCCGGCGAAATACCTCGACCTCGTCGCGCTGGGCACGGTCGCCGACGTCGTGCCGCTGGACCGCAACAACCGCGTCCTCGTCGAGCAGGGCATTCGGCGAATTCGGGCCGGACGCACGGTGGCTGGCATCGACGCGCTGCTCGATGTTGCCGGACGGCAGGCGCGCCGGGTCGTGAGCACGGACCTGGGCTTCGCCGTGGGCCCGCGGCTCAACGCGGCGGGCCGGCTCGACGACATGTCGGTCGGCATCGAATGCCTGTTGACCGACGACCGTGCAGCGGCCGCGGGATTCGCCGCGGAGCTCGACGCGATCAATCGCGAGCGCCGCGAGATCGAATCCGATATGCGTGAGCAGGCGTTTGCGTTCGTCGACGCGATGGACGCGCGACGGCTCCCGCCGTGCGTGTGCGTGTACGACGCCTCCTGGCACCAGGGCATAGTCGGTCTCGTGGCCGCGCGCGTGAAGGAACGCTGCCATCGCCCGGTCATCGCCTTCGCGCAAGAAGATGCAACCACGCTCAAAGGCTCGGCACGTTCGGTGTACGGCGTGCACGCGCGCGACCTGCTCGAGCACGTCGACACGCTCAACCCGGGCCTTATCGAGAAGTTCGGCGGCCATGCCATGGCCGCGGGGCTGACCATCGTCAAGGATCGCTACGACGAGTTTCGCCGGCTGGCCGCGGAGAGTCTCGAGGCCCTGTACCCCGACGCGGATTTCTCCGGCAAACTCGTCACCGACGGGCCGCTGCCGGGCGGGGCGCTGTCGCTCTCCTTCGCACGGGAACTCCGGGCAGCCGGCCCCTGGGGCTCGGCCTTTCCGGAGCCGCTTTGGAACGGCGACTTCGAGGTGCTCGAGCAGAGAACAGTGGGTGAGAATCACCTGAAGCTTCGTCTGCGGCCGGCAAGCGGCGGCAACCCGATCGATGCGATCGCGTTCAACCAGGCCGGTCCGTCTCTCCGAGGCGTCGTCCGGCTCGCTTACCGGCTCGACGTCAACGAGTATCGCGGCGTCGAGCGACCACAGCTCGTCGTGGAGCAAATCGTAGCCCTGGAAAGCGCCGCTGCGTGATACCATCCCGCGCTTCGTCCGAAGCCCTCATCGTGAACGATCATGGAAACGAGCCAGATTCGACAGACCATCGCCGATCTTGCCGAGCGCACGGCTGCGCTGAGGGGGTATCTTTGACTACGATGCCAAGTCGGAGCGCCTGACCGAGGTTCAGCGCGAACTCGAACAGCCGGACGTCTGGAACGAGCCCGAGCGGGCCCAGGCGCTCGGTCAGGAGCGCGCCGCGCTCGAGGACGTCGTCGTGACGCTCGACGAGCTCACGACCGGCTTGACGGACGCCGGCGAACTGCTCGAACTCGCGGCCGGCGAAGACGATGCCGAGACCGTCGCGGAAGTCGAGACCGACCTCGAGGGATTCGAGAAGCGGCTTGCGGGACTCGAGTTCCGCCGCATGTTTTCCGGCGACATGGACGCCAACAACGCCTACCTCGACATCCAGTCGGGTGCGGGCGGCACCGAGGCCCAGGACTGGGCCGACATGATACTGCGCATGTACCTGCGCTGGGCCGAGGCGCACGGCTTCGCCGCGGAGCTCATCGAGGCCTCGGCCGGAGAGGTCGCGGGCATCAAGAGCGCAACGATTCACATCCGCGGCGAATACGCCTACGGCTGGCTGCGCACCGAGACCGGCGTGCATCGGCTCGTGCGCAAGTCGCCGTTCGACTCCGGCAACCGCCGACATACCTCGTTCGCGTCGGTGTTCGTCTCGCCCGAAGTCGATGACGACATCGATATCGAGATCGATCCGTCCGACCTGCGTATCGACGTGTACCGCGCGAGCGGCGCGGGCGGCCAGCACGTCAACCGGACCGAGTCGGCGGTCCGGATCACGCACCTGCCGACCAACACGGTCGTGCAGTGCCAGAACGATCGCTCGCAGCACAAGAACAAGGCGCAGGCGATGAACCAGCTCAAGGCCAAACTGTATGAGCTCGAGCTGCAGAACCGGCGCGCCGAGGCATCGGCCGTCGAGGACACGAAGGCCGACGTCGGTTGGGGCAGCCAGATACGTTCCTACGTACTCGATCAGAGCCGAATCAAGGATTTGCGCACCGGCGTCGAAACCGGTAACACTCAGGCGGTCCTCGACGGCGGACTGGATAACTTCATTGAGGCGAGCCTGAAACAGGGGCTTTGAGACAGACGCACGCATGAACGACAAGACCGACGAAAACAAGCTCATTGCCGAGCGGCGCCGCAAGCTCGACGCACTGCGAGAAGCGGGCAACGTCTATCCGAACGACGTGCATCGCAACGCGCTCGCCGACGAACTGATTGAGACCTACGACGGCCACGAGGCCGAGCATCTCGTCGCGGAGAACGTCGAGGTCTCCGTGTCCGGCCGCATGATGGTCAAGCGTGTCATGGGCAAGGGCAGCTTCATCAAGCTTCAGGACCGCTCGGGCCAGATCCAGGTGCGCCTCGAGCGCGACCGGCTGCCCGACGGCGTCTACGCGGCGTTCAAGAAGTGGGACGTCGGCGACATCGTGTTCGCGCGCGGCGTGTTGTTCAAGACGGGCACAGGAGAACTCACGGTGCAGGCCGATGAAGTCCGGCTCGTGACGAAGTCTCTGAGGCCCCTGCCCGAGAAATTCCATGGTCTTGCCGACCAGGAGATACGCTACCGGCAGCGCTATGTCGACCTGATCATGAACGAGGACAGCCGCAAGGTGTTTCTCAAGCGTTCGGCGATCGTTCAGTACATGCGCGCGTTTCTCGATTCGCAGGATTTCCTCGAGGTCGAGACGCCGATGATGCAGGTGACGCCGGGCGGCGCAATCGCGCGGCCGTTCGCGACCCACCACAACGCGCTCGACATGCAGCTGTATCTGCGCATCGCGCCGGAGCTGAACCTGAAGCGGCTCGTCGTCGGCGGCCTCGAACGCGTCTACGAGATCAACCGCAACTTTCGCAACGAGGGCGTGTCGACCCAGCACAACCCCGAGTTCACGATGATGGAGGCGTACCGCGCGTATGCCGCGTACACGGACTGGATGGACTCGACCGAGGCCATGCTGCGCGGCATGGCGTTGGCCGTGAACGGCGACACGGTCGTGCACTACCAGGGCGAGGAATTCGACTTCGGCAAGCCGTTCGCGCGGCTGACCGTCGCCGAGGTCATCGAGCGCTTCAACCCCGACATCGATGCGACGAGGCTCCGCGATCGCGACTACCTCGCCGGCATCTGCGATAAGTTCGGCATCCCCGTCGAAGACAGCTACGGCGCAGGCAAACTGCAGATCGAGATCTTCGAAAAGACCGGCGAAGACCGGCTGCGCGAACCGACCTTCGTGACCCATTACCCGACCGAGGTGTCGCCGCTGTCGCGCCAGAACGACGACGACCCGTTCGTCACCGATCGCTTCGAGCTGTTCATCGCGGGCCGCGAAATCGCCAACGGTTTTTCCGAGCTCAACGATCCCGAGGAGCAGGCCGAACGCTTCCGCGCCCAGGCCGCCAACCGGGACGCGGGCGACGACGAAGCGATGCCCTTCGACCACGACTACATCCGCGCGCTCGAGTACGGCATGCCACCGACCGCGGGCATCGGCTTGGGCATCGACCGGCTGGTTATGCTGCTGACCGACTCGCCGTCGATTCGCGACGTGCTGCTGTTCCCGCACATGCGGCCGGAAGTGCTCGGGTAACCGACGGCTTCCGGTGATCGAGCTTCCGACAGGAGATCCCTGCGACTTCTGCGAGGGAATGGCTGGTCGACAGGAAAGGTGGGCGATCATAGACGAAAGTGACCTTACGCTTACCGTCGTAAATCCGTGGCAATTCGAGGTCGGTCAGTGTTGCGTGATTACCCGTCGTCACGTCGCAACGCTGCTGGACCTTTCTGACGAGGAATGTGGCGCCGTGGCGCGCTCAGCCAAGAGGGTCGCAGAGGCGCTCGTGCTGAGCTACGAGCCGCTGGGCATCCTTACGTTCCAAAACAACGGCGTCTACAGTGGACAGGAGACACCTCACTTCCACTTTCACGTCGTTCCCCGCCAGGAGGGGAGTGATTGGGGTATCGGACCGCCGCAGCTCGCGACATTCGACGGCGCCGGACGTCAGCGAGGGACGCCGCATGATCACAGCGGCGATGCGCAACGACGCGAGCGCGTTCAGGCTTCTGCTGAGCAACTCGCCGTTACAGCAGCCTTTATTCGCTCGAACCTGACATCGTGATGAGATTCACTCGGCACACCCCGGCACTTGAACCCTGAGGGATCGCGTCCATGTCGGAGTCTCCACTCGCCGGAGACCTCACATGAAAGCCACCTGGAACGGCCACACGATCGCCGAGTCCGACGACACCGTCATCGTTGAAGGCAACCACTACTTCCCGCGCGAGAGCGTCAGGGACGAGTTCCTCATCGACTCCGACAAGACGACGATCTGCCCCTGGAAGGGCACGGCGAACTACTACTCGATTGGGGTCGACGGCGAGACCAACGCCGACGCCGCGTGGTACTACGCCGAGCCGAAGGAGGCCGCCGCCGAGATCAAGGGCCGCGTTGCGTTCTGGCGGGGCGTCGAGGTAACGCCCTAGTCGGGCAGCGCGTAGGGCAGCGGCCGGCGCGTCAGTTCGGCGTCGCCCGAGCGGAGCGAGCTGTCCGCCGCGGTAACGGGCAAGACGGCCAGGAGGTCGGTGCCGATCGCATTGACGACCTCGCCGATGCTCTTGCCGCTGTCGTCCAGGACGGCGTCCCGGACGGCCACGGGCCCGCTGCTCTCGAAGCGAAACATCCGCCGCTTGGTCGCGCCGCGGTAGTGCGTCCGGGCGACGATTTCCTGGCCCGGGTAGCAGCCCTTGTCTAGGCTTACGACGTCCAGCAGGTCGAGATTGAGCATGTGCGGCGTGAACGATTCGGACTGCTCGGCTCCGACGTGTGCGATGCCGTTCCTGAGGGCCGTCAGCGCATCGACCGCTTCGTCGGCCGTCGCCTCTCGCGTGTCGAAACTGACCTTCGAACGAAACCTGAACATCGTGAGCCGCTTCACCACCGGGTCGGCCAGCTCGGCGGGCAGCGTCAGGCCGAATCCGTCGCCCGTCCAAGACACACGCAGCAGCGCGATAACCCGTCCTTTCGGATTGCACCAGGCGCTTAAGATCGGCCCGCGATTGTCATCGCCGAGCGGATCGATGTCCTGGGTCAGCTGGTTCTGCAGAAAGTCGCGGGCATCGCTGCCTGCGACAAGAATCGTTACAGAAGGGAGTTCAGCCATACGATTGCCTCTGGCATAATTCACGGCATGAAAAGCGCATCTCAACGAGATAGTACCGATAGCGGCGATCCCAAGCCCGATCGCCGGTCGACCGAGGATACCGCAGTTGCCAGGGACACGGACGAGCTGGCCAAAGAAGTCGGCGGGCGCAAGGGCCCGGATCCGAGCCGCTACGGCGACTGGGAAAAAAACGGCCGCTGCATCGACTTTTGAATTCGCGAACACCACGCCAGGACATCTTCCACATGAGTAATCACGGCCGACCGCTGTCGCCGCACCTGTCGATTTACCGCTGGCCGATCACGATGCTGTTGTCCATCCTGCACCGCATGACCGGTGTCGCGATGGCGCTCGGGCTGATCGTGCTGGCGGCATGGCTCACGAACGCCGCTGCCGGGCCCGAGCAGTACCAGTACTTCCGGGTCTTGATGGGCTCGCCCATCGGTATCGTGCTGCTGATCGGCTGGACGTTGGCCTTCTTCGTGCACCTGGGCAACGGCATCCGCCACCTCGTCTGGGATACCGGGCGCGGGTTCGAACGCAGCCAGGCGAATGCGTCGGCCTGGGCCGTGCTGATCGTTGCTGCCGTGCTCACGGCGGTATTCTGGTTGCTTAGGCTATGAGTCTGCGCTCACCCCTGGGCCGGGTTCTGGGCCACGGCAGCGCGAAGGACGGCACCGATCACTTCGTGAGCCAGAGGATTTCGGCAATCGCGCTCGCCTTGCTCGGCCTCTGGTTCCTGTATTCGATGGCCACGATCGAGTCGCTGACCTACCTGGACGTGTTCCGATTCTTCCAGAGCCCGATCAACGCCGTGCTCATGTCGCTTCTGTGCCTGACCGTCGCCTACCACTCCTGGCTCGGCGTGCAGGTCGTTATCGAGGACTATGTGCACGCGGCCGGTCTCAAGACCGTTTACCTGATCGGGTCGCGTTTCATACACGCGTTTCTCGCGATCGCCTCCGTGTACGCCGTCCTGAGGATAGGGCTCGGTTCATGAGCGACTACGAATTCATCGACCATAGCTACGACGTCATCGTCGTCGGCGCGGGCGGCGCCGGCCTGCGCGCCACGTTCGGCCTTGCGGAGGCCGGCTTCAAGGTCGCCTGCGTGACCAAGGTATTCCCGACCCGCAGCCACACGGTCGCGGCGCAGGGCGGCATCAGCGCGGCGCTCGGCAACATGGGCGAGGACGACTGGCGCTGGCACATGTACGACACGATCAAGGGCTCGGACTGGCTCGGCGACCAGGACGCCATCGAGTACATGTGCAAGGAGGCGCCCGACGCCGTCATCGAGCTCGAACACTACGGCGTACCGTTCTCGCGTACCGAGGACGGCCGCATCTACCAGCGGCCGTTCGGCGGCATGACGACCAACTACGGCGAAGGCACGGCGCAGCGGACCTGCGCGGCCGCGGACCGCACGGGCCACGCGATGTTGCATACGCTGTACCAGCAGTCGCTGGCCCACGACGCGGAGTTCTTCATCGAGTATTTCGCAATCGACCTGATGATGGAGGATGGCGTCTGCCGTGGCGTCGTTGCGCTCGACATGGCGACGGGCAGGCTGCACCGCTTCCGCGCCCACCAGGTCATCCTCGCGACGGGCGGCTACGGTCGCGCCTACTTCTCGTGCACGTCCGCACACACGTGCACGGGTGACGGCAATGCCATGGTGCTGCGGGCAGGCCTGCCGATGCAGGACATGGAATTCGTGCAGTTCCACCCAACCGGCATCTACGGCTCGGGCTGCCTGATCACGGAAGGCTCGCGCGGCGAGGGCGGCTATCTGACCAACTCGGAGGGCGAGCGGTTCATGGAGCGCTACGCGCCGAACGCCAAGGACCTCGCGTCGCGCGACGTCGTCAGCCGCTCGATGACGATCGAGATTCGCGAGGGCCGCGGCGTCGGCGACGAGCAGGACCACATCTACCTGCATCTCGAGCATCTGGGTCCCGAGGTCATCGAGGAGCGGCTGCCGGGCATTGCCGAGACCGCGCGGATCTTTGCGGGCGTCGACGTGACCAAGGCACCGATCCCGGTACTGCCGACCGTGCACTACAACATGGGCGGCATCCCGGCGAACTACAAGGGCGAGGTCGTCACGCACAGGAACGGCAACCCCGAATCGGTCGTGCCGGGCCTGATTGCGGTGGGCGAGGCGGCGTGCGTGTCGGTGCATGGCGCCAACCGCCTCGGCTCGAACTCGCTGCTCGACCTGGTCGTGTTCGGCCGTGCCGCTGCCAGGCACCTCAAGGACACGATGACGCCCGATGCGCGGCACAAGCCGCTGGCGGACGATGCCGGTCACGACAGTGTCGAGCGCCTGGACCGGCTGCGGCATGCAGACGGCAGCCGCCTGACCTCCGAGATCCGCCTCGAGATGCAGCGCACGATGCAGAGTTACGCGGCCGTCTTCCGCACCGGCGAGAGCCTCACCGAGGGTGTCGGCAAGATGCGCGAGACGTTCGCATCGTTCGCCGACGTCAAGGTCCAGGACCGCTCGCTGATCTGGAACACCGATCTCGTCGAAACGATGGAGCTCGAAAACCTGCTATTGAACGCCATGGCGACCATCGAGTCCGCGGCCAACCGGCAGGAAAGCCGTGGCGCCCACGCGCGCGAGGATTTCCCGGATCGCGACGACCGGAGCTGGATGAAGCACACGCTGGCCTGGGTGAATGACGACGGCTCGGTGCGCTTCGACTACCGACCCGTTCACGAGCAGCCGCTGACCGACGAGGTCGCCGCGGTGCCGCCGAAAGCACGCGTTTACTAGGACCTGATACATGGCTGAATTCACACTGCCGAAGAATTCGAGGATCACAAAGGGCCGCCATTTCGATGCCCCCGAGGGCGCGAGCAACGTCAGGCGCTTCGCGATCTATCGCTACGACCCGGATTCCGGCGACAACCCGAGAGTCGATACCTACGACGTCGACATGGACAGCTGCGGGCCGATGGTTCTCGACGCGCTCATCAAGATCAAGAACGAAATCGATCCGACGCTGACGTTTCGCCGCAGCTGCCGCGAGGGCATCTGCGGCAGCTGCGCGATGAACATCGATGGCGGCAACACGCTGGCCTGCATTTCGGCGGCCGACGCCGTCAAGGGCGAGGTCAAGATCTACCCCCTGCCGCACATGCCGGTGGTCAAGGATCTCGTGCCGGATCTGACCGATTTCTACGCCCAGTACGCGTCGATCAAGCCCTGGCTGCAGACCCGCACGCCGCCACCGCCGGACCGCGAGCGGCTGCAGTCGAAACAGGACCAGGAGCTCATCGATGAGCCGTCCGCCTGTATCCTGTGCGCCTGCTGTTCGACGAGTTGCCCGAGCTACTGGTGGAACAGCGATCGCTATCTCGGCCCTGCCACGCTGCTTGCGGCCTACCGCTGGCTCGTGGACAGCCGGGACGACGCAACCGGCGAGCGCCTCGATCACCTCGAGGATCCGTTCAGGCTGTATCGCTGCCATACGATCATGAACTGCACGCAAACCTGCCCGAAAGGACTGAACCCGGCCAGGGCGATCGCCGAAACCAAGAAAATGCTCGCGGAGCGCCGGCACTAAGCCCCCGACCCGGCAGGACGGCTGAGCATGACGGATGAGATGCCGCGCCTGCGCTGGCAATGCCGGCGGGGGATGAAGGAACTCGATGCGCTGCTGCTGGGCTACCTCGAACGCCGCTATGCTCGAGCCGATGTGGAGGAAAAGTCCGCGTTCGCCACGTTTTTGGACCTTCCCGATCCCGTGCTCGTGGACTATCTGTTGAATCGCAAGGCACCCTTGGACCCCGCCATCGCCGATGTCGTCCGGCATGTACTCAGCCAGGATCACACCTGAAAAACGCGGCCGCCGTACCGTTGTGGGCCTCGGCGTCTGCCTCGCTGCTCTTGGCCTCTTGTCGCTCGGTATGCTGCCGGTCGGCTGGTCCCTGAGGGCCGGCCTCTGGGCCGCCTGGCTGTTGCTCTCGGTTGTGGGGATTCTTCGCCACCGGCGACATTCGGCGCTCGCACGCGGCTACGAAATCGGCTGCGACGGCAGCGTCCGGGTCCTGACGGGCGGCGGTCGGTCGTTCGTGACCCGTTTGACGGCCGGTACGACGGTCTACCCGCGGATGGCCTGGCTGCGTTTCCGGAGTTCGGGCCGGGGGCGCTGGGGCGAACTCGTGCTGTACCCACCTGAATGCGATAAACGCTTGAAAAACAAGGAGTGGCGGCGCCTGCAGGTCATTTGCCGGCACCTGTCCGCGTGCTAACATCCGCGTCAGCGTCGGGCGCGCGGGAGAGCTCTGCGCCCGAGCGGCCCCCGGCCGTCGAAAAGGCCCTGGAAAAGCCATGAATTCGCACCAAACAACAGAACTTTCGACCCTTCGGCCGGTCTATGACGGCAACGAACGGCAACGCCAGGGATTCCGGCGGGCGAGCGCGGATGTCGAATGAGTCGACGGATAAAACGCTCGTCAGGCGGGTTCAAAAGGGCGACAAGGGGGCGTTCGACATGCTGGTGCTCAAGTACCAGCACAAGATCGTCAACCTCGTCATGCGTTACGTCCGCGACCCGGAACAGGCGCTGGACATAACGCAGGAAGCCTTCATCAAGGCCTACCGGGCGTTACCGCGGTTTCGCGGCGACAGCGCGTTCTATACGTGGCTTTACCGGATCGCTGTGAACACCGCGAAAAACCACCTGGCTGCGCAGCGGCGCCGCCCGATGGACATCGAGTTGGACCTGCAGGACCCGGAACAGTACGACCTGCACGCGAAACTCAAGGACACCGACACGCCGGAGGCCGTGTCGATGAGCAAGGAGCTCAAGGAGACCGTCGAAAAGGCTATTCAGGGTCTGCCGGACGATCTGAGGACGGCGATCATTCTTCGCGAACTGGACGGGATGAGCTACGAAGAGATTGCCCAGACGATGGAATGCCCTGTGGGGACCGTACGGTCCAGGATTTTCAGGGCGCGAGACGCGATTTCGAAAAAGGTCGGCGGCCTGATTCGATAGTATAATTGACCGATGGCACGGGTTCGAAGCCCGGGTGTGGTGAGTGATGAACGAAGCGATAAAGATGCAACTGTCGGCTTTCGTCGATGGCGAGTTGCCGGACAACGAGTCCGAGCTCCTGCTACGCAGATTGAGCCAGGACGAGCAACTCAGGCAGCAGGTTTCGGAATACCTGGTATTCGGCCGCGTTATGCGCGGTGAGCCGAGTTTCGCCGGTGTGGACACGTTGCGGGAGCGGATCGCTGCATCGCTCGACGACAGCGAGTTTGCCGCCGACATGGCTGATGATACGCCCGTGACGCCGGCATTCGCCCGGCCGCTGGCCGGCTTCGCGGTCGCGGCGACGGTCGCCGTCGTGGCGCTGTTCGGCTTCCGCCAGTTCGCGACGCCCGAGGTTCCCACCGACGCCGGCGACCAGCCCTCGGTGGCGATCACCCAGCCCGGCCCCGACACTCTGCTCGACCAGTACCGGCAGAGCCACGGCGACATCGCCGAAGCCGAGCGCGGCGCCGTGGCGATTGCCGATCGCCTGCGCAACGTCGATGCGCCGGTGCCCGCAAACGGCGACTTCGTCGAGATCCCGGCCGTCGACGGCGCGGCGGAAGACGATGCCGCCGAACAAGACCCGCTGTCCGAAAACGACGAGGCTCTGCCTCGCCCGGGCGCCGCCGCCGAATGACCCCCGGGGGGCACAGGCGGGCCGCGGCAACGCTCGCCCTCGTGTGTGGTCTCTCGTCTCTCCAGCCGCAAACCGCCTCAGCCAACGACATCGACCCTGCAAAGCTGCTTGCACGTATGGCATCGGCCGTGCAGTCGGCGAGTTATGAAGGCACGGTAATTCGCGAGTCGGCGGGCAAGGAAGAGGTCCTGCGCGTTGCTCATACGGTCTCGGACGGAGTCGTCCGCGAGCGCCTCCTCGCTCAGGAGGGTGACGGACTCGAGATCATTCGTAACGGCAGCGAGGTGCACGTCGTTCTCCCCGAGCGCAAGTCGGTGCTCGTCGAAGAGTGGAACGACCATGGCACGCTGTTTTCGACCCTGCCGTCCAGCAACATTCAGATCGGCAGCGAGTACGACGTGTCGATCGTTCGCGAGGAGCGCGTGGCCGGCCGCACGACTGTGATGCTTGCCATTCGGCCGCACGACGAGTTTCGTTTCGGGCACCGCGTGTGGCTGGACCGTGAAACCGGCTTCCCGCTGCAGTCGCGCCTGATCGACACCGACGGGACGACGCTCGAGCAGGTCAAGTTCGCCGACATACGCTTCGACGGTGCGATCGTTTCCGGCGCACTGAAGCCCACCTACAGCACGCACAGTTTCAAGTGGTATGCCGAACCTGCCAGACAGGTAACGCCGACCGTCGAAGCGTCGTGGCAGAGCGACGATCTGCCGAACGGCTTCCGCCTCGTCTCGACGCAGGAGGAAGTCATGCCGGGCAACGAGCAGCCCGTGATCCACATGTTGTTCAGCGACGGCGTCGCCAGCGTCTCGGTATTCATCGATCGCGATGCGGGCAAGTCCGTGCGCGAGCGATCCAGCGTCGGCAGCTCGAACGCTTACAGCACGGTGATCGAGGATCACCGCGTCACGGCTATTGGCGGCGTGCCGGAAACGACCGTCGAACAAATCGCGTCGTCCATGCGCCCGAAGTAGCCGGACAGGACACCGGCGTGGAGAGTCCCAAGGGAAGGGTCATCGAGGTCGCGACGGACGGCGATGGACGCCTCGCTGTCATTCATGTCGACGCCCCCCTCGCGTGCGCGCGCTGTGCGGCCGGCAAAGGCTGCGGTGCCGGCGTGTTCGCAAGCGGCGATTCGCGCCGCATCGAAGCGACGGTCCCTGACACACTACACATCGCCGCGGGCGACACGGTGGCGTTCGAGCTCGCCGATCGCGCGCTGCTGCCGGCCGCGTCGATCGTGTACGGATGGCCGCTCGCCGGCGCGGTGGCTGGCGGCCTGCTGGCCTCACTGGGTCCGTGGACGGGTGATGCCGTGGCAGCGGCCGGCGCGGCCGGCGGACTCGTGCTTGCGGCGATTCTCGCCAGCCGCCGGCTCGGTTCGACACGCTGCGTGTCCCGCTTTCGGCCGGTAGTGCTCGCTCGCATCGACGCCGGGGTCTGAAAGCCCATGGCCGTGTTTGACGTATATAGCCGCCAGGGCTGTCATCTCTGCGAGGTACTCGTCGAGCAGCTGCTCGAACTCGTCAACCGGCGAGCGGAGGTCCGCGTCCACGATATCGACAGCCGCGACGACTGGCGCCGGACGTACGATGTCCGCGTGCCTGTCGTCGAGTTCGACGGCGAGCTGCTGTGCGAATTCAAGCTCGATTCCGACGCCGTGAGCCGTGCGCTGGCACGGCTCGCGGACGGCGAATAAACCGGTATACTTCGCCGGTTCCCGAGCGCCCCCTCAGCATGCAGCAAATACGCAACTTCTCGATCATCGCCCACATCGACCACGGCAAGTCGACGCTGGCCGATCGCTTCATCCAGCTGTGCGGCGGTCTTTCCGAGCGGGAGATGGCCGAGCAGGTGCTCGATTCGATGGACCTCGAGCGCGAACGCGGGATCACGATCAAGGCGCAGAGCGTCTCACTCGACTACACGTCGGCGGCGGGCGAGAAATTCCAGCTCAACTTCATCGATACGCCCGGTCACGTCGACTTCTCGTACGAAGTGTCGCGGTCGCTTGCGGCCTGCGAGGGCGCGCTCCTGGTCGTCGACGCGGCGCAGGGCGTCGAGGCGCAAAGCGTGGCCAACTGCATCACGGCAATCGACATGGGGCTCGAGGTCGTGCCGGTGTTGAACAAGATCGACTTGCCGGCCGCCGAGCCCGAGCGCGTTCGGGCCGAGATCGAGGACGTCATCGGCATCGACGCGAGCGACGCCGTACACGTCAGCGCCAAGACCGGCGCCGGCGTGCCCGAGCTGCTGGAGTCGCTGGTCAGCCGCATCCCGGCACCGGCGGGCGATCCGGACGGGCCGCTGCAGGCGTTGATCATCGACTCCTGGTTCGACAACTACGTCGGCGTGGTGTCGCTGGTCCGGGTCGTCAACGGGCGTCTGCCCAGGGGCGCCAAGTTTACGGTCATGTCAACCGGCGATAGCTACAACGCGGATCGGGTTGGCAGCTTCACGCCAAAGATGAGCGACCGCGAGGCACTCGAGACGGGTGAGGTCGGCTTCGTCATCGCGGCGATCAAGGACATTTACGGCGCGCCCGTCGGCGACACGCTGACACTGAGCCGGAATCCCTGTGCACAGCCGCTGCCGGGATTCAAGCAGGTGCAGCCGCGCGTCTTCGCCGGCATGTTCCCGATCAGTTCGGACGACTATGAGAACTTTCGCGAGGCGCTCAAAAAGCTGCGCCTGAACGATGCGGCGCTGCACTTCGAACCCGAGTCCTCGGCGGCGCTCGGCTTCGGCTTCCGCTGTGGATTCCTCGGGATGCTGCACATGGAAATCGTGCAGGAGCGGCTCGAGCGCGAGTACGACCTGGAGCTCATCACGACGGCGCCAACCGTCGTCTACGAGGTCGTGGACAACACTGGAGAGGAAACCTACGTCGACAATCCCTCGAAACTGCCGCCGAGCAACGAAATCGCCGAGCTTCGCGAGCCGATCATCGTCGCCAATATCCTCGTGCCCGAACAGCACGTCGGTAGTGTGATCAAGCTGTGCGTCGAGAAGCGCGGCGTGCAGAAGCACATGCGCTACCTCGGCAGCCAGGTGTCCCTGGAGTACGAGATGCCGCTGGCCGAGGTCGTGCTCGATTTCTTCGATCGCCTGAAGTCGGTGAGCCGCGGTTTCGCCTCGTTCGACTACCATTTCGAGCGCTTCGAGCCGGCCAATCTCGTCCGCCTGGACGTGCTCATCAACAAGGAGCGCGTCGATGCGCTGTCGATCATCGTGCATCGTGCGAGCGCGACCCACCGTGGGCGCGAGCTCGTCGACAAGATGCGCGAGCTGATTCCGCGGCAGATGTTCGACGTTGCCATCCAGGCCGCCATCGGCGGCCAGATCATCGCCCGCAGCACGGTCAAGGCGCTGCGCAAGAACGTCACGGCGAAGTGTTACGGCGGCGACGTGAGCCGCAAGCGCAAGCTGCTCGAGAAGCAGAAGGCCGGCAAGCGGCGCATGAAACAGGTGGGGTCGGTCGAGATCCCGCAGGAAGCCTTTCTCGCAGTGCTGCGGGTAGACAAGTAAGCAGTTGAGGTTATTTTGGTCGTTAATCTTGCATTGATACTGACGGTGTTGACGGTGTTCACGGGAGTCGTGGTCGCGGTCAACAAGTTCGTCTGGCAGCGCCAGGATCGCTATGCGAAGGCATCGCAGTCGCGATTGACGCTCGTCGAATACAGCCAGTCGTTCTTCCCGGTGCTGTTGTTCGTCCTGGTCATCCGTTCGTTCGTGTTCGAGCCGTTCCGCATCCCGTCCGGTTCGATGGAGCCGACTCTGCTGCAGGGCGACTTCATCTTCGTCAAGAAGTACTCGTACGGCCTGCGATTGCCCGTGACCGAGACCAAGGTCGTCGAGACCGGCTCCCCCGAGCGCGGCGACGTCGTCGTGTTCCGCCTACCGAAGGACCCGAGCACGAATTACATCAAGCGCGTCGTCGGCCTGCCGGGCGACCGCGTTCGCTACGACAAGCACCGGCTCACGATCAACGGCCAGCTGATCGAGGTCGAACCGCCAATCGACCCGCGGGTGCGCGGCGGCGCATTGCACGAGGAAGAGCTGTTCGGCCGGCGCCACGACATCAACATCCTGGTACCGGAAGGCCGCGCCAACGGTGAATACGTCGTCCCGGACGGCCACTACTTCATGATGGGCGACAACCGGGACAACAGCACGGACAGCCGCTACCCGGAGGTCGGCCTGATCCCGGAAACCAATCTCGTCGGCGAAGCGGTGCGTATCTGGATGCACATGGACGGCCTCGAGTGGCCGGACTGGAAACGAATCGGCCAGAAGATCCAATAGTGTGCTGTGAGTCACTGATTTCGGCCGGATACTTGCCATAATCAGTGCTCCAGTATCGCTTGAAGAACTCGTATGATCGTTCGCAATTCTCTGCATCGCAGCCAGCAGGGCATGACGACGCTCGGAATGATCATTCTCGTGTCGTTCATCGGCCTGTTCGTGTACGCGGGGCTGAGACTCACACCGGTCTTCCTCAACTATTCAAAGGTGTCGAGCGTCGTCAGCGGCGTTCGCCAGGAGTTCGACTCGCAGGGCGCGTCGCCGGCCGACATACGCCGTTCGATCCAGCGGCGATTCGAGGTCGAGGACATCACCATCATCAAGTACCGGGACGTGAAGGTCACGCCGGCCTCGGGCGGCTTCCAGATCGGGGCAACCTATGACCACACGGTGCCGTTCATCGCGAATATCTCGTTCACGGTGCATTTCGACAAGCAGGAATTGGTGCGCCGCTGATACACTGTCGGCGCCCCGAACCCTCCAGGCGCCCGATCGATGAGCAAGACCCGTGCGTAAAGCGGCCCGCTGGCTGCGCGATACGCTGAGTTATGAATTCCGTGACCCAGCGCTGTTCGAACTCGCCCTGACGCACCGCAGCTCATCGGGTCAGAGCAACGAACGGCTCGAGTTTCTGGGCGACGCTGTCCTCGACTTCGTCATATCCGACTACGTCTACCGTGCTATCCCGAACGCCGACGAGGGCGACCTGAGCCGGCTGCGCTCGTCGCTCGTCAAGGACGCGACGCTTGCGGAGCTTGCGCGCGATCTGGACCTGGGACAGCACCTCATTCTCGGCGGCGGCGAGCAGAAGAGCGGCGGTCATCGGCGCGGCTCGATACTCGCGGACGCCGTCGAGGCGCTGTTCGGTGCCGTGTATCTCGATGCCGGCTACGACGCGGCGCGGGCGGTCGTCGAGCGTGTCTATGCCGGGCGCCTCGAATCGCTACCCGACCCTCGCGAACTCAGAGATCCCAAGACGCGCCTCCAGGAGTGGCTGCAGGGCAGGGGCCTCGAACGGCCGGACTACGAGCTCCTTGGCGTGAGCGGCAAGGCGCATCGACAGCACTTCGAAGTGCGCTGTACGGTCGCGCAAATCGAAGCCACGACCGATGGCGCGGGCCCATCGCGGCGCAAGGCCGAACAGCAGGCGGCCGAGCGCATGCTGGCCGAGCTGGAGGAGGCCGGCTCATGAACGACGCGGGCTTTCGCTCAGGCTTCGTCGCTGTCGTGGGCCGGCCCAACGTCGGCAAGTCCACGCTGATCAACGCGCTCGTGGGCGAGAAGGTCAGCATCGTTACGGCCAAGCCGCAGACCACGCGGCACCGGATTCTCGGCGTACATTCGGACCAGGATAGTCAGATCGTGTTCGTCGATACACCGGGCCTGCATCGCAGCAGCGGCAAGGCCATGAACAAGCTCATGAACCGCACCGCGGCGAGCGCGCTGGCCGACGCCGACGTGATTCTGTTCGTCACCGAGGCGGGCCGTTTCACCGCGGAAGACGGCGACGTGCTCGAACGCATCCGGCGCGCGTCCGCCCCGGCAATCGCATTACTCAACAAGGTGGATACCGTGCACCCGCGCGAGGCGGTACTGGCCGCACTGGCCGAGATGTCCGAACGGCACGAATTCGCCGAGTTGATCCCGGCGTCTGCGAAGACGGGCCAAAACCTCGATCGCCTGCTCGACACGCTGCCGGGCTTCCTGCCCGAGTCGCCGCCGTTCTTCCCGGACGAGATGCGCACCGACAGGAATCGCGAGTTTCGCGCCGCCGAAACGATTCGCGAAAAGCTCACACTCAATCTGCACGAGGAACTGCCGTACGGATTGACCGTGCAGATCGAGCGCTATGCCGAGTCTGACGGCAAGCTCGAGATCGACGCGATCATCTGGGTCGAGCGCGACAGCCAGAAGGGCATCGTCGTCGGCAAGGCCGGAGCACGGCTCAAGGCCATCGGTCGTGCCGCTCGGCTCGACCTCAAGCAGCAGCTCGGCATGCCGGTGCACGTCGGGCTATGGGTCAAGGTTCGCGAGAACTGGGCGAACAGCGACAAGGATCTGCAAAACCTGGGTTTCGACGCGGTTTGAGCGCCATGACGAGCCGCGTCCACGGCCAGCCGGCCTTCCTGCTGCATCACCGGCCGTTTCGCGACACGAGCCTGCTGCTCGACGTGTTTACGCATGAGCATGGCAAGCTCGCGCTCGTCGCACGCGGCGCACGTTCCCGGAAGTCCCGGCTCAAGGGCATCCTGCGGCCGTTCCTGCCACTCAGAGTCTCGTGGCATGCGCGCACGGAACTCGGGACGCTGACCGGCGCGGAGCTCGACGGCCGTCCCCTTTCGTTGACCGGCGACGCACTGCTGTCGGGCTACTACCTGAACGAGCTGATACTGAATTTTCTGCACCGCCACGATCCGCAGCCCGAGGCTTTCGACGCCTACGCGGAAACGATCGCGGCTCTCGCGAGTGCACCGGCACCGGCGCCCGTCCTTCGGGCTTTCGAGATCGAGCTTTTGAGACTCTTAGGCTACGCGCTCAACCTGGATCACGATGCCGTAAGCGGCGATCCACTCGCCGCGGAAGGGCACTATGCCTTCCGTCCGGACCAGGGGCCCGTGAGTGTGCGCCGCGATGCGGGCAAGCGCGTGTTCCTGGGCAGACAGCTGCTCGCGATAGGCGCGGGCCGGTTCGACGATGACGACACGCTGGGCGCGGCCGGCCGCCTGCTTCGGGATGTCATTGCCCACCAGCTGGGCGGCAAGGAACTCAAGAGCCGTAAAGTATTGGTCGACCTCCATCGCAGTCGCGCTAAAATGAGCGGTCGTTCCTGAGGCGCGGCGAAGTCGCCGGCGTGTGGTGCAAGGCATGAACAGCGGACCGATCAAGCTCGGCGTCAATATCGATCACGTGGCGACCATAAGGCAGGCGCGCGGCACGCCGTATCCGCGCCCGGCGGATGCGGTCCGGCTGGCCGAGACGGCCGGCGCGGACAGCATCACGGTCCATCTCCGGGAAGACCGCAGGCACATCCAGGATCACGACCTGGCCGAGATTGCGGACCAGCTCAGGACGCACATGAACCTGGAGTGCGCCGTCACCGACGAGATGCTCGACATCGCCGTCGAGACCGCGCCGCGCGACGTCTGCCTCGTGCCCGAGAAACGCGAGGAGCTGACCACGGAGGGCGGGCTCGACGTCGCCGGGCGTATCGACGACGTAGCGGCGGCGTGCAGGAAACTCGGCGAGGCCGGCATCCGCGTCTCACTGTTCATAGACCCCGATTCGAGGCAGCTCGACGGGGCGGTCGCGGCCGGTGCCCCGGTCGTCGAGCTGCACACGGGCGGCTACGCCGACGCCGGTGGCGATGAGCAGGCGCTCGAGCTCGAACGAATCCGCGCGGCCGCCGAGTACGGTGCCGGGCTCGGCCTCGTCGTCAACGCGGGCCACGGCCTGCACTATGGCAACGTCGCGCCGATCGCCGAAATCCCCCAGATCGATGAACTGAACATCGGTCATGCGATCGTGGCGCGCGCCGTGTTCGACGGCCTGTCGACGGCCGTGCGCGAGATGAAGCAGCTCATGCTGACCGCACGCGGCGAGCCGGCCGAATGATCTTCGGCGTCGGAACCGACGTCATCGAGCTCGCGCGCGTCAAGGCAACCTACGAGCGCTTCGGCGAGCATTTCGTCAACCGGCTGTTGATGCCCGAGGAAAGGGCGCTGTTCGAGCGCTCGAAGCACCCGGTGCGTTTCCTCGCGATGCGCTTCGCCGGCAAGGAGGCCACGGTCAAGGCGATGGGCACGGGCTTCGCGCACGGTGTCTGGATTCGCGACGTCGGCATCACGAGCAACGCCTGGGGCCGGCCGCTCGTGATCTGGTCGGATCGCGGCCGCAAGGTCTGCGACGAACTCGGGGTCGGCGCGGGCCACGTCAGTCTGACCGACGACGCGGGACTGATCATCGCCTTCGCCGTCGTCGAAAATGCAACGCAAGTGAGCAACACCGAATGAACTGCTTTTCCTTTGATATCGAAACCGTACCGGACGTCGAGTTCGGCAAGCTTGCACTCGGCATGGAGGGCATCGAAGACGAGAAGGTTGCCAACGCGATGACCTTCCTGCACCAGCAGGCAACCGGCAGCGATTTTCTGCCGCTGCACAAGCATCGGGTCGTCGCGATATCGGTTGCGCTCAGACAGGGCAACTCGTTTCGCGTCTGGAGCCTGGGCGACGAAGACGCCGACGAGGCCGAAATCGTGCGCCGATTCTTCGACGGTATCGACCGCTACACGCCGGATCTCGTATCGTGGAACGGTGGCGGTTTCGACCTGCCGGTGCTGCACTACCGGGCGCTCAGGCACGGCATCCAGGCGCCTCGCTACTGGGAAACGGGTGAGCACGACCGCGACTTCAAATGGAACAACTACCTGTCGCGTTTCCACTGGCGGCACATGGACCTGATGGACATCCTGTCGAACTACAACCCGCGCGGCCGCGCCAAGCTCGACGAGATTGCGACGCTCCTGGGGTTTCCGGGCAAGCTCGGCATGAGCGGCGACAGGGTCTGGGACAAGTACCAGGCGGGTGGGATCAAGGAGATCCGCGACTATTGCGAGACCGATGTGCTGAATACCTGGCTGGTCTACCTGCGCTTCGAGCACATGCGCGGCAATCTCGACGATGCCGATCTCGAGCGCGAGATGACGCTCGTGCGTTCCACGCTCGAGGGCATGGGCGAGGCGCACATCGACGAGTTCCTGGCCGCCTGGCCGGCCGCGTAGCTCGTGGCAAGGGCCAGACGTCGCGAGCCCGAAGAAGGGCGGATCGATTCGGTAACCCACGACGGACGCGGTATCGTTGCGGGCGAAGGCAAGAAGGTGTTCGTCGCCGGCGCGCTCGTGGGCGAGTCGGTCCGCTTCCTCAGGCGCAAGCGGCGCCGCAATTTCGACGAAGCCGAACTGCTCGAAGTGCTCGAGGCGTCGCCCGAGCGGGTCGATGCGCGCTGCGCCGCCTACGGCCGCTGCGGCGGCTGCTCCCTGCAGCACGTGTCGATCGAACAGCAGCGTGACATCAAGGCCCGGACGCTCTGGGACAGCCTCGAGCGCATCGGCGGGGTGAGCCCGGCCGAGCGTCTCGAGCCGTTGACGGCCGAACCCTGGAATTACCGTCGCCGGGCCCGTCTGGCCGTCAAGGACGTGCCGGCGAAAGGCCGCGTGCTGGTCGGCTTTCGCGAGCGGCACGCGCCGTTCATCGCCGAGATGGAGCGTTGCGAGGTACTCGCCAGGCCCGTCGACGGCCTGCTGCTGCCGCTGAGCGAGCTGATTGGCTCGCTGTCGATTCGCGCGCGCCTGCCGCAGGTGGAGGTGGCCGTCGCGGACAACGCCACCGCGCTCGTGTTTCGCGTGCTCGATCCGCCGACTGCCGGCGATCTCGATCGTATCCGCGCCTTCGGTGAACAGCACGGTATCCAGGCATGGCTCCAGCCCGGCGGACTCGATTCGCTCGAATGCGCCTGGCCCGACGTAAACCCGGAGCCGCTGTTCTACGCCTTGCCGGGCTTCGACCTAAACGTCGGGTTTCGGCCAATCGACTTCGTGCAGGTCAACCCTGAGATCAACGAGCGCATGGTCGAGCAGGCCGTCGACTGGCTCGAACCGGGGCCTGACGACCGCGTCCTGGACCTTTTCTGCGGCATTGGCAACTTCACGTTGCCGATCGCGCGCCGGGCCGGTCACGTGCTGGGAATCGAAGGTGAGGCAGGGCTCGTCGGACGTGCCGGGGCCAACGCGAGCCTGAACGGGCTCGACAACGTCGAGTTTACGGCGGCTGACCTCGCAAAAATCGACGGCAGCGAACGCTGGTTCGATGGAAGCTGGGACCGCCTGTTGCTCGATCCGGCCCGCAGCGGCGCGGCCGAGGTTCTCGAGCATGTGCAGCGCATCGGTGCACAGCGTATCGTGTACGTGTCCTGCCACCCGGGAACGCTGGCTCGGGATGCCGGGACGCTGGTTCGCGAGCATGGCTACAGGCTCGAAGCGGCGGGCATCATCGACATGTTCCCGCACACGGCACATGTCGAGTCCATGGCAGTCTTTGTTAAGTAAAACAGTAATTTATTGAATTTATGGAAAGTAAAATATAAGTTACGACCATGTCCCTTGGCCCCGTCATGCTCGATATCGACGGTACCCGCCTGACGCCGGCGGACCGCGATCTGCTGCGCGAGCCTGCCGTCGGCGGCATCATTCTGTTCACCCGCAACTTCGAATCCGTGCAGCAGATCACCGAACTCGTCGCCGAGCTGCGCCGGCTCAGGCGGCCGCCGCTGTTGATCGCCGTCGATCACGAGGGCGGCCGGGTACAACGATTCCGGGAGGGGTTCACGGTCATTCCGGCGATGCGCGCGATCGGGCGGCTGCATCGTCGCGACGCGGAGCAGGCGGAGCAGCTTGCCAGGACAGCCGGCTGGCTGATCGGAAGCGAACTCAGGTCTGTCGACATCGACCTGTGTTTCGCGCCCTGCGTCGACCTCGACTGGGGCATCAGCGAGATCATCGGCGACCGAGCGTTTCACTCCAGTCCACGAGTCGTCGGGGCTCTCGCTACGCAGTTCTCGCGCGGGCTCAGGAGCGCCGGCATGGCCGCCGTTGCCAAGCACTTCCCGGGTCACGGCGCCGTGGTCGCAGACTCGCACCTGAAACTGCCCGTGGACCGGCGCGAGTACGGCGACCTGCTCGACGACATGCTGCCCTACGAGCGCCTGGTATCGACGCGAGCGGTGGCCGGCGTCATGATGGCGCATATCGTGTACGCCGACATCGATCCCGAGCCGTCCGGCTTCTCCCGGTACTGGATTCAGGAGGAACTGCGCGGCCGGCTCGGCTTCGACGGCGCCGTATTCTCGGACGACCTGAGCATGAAGGCGACGCGCGAGTACGGCAGCATGCCGGATCGCGCGAAGCTGTCGCTGTCGGCGGGTTGCGATATGGTCATCATCTGCAATGACCGGGCGCGGGCCGAGCGCGCCGTTCACGCGCTGTCCGGCTATTCGAATCCCGTGTCGCAGGTGCGCCTGGCACGGCTGCATGGCACGGGTGGCAAGAGCTTGAAGGCGCTCAACAAGAGCGAGGAGTGGGGGGCTGCCACCGCCGCGCTCGCCGAGGTCAGCGAACCGCCGGAGCTGACCCTGGATGCCTGAGCAGGTAGCAATCATCGCCGGCTCGGGGCTCTCCGGCATGCTCGAAGTCTCGCCGTCCGATGCGGCGGCTGAGAACGCTTACGGCATGCCGTCGTCGCCCCTCTACGACGTGACGCTCGCGGGGAATTCCGTGCGCGTGCTTGCGCGGCACGGCTTGCCGCACACGATACCGCCGCATCGAATCAACTACCGGGCGAACATCGAGTGCCTGTATAGCGCGGGTGTCGATGCGGTCATCGCGCTGAATACGGTCGGCTCGGTCACGACCGACGTCCTTCCCGGCGGCATCGCGATTCCGGACCAGGTCATCGACTACACCTGGGGACGTGAGCACACGTTCGTCGACAGTGTCGGCGAGGGCGCCGACCACATCGATTTCACGCGGCCGTTTTCGGCATCGCTACGTGCCTCACTGCTGTCCGCCGCCGCGGAAGCGGAGATCGAAACGGGCGTTGGCGGCGTCTACGCCGCGACCCAGGGGCCGCGCCTCGAGACCGCGGCCGAGGTAGACCGGCTGGAACGCGACGGGGCCGACTACGTCGGCATGACCGGCATGCCCGAGGCCGCGCTGGCAGCCGAGCGGGGGATCGAGTACGCCTGTATCGCCATCGTCGTCAATCGGGCAGCCGGGCGAGGCGATAAGCCCATTCACGACGAACTCGAGGCCGTGTCGGGCGCGGCGCGCGACAAAGCCATGGCCGTCGTTGCGCGATTCCTCGGCCGCGTGCGCGAGGGTTGAGGATGAGCACGCTGTCCTCCATCGCCCTGCGTGCGCTGGTCGATGCGTCGGCCGAGCCGATGCTGCTGTTTCGCACTGAGCAGGCAGACTGGCCCGTCGTCATGGCAAATCCCGCGTTCGTGAAACTCGGCGCGGGGCCCGGCGATCCCGACGACGATGCGAGCGTGGACGCCGACCTCCAGCCGCTGCCTTTCGCAGAGCTCATCGACAAGCTGGTCGGCCGCGAGTCGGCTCTCGAGGTCAGCGAAGCCGTGCGCAGCGGGCGCGCCAGCACGATATCCGTCGACGTAAACGGTCGGGAATGCCTGCTGGTATTGAAGCCGGTCGACGACCCCGGCGACTCGGGCGGTCAGTACATGGCGGTCGTGCTTCGCTTCACGAGCGGCCGCGCGGCAGCCCACGCCGACCAGGCACTCAAGCGCGCACGGCGGCGTATTCGCGACCTGCGGCGCGAAGACCCCCTGACGGGCCTGCTCAACGAGCGCACCTTCCGCGACATCCTGGCCCACGACTGGGCCGTTGCCGGGCGCGAGCAGGCGACGCTGGCCGTCGTCGTGTTTACGTTCGATGACTTCGCAGCCTACGTCGACGTCTTCGGTCGCCATGCCGCCGACTCCTGCCTCCGCCGGGTCGGCCAGACCGTGCAACGCTGCCTGCGCCGCGCCAGCGACGTGGTCGGGCGCCACGGCGACGACAAGATCGTCGTGCTGTCGCATGCGGCAGACGAGGACAACGTGCGTGCCTTTGCGGATCGCATCTCGGCGTCGGTGCGGGAGCTGCGCATCCATCACCCGCGCTCGGAGCAGGGGCGCTTCGTCACGGTATCGCATCGGCTCGGAACGATTACCGTCGCCCGGGGCGCGCCATCGTCGGAGGAGTTTTTCGACGGGTTGCTGGATGCGGGCTAGCGTTGTCGCCGGGTGCGATGCGTTCCGGTCAGTTATGGCTCAAAAGAACTGAGGAACCGGATTTCCTAGTATTGCGAATGCCATTATTCGCTCGTGATGTACTCTGCCCAGATTCGAATCTTTCCCGCCGTTAGTGCAGAAGTACCGATGGTCATAACGAGACTACGAACCGCCGTCGTCTTGGTTGTGAAGTTCGTTGCCGTACCATCCGGTATGGCGTCGTGATAGCCCGTATTGAAGACGGCATTGTTGTATGCCGTAGCGGCTAAAATACCGGCCGCATCGTTGGTTTGCACACCAAATGCTATCGTGGCACTGCCACCACTGGTGGGGGCGGTTAAAACCTCATACCACGCTTTAACCACGGTTGAGTTATCCGGAATGCTTGCTATTGCAATATTTCCGACTGAGCCGCCATTGACAGAGAAATCATACATTCCAGATGTTACACCCTTAAGCGGACCCCGCCATTCTTGCGGGTGATCGCCGTCAACAAGGTCGACACCTCGACCGAGAACGTTACCATCAAGGTATATAGATTCTGCCGTAGGAGCACCATTCGTGATCCCCTTGATCAGCGCCAATCCGTCTGGCAGGTAGTTGTCGACAATAGAAATATTGTTGATGCCCCCTGGGGCCGACGTATTGGTGTAAAGCGAAACCATGCACGAGGTCGCCGAGCCGTCTAAAATTGAGTTGCCCGATATGACCACATTCTCAATATCTGTTGCGGAATCACCTTCACTTGAAACGTATATGCTTACAAGGCGCTCGTCATCTTCGCCCTCAAGCGTGACCGCACCCGTATTTGTCAGACCGTGAACCGTGTTACCGCTGATTGTGATATTGCTGGATGGCTCCCTCAAGCGAACAACAGCGGGGTAATTGTGGTCAATGATGTGATTGTTGCTGAACTTGATGTTGCTGGCGTAAGGAGCTGTCCTTGGGTCGTAGACCTCTAGGCAAACACCCTCACAACCGACAAATACGTTACCCTCAATAATTGCGTTCGATTTCTTCAAACAGCTCATAATGCCTGGGACGTTTGTTGAAACAGCGTCCTGCTTGAACGTGTTATTTACTACCCGATGGGAGTTCGTCGCCGCATGATCTTTATCTCGAATCAGAAAGTTATTGCCTTGCATGTTTTCAAAAAAATTATCGTGCACATTTGTATCTCCGGTGTCTGAGTAGATGATGGTTCCAGACCCCGTCGTCGTGAAGTTCTTGGCTACATTGTTTCCAACTTCTATTTCGTTGTTGGCTGTTGACATCACCAATCTTGCAAAGGCGCTTGTGTCCGTGACGTTGGTGTTTATGCCATCGACCCAATTGCGCAAGAATTTGACGTGATTCCAGTTCTCAGTTGAGCCTTGGTTTGGCCAAGACGATGGCAAAGATCGAAGCACAAGCGTCTGCGCGTCTTTGACGTGGCAATCGGACATTTCGAGTAGTTCGCCCGTTAGCTCATTCAAAAGTGTACAAGCGCAGTCTTTGAAGTACGTACGAGAAATGATCAGATTGTTGCACGTCAGGGCCGCACCCGTTGCCGCACGAATGCCGTATTCGGTGAACGTCGTCGGTGCACCTGTGATGTGGCAGTTATCAATAGTGAGATCGTTAAAGCTTGAATCGATCAGAATAAAGTCATTTCCTGATGCCTTAACATTTTCGATGTAGACATTCTGGGTCGACAGATCAAACAATTCACCATCGTGAGATTGAGTAAACGTCGTGTATGGCCGAGCGCCTTTGATGTGACAATCAGCGGTAATATCGAGCTTTGCGCTAATCGTATGCGACGAAAGCAAGAGGACCTCGCCGCCAACCGATAGAGCCGCATTTATCGCGGCTGTGTCGTCCGACGACCCGTTTGCACCGTACCGACGAACGTCACCGGGCGGGTAGGCAAAGTCTATTACCGTTACGCCTGCTGATGTTTCTGCCGCTGTCTTATTGATAGGTGAGACCGGCAGAAAAACATCATCGACTGTGTAGACCGTAGAACCGCTATCATCCTTCAGAACGATTTTGTAATCTTCGCCATCAATTCCCCACAAACCATTTGCCGGCTCGCCGCGAGAGTTCAACGTCAGTGGGTTGTCATTTGGGTTTGTCGCCGCCTCTGCATCGTCATAGGTTGGATAAGTCGCTTTGTCCGTATCGTCATCGGGCTCTTTTACCTCAACCGTACCAGCTGCAAGCGGAGTTCCAGATGAATCGAAAAACTGTGGTTTGGGCGTACCAAGTAATGGAAATGCCATCTAGTCCTCCAATTGGCTGATATCTTCAGGCGGGGCAATTTGCGCTAAAGCGCCGCCCATCGCCGTTAATATTGCGTGGTTGTTATTCAGTAGATAGGACGCTCCACAAGCCCGTTTCCTTGAGTTTTGCGACGCGCCGTCTTAGCAATTCGGCATCGACATTGACTTTACTCTTTGCCGGCTTAAAAACGTCATCCCAAGCCTACTCGACAATCGCTGCTCGATACGAGTCACGCGTCGCCTCGTCATTCGTGTTGTTCATCGCCTGAATGCTCGTCCGAGACTTTCTCGGCGTAGATGAGGTAATCAGCGAGTCAATAAAACTCTTGTTCTTGATCTGTCGTTCAGCGATTTCATCAGCGCCAACCGAATAGATACGATCCAGTTCTCTTGCGACCCGATTCCAAACTCTCTGATCGGCTCTCGGCATCAACGCATCAAGCGTTTCCTGATCAAAGGCTTTCAGGTTATCTGCTAATCGTGCCGGGTCTCCCAAGAGATCGGCATACGCGGCACTGACAAGTTCATTCCATGGCCTGTTTATAGTTGCTTTTATGTTTTTCTAATAAAGCACTGATTTAATAGCTTTTTGTCGTTCCCACGTTACAAGTTTCCGCCCGCCGGCGTCATCGAGCGGTCACCGGCAGCAGCACGTCCGTATCGTCGCCGGCCTCGGCCGGGTCCGGCAGCTCGACGCGCTCGATCTTCGCGACGACGCCGAACTTCGGATGGTCGAAGTAGCGCACGTCGCCGCTGTTCACGATGCGGTTTTCGTTGATCGAATACTTGAGCGGCAGCACCTTGAGGGCCGCGGCCGGGGACATCTCGTCGGCATACTCGTCGTCCGCAAACAGCCGGCCGGTCATTGGCTGGCCGGGCAGGGGAGAGGCCGTCTCGCGGCGGCCGGCCCGGCCGTACAGCGCGACGGTTTCCTCGTAGCTCAGGTCGCGGCTCGAGTCGTCCGGCATCTCGTCGACGATACCGTCGCCGTCGATGTCTCTGCCGCGCTCGGCCGCGAGCTCGAGGTCGACGACGAGGTGCAGGTAGCGGCTCAGGTACAGCGTGAATGCGCCGTCGAGTCCGGCCACGGGCGACTCGAAGTCCTCCAGCGGAATGGCCTCGGTCTCCTCCTCGGGCAAGCCCGGCTGCGCCCAGCCCACGTGCAGAAGCGGCTCGTAGGCATCGAGCCGGTCGAGGCGATCCCAGGTATCGAGCATCGTGAGCTCGTCCTCGGCAAAGACCGTCAGCGCGTAGGGGTCGAACCCGACGATGACATTGCCGGCGTCATCGATGCGCTCGCCGTATTCATTCACGCGCCGGCCGAATTCGTCGAAAAACTCGGGCGGTGCTTCGCCAGCGCCGGATTCCTGGTCCGGCGCCGTTTCGTCGAGGACCGTTTCGCCGTCGCCGGCCATCGAGTCGTCCGGGATCGGTCCCTCGGCGGACCAGAAGCCCTCCCGGTCACCGATCAGCGCCGGCGCTTCGACCTCGACGACCTCGGGCAGGAACAGCTCGCTGCCCGTCGCGACGTCTTCGGCATAGGCGAAAACGATGAGCTCGACGCTGTAGCGGCGGAGCTCCGGCTCTCCCTGCTCGTCCACGTCCGGCGTCGTCTGCGCGACGCCCGCGCCGGCCGGCAGCAGGAGCAGCAGTGTGTACATGATCCTAGGCATGTCGTCGTGCCCCGTGCTGTTGCGCTCGCTCAGCCGCCTTGGTACCACCTGAGAGGCGATCGAGCAACGTTTCGATGAACGCGAAGCGGGATTCGAGCTCATCGAGATCTGTCCGGAACGTCAATCGATGCGAGCCCTTGAGTCTGTACGTGCGGCTGTCACCCTGCACGAGCTGGATCAGCGCGAGCGGATCGACGCGGCTCTCGTCGGCGAATACGAGGTAGCCGCCGGCGTTCGAGGCGTCGATCTTCTCGATGCCGAGCTCGCCGGCCGCTCGTTTGATGCCCGCGACGCGCAGCAGGTTTTTCGACGCCTCGGGCAGCAGGCCGAAGCGATCGATCAGCTCGACGCTGAGTTCGCGCAGCTCCTCGGCGGAGCTCGCCGCCGAAATCCGCTTGTACAGGATCAGCCGCAGGTGCACGTCAGGCACGTAGTCCTCGGGCAGCAGCGCGGGCACGTGCAGATTGATGTCGACGCCCGCGTTTAGCGGCGCGTCGAGATCGGGTTCCTCGCCCGAGCGCAGCGACTCGACGGCCTGCGTCAGCATGTCCATGTACAGCGAGAAACCGATCTCCTGGATCTGGCCGCTCTGCTCGTCGCCCAGGAGTTCGCCCGCGCCGCGGATCTCGAGATCGTGGGTTGCGAGCGTGAAGCCCGCGCCGAGGTCGTCCAGCGAGTCGATGGCTTCGAGCCGCTTGACGGCGTCCGCGGTCATGACCGCCCTGGGCGGCGCGACCATATAGGCATAGGCGCGATGGTGCGAACGTCCGACCCGTCCGCGCAGCTGGTGCAGCTGGGCAAGCCCGAAGCGGTCTGCCCGGTTGATGACGATCGTGTTGGCCGACGGCACGTCGATGCCGCTTTCGACGATCGTCGTGCACAGAAGCACGTTGAAACGCCGGTGGTAGAAGTCGAACATGACCTGCTCGAGTTCGCGCTCGGGCATCTGGCCGTGGCCGATGCGAATCTTTGCCTCGGGCACGAGCTTCTCGAGCTTTAGCTCGATCTTGCCGATGTCCTCGACGCGATTGTGGATGAAGTACACCTGGCCGCCGCGCTTGATCTCGCGCAGGCAGGCCTCGCGGATCAGCGTATCGTTCCACTCGCTGACAAAGGTCTTGACGGCCAGGCGCTCGGCGGGCGGCGTCGTGATCAGCGACAGGTCACGCAAGCCGCCGAGCGCCAGGTTCAACGTACGCGGTATCGGCGTCGCGGTCAGCGTCAGCACGTCGATCTCGCTGCGCAGCGACTTGATCGCCTCCTTGTGCCGCACGCCGAAGCGGTGTTCCTCGTCGACGATCACGAGGCCGACGTCCTTGATGTCTTTGGTGTGCTGCAGCAGACGGTGCGTGCCGATCACGACGTCGATGTTGCCCGACCGCAGGCCGGCAACGATGTCCTTGACCTGCTTCGGCGACTGGAAGCGCGACAGGATTTCGACGCGCACGGGCCAGTCCGCGAATCGATCGCGAAAGTTCTCGCCGTGCTGCTGCGCGAGCAGCGTGGTCGGCACGAGAATCGCGACCTGCTTGCCACCGTGCACGGCCGCGAAGGTCGCTCGAAGCGCGACCTCGGTCTTGCCGAAGCCGACGTCGCCACAAACCACCCGGTCCATCGGCTGGTCCGAGGCGAGGTCCTCGAGCACGGCGTCGATCGTGGTCGCCTGGTCCTCGGTCAGGTCGAACGGGAAGCCGGCTTCGAACGCGCGGTAGTCACTCTCGGGCCAGCGGAAGGCATGCCCGGGACGCGCGGCGCGGCGCGCGTAGGTGTCGAGCAATTCTGCCGCGACGTCGCGGGCCCGCTCCGCGGCGCGCTTGCGGGCCCTGGCCCACTGGTCGCTGCCGAGCCGGTGCAGCGGCGCGGTCTCCGGCGATGCGCCCGTGTAGCGGCTGATCAGGTCGAGGGCGTGCACGGGCACGTACAGCTTGTCGCCGTCGGCGTACTCGATATGCAGGAACTCGGCGTCGATGCCGCCCGCGGCGATCGTCGCGAGGCCGAGATAGCGTCCCACGCCGTACTCGGCGTGGACCACGGGCGAGCCCGGCTGCAGGTCGTTGAGCTGGCGAATGATCGTTTCGGGATCGCGATCGGCGGCGCGCCGGCGGCGCTTCTGCCGCACGCGGTCGCCGAATAGCTGCTGCTCGCTCAGGAGCGCGAGGCCGCTCTCCGGCAGCAGCACGCCGTTCTCGAGCGGCGCGATGACGAGGCCGATGCGCGTGTCGGCGGCCAGGAAATCCTCCCAGCGTTCGAAGCGCGCGATGTCGAGCCCGCGCCCCGCGAGCAGTTCGTGCAGCTGCTCGCGGCGGCCCGCCGACTCGGCCGCAAACAGAATCCGGCCGTCGAAGTCGTTCAGGAACTGCATGAGACCGGCGGCAGGGTCCTCGTAGCGCGCCTCGATCTTGAGTGCCGGCGGCAGCCGGGTCGGCAGGTTGACGTAGCCTTTGCGTTCCGCGAGCGACTGCGCCGAGTACAGGTGCTGCGGGTGATCGCCGAGACCCGCGAGGACGTCCTCGATGCGAAAAAAGGTCTCCTCGGGCTTGAGGATCGGCCGCTCGACGTCGTGCCGGTGCAACTCGTAACGTTCGCGAATCTCGCTCCAGGCCGTCTCGAGCGTGGCGCTCAGGCCGTCCGGCGAGATCACGACGCAGTTCCGCGGCAGGTAACTCGTGAACGAGGCCGTTTCGTCGAAGAACAGCGGCAGGTAGTACTCGATGCCGCCGTGCGCGATGCCGTCCGAAACGTCGCGGTACACGCGCGACTTGCCCGGCTGGCCCTCGAAACGCTCGCGGTAGCGGGCCCGGAATCGTTTGACGTCCGCCTCATCCAGCGGGATCTCGCGCGCCGGCAACAGGGCGATCGCGGGCAGCGTGTCTCCTGAGAGCTGGGTGTCCACTGAGAACGTGCGCAGCGACTCGATCTCGTCGTCGAAATAGTCGATGCGGATCGGCGCGCCCGCACCCATCGGGAAGACGTCGGTGAGCGAGCCGCGGACCGCGAATTCGCCGTGCTCGGAGACCTGCGGCACACGGTAGTAGCCGGCCGCGACGAGCGTATCGACGAACGCGTCGCGCGGCAGTGTCTGACCGACGGCCAGCGACAGCGTGCGCGCCGCGACGTAGTCCGTCGGCGGCAGGCGCTGCAGCAGGACGGGAGCCGAGGCGATGACGATGCCGCGGCTCAATTCCGGCAGCGCCGCGAGCACCTTGAGACGTTCGGAAATGATGTCCTGGTGCGGCGAGAAGTTGTCCCAGGGCAGGGTCTCCCACTCGACGAAATGCAGCACGTCGAAATCGCTGCCCGCGAAGAAGCGGCACTCGGCCTCGAGCCGGTCGGCCTGCCGGGGATCGTCGGCGAGCAGCAGCACCGGCCCGGGTGCAGCGCGGGCGTACTCCACGGCCGCCAGCGCCATGCTGGCGCCGACCAGCCGGCCAAAGCCGGTTCTGTCGGTCGCCGCGGCGAGTGTTTCGGGTATCAGTACAGCGGTGTCGGTCACGTGGCGGGGCTCCTGAACGGAACCCGCGATTATAGGCGTTTCGGCATGCAAAAACGCCCGGGCGGCGGAAGACCTCGTAACAGCTTGAGCGTTACCTGCGCCGCGCGACGGCGTGAATGACGCGGTCGTACTCGAAGAACACGACGAAGTCGGCGTATTCCCAGCGCGTGATCGGCGGATCGCCGACGGGCGACTGACGGCTCTGCGGTGCGCCGTAGGTCGATTCGACGCTGGCCTGGGTCATGCCGCGGGTCGGGCGGCTGCGATCCTCGCGAGCGTCCTGGGTGCCGCGCATGTCGAGGTTCTGGGCGCTCGCGGCGGGTGCAAAGCCCGCCGCAAGGGCTACGAGCGCGAGGCCAGCGATCGTGAGCTTGATTGTTGCCATCGTCGATCTCCGATTGACTCCGGGCGACTATAGCACCGCCCGTTCTTGCCTGGAAAACAGCCTATTTAACAGGTTTTTACACGTTTCGAGTGCGGGCTGCGCGATAACCGGGTCACAGTTTCCCCAAAGCCTTCCGGCAGGCGCAAACCGCGTAAGTATCTGTGGTTTAATGCCAGCCGATGATCAAGGCTGTCGAACTCTTCGTCGGGCTGCGCTATCTCCGGGCCAAGCGGCGCACCCGCTTCGTGTCGTTCATCACGCTGATATCGCTGCTCGGCGTGGCGCTCGGCGTGGCGGCGCTGATCGTCATCCTCTCGGTCATGAACGGCTTCGAGGGTGAGCTCCGCGGCCGGCTCTTGAGCATGTCGGCGCACGGCTCCGTAAGCGGCGCGGACAACCGGACTCGCGACTGGCCGGCGCTCGCGGCCGAGGTGGCGGCCGAGCCGGGCGTGCTGGCCGCGGCGCCGTTTGTGTCGATGGAGGGCATGATCCAGTCGGGCCGCACGCTCGAGCCCGTCATCGTTCACGGCATCGACCCCAAACGCGAGATGGCGCTCGCCGACGGCCGGCTCGACATCGTCGAAGGGCAGCTCGACGGGCTCACGAACGGCGGCCGGAACATCGTTCTCGGCCGGCTGCTCGCGTATACGATCGGGGTCCGTCCGGGCGACGCCGTGGTGCTCCTGATTCCGCGGCCCGTCGGCGACGGCACGATGCAGCCGAAGCTCGAGCGCTTCATCGTGGCTGGCATATTCGAGGCCGGGCTGCAGGACCACGACGCATCGCTTGCGCTCGTGCATCTCGCCGATGCCGCGCGAATCGTGGGCCTTGGCGACGACGTCAGCGCCGTGCGATTCCGCGCCGAAGACGTCATGCAGGCCCCGGCGATTGCGCGCCGCCTGAGCGGGCGTCTGGATGGAGTTCAAAGCAGCGACTGGACGATCGAAAACGAAAGCTACTTTCGCGCGATCCGCCTCGAGAAAATGATGATGTCGCTGATCCTGTCGCTGATCATCGGCGTCGCGGCGTTCAATATCGTCGCGAGCCTGGTCATGGTGGTCACGGACAAGACCAATGACATCGCCGTGCTGCGCACGCTGGGCATGCGGCCGAACGGTGTCGTGCGCGTGTTCTTCGTGCAGGGCGCCGCGATCGGTTGGGCCGGCGTGATCATCGGCAGTGTCCTCGGGCTGGTCGTCGCGCTGTACGTGACCGACATCGCGCCAGTCCTCGAGCGCCTGCTCGGGTTTCAGATCATGCCGGGCGACGTGTACTACGTCACGGACATCCCGTCGGAGATCCGCTGGTGGCAGGTCGCGGCGATCTCGTCGGCCGCATTCGTCCTGACCTCGCTCGCGACGCTGTATCCGGCGCGCCGGGCGGCGCTCGTCAACCCGGCCGCGGCGCTGAGGTACGAGTAGTGGCGCAACACTTCGAATACTGGATCGGCCGGCGCTACGTGCGTTCGAAGAGCGCGAACAGCTTCGTCTCGCTGATCTCGGCCATTTCCATGCTCGGTATCGCGATCGCCGTGACCGTGCTGATCGTCGTCCTGTCGGTCGTCAACGGTTTCGAACGGGAACTGAAGGACCGGCTGCTCGCGATGACCTCGCACGCGTCGATCGAGGGCGTGGACGGCAGCCTCGGCGACTGGCGATCGCTTAGCGAGACGGCGCTCGCCAATCCGCGCGTAGCCGGCACGGCACCGTACGTCAGCGGCCAGGCGCTGCTGGTTTTCGAAGAGGGCTTGAGCGGCGCCGAACTGCGCGGCATCGACCCCGGGCGCGAGCGCGACGTGTCGGGCGTCGCCGACGTCATGCTCGAGGGCGAGCTCGCGAGTCTCGTCGAAGGAGAATTCAACATCGTGCTCGGCGTCGAGCTCGCGCGTGAACTCAAGGTTCGCCCGGGCGACAAGGTTACCGTCACGCTCGCGGAGGGCAGGGTGACGCCGGCGGGCATCCTGCCACGGCAGAAGCGCTTCACGGTCAGCGGCATCTACCGCGTCGGCATGTACGAATTCGACCGGCGGCTGGCATTCGTGAACATGGGCGACGCGCAGCGGCTCTACCGGATGCGCGATGCCGTGAGCGGCGTGCGCCTGGCGGTCACGGACATCTTCGCGGCGCCCGAGATCGTGCGCGAGGTGGCGCTCGAGCACGGCGTGCTCGTTCTGATCAGCGACTGGACGCGGCGCAACATCAACTTCTTCCGGTCGATCCAGATCACCAAGTCGATCCTGTTCGTGATCCTGCTCATGGTCGTCGCGGTGGCAGCCTTCAACATCGTCTCGACGCTCGTCATGGTCGTGAAGGACAAGCAGGCGGATATCGCGATCCTGCGCACGATCGGCGCCAGGCCGTCGAGCATCCTCAAGATCTTCATGACCCAGGGCAGCGTTATCGGGCTGCTCGGCACGCTGTCGGGTGTCGCGCTGGGCGTACTCCTGAGCCTGAATCTCGAAACCGTGGTCGGTTTTCTCGAGTCGAGCTTCGGGATCAAGTTCCTCGCGGCGGACGTCTACTTCATCAGCGACCTGCCGTCGGAGCTCATCGTCGGCGACGTCGTGAAGATCGGCACGATCGCGCTGGTGCTTGCATTGGCATCGACCCTGTACCCGGCCTGGATGGCCGCACGGACTGCGCCCGCGGAGGCACTGCGCTATGACTGAAGATGCACGTCCCGTCCTCGAGTGCCGAGGCCTGGCGCGGCGCTTTAGCGAGGGCCGTAACGTGCTCGAGGTGCTGCGAGGCGTCAATCTGGCCGTCATGCCGGCCGAACGCCTGGCTATCGTCGGCGCGTCGGGATCGGGCAAAACCACGCTGTTGCAGATCCTGGGCGGCCTCGACTCGCCCGACGAGGGCGAAGTCTTTGTCGGCGGCGAAGCGATGCACGGCGGCAATGAGACCTCGCGCGGCGAGCTGCGCAATCGCTACATCGGCTTCGTCTACCAGTTTCACCACCTGCTGCCCGAATTCACGGCCGAAGAGAACGTGGCAATGCCGCTCATGATTCGAGGCGAGCCGCGGCCGGCGGCCGTGGAGAAGGCGCGCGCGCTGCTGGACCGCGTCGGACTCGGCGAGCGGCTCACGCACAAGCCCGGCGAACTGTCGGGCGGCGAACGCCAGCGCGCGGCCGTGGCGCGTGCTCTGATTACACGACCGGCGCTGGTGCTGGCTGACGAGCCGACCGGAAACCTCGACGCGGGCAACGGCGAGCACGTTTTGGGTCTTATGCTCGAACTCAACGAGGAGCTCGAGACCAGCCTCGTGATCGTGACCCACGACCATACTATTGCGCGGCGGATGGACCGCGTCGTAGTGCTCGAAAACAAGTCGCTCAGCGAGCAGGCGTAGCGCTTATTTCTGCTGCACGTCCCGGCCCGAGGCCCGGGCCTTTCGCCGCTTGCGCTTCTGGATCTTGTAGTCGTGCAGCGTGAAGCGCCACGCGCTGTCGACGATGATGTAGCCCAAAGCGGCGGACGTCGTGCCCAGGATCAGGCAACCAAGCGTGACCGGCTGCCAGTAGGTCAGGAACGTCGTGGTCAACCACTCGAACGAGATCTCGAAATCAATCGGCTGCGGCTCCTGGCCGAGCACCCACGAACCGACCCGGTAGCAGGCGTAGTACATTGGCGGCATCGTCAGCGGGTTGCTTATGAACGGCGTCGCGGCGGCGATCGGAATATTGATGCGCGTGGCCAGCGCGATGAGCGTCGCGATGATGGGCTGGGCGGGAATCGGCTGAAAGCAGAGAAACAGTCCGAGCGAGAACGACGGTACGACCGTGCGTCGACGAATGCCCCAGTAACGCGGCTCGGCCATGAGCCTCTGAAACGGCTTCAGTGCCCAGCTGTCGCCGAACTCGTGGCGTTTCACCGCGAATTTCTTGAATACGCTTCTTGGCATCGCTGCCTGAAATCCTGTCTGATTGAATGCCTGGCGGGTGCTGCCCGCGCGGCCGTTCACGCGAACCGTGATCCGGATCTGTGCCTGCATGCTCGCCGGCGTGCTGCTGCCGCAGCTTATCAGCTTTCCGCCCGCGGCTGGCTCGCTGGCCGTATTGGCCGGCGTAATCGTGACGCTCGTCGCAGTTCGCGGCCGGCTCGCGTTGCGCGACGTCACGTTCGGCCTCGTCGGCAGCGCCTGGTTTCTGGTCGCGCTGCTGATCCGGCTCGACGCCCAGCTCGATCGGCGCTTCGAAGGCGACAGCATTCTGGTCGACGTAAGGATCGGCAATTTTCCGGAGCGGCGTACATCCGGCAGCCGCTTCGAGGCGGTTCCGCTCACCGACCGCCGGCTGCCGCGGCGGCTCGTGCTGCGCTGGTACGACCCGCCGGTCGAGCTCCGGTATGGCGACGTCTGGCGGCTCGAGCTCAAGCTGCGGCGACCACGGGGCCGCCTGAATCCCGGCGGCAGCGACGTTCTTGCCCGCCACCTGGCAGCCGCAACCGGCGCGACGGGCTACGTCGTAACGGGCCGCCACAACCGGCTGCTCGACTCGGCCGTTTACGGTCCCGTCGGCCGCGCCCGCGCGCGGCTCGAGCGGCGAATCGCACGGGTCGTGGAGGAGCCGGGCCAGGCGGCCGTCATCGCGGCGATCGGCATCGGCGCACGGCACAGGCTCAGCGCCGAGCAGCGACAGCGCTACGCCGCCTCGGGCACGAGCCACCTGATGGCTATCTCGGGCCTGCACATTGGCCTTGCGGCAGTCAGCGGCTACGGTCTCGGTCGCTTGCTATTCGGCACGGCCGGCTGGGGCCGGCGACCGCATGATGCTGCAATCATCGCGGGCCTCTGCGTGGCGGTCCTGTACGCGCTACTGTCCGGACTCGCGATTCCGGCCCGGCGCGCAACGCTCATGCTGATGCTGGCCGCGCTGGCCCTGCTCAAGCGCCGGGAGGTGAGCGGCGCGCAGGTGCTTGCGGTCACGGCACTCGCGGTCTGCCTCGTCAATCCGCTCGCAACCCTGTCGGCCGCGTTCAAGCTGTCGTTCGGCGCCGTGCTGCTGCTGCTGGTCGCGGCCAGGCAGCGCCCGGCCGAAGCGGGCCACTGGTCGCTCAAGCCGTATGTCGCCGGCCTCAAGCTGGCGTCGGCGCAGTCGACGCTGTTTCTCGGACTCCTGCCGCTCTCGGCGCTCATCTTCGGCCGGGTGTCGCTGGCGGGTCCGCTGGTCAACTTCGTAGCGATTCCGGTCTTCGGCGTCGTCACCGTTCCTCTTACGCTCGCCGGACTGGCGCTTGGCGGCGCCCTCGAACCGGCGGGTAATCTCGCGCTTGTGTTCGCGGCGCGGACCGTCGGCTGGCTCGAGCACGTGATTGCGATTGCCGCGGGCGAGATGGGATCGAGCGTCGTGCCGGAGCCGCGCGGACTTGTCTGGCTGTGCCTCCTGTTGCCGCTCTGCGGTCTGCTGCCGGGCAGCGTGCCGGGCCGGCCGGCTGCGTGGCTCGGCGCCGTCGCCGTCGTGCTATGGCGGCCGGGCGGCCCCGCCCCGGGCTGCGTCCGGATCGATGTCCTCGACGTCGGCCAGGGACTTGCTGTTGGCCTGCAGACGACGTCGCACGCGCTCCTCTACGACACGGGCCCATCGTTTCGCGGCGGCGGCAGCACCGTGGCATCGACGATCGGACCGTTCCTCGAGAGCCGCGGAATCGCCTCGATAAACCGGCTGATTGTATCGCACGCCGACAGCGACCACGCGGGCGGTTTGTCCGAACTCCTGGGTTACCTGCCGGTTGAGAGCGTCCTGGCCGGGGACGGCCTCGGTGCGACTGCGGGCTTCGACGCTTGTCTGGCCGGGCATTCCTGGCAGTGGGATGGCGTTCGCTTCGACATACTGCATCCGGACGCATCGGACGCCGTCTCGGGTAACGATGCCTCCTGCGTCCTGCTCGTTTCGACGGGCGAGCATCGCGCGCTTCTAAGCGGGGACATCGAGGCCGAAGCCGAGACCTTGCTCGTGCAACGCCGCCGCCTGCGAGGCGTTCACTGGCTCATCGTCCCGCATCATGGCAGTCGAACGTCGTCGACGCCGGCATTCGTGCAATCGACGACTCCCGCAGCGGCCATCGTGTCCGCGGGCTACCGCAATCGCTGGGGGATGCCCGCGGCGGAGGTCGTCGAACGCTGGCAGGCAACGGACTCGGACGTTTGGAACACGGCCGAAGCCGGTGCGATCGGCGTAGAGCTGTGTCGCGACGGGGTTGGGCCGACGCACGGTTACCGGCACAGCCGGGGACGCCTCTGGCATCGCCTGGAGGGCCATGATTATTTTTGAGACCGCTTCTAGTATATTCCGGGTTGGTTTGGCCGGGCGTACCCTGGAACGCAAACGTATGGTCGAAATAGTCAAGTCCGGCGGATGGCTGATGGCGCCGATCATCCTGTGCGCGATCATAGCCATGGGAATCATCCTCGAGCGCTTCTGGACGCTGCAGCAAAAACGCGTGATCCCCGAGGATTTGACGAGCAAGGTCTGGGGCTGGGTCAAGAAGGATCAGCTCGACCAAAAGAAGATCCAGAGCCTGCACCAGGGTTCGGCACTCGGGCAGATTCTCGCCGCCGGGCTGATCAACCGCGACCAGCAGCGCACGGTCATGAAAGACAGCATCGAGGACACGGGCCGGCACGTCGTTCACGAACTCGAACGTTACCTCGAAACGCTGGGCACCGTTGCCGCCGTGTCGCCGCTCCTGGGGCTCCTGGGTACCGTGATCGGCATGGTCGAGGTGTTTACCCAGATCACGTCCCAGGGGGTCGGCGACCCGGCCGCGCTCGCGGGCGGTATCGCCCAGGCGCTTATCACGACGGCCGCTGGCCTGACCGTCGCGATCCCGGCGCTGATCGGCTACCGCTACTATCGCAATCGGGTCGACATGCTCGTCGTGAGCATGGAGAAGGAGGCCATCAAGCTCGTCGAAGCGCTGCACCGGCGGCAGAATCGGACCAGCGCATGAGGTTGAATACGAGGCCGAGGACGCAGCCCGAGGTGAATCTCACGTCGCTAATCGACGTCGTCTTTCTGCTGTTGATCTTCTTCATGGTGTCGACGAGCTTCGTCAAGCAATCGAAGATTTCGATTCGGCTTCCCGAGGCGGACGTCACCGATATTGCCGAGCAGCCGGCCGAGCAGATCGACGTCATGATCACTGAATCGGGCACGTTCCTCGTCAACGGCCGGGAACTCATCAACAACCGTCCGCAGACGATTCGCAACGCGCTGCAGCAGGTTTCGAATGGCGACAATACGCTGCCGATGACGATTAGCGCCGACGCCAACGCCAGGCACCAGTTCGTCGTGACGGCCATGGACGTCGCCGGCCGGCTCGGCTTCACGCAGATCAACATTGCGACGGTCAACGATCCGTCCACGGAGTAGCGGTGCCCGACCCGGACGCCATCGCCGTGAGTGACAAGTTCGACAATCGGATGCGCGAGGTGTACGGACGCCTCTGGCAATATGTCCTGCCGCACAAGCTCATCGGCCTCGTTGCGATCATCGGTATGGCGAGTACCGCCGTCATCGAGGGCAGTCTCGTGCTGCTCCTCGAACCGCTCATGGACGACGCGCTCGTCGCGCAGAACCTGGCCGCGGCTCGCTGGCTGCCGATCGCCTTCGTCATCATCTTCATTCTTCGCGGGCTCGCGGGCTTCGCCACGGAGGCGTCGCTGGGCTGGATCGGACGCTCGGTCATCAGCTCCTTGAGACGAGCGGTGTTTCGCAAGTTCCTGACCCTGCCGGCGCGCTATTTCGACCATCAGTCGGCTGGGCCGCTGCTGTCGCGCATGACCTACAACGTCGAGATGGTGGCGGAATCCGTGACCAGCGTCGTTACGATCGCGATTCGCGACGTGCTGACCGTGTTCGCGGCCATCGCCGTCATGCTCTATCACAGCCCCAAGCTGACCGGCTTCGTGGCAATCCTGTTTCCGGTTCTCGCGGTGATCGTGCGGGCGCTGGCGCACGCGTTCCGCCGCTACAGCAGCCGCATCCAGGACTCGGTGGGCGAGGTGACCCAGGTCACCGAGGAGATCGTTCGCGGCAACTGGGTCGTCAAGGCCTTCGGCGGCTATCGCTACGAGCAGGAGCGGCTTCGCGATGCCGACGAGCGCAACCGCCGGCAGAACCTCAAGCTGATCCGGGTGCGCTCGCTGGGCGTCGCGGTCACGCAGGTGATCTTCGGCTTCGGCGTGGCGCTCGTCATATTCGCCGCGAGCCGCGAGGCTATCGACGGGCGTCTGTCTCCCGGGCAGTTCATTTCGTTCTTCAGCGCGATGATGCTCATGCTGCAGCCCGTCCGTCGCATCACCAATGTCAACGCAACCCTGCAGCGCGGCGTGGCCGGCGCGGATAGCCTGTTCAAGGTCATCGACGAGGATGACGAGATCGATAACGGTACGCGCGAGGCCGGCCGCATCGAGGGCAACGTCGAGTTCAGGAATGTCAGCTTTACCTACGGCAATGACGACGAGTACGTACTCGAGGACATTTCGCTCAAGGTCAGTGCGGGCCAGACGCTCGCCGTCGTCGGCCATTCGGGCAGCGGCAAGTCCACGCTTGCGATGCTGCTGCCGCGCTTCTATGACGTATCGAGCGGCGAGATTCTTATCGACGACGTGCCGATCCAGGACTACACGCTGGCATCGTTGCGAGACAACCTCAGCGTCGTCAGCCAGGACGTCGTGCTGTTCAACGACACGATCGCGAACAACCTGGCGTACGGCGAGCTGCGCAGCCGGTCTCGCGAGGAAATCGAGGCGGCGGCCGAAGCCGCGCACGTTGCCGACTTCGTCAAGGACATGCCGGCCGGCTACGAAACGATGGTCGGCGACCGCGGCGTTCTACTGTCGGGGGGACAGCGGCAGCGTATCGCGATCGGCCGCGCGTTGCTCAAGAACGCGCCGCTCTTGATACTCGACGAGGCGACGTCCTCGCTGGACACGCGCTCGGAGCGGCGCATACAGGATGCGCTCAGCGCGCTCATGGAGAACCGGACGACGCTCGTTATCGCGCACCGCCTGTCGACGGTCGAGTCGGCCGATCGCATTGTCGTGCTCGAAGCCGGCCGAATCGTCGAGTCCGGCACGCACGACGAACTCCTGGCCGCCGATGGCCACTACGCCGCGCTCTACCGGATGCAGTTCAGCGACGAGTGATCAGGGAACGCCTACACGACTGGCTGCTTCGTGCCTGGTATGACAACGGCGCCGGGTATCGGCTGCTGCTGCCGCTGTCGGCCGTGTACTGGTTGGCGATCACGTTGCGCCGGGCCATGTATCGCTCGGGGCTTCTTCAGAGTCGTCGCGTCGGCGTGCCGGTCATCGTCGTCGGCAACGTCACCGCGGGCGGCACCGGCAAGACGCCGACGACGATCTGGCTCGCGTCCGCCTTGAAGCGCTCGGGCTTTCGCCCGGGCATCGTGAGCCGCGGCTACGGCGGCAGTCGGTCGGGTTCGCCGCTCAGGGTAGATGCCGCGAGCGACCCTTCTCTGGTCGGCGACGAGCCGGTGCTCCTGGCGCGCCGCAGCTGCTGTCCCGTCGCCGTCGACCGGGACCGGGTCAGGGCCGCTCGGATGCTGGTCGACGACGGCGTCGACCTGATAATCGCCGACGACGGATTGCAGCACTTGAAGCTCGCGCGAGACTACGAAATCTGTGTCGTGGATGGCCGGCGCTGGTTCGGCAATCGCTACGTGCTTCCGGCAGGGCCGCTGCGCGAGCCCGCGGCGAGGGCGTCCGAGGTCGACCAGATGCTCGTGAACGGCGCGACTGCCCAAACGCCCGAGACCGTCACGGAGCAGAACGCGATTGCCTTCGAACTCGTGGCGAACGAGGCCGCGCGACTGAACGGCTCGCTGGTCAGGCCGCTCAGGGGCTTCGAGGGCGAGACCGTGCATGCGGTCGCGGCCATCGGCAACCCCGGCCGGTTTTTCGACCTGCTCAGGCGACACGGGATCGAGATCATCGAGCACGCGTTCCCGGACCACGCGCGGCTGGCACGGCGGCAACTCGAATTCGGCGACGACCTGAACGTCTTCCTGACGGAGAAGGACGCCGTCAAGCTCGGCGGCGACGTGGCCGATCGCTACTGGTCGGTGCCGGTCGAACTCGAGATGGAGGCGTCGCTTGCCGGCGCGTGGCTCGCGCAGATAGATTCGCGTATGCGTAACCAGCAGGAAATCGCATGAGACCTTTCGTCGTCGTCATCCCGGCGCGCTACGCGTCGACCCGATTGCCCGGCAAGCCGCTCAGGGAAATCAACGGCCGGCCCATGATCGAACACGTCCACGCCCGCGGATGTGAAAGCGACGCCGGGGAAGTCGTCATCGCAACCGACGACACGCGTATTGCGGATGCGGCCGAGTCGTTTGGCGCGACGGTCTGCATGACGGGCGATCAGCATCGTTCCGGCACGGAGCGTATCGCCGAGGTGGCTGACCTCATGGACTGGGACGACGAGACGGTCGTCGTCAACCTGCAGGGCGACGAGCCGGCCGTGCCGGCGGCCCTGATCAACCAGTGCGCGGCGCTGCTCGAGGACTCGCGAGCCGATCTTTCGACGCTGGCATCGCCGATCACATCGGCCGGGGATTTGGACGATCCGAACGTGGTCAAGGTCGTTTGCGATGCGGAAGGCTTCGCGCTGTACTTCAGCCGCGCGCCGATCCCGTACCCGCGCCACGAGGAGGCCGGGCTCATGGCAAGAGATACGGCCCTGCATCATCACGGTATCTACGGCTATCGCGCCGGTGTGCTGCGCTCGCTCGTGCTTGCCGATCCGTCGCCGCTCGAGCAGATCGAGCAGCTCGAACAGCTTCGCGCGCTATCGATGGGCTACCGCATTCTCGTCGCGCGCCCGACGGTACGGCCCGGCCGCGGCGTCGATACCGAAGCCGACCTCGAACTCGCGGCGGCGGCCCTGCGCGGCTGAAGCCCGCGCCATGACTCAGTCTTCGAACGCGGTCATGTCGGGCGGCTCGAGCCAGCGCGGATCGACGTCGACGGCCGCATCCAGCGATACGAGGAACGCAATCAGCCGCTCGAGTTCAAAGTCGGCAAGCCGCAGCGGCTCGGCTTCGTTGTGCCCGATCATCGCGAGCGGAGCTTCGTTGTAGTGATCGAGTACCTGCGCGAGCGTTTCGAACTGGCCGCGGCTCTGGTAGGGCGCCGTTTGCGTGACGTTCCTGAGTGATGGCGTGCGCGTCGCACCGATCAGCTCCGAGCCCGTACGTACGAATCTGAGCTCGTCGCAGGCGTCGCCGCCGTCATCGCTCATCGCGCCGAGGCAGTTGAACGGGTCGTCGAGAACCTGGCGCACGCCGTCGATACGGCCGCGGTCCGGCAGCTCACCGGGCGGCGGCAGCGTGCCCGTGTTGTGGAACTCGTTGTTCGTGAACAGCGGCCCGTTGTGGCATTCGGTGCAACGCGCCTCGCCGATGAACAGCCGGAGACCGTGGAGCTGGTCCTCGCTTAGGAATGGCTGCTCGATCGGGTCGCCGCCGCCGTCCACGTGCGCGACGTAGGCATCGAAGGCCGACGTACCCGGCCTGAGCAGGCGTTCATAGGCCGCAATCGCCTTGCCGACATTGGCGAAGGCGCGATCGACGGACGTCTCGTCGAACAGACTGGGCGGACCGCCGAACAGCGATTCGTAGCGGCGCCGGTAGACGGGTTCCGATGCGATCAGGCTCAGTATGCGCAAACGGTCCGAACCGTGCTCGTTCGGGTCCTCGATCGGTGACAGCGCCTGCGCCCACTGGCTGTCCTTGCGGCCGTCCCAGTACAGCCAGGGGCTGTACTGGCTGCCGACGATGCTCGGCGTGTTGCGGCCCGACATGCCGATGCCGACGCCGAGAGGCAGGCCATCCGTGAAATGCCGGATCGGCTGGTGGCAGGTGGCACAGGCTATGAACCCGTTTGCACTCATGCGCGTTTCGAAAAACAGGGCATGGCCGAACTCGGCTGCGCGCGGATCGTCGGCGACGGCGTTGGTCGGGTCGGCCGGCAACGGCGCCAGTGCGGCGAGCGATAGCGAGCGAAGCACGCCGAGTTCGGCTTCTGACCAGGGGCGGGGCGGGACCAGCCGCTGCCAGGCCTCGAATATGAGCAGCGCGGCGAATGCAAAGACCAGGACCGCGCCGAGTTTTCGAAATGCCACCGGCTACCGGTCCTCCAGCGTGATCGGCAGGACGACGAGATCGCGACGCGTGCCGTCGTCGATCTCGACCAGGAGTTCCCAGTCGCCGCTCATGTGAAAGCGCATGCCTTTGACGACGTAGCGTCCGTCCTCGTCGGCGTCGACGACGGCCGGCGCCGTCGGCAGGCCATGATCGTGCGCCGGCATACCACCCGTGATGCGGATGTTCGCGCCGCGAACCGGCGCGCTGTCGACGGTTGCGATGACGAGCGTCCAGCTGTGCAGGTGATTGATGCGCAGCGGCTCGATGCCCGGCACGAAGCGGACGAGGAAGTGGCCGTCCCGCGACTGGACCGGCCCCATCTCGGCCGCCTGGACGCCGCCCCTCGGCGCGACGGCGAGCGCAAGCAGGATGACGGTACTCACGAGCCTAAGCTTGCGGCGGCGGCTCATATGCCAGTAGTTGAGCTGCAGCAGAGCAATCGCGGCGACGATCCACGGCCACTGGCCTATGCCCGTGTAACCGACTTCGAACGGGAACACGGCCGTGTAAACCTCGCCGTCCACGCCGCTCGCGGCAGAGACGATGCCGACGAATTCGCCGTCGGCATCGAACTCGTGCAGCAGCGTGTACACGTCGGGCACGATACGGGCCGGTTCGTAGCGCACGGTCACGGCTTCGAGGTCGGGTAATCGCTCAACGTCTTCGAGTCGGGCGAAGGTGCCTTTGCCGGTAACGTTCTCGATGATTCGAAAGTCGATCTCGGCGCTGCTCAAGCCCTCGTGCAGATACTCCATGACGAACACGCTCTCGCCGCCGACCGGCAGATCCTCGCAGAACTGTTCGTGTTGCCGCTTCGCCGGGACGTAGATTTTGAAGTGCGCCTTCAGGTAGCCGATGTTGATGACGCAGAGGTCGTCCTCTTCGACGACGCCGCCGTGAGCCGAAGCCGGAACCGGTGCAAAAAGCAGGGCAATCATCAGGCCGAGCATGGACGTCAACGCGGACATGCGCTCTATTCTAGGCGATCGCCATGAGCTTCGCGCGTTGCCGAGGCCCGGCGTTTTGCGCAGAATCGCGGCGATGCGCGCGACGATTCGCAACATACTGCCGGCAATTTGCCTCGTCGCCGCACTCTTGTGCCCGCCTGCGGCGACTGCGCATCCCGAAGACGAATTTTGCGTGCCCGGGGAGGCGTCAATCGACCCGGCGCTCTGCGCGGCGCTCGCCGAGCTCGACAGTGCCACTACGACCGCCGACCTGAACCCGATCCTCGATGCGGATGGCAGCGAACGAAGCCCGCTGTCGACCGCGATACTGTACGTCGGCATCGGTATCGGGCATATCCTCCCGGCCGGCCTCGATCACATCCTGTTCGTACTGGCACTGTTCCTGACATCGACGCGCGTGAAGGCACTCGTCATCCAGATTTCGACGTTCACGATCGCGCACACGGTCACGCTCGGGCTGGCGGCGGCCGGCGTGATCTCGCTGCCGGCCGGGCTCGTCGAACCACTGATCGCGGCGTCGATCGCGATCGTCGCGCTCGAAAACCTCAAGGTGTCGGACATGCCCGTGTGGCGGCCGCTCGTCGTTTTCGGCTTCGGCCTCGTGCACGGCCTGGGTTTCGCCGGTTTCTTCGGCGAGCTGGGACTGCCGTCCGGCCAGTTCTTAAGCGGCCTGATCGGCTTCAACGTCGGCGTGGAGATCGGCCAGCTCGGCGTCGTGCTGGTCGCGTGGCTGCTCGCGCGCGCTTTCCGGGCGACGATGCATACGGACGACGTCGACACCGTTTACCGGCGGCGAGTCGTCGTGCCGGCATCGCTCGCGATCGCGACGGTCGGGCTCTACTGGACGATCGTGCGAATCGTTTCTAGTCTCCCCCCGTGACGTCGAATCCACGACCTTCGAGCAGCGGTTCGATGCTCGGATCCGCGCCGCGGAAATTCCGGTATAGTTCGTCGGCCTCCCTTAGGCCGCCGGCCTGGTACACCCACTTCTTGAGGCGCGCCGCCGTTGCAGGGTCGAATATGTCCTCGGCTTCCTTGAACGCGTCGAAGCCGTCGGAATCGAGAATCTCGGACCACAGGTACGCGTAGTAACCCGCCGAGTATCCACCTGCGAATGTGTGGCTGAAGTACGACGTGCGGTAGCGCGGCCGGATTTCCGGGATCAGGCCATACTCGTCCAGCACCTCGCGTTCGAACTCGGCCGCATCGGTGATCGCCGCGGCTTCGGTCGAACTCAGCATGTGCCAGCGCAGGTCGAGCAGCGACGCCGCGATGTACTCGGTCGTCGCGAAACCCTGGTTGTGATTCGCCGCGGCCAGCATGCGCTCGACGAGGTCCGCGGGAATGATGTCGCCGGTCTCATAGTGCCTGGCGTACAGCTCGAGCATCTGTGGCTCGGAGGGCCAGTGTTCGAGAATCTGCGCGGGAAACTCCGTGTAGTCGCGCGGACCGTCGACGCCCGAAAACGTCGGGTAGTCGATCTGTGTCATGAGCCCGTGCAGACCGTGCCCGAACTCGTGAAACAGCGTCTTCACCTCCGAAAAGCGCATCAGCGTCGGCTGACCGTCGGGCGGCAGCTGGAGGTTCAGATTGTTGGTGACCAGCGGTCGGATCTCCTCGCCCTCGATATTCGACGCGAGGCGATAGGAGTTCATCCAGGCTCCGCCGCGTTTCGAGTCGCGTGCGTACATGTCCATGAACAGGAGCCCCAGGTGCGAGCCGTCGTCGTCGCGCACCTCGTAGGCCGTGACGACGTCGTTCCAGACCGGCACGTCGACGGCCGAGAAGCGCAGCCCGAACAGCCGGTTGGCCATGACGAACGCGCCGTTGCGCACCGCATCGAGATCGAAGTAGGGCTTCAGCGCGTTCTCATCGAGGTTGAATCGCCCGATGCGCACTTTCTCGGCGTAGTGCCACCAGTCGTGCGCGGCGAACTCGAATTCGTCGCCGATCAGCGCCTGCATGTCCGCGCGCTCCTGTTTCGCGCGGGCGATGCCGGGACGCCAGACCCGGAGCAGGAAGTCCTCGGCGCCTTGGGGAGTCTTCGCCATGCGCGTCTCGAGCTGGTAGTGCGCGTGCGATTCGTAGCCCATCAATTCGGCGCGCTTCGCCCGCAGGTACGCGATCTCGATCGCGAGCGGGCCGTTGTCGTACTCGCCGCTCGTCGCGCGCCGCGTGTAGCCGTCGAACATCCGCTTGCGCAAGCTGCGGCTTTCCGACTGGGTCATGAAGGTTTCGTACACCGAGCGGTCGAGCGTCAGCACCCAGGCATTGGCGTCCGCGTCCCAGATGTTGGTCTTGAAGTCGTCCGCGAGTCCGGCCGTGTCGGCCTCATCGGTGAGCTCGATACGGAAGGCCTTGGTTGCGGCCAGCAGGTTTTGCGCGAACTGCGTGCTGAGCGTCGACAGTTCGGCGTTGATGTCGCTCACCTTAAGTTTGACGTCGGGCTCGAGTGCCGCGCCGGCGCGCACGAAACGCCGGCGGGTCAGCTCGAGCAGTCGCGCCTCCTGTTCGCCGAGGTCCAGGCTGCCGCGTTGCTCGTAGACGGCCTGTATGCGCCTGAACAGGTCTTCGTTGAGCGTGATCGCATCGCTCTCGCGCGACCACATCGGCCAGATCTCGCGCTGCAGCTCGCGCAGATTGTCGTTCAGCTCGGTGCCGGTCAGGCTCGAGAAGGTCCGCCGAACGCGGTTTGCCAGCGCCCCCGATTTCTCGAGCGCGAGGATCGTGTTCTCGAAGCTCGGTTCTTCAGGGTTTCGAGCGATCTCTGCGATCTCCGCCCGCAGTTCGAGAATCCCCTGCTTGAAGGCCGGCATGAAATGCGCATCCTCGATCCGATCGAAGGGCTGCACGCCGAACGGCGTGTCCCAGTCTTCGAGGAACGGGTTGCCTTCGAGTTCTTCAGCGTCAACACTCAGGTCGGGCAGCGCCTCGGCTGCCGGATCGGCAAGCGCGGCTTCGTCGCCGCCGCCGCATGCCGTCAAGGTCAGGGCGGCCAGCGCGGCCGCCGTCATCGATCTGATTTGCATGGTGTTTTCCTGTCTTTCCTGCCGCGCGGACCGCAGATGGTACGTTTTACGCCGTCGGCTTGAAAGCCGCGCTATCATCAGCCGAAGCCACGCATTAGAGATCTGCACAGTATCGTGATGGCCGTTTATGACGATTGAAGGCAAGCATCCGAAACGCCCACGGGCACGCCGCGTGGCGCTATGGTCGATGGCCGGGCTGGTCCTGGTCGCGATGCTCGCAGTCGCCTGGGTCACGACGGCTGACCTGGGTTTCCTGAAGCCGAGAATCGAGGCCGCCCTGACCGAGCTCAGCGGTCGACGCTTCGAAATCCGCGGCGGCCTCTCGATCGACGTCGGCCGTCGCATCGCGGTCGTCGCCCGCGACGTTCACTGGCAGAACGCCGAGTGGGACCAGCCCGACGAGATGCTCGCTGTAGCTTACGCCGAGATTCACATCGACCTGCGGTCGCTGATAAACGGCCCGCTTCGCGTCGAGTACGTCGAAGTGAGAGATGCGGACCTTGTCGTGACAGTGCTCGACGGCGGCAGGCTGAACTGGGACGTGTTCGGGGCCAGCGCCGAGCCCGCGCCGGCCGACGCCGCGCCGGGCGGCGGGTTCCTGCTGAAGCAGGCCAATATCCAGGACGTTCGGCTCGTCTATTCGAGCCCGGCTCAGGAACGGCCGGTCCGGCTCGCCGTGGCTTCGCTCAACCAGCGACACCGCGACGACGATGTTCTCGACCTGGACTTCAAAGGCACGCTCGGCAACCGCAAGGCGGAGTTCGCGGGCGAAACCGGGCCCTGGAACGCGATGCTGTCCGGCAAAGACATTCGATTCGACCTGCGCGGCGTTTTCGGAAGCCTCGAGTGGGCCGTCGACGGCCACCTCGACGATGTCACCGGACTCAGGCGGCCGACGATCAACCTGGTAGCAAAGGCGCCGAACATAGACGAGATTGCGCAAATGCTCGGCATGGGCGGGGACAGTGAGGGCGACATCGACGTCAGCGCGGAACTGGCCCCTTCAGATGATGGAACGCTGGTTCTCGACGCGCTGGCGCGAGTCGGCGAGGTCCGGCTCGAGGCCGAAGGCGTGGCATCGGATCTCGCCAACCTCGATCGTATCGACCTGGATCTTTCGGCATCGGGCCCGAATCTCGGTCGGGTAATGGCGTTTTTCGGCGTCGACGACGTCCACGAAGGGGCCTTCCTGGTCGACGTCGATGCGACGCGGGAAGGCAAGGACCTGATCGTCCAGCAGGCGCGCCTGGCCCTCGGCGACACAGAGTTTCTGATGACCGCTCAATTGCCGGATTTCCCGTCGCTCAATGACGGCACGATCGACCTCAGCGCGACGGGCCCGGATATCGGCCAGTTTTGGAACCTGTCCGGTCTTCCGGGCGTCGCATCCGGTCCGTTCACAGTCGACGTGGATCTGACGGTGCAGGCGGACGGAACCGAGCATCTGCATCTCGACGTTGCGACTTCGCTGGGTCGGATGACCGCGAGTGGCCAGCTTGGCGAAGCGCCGGCCTACGCGGGTTCGGAATTTGATTTCACCGTCGACAGCGACAGCCTGGCGCCGATCGGCACCGCCGTCGGCATCGATACGCTGCCGGACGCGCCGCTCTCGGCCGCGGGCAGCGTCGTGCTTGAAGAGGGCGCGCTACGATTGCGAACGCCGAGTGCGATCAGTCTGGGCGGCATCGATGCCGAACTCGAGGGCCGCGTCGCGTTCGCAGCCGGCGGAGAGGGCTCGTCGCTGGACGTGAGCGTCAGGGGGCCGAGCCTCAAATCCGCCGTGGCCGGATTCGCACAGGCGGGCTTCGTGCCCGACCAGCCCTTCGATGCCGCCGCCAACGTCGCCGTGCAGCGATCGGCCATCGACGTCAGGGACGCCCGGATCGGGATCGGGAGCACCGACCTCTCCGTTGTCGGCAGGCTGTCGCTGGCCCCCGGTCTCGCCGGTACCAGGGTCCGGCTGTTGGCAGAGGGTCCCGCGATGGAAGAGCTGCTCGCCGACGTCGACGGCTATAGCGTCCGGCCCGGGCCCTTTTCCCTGTCAGGGCGCGTAGAGCTCGAGCGGACACAGCTCAGCGTTGACGACTTCGAGCTCAGCCGGGGCAATGGCACGCTGACGGCGGATGTTGCGGTCGGTTGGCCGATCGAAAGCCGCTTCGTCGATTTCTCCGCCAGCGCGAGCGGCCGCGACGTTCGCAACGCGGCGCAGGACGTCGCCGGCTTCAAGCCGCACGAGGCGCCGTTCTCGTTCAAGACGCGCGGCACGCTCCGCGGTGAGGAGTTGAGGCTCGACGGTTTTAGCGCAACGCTCGGCGATGCGAGTCTGAGCGGCGAGGGACTGATCGATGTCGGCGATGGTTTGTCGCGAACGCGGTTTTCCCTGAGCGGCCGGGTCCCGGACCTGGCCAGGCTCGGTACGGTCAACGGCCGCGGGTTCAGCGCGCAGAGCCTGGCCTTCAGTCTCAGTGCGATCGGAGAGGACGGCCGGCTCGACATTGGCGACCTCGTCGTCGAAATGGGCGGCAGCGACCTCACGGGAGACCTGCGCTATGTCGAGGGCGACGTACCGAAGCTCTCGGGACGCTTCAGCTCCGACGCGTTCCTTATCCAGCCGCTATTCAGGGATGAGGAGATCGACGTCGAGCCCGTTGCCGAGCGCGACGACGGCCGCTTGATTCCCGACTGGCCGTTGCCCCTCGAGGCCATGCGGGCGGTCGATGCGGAGCTCTACATCGACATCGGAACGTTTCGCCGCGGCAGCCTGTACCTCGAGAACGTGCTCGTCGATGCGACGCTCTACGGCGGCGCACTCGAGCTTCGCGAACTGCGCATGAATCCGCCGTCGGGAGCGCTCGTGTCACGCGGCAGCCTGGTTCCGGCCGAGGGCGGCGCGCGGACCGAGCTCGATCTCGTGGCGCGCAACGCGGCCTTCGGCCTGAGCGACACCAACCGCGACCTCGCAAGGACCGCGGACGTCGACGTGTCGCTCGCCTTCGTCGGCGACGACCTGCGCTCGATGCTGGCTACGTCGAGCGGCACGCTGCTTCTCGACATGCGCGGCGGCCGCGTCGGCAGCAATACGCTTCTGAATGCCTTGTACGGCGACGTCCTGCAACAGATCCTGAGCGTCATCAGCCCGTTCTACAAGGCCGAGACGAGCACGGAGCTGAGCTGCCTCGTCGCGCCGCTCGGAATCACTGCGGGAAAACTCGATGCCGTGCCGCGGCTGATCGTGCGTACCGACAAGCTGAATGTGTTCGTGAAACCGTCTATCAATCTCGGTAACGAGAAACTGGACGTATCGGTCCGAACGACGCCGCGCAAGGGCATCAGCATCAGCACGGCCGAACTGTTCAATCCGTACGTGAAGATCGTCGGTTCGCTGGGTTCGCCGGCACTGGCCGTCGACGAGCAGGGGGTTCTGATCTCCGGAGGTGCCGCGGTCGCGACGGGCGGCCTGTCGATCCTGGCCAAGGCGGCATGGGACCGAATCGGCCGCAGCGGAAATCCCTGTGACGCGACCCGAGAAGTGGCCCTGGAGGCGTTCGCCGGCCGCATGCCCGATCTCGTCATCGAGGAAGACGCGGCGCCGGCTGAGCCGAACGCGGGAGGCGGATCGCCATGACGCTACGAACGGCCGTCCTGTACGGCAGTGCGCGCCGCAATCGCTCGGGCATCAAGGTCGCGCGATTCGTGCTCCGCGAACTCGAAGAGCGCGGCCACGACGCGGTACTCGTCGACTCGGCAGAGCGTCCGCTGCCGATGCTCGATCGCATGTTCAAGGAGTTCGACGCCGGCGAGGCGCCCGCCGACATGGCGTGGATCGCGGAGACGCTCGACTCGGCCGACGGCTTCGTCGTGGTCAGCGCCGAGTACAACCACAGCGTACCGGCTGCGCTCAAGAATCTGCTCGATCATTTCCAGGGCGAATACCTGTACAAGCCCAGCGCTATCGTCACCTACTCGGCGGGACCGTTCGGCGGTGTACGCTCGCTCGTCAATCTTCGCGGTATCCTGGCCGAACTCGGTTCACCGGCCATACCGAGTGCGTTTCCGGTGTCCGAGGTTGACGAGGCCTTCGACGACGATGGCGGCGCGATCGACCCGGCCTACCGGCAACGCGTGACGGGTTTTCTCGACGAATACGAATGGTATGCGCGCGCGCTGAAAGCGGCGCGCGCGTCCGAAACCTGTTCGGACCGCCCGCCAGCCCAGCAGCTGCTATGCCGAGGCGAGGACAACTGATCGGGCGACTGCTTGCACATGGCCATCGTCGGCGCCCAGTTCATCCACCGCACGTGCGAGTTCGAGTACGTATTCGCGATTCGTTCCGCTCTCTCCGGCCGAGCGCTCGATCTGCGCCACCATATCGTCCATCGGCGCCGGGCCGAGATAGGCGCTGTTGTTCGCGGTTGCCACGTAAGTCGTCGCCGTCGCGGTTCCGTTCGCGAACGTCACGATGAGGTTGCGGCGTTCGTAGCCGTTCTTCTCCCGATGGTCGAGATGCTCGAACACATCTTCCTCGACCAGGAATGCGCGGCCAACGCATGTCTCCCCGGGAGCTTCGACGAGCGTCACGACGCGTCCTGGCGCATCCTCCACGCCGCGATGATCGTGCGAGCCCTGCCAGAAGCGCCGCACCCAGCCGCTGATGCACGCGCGGCGTGCGTCGAGGAACGGGAAGTCCTGCCGCCAGATCAGCGAGCCGTAGCCGAACACCCAGTGACGCGTGACTGACATTTATCGGACTTTCAGTCTACAATTCAGCAACATGGGCGATCTTTCCAGATTCGGAGTCATAGTCAGCCGCAACCTGCTGCGCAGTCTGGCGCTGCTATTTGCGCTGACGTGGTTCCTGACGGCCACGGGCTGCGCAAGCAAGCCGCCCGAAAACGTCGAGGACATCTGCGCAATTTTCGAGGAGAAAGGCAACTGGTACAAGGCGGCGAAGAAATCCGAGAAGCGCTGGGGCACGCCCACCCACGTGCAGATGGCGATCATCCGCCAGGAGTCGTCTTTCGACTTCAATGCCCGTCCGCCGCGGACCAGGCTGCTTGGAATCGTGCCATGGAAACGGCCGTCGAACGCCTATGGCTACGCCCAGGCGCTCGACAGCACATGGAATTGGTACCGCAAGGACACGGGCCGCCGCTCGGCGGACCGGGATGACTTCGACGATGCGATCGACTTCGTCGGCTGGTACACCAACAAGTCCTACAAGGTAGCCGGCATCTCGAAATGGGATCCGTACAATCAGTACCTTGCCTACCACGAGGGGCAGGGCGGCTGGAAGAAGGGAAGCTACCGCCGCAAGGGTTGGCTAAAAGACACGGCCCGGCGCGTCGACTACCGGGCCAAGGAGTGGGGCGCCCAGCTCAGGCGCTGCGAGGCCGACCTCGACTCGGGCGGCTGGTGGATCTTCGGACCCTAGACTACAGCGGCGGCGCATCCCGCATCGCCTCGATCTGGGCACCGTCGCCGGTCATCTCCCAGCGGATCAGAGAAATCGGCATGACGCCGGCGGCCAGGAACTCGTCGTGGAACGCCTTGAGACTGAAATCTCGCTCGCGCTGGAGCGCCACTTCGGCGAATAGCGACTCGAGCTGCACCTTGCCGACGTAATAGCCGATCCCGTAGCCGGGCTGCCGCAGGTACAGCTCGAGGTCGAAGCGGGCGATCGCATCGTCCGGGCCCATCCAGTAAGGCGTGCGGCTCGTCAGCGATTCCAGCGCCTCGTCATACGTCCAGCTGTTGTCGTGCAGCCTGAGTTCGGGCAACACCCGTGCCGCGCGCTTCGCCTGCAGGATGTAGTTGATCTCGCGCGCCTTGGGCCGGCCCTCGAGAAACCCCGTCTGCTGAATAAGCTCTTCCAGGTAAAACGCCCAGCCTTCGGCGCGCGTACCCGAGATGAAGAACAGGCGCCGCTCGCCGCGTATCGGCCGGTCGTCGCGGGCCAGCATGAGGGAATCGAGCAGGTGGCCGGGCAGATTGTGGGCCCTCAAGGGGCGCGGGTCGCGGTCCTCGGCCTCGCGAAAGAAATGCCGGTCGATCGGCGCCTCGAACGGTCCCGGCTTCAGCGGGTCGCGGTCGGCGGGCAGAATGTACGGGCCTTCGGGCTCGGGCGGTTCGAGCCACTCCGGTACGGTCATGATGTTCTTCCGCTCGAGGAACTCGAGCAGGTCGCGGTCGGCGTCGGCCCGGCGGCGCTCGAACTCCGCCATCGTGGTTGCGGGTTCGATCATGGGTATGTCGGCGTGCCGGTGCTCCTCGAGCTTCAGGAACACGAGGCTGCGTTCGTATTCGCGCTGACCGATGACCTGCATGTCCTCCCACGAATACGGGAACAGCAGCACGTGCTTCAAGAGCCAGTTGTAGTTGTCGCGGCCGACGCCGCCGTGCGCGGGCAGGTCCGCCTCGATGCTCTCCAGCCACTGCATGAATTCCCGCGTGGCCTCGGCGGCCGCCCGTGCGCGTCGCGCGAGCGCGGGCCGGTCGGCCTGCAAATCGTCGGCGAGCCGCGTGTACACGTTGACCTCGATACGTTTCTGCGTAATGCCCAGACGCGCGAGATCGCCGCGCGGGTGCTTGAGGTTTCGCCGCGCTGCCGCGAGGACGGCTGGCACGGCTGCAAGGCGGGTCTCGAGTTCCGAGGCCTCGCTGTCATCGAGCGGCGGCGTCGGAATCGCCATCGCGCCGTCCATCTTCGGCCCGAAGCCAAGGTTCGTTGTGCTGTAGAAGGCCGGATCGCGGGCCCAGGGTCTTACGACCTTGTGCTGGAACTCGAGGCCGCGCATCTCGGCGAGTACCAGCGTGTAGTCGACCCGCCGGCCGATCGGCCAGTCGGAGTCGTCGATCGCGTCGAGCCGGGCGCGTAGCGCTTCGAGCTTGTCGAAGCGCGCCGACATTGCCGCCTCGGAGTAGTCGGGGACACCATCCACGCGTTCGGGCGGCACGATGCTGCGGAATTCTCCGAACAACGCGAGCAGTTCGGCGTAGTCCGCGTCGGCATCGGCGAGCGCATGGCCGCATGCGAGCAGGATCGCCAGTGCGAAGAGCCATCGGCGGGTCTGGAGCCAGGTTCGTTTGCGCATGAGGTGTTCCATGGCGGGGATACTGTATGAGGCGCGGGATCACGGTCAAGGCTACCAGCCGCCGAATCGCTCCCAGGTCGCCGCGATCTCGAGACCATCGTCGACGACCGAGTAGCGCTCATGCTGTGCGGCCGTGGCGCAGGCATGGTTCGGCAGAATCCTCAGTCGCGTGCCGACGGGCAGTTCCGCCATCGTGGCGCCGGAGCCCGGGCGAGTAGCGACGATTCCGTGTTCCTGGTTGGCGCGTACGACGACGAGGTCGTCGATGGGCATGCCGTCGACGTCGCAAACCAGACCCAGGTACTGGTCGACGGCCTGGTCCTTCGTGCTGCGGTCGGTCGACAGCGCCATCCAGCCGGCGTCGATAATCGTCCAGCCTTTGTCGCGCTGGTGGCCGATGACGGTCGCCAGGACGCTAAGGGCGATGTCCTCGATGCCGCAGACGCCGATGCCCGCCTGGCACAGGTCGAAGAACAGGTAAACGCCAGCGCGAATCTCGGTGATCCCGGCCGTGTCCGCAAGCGAGAACGCCGTCGGCGTCGAGCCGATGCTGACGGTGGCGCAGCGCATTCCGGCCTCTTCCAGAATACCGGCCATGGACACCGTCCCCCGGCGTTCCTCTTCCGCCGCCTTCGCGAGAGACCTGGAATCCGACAGCGCATAGCTCTCGCCGGCATGCGTCATGACGCCCTCGAGACAATCGTTCTCGTACAGAGTCCGGGCGACCTCGAGCAGGGCGTCGGCGTCGCCATGGGCGACACCCGAGCGATGCCCATCGACGTCGAGTTCGATGAGCGTCGGGATACCGGTACCGTGCCGCCTTGCCGCGGCTCCAATGGCGTCGGCTGCCGCACTGTTGTCGGCAATGATCTTGAGGTCGATGCCCTCGTACCTGAGCGCGACCACGCGCTCGAGTTTCTGCGGGGCGATACCAACCGCGTACATCAGGTCGGTCACTCCTGCGCGCCCGAACACCTCGGCCTCGCGCAACGTGGATACGGCCGCGGGGCCACGCTCGGACGGCATGGCCATGTGCGCGGGCTCTAGCGCCTTGACGGTCTTGAGGTGCGTACGCAGTTTGACGGGATGATCGGAGAAACGCCGCCTCAGACGCTCAGCATTGTCCGCGAGACGCTTGCGATCGACGACGAGCGACGGTGTGACCAGGTCGGGATCCGTGAGTTGCATTTCGGCAGGTCGGGAAGCTGGAACGGAGACTGGCGACAGCGTAGGGCCGCGCCGGGGCGAATTGCAACCGCCTGCAACCCGCTCGCATGCCGCGGCGTCGGCTGAGCTACAATGCGCTGGCGCGCGTTGGGACGAGCAATGGGTTGAGAGGCCATCGCATGACACCAAGACCGACTGTCGTCGTTGTTATCACGCTGGCCGCGTGGCTGGCGGCGACGCTGGCGGCGCGTGGCCAGGAGCCAGAGATCGTAGACGGGTGGACCGTGGCGCCGCCCGACTACGATCAGTCCAAAATCGTCGAACTGGACGAAGCCGTTGCGGCGGAGCGCTTCAAGGACGTCAACAGCGTTATTGTCGTTCGCAACGGCGAACTGCTGATCGAACGCTACTACAACGGCGCGTCTCGCGAGCAGACGCATGATCCGCGCTCGGTCGGCAAGACGGTTGCCGCAACGCTGCTCGGGATCGCCATTAGTGAGGGCTACATACAAAGCGTCGATCAGCGGCTGGGCGACTTCTACGACCTCGAGGCGTACGACAACTACTCCGAAAAGAAGGAAGCCGTCACGCTCAGGCACCTGCTGACGATGACCTCCGGTTTCGACGGCTACGACTTCGAATCCGAGTCGATCGGCAACGAAGAGTTCATGTACCCGCAGGACGACTGGGTACGCTGGGCGCTCGACCTGCCGATGGCCGAGGATCGCGAGCCGGGCGACGCATGGCGCTACTTCACGGCAGGCGTCGTCATTCTCGGCGATATCCTGAATTCGGCCGTTCCGGGCGGTCTCGAGGCGTACGCGGACCTCAAGCTGTTCGCGCCGATCGGCGTACGCAACTACCAGTGGCAACATACGCCGCAGCGCGTTGCCAACACGGCGGGTGGCATTCAGCTGACGCCGCTCGGTTTCGCGAAATTCGGCGAGCTGCATCGCAACTATGGGCACTGGCGCGGACGGAGCGTCGTCGCGGCGGACTGGGTCGATGCGATGCTCGCACCTGTCGTCGATACGACCGTCGAGGGCAATCGCTACGGCTACCTCTGGTGGCACAAGTCCTACACCGTCGGCGACGATGCCTGGGACGTCGCCTACTGCAGCGGCAATGGCGGCAACAAGATCTTCGTCTTTGACGACCGCGACCTGGTCGTCGTCGTTACGGCGAGCGCGTATGGTCAGCGCTACATGCACTCGCAGGTGGACGAGATCATGGAGGAGTTCGTGCTCCCCGCAGTGCGCGAGGACTTCCGGGCATCAGCTGGTGACCAAGTGTCTAAGTGGCGGCGAGCTCCGCGACCGGCCCCTGCCAGCCCGAGTCTGCGAGTTCGCGACCCAGGTAAGTAGCGATCGCCGCCATGCCCGAGCGGCCCGCCGCGGCCTCGGCCGTCGGGTTGTAATTGGTATTCGTGTTGATGTCGTAGGTGTATTTGCGTCCGTCGGAATCGACGATGAATTCGATGCCGGCGATGTGCACGTCGTTGTCGGCCAGCAATGCCTCGTATTCCGACACGATCGGATCGGCAAAGTCATTGATGACCCGGAACTTCGACACCGGCAGCGTCGGGCAGTCGGTGCCGTCTTCCTGGCATTCGTCGGCGGGGCAGAGCAGGAATCCATCCGACGTGTTGACGCGCACGGCGTACAGAAACTTGCCGCCGACGAACTCGCAGCGCGTGATAGCGGGTTCCGGCGCTTCGATGTACTGCTGGATCAGCGTGATGCCGTCAATCGGTTCCTCGAAATAGGCGCCATGCACGTAGTCCTGAAGTTCTTTCGGATGTCGAAACAGGCGCACGCCGAGGCCCTTGCCGGCGCGGTTGTGCTTGGTGATGAACGGTCCGTCGAACGACCGCGCCGCGGTAATGAGGTCGCGTTTCCCAACGACCGCGATGGTCTTCGGCGTCCGTATACCGCGCCGCTCGAGCGCCGTGTACTGGGCGACCTTGCTCAATTCCAGCTGCAATGCGCGGCCCGGGTTGATGACGCGACGGCCGTGCCCTTCGAGCCACGACAAAACCGCCGCGGTGTACTCGGGCGCGTAGCGATGGCCGCGGGTATGCGACGAGGCGCTCATGCGGTTGTAGAACACGCCGTCGGGCGGAGGCGAGGACAGATCGAGACTGCCCTCGTCGAGCAGCCAGTCCTCATGCGGCAGGCCGAGCGCGCTCAGCCGCTTGAAGAGCGGCGCCGACCATTCGGGATTCTCGTGGATGACGTGGATCTTCTGCATGCCCGGATGCTAGAACGGCAACCGCGGTCTGTGAACGACGGCCTGCTTATCGCGGCATAACCAGAAATCATATGGCGTTTGCGGTCCGTTTGGCAGCCGCCTGGCCGAGACGCACCTTCAGCCGGCCCGCCGCGATCTCCCTGCCGTCGTCGCTGCGCATGACGTAGGGCATGGCGATCTTGCGGCCCAAGGCTTCCGCGCCGACGGCGAGTCGAAGTGGCGTGCCGATTACGGACTGCGTCGTGTCGGCGGGGAGCCTCACGATCTTCGCCCTGACGATTGCACCGTCATCCTGGAACTCGACGTCGGGATAGTCGAGCTTTTCTCGCCCGGCTTCCGAGCGCTTGTCGAACGGATTGGAGTAGATGCGGTGCGCTACATCGAATCCCGGCATGCTCGGAAAGCCGACTTCGAAGGTCAGGTTCCGCAGGTCGACGCCGCAGTCGTTGCGTACGCAAATGTCGACCTTGACCGCGCGCTCTTCGAGGAAGAAATGCTTGCGTACGGCATCGGCGATTTGCGCGCCGGCGTTATGGGTGTCGTCGGCGGCAACGGCCTGATCGTCCTCCTGCGGCGCGCGTTTCAGCACCTGGGCCGTCATCGTGCTCACCTTGGTCTTGAGCGTCTGGGTGAACCTAAGCGAGCCGTCCGAATCGTTGGCGGGTTGCTCGAACGGCGGATCGCTGGTGTCGGGAACGTCGACCTCGATGAAGTCGCAGTCCGGATCGTCATTGAAGCCGAACGAGAGCCTGATCTCCTCAGGCAGCGTCTCGGGTTCCGGCGCGGCAATGACATTCGGTGTGCGGCCGTTCGTAACGGCACGTCGCGAGACGGCCTTGAGTTCATGCCCGTCGCGGACCCAGCACGTACCGCGTTGCTCGTCCCCGGAGAGCATCCCGCTCATGAAGTAGGGTCCGAAGTCGCAGCCGTCGATCTCTAGCGCACCGACGAGCTTGCCGTTGATCCGGTCGAAGATGAAGGCCAGGTCCAGTCCCGGTTCGACGTGCGCCGAGACGAGCCGATGCGCGCGCTTGAGCTCGCGCACGGTGGCCTCGTCGATGCCGACGATCGAGTTGCCGTCGATAGCGCTGGGGTTGACGCCGAACAGAATGTTGCGGGGACCGTCGACGTCGGCATTCGCAAGGCCGATGACCTCCTTGAGTAGCGACTCGGGATCGAGGAGCTTGAAGGGGTCGTACACCACCAGCGTCGACGACGTATGTGGCACTTCGAGTAGTTGCTTAAGGAGCATGTCACGGGCCCGCGGCTATCTGCAACGCCACTGTAGGCGCAGCGCCACGGACTGTCTGCGACACCGGTCTCAAATGTCTGCAGGCGAGCTATCAACTACTCGTTTGCGGAGCTTCTCTCTCGATCCGCAAGGATCTCCTTGAATCGAGACTGAGTTACAGTCTCGACCACGAACGAAAGCTCCTGCCCGAGGTATGTCCCCGTTATCTCCCAACAACCCGGACTCGGAAAATCAATACCTGTGAGGAACGACCCGTGACTCCCGTCGAGGGTGAACGCCGTTGTTGTTGGGCTTACAACGACATCGTTGAATTGTCCATGCAATGGCTCGACCGTGACTACCAATTCAGACGTTTTCTTTGGATCGAATGCAACACTTCTCCAAAACAGCTTTACGGCTATGAGCGCAGTCTCACCGGTAATCCCCCAAACACCGAAGTTCGGCAAGGGTACGGCCAGTGCCTCGCTGCCGTACCAATGATCACTCTCGGGGAACGGGTGGCCGAGCAAATCGGCGGTAGGCAAAGATACGGGACAAACCTTATCGGTCTCCGATCCTTCGACGGTCGAGGCAGGCAAGAAAACGAAGGCGGCAACAGCAGCGTATATCTTCTTCATGGTGGCACCTCCTACCGCCGATTATAGGCCCGGAATCTTGCCTGTGATGCAAAAGGCCCTTGTTTCAATAGATCGTTTCGCCATGATTGTCCCTATAATTTCTTCGGCTACCTGTGGAAAATGAAGGCTTTACGACGACTTTTCGGCGAGAATATAGGGACTTGGAAAGCGAAGAAGTGGTTGATAAGGAAGGAAAAATTGGCGTCTTGTTCGTCTGCATGGGCAACATATGCCGATCGCCGACGGCCGAGGGCGTATTCCGTCACCTCGTAAACGAGACCGGACTGAGCGAGAGAATCCTGGTCGATTCAGCCGGAACGCATGCGTACCACGTCGGCGAACCGCCCGACCGCCGATCGCAGGCAGCCGCCGAGCGCCGGGGTTTTTCGCTGGCGGCTATCCGGGCACGCCGCGTCAGCGACGAGGACTTCGAGCGATTCGACCTCGTACTCGCGATGGACAAGCTCAATCACGTTACGCTGATCGAACGCGCGGACGAGTCGCATCATCGCAAAATCCAGCTACTCCTCCAGTATTCGAGCGGACCGGAATCTGACGTGCCGGACCCGTACTACGGCAGCGCAACCGGCTTCGAACGCGTCCTCGATCTGGTCGAGGACGCGTCTCGCGGGCTTTTGGACGCACTCCGCGCGAGGCACGCGCTGTAGCCACCCCGTGCCGAATAGCGGCGCGGTTAGTCGGCCGTGCTGTCCGGCTTGCGTTCGGGTGCCGACTCCGGCTTGGGTGCGGGCGGCGGCTCTGCGGGCTCCCAGGGCAGCAGCCGGCCTTCCGGCTTGTTCTGCTCGGGCTTGGCCGCTGGCTCGTTGTCAGGCTTCGCCTGAGGCTTCGCGTCAGGCTTCGCGTCAGGCTTCGCCTCCGAACCGTTGCCGGCAGCCGACCGGGCTTTCGGTGCAACCTCCTTCTGAGGTCCGGTATCGCCACCGTCGGCTGACGGTGCCTGGCCACCGTTCCCTGCCGGCTTCCGCTCGTCGGCCTTCGGCTCGGCGCCTGCCTCGGCCGGCGCCTCCGGCTGCCGCTGCTCGCTCTTGGGGGCTGTATCCGACGTTTGCTTCTTCTTTTTGGAACGTTTTTTGCGCTTCTTCTTGCCGCCGTCGGCAGATTGTTCGGGCTTGGCGTCGTGCTGTTCCTTTTGCGCATCGGCCGCTTGCTTTTCCGGCTTGTCGTTTGTGGCCTGTCCGCCGGCCTCTGCCTGCTGCGCATTCTGCTGCTTGTCGTCGCCGCGGTCTGCGCCGCGCCGCCGCCGTCGCCCGCCGCGGCTTCGACGATTGCGAGAGGGCCGCTTCTGCTCCTGGCCGTCATCCGAACCACCCTGAGCCTTGCTTTCCTTGGGCTCGTCGTGTTTCTTGCCACCCGCCTTCTTGCGGGTCGTTCGCTTCTTGCTGGCCTTCTTGCCGGCCTTCTTGCGAGGCTCGCCACTCTTCTGCGCGTCGCGTCCGCGGCCGCGTCCCTTCGACTGCGAAGCGCGCCGCTTCTGCGGCGTTTTCTTTTTCGTGCGCGATTTCTTCCTGGGCTGGTCCTCGTCTTCGTCGGAAGAGAACAGCCCGCCGAGCCACGCAAAGAACCCGCTCCTGGGCTCTTCGGGTTCCTGGCGCTTCGGCGCGGGCGATGTCGGCGCGACGACCGCGACGGCGGCCTGCTCGGCGACCTTGCGGTCTTCGATCGAGGAGGGTACTTCAGCCTCGGTCTCGACCTCGGCCAGCGAGTAGCTCACGCCGGCATTCTCGGGGAGTTCCGCCTGGTCGTCGCGCACCCGGCGGATGTCGTAGTGCGGTGTCTCGAGGTGCGAATTCGCGACCAGGATGACCTGCGTGTCGTTGCTCGTTTCCAGGCTCTGCACCCAGTCGCGCTTCTCGTTCAGGAGATACGTCGCGACGTCCACGGGCAACTGGGCAATCACCTTCGCGGTGCGTTCCTTGCGCGCCTCCTCGCCGATCAGCCTCAAGATGGCGAGCGCCAGCGACTCGATTGACCGGATCGTGCCGAAGCCCGTGCAGCGAGGGCAGGTCTGATATGCCGATTCGCCAATCGACGGCCGCAGCCGCTGCCGCGACATCTCCAGCAGACCGAAGCGGGATATCTTGCCGATCTGAACGCGTGCGCGGTCCTGTCGAACCGACTCGCGAAGCCGGTTTTCGACTTCGCGCTGGTTCTTCTGCGGCCCCATGTCGATGAAGTCGATGACGATCAGGCCGCCCAGGTCGCGAATGCGAAGCTGCCGCGCAATCTCTTCCGCCGCCTCGAGGTTGGTGTTGAGCGCCGTGGCTTCGATGTCGCCGCCCTTGGTCGCCCGAGCCGAGTTGATGTCGATCGACACCATCGCTTCGGTGTGGTCGATGACGACGCTGCCGCCCGACGGCAACGTCACCTGGTGTGCGAAAGCCGACTCGATCTGGCTCTCGATCTGGAAGCGCGTGAACAGCGGCACGGTGTCTTCGTAGTATTTGAGCTTGCGCGCGTTGTGCGGCATGACCTGTTCGACGAACTCGTATGCCTCGTTGTAAGTCTCGCGATCGTCGATCAGGATCTCACCGATCTCGTTGGTCAGGTAGTCGCGCAACGCGCGGATGACGGAGTTGCTCTCGCGGTAAATCAGAAACGGCGACGGGCGCTGCGTCACGACGTTCAGGATCGCCTGCCAGACGTTCAGCAGGTTCTCGAGGTCCCAGGCCAGTTCCTCGCTCGTGCGGTCGATGCCCGCCGTGCGCAGGATGACGCTCATGCCGTCCGGAATCTCTATTTCGTTCAGTGACTTGCGAGCGAGGTCACGATCGTCGCCCGTGATCCGGCGCGATACGCCGCCGGAGCGACCCTTGTTGGGTTTCAGGACGATGAAGCGCCCGGCCAGGCTGACGAAGGTCGTCAGCGCGGCACCCTTGTTGCCGCGTTCTTCCTTGTCGATCTGCACGACGATGTCCTGCCCTTCGCGCAGGACGTCCTTGATGCTGGGTTTGCCGCCGCCTTCGGGCTGCTTGACGAAGTACTCGCTCGAAATTTCCTTCAGCGGAAGGAAGCCGTGCCGCTCGGCACCATAGTCGATGAACGCCGCTTCGAGACTGGGCTCGATGCGGGTGATTTTGCCTTTGTAGATGTTGGCTTTCTTGCGCTCGCTTGCGGGTCCTTCAATATTGAGGTCGTACAGGCGCTGGCCATCGACCATCGCCATGCGCAACTCTTCTTCCTGAGTTGCATTGATTAGCATTCTTTTCATGTTGCCCTACTTGTATATCGTGGAAGGGCAGCGCGTCGGTCAGAGGATTCCGTATCGATGCCGTGGAGGCAGAGCAGGGCGACAGCGTTACGCCCGCCGGGCGCATAGATGCGCGCGGACGTTCGCCGTCGTAGTCTGTCAGGGCGCGAAGCAAGTGCATCGCGATTGCCAGAAATGTCAGCATGATTTCTCTGCGGCCCTGCCGCCTCGGCACTCGCCGGTTCCGGCTCGCTGCCAACAAAAATGTTTTCAGGGGACAGGCGACAAGCCCCGGATGGGCGTCGCATTATCCACGCCGTCGCCCGAATTCAGTAGCTTACGAGCGGCGACGCGGTAATATAACACACCGTTTGGCCGCATCAACTTATTGATCATGCAAGAAAAGTCCGCCGGTGATTCGCGAGTGGAGGTAAGCCGGGTCCGCAAAGTCCGTGTCGCCGCCGACGAGGCCGGCCAGCGCATCGACAATTTTCTGCGACGCGAGCTCAAGGGCGTGCCAAGGGGGCGGATCTACCGAATCCTGAGACGCGGCGAAGTGCGCGTAAACGGCGGCCGGGTCCGCGCCGAATACAAGCTCGAGGCAGGCGACGAGGTGCGAATTCCGCCGGTCCGGATCGATCCGCAAGGCGCGCCGCCACCCGGGCGCCAGTCGAGGGACCTGCTCGAATACGTCATCCACGAGGACAGGAAGCTTCTCGTGATTAACAAACCGGGCGGCATGGCCGTGCACGGCGGCAGCGGGATCAGCCACGGCGTCGTCGAGCGTCTGCGGCATGCGCGGACCGACCTCAGGGACCTGACGCTGGTCCACCGGCTGGATCGGGAAACCTCGGGCTGCCTCGTGCTGGCCAAGCGCCGCAGCGCGCTCAGGGCGCTGCACGCGAAGTTTCGCGAGGGGCAGGTCGAGAAGAACTATCTGGCGCTAGCCGTCGGAGACTGGCAGCTCGGCGAGCAGCTCATCGACGCGCCGCTGCTCGTGACCAACCGCAAGGGTGGCGAGCGCCACGTCGTCGTGAGCGGCGAGGGCAAGGCCGCGCGAACGACGATTCGCCTGTCGCGCCGCTACGGCGACCTGAGCCTCATCCAGTGCGTGCCGCACACGGGAAGGACTCACCAGATTCGCGTGCATGCCGCGCACGCCGGCTTTCCGCTGGCGGGAGACGACCGCTACGGCAACCCCGACGACAACCGGCGTCTCAAAAAGGCGGGGCTCAGGCGCCTGTTCCTGCACGCCCAGTCAATTGCGTTTGCCGACGATTCGGGCAACGACCTGCATTTCACGGCGCCGATGCCGGACGAGCTCGAGACCTTCCTCGCTTCGCTGAACGTGGTGCCGGGAAAGCGGGCGAGGCGGCGCTGAACGGAGCGCTTCAGGGAAGCAGGTAGCCGAGTTCGAGCAGACGTCCCGCCACCCAGATCATCGGCAAGCCGATCAGTGCGGTCGGGTCCTCGGCCTTTACGGACTCGAACAGGACGAAACCGGCGCCTTCGACCTTGAAGCTACCGGCACAGTCGTACGGTTCGTCGTTGCGCAGGTAGGCCTCGGCGAGCCGGCGATCGTACTTTCGGAAGCGGACGATCGTCGTGTCGATATGCTCGTAGCGTTTCCGCGAGTCGGGCTCCAGCATGCACACGGCGGTTACGAAGCGCACGGCTTTGCCCGACGCGGCGACGAGCTGTTCGACGGCCTTCTGGTGGCCGCCGGGCTTGCCGAGCACGCGGTCGTCGAGGATCGCGAGCTGATCGGCGCCGATGATCAATGCTCGCTGGGCGTTCCTCGACACCGCCTCGGCTTTCTTCCGCGCAAGCTGCGCCGCGAGTTCCTCGGGCTCGAGGTTGTCGACGTTGCTTTCGTCCACGTCCGGCGACACGGCCTCGAAGTCGTCGAGAACACGGTCCAGGAGACTGCGCCGGTAGCGCGACGACGAGGCCAGGATAATGTTCGGGGCGGAAGGATTTTGCATAAACAAATCAGCAGCTTGAATACGGAGAGCGGGATTCTAACCGGTTTGAGCCGAACGCGGCCGCAAATCGTCGGGAATTGGCCGGACGGTCTTTGACAGGCGTACCGGAGGTCCTTATCATGCGCGCGCCATGGGCGATCCTCTGCGAGACCGGCAGCCCGTCAACAACTGGCCTGCTGAGAGCCAGGTAATTGAAATTTCTGAGGAAGTCAGGGGTTTCGACAAGCTGGCGGCCGCCGTCGAAGATGACCTCGAATCTCTCGATGAGGCAGAGTTGGCGGAAGAATTGCGCGATTGCCGCGTTTCGGGTCGGATAGAACTACGTGGATTGGATACCCACGGGGGCCGGCCCGGCGTTACGGGACACGTCGAGGCAGAGGTGCCGGCGACGTGCCAGCGATGTCTCGAGCCGTTTCGTATGGAGGTGGTCGCAGAGCTCGACTACGAGTTGGTCGAGGCTTCTGCAGTCGAACGCGAGACAGCGGCGGCGGACGGCGCCCCGGAAACCTGGGAGCTGGAGGCACTGGCCGTGCGACCGATCGACATCGTGGATGAAGCGCTGTTGATGGCGTTGCCGCTGGTGGCGAAGCATCAGGATACGTCAGACTGCGTCGAGATCGACGCCGAGGCTGGCGGCGAAGAGATGACCCATCCATTCGCGTCCCTGCGGGCGCGAATGGATGAAGCAAGCAAGGATTAAGTGGCCGCGGTTCGCCGTTGCCCCGACTGGAGACCAACATGGCTGTTCAAAAGAGTCGCAAGACCCCTTCAAGACGCGGCATGCGGCGTTCGCATGACAAGCTCAAGAGTCCCGCGCTGTCGGTCGACCCGACTACGGGTGAGACGCACATGCGTCATCGCGTGTCGCCGGACGGTTTTTACCGCGGCGAGCAGGTGATCGCGCAGCCCGATTTCGACGATGACGACGACGAATAGCTAGTGTCCGATCGGCCGGATTAACCCGGCCTTTCGTTGATGGGCGTCTCGTCAACCATAGCGCTTGATGCGATGAGCGGTGACCTCGGTGCCGAGGTCGTCGTTCGTGCCGCAGTCGCGTCGCTGTCGCGCCACCCCGATCTGAACTTCATCCTGGTCGGCGACGAGGCCGAGCTCAGCAGCCTGGTCGGCAACATCGCAGGCGACCATCCACGGCTGTCGATCCGCCACGCATCCGAGGTCGTCGAAATGACCGACGCCCCGGCAGACGCAGTACGGCGCAAGAAAGATTCGTCGATGCGCGTCGCGATCGATCTCGTCAAGGCGGGCGATGCCGAAGCCTGCGTCAGCGCGGGCAACACGGGTGCCCTGATGGCGACGGCCAAGTTCGTGCTCAAGATGCTGCCCGGTATCGACCGGCCCGCGATCATGGCCGAGCTGCCGACGACGGGCCGCTCGCTGCACATGCTCGACCTGGGCGCCAACACGATCTGCACTGCCGATCACCTGTTCCAGTTCGCCGTAATGGGCTCCATCGTGAGTGCCGACGTCGCCGGTATAGAGCGGCCCCGCATCGCGTTGCTCAACATTGGCGAAGAGGCCGGCAAGGGCAACGACGTCGTCAGGGACGCGGCCGCGATGCTCGATGCGAGCACGCTCAACTACGTCGGTTTTATCGAGGGTAATGACCTGTTCAAGGACAAGGCCGATGTCGTCGTGACCGACGGTTTCTCGGGCAACATTGCGCTCAAGGCAATGGAGGGCATGGTCGGCCTGATGAAGTGGTACCTGCGCCGCGCCTTCACGCGCAACCTGTACTCGAAACTGGTTTCGCTGGTCGCGCGGCCCGTGCTGAACGCAGTGTCGCGCGAGTCCGACTCGCGCAACTACAACGGTGCGACACTCGTAGGCCTTAATGGTATTGTAATCAAGAGCCACGGCGGCGCCGATTCCTATGCCTTTCAGCATGCCATCGATACCGCCGTCGTCGAGGTCGAAAACAATGTGCCGCAGCAGATTGGCAAACTGCTGCAACGGGAAGCCGCATGACGTATTCGAGGATCGCCGGCACGGGACGCTACCTGCCGGAGAAGGTACTGACGAATTTCGATCTCGAGAAGATCGTCGATACGACCGACGAGTGGATTCGCACGCGTACCGGCGTCGAGCGGCGCCACGTCTGCGCTGACGACGAGACGACGTCGGACATGTGCGTCGAGGCCGCGAAGCAGGCTATGGACGCGGCCGGTGTCACGGCCGAAGAAATCGACATCGTCGTCATCGGCACGACCTCGCCCGACCTGATCTTCCCCAACATCGCCACGCTCGTGCAGCACAGTCTCGGCATCCCGGCCTGTCCGTGCATTGGCATGGAGGCGGCGTGCACGGGCTTTATCTACGCGCTGTCGACGGCCGACAAGTTCATAAAGGCCGGCGAATCGACGTGCGCGCTCGTCGTCGGCGCCGAATGCATTACCAAGCTCGTCGACTGGTCGGATCGCAACACCTGCGTTTTGTTCGGCGACGGCGCCGGCGCGGTGATCCTGAAACCGTCCGACGAGCCCGGCATCATGAGCTGCCACCTGGGCGCTGACGGTCAATACAAGGATCTCCTGTACTACCCGGTCGGCGCATCGCACCAGCTGAGCAAGGCCGGAACTGACGAAGCCGCGATCATGATGGAAGGCCGCGACGTCTTCAAAGTCGCCGTGAGCACGCTCGGCAACGTCGCCTCGGAAACGCTCGAAAAGGCCGGCATCTCGCAGTCGGACCTCGATTGGCTGATACCGCATCAGGCCAATGTGCGCATCATCCAGGCGACCGCCAAGCGCCTCGACCTGCCGATGGAAAAGGTCGTGCTGACCGTGCAGGATCACGGCAATACATCGGCGGCATCCGTGCCGCTCGCGCTCGACACGGCGGTGCGTGATGGCCGCGTCAAGCGCGATCAGCTCATACTCATGGAAGCCTTCGGCGGAGGGTTTACGTGGGGGTCGGTGTTGATGCGGTATTAGTTCGGCGTAGTTCCCACGCCGCTCGCTCTACCACGCGGTGAGTGAAAATGCCGTCGCAGCCGCACTGAGTGGCGCGGTTTTCGCAATGCTGGCGATATATCTTCTCTTTCCGTTCTCAAGTCTCAGCGAGGCCGCTTTTCTCAATCTCAATCCAAAGATCCGGGATGGCGAGGCGGCTCGCGCATTTCATCTGCGCTGCGCCAAGTAGTGGGGAGCGCTTTCTTCCATTTGTATTGGGCTATTGATATTGGGCGCATTTGCAGCCGATCACTATGTCGTTCTCAGAGATTCGCCGATCGCCACGGCAGTGCTTTTCTTAGTTTCACCGATGGTCAGGGCTATGGGATTAGTTAAGCTGGTTGGCGAGTTCTGGAGTGCGACAAAAGCAAGGCCGACGAATCAGGTGAAGTAGTCTCCACACGTTCGCTGGGCACGATTTTCGGACAGAATCGCGATGCAAGACCCTAACCCAGAAAACTGGCGTGTTCGTCCGGAGTTTGCCGCCGTTGTATTCGGACTACCCGCTGCGATCGTACTCTTGGTTACCGTTACGGGAGCAGCGACGCCCTACGACTATTTGGCGGGCTTCGCATGGGCAGGCTCGCTCTTTGCGATTGCGATTCGAGGATTCCGGAATGAAGAAAGAAACGCGTTCGCTCCAGTCGAGAACAGGAACGCAAACTTGGTTCCTATTCTGTTGGGCATTTTTGGGACCGTTGCTCTTCTAGAATCTGAAAGAGTACCAGGAGTCTTCTTGGTGTTGCTGGCCGTAGCATGGACGTTCGCAGCACCATCTTGGCGGCCGCTTTGGAAGTCAAAGCCCGTAAGATTCATCGGAGGATTTCTTGAGGTCCTTCAGGCAATCGTGCTCATTGCGTCTCTGGCAATGCTCGTTTGGTCATTGTTAGGTAAGTAGACGGTCTGCTCAAAACAGCAACTCGAATGGCGGCTATCGGCTGCTACTGAACCGGATGCCTCATAGTGGACGGTGAACGACTGCTTCCGGCGGCAGCTGCCGTCCAGGCAACCGCCGTCAGCCAAGTTTCAGTTCCAGATACAGGGAGCTCTCTCGCCCCAGCGCGATGCGTACAGAGGTGGCGGGTACTCTAGGGGGACAGATTCATACTTCCGATCTGGCGCTTCAGAGCAGAAATTAACCCATCATTATCAGCGACTTGGGCGTATAGTACTGAATATTCATTCAGTATCGTTCCACGGAGGAAGCCATGGCCGATTTGATACCTCCCGACCCCCATTCCGAGCTGTCCGAAGGCGAGCGGCTCGGCAACCGCATCGCCGAACTGAACGCCTACCTGACCGTCGCTCAGGCCCACTTCCTCGAGCTGCTTCGGGAGTTCGATGAGAAGCGCTATTGGGAGGAGCTGGGCTTCAAGTCCTGTGCCGAGTGGCTCAACTTCAAGTGCGGCCTGGGGCTCAATGCTGCCCGGGAGCGTCTGCGCACGGCGCATGCCTTGCAGGCTGTGCCGAAGATTCAGACGGCCTTTGCGGAGGGCTGCGTGAGCTTCTCGAAAGTACGGGCGATGACGCGTATCGCGACGCCGGACAACGAGGACCTGCTGCTCAGCATCGCCCATCACGGCACGGCCTATCACGTCGAGCGGTTTGTGTCGGAATATAGGCGCTGTCAGCGGCTCAATGAGCCGGACGCGGCTGAGGCAGCTCACAAGCGACGTGAACTCGCGACCTACCGCGACGAAGACGGCTGCCTAGTGATCAAGACGAGGCTTCCGGCCGAGCAGGGCGAACTCCTGCTGCGGGCGCTCGAACATGCCATGGATAATGCGGCTGACGACGTCTCCGAAGACGTTACCGCGGAAACGTCAGAGGCACGTGAACCGATTTCAGCCC
>JANQLK010000005.1 GCA_028280615.1 Woeseiaceae bacterium | reverse complement strand
TCGGGGTGGTTCAGATACGTTTCCGCGACCTCGCAGAGCGCATCGGCGCGGCGTGCGGCAATGGGCTCCCGCTCGTTCGACGTTTCCGCGGTAACGTCTGCGGAAACGTCATCAGCCGCATTATCCATGGCATGTTCGAGCGCCCTCAGCACGAGTTCGCCCTGCTCGGCCGGTAGTCTGGCCTTGATCACGAGACAGCCGTCGTCGTCGCGGTAGTACTCGAATTCACGCCGCGCGTGGATTTGCTCGGCAACACCCGGCTCATTGAGACGCTCGCAGCGCCGGTATTCCGACACAAACCGCTCGACGTGATAGGCCGTGCCGTGATGGGCGATGCTGAGCAGCAGGTCTTCGTTGTCCGGCGTCGCGATGCGTGTCATCGCCCGTACTTTGGAGAAGCTGACGCGGCCCTCGGCGAACGCCGTCTGAATCTTCGGTACGGCCTTCAACGCATGCGCTGTGCGCAGTCGCTCGCGCGCCGCGTTGAGCCCGAGGCCGCATTTGAAGTTCAGCCACTCCGCGCAGGACTTGAAGCCCAGTTCCTCCCAATAGCGCTTCTCATCGAACTCCCGAAGCAGCTCGAGGAAGTGCGCCTGGGCGACGGTCAGGTAGGCGTTCAGCTCGGCGATGCGGTTGCCGAGCCGCTCGCCTTCGGACAGCTCGGAATGGGGGTCGGGCGGTGTCAAATCGGCCATGGTTCCCTCCGTGGAATGATACTGATTGAATATCCAGTAGTATACGCCTAACAGACTGATAATGCTCGATTAATATCTATCGCGAGGGGCCGGATATGAACGTTTGTTTCGGCTGCTGCCCAGGTAGCGCATCGCGCATTTCGGCGATCCGGTCATGTCGTGGTCCGTGTGTGCCAGGCGCGATGATTCACTGACATTACTCTGGCACCTGGATGGTGAGGGCGGATGGAACTATCCAGGCGAATTCGAGCTCACCTGCGACGCAGCACAAGATACTGTCGACAAGCCATTTCGCTCGGAGTTGAGTCGATGCGCCGTCGAGTTCTGTGACTCCGAGCGATGCGTGCGCACGTATGAACTCGACTAGTGGGCTCGTTCCACGGCGTCTGAAGAGTTAGTTGCGGCCGACTGCCTGCAAGGCTGCTGACTCCGGAAGCGGCCAGGAGCCGGTACTCAGGGTGCACATTCAAGGGCTTCAAAAAATGCCGTACAGATAAAGAAGAAGATCCGGACGGAGAAAAGGGAAGCCAGGACAGGCCCCCCGATTGCCAGAAAAAGCCGTGGCTCCAGACTTGCGAAAGCTGGTGCGACAAAAGCGGGCAATACGGCCACAGCCAGTATCGGCATAACACATGCAACCCAAACGAAACCTATTTCCAGGTCTTGGCCACCCGCCGAACCAACCCACACTATCGGCACCAGGAACGCCAACAACCCTCCAACAAGGGCCACGTAGCTCGTGCGAAGATCGAACCGAGAGCGGGTCCACAGAATGATCAGCGAGAAGCTCAGCAGTACGCCAAAAATTGGCCAGAAAAAGACACCTGGTTCCATTTACTCCAACGGCTGCTAGGGGTCACCTGCAGCCGATACTAGCAGGCCACGGCGGGGGACCGGTGTCGAAAGCAAAGCGAGAATCTAAAATGAGTCCGACAGTGTTTAGCCCCTTTGTTTCGAAAGAGGTTGAGCTTCTCCTCCTTGCAGGACTCCGCGTTTCGCGCTGTCTTGGTCGGTAATTCAGGCTCACTTACTATTCTCATGGCGGGTCAATGCTTGTGACTATGTTATTCCTCCAGGGCCTTCTGTATGTGTCCGCGCCGCCGATACCTGACGTCGTAGAGCAGTTCTGAGATAACATCGAACGGACTGGTTTCACTAGTAGATGTCCAGATCACAGGGGCGACTTCTATGCCTGACGACAGTTTCCAAACCGGAGGTGCATTCGACGAATTATTGAGCATCACGAATGGGACCGACTCCGGAGATCCACTGGTCGGAGCCGAGCTCGGAAACTACCGGGTCCATTCTCTTCTGGCTGAAGGCGGAATGGGCCGAGTGTATCGGGCAGATCGTATAGATGGCAGCTTCGACCGACAGGTCGCGGTAAAAATCCTGCCTGTCGGCTTGGGCCGGGAATACGCCAGGCGATTTGAACTTGAGCGAAAAATCCTGGCAAGCCTGACCCATCCAAACATAGCGCAGCTCTACGATGCTGGTGTGTCAGAAAGCGGGAACCTCTACCTGGTTATGGAACTGGTCGAGGGAAGGCCTATAGACGAATACTCTGCCACTCTGAGCACACGGGACAAGGTGCGGCTCATGTTGACGCTTGCAGAGGTTCTGGCTTTTGCTCACGCGAAGCTCATAGTTCATCGGGATCTAAAGCCATCCAACCTTCACGTAGCGCCCGATGGCCGGATTAAGCTGCTGGATTTCGGCATAGCCAAGATCCTCGAATCTCCCAACGAGATGACGCGTGAGTTTCGTCCCTTTACGCCAAAGTACGCCAGCCCGGAGCAGCTTCTAAATGAGCCTGTCTCTGTCGCCAGCGACATTTATCAGTTCGGGCTGTTGTTCCTGAGCCTGTATGAAAACGGCAGCGACGGAAACGATGAGACCTCGCTCGCAGTCATTCAACAAACTGCGAAGAAGCAGACGGTCTCCGTAGCTTCACTTGTCGCCGTCCGACTGCCTGCAGAACTGACGGCGATTATGGACAAGTGCCTCATGCGAGAGCCCGAGATGCGTTACAGCTCCGCGAGCGCGTTGGCTGATGATCTACGCAACTACCTCAACGGATTTCCTGTTGCTGCCCGTCATCCTGGCCGAATCCAGAGAACCGTAAAATTCCTGGCGCGAAACTGGCTGCCAAGTGCAGCGGCAGCTGCGGCCGGCTTGTCCGTTATGGCGTTTATCCTTATCACCCTTCAGCAGCAGGCCGAGACTCTGGAAGCTCGCTTGCTAGCGGAGCAGCAGAAAGCCCGGGCAGAGGAAACAACAAGGTTCCTGGTTGAGCTCTTCGAGTCCAACAGGCCGAGCGAAAGCTTGGGCGTTGACCTGACAGCGAGAGACATTCTTGCCCGCGGCAGGGAGCGGCTTAGCTCGGAGAAAATCGACCCCTCACTGCGGGCCGATCTTCTGCAGACCATCGGTGACGTGTATCGAAATCTCGGCGATCTTCAGGCGGCTATTGATCTGGTTGAGGAATCGCTTGAGATCAAGGAGGCACTTTACTCGGACTCGTCGCTGGAGATCGCAGTCACGTTGTCGACGCTTGGACGTCTCTATGAGCTGTTTGGTGATGTGAATGCGGCGGTCGTTCTCAGCGAGCGGGCCTACGAAATTCAAAGGGCGCAACTCGGGGACCTGCATGAGACCACTCTCCAGTCCCTCGGTGTTTACGCCTATGCCCTGCAGCGTGCTGAGCGTTTCGAGCAGGCCGAAGCTGCCTTGCAATCAGTGCTGGAGGGTTATAAGGCCGTCCATGGGGAAAACCATACAAGCGTAACCACAGCGCTGAACAACCTCTCGGTTTTCTACGGCGAACTTGGCGATCATCACAGGGCGATTCGGTACAACGAAGAAGTGATGAAGTGGAACGCCGTGCAGTTGCCTGCTGACCATCCCTGGGTGGCGACAGACCTTTACAACTACGGTGCGAATCTGCGGATGGTTGGGCGTTTTGATGACGCATTGGCTGCGCTCAATCGTAGTTTGGAGATACGTAGAAAGACAGATACCGGCAGTCACATGCGTTTCGCCCAGACATATGCGTCTATCGCCTACGTCGAGTCCGATCTGGGAAATTTCGATGAATCACTCAGAAACCATGTTGCAGCCGTTGCCGAGGCGAAAAAAGTATTCCTGCCTCCGAATCCGACACTCGCTCGTCTCCGTCAAGGATTGACCAGAGGTTATGAAAGAGCGGGCCGTCTGGATCTAGCAGAGGCAAACCACAAGCTGGCGCATGACCAGTGGGTTCAACTTGGGAGGGAGGAATCCCAGGAAATGGTCTCCAACGAGGTCCTAAGAGCTGATCTCTTGATATTGAGATCCGACTATGGAGCTGCAATCGAACTCCTGCGACCTATTGTCGACGGTGAGCTCATGTATTCAGATCAATTGCTTGCACCTGTGCATCTTGCCAGGGCTTACCGACTTTCCGGCAGACCAAATCTGGCACTCGATGAAATTGAAGGCGCTCTGAGACTGATCGAGGGACGTACCGGTAAGAGGAGCGTCACTTATATGAGTGCGCTGTTGGAAGCTGCCCTCGTATTTCTTGATTCAGGCGAATACGAAAGGGCTCTCGAATCGATAGAGTCCCATCGGTCGTTCTTCAAAGAGAGTTTGGAATCCGAACACTGGGTGATGGCATTCAGCACGGTAATAGAGGCAACGGCCAACGGAAAGCTCGGTAATGTCGTAAACATCGACGAATTGGCCAACGCCACCGAAATAGTGTCAGCTACGCTTCCCTCTCACGACACGCACCTGACAAGTGCCCGTACGATGCTCGAGTCCTTAAAGATGTCTCCGCTGACGCGCTAAAGCTAAGGTCGGAAGTACACCGATTCAGGTCGAGATAAAGTTCGGAAAAACCTGTCAATACGCTTGAAAAATTCGATTTCTTCGATCTTCCATCGACTCCCGTTTCGGCGTACTTTCATCTCGCTCGTAGAGTTCGCAGCGGGAAGCCGGAGAGCGCCAGACCCGGAATACCGCATCTCCGAATACGCCGTTTAGGGTTGCGCGACCTCACTGAGTCGAAGCGTTTTCTCAAACAGCCGAGCTGAGCTCAATACCGACGCCACCGATGATCCAAGGCGTACTTAGAGGAGCATGTCTATGAAGGTAGTTTCTATTGCGGCCATTCTCGGCCTGCTGTTTTTCCTTTCGGCGCCATTCGCAAGCGCGAGCACGGATAACATCCGGTCCTTGGCCCGAGTGACTATGAATCTAGACAAACCACTGTCAGATGCGGACAAAGCCTCGCTGAATGCGATTGTCGAAAGCGACGACGCGACTGACGAAGAAGCGACTATTGCGCTCGCCCTGTCGCAATTCGATCAGCGCGTGGCGCCCGGTGACGTTGATCGCCTGTATCAAGTCGTTGAGGATGACCTGTCAGACGAGTCGGCCCGTGTACTTGCGGGGATACTGCTTCGATTGAATCAGAATCCGGAAGCTGACGACGCCGCAATTCTTGCGGAGTTGGCCAAGTAACGAGTCCAGCCGGGCCGTTCCCGGGATGTCCGAACTCCGTGGCGTCCGACCGTCAGCGTGCGCAGGCTCTCAGGGCATCGGTCAGTGACAGCAGCTCATCGAGATGGCCCTTGGCCTCGTCGCCCACGACGCCGCGTCTCAGCTCGACATCGATGGCCTCGATGCGCGCCTCGATGGGCTCGCGGCAGGCGCGGAGGGCGGTTCGTTCCGCGCTCGTCAGACTGCTTTGCGGCTCCGCCGCCGGCACGGGGCGTTGCGTCGGAGCGGCAGCCACGGCCGAACCGTCGCAGCCGGCCGGCAGGTCTCCGCAGTTCAAGTCCCCGAATGAACCCGAACGACACAGCGTCTCGCTCAACGCGGCGATCTGTTCGGCGGTAAGGTCGGGATCCCCGCGGTAGGCGAAAACGGCGTCGATGAGCCGCCGTGCCGCGGCGGTCAGCTCCGCGCCGCCGAGCTCGCTGAGCGCTTCGCCGGACGCAAGCCCGCCGTGCATGAGCCTCGCGGCAGAGAACGCGAGCCTGCCCGCAGCCTGGCAGGATGCGCTCGAGTCCTCGGGGACGGGCTGAGGCGCTTCCTCGGCTTTGGGCTCGGCTTCGGGGCACGGTGTCTGCCGATAGCTGACGGTGCCGTCTGGTCCCGGGCATGAATAGATCTGCGCCAACGGTGCCGTGTGCAGGCCGAGCAGCGCGAGAAAGGCCAGCAGAGGGACGAGGCGGTTCGTCACATCGGGGAACTAGCGGCCGTTGTCGATCATCTGCAGGAACTCGGCGCGGGTCCGCGCGTCTTTTCTAAACGTGCCGAGCATCGTGCTCGTGACCATCGAGACGTTGGTCTTGTGAATGCCGCGCGTGGTCATGCACTGGTGCTTGGCTTCGACGACCACGCCGACGCCCTTCGGATTCAGCACTTCCGAGATGCAGTTGGCGATCTGCGCGGTCATCTTCTCCTGCACCTGGAAGCGTCGCGCGAACGCTTCCACGACGCGGGCGAGCTTGCTGATACCGACGACCTTGTTGCGCGGCAGGTAGCCGACATGCGCGTGGCCGATGATCGGCGCCATGTGGTGCTCGCAGTGCGATTCGAACTCGATGTCGCGCAGCACGATCATCTCGTCGTAGCCTTCGACTTCCTCGAAGGTTCGGGCGAGGAAGTTGACCGGGTCCATTTTGTATCCCGAGAACCAGTCCTCGTAGGCAGACGCGACGCGCTTCGGCGTGTCGAGGAGGCCTTCGCGGCGCGTGTCCTCGCCGGCCCACAGTAGCAAGGTGCGGACGGCTTCTTCGGCCTGCTTGCGGCTGGGCCTGCGGGGCTTCCTGCCGGCTTTGGGTTTCGCGTTTGTCTTTGCCACGTCGGTTCCGGGTATCTCTAAACCCGGCGAGTCTACCAGCGTGTTACCGGAATGTTCAGGCGATGCGGACGTTCCAGCGCAGCCTGCGTCTTGGACAGCGACCGCGGCCGGCGGCTAGAGCTCATCGAGCGTCTTCGGCCAGTCCTTCTTCAAGAGCCGCGACAGCGAGCGATCCTTGAGAATCCGCGACTCGGTCTGACAGGCCGCGCAATAGTTGGTTTCGTTGTCCTTGTAGCGTATCCGCTGCACGGGATGGCCGCAGTCCGGGCAGGGCTCGCCGAATCGTCCGTGCACGCGCATACCGGGCCGGAACGCCGTCACCCGCTCGGGCATGTCTCCGCCGGCCTCGTTGCGGAGCCTGTCGCGCCATTCGGTAAGCACCGACCGCACGCTGTCGTACAGGCGGCGCATTTCCTCGTCGTCGAGTTGCTGGCTGAGTCGCACGGGTGAGAGCCGCGCGGCGTGCAGGATCTCGTCGGAGTAGGCGTTGCCGATGCCGCTTAAGGATTTCGGGTCCGTGAGCGCGCGCTTGAGCGTGTGATTCTCGCGGCGCAGCGTGGATGCGAAGGTCTGCCAGTCGATCTCGAGCGGCTCGAGTCCGCCCGGGTCGTGCTCGGCGAGCCCCGACTCGCCTTCCGCGATCGCGAGCGAGGCGCGCTTCTTCGTGCCCGCCTCGGTAAGAAGCACCGAACCGTGTTCGAAGTCGAGCGATGCCATGCGATTCTTGGCCTTGAGCGACGGCGCTTCCGGCTGCCAGTGCAGTCGGCCGGCGACCATCAGGTGGATGACGATCCAGAGTCCGTTGTCGAGGCCGAAGACCACGCGCTTGCCGACGCGCCGGACTTCTGCCAGGCGAGCGCCGATGCAGGCATCAAAGGGCGGCGCGACAGTGCGCAGCAGGAACGGGCTGCCGAGCCTCAGGCCGGTCAGGGTGTGCCCCGCCAGCTTGGCCGCCAGGACTTCAACGTAGACGTCGATGTCCGGCAGCTCCGGCACCGGGCTTAAGCGGTCTGCCGTTCCACGCCGAGCCCGATCGGGCAGCTGACGCCCGTGCCACCGAGGCCGCAGTAGCCGCCCGGGTTCTTGGCGAGATACTGCTGGTGATAGTCCTCGGCATAGTAGAACGGACCCGCCGGCGCGATCTCGGTCGTAATGCGGCCGTGGCCCGCCGCGTCGAGCGCCGCCTGGTAGTCGGCCAGCGACCGGCGTGCCAACGTCTCCTGCTCCTCGCCAAACGTGTAAATGGCCGAACGATACTGGGTGCCGACGTCGTTGCCCTGGCGCATGCCCTGGGTCGGGTTGTGCGCCTCCCAGAAGACCTTGAGCAGATCCGGGTAGCCCAGGCGCTCGGGGTCGAACACCACGAGCACGACTTCGGTATGCCCCGTCGCGCCCGAGCACACCTCCCGGTAGGTCGGGTTGGGTGTCATGCCGCCCGCATAGCCAACCGCCGTCGTGTACACGCCGTCAGTCTCCCAGAATCGGCGTTCAGCGCCCCAGAAACAGCCGAGGCCGAAGACCGCCTGCTCGAGTCCTTCGGGGAACGGGCCTTCGAGCGGCCTGCCATTGACGAAATGGCGCTCCGGCACGGGCATGCGCTCGTCGCGCCCCGCCAGGGCCGATTCGGGCGTGGGTAGTTCGGGTTTGCGCCTGGAGAACATCAGTGAGCCGCCTGGTGTCTGCCGCCGTTGCGCGGCCGGCTGACGACGCCGTCCGCGCTCTTGAAGCGTATTGGAATGGACTGGGTGTTGCCCCATGTACTGGGTCGGTAAACCGCAAAATGCAAGTGCGGCAGAGCCGTATGCCCGGTGTTTCCCGACAAGCCGATCTTCTGGCCGCGCTCGACGCGGTCGCCGACCTCGACGAGCGCGCCGCCCTGCTTCAGGTGATAGTACTCGCCCGTGGTGCCGTCGCTGTGCAGAACGACGATATAGTTCGCGTACTTGCCGCAGCCGTCCTGCCAGCAGCCGCGGTCGTGGCGCTCTTCCACGCGGGCGACGATGCCCGACCGGGCGGCATGGACCGGCGTGCCCTCGGCCATGTCGAAGTCGATCGCGAACTCTTCGAGGCCGCGGTGGCTGAAGCGTGCGCCGTAGCCCTGCAGTATCCGGTAGGAGCGTCCCGGCGCATAAGGAAAGGCATATACGTAGTCGTCGTCATGATTGGCTTCGAAGTCTCCGATCGTCCAGTCAAAGTGCACGGCGTAGCGCGCGGCTGCCGGAGCGCCGTGGCGGTGTTCGAGCCGGAGCGCCGTGGAGACCTCTCTTGCCGCGAGCGTCCTCGTGATCGTGCGTGGGCCGTCGACAGAGTAGGCGCGGGCATCGACCTTGAGCGTGTAGGTGATCGGGAAGTTCTTTAGATTGCGCGCGCGGAGCTCGACCGTCGAGCCGCGCCGCATCTCATCGATACAAATCGCGTTGTCGCGGCAGCTCGTCGCGTTTGCGATGCCGCTCGCCACGAGGACCGCGCTCGCCACCGCCAGGCGTAGCCGGTCGCGTCGTGTCACCGGCGGTCCAGCTCGGCCTGGGCCCGTATCTGCTCGAGGTCGGGTTCCATGTAGTAGAACTCATGCGTGAACAGCTGTTCATCCGTCGCCGTCGGTTCGGCGTCGGCGAACTGCGGACGGTAGACGCGCGACCGGAGTTCACGATGCACGAGACGGCGCACATCCTCGAACTCCTCCGGCGTTGCCTCGACGATCTTGAGCCCAGATACCCGGCCGCGCGAGTTCACCGAGTACGACGCGACGATTCGGCCGGCGCGCAGGTCCGGGTCGCTCGTCGCCCGGTTGCTCGACTTGGCCGAGCCGACGTAGCTGGGTATGGAATCCTGGCGCAGCAGTACGGGCCGCTCGAGAAGCCGGCGCCGAAGCTCGAGCCGGGACGGGTCGTCTTCGGAGAGAATCTGCCAGGCCTCCCGGTAGTTGCGGCGGGCGCGCCCGTTGTCGCCGCGAAAGTTGTAGTAGTCCCCGAACGCCAGCTTGGTTTGCGCCTTGAGCTGCCAGTCGGCCTCCGAGCTCTCCTCGGCGATGCGGACCGCGCGCTTGAAGTACATCTCGCCGCTCGCGGGCGAGGTCGCGTGGAACTGTGCCTGCGAGTCCGTAGTGTCCACAAAGAAATACGACTCGCCGAGCTCGAGCAGCGGGAGCACGAGCCGGACGTCGTCCTTGCCCTGTGTTGTCTCGATGATACGGATGATTCTGCGGTAGGTTGCGCGCTCGTCCAGGTGGTAACCGGTTCGTCGCTGCCACTCGGCGCGGCGCATGAGCGACGGCACCATGCTCATGGCGTCGTCACTGTAATAGCGCAGATTCAGCGCGTAGATCATATCCTGGTTATTCTTCGCCGACTTGAGGTCGCCCATGCGCAGGTTGACCTCCGCAAGTGCCTGCAGGGCATCCACCTGATCCAGGTTGTGCGGACCCTCGTTGACGTGCGTGATATGCACGGCGCGCTGATAGCTTTTCGCGGCGAGGTCGGGACGGCCGCTTGCGAGCTGCGCGGCGCCGAGACCCTTCAGGGGATTGACGAGCTGCGCGTTCAGGCGGTCCTCGTTGTCCTCGATTATCTCGATCGCCGCTTCGAAGTTCTGCTGCGCGGCCTCGTAGTTGCCGGTCTGGTGCTGGACGAGTCCCAGGTTGCCCAAGGCACGCGCCGTGTCGTTCGAGGTCGGACCGAACAGACGTATGGCCAGCTCGATCACCTGCTTGGCAACGTTTTCGGCTTCATCGAGGATGCCGCGTTCCTGCAGGTCGCGGAAGGTCTCGAAAGCGTGGGTGAGTTCCGCCGCCTGCAGTTCGCGCGGCTGCTCGTCGATGTTCAACTCCTCACCGGCATTGGGCCCGACGTCCTCGCTATCGAGCAGGCTGGGAACCTCGTCGGCCACGGGTACGGTCTGGTCGAGCAGCGTAAGCGCTTCTTCCTCTGCCTCCCGTGTTTCGATAGCCGTATCCGGCTCGTCGACGGCCTCGTCCGACTGCGCGACAGCCATCGCGCCGCCCGGGAGCGGCGCGAGCATCAATATCATCAGGGATCGTTTAACGTTCATACGCAGGTTCAGTTTCAGCCGGACTTCGCGGACCTTATGTTATGACTCGCTTCGAGCTGCCAAGTTCGCGAGCCGGCCCATCTGCCGTGGTCTCACTATACCGCCTGTCACCGCGAGCGGGTAGGCGCTGACCTGGCCACGTACCCCGATGTTACAAGCTGAAACGCGACGGTATTCCCGCTTCGCGTCAGAAGCCGAAGCCGAGCTGCTGCTCGCCGGGTTTTTCGAAGCGTGTGCAGTCGAGCTGGTTCTGGTAGCGGTTGCGCACGAGGCCGTGCCGGCGGCAGGCGTTCCGGAACCGTTTTGACAAAATCTCGGCGTAGGCGCCCCGGCCGGTCTGGCGAACGCCAAAGCGCGAGTCGTAGGCCTTGCCGCCACTCGCCTGGCGAACCAGGCTCATGACGTGCTCGGCCCGGTCCGGAAAATGGGTTGCCAGCCACTCGCCGAACAGCGTCTTCACCTCGTGCGGCAGGCGCAGGAAGATGTAGTGCGCCTGGATCGCGCCCGCTTTCGCGCTTGCCTCGACGATAGCTTCCATCTCACTGTCGTTGATCGCCGGAATCACGGGCGCCACGAGCACGCTGGTCGGGATTCCCGCATCTGAGAGCATGCGCACGGTCTCGAGGCGCGAACCGGCGGACGGCACGCGCGGTTCGAGGATGCGCTTCAGGCCCGCGTCGAGCGTCGGGATGCTGACGGCCACCGAGCACAGCGAGTCCCTCGCCATCGGCGCGAGCAGGTCGAGATCTCTCCGGATCAGGTTGCTCTTGGTGATCAGGTTGACGGGGTGCCGGTGGCGGTGGAACAGCTCGAGCAGGCTGCGCGTGACGCGTTTTTCCCTTTCGGCCGGCTGGTACGGATCCGTGTTGGCGCCGATCGTGATCGGCTCGCACTCGTAGCCCGGCTTCTGCCACTCGTCGACCAGGCGCTCGCCCGCATTCGGCTTGTAGAAAATCCGGGTCTCGAAGTCGAGGCCCGGCGACAGGTCGATGTAACTGTGGCTCGGTCGCGCGTAGCAGTAGATGCAGCCGTGCTCGCAGCCCTGGAAAGGGTTGATCGAGCGGTTGAACGGCACGTCGGGCGACTGGTTGCTGGCGATGATCTTGCCGGCGCGCATCGCCGTGACCGTCGTGTCCGGGTAGCTCTCCGCGCGCTCGTGCGCCGGTTCGTCGTCGAGCACGACCGAATGCGTGACGAAGCGGCCGTCGCGGGCCGAGACCGCGCCGCGGCCTTTCCGGTGCCGCGGTGGGTGGCCGGGTTGATCGGAGTCGGACATGCGGACCTCGCTTACTGTACGGATATACAGTAAGCGCAGGGCCGCGCGCCGTCAATGCCCCGTGCTAATCGTCCCTGACGTTGTGGACGTAAACGTCCTGCTGCGGGAACGGAATGCTGATGCCTTCCTGGTCGAAGCGCTTCTTGACGGTTTCGGTCATGTCGAACTTGACGCCCCAGTAGTCGGCCGTCTTGACCCACGGACGGAGGACGAAGTTGACGCTGGAGTCGGCGAGCTCGCTGACGGCGATCGTCACGGCCGGCTCGGCGAGAACGCGCTCGTCGCCGGCTACGATTTCTTCGAGGATCTTCTTCACCTTGTCGAGGTCGTCCGAGTAGCTAACGCCGACGACCATGTCCACGCGGCGCGTATCGTTCGCCGAGTAGTTGGTGATGACGCTGTCCATGATCTGGCTGTTCGGGATGATGATTTTCTTGTTGTCGCCCGTCTTGAGCACGGTCGTCAGGATTTGTACCTGCTCGACGCTGCCCGATACGCCCGCGCCTTCGATCCAGTCGCCAACCCGATACGGGCGAAACAGCACGATCAGTACGCCGGCCGCGAAGTTCGACAGCGACCCCTGCAGCGCCAGGCCGATTGCGAGGCCGGCGGCGCCGAACACGGCAATGAACGAGGTCGTCTGCACGCCGAGCATGCCGATGGCCGTTATGACGACCAGCACCAGCAGCACCATACGCAGGAGATTGCAGAGGAAGGTCTCGAGCGTTTTGTCGACGTCGGCGCGCTGCATGGCCTTCCTCGCGCCCGAGACGATCCAGCCAATGAGCATTCTTCCGATGAAGAAGACAAGCAGCGCGACGACGACGTTGGTCGCGAATTCGATGCCACTCGTCTTGAGCCACTCGTTGGCGGCCTCCATCATCGCGCTCGCGTCCTCCACGGTCATCGGAATCGCTGGCGTCTCAGTCGGTGCTGCTGCGGTCATGGTGTTTCCCTTTTCTTGATTGTGCTTGCGGACCTCGGCAGCGCGCGATTCTACACGATCTATACGAGCGCGAGCAGCCAAGCGAGACCGACGATCGCGACTGCCGCCGACCCGGCCGCGCGCTGCAGTCGCAGGGAGCCGAAGCGATCCGAACGGCGCGTGAGCAGAATGCCGCCGCCGAATCCCGCGGCGAAGCCCATCAGGTGCGCGCCAATGTCCGTGTTCTGGTCGCCCGTGCCCGTGTACATCAGCAGCGCCAGGCCGCCGACGATCGGCCCGAGCCGGTAGGACCAGCGATCCTGTGCCATGAAGCGGGACCGCCAGACGTAGCCTGCCAACAATCCCAGAGCCGCAAATACGGCCGTCGAGGCGCCGATCGAGCGATGTGCGGACTCGAGCAGCAGCGTGTTGAGCAGATTGCCGGCGCCTCCGGCGATGACGATTGCAAGCCACGCGACGCCGGAGCCCAGCAGGCGGCCCGCGAAGAACCCGAAAAACGTGCCGAAGACGAGGTTACCGGCAATGTGCGCGGCATCCGCGTGCAGTGTCAGCGCCGTGAACAGCCGCCACCACTGACCGTCGCGGATCAGCTCGCCGTCGACCCGCCCCAGGCTGCGCCAGTTCTCGCCGAAGGCGGAATTCGCATCGAGCATGGCAATGATCGCGAGGACGACCGCGTAGCCGAAGATGCCCGGCAGGGCGTCGTATTCGGGGATTTTCGCGACGGGTTTCGGTACCGCCGGCGGATTCTCGTCGTCGTACAGGCGCAGTTCCTCGGCGGCGGCGCTGGAGAACTGCGCCGGGACGACGAGGGCCGCGCCGGCCGCATCGTTGACGATACGAAACGGAATCTGGGCGGCCGCGAGCACGAGCCCGCGTTCGTTGCAGGCGGCGGGCAGGCGGCTTTCGAACACGACGCGCCAGTCTTGCGCGTCGGGCTCATGCACCGGACGGCTCAGGACCGGTGCCGGTCCGGGTGAAGTCGTTGCCGTAGCGCATCGAGCACATCGCCGCAGTCTCCCTCGAGTTTCAACGTCGCGAGGTCGTCCGCGCGCGTTCTGCCGTCATTGACGATGGCGACGGGTTTGCCGATTTCAACGGCCTGGCGGACGAACCGAAGCCCCGAGAACACCATCAGCGATGAGCCCACGACGAGCAGGCCGCCGCTGCGCTCAACGGCGGACCGGGCCTCCGCGACCCGCTGCCTGGGCACCGATTCACCGAAGAACACGACGTCGGGCTTCATCGTGCCGCCGCAGCGCTCGCAAGCCGGCACGACGAAGGTGTCATGCGCGGCATCGCCGAGTTCGGCGTCACCGTCGGGTTTGACCGTGGCGGCATCGACGCCGAAGTTGGGATTGTGCCGCGCGAGCCGCGTTTGCCAGGCGTCGCGTTCGATCACGGCATCGCAGTCGAGGCAGCGCACGGCGTCGAGTCGGCCGTGCAGATCGACCGTGCGGCGGCTGCCGGCCCGCTGGTGCAGTCCGTCGACGTTCTGGGTTACGAGCGTGTCGATGTACCCCCGCGCCTCGAGGTCGGCAAGCGCCGCGTGCGCGCGGTTCGGCTCGGCCCGGCTGAAGCGTCGCCAGCCGATGAAGCTCCGCGCCCAGTAGCGCTGCCGCCAGCCTGCGCTAGCGACGAAATCGGCGAACTGCACGGGCTTCGCATTCTTCCAATTGCCGTCCTTGTCGCGGTAGCCGGGGATGCCCGAAGCCGTGCTGACGCCGGCGCCGGTCAGGGCCATGACCGTGCCGGCCCGCTCGAAAAAATTCCCGAGTTCTGCGCTCGATATTTTCATCCCACGAGTATAGCGGGGCGTGTCAGCCTTCAGTTCACGTTCAGCGTTGTCGTTGCAACCTGTTACCCGTCATCTCACTTCGTGATAGGGCGAATCCAATGAGAGTATTTGCACGACTCTACTTTGCAGCCGCGGGCCTCGCCGCGGTCTTCCTGTACGTCTCGCTGTTCTGATCCCGGCTCGCCGAATCGGTTAAGCTTCGGGCGTGTCCCGAAGCTGCCCCCAAACCACCCGTTCCCGCCTGTTCGCCGTGCTGGCGTTGGCAGGCTCCGTGGCGGCCGAAGCCGAGATCGTATCGGCGGGTCCGGGCGGCTTCGTGGTGGCGAGCGAGGCCGTGATCGCAGTCGATCGTGGCCGGGCCTGGCAGGCGGCCGTCGACGATGTCGGGCTCTGGTGGAGCGACGATCTCACGGTCTCCGGCGATGCCGCGAGGCTAAGCATCGACGCCAGACCGATGGGCTGTTTCTGCGAGATGCTGGGCGATGACGACGGTATCGCCCACCTGGTCGTTACAACCGCGAGCCGCGCCGTGATGCTGCGCATGACGGGCGGCCTCGGGCCGCTCGGGCTCATGGGTGTGAACGGCAACATGACCTGGGAGTTCTTCGACGCGGACGACGCCGGACTGACGGAGGTGCGCTTTACCTACGCCGTCGGCGGCTACGCGCCCGACGGACTCGATACGCTCGCCGAGCCCGTCGACCGGGTGATCGGCGACGCGCTCGGGCGGCTGAAGGTGCATCTCGAGGCGAATCGTGACGATGACTGAGATGGCAACTCGCATCGCACCGGCCAGGCCCTCGGCGACCGTCGTGCTGGCGCGCGACGCAGAGCAAGGGCCCGAGCTGTTCATGGTGCGGCGGCCGCTCAAGGCCGCGTTCGGCGCGGCCTACGTATTTCCGGGCGGTGTCGTCGACGCGAGCGACAGACTCGCGCGTGCGCACTGCCGAGGCCTCGATGCGGCGGCGGCGGATCGCCGCCTGGAAGTGGATCGGGACGGCCTCGATTACTACGTCGCGGCGATTCGCGAGCTATTCGAGGAGACCGGGGTCCTGCTGGCAAGCGGCGACGCAAGCGCCGACGTTCTCGCCGAGTGCCGGCGGCAGATCAACGCGGAGACGCTCGGCTGGTCCGAGTTCCTGGCGGCAAGAAACGTCATGCTCAACGTCGACGCGCTGGCCTATTTCAGTCACTGGATCACGCCGACGGCGAGAGCCAAGCGTTTTACGACACGCTTTTTTGTCGCGGCGCTGCCGGATGGCCAGGTCGCCGAGCATGACCCGGGCGAACTGACCGACTCGCGCTGGACGACGGTCGATGCGGCGCTCGAAGCTGGCGCGCGCGGCGAAATCGAACTGCGCCTGCCGACCCGAAAAACGCTCGAGTCGCTCAGACCGCATGCGAGTGTCGCAGCGCTGCTCGACTGGGCGCGCGAGCGCGAGGCGAGCGGCGTGGAGACGATTCAACCCGTCTTGCCGCCCGGACCGGACTGATGGCCTTGTTCGGCCCCGATCTGCCGGCGTACGCCGAGCTTCTGCCCGGGATACGGCGGATCGTTGCCCCGAATCCGTCGATGATGACGGGGCCGGGCACCAACACCTACCTGTTCGGCGAGAACGAGATCGCCGTCGTTGACCCCGGTCCGCGCCTCGAGCGGCACATCGAGGACATCATTGACCGGGCCGGCGCACCGATTCGCTGGATTCTCGCGACCCATACACACCCGGACCATTCGCCGGGCGTTCGCCTGCTGGCCGAGCGCACGGGCGCCGAGGTCCTGGGCCGGCCCGCTCCCGACGACGGCCACCAGGACAAGAGTTTCGCACCCAGCCGCGTGCTCGATGACGGCGATACGCTCGCCTGCGATGACTTCAGGCTCACGGCCGTGCACACGCCGGGCCACGCGTCGAATCACCTGTGCTTCCTGCACGAGGCGAGCAACTGGCTCGTTACGGGCGACCACGTCATCGACGGCTCGACCGTGGTCATCGACCCGCCGGACGGCAACATGAAGCAGTACCTCGCGTCCCTCGAGCGCGTTAAGTCGCTCGGGCCCGCCGCGCTGCTGCCCGGTCATGGCGATCGCATCGACGAGCCCGGAAAGGTCGTCGACTGGATTATCGCGCACCGCTTAGAGCGTGAAAGCCTCGTGCGCGCCGCCGTTGCGGCGAATCCGGGCCTCGCGAGCCGCGATCTCGTGCCGATCGTCTATGACGCCATTCCGAAGCGCCTGTACGCGTGGGCCGAGCGGTCGCTGCTGGCGCATCTGTTCAAGCTGGAGGAGGATGGGGAGGTCCGGCAGGATGACGGCCGATGGCGCCTCGGAAATGCCGACCTTCAGCCGCTTGAACTGCGCCGCGACATCGAATAGCGTAGCCGGTCCGGAACGTCCCGAGAGCGCCACCATGACCTTCGTCGTCACCGAAGCCTGCATCAAGTGCAAACTGACCGACTGCGTCGAGGTTTGCCCGGTGGACTGCTTTCACGAAGGCCCGAACTTCCTGGTCATCGATCCCGACGAGTGCATCGACTGCACGCTCTGCGAGCCCGAGTGCCCGGTCGAGGCGATCTACTCGGAGGACGAGCTGCCCGCGGGGCAGGAGAAGTTTCTGGAGATCAACGCCGAGCTGTCGCAGGAGTGGCCCGTCATCACCGAGATGAAGGACCCGCCCGAAGACTCGGACGAGTGGCGCGACGTCAAGGACAAGCTCCAGTACCTCGAGAAATAAACGCGTCCAATAGCTCCGCGAGCTCCGGTCCCTTGTCTTCCTGCAGGAAGTGGCCGGCGTTTTCGATCTTCACGTGCGGCTGGCCTTTTGCGCCGGGCACGTGGTCCTGCCACGGCCGTTCGCCGCCGCGCGTTATGGGGTCCCTGTCCGAGAAGCAGGTAAGGAAGGGCTTTTCCCAGCGCTTGAACGTTTCCCAGGCTCGCCGATTGGCCTCGCTGGCCGGGTCGTCCGGACTCGTCGGCACGAGCATTGGAAACATACGCGCGCCGGCCTTGTATTTCGACGACGGGTAGGGCGCATCGTAGGCGGCAATGACGTCCGCGCTGAGGTCCGTGACGGTGCCCCTGTCGACGATCTTGCCGATCGGAAACCAGGGGCTGTGCCTCGCGAAGACTTGCCACTGCCGGAACACCTTTGGCATCGGTTCGTCGCCGGTCGGCAGGCCGCCGTTGCCGAGCGCGATGCGCGCGAAGCGGGCTTCGTTCTCCGCGGCCACGCGCAGGCCGATAAGGGACCCCCAGTCCTGGCAGAACAGCGTGATGTCGCAAAGGTCGAGCGCCTCGATGAATTGCCGCATCCAGTCGACGTGGCCCACGTAGCTGTAGTCGCGTTTCGACTCAGGCTTGTCGGAGCGGCCGAAGCCGATCAGGTCGGGTGCAAGGACTCGATGCCCGGCCGCGGCGAGCGGCGGAATCATGTGGCGATACAGGTAGGACCAGCTCGGCTCGCCGTGCAGCAGCAGGACCGGGGCGGCATCTTCGAGCCCTTCGTCGACGTAGTGCATCCGGAACTCGCCGATGTCGACGTAGTTGGGCGAGAACGGATAGCCGGGCAGGTTCTCGAAACGGGACTCCGGGGTGCGCAATACTGGCATGGTTGGTTTACCCTAGGTAGCCGTTGGCGGAATTCACATCATACGGTCATGGCGGCGAAGAGTTCGGACGCGAAGAAAGCGAGCCTGCCGGCGCGGATTGTCCGCGCCGTGACCTCGGTCTATTTCGACCTGATCGACGCCGAGTCTGCAAACGTTCAGCGATCGCGCCGGCGCCTCGATATTCTGGGCCGGCTGATTCCGCCGGCCGGCGGTGTCGAGGTCAGCAGGACCGCGCTGGCCGGGCTCAGCGCCGAGTGGCTGATCCCGTCCGGCGCCACCGCGGGCAAGGTGCTCCTGTACCTGCACGGCGGCGCGTTTGTGCTCGGCAGCGCGCATTCCCACCGGCACATGGTGAGCTACCTCGCGCGCGCCGGGAACATTGCCGCGCTGATGCCCGAGTACCGGCTCGCGCCCGAACACCCGTTCCCGGCTGCGATCGACGACGCCGTGCGCGTGTTCGATGCGCTGATCGCGGACGGCTACGCTTCTTCAGACATCCTGTTTGGCGGCGACTCCGCCGGTGGCGGACTTGCCGTCGCGACGATGCTCAAGCTCAAGCGGCAGGACAAGCCGATGCCCGGCGCTGCGTTCCTGCTGTCGCCGTGGCTCGACCTGTCCGCCAGCGGCGAGACGATGCAGAGCCGCGAAGCGCACGACCCCTGGTTCAACGCGGCCGACATCCCGATCGTCGCCCGCTACTACTGCCGCGAGGACGAGGTCACCGATCCGCTCGTGTCGCCGGTCTACGCCGACGTGTCCGGCTTGCCGCCCGTGCACATCCAGGTCGGTAACGACGAGATCCTGCTGAGCGATGCGACCCGGCTTGCCGACAAGCTGCGCGATGCGGGCGGCGAGGTCGACATCGAGGTATTCGAGGAGATGTGGCACGTCTTCCAGGCATTCCTGCTGGTCGTTCCCGAGAGCCGCGAGGCCATCGATCGCCTGGGTGCGGCGATCCGGCGGGTTAACAGGCCCTAGAGCCTCGGCGCCTTGCCCGCGTCGTCGTGCATCCGGATCAGGAAGGAACGGATAGCGGGAATCGCCTCGGCGCGCGTCATCAGACGCTGGTTCTGCATCACGTCCGCCATGTCCTCGATCGAACGCTTGCCGTCGATGAGCGACATCATGAACGCGTAGATCTGCGTCGTCATGGCCTGGGCGCGAAACGCAGGGCTCAACGGCACCGGCTCCTGGCCAGTGACGATCCAGTCGGGAAGGGCGCGGTGCCGCGGCACGTCGGCGGCGTCTTTCTGCTTCAAGGCCGAAAACGTGAAAACCCGCTCCTGGCGGCCGTGGCGGCTTGCGGGTGAGCACATGTACGGTATCGTTTTCTCGGAAACATACGGGTTCGAGAAGCCCGTCTCGCCGACGATCTCCTTGGCCTCCTCTCCGCTCAAGCGCAGCGCGCGCTCGGGTGTCGAGTACGCGAGCGAGCCGAAATTGATCCAGCGGCCGTCCTTCTTCAGCAGCCGGTTGACGCGCGTGGCGAAGGTCGGGAGATCCTCGCCGATGACATCGATCAGCCAGGGCGTCACGACGGTGTCGAAGCTGCCCGGGGCAAACGGGGCGCGCAGCGCGTCGCCGAGCACGAGTTCGAAGCCCTCGCGGACGGGTTCGGGCGCCGCAAGTTTGCGCAGCACGGCCTCGTCATCGAGCGAGTAGGGCGCGATCGGGAATTCGTAGAGACTCAAGGGGTCGCCCGTCACGGCCTGTTGCGCGACCAGCAGCAACAGCGGATTGAAGTCGAGCGCGACGGTCGTCGAGGCGCCGAGCTGCATGTGTATGTCATAGGCCAGACGGCCGGCCCCGGCGCCGAGCACGAGCGTGTCGCCCGGGTCGGCGTTGGCCTGCATGACGGCGCGTACCTGGTTGAGCGAGGCGGCGTTCTCCTCGTCGCCCCAGGCCCAGTCGCGATGCACGTTCGCGTAGTAGGTGTTCAGGCCCTGGTCGGTCGGCAACCGCGTGCGCAGGGCGAGATAGGTTTCATGGTTGCCCGTCAGCGACTGGACGTCGAGCGGCTGGGTGAGCTTGGCCAGCGAGCGGCGGTGATGGTCGAGCGCCTTCCTGAGCCGTTCGAGCCGGCGTCGGGTCAGCGTCCTCAACTGCTTGTCCCTGAGCTCGTCGTCAAGCGCCGCGACGTCGTGGCTGAGCTGGGTCAGCGCGCGCTGAAGTCTCCCGCGCCACTCGCCGAGGCTCGCCTCGGGCTCGGCGAACAGAAACGGGATGCCGTTGACCGAGTCGAAGTCGACTTTGCAGGCCGCGCAGCGAAAGCCCGCATCGGTCCTGGCGAGCGGAGTCTTGTCGCAGCGCGGGCAGGCGAGCAGGTTGTCGAGGGCTGTCATGCCGCCATTCTAAGCCAGGCGGCACGGGCGGACCGTGACGCTCGTTCGCTAATCAGTCATCGTCGCTGTCACTGTCATCATCGTCATCGCTGTCATCGTCGTCGTCGCTGTCGTCGTCATCATCGCCGAACAGCTCGTCGACGTCGCCCAGGTCGATGAACCAGGTTTCGCCCGACCAGTCGTCGACGCCGTCGTTGTCGGTGACGACGTAGACGTCGCCTTTGTCCGTGATCGCGACGCCTTCGGCCTTATCGCTGATCCAGCCGTTGCTCTCCTCGAGGTCCGGGACCAGGTCGTAGACCTGCTTGTCTCCCCGGGTAACCCCGTCTCTGCCGTCCCGAACGTCGACCCTGACCAGCGTCTTGAGCCTGGCGAAGTCGCCGGTGCGGTTGTCACGTTCGATCAGGACGTAGCTGCCGTCGCCGACCTCGGTGATCTCGGACAGGCCGACCCAGCTCGCATCCTCGGGCAGATCCTCGAGTTCGTATGCTACGTGATCCCAGTCGCCGCGCCGCGGGTCGTATACCCAGATTCGCGTCTGGCCCGGTTCGGCCGGATTGCTGCCGTCCGGATCGTCGTCGAGCGCTTCGCAGGCTGCCGAGGACGTGTAGTCCCAGCCGCGCTGCTGTGCGACCAGCAGCTTGTACGCGTTGCGGCGCTTCCACCACCGCCAGGAGCCGCGGCCCCTGTACGGCAGGACGGCCACACCTTCGAAGCCGGCGCCGTGGCTGGCCGTGTTGCCGGCCGGTTCGCCGTTCGCGTCGACGATCGCGCGCTCGGCGGCGCGGCAGGCCTCGATCTCGGGCGGCAGGAAGACTTCGCGGAGCACGTTGCCGTAGCTGTCCGTTTGCAGGAGCCGGTTCGGGCGCGAACCGGAGGCGTTGCCCTCGCTTGCAATCCAGTACGAGCCGTCGGGCGCGATCGCGATGCCTTCGGGGTCGAAATTGCCGGATCCGCCGACGATCGGCGTGGCTGAACGCACGACGCCGCCACGCCGGCGTGGCCTGATCTCGAAGATCTGCGACTGGCTGTAGAACGAGTCCCAGACGGCCAGCAGGCGGTCGTCGCGTTTGGCGACCATGCCGGAGAGCGCGGACCAGCCGATTGGTCGGCCGTTGTCGCCACGCCTCGATCTGAGCTGCGGGTATTCGGAACGCCCCCGGCTATACTCGTAGATCATGAGCGTCGAGCGAACGCCGAAGCTCGGGCTGTCGTCCTCGCCCGAGGCGATCAGGAGACCCCGCTCGGGGATGGCAAGCAGGCCTTCCGGTGCGAGCGGCCCGGGCAGCGCCTGCTCGAAGACGGGCCTGCCATCCGGGCCGATGCCGTAAACGCCGATGAAGCTGCCGCGCTCGCTGCCGACGAAAATCTTGCCTTCGCCGTCGAAACGACCGAACTCGATCGCCTCGGGTTCGGAGCCCTTGTTCTCGGAGCGCTCTTCGGGGTAGTGGCCGATGCGCACCGCGAGTTCCTCGAAACTGGAACCCGCGTCCCACGCGACGCCGCCGTATGCCTCGAACAGGCTGAAGCCGCGGCTGCCGCCGAACAGGTCGCCCTCGTTGGCCGTGCCGATGTAGCCGTCGATCCAGGCGATCGCGTCCGGTTCGCGCGGCACCGCGGAGAGGTTCTCGGTCAGCGAGATGATGCCGTCCTCGGTCGCATCGACGCCGAACAGGTCGACGGAGCCGGCCGGGAAGTCGGCCTTGACCGTGCCCGATGCCAGGTCAACGACGACCAGGTGGTTGTTTTCCTGCAGCGAGACGGCCGCTTCGTTGTAGGCGTTGATGTCGACGAACTCGGGCTCCGGGTCTTCGGGCGCGTAGTCGGCCAGGCCGGTCAGATCGACCGTGCGCACGCTCCAGCTCGCCGGATCGCCGGCCAGGTCGACGATGGCGAGATAGCCCGGCGGATTGTCGAGGTTGCCGTTCGTATCGACCGCCGAGCCGGCCGTTTGCGGCAGGACACCGACCGCTCCGCCCGCATCCTCGCAGGCGTCTTCAGTGATGTCGCCGGGCGCTTCGGGGCCGTCCTCGGGGACGGGCGCGCCGCTCAAGGACCCTCCGACGCACAGCTCCTCGTCGCGCTCGTTCTCGATCGCGACCGCCGCGTACTGGCCGTCGGGGCTGATCGCGATGGCGTCGGGCTGGCCGCCCAGCTCCAGCTCGGCGACGATGCTGCGCGCGTCGATATCGACGACGAGCAGCGTACCGCCCGTGTCGGTAAAGGACTCGCTCGTGTTCACCGACACCAGTGCGTAGTCGTTGCCGAGCACGCCAACCGACGTCGGTTCGCCGCCGACGTCGAACTTACCGGTCGGGATCGGGTTCGCCGGCACGCCGATATTGACGAAGCCGATCTCTTCGAGTTCGGAATCCGTGTACACGAGGTTTTGTCCATCGGCCGTGGCCGCGACGATCTCGGACACCGTTTCGTCGCCCAGGTCGTCGTTGTTGATGTAGTTAGCGATCGTTGCGATGCGTTTGAACGACCCCGGGCGGCCCTTGTTGTCGGCAAGCGCGGGCGCTGCCATCAGTGCGGCCACGGCGGCGGCCAGCACGAGGCGTGGACTGATTGGGTGCATGCTCGTTGTCTCCTGTCGGCGAGGGACCCGAGATGCTAGGTCGAGGCGGTGACAGGCCGGTTACGGGTATGTGTCGGTAGTGTTAGCGGCAAAAAAAACGGCCAGTCGGAGACTGGCCGATTCAAGCAACAGCCGGAGAGGCTGTCGGGTTGGCAGCTTTCGGTTAGTCGCTACGGAGGCGGTATCGTGCCGTTCACGATTGGCGCGAACGCCGTCAGGCTGTCGCGCATGGCCGCGTTGCCGAGGCCGTGATTCGGGAACGCGGCCTCGAACGGCGCTCCCTGTTCGCCGTGCAGCGCCATGTAGTTGAGCAAGACCGTGTTGACGAGCAGCGGCACGTTGTTCGCCGCGGGCGTTGCCGCGCGCATGACCGAGCCGTCGGCGCTCATATAGCCGATTTGCTGATGCCTGGCCTGTTCTTCGGGTGTGCCGCCCAGTAACTGCGGTCTGCCGTTCGGGTCGTACACGAGGAAGAACGAGCCCGCGGTCGACGAGTTGTCGCTCGACCACTCACCCTTGCCGCGGCCTTCCACGGTGTTGTCGATCGTGCCGTTCGAGGACAGCGAACCGTCGGAGAAGACGTACATCATGACCGGGGTTCCCAGGCGTGCCGCGTATTCGAGGACCGCGCCCATGCAGCGCCCCGCGCGGAAGTCCTTGACCTCGCCCTCGGCGCGGCGGCCGCCGTGATAGTCATAGCCGCCCATCTCGATGCAGCCGGCACCGGCATAGCCGTTCAGTACCAGCTTCATTACCGATGCGGTCTTCTGGAATTCACGCGCGTCGCGGTCGTCGCCGTTCCACTCGGCCTCGGTGAAGATGCCGGTGCCAGGCGCGCCGGGCTGGTCGACGATCAGCGGGTCCTCGGACGGGTCGATCGGTACGCCGCCGAAGCGGTCCGCGATGTCCGCTGCCTTGACGTAGTTGCAGCGGATGAGCTCCTTGATGACCTCTTCGCGTGTCAGCGGTACGTTGTCCGGGTCGGGGACGCCGCCCAGCCGTGTATCGACGTTCTTGAGCTTCTCGTCGGTGAGCCGGTAGATCGTCTCCATGACCATCGTCGCATCGTCTTTCGACAGGATGCCGACGAGCTCGCCCGTGTCGACGAGGTTGGTCACGTCCGACGGACGGTCCACCTTGGTCGGTCGGAGTGCCGCATCGTACAGCGACATCGGCAGCATCGAGTTGCCGCCCGAGTCGGTGTTCTCGGAGCCACACAGCGTCAGTATCGAGCCATAGGCGCCCGCGCGCGCGATGCCGTACATCGGGTTGTGCGGGTTGTTGCCCGTATCGTTGTCGGAGCGCGCCGGAATGACGGCGCCGTTGATGTTCTGTTCGGTGCCCTGCGTGATGCTCCCCAGGATGCCTCGGCGGAAGGCCGAGTCCAGATGAAAGCCGAGGCCTAAGTCGAAGTTCTCGTAGGGTAGCTGGGTCACGGGATCGACGAGGCCCGGCACCATGTCGCCGGGCAGGCCCTGGCGCGAATAGCCGTTGGTGCTCAGGAAGTCCGTCTGGCCCCCTTCCTGGCCGATCAGAACGTTCGAGCCCGCGATGTTCGCGCCCCCGGCGAGGTCGAAGCAGATGAACGGAATCTTGCCTGCGCCGAGCGTCGCTATGCCGCAGCTCGTACGCAGGTCGTCGACATCGGCCGCGAGCTCTGCGTAGGCGTTGCGCGGGTCCGCGAACAGGCTCATGACGCCACCGCCCAGCGTGTAGGCTGCGCCCGTCATGAAACCCTGTGACACGAACTGGCGGCGCGTGACAGGACGCGGGTGGTCACCGTGGAACTGCGGGGCATCGAAGTCCCGCTTGTTACGTTTGTTGGCCATTGCTTTACCTTTCCTTGGTAGGTCCTGTCGTTGTGTTACTGGATGAGCGTGACGGCGCTGCCGAGCGTGGCTGCGCAAACGCCCTTGGAGATTGCCCGGGTGTTCGACCCGCCCGCGATCAGCCGATCGATCAGGTTGTCGGGCCGGGTGCCCGCGGCATTGAAGGTCGCGAGTTCCTCGCGGACCAGCGCGTAGCTCGGCTGCGTGCCGATCCTGGCCGGGTCGGCTTCGAGGTTGCCAACGATGTTCTCGATCAGCGGACGGACGAGCCGGTCGCGCGGCGCGCCGGCCGCGAGTTCCGTCGCCGGGTTGCCGTTGAAGTTGAAGCCCGGGAAGTATCCCCCCGCATCCGGTCCGTCGATCAGCGCGTTGCAGTACTCGATGGCGAGCTGTGCGATCGCGACCTGGTGCGAGGACAGGAACGTGTTCACATCCTCGACGGCCGGCAGTGACTGGCGGAGCTCCTGGAAGGTCATGTCGACGGCGGTCGTGTTCGCGTCGACGCCCGTGACGGCCGCGTAGGTCGCGGCGATCTCATCGAAGGTCTTCAAGCCGATGTGCGACGCGCGCGCCGGGTCGGTCGGCGCGAGCGGCGTGCGCGTGATGACCAGAGTCGGGTCGGGATCGCGGCTGTAGCTCTCCGGGCCCAGTTCGTCGAAGGTCAGGAAGAACTGGTCGGAGTCCGGGCCCTTCTCGAGCGGCAGCACGGCGCCGAGATCCGAAAGCGGCTGGCCGAGTTCGCCGAACGCCTGGGCGCTCAGCGTCTGCTCGAGACGGGCGTAGCTCTGGCCGAAAGGTATCTCCTGGCCGTTCATCGCGATTCGCATGCCGTTCATCGCGATGCCCTCGGGCGCCGAGCCGTCGAGCGTGATGAAGTGCGGCTTGTCGAACAGGTAGGCGTAGGAATCGAACTGCGCGGCCTCGAAGAGGACGTACGAGGATTCGGCGGCCGCCTGGATGATTTCCGAGATATCGAACAGCAGGTAGAACTTCTCGCCGACGCCGACGTTGAAGTTCTGCATGACCTGCGCCTGCGTCAGCGCGCGGCGATGGACGGCCGCGAGCCGGACCGTACCCTGCCAGAGCGCGTCGCCCGAGGCTTCGTTGCCGATGACGAATGCGAACGTGCTTTCCCAGTCGATCAGCGTGCCGCCCGGCACCGCATCGACCTGCGAGCGCAGCTCGCCGTTAACGTAGATGCGCCGGCCGTCGATCGGGTTGTAGGTGACGACGACGTGCTGCAGCGTAGCCTGCAGGACCTCCTCGGCGCTCGGCGTCGACAGGGCGGGGTCGCCATCGAGGCTGGTTTCATTGGTGCGCAGCAGGAAGTGGTAGTCGTACAGCGTCTGCTGCAGCGTGAAATTACGCGCGTTCTGTCCCGCCGAGTAGCTGATGATGCGCGCCTCTTCCTGCGTCACGTTGCCCGGAATGACCCAGGCCTCGACCGAGAACTCCCCTGACTCCTGCAGCACGTCGAACAGCTTGGCGGACGAGGTCGTGGATGCCTGCGCCTTGCCGTCGTTGATCGTGATACCCCAGCCGCCGAACCACTCGACGTTGCCGGAGAAGTTGAGATCGATGGCCGGATCGACGCCGCTCGTATCGAAAGCCGTGAGTCCGGTGCCGGTCTTGAATTCCCACAGCGCGATCTGCGCATCCTCGTAGCGGTTGCCGCCCGACGCGACCGTGCCGTCGACGAGCCTCAAGGCCTTCGAGTAGACGAGCGCCGGGTCGACCTGCGTCGGCACGATCGTGTTGGCGAAGCGCTCGATGGCATCTTCCATGGCCTGGCCGTCATTGCTGCAACTCTGCGACCAGCAGTTGTGGAACTCGAGGCTCAGGCGCACGGCGAGGCGCGATTCGCCCGGGTCATCGAGGTTGATCTTGGACTTGGCCGCCTCATAGGCCACATCGACCGTTGCGTCCGCGAAATAGGGCTGGATCGCATTCGCCGATTCGGAGTTGTGGCAGCCCGAGCAGTAGGTGCTCAGAAAAGGCGTGTACACCTCGTCGACGAACGCCTGCGGTACCGGCGGGCTGGACGGGAAGTTCTTGCTCTCTGCCGGGTCCACCGACGGCGGCGGAGACAGCACGATCTGACGCCCGGTGCCGGGGCCCGAGCCCACCCAGTTCTCGATCCAGGTCGTCATGATCGAGCCGCAGACGCCCGGATCCGCGACCCAGCAGTTGTGGCCGCCCGAGACCTTCTCGACGAGCCGCGACAGCTCGGGCTGGGTCAGGTTGATTTCACCGGTCGCCGCGTCGTAGGCCATGTTGACGTCGTCATTGCGGACGAACATCGGGTTCTGGCCCACGGATTCGTTGTGGCACGAGCCGCAGCGGTCCGGCGTGCGAGCGTTGCTCCACAGGGCCTGCTGGAAGGCGAGGACGTCGGCGTCACGCGCCACGGGACCCGTGTAGGGGTTCGCGCCGCCCGTGTCGTCGTTCTGCTGAGCCGGGTTGTCGGTCGTTTGCGCGCCACCGCCGCAGGCGGTGACGGCGATGCTTGCCGCGATGGCCATAATGACGCTTTTCAGGTTCTTCATGATGCGTACCCCCTACTGGCCCATGCAGTGCACGGCGACGTCGGCGAATACCTGCCGCATGCTGTAGTTGCTGGTCATCGTGAACGTGTTGGTCGTGTTGTCGACCAGGTCGAAGTCCGGCTGGTCCTCGGGGTCGCGCAGGCAAACCGCCTTGAACACCTTCTTCACCTGACAGGCGGCAAAGGCCTCGCTGTTGGCGAGCTCTTCACCCATGCTCTTCGCGCCGTTGCCTTCGCCCGGAAGCCCGGTACCGTTGACGTCGAAGTTCAGGTAGGCGTTCTGGCCCTCGCGCCAGTAGTTCTCCCAGTGGTCGTCGCTCGTGCGATAGCCCTGCGGGAAGTTTGCGTCGTTGTTGAAGTACTTCGGCTGCACGTTGCCCGGCGTGTACTCGAGCGCGCCCGACTCCTCGTTGTAGTTGTAGTACGCAAAGGCGCCGGAGAGCGGGTCCATGCCCGTGTGGCAGCCGACACAGTTGTTCAGGAACAGGCGGCTGTCGCCGCCCGGGCTGCGGCTAACGTCCTGGCGAATCCGGTCGGGCGGCGCTTTCCGGTCGTGCATCTGCTCCATGTCGTTGCACATGTGATTGAGCAGCGTGAAGCGGAACATCGCGCGGTTGGTTCCGGCGACGAAGAAGGCCTCGGAGGCCGCCCGCGAGGTCATGACGCCGGCCGTAGCCGCGGACGGAATACCCATGACCGTCGACTGTGGCCGTTCGACGAGTTCGTCGCGCAGGTTGACGTTGTTCGCCTCGAGCTGTTCGTAGTGGGTGTTGTTGTTGGCCGCGGGTGCCGCGGGGACGACGTTGTCGCGGCCCACGTAGGTCAGGTCCGCCGACAGCAGCGTATTGAACGGGACGTCGTCGCGGATCATGCCGATGACGGTCGCTACGTAGTCGTTCAGCGGTACGAAGACGGACTGGTCACGATTGGTCCACGGCGCCGCGAAGTTCTTGAGCGTCACGTTGTAGAAGCTCTCGTTGTCCATCGCGATGTACGCTGCGCAAACGTGCCCCGTGACGTTGCTGCCGTACGAGGCGCTGTAAGAGCTGCAGCTCGGCTCGATGCCCGCGATCGCATCCTCCATCTGAGAGAGGACCGCGTCAGATGGCGGCTCGCCGGCCAAACGTTCGTGAATCTGTTTGGCCTGTTCGGTCGTGCCGGCATGTGCTGACAGCGCCGAGGCCCCGGCCAGCAGCATCACGACGGAGTGTCGTCCGATGCCCGCGATGGCTTTCTTCATCCCTGTCGAAATAGTCATCTTCAAAGTGCTCAACCTAAGTGTTCAACGGCAGTGCCGAAGCACTGTGCGATGCGAACTTCCTTGTGTGTCAATCGCCGCGTTGCCGCGACAGTGCAGGCCGCGAGGATCAGCGTGACAGACTGCGAGCGCGTTCGCCGTGAATGCATTCACAGTCCGTTTCGAAAAGACCCAAGCGTTCGACGGCCTGCACCCGTCTACGAAGCAAGTGCCGTGCCAGATTTGGCGTGTCAGGCGTTTCGGCGAAAAAATGATAATAATATCAATTGTTTACAGCCGACACGTGTGTCGGAGAGACTGCGAGACTATGTCAAGCGTCTGTCTCAATGTGCACACAGAACTTATGTCGGCAAGGCCGAAAGCCGCGTGTTCAAAGGCCGTCGACGCTGTCGCGAAACGCAGACAGCCGACGCGTTCAGGGCGGGCGGATCACTTTTTTTTGGCGGATCGCGTCACAGTTTCGGCATCGCGATGCCGCGGATTACGCACCGTATTGAGCGTTCCGGACAGGCGATTTTGCCCGAGGCGAGGCCGGCGCTCGGAATCAGCGCATGCGGCGATTGCGGAGGCATTTGACAATCCCCGTTGTCGGCTTTCTTCGACATTACGCGGCGCCCCACACCTTTTCTAAACTACGCGCGAACGCTTGGGAGACGTGGCATCCGCCATCGGGGCCGGGCGCCAGGTTTGTGATGGCGTTAACGGTCTGCCAGGCGATCTGTGTCCAGTATTACATATTGTCTGGACGGCCGGATGGCGTCGCATTTGCAGAGCGCGGCGGGCTTTCCAGACACGAGGGTATTGCTATGGATCGGCAAATGAAACGACAACATCCCGGGTTCCCGATGCGCCTGGCCGGAACGGCCTTCGCGTCGCTTACGCTCGTGGCGATCGCGGCCTGTGACGGCGCGAACCAGGGTGTGCAGATCGGCACCGGCCAGACGGCCGACCCGGTCGTCATCGACTTCCCGATCGCGTATGTGCGCGCGCCTGTCCCCGCGGACGACGACGGCGAATTCGAGCAGACCGATCTGCGCGAGCAGATTACCTTCGACGTCGGCGGCAATCTCTACTACAAGGCCCGGGCCGCCGTCGGTGCGCTGCCCGTCAACATCACCGAGCGCGAGATCGGCGAGCTTGGCGCCGTGCGCGACGTCGAGATGGCCTACGACGGCAGCGCCGTCCTGTTCGCAATGCGCGGACCGTTCGACGAGACCCTCGACGACGAGGACCAGCCGACCTGGAATCTCTGGGAGTACACCTTCGAGACCGACGAACTCAGGCGCCTGATCAGCTCGGACCTGACCACGGAGATCGGCCACGACATCATGCCGAAGTACCTGCCCGACGGCCGGATCATCTTCGCCTCGACCCGGCAGACGCGGTCCCAGGCGATCCTGCTCGACGAAGGCAAGGGCGCATTCCCGGCCCTGGACGAGGACCGTAACGAGTTCGCGTTCAATCTGCACATCATGGAGAGCGACGGCACGGGCATTGAGCAGGTGACGTTCAACCAGAGCCACGATCTCGATCCGGCCGTGCTCGACGACGGCAGGATCGTATACAGCCGCTGGGACAACAACGGGCCGCAGAACGATCAGGTCAACCTGTACCGCATCAATCCCGACGGCCGCAATCTCGAAATCCTGTACGGCAACGAGAGCCACGACACGGGTTCCAACGGCGCGACGATCCAGTTTACCCAGCCGCGGCAGGCCGAGGACGGCCGCGTCTTCTCGCTCGTCAGACCGTTTACGGATACCGAGGGCGGCGGTGAGGTCATCGCCATCGACACCGCACGCTACGTCGAAAACACCCAGCCGCTCGCGGTCGACGCGGGCGCGCTGAGCGGGCCGGCGCAGGAGGATGCGACATTCAATGAGGTCGTGACGGCCCCGGGCCAGCCGTCGCCGGGCGGCCGCTATTTTTCGGTCTACCCGATCCAGGACGGCTCCACTCGTATGCTCGTAAGCTTCAGCCAGTGCCGGCTCCTGGAGATTCTGCCCGACGATGACGGCGATCCCATGACGCCGCCACCGGAGCCGAATATCGTGCCGTGTACCGATGAGCGTCTCGCCGACGTCGTCGAACCCGACCCGGACGGCGATCCGCCGGTCGTTGCCGTCGCGGGCGACTTCGTCGTCGCGCCGCCGCTGTACGGCATCTGGATCTATGACCCGCGCGATCAGACGCAGCTCCCGGTCGTGCCGGGCGAGGAAGGCTTCATGTTCACCGAGGCCGTCTCGGCGGATCCGCGGCCGACGCCGCCGACCGTGCTCGACAACGCCAACAGTTTCGCGGGCGACAACACGCTCGCAGACAACGGTGAAGGCGTGATCAACATCCGCAGCGTTTATGACGTCGACGGCACCGCGGCCGTCGATATCGCCGCGATGGCCGATCCTGCGCAGACCATGGCGGCGGAACGCGTCGCGCGCTTCCTGCGTGTCGAGAAAGCCGTATCGCTACCCGACGATGACGTCCGCGATATCGATAACACGGCGTTCGGCGTCACAGGTGCCTTCGGCATGAAGGAAATCGTCGGCTACACGATGATCGAGCCCGACGGCTCCGTCATGACCAAGGTGCCGGCCAACACGGCGCTCATGATCAGCATCACCGACGCTAGCGGCAAGCGCGTAAGCCGCCGGCACACCAACTGGATCACGGTGCGGCCTGGCGAGGAGTTCACCTGCAACGGCTGTCACGATCCGGACAGCGGCATGACCCACGGTCGCGACGGAGCCTTCGACAGCGCCTATGCGGGCGCGGCCGTCGCGGGCGTCGAGTTCCCGAACACCGACCCGCAATGGTTCGTCGGCGATATCGGCGACACGATGGCCGAGACGAGAGCCAGCATCACCTGCGCCAACGACGGCTGTTCGTCCATCGTGCCGTCGATGAGTCCGCAGTACCGGGACGTCTGGACCGACCCCGCCGTGCGCGCGCCCGATCCGGACATCGACCTCTTGTACACCGATCTCGACACGCCGCCGCCCGTGCCGACGCCGTGCCTGCAGGACTGGGCGCCGAACTGCCGCGCCGTGATCAACTACGAAACGCACATACACCCGCTGTGGAACCTGCCGCGCATCGTGTTCGTCGACGACGACGGCGACCCTACGACGCCCGAGGTTCCGCTGCTCGACGGCAACGGCTTGCCCGTCAACGACAACTGCCTGAACTGCCATACGCCGATCGACCCGGCGAACGCGCTCGCGCGCGTGCCGGCGGGTCAGCTCGAACTGCAGGACGGGTTGTCAGCCGACGAACCGGATCATTTCCACGCCTATCGCGAACTGTTGGCGCAGGACAACCTGCAGACCGTACTAAACGGTGCGCTGGTCGACGTGATCCAGGTCGTCGGCTTCGACGAGGACGGCAACCCCATCGAGGAGCCGATCCCGATCGATCCGCCGGCAAGCCCGGCGGGCGCGATTGCTTCCGGAGATTTCTTCAGCCGGTTCGAAGACCCGGCTGACCTGCACCACAACATCTTGTCACCATCGGAGATTCGCTTGATAGCGGAATGGTTGGATGTCGGAGCCCAGTACTACAACAACCCGTTCGACGCGCCCGAGAATTAGCAGCGCGCTGAGACTGCCTCATGCGGCGCGATACGGCGTTGAAGACGGCCAGCAAATGCTCACGTACCGAGGGGTACGCTGCGCTTTACTGGCCGCCTTCGCCTTGTCTCGCACGAGCCTGAGACAGTCTCAGCGCACTGCGCGCCGCACGTGGGCCGCACTACTCACCGTCGTAGTTGCCCAGTTCGCCATGGCCGGCACAGCGCATGCCGCCAAGACATATCGCACGGTCGCGGTTGCGGACCCGTACCTCGAGATGCATACCGGGCCCGGGCGCGGCTACCCGATATTCCACACCGTCGACCGCGGCGACTCGATCTCGGTCCTCAAACAGCGCACCGACTGGTACCTCGTGCGCACCGAGCGCGGTAAGGAGGGCTGGGTAGACCGCGACCAGATGGAGCTCACGCTCAAGCCCGACGGCGAGAACTTCGCCGTCACGAAGACCACCCGTGAAGACTTCACCAACGCGCGCTGGGAGACCGGCGTGCTGGCCGGCGATTTCGGCGGCGCCAACATCGTTTCGCTGTACGGCGGGTACTCGATCACGCCGAATGTGTCGCTGGAGGCATGGGGTTCACAGATTCTGGGTAATTTTTCGAACGGCTGGATGGGCAGTGTTAACGTCGTTCACGAAGCATTTCCCGAATGGCGCGCGTCGCCGTTCTTTACGCTGGGGGCCGGCGTCATTCACACGGAACCCAAGTCCACGATCGTGCAGGGTGAGGACCGCACCGACCAGATCGGTCACGTCGGCGCAGGGTTTCGGGTGTACGCAACGCGACGATTCGTCCTCCGGGCGGAATACAAGAGCTACGTGGTGTTCACGAGCCGGGACGACAACGAGGAAGTTGAGGAATGGAAAGTCGGTTTCGCGTTCTTTTTCTGATCTTGGCGCTGGTGGGCCTGCAGGGCTGCGCCGCAACGAAGAACCTGTTCGGCATGGGCCGGGAAGAGGCGCCGCCGCCGACCTCCGAGCCGCCGGGGCAGGTCATCGATCCATCGGTCGAGCGCCGCGAGGTCAAGGAACCTTCCATCGACACCGAAGACTTCGAGCTGGGCGCGTTCGTCGGCGCCATGGCCATCGAGGACTTCGGCACCAACCTCGTGTACGGCGCGCGGCTGTCCTATCACCTGACCGAGGGCTTCTTCCTCGAGGGCACGGTGGGCCAGTCCGAAGGCGGGCTGACGAGTTTCGAGGTGCTGTCGGGCGGCGCCAGGCTCATATCGGATTCCGAACGGCGGCTCACGTACTACAACCTGAACCTCGGCTACAACATCCTGCCCGGCGAGGTGTTCATCGGCGAGGGCAGGGCCTACAACACGAACCTGTATCTGATTGCGGGACTCGGCTCGACGCGCTTCGCGGGCGACGACCGCTTCACGGTCAACTTTGGCGCGGGCTACCGCTTCCTGTTGAACGACTCGTTCGCAATTCACATCGATTTTCGCGACCACCTGTTCGATATCGACCTCCTGGGCGAGGAAAAGACCGCTCACAACCTCGAAGGCCACGTGGGCATAACGGTGTTCTTCTGACCGGGTTCACGGTAGCGGAACGACGCGAACGATAGAGTTTGAGGACATGACTATGACGAGAGCATCAAGACGGACGCTCCTGCTGGCGACGGCGATTCTGGCCATCACGGGCTGCAGCAACATCGAGCCGTGGGTAAAACCCTACGAGCGCGACCGGCTGGCTGACCCGATCATGGCGCTCGAAGGCGACCCGGTATCGGCCGCTTATCTGCAGCACGTGTTCGAGGCTCGTGAAGGGGCTCGCGGTGGCGAAGGTGCGGCCGGCGGCGGCTGTGGCTGCAACTGATCCCCATCCGGTCGACTAATCGAGACGGCATCATGATCAGGCGTTCCTGGATTGTTCTGGCACTGGCCCTCGCGATCTTGGGGGCACCCGCGGCCGCCAGCGTGTTGCCCGAGGACCGCACCGACATGCTGTATCACCTGTATACGGGCAACGGCGTCGACATCGACGGTCCGTCGGTACTCGTGCGCAAGAAGGTGCACAAAAACGTCTCGGTCGTCGGCAACTACTACGTCGACATGGTCAGCTCGGCGTCGATCGACGTCATCACGACGGCAAGCCCGTACACCGAGGAGCGCAAGCAGTGGTCGATCGGCGCGGACTACCTGCGCGGCAATACCACCATGCGCGCCAACTACACGAGCAGCGTCGAGTCGGACTTCGATGCGAGCACCTACGCCTTCTCGGTCAGCCAGGACATGTTCGGTGCGCTGACGACGCTGACCCTGGGCTATGCATACGGCGAGGACATCGTCGGCCGTTCCGACGACCCGACCTTCCGCCGCGACAACCGGCGCCAGCAGTACAGCGTCGGTTTGACGCAGATCCTGACGCGCAACCTGATCGCATCACTGAACTTCGAAACGACCACGGACGAAGGCTTTCTGAACAATCCGTATCGTTCGGTGCGCTACCTCGACTCGGGGACGGCGCTCGGCTACAGCTACGAACCGGAGCTCTACCCGAACACGCGGACGAGCAACGCCGTCGGATTGCGGGCGCGCTACTTTCTGCCGTACCGCGCGGCCATCGAAGGCGAGTACCGGTTCTTTACCGATACCTGGGACATCCAGTCGAATACGGCGGCTCTGACCTACATCCATCCGTGGGGGCCGTGGACCTTCACGGGCAAGTTCCGCTGGCACGACCAGACCGGCGCGCACTTTTATCGCGACATCTTCCCGGGCCCGCAGGCGACCAATTTCCGCGGCCGCGACAAGGAGCTGTCGGAGATGTCGAGCTACACGTTCAAGGCGCAGGTCAGCTACAAGTTCATCGATGAGAACCGCGGCTACGGATTCCTCAAGAAAGGCACGATCAACGCGTCGATCGACTACATGATGCTCGACTATCACAATTTCTCGGATCTCCGCACCCCGGCGCCGCTGGGCGAGGAGCCGTTGTTCTCGTTCAACGCCGCCGTGTTGCAGCTGTTCGTGTCGTTCTGGTACTAATCGCTACTCCCAGTGCCAGGTCAGTGACAAGCGGACACTGCGCGGCTCGAGCGGGTGAAAGTGGATATCTTCGACGCCCGCGTTCGGCTCATCGCGCAGGCGGGACGCGTAGAAGTAGGCAATATCGGCGTCTGCGGAATCCAGCAGATTGAACACCTCGAGCCGTGCCGTGACCGGGCCGGTCCTGTAGGTCAGCCCAGCATTGACCAGCGTTGACGCACCGGAACGCACCGAGCCGTCCTCGACGAGGGGTGCCCCGCTGAGCCATCGCGTCCTGACGCTGGCCGACCAGCGTCCGCTCCATGCCGCGCTGGCACCCACGACGAACGTCGACTCGACGGCGCCGGGGATATCGCGGCCGTCGGACTCGGCGTCCCGGAACTCTGCGTTCGTCGTCGTGTAGGCCGCATCGAGCGCGAGCACGTCGTTAAGCTGCCAGAAGACTGACGTCTCGAGGCCCTGCCTCGTCGTGGCGCCGTTCGCCTCCGTTGCACCGGCATCGCCGACGTAGACCAGTTCGGAATCGAGGTCGAGGCGAAACGCGGTCAATGTCGCGTTGAAGTCGCGGCTCCGTTCCAGTCGAATGCCGATCTCCGCGCCTTCCGAGCGGACCAGCGCCGGCACCGCTTCGGCTGAGCCGCCGCTCACGGGGTCGATGGCGATCGTCGTGCCGCGAACGTCGTTGGAGTGAAAGCTCCTGCCCGCGTTGACGTACGCCTCTGCAAAGTCGGCGACCTGCCACGCGATCGCGAGCTTCGGGCTGAAGATCGAATCCCGACCATCGCCCGAATTGACGTCGCGTGCGGCTCGCACGCGCCAGTCGAAACCGTCGAGGCGCGCACCCAGCGCGGCCCGCAACCGGCTGTTCAGCCGCCACTCGAGCTCACTCCAGGCGGCGGCCGACAGTTCGCGCACCCGGTCGCTCCGAATCCGGCGCGTTCTATCCCGTGCCGTGGTCGCGAACAGGCCGAGCTCGCCGATGTCGTCAAGGCGGACGTCGGCACCCCAACGCAGTCGCATTCCGGCACTCGTGTGTCCGATGCTCGTGTCGCTCTCGACACCGACCCCGTAAACGCGGCGCCGGTCGAGCTGCTCGAACTCGTCGCCTTGCTCCGGATCCTCAAGGAAGTAGGTGAAGTTCGAGTACAGCCTGAAATCGTAGTCGATCGCATAGGCGCGAGCGGACCAGTTGCCGAAGTTCAGTGCCGCGGTAAGCGCAAGCCTGGACGATTCGCCGCCGAGATCGTCGTCGATGTTGCCGAAGCGGCCGAGGGCGCCGGAAAGCACCGCGCGATCGGGAATCTGGTCGGTCGCGTTCCACTCGCTGCGGTAGCCCTGCAGCGTGATTCGGCCGTCGGCGCGGCCCAGCCGGCCCGAGTATGCCGCGTGCACCTTCAACTGGTCTAGGTCTTCGTCCAGGTCCCACGGGCCCTCGTAGCGCGTGACATCGACGGCCGCCGTGAGGTCCGATGTGCCGGTCCCGAAGGAGCCGGCGGCCAGCGAGCGCCGGTAGCCGAAGTTACCGACTGCTGCGGTCAGGATCGGAGCATCGATGCGCTCATACAGCTTGAATTCCACGCTGGCGGCCGACGAGAAATCGCCGGCGCGCGCCGAGTAGGGCCCGCGTTGATAGCGGGCGGTCTCGACGAGTTCCGGTATCAGGAAGTTGAGGTCCAGGTAGCCCTGGCCATGGCCGTGGCTCCTGAGATTGACAGGCACGCCATCGACCGACGCGGCGAAGTCGGTGCCATGGTCCAGGTTGAAGCCGCGGATGAAGTACTGGTTCGCCTTGCCCGTACCCGAGTGCTGGGTGGCTACCATGCCGGGCACAACTTCGACGAGCTCGCCGACCCGCAGCCGGGGAGGCAGTTTGAGGTCGTCATAGCCGACGAGGCCTTCCGAGGCCGACATCGCCGTTCCGACCTGTTGCTCGGCACGGCCGTAGACGACGATCTCGTCGACGACGCGGGTAGATCCGGCCAAGGAGGGGTTTGCGGTAGGATTCGCGGCGACGGACCCGCAGGTCGACAACGCAAGGCAGGCAAGCCACATGCGCCGAAGACCGGCGTTACGGCGTGTCATCTCGTACCTCCTGCGTGTCCGGATCGCAGCCGCCGCTGCGCTCGCACAGCACTCGATCTTCGAGTTCGCGCTGCACGGAGAAATTCCGGCCGGCGAGCCTGGCAGCAATCGCGGCGTCGGGAAGCACATCCAGGTAAAAGCGCGCCATTTCGCGGCCGTGAGTGTAGTCGCCGGCGCCAACGTTCCGCCGAAACTCGCTGTCGAGCGTTTCGACTGCATCGCCCGTGTCCCGACCCAGCCGTCGATCGACGATGAGCCGTCGAACGCGGAGCGCGAGCGACTGTTGTGACGTACCGAGCGCCTCGTTCGCTTCGTTGAGATCGTCCAGGTCCAGCAGCACGTCAACCAGAGCAGCCTGCACCTGTTCGTTGTGCGTGACCTCGAGCGACGACCGGTAGTAGTGCGCCGCAAGTTGCGCGTCAATCGTGCGGGCCGCGTCTCCGGCGACGCTCGTCGCCCAGGCGCGCCACGTTGGTTCCGCACGGTCCACCGGCGCGACGGCCAGCGCCGTTTCGAGCTCCGAGAGGGCCTGCCGGTATTCGCCCCTGCCGATACGCACACGGGCCCGGCAGGTCAGGACGGCCAGCAACGGCAGGCGCCCGATCCGCCGGCAGGCCGCCTGTGCCTCGCCCGTACGGCCTTTGAGCAGGTGTAGCGATGCGGTCATCAGCCAGGCGGCGTCGTTGTCGGGCTCGAGTTCCGTGGCTTTCGTGAGCAGATCGGCCGCCTCATCGAAGCGGTGCGCCCGCTGCGCAACGTGTGCGGCAGCGACGAGTTCCTGAGCATCGCTCGCGAGCTCGGACGATTGCTCGGGGGCATCGTCGTGTCCGACTCCATGCGCCCCGGCGGTCGTGACAGCCAGCGCCGCGAGGACCAGAGCGATACGGCAAGTCGGCAGTAAGTGCCGGATTCGAGTGGTCATTCTTTTACTCCCCAAAAAAAGACCCGGGCCCCAGGGCCCGGGTTGGTTGACGGTCTTCAGTCCGCCAGAAGATCCGAGAAGTCGTCGGAGTCTGCGTCCTGCAGAAACTCGACGGCATTGATCAGCGCGGGGTCCGCATTCTCATCCCCTGCAAACGCGTCGCGAGCGAATGTCTGCATGGACCGGACTTCGGGAACGACCTCGACGCCGAAGGCAGTAGCGGACGCACGGCCCGCGTCGTCGCGCACGGAGATGGAAATCGTCGTATCGCCCAGCGTGTCGACGATCGGTGCAAGCGTTATCGTTCGGGATTCGCCGCTGCCGCCCAGGATCAGGCCTTCGTCGGCGATGACCGACGTGTCGCCCGAGTAGGCCTCGACGGCGACCGATCCAGGATTCTCGTCCCGGATCGTGAATCCGATCGGCTGACTCGTGCCGTTCGCGACCACGGACTGGTTGGCTATGGCGCTCACGGACGGCGACTGGTCGGCGGCCGGCGGACGCCCGCCGCCGCTGTCGCAGGCAGCAACGAGGCTGCCTGCGAGGACGATCGCGAGTAGTGTCTTTTGCATGACTGTTCTCCTTTATGTGAGTGCAATCAGTCGGTCGGCGTCGGCAACGGCGCTCCGACCGGCGAGCCCGGGTAGGGCGTCAGCAGGTACGGGAAGCTGTTGTTGAGCTCGGTCGCATCGATCGGCGCGCCGTCGGTGAACGGCCGGTCGCCGACCACGGCGTCCTCAGGGCTGCAAAGACCCAGGTTGACACCCTCGCCATTCATGCCAAGCGGCACGTCGTGGCAGAGCGCGCCCATGGCGACGCGCAGCGCGATGTCCACGGAGTCGTCACCGGGACGGCGCCCGTTCGGGAAACCTGCGGCGTCACCGGCCGCGACGCCGAGCGGGTGCTGCTGGTCGCGCGGCGTAGCCGGAATGTCCGTGTTCAGACGCAGCATTTCGCCAGGCACGACGTTGGCCGGCTGGTTCAGTCCCGGGAATCCGGTGAGAAAGGCCGTAACCAGGTCATTGCGCGGAAAGTTGGTCGGCGCGAGGTTGTCGATGTTGGCGCCAAGGGCGTCATTGACGTCCTCGCGGAACAGGATGTCGAGAATCAGCGGCAGCCCCGGATTCGTGACGAAGGTCAGGAACTGTCCGTCGTCCTTGGGCTCACTCGAGTTGAAACGATCCTTGCTCTCGAAACCGATGAACAGCTCGTTGACGAGCGGCGCGGACAGCCGCGAGACCTGCACCCAGCGGCCGCCGCTGACTTCGGGCTTCAGGAAGGTCGGCCGCGGATTGAGGATGCTCACCTGCCGCATGCTCGAGGTCGTCCAGGCGCCTATGACGGGTTCGCCGTTCGCGGTCAGGCAGTCCTGGTGCAGCTCGATGGCAATCGAGGTCATGTTGTTTCTTGCCAGGATGTTGCGCTCGGGATCCTGCGTCACGCCGCCAGGGAATCCGTCGCCGTCGCCGGCGCCCGGTGAACTGTCGCCCTCGAGCGGCACGAAGTTCACGAGATCGAAGACTTCGCCAAGGCTCAGTTTGAAGGCTTCATTGCGCTGGCCGACGAATACGCGGCCGGGAATGCTGCAGCCGGGAATCTCGACGTCGTGGATGAAGCTGTTGGCGTACTCGGTGTAGCCGCCGGGACCGCCGAAGGTCTTCGTGCCCGAGTAGTCGAACGGCTTGGCGAAGCTCCTGCCGCCCGTCGCCAGGTTGCTCGCCGCCTGTGAATTGCCGCGGCGGCGATCGCCACGCACGACACGAACGTCGTAGGACTCGAGGTGGTCGAGCCCGGGTGCGGCGTCTGCCGAGATCGGCGCGATGTTGCGTAGTACGCTCGAAATTTCCTCGCCGTCGACGTTCAGACGGATCGGGCCGCCGGGCGGGAACGCATCGTCGAAGCGGAACTGGAACGTGATGTCCTCGACGCTGTCGCCGTCGTTGTCCACGTGAATTTCGTACAGCGTCTGGCTGTCCAGCGGAAAGTAGTGCGGGCCCCCGTAGGCGGCTTGCACGGGCAGGTAGTTCGCGATCATCGTGACGAAATCGTCACGGCCCGGCTCGTAGCTCTTGAACATGTAAAAGTCCGTGCCGTCGGCCTGCGGGAACTTGGTGATGAAAGGCGCCTCGCGGTGGCTCGAGGCCAGCGCCTGCCCCGCGGCGAGTACGCTCACCGCTGTCAGTACGCCTATCGTGTGCTTCTTCATGTCGACTCTCCTTCGTAGTCAGTGATTGGGTCACACTTCGTACGTGCGCCGACGCCTGCTGGATTCAAAAAAACTCAAGTTTGTGTCGGCCGGGAGAAACAGTCCGAAAAGATGCATCCGATCGCGGCCGATGGCCGTATCTCAAGGAAGCGGGCGATTGCGGCATGCGCATTTGCTATCATTCGCTGATGCCTTCGCGCGCGCCCACATCGGAGAATGGCAGTGTCGAAAACGAGCTCGACCAGCGCATTGCGGAATGGATTCAATCGATATCGCGCGGCGACGAGGAGGCACTCGGTCAGCTTTACGATGCGACGCTGTCAAGGCTGTACGCCGTGGCGGTTCGCATACTCGACGACAGCGGTCTCGCCGAGGACGTCGTCGCGGAGACCTACCACGAGCTTTGGCAACACGCATCGCGCTTCGATCGCAGCAAGGGCAGACCGATAACCTGGATGCTGACGATCTGTCGCAATCGCGCGCTGGATGCGTATCGGAAACGTGCCGCCGATGCGCGCAAGGTCGATTCCGCGGCCGGTGAGGACAGCTTCGCGGCCGGTTCCGCGCCCGACGACCTTTTGGATGTCGTACAGCAGGGCCACGCCATGCAAGCCGTACTCGCGAGTATCTCGGCCGATGACCGACAGCTCATCGCGCTGGCCTTCTTTCGCGACCACAGCCACCAGGAGATTGCGGATTTCGTGCAGATGCCGCTTGGCACGGTCAAGTCGAGAATCCGACGAGCGCTCAAGTCGTTGGAGACCGCAGTTCCCGAGGAGTACCAGATCGTGAGGGAAGCGAAGTGAGCCGCAATCGCAACAACGCGCTGCCTGGCCACATCCGCGACGCGATGCTCGAGGCGCTTGAGCCGGTCGACCCGGGTGCGGCTGCTTCCGGGCGGATTCTCGACAACCTCAAGTCGAGGATTGCCGTCGATAGGAGCAAGGACGCACTCACGACGGTCGCGGCCGAGACCGGCGACTGGTTCGAGCCGGTGCCGGGCAATGCGATCAAGGTCTTAAGGCAGGACGACGAGTCGATGTCGATGCTCGTGCGCCTCGAACCCGGAACCGTATTCCCCGCACACTTCCATCCCGCGGATGAGGAGACCTACGTCGTCGAAGGCGAGACCTGGTTCGGCGATATTCACCTGAAGGCCGGTGACTACCATCTCGCCCCCAAGGGGACCACGCACGGTGAGGTCACGACCGAAACGGGCTGCCTGCTGTTGATTCGGAAGTCCAGCGAGGACTAGCGGCCATGCTGATTGCTCTCGCGGTCGTCGCGGCACTCGCGGTTGCCGCGATCGTGATCTACAACGGCCTGGTCCGGAGCCGCAATCGCGTCGATTCGGCCTGGAGCGACATCGACGTGCAGCTTCAGCGGCGACACGACCTCGTGCCGCAGCTCGTCAAGGCCGTGGATCAATACGCGAGCTACGAACGCGCGACGCTCGAGGCCGTGACCGAACTCCGCGCCGAGGCGATGCGCGCAAGCGAAGTCGGCGCGCTCGGCGAGGTCGAGGAGAAACTCGCCGAAGGCGTTGGCCGTCTGCTGGCGCTGGCCGAAAGCTATCCCGATCTCAAGGCCGACGAGAACTTCCTGCAATTGCAGAACGAGCTCGTCGAGACCGAGAACAGCCTGCAGTTCGCACGCCGCTACTACAACGGCTCGGTGCGCGATCACAACACGCGCGTCGCAACCGTGCCGAACAATCTCGTTGCGGGACCGTTCGGCTTCGCCGAGCGGCCGTTCTTCCAGAAGCGCGCCGACGAGGTCGGCCACGTGCCGCTCGTCGACCTGGGTTCCGTCGAGTGATTCGCTGGCTGGCCCTGGCACTGCTGCTGCCCGCCGCGGCGGCGGCGGACGAACGCATCCTCGATTTTGCGAGCGAGATCCGCGTGATGCAGGACGGCTGGATCGAGGTCACCGAAACGATCCGGGTGCGCGCCGAGGGCAACCGGATTCGCCGCGGCCTGTACCGTGACCTGCCCACCGAATACACCGACCGCTTCATGAACAAGTACGAGGTCAGCATCGAGCCGCTGGCCGTGCTGCGCAACGACGCGGCCGAAGACTTCCACACCGTGAAAGTCCGCCGCGGCCAGCGCACCTACTTCGGCCACGAGGACCGTTTCCTGGCCGCGGGCGTTCATACCTACGTGTTCCGCTATCGCGCGAGCCGGATGCTCGGCTTCTTCGAGGCCCACGACGAAATCTACTGGAACGTCACGGGCTTCGACTGGGCGTTCCCGATCGACCGGGCGAGCGCGCACGTGTATCTCGAGTTCGACGTCGACCCGTCCGCGCTCAGCTACGAGGCTTACACGGGCCCGTTCGGCGCGCGCGGGGAAGACTACACGTCGCGCATCGCGCCGGACGGCGCCGTGGAGTTCCTGGCGACCCGGCCGTTGTCGCCGGTCAACGGCATGACGATCGTCGTCGGCTGGCCGAAGGGTTTCGTCGAAGAGCCCACCGGCCTGGACCGTTTCGGCTGGCTCGTGAACGACAACGTCAATCTTCTGGTCGCCCTGGCGGGCTTTATTCTGCTGCTCGGCTACTACATCCCGGTCTGGAACAGGCACGGCCGCGACCCGGACGAGGGCGTCATCATTCCGCGCTACGAACCGCCGCGGGGTTTTTCGCCGGCTTCGCTGCGCTACATCCAGCAGATGTACTACGACAACAAGGTCATGACGGCCGCGATCGTGAACCTCGCCGTCAAAGGCTATCTCGTGATTCGGGAGCGAAGCGGCAAGCACTGGCTCGAACGCCTGAAGCCGCCGCCGGACGCGCCCGCGCCCGCGCCTGGCGAGAAGGAATTGTACGATCGCCTGTTCTCGTCCGGTCCTGCGATCGAGCTCGACAACAGGAATCATCGAATGCTGGGCCGTGCCAAGGCCGCGCACGCCGAGTCGCTCAAGGATGACTACAAGAGCAAGTACTTCCAAACCAACGCGCATCTCAACGTGCCGGGGATCGCGATCCTGGTCGGCACGACGATCGCGGCCTTCAGCGTCGGCAACGGCGCGACGCCGCTGGTCATCGCTGCGATAGCCGTATCGATCGTAACGGCGGTCGCGTTCGCGATACTGCTCAAGCGGCCGACGCTGCGCGGCCGGGACCTGCTCGACGAGATGCTCGGTTTCAAGGACTACCTGGAAGTCGCCGAGAAAGACGAGCTCAACCTGCGAAATCCGCCCGAGAAGACGCCCGAGCTCTTCGAAACCTACCTGCCGTACGCGCTCGCGATGGGCGTCGAGCAGGCCTGGTCGGAGAAATTCGCCGGCGTGCTGGCGGCCATCCGCGACCCGGACGGTCGTGGCTACCAGCCGTCCTGGTACAGCGGCAACTGGAACTCGGGCAGGCTTAGCCGCACGACCAGGAGCCTCTCGCGGGGCTTAAGCTCCTCGGTTGCGAGCTCGGTCTCACCGCCCGGATCGTCGTCCGGCAGCGGCGGAGGTGGCTCGTCGGGTGGTGGTGGCGGCGGCGGTGGCGGCGGCGGCTGGTGAGCCCGGCCGCTACCTTCCCGAGCAGGTTTCCGGCACAGTAGGCACATGACGCCGGCCGCAACGCAGGAAGCACCGCCTTGAACCCGTTCCCCCGGTCTTCCCCCCGGACCGACAACAGCCTCATTCCGAACGTCATCTTCTTCCTCTTGATCGCGAATGGGCTGACGTTCGCCATGCAGCACCTTTTCTGGCCCGTGCCCGACGCGCTGTTCGCGCTGTGGCCGCTGAGCTCCGGGAATTTCTACCCCTGGCAGCTCGTGAGCTACGGCTTCCTGCACAGCCCGACGAACTTCTATCACATCTTCTTCAACATGCTTGCGCTGTGGATGTTCGGCCGCGACCTCGAGCGCATCATGGGGCCGAAGCGCTTCGCGACCTACTGGTTCGTCTGCGTCGTTGGCGCGGGCTTCGTGCAGCTGCTCGTCGGGCAGTTCACGGGCTCCGAGTTCCGCACCGTCGGCGCATCGGGCGGCGTGTTCGGCCTGTTGCTCGCCTTCGCGCTGATGTTCCCGAACCGCATCGTCGTGCTGCTCATACCGCCGATTCCGCTCAAGGCCAAGTACTTCGTGCTGCTGTACGGCCTTTTGACGCTGTTCCTGGGCGTAAGCGGCGGCGCGCCGAGCGTCGCGCATTTCGCGCACCTGGGCGGCATGCTGTTCGGCTACCTGACGCTGCGCTACTGGGGCCGTCGCCGATGAGGGTCGGGCCATGAGCGGCAGCCTGCTCGCACTCGCGCTGGCGAGCGCGGTGCTGGTCACGATCCCGGGGCCGAATGTCGCCCTGATCATCGCCAACAGCCTCCGCTACGGGCTTCGTTCGGGGCTTCTGACCGTGTTCGGCACGACCGCCGGCGTGCTCGTTCAGCTAGTCATCGTCGTGGTCGGGCTGACGGCGCTCGTCGAAACGGCGGCCCACGTCGTTGCGTGGCTGCGCTGGGCGGGCGTCGCCTATCTTCTGTGGCTCGGTATCCGCACGTGGCGGGCGCCAGTCGAGGCGCTCGATGTCGAACCGCTGACACCGCCGGTGTTCTGGCACGGCATGATGATCGCGGCGCTGAATCCGAAGACGCTGCTGTTCGTTGCCGCGTTTTTGCCTCAGTTCCTACCCGGGGCGGCCACGACGGCCGACGTCGTTCTCGTCGCGGTGGTTTTCATTGCCATACTGGCGCTCGGGGACTGCGTCTGGGCGATCTCGGCGAGCTCGGCGCGCCGCTGGTTGAAGCGATATGCGCGTGCCAGGAACCGCTTGACGGGCGGGTTCCTGGTCGCCGCGGCCGGAGGGCTCGCTCTGTCGAGGCGGGATATTCAGGCTTGAGAAAGGGCCAGACCCTCTCGGTCTGGCCCCGAAAGAGCGTCGTTCCGCAGTGGAAACTCAGTCCGATACGCTGACGAAAAAGCTGGTCGCCGTGCCTCCGGGCGTCTCGGCGATGACCGTAAGCGTCCCGGTCGAGGACTCATTATCGGCATCGACCAGAATCTGATAGATCATCGGGCTGGATGGGCTAGAGATAGGAATGTTGCTGCTACCCACCGTGAAACCCGTCCCGGTCGCGAGCGTGCCATTGTTCGTGGACAGACTGATGGTCGTTCCGGCCGGCATGATCTGTCCGTTCGTATCAGAGACGTAGAGATACGCCGAGGTGCCGGCATTGATCGACCCCACGGGAGCGGACGTTGCCGGGTTCGGACCATCGCGCAGATCGAAAAACGCGGTGCTACCCGACATGATTATGACCAGTGAGTCGTCGACGAAGATGTTCCTGCTCGAGCTGCAGACGTTCGTGACGTTTGCTTCGTTGCAGAGCGTGCCGTTGTACTCGCCGTCGGCCGCGTCCCGAACGTTGTTCGAGTTGAAATCGCGAAACTCTTCGGTGCCGGCATTGTAAGTGCCGCTTTCGTCATCGTCGCGGAACGCCTCGGGCCTATCGTCGAAGTTGTCCGAGTCGTCAAGGATGTTGTTGCCGTTGAGATCGACGAAGGTCTCCTCGCCGATTGCCGTCGCGAGCAGCGTAGCCCGGCCGTTGCTGGGCCGCGGGGAGCTGCTGCGCCAGGTGACCGAGCACTGGCCGTTTACCGTCAGGCAGGACGAGTCGACCTGTCCACCCTCGACCGTGAAGAAAATCGCGGTGCCGTCCGGGACCGGGTTATTGAAGCGATCCGAGGCGATGATCAGGATGTCGGACGTGCTGTTGTCGAGGTCCCAGCCCTCGGAGTTGAGCGGGCTGGCGCTCAGGGAGAAGCTGTCCTGGTCGGCGATGCCCGTGGAAATCACGAGGCTGTCCGATTGCGTATTGATGGCCGGATTGCTCAGCAGCGAAGCCGTTACGCGCACCGAGGTAGCGACCGTGCCGGACGTTACGAACGTCGTGACCAGGCCAGTCGCGTCGCTCGTGGCCGTGTCGGGCGCGATCGTGATGCCGCCGAGCGTGGAATTCAGCGAAAACGTGACATCCTGGTTGGCTGCCGGGTTGCCCTGCGTGTCCAGTACCCTGAACTGCACGGCAGACGATTCCGTCAGACCGAAGCCCTTGATGCCGATGTCGGCCGGTGTTGCGGACTCGAACTGCAGGCTGCCGATGACCGCCGACTGGACCGTCAAGGTTCCCGTTGCGGTAATCGCCGTCGAACCCGGTGTCGCCGTCGCCGTGATCGTGTCAGCGCCCGAACAGCCCGTTGCCGTGTAGTTGGAAATCGCCGTGCCGCTCGAGGTTTCGATAGGCGAATCCAGAGTCGCCTGGTTGGACGCCGAGCACAGACTCGTGAACGTCACCGAAACGGACTCGGTGAAAGGGTTTCCGTTGGCGTCTACCAGATTGGCGATCACCGTCGTCGTGCCACCGGCCGATATCGACGATGTGCCGAGGAGTAAGGTGCCCTCCGAAAACGTGCCCGAGTCGGTGCTGCCGATACGTGCGCTGTCCGCCGGGTTGCCGGTAGGCGTACCGCCACCGCCTGCGCCGCCGCCGCCCCCGCTGCCCGTGCCCGTCAGGGCAGGGTCGTCGCCTGACGAACCGCATCCGGCCAGTGCGAGGACGACCAGGGAGGCTACCAGTGGCGCGTAGCCCGTCTTGCGTTCAACAGTGCTGAAAAACATACGATCGATCCTTTTCGAGTAACTCCGGCGGGCTTCTGACGCCAATTCAGCCTTCCGGACACACAGCCGCCGATTTTACAGAATATCGGGGGGCGCAGGTTGTGCATTTTCCTAGACGCAGTCAAAATGCCGCCCGCGCGGACCGCACTTGACGTAAGCTGTTGCCGAAATAGTGACAGGATCGCCCGGCACGGACCGTGACCGAGTTCATATAATCGGTGTCATGAAGGGCATCGTATCGGGCCCTGAAATCAGAAGCGCTTGACGAGAAGCACCCAGTTCCGGCCCGGGTTTCGCCAGTCGTCCTTGACCATCGGCTTAGCGTCCCGCTCGATGTAGCCCAGCCGTTCGTACAGTCTGCGCGCGCCCGCGTTGGCGTCCGACACGATCAGACTCATGCCCCGGCAGCCGGCCTCACGGGCCATTGCGTCCGCAAGCTCCAGTAGCGCAGTGCCATAGCCATTGCCGCGATGCTCGGGAAAGGCCGCGAGCACGTTCACGTACCACGTCCCGGGCACCGTGTCCTCGAGCTCCTGCAGGGGCACGAACATCGGCGGCAACTCGCTCAGGTCGGTGGGCTCGGGATCGTCGGCGAGCGGATAGCCGATCAACGCGGCTACGACCTCGCGATCGATGTCGACGAGCACGGTATTGCGGTAGGAAAAGCCGCCCGTCTCGCGCCGGGCGCGCTGCCGGCCGACGTCCCATGCCGTTTCGCCGGGTTCCGCCAGGCGTTCCCACTGGTAGGCCGCCAGGCCCTCGCCGGCGATGTTTACGAGTTCGGCCATTGCCGGGGCATCGTCGGGCGTCGCCGTGCGGAACGGAGCGTTGAGATTCATGCCGCGAGCCCGCCGTCGATCGGAATCGCCGCGCCCGTAATGTGGCTCGCCGCGTCGCTCGCCAGGAACAGCACGAGTGCCGCGACCTGTTCGGGCGTCGCGATCTCGCCGTTCGGGCTCGACGACGCCACCTGCTCGAGGAAATCGTCCACCTCGAGCTCCGCTTCGTCGGCGCGGGCCGCAAGCATCGGCGTGTCGACGCCGCCGGGGCAGACGGCGTTCACGCGCACGCCGTCGGCCGCGTGGTCCAGTGCCATCGACTGGGTGAGCAGGATCAACCCGCCCTTGCTCGTGGCGTAAGCCGCGACGCGCTGGTCGGCCCTGAGGCCCCAGTAGGACGCGATGTTGGCGATGCTGCCCTCGGTCTCGATCAGCGACGGCATCGCGCTGCGGCTCACGTAAAACGGAACGTCCAGGTTGATGGCGAGCGTGTCGCGCCAGTCCTCGTCGCTGGTTTCGAGGGCGTCGCCGCGAATCAGGATGCCGGCCGAGTTGACGAGACAGTCGAGGCCCTCGAATTCGTCGAGCGTATCGGCGACGAGTTCGTCGCATTCGCTCGATCCCGTGAGCTCGCCGGCCCAGGTAGCGATACGATCCGACACGTCCGCGACCTCGGCCAGCCGGCCGTCGTCCCGGCCGGCCGCCATGACGTCCCATCCGGCCTCGGCGAATGCGATCGCACAGGCCGCGCCGATCCCGGAACTGGCCCCCGTCACCAGTGCTACCGTCATGTCCTTTCCCCCGCACGCGAAGTCGTGCTATTGAGTGTATCTCATGGATGCGGACCAAAGCCTCGCGAGCCTCGGCTGGCGGCCTTTCTTCGCCGCCCAGCTGGCCGCGCCGGAACTCGATGCCGGCCTGCCGGCAAGGGTCGCGGCCGTGCATCGCGGCCGCGTCGACCTGCTCGGCGAAGCCGTGCCCGACAGCGTACCGCTCGCGGGCGGCTCGTTTGCCGACGGCATCACCGTCGGTGACTGGGTAGTGGTCGATCCCGGGTTACAGCGTATCCTGGCCGTGCTGGATCGGATCGGCGTGTTCGTGCGTCGTGCGGCGGGCGTGGAGTCGAAGACCCAGCTGATTGCCGCCAATGTCGACACACTGTTTGTCGTGACCTCGGCGAATCGCGACTTCAACGTGGCGCGGCTCGAACGCTACCTGGCCATCGCGCGCGAGGCCCGCGCCTATCCCGTAATCGTCATCAGCAAGGCCGATACGGTCGCCGATGTCGAGCCGTTCCTCATCGAAGCCGGGCGGCTTGCGTCCGGCATCGCCGTCGAAGCCGTGGATGCGCGCGACCCCGACGCGGTTGCGACGCTCGCCGGCTGGTGCGGCGACGGCCAGACCGTGGCGCTGGTCGGATCGTCCGGCGTTGGCAAGTCGACGTTAGTCAACACGCTTTCGGGCGCCGGCCAGGCAACGCGGGCCGTGCGCGAGGACGACCAGCGCGGCCGGCACACCACGACCGGGCGCTCGATGCATCGTCTGCCGGCTGGCGGCTGGCTGATCGATACACCGGGTATGCGCGAGCTTCGGCTCGTCGATGTCGGTGAGGCGCTCGACCACGTGTTCGCCGAGATCGCGGCGCTCGCCCACGAGTGTCGCTTCGCCGACTGCAGTCACGAGGGCGAACCGGGCTGCGCGGTTCGCGCGGCGATCGATGACGGACGCATCGACGAGACGCGCCTCAAGCGCTACGAGAAGCTGATCCGCGAAGATCGCCACAACACGATGAGCGTCGCCGAGCGGCGCTCCCGCGAAAAGTCCTTTGCCAGGATGGCCAGGGGCGTGGTCGCGGAGAAACAACAGCGGACCAGGGGCGAACGATGACGACCATAGACCTGAACGCGGACCTCGGCGAAGGCTGCGACGGCGACGCGGAGCTGCTCGAGACGGTATCGAGCTGCAACGTCGCCTGCGGCGGACACACGGGTGATGCGGACTCGATGGCGACGGCCGTCGCTGCCGCGATCGCCAACGGGGTCGCCGTCGGCGCCCACCCGTCCTATCCCGACCCCGAGGGTTTCGGGCGCCGGTCCGGCTTTCTCTCGGGCGGGGCGCTGTACGAGTCTTTGAGCGAACAGGTTACCGCGCTGGCTTCGGTTGCTGCCTCGCTCGGCGCGAAGCTACGCCACGTGAAGCCCCACGGCGCCCTGTACAACGACGCGGTGAAGGACTCGGAGCTCGCGGCAATCGTCGCGCGCGTGACGGCAGAAGCACCGAACCGGCCGGCGCTGGTCGGGCAGCCGAATACCGAGCTCGAGCACGCGGCGGAGGCGCACGGGCTCGAGTTCATCGCCGAGGCCTTCATCGATCGTGCCTACGAACCCGATGGCCGGCTCGTGGCCCGCAGCGAGCCGGGCGCCGTGCATACCGATATCAACACGATCACGGCACAGGCCGTCACGCTGGCGAAGGACAATGCCGTGACAGCTCGGAACGGCGACGTCATCGGCGTGCGCGCAGATACGCTCTGCATCCACGGCGACACCGAGGGTGCGGCTGCCGCGGCGCGCGCCGTGCGCGACGTACTCGAGCAGCGCGGCGTCGGAATCCGGCCGGTTGGCGCCTGAAGCCGATCGCCCTGTCGAAGTCGTCGTCGCGGGCGACGACCTCCTGAGCGTCGAGGTCGCATCCGCAGCCGTCGCCCAGGCATTGGCCGAGGCGCTGCGTCGCTCGGGCGACTGGCTCGAGGCGGTCGGCGGGATCGATACCGTCGTCGTGCAGTTCGATCCGCTCGAGCTGTCACCGGCCGCGGCGGCTGCCGGTCTCGACGCAGCGGTTGCAGCGTTCGAAATGCCGGCCGCTGCCGAAGAGCGGCTCGTGACGATACCGGTCGTCTACGACGGCGAAGACCTGGACGCCGTCTGCGAGCGACTCGGCATGAGCCGCGACGAACTCATCGCGCTGCATACGGGTAGCGAGCACCGCGTCGAGATGCTTGGTTTCATGCCGGGCTACGCCTACATCGGCGGTCTGGATTCGAGACTCAACGTGCCGCGGCTCGCAAACCCGAGGCAGCGCGTGCCTCGAGGATCGGTCGGCATCACGGGCGGTCACACCGGGCTGTACGCGATTGCGGCGCCGGGCGGCTGGCCGCTGATCGGGCGCACGAGCGCGCCGCTCTTCGACCGGGATGCCAGGGAGCCGTTCCTGCTCGTACCGGGCATGCGCGTGCGTTTCGAGGCGGTCGCGGGCGAAGCAGGCACATGAGCATCTACGTCCTGCGTGCCGGACTGCAGACGCTCGTGCAGGCGGGGCCGCGGCGCGGCCACAGGCACCTGGGCGTACCCGCGAGCGGCGCGGCCGACCCGCTGTCGCTCGCGATTGCCAACCGCCTGGTCGGCAATCCGCTCGATGCCCCTGCGCTCGAAGCGGCGCTCCTGGGCCCCATGCTGACGTTCGCGGTACCCGCTGCCGTCGCGGTGACGGGCGCCCATGCGGAGGTGCGCCTGAACGGCGAGCCGGTCGATGCGCACAGGACGCATAGGGTAGACGCAGACGACACGCTCGACGTGGCCGCGGCCGAGGAGGGCGCGCGGGTCTATATCGCGATGGCCGGCGGCATCGAGGCCCGCGACGTGCTCGGTTCGACGTCCACCTATGCGCCGGCCGGGCTGGGTGGATTCGACGGCCGCGCGCTCGAGGACGGGGACAGGCTCGGCATTCTTTCGGCAGGGCCGGACGTCGAGGCGATCGTGACACCCGCGACGCATCGGCCGCCGATGTCCAACCGTCGCGCGATCCGCGTCTGCGCGTCGGCCGAGACGAGCCTGCTCAACGATCGGCAGCGCGAGGTGCTGTTCGAAACGACCTGGATCGTCGGCCGCCGTGCCGACCGCATGGGCGTGGCGCTCGAAGGCGCGCGCATCGACATCGAGCACGACGGCCGCATGCCGAGCGTGCCGGTGTTCCCCGGCACGATTCAATGCCCGAACGACGGCATGCCCTACCTGCTGGGGATCGATTCCGGCACGACCGGCGGATACCCGCGCGTTGCACAGGTGGCACGAGTGGATCGGCACATCATCGGCCAGCTCAGGCCGGGCGATCACGTGGCGTTCCTGCCGCGCACGCCGGATGAGGCGCTCGCCGATCTCGAGGCCATGCACGGCTATTGGCGCAACTGGCTGGCGGGTATCGAGACCGTGATCTGAGCGCCGCGCCGCGCCCCCGAATACGCGTGAATTTTTTGTGACAGTCGTGTTCCGGGCAGATTAAATTCTCTGTCCGTTGCGGCGACAACGCATCTTCTTTATTGATATAAATCATATACTTATAGCTTGAGCGCAGAGGTCCGAAATCCGCCGCCGTCGGTCGGTGCGCGTAACGACGTCTAGGTAGTTGCCACAGGCAAACCGCAGGTAAGGTTTGCCTACGATCTTGCTGCACGCGCGGTTCGCGCCGCGGTCCATCTACCTGAAACGAAGCGAACGGATGAACGACTCCTTGCGATTGTTCCTGGTCGTGCTGTGCGCCGCCTTTGTCAATGTCGGCCTGTTCAGCGCGATTGCCCATATGACCGCGCGCGACAAGGTGCGGCTGACGAAGTCCCCCGACATCGAACTCGCGAACTTCATTCGTTTGGACGAGTCGTCGGCCGACGTGCGATCGCGACGCGATGCGCGCGCTCCGGCCAAGCCGCGGGCCGACGTCGAGCGCGACATGCGGACGCTCGCGAAGGCGAGCTCCGGAACGATGGGCGACCTGTCCTTTTCGACGCCCGACTTCGACATCGACGCGGGACTGGATCTTGGCAGCGACATTCGAATCGCGCGCGAGCTCACGCCGCTCGTGCGCATCCCGCCGGACTATCCGCCGCGCGCGGGCGCCAATCGCATCGAGGGCTACGTGATCCTGCGCTTCGTCGTGACCGAGTCAGGGGCAGTGGCCGACCCCGAAGTGCTCCGGTCCGAGCCGGAGGGCGTGTTCGAGCGTGCCGCAAAGCGCGCCGTGCTGCGCTGGAAGTATCAGCCGCAAATACGCAACGGCGAACCGGTCAGCGTCATGACGATGACCCGACTCACGTTCAAGCTCATGCAGGCGGCCGACGGCGCCTAGTCCGCTATGCTTTTAGCTGATCCCCGATCGGCAGCCGGCGAATGCGCTTGCCCGTCGCGGCGAAGATCGCATTCGTCAACGCGGGCGCAGCCGACGGGATGCCCATCTCGCCAACGCCCGTCGGCGTCTCGTCGTAGTCCAGGATGTGTGCCTCGAAACGGGCCGGGAAGCGGGCGATGCGCGCGAGCGGGTAGTCGTCGAAATTGCTCTGCTCGATCTGCCCGTCCTTGACCGTGATCTCGAGACCGAGGGCCGTCGAGATTCCGTCGACGGTGCCGCCCTGCAGCTGCTGCTCGACGCCGTTCGGGTGCACGGCGTAGCCGCAGTCGATGGCCGCGACGATGCGCTCGATCGTGAGTTCGCCCGCGTCGCTGACCGACACCTCGATCGCGTGCGCGCCGTAGCCGCCGAACGTGAAGTGCGCGGCGACGCCGACGCCCGTGCCCGAGGGGCGTTTTCGCTCGTAGTCAATTCTCTCCGCAACGAACTTCGTGAGCCGTGTCAGTCGTCCGGGGTTGAACGTCGGGCCGCCGTGATTCGAGTAGTCGAGCTCGCGCTCTTCGCCGAATAGCCTGAGCCTGAGCTCGACGGGGTCCTGGCCCGTCTCGTGCGCGATCTCGTCCAGGAAACTCTGCAGCACGAAGGCGTTCGCCGTGTGCGCGGGCGCGCGCCACGAGCCGCGCGGTATGCCGATCGGGTTGTGGAAGTACTCGAGCCGAAGGTTCTCGACGATCTTGCGCGGGAAGTCGTCGGCGTAGAGTTCGGCCTGCCAGAGGTTCTCGTCCGGCATGTTCGGCCGGCGATAGTACTTGCTCGCGCTCGCGAGCCGTTGCGTCCATGCGATGACGTCGCCGTTCGCGTCCAGGCCCGCCGTCATCTCGTGCAGGCCGGCCGGGCGGTAGAAGTCGTTCCTGACGTCATCCTCACGGGTCCAGACGAGCTGGATCGGCCAGCCGGTCTGCTTCGAGATCATCGCGGCCTCGGCGACGTAGTCGTTCGTGAGCCGCCGGCCGAATCCGCCGCCGACGCGCGTGAAATCGACGCGGATTTTCTCCCGGTCGATCCCGGTCACGGCGTTGGCGGCACGCGATGCCCCCGACGGCATCTGCGTCGGCGCAATGATGTGGCAGCTGTCGTCCTCGACGAACGCATAGCAGTTCTGCGGTTCGAGCGGCGCGTGGTTCGCGAACGGTACCTGGTAGCGGTGCGTGACGACCGTGTCGGCGCGCGCGATCGCGGCGTCGAAATCGCCGTCGTCGACCACGACCTGGCCCTGTCCGCCGTCGAGCATCGCTTCGTTCTCGGCCCAGAACTTCTCCGAGCTGTCGGCAGCGTTCGGCCCCTTGTCCCAGTCGATCGCAAGCGCCTCGCGGCCCTTGATCGCGGCCCAGGTTGAGGTCGCGACGACCGCGACGCCGCTCGCCAGAATCCGGTAGGGCTCGCCGGGTGCCGGGCCCTCGATCTCGAAGACGTCGAGCACGCCGTCGACCCTGCGTGCCGCGCGGTCGTCGAAGGACCTCGGCTTGCCGTTCAAGTAGGGGCTGCGCGCGATGACCGCGAAGCGCATGTCCGGCTGGCGCGTGTCGAGGCCGTACCTGGCCTTGCCCGTGACGATGTCTTTGGCGTCGATCGTCGCGCGGCGTGTGCCGGCGATCCGGTGCTCGGAGACGGGCTTGAGCTCGGGCTTTTGCTCGGGCATGCCGAGCTTCGCGGCATCGACGACGAGGTCCTCATAGGGCAGCCGCTCGTTGAGCGACGGGCAGACGACGTAACCCGTGTCGGTCGTGCACGAGCCGGGCTCGACGTTCCAGCGCTTCTCGGCGGCCGCGATGAGCTGTGCGCGCGCCGTCGCGCCGACCTCGCGCATATAGTCCCAGTTGCTCGTGAGCCCGGTGCTGCCGCCGACGCCCTGGCCGCCGTACTTCCAGGTATAGCCGTCCTCGGTACGCACGATGCCGAGCGGCATCGGGCGGATATCGACGCGCTCCCAGTCGACGTCGAGCTCTTCCGCGACCAGCATCGGCAGCGTCGTGCGGATGCCCTGGCCGATCTCGGGCTGGTTGGTGCCGATGACGATGCCGCCGTCGGGCCGAATTTCGATGAAGAAGCCGAGCTGGCGGTCGCCGTCCTCCGATGCCGGTGCCAGCGGAATACCGAACACGAGGCCGCCGGCCGCGCTGCTGCCTGCAACGATGAATCGGCGTCTCGTGAGCGTGAAGGTGTCTTTGGCCTTAGCTGACATCGTCGCCTCCCTGCGCTTTCAGTTCGGCGGCGCGATGAATCGCCTTGCGAATCCTCGCGTACGTGCCGCAGCGGCAGATGTTGGTCATGTTCTCGTCGATGTCGTCGTCGCTCGGCTTGGGGATGCGTTCGATAAGATCGGCCGTCGCCATGATCTGGCCGGCCTGGCAGTAGCCGCACTGCGGGACGTCGATCTCGAGCCAGGCCTGCTGCACGGGATGCAGCTCGTCTTCGCTCGTCGCAAGACCCTCGATCGTCGTGATCGAGCGGCCTTGTGCCGCCGATACCGGCGTCAGGCAGGCGCGCTGCGCGCGCCCGTCGACGTGCACGGTGCAGGCGCCGCACTGACCGATGCCGCAGCCGAACTTGGTGCCGGTCAGGTTGAAGTGGTCCCGCAGCACCCACAGGAGCGGCGTGTCCTCATCGCCGTCGAACTCCAGCGCCTCGGCGTTTACGCGCAACGAAATCATGTGCACTCCCTCCTATTTCCCCGACTACGTTCCGTAACCTAGCAGACCGTTCGCGCGCGGCCGGCTTCCCGCGCCGATATTGCGGTGAAGCGTGTTCCGGGCGCGCCGAAACGGGTATATTTCGGGTTCGGGCGATCGATTCGGCCCGATCTGGCGGGTTTCACCGCAAAATCTAGGAGAAGGCATGAACAAGCACCGTTGTTTAACGGCCGTCGTTTCTGTGTTGGCGTCTCTGCTTGCCGCCGGCCCCGCCGCGGCGCAGTCCGGCGATCGCGCCGGGACCTGGGACCTCGGCGTCCAGCTGTTCAGCCAGGGCTCGCTCGACGTCGGCGGCCGCGAAGGTTCCGGCCTCGATATCGACAGCGAAATCGGCTACGGATTCTGGGGCAACTACAACTTCACGAACCGCTTCGCGCTGGGCTTCGAATTCAACTGGGTGCGGCCGGACTACAGCGCGACTTTCATCCCGGAAGACGATCCTGACCCGGTGACGATCGACCACACGCTCTCGGTGTTCAACCTGCAGGGCAAGGGCACGTTCAACCTGCTCGAGGGCCCGATCACGCCGTACGTCGAACTAGGCTTCGGCTGGACCGACGTCGACTCGAACGTCGCGAGCGGACCGCCGGTCACGGGCTGCTGGTGGGACCCGTGGTGGGGCTACATCTGCAGCAGCTTCTTCTCGACCTATTCCGAGACGCTGACGTCCTACTCGTACGCGGGCGGCATCCGCTGGGACATCAACCAGTGGTTCGGCCTGCGCGGCTCCTACGGCATCCTCGAGCTCGATACGGCAAGCGGCACCGAGAACGCCGAGTTCGAGATGCTGAAGCTGGAGTTGAGCTGGCGGTTCTAGGCCGCTCAACCCGGCGAGTTCCTTTGGACAGGCCTGCTCGTCTTATCCGGACGTACAGTTTCGCGCGTTCCTGTCGTCGCTGACGTTTCTCGCGTCAGGTTTCCGCCGTTTTCCCCGTCACTATTGGGCGCTTTGTTCCAGAATCTTGTCGATATTATGTGAAATCGGCGGCTGGCTGTTTCGGCGAGACAACCTCCCAATCTAATAAGCAGCGAGCTTCTTGCAAAGCACTTCGGCGGACGGTCATTTGCGCTGACACAGAATCAACTACCTGGGTCGGAAACCTCAATCGATTACTCGAAGCATATGAGCGCCGGTGCGCAAAAGTAGCTGAGAAAAAACTGAGAAAATCGTTTCAGTTTTAGGGTAACCACATTTGACAAGTCTCGAAATCGTCGCCGAGACTTCTTCCGGAATTCGCTCGATCGGAACTTGAACGACGATTTCCGCGACTCCGACGCCGAGACGACAGACAAGCCATTTGAGGTGACTCTGAACCACTTGGAACGACATCAGCGCCCGGCGATTGCGAGAAATGATATCCGCTGCTGCAGGGGCCGTGCACGCGAACACGGCGATAACGGTTTATTGCGCGTTGGGCGAGACCTGCATGGATCTCGCGATCAACCAGAATTCACCGGGGCCCTAGCTACGTCATCTTGGAGAACTGACGCTTCATCGCCATTCAGGCGTCGATCCGGATACTCGCAAACAGCCAGCAATGGAAAGGGGGAATCATGAAACTCGGCACTAGGTCTATCAGGCACCGCTTCGCCGCTGTGGCGTTGCTCACTCTCATCTGCGAAGGCGCGATCGCGGTCGGCTGGGGTGGCTGGGGCGAGGTTACCCAGGTTGAAGTCGTCCGCGGTCAGGGCTTCCTGATTTTCAGCAGCTTTACCAACGTGAATTCCTGTACTAGAGACGACGGCTACCTGGTTGCCATCGATCATCCACAGTACGAGCAGCTATACAGCATGGCGCTTTCGGCCATGGCCGCCGGCTGGCAACTGCAACCGCACTTCCATGAGTGCCGGAGCATTGGCTGGCATACCGGCACGTACAACACGGTGACCTCGGGTGGGGCGATCTTCGCTCGAAGATAGTTGCAGGCGAGGCAGAAGGTGGTCTCAAGACTAGTGGGGCGCGATGTAAAGTGGCGTATGTGCGGTTTCGGCGCCAGGCAGTTGGCCGTGGCGTCCATGGTTCAGCCTCGGTCGTTGAGCCCTTTGAAGCTCTCGTCGCTGGTCTTACGGCCCGCATCCATTCTCGCTAAAGGCGGAGGAATCAGGTTGTGAAGAGATTTCTGAGGAAGCAATGTATGACTGCGCGCGTAGTGTCAGCACTGGTTGTGACGACCTTGGCGCTCGCGGTTAACGACGTAGCTTTGGCACAGAGTCAGTTCGATCTGAGCGCCCGCCTGCAAGCGATCAGCGGTCTGACTCCAGAGGAAATACAGGGCGTATTCGCAGCTGAACAACGCGCGGATATCGTCTTGGTTGACTTTGACATAGTAATTCCCGTCGTCGTGGAGCCCCAATATGCCTATGTGCTGATCCAGGTTGCAGGAACGGGAGAGTGGGTTCGGCACCTCATTGATCTTTCCGAATGGAGAACTGACTGGCGGCCCGCGCTGGAGGCGCGAGGTGTAGAGATCCATAAGCAGCCGCCCGGCACAATCGATACTCTGTCTGCAGGCCAGGAGGCTGCGCAGATTGGTGCAGCGGCGTCAATGTCCGCTGCCGCCGTCGCCGACGCAGTCTTCGGTCCAGCTCCCGTGAACGGTGTAGCTCCGGCGCCATCCGCGGCCGCCAACCCCGGGCCGCTCGTAAGCCCGAGCGATATCAATGAGTCCGATTCGCTCGGGATGACTGAAGGCAGATTTCGGGTCGATGAAAAGGGCGCCGCAACATATTCAATTCCGATTCAGAGTGCTGCGGGCACTGCTGGAGTCGTACCCAAGGTTTCGCTCAACTACTCCAGCGCGTCCGGCAATGGAATCGCTGGGCGAGGGTGGTCGATCGGTGGACTGTCGGGTATCTCCCGATGCCGGCAGACCCGTGAGCAGGACAGAAACACATCGGCGCTCAGTTTCACAAGCGACGACCGGTTCTGCCTCGACGGTATGCGGCTGCTTCTTGTTTCGGGAAGCACGTACGGCGCGCCCGGATCAACCTATCGAACCGAAATCGACGGCGGCGACCTCGTCACTGCCGGACCTGATGCGGGGGGTGAGCCCAAGTACTTCTCGGTGTCGCGGAAAGATGGTTCGGTTAGTCATTACGGCGAAGCGCCAGGCAATTCCAGCCAGGAGGCAAAGCTCAAGAACAGCTCGCACACGCTCACCTGGGGTATACGTCGATACCAGGACAGAATCGGAAACTCGATTTGGTTCGAGTACGAAACCGGAACGTCGGCACTGCGTATACAGGAGATTCGCTATGCCTACGGTCTTGCTGCTGGTCCGAGTGGTTACAACGCCCGTATCTCGTTCCAGTATTCGGCGCGCACTGACCCAATCAATGGCTATATCGCAGGCTATCTGTTTCAGAACGACAAACGACTAATCAATATTCGCAGCTACAATTCTGTCGACGGCAACGAGCAGGAAATACGCAACTACGTCCTCAGGTACGGCGAGGAACACCCGCCATCACTCAATACGGTTAGTCGCCTTACCTCGGTACAGGAATGCCTGGGCAGCGTGTGCCTGCCGAAGACCGAGTTTGACTGGGTGCTTCCGACTGCAACCGGTGGACCCTCGGTAAGTGAGCTGGGTGGTTTCTCGCTCGGTTCGAGCTACTCGTCGCTGACCCCGCTAGATATCAACGGCGATGCGAAGACAGACCTCGTCTGGCTGACAGGTACCGGTTCGAGCAAGACACTGAGATACGCGCTTGCCAATGGCAGCGGCTTTGAATCTGGCACGTTTTCCAACGGTTCCAGCACGCTCAGCTTGCCAATCGGACAACAGGGCCAGCCGCTCAGTGCGGTCGACTATAACCTGGACGGACGTCAGGACGTCGCTTGGTTCGATAACAATGCGAAACGATGGAGGATCATTCTGGCTGAACCTTATGGGAATGCCAAGTGGCGACTAAGGTCAGCATCGGTGGATACGGGCATATGGCGTTCGTATCCAAGCGAGCCGAACGCGACATTCAGCGACGTGAACGCCGATGGAGCCATTGATATTGTGTACGGCGGGGAATCGGAAGTCTTTGAGGAAAATGAGGTCCAGATTCCATACACCCGGCTGACTGCCAAGCTGGGCTTGTTACTGGCGAACGACAGCGAGCCGGATACGTCGAGCACGGGATTCCATATCGGCCGGACGATAACGGTGCAGGGTTTCTCTACGCTCGACAAGGTTAACCAGGGTTACGTAGATGGTCGAATCATATCCGCTTCGCCGGACGTCAACGGCGATGGCCAGGTTGATCTGGTCGTCGAGGCCAACGGATTCGCGTACGCGCTAGCGCTGCATAGCGTCTCGGAAACAAGCACGGCAGTGGCGTTTGATGAGTACTTTCGCTTCCCGAATCTCGGAAGCAGCAGTGGTCCGGATATGGACAGACTTCGAGTACTCGATATCAACGCGGATGGTCTCAGCGACTTCTTCTATCCACTCAAAAACGGCTTATATGGCGAGCCCGCCGACACGTACCACCTGCAGGTCAACAAAGGCGACGGACACTTCGTCCGAATTGTGATTAATGATGTTGCTGCGACTTACTCGGCCAGCCCGTCATTCGCGGACTGGAACTCCGACGGATACCCGGACCTGCTGTGGAAGGACGACAGTGCTGGTGAGATAAGAGTACGACTGTGGAATTCCGCCGATCAGGATCTCAATTCTTACGTCGTCGTCTCATCTACGCCCTCAACTAACAATCAGGAAACCGCAGTCTATTTTGACTGGGATGGCGACGGTGTGACGGATATTCTCCGAATCAACGCCAATGGCACGCAGGGTCTGCTCAAGGCAGAGAGTCGGCGGATAGGCTCAGTTGCCGCCGACGCCGGTTCCAATCGGATAGCCAGGATCACAAACGGCCTGGGTGCCGAGACGACCGTGACGTATGAGCCGCTCTCAACCACAGCGCACTATGAGCGCCTGGAGGTTCGAACCAGTAGCCAGCCCGGCGTTGTTTGCGTTTCCGACCCTGAGCTTGGCCAATATTGCTACGACGGCGCTGTTTACACCAGCGATGCCACCAGCTTCTACGAAGCCATAAACGGCCCGTGGGATCTGCCGTCCAGCGCGCAAACTCTCGGCAAGAACTCTCCTGTTTTGGAGACCAATGGCGCCTACTACGTAGTGACCCGCGTCGAAGCTTCATCGCCAGCCGCGGGTGCCATACCGTACTCCGTCAATTCCGCCGCAACCAGTTCCGTCAGCCACTACTACAGCGAAGCCAAGGTTCAGGCGGCAGGCCGAGGCTTTCTCGGCTTCGAGCGGCTTACAACGGTCGATGATCAGACGGGCATTGAGAGTACAACTCGCTACCGACAGGACTGGCCGTTTCTCGGCAAGCCGATTTCCACAATCGTCCGAAGCGGCGCGGGAGAGTTGCTGAGCACGTCGACATCGGAATGGGAAATCCTGGAGTGGGGCTCAGGTATTGGCAATGACTACCGGCAGGGAGGTAGCTCCGCGATAGGACCTGTGCACGTCGTCGAGGCTCTCAATACCAGCAAGTCGTACGACCTCCAGAATGCGGGGCTGCACCTGTCCACCGTCGAGACGACATCCGATTACGACGGGGAGGGTAACGTCACGGACCTGACCGTCCGATACCGTACGCCGACGGGCGCGCTGCAGAAGTCCGTCCATACGCACAACGATTACGACTCGACTAACTTCCCGCTACGACTGGGTCATATCGAGAGGGTTACTGTTACGACGAACAGGCCCGGCCAACCTTCGAAACCAAGCCTCGTAACGAGTTTCGGCTACAAGACCAGCGGCAATCAGACCGGACTGCTGGAGACCGAGACTATCCAGCCCGGAAGCGCCAACTTCGAGCTTGTCTATACACATGGTTATGACAGCTACGGGAACCTCAATAAGACGGCCAAGTCCGGTGGAGGCGAGACACGTTGCAACAACGTAAGCAGGATCTACGATTCCACGGGTCGGTACCTGGATGAGGAACGTGACTGCCTTGGCCGCCGAATTGTCGAAGTGCTGAGCCGCAATAAATTCGGCCAACCGACGGAGACAAGGACATACGTTGGCAGCGGCTCGTTCATCACAACCGAGATTGACTACGGTGCTCTGGGCCGGCCGTTGCACCGATACGCGAGCTCCGGGGAAGCGACCACGACATACAATGATGCAAGCGTTGGCAACTGCCCCGCCGGGACCGTGTTCAAGTCTGTGTCCGTCAGCGCGAGCGGTGGTCAAAGCGCCACCTGCATCGACGTACTGGGGCGAAGTGTCCGCGAGCTCTCGATAGCATTCGACGGTACCTGGAATGCCCAGGATACCGAGTATGATGAACTTGGGAGAAGATTCAGGCAGTCCGAGCCCTTCAATCTGGTTCAGCAGGCCAGTGCCATTCAACGCCACTGGACTGAGTTCGGCTACGATGATCTCGGTCGCGTGGTCGCGACGACGTTTCCCGACGATTCCACGGCGAGCGTCGAGTACGATGGCTTGACGACGAGGATGACCAACGACGTCGGTGTAACGAAGACCGAAGTGCGAAACGTGCTCGGTGAGATTACGGACGTTTACAACGAGTTCGATGGCAACGTCCTGGCTGTGCGAACGCAGTACGGATATGACAGCGACGGAAATCTTCGCACGGTTACCGACAACGCGGGAAATGTCATTACGACTGAGTATGATCTGTTCGGTCGCAAGGACTTCATTGACTTCACTAACGATCCTGACAATGGGTTCTGGGACTACGAGTACAACCACTTCGGCGAGCTGGACCATCAGACCGACGCCAAGGGGCAGGTGATCACCTTCGGCTATGATGGCCTGGGTCGAATGACCTCTCGCACGGACCATGCCAGTCAGGGCGGCCCGGCATTAAATCAGAGCACATGGCAATACGACACGGCGAGCAACGGGCTCGGACAGCTGCACTACATGGAAGACTCCAGCAGCGGTTATCGACGCACTTTCACCTACGATGGTTTCGGTCGTCCGAACGAGATAACTACTCGCATAGACGGTGTCGATTACACGGAGAAGACGACCTACGATCAATACGGGCGCATATTTCAGCAATTCGACGCGGCCGGCGACGGTACGTTCTCCGATTCGGGTACGAGGACTCGCTACAATCCATACGGTTATGCAGAATCCATCGGCGACGTCGTGGAGATTCAAAGCGAGCCGACAACCACCTACGTCAAGTTCAATAACGTCAACGCACGAGGACAGGTTACTTCGGAAGGGCGGAGCATCGATGCCGGCGCTTCGGCTGCCGCTGTCGAAGTTGCCCATGATTTCTATCCGAAGACCGGGCGAGCCAAGACGATTCTCGCCACCAGCATCCTGTCCGGTGACGTGCAGAATCTGACCTATGCGTGGGACACACTCGGCAACCTGACCAGTCGCATCGAGCGAAGCGGCAGCAAGAACCTGACGGAGTCGTTCGACTACGATGATCTGAATCGCCTGACTGACCACGGCGTATCGGGCAGCCGGGTGACGACGACATACGACGTCGACAACCTCGGAAACATCAAGACCAAGTCGGACGTCGCTGGAACATACCAATACGGTCAGAACGGTGCAGGCCCACATGCTGTCACCAGTTTTGCGGGCAACACCTACACGTACGATTCCAACGGCAACAACATCTCTGGCGACGGCCGCACGATCGAGTACACGGTGTTCGACAAACCGAGCATGATCGCTAAAGGTGGCCACACGACGACGATCGAGTATGGTCCAGACCGTTCCAGATACAAGAGAGTCGACGACGACGGCACCGAGCTGACGACAACCCTGTACGTCGGCAATGTCGAGATAATCAACCTGCCGAATGGCGATCAGCAGCGAAAACGGTACATTGCCGGGGTTGCCGTTGAGACGCGCACTACGCCGGCCGGGAGTTCCTCCAGTACCAACGTTACCGACTACCTCTTCCATGACCACCTGGGATCGCTCGACGTTATCACCGACAAGGACGGGCAGATCCTTGAGGAGTTGTCCTTCGATGCCTGGGGCAAGCGCAGGAACGCGACGGACTGGCTGAGCCTGTCGGCCACGGAACTCGCCCTCTACAACAGCGCGGTAACGACGCGTGGCTACACGAGTCACGAAATGATGGACGCCGTCGGCGTCGTCCACATGAACGGCCGGATCTACGACGCGCACATGGCGAGGTTCCTACAGGCAGACCCGATCGTTCAGGACCCGAGCTATTCGCAGAGTCTGAATCGGTACAGCTACGTCTGGAACAACCCGCTCAATGCGACGGATCCGAGCGGGTACTGGGCGGAGTGGCTTGTGTGGTTGGGTTACTCCGCGTTCGGGTCCGCGCAGCTCTATGCCATTTACGCGCTAGAGCAGAAGTTCGATGCACGAAGTTTTGACCAGCTAAACAATCCAGGAGATTCGCTCACTGATGGTCTGTTTGGCGGAACCAACACGGGTGTGAGTAGCAGTGCATTCTCTCCCGCCAACGGAAACATCGACACCTACCGTACAGACGAGTTGTTCTACGATCAGAGTCTGTACGTGGAACCTGGACCCTATTCTCAGTCCAGGAACATGGCGTGGGCGGCTGCTAATGATCCCAATGCTCGCTTCAGGGACCGCGTCGTAAACAGTTTTCTCCTGGTGGCGGTACTGCCAGTTTCGCTGGTCGACGACGCGGTCAATGCGGTTCGGAACGTTCCGTATGGTGCGTCGATGGCGGGACAGAGCGTTGCGGCGGGTCGGTTTGCACAAACCGATGCTGCAGCTATCATCGCATACCTGAATGCAATTCGGCATGGAGCCGAAGCGTTTGTAGGTGCAGGGGCTATCGTTCCAGCGACATGGGCTAGACCTGGGGCAGCCGCCAGGGTGCCGCAAAGCTCGGTCACAAACAGCGCAGGCCGGCAGTTTTGGACCAGATCAACGAATTTCAATGGCACTCGAGTATTCCAGCGAAACGATCTAATCGATCCATCGCGAGTCGATGATCTTGGTCGAACCAATATTCAGCGAATGCAGGAAGGGCTAGCGCCGATCGGGCCTGATGGCAGGTCACTGAATCTGCATCACATGACGCAGACGGAAGCGGGTTCTCTTGCCGAAGTCACGGCGACTTTCCATCAGCAGAACAGCCGGGTGTTGCATATCAATCCCTCAAGCGTGGGATCAGGTATAAACCGTGCCGAGTTTGACAGGTTCCGGGAAGCGTATTGGAGATCGAGGGCAGGAGATTTTTAGTGAGCATGAAAGACTTGAATGACGCGTTGAAGCTCATCGAAGCCAATTCGTCGAGAGCATACTTTGCTGGCGAGAAATCGTCCGAACTTGTTGAGAAAGCTGAGTTGGCCCTCGGGGTTCAATTTCCGCCGAGTTATCGAGAGTTCGTTTCCAGGCTGGGTTGCGGAAATATTGGCGCGCGCGAAGTCTACGGAATCACTTCCGATAATTTCGAGAATGCGAGCGTTCCTAATGGCATCTGGTTGACGCTGGACGAGCGCAGGTCGAGCGGCTTACCTGATCATCTGATCATCATCTACGCGTTGGGCGAAGGAACGTACTACGCGTTAGATACTTCGCAAAGAGATGACAACGGAGAGTGTCCGGTCGTTGCTTGGCCGGCTGGTAGTTTGTCTGATGAGCATCTCGAGGTCATCGCGAATGACTTCGGCGAGTTCATGCTGTCGATGGTCAGAGAAGCATTGCACTAACACCAAAGTGGACAGGCAAACACCAAAGTGGACAGGCACACTGCACGAACACGAACACCAAAGTGGACAGGCACACTGCAC
>JANQLK010000047.1 GCA_028280615.1 Woeseiaceae bacterium | reverse complement strand
GTGTCCCGCAAATAACGCGCACGATGGCGTTGCGGCTTCTCGCCATAGCCCCGCTATGGCTCGTCGCCGCGCCTTGCCAGCCACGAAAATCCGCGGCCGACTCATGCGCGTTATTCACGGGACACGACACTAGCCTCGTGCTGTTCCTACCCATCAAGGCAGATTTCCCGCTGCCTCGCTGGCCCGTGATGACGGTCATCGTGTGCCTCATCTGTGTCGCGGTGTTTCTCAAGCAGGAAGCCGAAATGAGGGATTTCATCGGCGCGGTCGAACGCTATTGCCACAAGGATCGCAGCCGAATCGAACTCATCGTATTCGAGCGCATCGCCGAGATGAATCGGTACCGGTACTGCGACGAAATGATGGCCGACATCGTCGAGAACGACAACGGCGACGAAGTGATTGAAGATATTGTCACGAACCTGCGACCGCTCGCGGGCTTCGGCCGCGAGGATTCCAAGGAGTACGTCCGGCTGATGCTGGAGGACGAATGGCGCAGCTTCGTCAACACGGTGCCGGAGCATCCCTACAGGTCGTTCGCCTACTACACCGACACCTGGAACCCGTGGGGAATGATCCGCTCGGCATTCGCGCACGGCGGCTGGGGCCACATCATCGGCAACCTGATCTTCTTTTTCGCCTTCGCAGCGACGGTCGAGGCGCTTGCCGGACCGGTCATGTTCTGGGCCGCCATCATCGCGATCTCGGTGTTTACGGGCATATTCAGCTCCGTCTCGGCGTATGCCACGGGCAATCACCTGCCGACGCTGGGGCTGTCGGGCGTCGTGATGGGCATGATGGGACTGTTCTCGGCCCTGATACCGCGCGGCAGGGTGCGCTGCTTTTACTGGTTGATCGTGCTGTTCGGCACGGTCGCGGTTCCGGCCTGGGCACTGACGCTATGGTTCGTCGGCATGGACACGATCAAGCTGTTCGCGGTCGAGGACCACGGCTTCATCAACGTGATGGCGCACGTCACGGGCGGCCTCGGCGGCTACCTGTTCGGCATCGCGTTCATGCGCAAGGCCCGCGAGCGAGCCCGCGACCTCATGTTCGACATCGACATGAACTCTAGCTGACCCGCGGCCGCCCGCCCTGCCCGACTCACGCCCGTCAGTTACGCCTCGAGCCTTTGCGCTTCGATGGCGTGGGCGGGTTCTTGGCAACGTAGCGGTGGTCTTCGACGAGTTTCAGCAGGTCGAACGCGCTCAGCACACCGGCGACGGCCTGCTCGTGGGTCACGATGACATGGTGGATCTTGCGATTACGCATGACCCTTGCCGCAATGCTGACATCCTCGTACTTGGGCACCGTATAGACCTTCTCGGTCATGAGCTTGTTGACGGGCGTGCCGGTTTTCAGATCCTGGGCGAGATCGGTCGCGGAGACGACGCCGACGGGCTTGCCATCGCTGTCGACGACGGGCAGGGAGCTGATCCTGTTGTTCTCGAGCAGACCACGAACGTGCTCGACGGTCATGTGTGGCTGTGCGGTGATGACCGACTCGGTCATGAGGTCGTGAACCTTGACGTTCATTCGTGCTCCCTGGTCGAACTGACTCGCCCCAGCATGCCTCAGCAAGCGAAGCTGCGGAGTGCGTATTAGCACCTATTTCATAGTTAATCGCGGCCGCGTTGTGGTGCGAATGGCCGCGAGGCAAGGCGCGAGAAGCGCCGTTTGGTCGTTCCAAATAAGCGACGAGCAACGCCGCATCGCGGCCATTCGCGCCACAACCCTTTGGGCCGGCAGCTATTTTTCCGCAATTCCGCGTTGCAGCTCGCTGATGTAGCGGTGCTACACGGCGCTCGCTGCGCCTTGACTTGCGAAAAAATTGCTGCCGGCGCGGCCGCGATTAACTATGAGATAGGTGCTGCCCGCTATACCAACGGCGTGAAGGCTCAGGGGTCGGCCGACGCCCAGACCAGCGGTGTCACGCGGCCGGACGTCGGCCAGCCGTTGTCTGCGGCAAGTTCTCTTAAGTCCCGGATGCGTTCTGCCGAGCGCGGATGGGATGCGGCGTACGCGGCAATCAGCGCCGCGGCGGCCGGCTCGCCCGCGACGCGTTCGAAAAACCGCCAGGCTTCGGCGACATGGCCGAACTCCGCCTGCACGAGTTCGAGACCGAACGCGTCGGCGCGCGACTCCTGGCGGCGGCTGAACGCGCGCTGCGTGAGACCCGCGATGGTCGCCCCATAGCTCGTCGTATCGCCGCCCGACACCGTCAGCATCAGCATGCTCAGCACGAGTCCGCGGCCCATGGCCCGCAGGTGATCGCGATTGCGATAGTGTCCGATCTCGTGCGCCAGCACGAACGCCAGTTCGTTCTCGCTCTGAACCCGGTCGAGCAGGCCCGACGTCACGACGATGAGCCCGCCGGGAAACGCCATGGCGTTCGACACCGCCGAGTCGTCGATCTCGACTCGGAACGTGTACGGCGATTCCGGGTAGTGACGCGCCATACGCTGGATCATCGCATCGGCCTTGAGCAGTCGTTCATCGTCATAGGCGACCGTCACGATGTCGTCCGGCAGCCAGGCGTCAAACATGGCAGCCTCGTGCTCGGGTGGCACGAGCGCCAGTACCGCGTCCGCCAGGAATACGAGCACTATGGCGACCGCCGTCACCAGCAGACCGAGGCCCACGATCAGCGTGCCGGCCTCGGCAAGCGGGTGCTCGGCGCTCTGATTGACGCCATGATCGGGCTGCCGGGGGACATGGCGCATCGGCTCAGGCCCGATCGAGCACGATACCGGTGCCGAAGGCCAGGATCTCGATTCCGGCGGTGCCCTCGCCGTCACGGCTGGAGTTGGCGAGCCGCGACGTCTCCAGGCGCACGTTGATGACGGCATCGAACCCTCGAGCTCGTGCGTCCTCGATCATGCGCAGCACGGCCTCACGGCGGCCACGATCAAGTAACGGTTCGTAGCTCCGGATGCGGCCGCCGAGCAAGGTGCGAAGTCCGGCCAGGAAACGCTTGAAGTAGTCCAGTGAGACGACGACGTTGCCAGCTACCAGCGCAACGCGCCCCGCCCGCCACTCGCCGGGCAGCGACTCGAAGCTCGTTACCGGAAAACCTGCGAGCGACCGTTCACGTTCGACGATGCTCGCGAAATGGCGCCGCTCGATCGCGCTGCCGAGGTAGTAGATGACCAGCAGAAACGCAAGCGGCAGACCCACCCGCAGCAGCAGCTCGATGAGACCCGTGTCCAAGCAGCTACTCCACTCGCACCGCGGTGCCATAGGCAAACAGCTCCGAGGCACCCTGGGCGATGGAACTCGTCGCAAAGCGGACGTTGACCACGGCATTCGCACCCATCGACTTCGCCTGGGCGATCATCCGCTCGGTCGCCTCCTGACGCGAGTCCTGGAGCAGCTCGGTGTAGCCCGTGAGCTCGCCGCCAACGACATTCTTGAGACCGGCCATGATGTCGCGGCCGATATGCTTGGCGCGCACGGTATTGCCCGTCACGACGCCGTAGAACTCCACGATGCGCTTGCCCGGCACCGTTTCCGTGTTGCTCAGCGTGACTTCTGACGCGATATTCAGATCCATCAAGCCGCTCCGGGTTGCGTATGGGAAGTGGCCGGAGTTTACCATCGGCTGCGCCGCGGTCAGACGTAAACGTTTGTAACCCGGCGCCGTATAGGAAAGCCGCGATGCTAGAGTCCGGCGCATGTCCAGACCCGCCCTGCTAGTCGCGCTCGGCAACCAGCTGTTTGCGCCCCGCCATCTGCCGCCACCCGGAAACGTCGAGCTGTTCCTGTGCGAGGACGTGGGGCTCTGCACGTACGAGAAACACCACCAGCAGAAGATCGTGCTGTTCCTGTCGGCGATGCGCAGCTACCGCGACGAGCTCCGCGACGCCGGCTACACCGTTCACTATCACGAACTCGACGACGGCGAGGCGAGCTACGAGGACCGGCTCGCGCGCACGCTCGACGATTCGGGCGCTGACGGCCTCGTGCATTTCGAGATCGAGGACCGCGCCATGGAGCAACGTGTCCACGACTTCGCGGACAGCAACGGTATTGAACGCCGCGAGCTCGAGTCTCCGATGTTCATGACCTCGCGACAGCGGTTTTCCGAGTTTGCCGACGGTCAGAAGCGGTTGCGTATGGCCGAGTTTTACAAGCAGCAGCGCAGATGCTTCGGCATTCTGATGGAAGACGGCGATTCGCCGACGGGCGGCCAATGGAGCTTCGACGAAGAGAACCGCCGCAAGCTGCCGGCAAACGTCACCCCGCCCGACATCGAGCGGGCGCCGTGGACCGGTCACACCGAGGACGTCGTCACGATCGTCGAAACGCGGTTCGACGGGCATCCGGGCAAGGCGTCGGAGTTCTGGTGGCCGACGACGCGCTCGGGCGCCCGCCAATGGCTCGAGCGCTTCGTCGAAGAGCGGCTCGAACAGTTCGGTCCGTATGAGGACGCCATGTCCACGCGTTCGGAAACCGTGTTCCACAGCGTGATTTCGCCCGTACTGAACCTTGGGCTCGTGACGCCTGACGAGCTTGTCGAGGCGGCGCTTTCCAAAGCCCGGCAGCAGGATATTCCGCTGCAATCGCTGGAGGGTTTCGTTCGGCAGGTCATCGGCTGGCGCGAGTTCGTACGCGGCGTCTATCGCTGCTACGGTGAACGCCAGACGGAAGCCAACTTCTTCGACCACGAGCGGCGGCTCACTGGCGCCTGGTATTCGGGCGAGACCGGAATCGTGCCGCTCGACCACACCATCCGTACCGCGACCCGCCTCGGCTGGACGCACCATATTCCGCGACTCATGGTGGCGGGCAACCTCATGACGCTCTGCGAGATTCATCCACACGACGCGCACCGCTGGTTCATGGAAATGTACGTGGATTCCTCCGAATGGGTCATGGGACCCAATGTCTACGGCATGGGCCTGTTCTCCGATGGCGGCATCTTCGCGACCAAGCCGTATATCTGCGGTTCGAACTATCTCCGTAAGATGAGCGACTACCAAAAAGGCGACTGGTGCGACGTCGTGGACGGCCTGTACTGGCGTTTCATCGACCGGCACCGCGACTTCTTCGCCGGCAACCCGCGGCTCGCGCTGATGCCCAGGGCCCTGGACCGGCTCGGCGACGAGCGGCGGGAGCGTATCTTCTCCCGAGCGGAGGAATTCCTCGAGCGCCACACGGCGGTATCGTCGTGAGCGCGCTGGCAAGCTTCGAAGCCGGCATCAACGTCGCCATCGTGGGCGCATCGGGCGGCATCGGCAGGGCCATGTGCGAGCGGCTTGCCGGCGCCGCCACGGTCACGCGCGTCATCGCGTGCTCGCGTACGCCCGTCAGTTTCGACCAGCCGAAAGTGACCACGGCGTCGATCGACATCGAGGATGAGACCTCAGTCGAAGCCGTCGCCGCGATGCTCGGCGAGACGCCGCTCGATCTCGTCCTCGTCCTGACCGGAATCCTGCATGCCGGCGAAGCCGTGCAACCGGAGCGACGCCTGGGAGATCTGGACCCGGCCGCGATGCGGCGCATATTCGCGGTCAATACGATCGGTCCGGCCATCGTCGCCAAGCACTTCCTGCCGCTGCTCAGGAGACGAGGCAAGACCGTGTTCGCGGCGCTCTCGGCCCGGGTCGGCAGCATCGGCGACAATCGCCTCGGCGGCTGGGCATCGTATCGCGCCTCCAAGGCCGCGCTCAATCAGCTCATCCGCACGCTGTCGATCGAGCACGCGCGCCGCCGCAAGGAATCGATACTCGTGGCGCTGCACCCGGGTACCGTGGATACGGCGCTGTCGAAGCCGTTCACGGGACGAACGCCCGAAGACAAGCTGTTTACGCCCGACCGGTCGGCTGCCCGCCTGTTGTCGGTCATCGACAGTCTCGGTGCCACGGATACGGGCGGCTTCTTCGCGTGGGACGGATCGCGGATCGAGTTCTAGCCCGCATCCGCGTCGGACGGAATCCGCGTCGCCTGCCAGGCGACCGCACGCCATTCCCCCGCCTGCTTACGGAACGTTCCCGTGTTGAAGTACTCGCTGCGCCCGTGATCGCCGGCCTGCTCGGTGCCGACGAGTCTAAACGCGACGACCGCCATCTCTCCGTAGAGGCGGACATCGACGTCTTCGGCGCTGTAGACGACACTCGGCGTCGCTTCGCGCGTGTTCTCGGAGGCCCGCATGTTGCCGACGATCCCGGCCTTGTCGGTGCGCGTGCCGTTTGACGAGGTGTACACGAGGTCGTCGGACCAGAAGCGCTCGTGGATCGCGACGTCACCGACCGACGCACCGGCCAGGAACGTGTTCAGGAGCTCACGGAGCTCGTCCTCGTCAGCTGCCGACGCGGGCGTGGGCAAGGCCGTGACGGCAAGCGCAATCATCGCAAGCAGTGTTCGCATGGTGTGTCCTCCTAGAACCTATCTCAACAACAATCATGATCGCGCCGCGAGCAGATCGTACGGGCCGCCCTTGTCGAGCGCCGCTGGTACGCGGGCCGCGCGCGAGTTCTCGAGAGGGTACAGCGTGATCATCGCCCCGCCCGGGCGACGATCTCGGCGACGTGCTCCAGCATGCGCTCGCGGGTCGCCTCGTCGGGCAAGCGGCCAAAGCCCGCGCCGATGTTGTCCAGCGCGTGGCGCGGATTCGCGGTCTCGGTCAGTACGCAGTTGACGGCAGGATGCGAGAGTATGAACTTGAGCGAAAACTGCGCCCAGCTCGTGCAATCGAACGCGGCCGCCCACCGAGGCAGCTCTTCTTTGGCGACAATCGAGAAATAGCGGCCGTTCAAAAACGGCCGGTTGACGGTAACGGCGACGCCCAGCTCCATGGCGGCGGGCAGAATCTCCTGCTCCGCCTCGGTCTCGAGCAACGAATAGTTGACCTGCAGGATATCGACCGTGCCCGTTCGCATCATCTCGAGCATCGTCGGGTAGGCTTCCCTGCGATGCCGCGATACACCGATGTACTTCGTTATCCCGTCGTCTTTCCAGCGCCGGAACGTGTCCCAGTTGGGCGCCGCGTCCTCCGGATAATTGTGCATGAGGTCGAGTCTCGGCTTGCCGGTCGCCTCGAGAAGCCGACGGGCCTGGTCCCTCGCGGCGCCGTCGTCGGCACCCGCGAAGTAGCAGCCCATGAAGACGTCCTCGGCAACACCCAGGTCCCCGGCCGCCTCTGCGACGACGAATCGGCTCGCCCCGCCACAGTCGATGTAAGCACCGCCGTGCTCGAGCAGCGTGCCGATGATCCGCTTCGACGTTTCCAGGTCGCCCTCACGGAATGCGTTCGAGTTGCCGAGCCCGATCACGGGCAGCGCATCCCTGGTCCCGGGAATCGGCCGCCGGGGCAGCCTCGGGGAGTCACCACTGACTGAACGGGTCGCGAGCAGAGCGCTCGTCCCGGCAAGGAATTCTCGTCGATTCACCACGCTACGGTCCCCTCTTGTTACAGCCGGCGTCGTTGCCAATATACGTGCAGCCGTTGAACGCTTCTATATAATCCGGGCCGCACTCAAGAAAGAATACGAAGGACTCGCCATGTACCGGCCGCCGAAGCTGATTTGCCTATCGATTCTGTCAATAGCGGCTGCCGCGTGTGCCGTTTCGGCCGAACAATCCCCTGCCCCGGGCGCTGAATCGAGGACCGGCACAGCAATGACAAACGACGGCCAGCTGACGAACGAAGCGATTTTCGCCGACAAGGCGTTCGAGGAGGAAAGCCCGAAGGCCACAAAATGGTTGACGGCGGAGAATGCCTATACGGTCGTCGAGCCCGCGGCCGGCTTCGAGGACGCCGAGGCGGAGACCGGCGAAGACGGCGAGGAAATCCCGGTTCCGCAGGACATCGTGGCCTACGACCTCGACACGCTGGAGCGGCGCGTGCTCGTCACTTCGGAGCAACTCACACCCGACGGCGCCGATGCTCCGCTCGTCGTCGACGACTATGCGTGGTCCGAAGACCGCCGCCGACTTCTGATCTACACCAACAGCGAACAGGTCTGGCGTGTCAAGAGCCGCGGCGATTACTGGGTCCTGGACCTTGACTCCGGCAGCCTGCGGCAGCTCGGCGGGCCGGATGCGGCGCCTTCTTCCCTGCAGTTCGCCAAGTTTTCGCCCGACGGCAAGACCGTCGCCTACGTCCGGGAGGCCGACATCTACGTCGAAGCCGCTGACGGTGAAATCGCGCAGCTCACGACGCGGCCGACCGATGCCGTCATCAACGGCATCATGAGCTGGGCCTATGAGGAAGAGTTCAGCATCCGCGACGGATTCCGCTGGAGCCCCGATGGCGAGCGTATCGCCTACTGGCAGTTCGATACCTCGGGCGTGCGCGACTTCCTGATTATCGACAATACGTCGGAGCTCTACCCGGCGATCACCCGCATTCCGTATCCGAAGGTCGGGGAAACGATCTCGGCGGCTCGTATAGGCGTCGTGCCGTCCGGCGGCGGCGACACGGTCTGGGCCGAGCCGCCGGGCGACCCGCGCCAGAACTACATCCCGCGCATGCAGTGGGCGGGATCCGGCGACAGCGTCCTGATCCAGCACGTCAATCGCCGCCAGAATCGCAATCAGCTCTACCTCATGGACGCCGAAAACGGTGCGCTGACGCCGCTCATCGTGGACGAGGAAGTTCAGCATCTCGACGACTTCCACGACGTCGAATGGCTGGACGACGGTCGCGCGTTCACGTTCGTCAGCGAACGGGATGGCTGGCGGCACGTGTACCGCGTATCGAGAGAAGGCGGGTCCGTCGATGACCTGACCCCGGAGCCGTTCGACGTCGCCTCGCTCGCCGCTGTCGACGAAGCAGGCAACACGCTGTATTTCATCGCCTCGCCCGACGACATGGGTGCCCGATATCTTTACCGGACGACGCTGGACGGCAGCGGCCGGGCGGAGCGGCTCACGCCGCTGGAATTTGAGGGCGACAATGTCTACGACATAGCCGATGACGGCAAGCACGCCATCCATCGGCACTCGCGCTTGCTGCGGCCAGCGCAGTACCGGCTCGTCTCGCTACCCGATCACGCCGAGCGACAGGTGCTCGAGGACAACGCCGAGCTGATCGAGCAGCTGGCCGCTCTCGAACTCGGCGAAACGGAGTTCTTCCGCGTCGCCGCGCGCGACGGACTCGAAATGGACGGCTTCATGCTGCGTCCGCCCGACTTCGATCCGCGGAAGTCCTATCCGCTGTTGATGTACGTCTACGGCGAAGTCGCCGGGCAGACCGTTCGCGACCGCTGGGCGGGGCGGCGCAATCTCTGGCACCTGCTCATGACGCAGCGCGGCTACGTCGTTGCGTCGATCGATAATCGCGGCACGCCGTCGCTCAGAGGCCGTGACTTTCGCAAGGCGCTTTACGGCGGCATTGGAGTCTTGTCATCGCGGGATCAATACGACGGGCTGACGGCGCTGCTCGATGAGCGAAGTTACCTGGACCCCGAACGGGTCGGTATCTGGGGCCATTCGGGCGGCGGTTCGATGACCCTCAACATGCTGTTTCGCTACCCGGACAGCTATCAGGTCGGCGTATCGCGCGCCCCGGTGAGCGATCAGCGACTGTATGACGCGATCTACCAGGAGCGCTACTCGGGGCTGCTCGAGGAACACGCCGAGGGCTATGTCGAGGGTTCTCCGATCACCCACGCGGCGGGGCTCAAGGGCAAACTTCTGCTCGTGCACGGGACCGGAGATGACAACGTTCACTACCAAAGCAGCGAGCGCCTGATCGATGAACTCGTGCGGCTGAACAAGCCGTTCGACTTCCTGGCCTACCCCAACCGGCGCCACGCCATACGCCAGGGTGAGGGGACCGAGCTGCACCTGCATTCGACGATGACTCGCTACTTCGACGAACACCTGAAGTAGCGGCCGCGGCGGCGTAGCAGGACGCGATCCCGCTGAAAAACATCGATACAGTTTGAAACCGGCCTGAGACCTATCGGCGGGCCGGCGCTGCGACACTCTGGTTCATCGTAAGTCCGCTGTGTGCGGATCGAGGAGGAAACAGAGTCATGCGACCACTGGTAATCAATCTCTCGCTGTTCAAGGCAGGTTGGCTCGCCGCGGTTTTCGCCGCCGCCGCGACGATTCCGGCAATCGGCACGGCCGCGGTGGCGCTGGTCGTCGTTGTCCATCTGGCGCGTACGGAGCACCCGCGCGCCGAGACGCTGCTGCTGGTCGCGGCCGCGATCATCGGAGCCATTTGGGAGTCCCTGCTGGTCCAGACGGGCACGCTGAGCTACACGACGGGAATAATCGCCGACAGCCTGGCTCCGTACTGGATCGTCGCCATGTGGGTGCTGTTCGCGACCACCCTTAACATCGGCATGCGCTGGCTCAGGAAGGGCTGGCTCATTGCGGCAGCTGCCGGGGCCGTGGGCGGTCCGCTGTCCTTCATCGCGGGCGAGAAAGTCGGCGCGGTGGCGTTCGCCGACCCCGTGAGCTCGCTGATCGTCATCTCGGCCGGCTGGGCGATACTGCTTCCGCTGCTCGTGCAAATCGCCGAGGCGCTCGAAAGCCGCGAGGCCGGGAAGGCGTATGTGCGCGATCTGCTGCGGGAGTCATGAGGATGAATCGACGACCGCTCATCGTGGCGCTGCTGACCTTGCTCCCGGCCCTCGCCGGCGCGGAGCCGGCGGAGTGGCGCTTCGAAGTACTCTTGAACGACAAACCTATCGGCTATCATCGGTTTACGCTGCAGAGCGAGGGCGCCGAGCAGGTCCTAGAGACCGTGGCGAGCTTCCACGTAAAGTTCTTGTTTATCACCGCCTTTCGCTACCGCCACGAGAACGTCGAGACCTGGCAAAACGGATGCCTGACGTCGCTGGACGCGCGCACCGACAGGAACGGCAAGCGCCTCGCAGTCCGGGGCCTGCTCGACGACGACGCGTTTTCGGTCACACACAGCCGCGGACGCGAGACGCTCGACGAGTGCGTACAGAGTTTCGCCTACTGGAACCCGTCCATCCTCGCTGCCGACCGGCTGCTGAATACCCAGACCGGGAAATATGAAGCAGTAGAGGTCGTGCGTGAGGATTCGGACAGCGTGACGCTCGGCGGCAAAACGATTGATGCCGAGCGCTACCGGCTGTCCGCCGAGGGCGGCGACATCACGCTCTGGTATGCACGCGACGATCATCGCTGGCTCAAGCTCGAGGCGCCGGTCAAGGGCGGCCGACGCATTCGCTATCAGCCGCTGGACGTGCCCGAAGCCGGATCATACGCCGAGGCGGTAGCTGGAACCTATCCATGATCGGAGCGGTCTCACCTGACATGCTCGGAGCAGTTTCAATCGTTTCGCCGCTCGGCTCGGCCATCGCCATGCTCGTGCCGCAGTGCGAGCGCAGACGAGCGGGCGACATCCGCACGGCGTCGAACGTCGAGCTCGAGAGGTTCGCGGGCGACTGGTTCGTCATCGCGAGCATTCCGACGCCGATCGACCGCGATGCCTGCAACGCCCGCGAGCGATACGCGATTGGCAAGGACGGCCGGATCGACGCCACCTACCGCTTCCGCAAGGGCCGCGCCGACGGAAGGCTATGGACGATCCGCCGGACGGGCGTCGTTCGGAACGCGCGGAGCAACGCGATCTGGGACATACGGCTGGCTGGCCCGATCGCCGCCGACTACCGGATCGTGTACGTCGACGAGAACTACAGCCAGGCGATCATCGGCCGCAATCGCCGGGACTACGCGTGGATACTGGCGCGCGACCACGAGATCGGCCACCGCGAACTATTCCAGCACGTACGCCGATTGCGCGAGCAGGGCTACGATTCGAGCCGCCTGCGGACCGTGCCGCAACACTGGAACCTATCTCCAACTAGATCGTGACCGCGTTGCGGTGCGATTGGCCGCGAGGCAAGGCACGAGGAACGCAGTTTGGTGACACCAAATAAGCGACGAGCAACGCCGCATCGCGGCCAATCGCGCCACAACCCTTCGGGCCGGTGGCAATTTTTCCGCAATCCTGCGTTGCCGCTCGCTGATGTAGCGGTGCTACACGGCACTCGCGGCGCCTTGACTTGCGAAAAAATTGCCGCCGGCGCGGTCACGATCTAGTTGGAGATAGGTTCCAGTCCTGAGCGATTCGGGGGTGAACCGCTGAACACCGCTGGCAATCTGGTAGGCTTGCCGCCTTCTATGCCGAGCTCCGCGCTACGCAATCGCAACTTCCTGGTCTACCTGTCGGGCGCGCTCGTGTCGCTGCACGGGCTTTGGATCTATCGGGTCGCGCTCGGCTGGTCGGCGTGGGAACTGACGTCCTCCGAACTCTGGGTCGGCATCGTTGCCTTCACACAGTTCGCGCCGGCCGTATTCTTCGGCCCGTTGTTCGGTGTCCTGGCCGATCGATTCGACCGGCGCCTGGCATCGATCTTCATCAACTCGGGCAGCGCCCTGAACATGGCCGTGTTGAGCGCTGCAACGCTCACCGGTAACCTCGACATCGCTGTCCTGACCGCGTCGTCGATAATGCAGGGCACGCTGGACGGCGCGCATACGCCGGTGCGAATGACGCTCGTGCCGTCACTCGTCAGCCGCGCCCAGCTGCAAAGCGCAATCGCGAGCAACTCGATCGCATTCAATGTCTCACGCTTCGTCGGTCCGGCTATCGCCGGCATCATCATCGCGTCTTTCGGCGTCGGCGCGGCGTTCGCCGTCAACGGCTGTACCTATCTCGCGATCGTAGCGGCCGTGTTCGTCGTCGAGCTCAAGCCACGGGAGCGGCGCGAGGCGCCGGCCGGCCAGATCTGGGCGGAGATCATGGTCGGCGTTCGCTACGTCGCGGGCCATGCCACCATTCGCGGCCTGCTGCTGATCGTCGCGATCGCCTCGGTGTTCGGCCGCGGCGCGCTCGAGATGCTGCCCGCCTTCGCCGATGCCGTCTTCGCGCGGGGCGCGTCGGGGCTCGCGATAATGACGTCCGCGGTCGGCATCGGCTCGATAGCGACCGGGCTCGTCCTCGCGCGCCGCGGCCGCTGGCTCGATATCGGGGTCGTGCGCCTGACCGTGCTGATCGCCGGCGTCTTCATCATCCTGTTCGGAATGATCGACGCATTCTGGATCGCGGTGCCCGTCGTCACGGCGCTTGGCATCATCCTGGCCCTGTGCGGGGTCGGCTCGCAGATCCTGATCCAGAGCCTGGTCGACGAAGACGTCCGCGGCCGGGTGAGCAGTCTCTGGGGCATGATCGCCTTCGGCGGCACGGCGCTCGGCAGCGTCGTCGTCGGCTCGCTGTCGGCCGTGTTCGGCCTGCAATCGACGGTCATCGCGACGGGCGTCCTATGCGCCGCGCTGGCCGCGCTTTCGAGTCGCGCGTGAGTCTCGCGGCTACCCTGCTCCTGTCCGCGACGTCGGCGCTACAGACGGTCGACTACGCGGCCGTGCTCGAGACGTTTCAGCAACAGCAGGATGTGCCCGGTATCGCGGCCGCCGTCGTCGTCGGCGACAGGGCGGTGTTCGTTGGCGGCACGGGCCTAAGCAGCCTCGAGACGCGCGGGCCCGTTACCGCGGACACTGTCTTCTACCTCGGCTCGGTATCCAAGGTGCTGACGGCCCTGCTCGTACTGGGCATGGCGGAGGACGGCCTGATGGCGCTCGACGAGGACCTGGAGTTCCGCGCGGGCGGCGGAAGCTCGATCGCGCCGGCCGAAATCCTCTCGCACACGTCGGGCCTGCCGCGCGAGGGTCCGTTCGGCTACTGGTTCACGGCGGATTTCCCGCAGTGGCCGGCCCTGATCGAGTTTGCCGGCAATACGCCGCTGGACTTCGAGCCCGGGTCGAGGACGGCGTATTCGAATGTCGGTTACGCGGTGCTGGGCGGTATCGCGGCCCGTCGCCTGAACCTGAGCTTCGACGCGGCAATCAGGCAACGCCTGCTCGAGCCGCTGAACATGAGGCACACCGGGTCCATCGGGCCGGCCCCCGAGGTCGCCAGGGGCTATACCCCGCCCGGCCGTCTGCTCCCCTCCGCCGAGCGGCCCTTCGCCGGCGTCGGCGCCAGGGCCGGCGATCGCTACGTGCGCGAGTATCATGATGCACGCGCCATGGCCCCCGCCTTCGGCATGTATTCCTCGGCGGCCGATATGGCGAAGCTCCTGAGCTTCATCGTATCCACCGCCGACTCGCCCGCGCCGTCAGAAACAGAGCGGAAGAAGCTGTACGTCGCACAGGCTTCGGGCCGGGGACTCGGCATGCAACCCGACAGCTTCGATGGCCGGCCGATCGCTCGTCACAGCGGCTGGTTCGCGGCCCATCGTTCACACATGCTCGTCGATCCGCGCCCGGCGATCGGGATCGTCGTCCTCACGAATGGAGACAACGCGAGGCCCGCACGAATCGCCGAGGCGCTGTTGGAACTCGCGCGCTCGGAGCAGCCTACTTCAGGCTCACCATAGTTTCGGAGCCGCGGCTGCCCGACGCCGACACCTCTTTCGTGCGCAGGTAGGACTGCTTCTTTATGAGCTCGCCGAGCTTCTTGTGCCCGTAGTTGCGCGGGTCGAACGCCGGACTGTTCTTGACGAGCATCGACCCGACGCCGCCGAGATAGGCCCAGCCATCGTCTTGCGCGACGGCCTCGATGGCCTTGACGAGCTGCGGCTTGAGGGCCGGCGCTTTGGGCGACGACTTGCCCGAGGCCTTCTTGCTCGGCTTCAGGATGTCGGTGTAGATGAACTTGTCGCAGGCCGCCACGAACGGCTCCGGCGTCTTGCGCTCACCGAAACCGTACACCTTGAGGCCCGCCTCGCGAAGGCGCGTGGCCAGCCGGGTGAAATCCGAGTCCGACGAGACGAGACAGAATCCGTTCAGATCGCCCGTGTGCAGAAGGTCCATCGCATCGATGATCAGCGCCGAGTCGGTTGCATTTTTTCCGCGCGTGTAGGCGAACTGCTGTATGGGCTGGATGGCCATGGAATGCAGTTCGTTTTTCCAGCGTGTGAGCCCGGTCGTCGTCCAGTCCCCGTAAGCCCGCTTGACGCTGGCGGTTCCGTAGCGGGAGACCTCCTCGAGCAGCTCGTGAACGACCGAAGCCTGCGCATTGTCGGCGTCGATCAGCACCGCGAGTTTGTCGTTTTCGTTGGTGGCCATAGCGGTTCCTAATCCTGCGACTGGTGAGCGATGAGCTGTTTGAGTTCGGCGACGTCGACCTCCAGCTGCGCGACGCGCTCGGCGAGATCGCCGACGCTGGCCCGAGCGCCCGACCCTTTGGGCACGGCCGCCTGCTCGTGTTCCGCGTATGCCTCGACGTCGAAGTGACCGCAGAACAGGTGCATGTATTCGGCGTCCTTGCGGCCCGGCGTCCGCGGCAGCTTGACGAGCAGCGCGCCGTCCTCTCGTTCGGTGAGACCCGCGATGGCCGCGATGACGTCCGCATTGTCGTCGAAGCTTGCGAGTCGGCCGCTGCGCGAGCGGATCTCGCCCGGCGTCTGCGGTCCACGCAACAGCAGGAGACACACGATCGCGAGCTCCGGCGCGCTGAAATGGTATTGGCTGTAGCGCGTATTGCAGAAGCGCTGCACGTACTTTTCGACGCGGCTGTTGAAATTCTCCTCGCTGCGGACCAGGTGCTTGCCTTCGAGGTCGCGGACAGCCCGCTGGACTTCCCCCTGGGTGAGATTCATCACGGGATTGCGCGCGGTCTTCTGATTGCAGGCGTTGGTCAACGCATTCAGCGTCAGCGGATACTGATCCGGCGTCACGATGGACTTTTCTATCAGGCAACCGATGACGCGAGCTTCGGTCGCGGTGAGTTCCGGGAGCACGGTTTCTTCGGCCTCCGCCTGCTGCTCAAATCAGGCCCTACTGTGGCGCATTGGCCCCGTGGCGGCAACCGTGTTCTTCCCTCATCGCTTACCAGGCCTGGGCGAGAATATGGCTAACCTTGTCGCGGAACTGGAGCCTGAAAAAGCGCCGCAGCGTGTCGAGCGCGAGCTCGCCGTCCGTCACGAGCGTCGAATGCAGCTGCCGGCAGAAGCGTGCCGCATAGTCGTTCGCGGCCCGGTATCGGTCGATGCCCGCTTCGTCCATGTCCGGGTGGTAGCTGACGTCGTCAAACAGCCAGCCGTGCAGGCGGTTCAGCAGGTCGCTGTCGGCCTGGCCGATGGCGAGCAACGTCGTCGTGACATACTTGTCGATCTCGCCCTGGAGCTCGAGCTCGATCAGCGAGACCGGCCGGTCCTGCGATGCTTTCCACACGACGCAATTGAAATGACTCAGGCCCTCGAGAACTTTCCAGAGATCGTCGAGGTGATGTGCATGCAGGCGATCCAGCGGGTTGGCGGTCTCGAGCCGTTCGAGCATCTCGCCGTCGAGGAACAGCGACAGCGACAGACCCTCGTCATCCTCGGCAACGAGCAGCGTCTCATCGGTGTTGGTGAGCATCGCGCCCTGGCTCAGCGCCTCGGCAATCTTCGGATCGGTGACCAGGAAATCGCGCACGTCGTAGCTACCGTCCACGCGGTAGATGTCGCTCAGGTGTTGCTGCAGGGCGTTCAACATTGCGCCGGACTCGCGTCGACAGGTCTCAGCCGCCCACTAGTGGCTGCGTGCGCCCTTGGCCTCGGTAATCGGGATCACGCCCTGCTCGCGCAGGAACCGCTCCGCGCGACGGCTGCCCGTCTTGCGCCAGATTTCGTAGCTGCGAACGATATCCGCGTTGGAGCCGTTGTGGCCACCGCCCTTGACCTCGTTCAGCACGTCGACCAGCACCTGGAATTTGAGCGCCAGCTCGCGGTACACGGGTGCAAAAGCCTCGCCGCGCAGGCTGCCGCGGATTTCGTCCGACAGAGATCCGTAGGCGCTGCCGCCCATGTGGACGTAGTAGTCGACGTCGACCGCCTTCTTTGCCAGGCCCTCGATAAAGAAACCCGCGATGAACAGCGCGACGTCGCCGATGCGCTGCAGGGACTGGTTGCGGGCTTCCGGACTCGCCGCGTCGGCGGCATCGGCCAGCATCAAAGCGAGCGGTCTGACCCCGTAGGTCTCGCCATCGTCCTCGTAGAAGTCTTCCGACCGGGAAAACAGGGTAATCAGATTGACGACGTAGCACGTGGCCTGGGGGTCGAGTTCCACGCCCTGCTTTTCGATGACGTCATCGATCGACGTCCGGAAATAGTCGCGAAGGTTATGCACCGCCAAGACGCGGTCGTGCCTCATCCGATCATCCATGCTCCGGGTTCCTCGTGCCTGGCTCCCGCCTCGATTGGCTGCCGCCTCAATTGCTTCCGCCTCGACTCGTGTTGCCTGTCCTGTGGGCTTGCCGCCCAGCGTTGTGAAAGGGTATGTAGTTTGTATATCACAGGAACGAAAATCTCGCGTGACGGGATTCACGAACTCAGGGGCAGCTCAGTTCGGGAACGCCTTTTTAATTGTCTATTGCGTGATTGCTCACGTATCATGTACGCTATTCCAATGAAATCCACGTCGCTTCCACACCGCTTCGGCCTACGGCTTGCCGACGCGTGGCAACGAACCAGCCAGCGCCTGGACAGCCGCCTCGGCGCCCTGCGCGGCATCAGCCTGGCCGAATACCGGCTGCTCGCCGCGCTCGCCGCCGCACCCGAGGCGCGAGCCAGCCGTGTCGACCTCGCTCGCGCGGTCGGTCTGACCCCATCAGGCGTTACCCGAGCGCTGAGGCCGATGGAGAAGCTCGGTATTGTTTCGACCGTAAAAAGCAAGCGCGATGCCCGGCTTGCCATCGCGGGACTGACGCCCGCAGGACGCGAGCTTCTGAACGACGCGGCGACCGTCGTCGACGAATCCATGCAGACACTGGTCACCCGCGCGGCCGTGACGCGCGACGAGTTGACGGCCGTCATGAAAGTGCTCGCCAAGCTGGCCGATTGACCTGTTACACTCGCCGCACTGTGATCGGGAGCGATCGTGGCGAAGAAACGCCGCAACGAGACGGCACTCCTTCGGGAGGCACTTCGAATCGTGCTTGACGATGCCGTGAAGCGTGGAATCGTCGAATTCGAACCCACCGACTCGCACGACCTGAAAATCGAGTATGCGTACCGGTTGCTGGTGCACGACAAGAAAATAGCTCCGATTCCGAATAACCAAATGAGCCTGCCGGCGATGAAGCACCGGCTGGCGATGTGGGTGACACATGAGCTGCCCGCCGATCATAAGCTGCTGAAGTAACCCTAAGCCCTGAAACGTCAATGAGGAGTACGAAACGTGAAAGCGTTGTTAGCCCTTAGCCTGTTGTTCCTGACCAGCCTGTCCCTCGCCGCCGGCGACATCGGCGACAAAGTCGAAGCGGCAATGGCTGCCGATTCCCGGCCCGAGGCTGATCGTGCGCGCGATCGGAACCGTCGTCCGCTCGAAACGCTGAACTTTTTCGGCCTCGAAGACGACATGCGCGTGCTCGAGCTCTTGCCCGGCGGCGGCTGGTATACGCGAATCCTGGCACCCGTGCTCGCCGACAACGGCAAGCTGTACGTCGCGATCGGCACGGGCAACGTCAGCGAGAACGTGCTGACCGAGCCCGGGTTCGATAAAGTCACAGTCCTCGAGACCAGCGCCAATCTGCGCCGCAACGCCGAGCGGCGAGTCTACGAGATGGACGACTTCGACTTTGGCGTGAACGGACTGGACATGGTCGTCACGTTTCGTAACGTGCACAACTTCGATGCCGCTTCCCGGGCACGCATGCACGGTGCCGTATTCGAATCCTTGAAATCAGGCGGTCTTTACGGCGTTATCGACCACACACGACGGCACATGGAGCCCGCGGACAACGAGAACCGGCGGCGCATAGACCCGGTGCTCGTGATCAAGGAGCTGCTCGACCAGGGCTTCGAATTCGTCGACTACTCGGATCTGCACTTCCGTGCCGATGACGAACTCGAGTACGAAGTCGGCCGCCGCTCGGTCAGCGGCAACACGGACCGGTTTACGTTCCTGTTTCGCAAGCCCTGAGAGCGGCTCCACAACGGCGGCTCGCGAAGGACGCTATTCGAGTTCTCCCTTCTCGTAGCGTTTGAGAAATTTCTTGATGAATTTCCGAACCTCGCGAGCGGCTGACGTGTCCAAGTCCTTGCAGGCGTCGATGAACTGATCGCGCATTTCCTTGTCCAGGCGCAGCACGAGCTGGGCGTCTTTCTTTTTATTCTTGGCCAATTCGACCTGCCTCCCTTCTACGGCAGCGCGAGGTGGGTAGACCGCTAGTGTATATACAAATGCTGTCGGATTAATAGGTATTCGCCGATGAATACGCCTGTCCGGAACGCTGCCGGGCGCCCCCGGCATGAAAGGCGAAGAGACTGATTTTGTTACTAAAACCTTTCAAGACAACCGTACGCCAGCCAGGCTTCGCAGCCGCCGGCCGCGCCCTGCTTGCGGTCGCGCTGGCTTCGTTGTCGGTGCCCGCCGCAGCCGACGACGAGGTTTTCGAGCGCTCTCGCATCGAGCTCGCCGGCCGCGTGCTGACGACACACGCGGGCGATTTCAACGGCGATGCGGCCACGGACCTCATGATCGTGACGCTCGAGGGCATCCCTCCGGCCGAGAACCGAACTATCCATGTGTTCCTGCGGGCAGCCGACGGCAGGCTGCCGGAATCCCCAAGCCACAGGCTGGATGTGCCGCCGCATAGCGCCGTCTACGAAGTCGCGGACCTGCTCGAGGCGCCCGGGGAAGAACTCATAGTGCTCAGACCGGATGGCGTAACGCTGTTGTCGCTCGGTGCGGAGAACGGGACGCAAGTGCACTACCCGGTTTCCGGCCCGAGCACGATCGGCGCGGGCGACGACGAGCGCGGCTTCGAACCGTTTGCGCTCGTGACGGACGACATCAGCAACGAGCCCTGGATCATCGTTCCGCAGATCGGCCAGGTCACACTTCTCAGCTCCGATGGCAGGCAGCGCGCGCAGCTCGACGTCGGCCGGCGCGCGAACTATTACGTGACCAACCCGAGGGGCCTGATCTCGGTCGAAAGCGACATCCAGCTGTTTCTCGATGTGCCGAAAATAAGCGTGGGGGACGTCAACGGCGATGGCTGGCCCGACGTCGTCGCGGCGACGCGCCACGAGATTCGCATCTTCATGCGCGACGACCGCGGCGGATTCGATCGCGCCCCCACGGTGCGGCTGCCGCTCGAATTCATCGGCCCGGCCGACCACAGCCGCGGCTCCGGCAGTATCGTTTCCACGGTGCGCGACATCGACGACGATGGCCGCGCTGACCTGATGATTTCTCACGTCGAGGGCAGTTTCGTGGACACCGTGACGACCACCTACATCTATCGAAACCGCGACGGCGGCTGGGACCTCGATAATCCGGACGACACCTACGAGAGCGACGGCACGCTGAGTTCGGACCTGCTGATCGACGTGGACAGCGACGGCGTTCTCGAACTCGCCCGCATCCAGTTCAAGTTCAGCGTGTTCGAGCTCGTCGAGTTACTCCTGACGCGCAAATTCGATGTCCGCATCGCGGTGTACCGGCTGAACGAAGACGGCCGTTACAGCGAGGATCCGTGGACGAGGAAGAAGATCAGCACGGCCATCAGCTTCGATACCTTTCGCCCGAAAGGCTTCATGCCAACCGGCGGCTTCGACTTGAACGCCGATGGCTACATCGATTTCGTACTCTCGGCCGGCGGCAACGGCATCGAGGTGTTTCTGGGCACGCGAGAAGGACTCTTCGAGCGCCGCAGCGCAATTCAGAGATTCCCGTCCTCTGGGGACATCCGGTTTTCCGATCTCGACGGCGACGAGTTGCCGGACTTCATCCTGTTCGACCCGCAGGTCGTCGATGGCGGCGTACAGCTCGGCCGCAATCTCGGCACGCTAGAACCTATCTCAAAGTAGATCGTGGTCGCGTTGCGGTGCGATTGGCCGCGAGGCAAGGCGCGAGAAGCGCCGTTTGGTAACACCAAATAAGCGACGAGCAACGCCGCATCGCGGCCAATCGCGCCGCAACCCTTCGGGCCGGTGGCTATTTTTCCGCAATTCCGCGTTGCCGCTCGCTGATGTAGCGGTGCTACACGGCACTCGCGGCGCCTTGACTTGCGAAAAAATAGCCGCCGGCGCGGTCACGATCTACTTTGAGATAGGTTCTAGAGCAGGCCGATCGATAGCGTCGTCAGGATCCCGGGGCGGCGAGTTCCTGCTCGAGCTCATGGAATTCGGCAAGGATGCGCTCCCAGGTGACGGACTCCTGCTGAACCCAGCGCTCGAGCTCGTCGATACGCGTTCCGATGCGCTCGATCGTAGGCCCCACTTCGTTGTCGAAGCCCGTTGCCCAGGCCTTCTGCTCCTGCTCCGCCTGCCGATCCCACTTGTATCGCATGTAGCGGTCCATGAGCGATGTGTAGCTCGTCGTCGGCGCGTCCGATGGCTCGCTCGCGGCACGCTCTGCCTCGGCCGCGAGGTAGCGACGATACTTGCGTCTGTACTCGCGCCACAGATCGTAGGTCGATGCGATTTCTGCGTGCAGCTCCTGGTATCGCTCGTCGATGGTATCCGTAATCGCGTATTCGACGGTTCTGAGCCGATTGATGCGGCCGAGCATCGGATCGTTCCGGGCAGGCAGGCGTTTGAGGGTGAACGTCCCCGCCGGCGCTTCTTCGACGAACTCGCCGAAGGCCTCGGGGACGAGGTCGATGGCATAGCGCATCAGGGAAGTGTCCACGATGGTCGCGAATTGCCGCTCGCTCAGGCTGTCCCGAACGCCGGCGAGCGCCGTGGCGATATCCGCATAAAGCCGGTTGGACTCCGCGGGTTCGTTGAGCGCCTCGGGGCCCGAGTAGCGCGAGGTCGACTCGCTACGGAACGCGCGCTGCAACCAGACCCGACCGGTGGCATCGACGGCGCGGACATCGAGCGCGAGCCTTTCCCCATCCGATTCGACGATCGCGACGTCCACGAGCAGCTCCGCAGCAGGATCGCTGTCCGGCACGACCCGGACAGCGCCCCAGCCGCCGCTATCCGAGATGACGCGCCGCAGCACGAACGGCAGGAACAGGGACTCGATTTGTCGAATCCGCGGAAACACCTCCTGATCCCGCTGCGTCTGGACATCGTCGGGAACACCCGGATCGAACAGCGTGATCGAGACGTTCAGGGCCGGCGCCACGCGCTCGGGCTCGGGCGGCACCTGGCCCGGCTGCCATGCCTGCTGGGCGATCGCGCTCACGGCGAGCAGCAGCGTCCACGACGGCAGCAGCGCGAGCCGCTTGATTGTCGCGCGCTTCACTGCTGGATTTCGCCCGTGCTGCACACGCGCTTCATCGACAGCGTCTCGATGCAGTTGAAGTCGGAAGCCGGCGGCACGTAACGGCGGTAGAAACGTTCGAGCGTGAACGGCGTGGCGGACTCCCGTGACGCAACCGTCGTGGTCACGCGCAGACGCTCGCCGTCGCTGGACCTGGTGAATCGATGCCGAACCAGCAGGCCATCGGGCAGCACGAGATTCGACACGAGCTCGCCCGCGTCCCAGGCGCAGATCTCGTCGCCATAGTCGCTATCGACGGGGTTGGCCACGCCGCCGTGAAAACTGCAGGTAATCGCGTAGTCGTCCTTTCGTTCGACAATGACTTCGCGCTCGTCCTGGACGATCGTCAACACGTCGTGGCGGGTAATCTCGTCCGCGAATTGGGCCAGTGCCGTCAGCACGCTCATTTGCCGCGCGGACATCCCGGGCCGTTGGCCGCTCGGGTAGCGGATGTCATCGGGACCCATGCGTCGAAACAGCAGGCGCAGCTCGGTATTGGCGTCCGCTCCGCGCGAATAGTCCCGTTCCCAATAGCCGCCGAAATCCGTCGGCAGCGGGCCCGGCACGGCCTGAACGGGAATCTCGTACGACGGGCGCTCGACGCAGGCCGCGAGCAGGGCACAGAACAGGACGATACCGGCAGTGCGCAACATGGGAACTTAGAGCAAACAGGGTTGATTGGAGTTCCGGCGCTCGCGCCGGGCGGCACGAGCCGTGACCGCCGGACGACGATAGCAAAAAAAAAGCGCCACAGGCGGTAACGAGTGTCCCGCCTGCGGCGCCCCGATTCGTCGATGGACGCCGCAGCGACGTCCGACGTGGTTGTTGGCTAGCGCGTCCCTACTACCTGGCTCTGCGGCGTCAGCAGCGCGACGACGGGCTCGCTCGCCTCAAGACCCAGCCGCGACAGGCGTCCCGCGCAGTCCGCCTCGCAGTGATTGGCGATGCGGTAGCTGTAGTTGGTACCGCTGAGGCCGTAGTAGCCGTACTCGAACGTGGAATCGAGCACGATCGTGCCGATATACACGGTGTCGCTGTCCGGCTCGACCGTGAAGCGGAAGTCCGCCTCGGGCTCGAATCGCTCGCCGCGGTTCAGGAAGCTGACTCTGGCTATCGTGTAGTCGCCCGGCTCGAGCGCCCAGGCGAACTCGCCGCCGCGCCCGACCGCGCCTGTTATGGGCTTGTCGCTGCCGTCACGAAGCAAATGCAGCGTGACGGAATTGCCGAACAGGCTGTCGCCGATCCTGACGCTGTCGCCGTTCCTCTGCATCGTCAGTTTGCCGAAAACCAGGGACTCCTGAGGGGTCATGCCCGCCCTCGTGAGCTCATCGTCCGAGCCGATGCTGCGGGCGGATGTTGCACAGCCGGAAACAGCGATACCGGTCATGACCAGGATCGCTGTCACCGCGAATTTCTGATTGAACGATTTGAACATGGTTCGTCTCCGTCGAGCATTCCAAAAACGTATATACATTGTACATCCACTGTAATCGGTTTGTATAGCATTTCTTTATACTTTTTCGCGCGCCACGATCACACTTCCGTAACATGGTCTGCCGCTTTGGCAAGGCCCCGTGACCGTGCGATGCAGCGGCGGCGCGAAAATGTCAGCGGGCCCTGGACGATGACGGTCGTCTCGAACGCGATCGTCAGGAGTTGCGGCCTCCGCGAAACGCGGCGTGAGCTGGCCGGACTGCCGCGCAGTAGCCGTCAGGCCTCTATTGCATCATGAAGATAGTTGCGACTTCGCAACTATTGCTGTATCGTTCGTCGGGTTTTCGAATCCGAGGTAAGCAAATGAAACGGATTGCAATTCTTGGTCTGACCGCCCTGCTTGCGGCATACGGCTGCGAAAAGGAGGGCCCGATGGAGTCGGCCGGTGAGTCGATGGATGAGGCCGTTGAAGAGGTAATCGAACGGGCCGAACAGGCTGCCGACGAGATCGATGCGGCGCGCGATCGCGCCGGGGACGTCATCGAGGAGGCCGGCGAAAAGGCAGAGAAAGCGATGGACGACGCAGGCGACGCAATCGAGGAAGCCGCCGAAGACGCCGGGCGCGGATCGAGCTAGGGAGACTCTGAGCTATCTGAAACTGGACAGATTCGCCTAGAACGTCATTTGAAACTGGACTGATCCTCCGCCGAAACCGCCCTGGCTGACCTCCTGGCTCAGCGAGATCCGAACCCGGGCGTCGGCCGAGAAATCATGCTGCCAGCCGACAATCAGCTTGTCGGTGTAGTCGTTATCGGCGAAGTCCGGCTGGCCGGCGAAGGGCTCGTAGTCGATGTCGGGCTGGCCGAATGCATACGCTATCGACCACGTCGAGCGGTCGTCGTACAGCCGATCGTAGAAGACGCCGCCCAACCAGTCTGTGCGGCGGTAGTCGTGGGCTCTGAAACCGTCGGACTCGGCCTGCTGTGACACCAGCTGCGCCAGAAACCGCCAGCGGTGGCGCCCGTCGATCAGGCGAATGTGTTCGACGCCGAGATTCGTCTGCAGATTCTGATAGTCGTAGTCGAACTCCGGCGCGCGATACGTTGCCGTCTCGTCGAACGCGTAGTGCTCGAGCGACACGGACCAGAATCGATCGTCGCGCTGCCGCGACAGCCGAATCAGCAGGTCGTTGTCGCGCCGATCCTGGCTCGCGAGGTCCGGGGACAGTGTTTCGTCGGCGAAGCTCCGCTCGTAGCCGGAACCGACTTCGCCTTCACTGTAGAGCCACCAGTCGTCGAGCAGCGGCCAGCGTGCCGTCCATGTGAGCTTGAGAGCCCCCTGCTCTTGCGTGCCGCCGAGCTGGTTCTTGCTGCCCCAGTTGGTATCTTCCGCGAGGACGCCGACACGCAGATACTGCTCGCGATCGGCGCCGTACAGCGTGTATCCCGCGGCAATGTCGAGAAACTCCTTGCCGAACTCCGGATTTGCTGCCGCATAAAACCCCGATGACCCGAAGCCGAGCCATTCGAGGCCGAGCAGCAGAAGGTCCTCCCGGACCGGCCGGCGCCGGAAACCCTCGCGCGTGAAGCGGCCGAAGAAGCGCCAGTCTTCAGACAGGCTGACGTTCAGATTGAGATCGACGTCAGTGAGCAGCTGATCCGAAGAGACACTGCCCGTGTTGACGCGCAGCGCATTGTCGGCGAGTTGCCGGCGTTCGAACTGGTACTGCCATTCGCCGTCCCAGGCGTAGTTGACGAGGGCATGCAGGTACAAGAGCTGCGTCTCGTAGCCGTCTTCGAGATCCCATTCCTCGCCGGGCGTCTGGGCGAGCACAGCGGTTAGCGGACATAGCAGCAGGATGGCAAGCCAGCGCACCAGCAAACAGCCCGATCAGGAGTCGACGAGCTTCAGCTTGGCCTTGAGCAGGCGACGCCGCCGCGTGTCCATCAGGCTCTTCATCTTGCGCGTGTCGCCCGACTCGAGCACCTTGGCCACCTGCTCGCTCACGGCGGGCGCGTTCTCGACCTTGATGCGGTGGTTGCCGAGCAGGATGACGTCATCCGATCTCAGCACCGTGCTGCGCACGATCGTCGAGTTGACCGACAGACCGTTGGCGCTGTTCAAGTCCAGCAAGACGAGGGCGTCGCTATACAACAGCATCAGCGCATGCAATTTGCTGACGAAAGCGTCCGAAATGATCAGGTCCGCGAACTCGGACCGGCCGATCAGAATTTTCTTGTCGTTGAACGTGAAGCTCGAGATCGTTTCGCCGTCACGGCTGACGACGAGCCGGGGCGGCGATTGCCGATGCCGCTCGTCCGGAGCAGCGTCGGGCGCCGGGAAGCGACCGGACAAATCGAGCTCCGGCGCCAGCTCCGGCAGCGGGTCGGTCAGCTCGGGAACTCGTTCCGGCTCCCGGTACGGCAGTTCGGGCAGCTCGACCTCGCCGAGATCGGCCAGCGATACCGGGAACTCGGCGGCGCTCTCTATGGCCTCGACGGCCATTGCGTTGAGCCTGCCGGGCCAGCCACCCGATGCGCTGTGCAGGTGATCGCAGACGTTGACGGGAAACACGCTGTCGGGCGGCCGCACGCCGCAGGCGGCGAGTCGCGAGTGCAGATACACCATGTTCTCGTGCAGCGTCATCGGCCGGAAGGTGTACTCCATCACGACGCGCTCGGCCACGTGGGCGAGTTGCTGCGATGCAAGCAGCCGCCGCAGTCCGCTCTGTCCGGTCAGCACGATTCGGACGACGGGTACGGACTGATGACGGAGCGCCGCCAGCGCGTCGAGTGCCCGAAGACCGCTTGGATACATGCGATCGGCGTCGTCGACGATTACGACGGGCGGCCCGCCCTCGCCGAGTTGCTCGATGGCGAACGTAGCGACCGTGCGCAGCAGCTCCGAGGGGTCGTCGAGCTCGACGACGAAATCGAACTGCGACAGGAGTTCGGACAGCAGGGCGCTGGCATTGAGCCGGATGCCGTCGATGCAAGCGACCGGAATCTCGCCCGAAAGCGTGTCGCCGATCTCCCGCGCTGCCGTCGTCTTGCCCGACCCTTGCGGCCCGAGCAGCACGCCGATACCGCCGGCGGCATCCAGGGCACCGCGTGCCGCCTCGAGGGCGTCGCAATGCGCCGCGTACTGGACCGCGCCAAGGCCAGCCGAGTCCGCGCCGAACGCAAGATCACTGAACCAAGAATGGTGTGCCATTAGCTTAAGGGTCTCAATTCCGTGGCCGCTTGCGCAGTCCTTCCGTGGGTCCGTCTCGTCCAATCGCCACCCAGTCGGGCGGCAAACCGAAAATCCAGCCTTCCTCTTGCGGCAGCGCCGCATCCGGACTCGTCAGGTCAGGCAATTCCAGAGTCGCGCCTGCCCCCGCGAATACAAGTGCGAGGATAGCGCAGATACAGGCGTCGTAAAGGTCGGATCCGGCCGTGACCGACTCAGGTATCCAGCGCGCGAGCGACTCGACAGCCTCGCTGCCCCGCCACGCCTCGCGTTTATGGATTCCGGGATAGACCTCGATTATCGCTCTCTCGGCCGCGCCCGCGTCCTGCGGCACCACCCGGTAGCCGATTTTGCGCAGACTCTGGCACAAGACCATCGCCAGCGTGGCGGTATTGCCCAGCCGGTCGAACGCCGCGGACAGCGGCTTCTTACCATAAGCCGCCGCGACATAGCGGTCGCAGTCACGGTACGCGAGCGGATTGTCGATCTCCGCCGCCGTCGGAAGCGGCCGGCCTTTGCCGGCCATGAGCCGGCGGAACGCCGACGGAAATGCCAGCGGCGAATCGATCGCGACAACGACACGCTCGGCCGCGCCAACGACCCGCTGCCAGTCGCCACCCAGCGCGGGCGCGGTCAAGGCCCCGAGATCGACAGGCTTGCCGGTCTCGAACCCGAAGGCGGGCGCCAGGCCGCGCCACCTGAGCCCGCCGCGGTGAAGGTCGGCGACGGCGACGGCCTGCTGGCTGCTTCGCCAGCCGCGCACGTCCCAACCGATCGCCAGGCGGCGCCGTGGCGGCTCGCTCACGGCCGGGACCCGCTGTAGCTGCAGGCGGCGCTCATAGTGCGGTCATCACCCTTCCGGCGCACCGGTCGACAGCCGATTCGTGCCACCGACACGCGCCAACGATTGAGCACGTGGTGTAGCCAGGCCGTTGTTCCCTTCGTAACGCGGTCACTCGTCGACACGCGTCTCATGGTGCCGCCCCTCGAGCTTGAGATAAACCGCGGCAGCCAGACCGGCGGCGCCCAGCAGCATGGTCATGACCACGATCTGGTACTTGGCGGCAACCAGCGGCGACACACCCGACAACACCTGGCCGGTCATCATTCCCGGCAGCGCAACGAGGCCCACGGCGAACAGCGAGTTGACAACCGGAATCAGCGCGGCGCGATATGCCTTCCGGCGCGCCGCGTCAGACACCTCGCCGCGGGCGCGCTCCGCTTCGAAACGCTCGGCGGCAAGGCTCACGGCGTTCATCGCGCCGGCGAAGATCATCCCTGCAAGCGGCACGACGTAGCGCGGCGCGAACCAGGGTTCGACACGCAGGACGCCGGCCGTGACGAGTACCAGCGTCGACACTCCGCCGAGGGCAATCGCGGCAAAGGCCCGCAGGTAGTGCCCCGGTTCACGTGCGGTGAGCGTTCGCACCGCGATCGCACTCGCCGCGACGAGCATGATCGCCAGCACCGCGGCAACGATGGTCAAGCTGTCGGTCTCGAAAACGTAGACCAGCACATAGCCAATCAGCAGCAGCTGAACCAGCATGCGCAGCGTCGCATGCAGTGCGGCTCCCGCTCCCGCCTTCCAGACTCGCATGATCGCGATGACGACCAGCGCGGGCAGAAAGGCGACCACGAGTCCCGCGACATCGATCGCTGCAACGCTTCCGCTCACGGCGGGAACTCATAGAGCCAGACGCTCATTTGCGCCGGGTGTGACCGGACTGGCCTCGCCTCCGTCGGGCGTCAGACGCGCCCTGCTGAACCGGCGCCGCGACAATCCGCCAGCGGGCATCAAACGGCGTCGAAGGTCTCATCCCAGTCGTCCCAGTCGGCGAGCTGTTCACGCAGCCACTGCGACTCACCGCGCCGATCGAGCCGCTGCCAGGCTTTCTCGGCTCGCTCCGCCCGAGATTCGGGACTTGCATCGACGGGATCGGCTTCATCTGCCTCGTCGTCGAAGTCCAGCGTCACGTCGTCAAGCTCATCTAACTCGTCGTCATCGAAATCGTGCTCATCGGCCATGCGCATCTCCCATCGGACGGCGTTTCGGATAACGTTCTCTCGAGACCCTGTAGACGGCCGGCACCCGGCCGCGGCGTTAGCAACGTTTTTCGCGAATATAGCTCGAATCGCTGGCCTGTCAATTGCTGAAATCACAGTGCTCGCTGGTCACGCACGATCGTCCCGTAGAAGGCGGAACACGACCTCTTACGGCGGTCCGAAATGGCAGGCCGAGCCTTGCTTGCGCGTCGGTCGTACCTGTCTCAACGTGCCCTCGAAAACGTCGGGTTCCAGCCTGCTCGCGGTCCCGGGCAGGAGTCTGCGCCGCCTGCCGTTCGCCGCGGTGCACAATGCGGTCTTTAGAAGCGGTGTCAAGAATAATCATGGTCGCGTCGCCCATCCAGGGCGACGCGGCGTTCGCGACATGCGTCACGTTCGCGAATCCGAAAACAGTATATATATCATTGATATGGACCCGTTTCGGAGAATCCCGTGAAGAGTCTGAGCGCACTCGGCGTCATCTTCCCCACGCTGCTGGTCGGCGCACTCGTGTACCTGTCGGCCTACACGGTCGAAACGGGCAACGTCGCCGTCGAGCGCACGCTCGGCAAGATCAATCACGACGAGCAGCAGCAGGGCCTCAACTTCAAGATGCCGCTCCTGACGACGGCGCGCGAGTTCAGCGCCAAGGAAATCGCGATCGACATCGACGACCTTAAGCCCAAGGCCGCCGACAACTTGTCGCTCAAGGATCTCGACGTTTCGATCTTCTACCGGGTGCCCGACCACCGGGTGTCCGAGCTGGTCGTCAAGTACGCCGCCGCATCCGGCCGCGGCCCGGACGGCATCTACCTGCCCGGATTCGGCCTGGTCATACGCGAAGCGCGTTCCGTGATCTACGAGCAGGTCTCCCAGATCGACAGCCTCGAATTGCACAAGCGGCGAGAGCTCCTGCAGGGCAACGTTCAGCAGGAGCTGCAGGCACGTCTCGAGCGCAGTGATCCAGGCGATATCATGATCACGCGCGTCGTCGTTCGCGCGCTGAACACCGACCCGAGTATCGAGGCCGCCATTCGCGATGCCGTCGAGGCGGAAAAACGGCTCGAGGCGAAGCAGGTGCAGGTCGAAATCGCGAAAAAAGATGCCGAGATTGAGATCGAACGCGCCAAGGGCATCGCGGAAGCCAACGGCATCATCAACGAAAGCCTGACCGCCGAGTACCTGCAGCACGAGGTCAATATCGCGCTCCAGGAATTCGCGGACAACCAGGGCAGCGTCGTCGTCATCCCCGCCAACATGCAGGGCTTCGACCTCATCCTGGACTCGAACCAGCTCGGCGGGACGCGCAACCCGCAGTAGCCTCCGCGGGCGACGTTCATCCGCTGCGCCCGGCGCGGGACATCGACTGGATCGAGTCCTGCGGAATCACGTGAACCTCCATGTCGCCGGAAGGGTCTACCCGTTGCGGGGCGATATCACGGTGCCGGTCAGCCGCCGATTTCGCACGCAGCCTCGCAACCGACCGGGACAGGAGAATGGGATGTTCAAGAGACTGGCAGCAGCAAGCCTTTTATTCGCGACCCTCGCCGCCAATGCCGACACCGTCGCCATCATCGGCACCGGGGACGTAGCCGGGGCGCTCGGTCCCGAGTTCGCGGGACTCGGACACACGATCGTATACGGCTCGCGCGACCCGGAGCGACCGAAGGTCAGGGCTCTCGTCGAGCGCTCAGGAGACGGTGCGCGCGCGACAACGCCCGCCGCGGCCGCCGCAGACGCCGACATCGTGGTGTTGGCGGTCCCGGGCCTCCTCGTAGAGGAAATCACGGCGTCGCTCGGCGATCTGTCCGGCAAGATTCTGATCGATCCGACGAACCCGTTGCGACGCGGTGCCGACGGCGAACTGGAACACTCGGTTCCGACGTCGAACGGCGAGATCATCCAGGCGGCGGCACCCGGCGCATACGTCGTCAAGGCGTTCAGTACGCTGAACTGGCGAACGATGGTGGATCCGGACTCGTCGGGTGGGCCGGTGTCCATTCCGCTCGCCGGCAACAGCCCGGAGGCCAAGGAGACCGTCGCGGAGCTGTGCCGTGGTCTGGGCCTCGAGCCGATCGATCTCGGGGCTATCCGCAACGCGCGCTGGATCGAGGGCATGCTGATCGTCTGGATCAACAACCGCTACACGGACCGGCCGGCTTTCGAATTTCACCTGCGAAGGTCGGATTAGAACCTGACTCAAACAGTACACTGGATCGTGACCGCGCTGCGGCGCGATTGGCGTGAATCGTCGATTCAGATGGTGCCGGATAGGTGACTCGAACACCTGACCCCCGCATTACGAATGCGATGCTCTACCAACTGAGCTAATCCGGCTTGTACCTGGTTCCGATTCCGCTGCCCCGGCGTCGGCGATCGGCAGTGCCGCGGACCGGCGGCTGCGGATGCCACGCGGGCGGCGCGCAGTATAGCCGCGTGCGCCCCGGCGGAAAAGCCCGAAATGAGGCTTTATGAGACTAGCAGGCTGTTGAAAAACTCAGTTTTTCGACAGCCTGCTACCGGCACATGGACGTGCCGGCATTTTCGATGGCGATAAGCCATTGAAAATGCGAGCGAACTGAAAACCGCGCTTTTCAGTTCGTGAGGTTGAAAAAGCCATGGATGGCTTTTTCAACACACTGCTAGGCGCCCGTTTCTGACCCGGATCAGCAACTCGACACTCGTTCGCTCAGTGCCTTCGGGCAGCGGCGGCAACGCGAGGAAAGTCACCTGATCGTCCGGGATATCCCACAATTCCCCCGTATCCTCGTTATAGAAGTGATGATGCGGCCGGGTGGTCGAGTCGTAGAACTTGCGAATCGGATCCACCATGACTTCACGAACGATACCGCGCTCGCCAAACAGGTTCAGCGTGTTGTAGACCGTGGCTTTGGACACCCGGCTGCCCATCGAGCGGAGTTGCTCGATAATCTGGTCGGCGGAAAGATGCTGCGGCTTGCAGAGAAGGACATCGGCGACTTCGAGCCGCTGGGGAGTTGGCATTATGCCGGTCTGGTCGAACAAATTGAGTATGTCCTGACGGGACATTGCGCGATCTCCAATAAGCCTCCAGGCGATCAGTATAGACCAGACGTTTCGGTTTTTTCATCGTTGCACGCGACACGCGCGATTTCACATGTATTGCCATGATTCGAGCGGAGCACTCCCGCGCCGCATCCGCAAACATGGAGCCCCCACGCCAGGAACACCGCCATGCAGCCGACGCTACGCGGTCATACGCTTTACGAACTGCTCGTGACGATCAGCGTCGCATCCGCCGTGCTCATCGTCGGCGTGCCCTCGCTCGGAAGCTTCGTGGCCCGCAATCGGCAGGTCGTCGAAATCAATGCGCTGCATCACGCCATACACCGGGCGCGTTCGGAGTCGATCATGCGGCGCCGCTACATGTCGCTGTGTTCGAGTGCGGACGGGCAACGGTGCAGCGAAACGAGAGACTGGTCCCAGGGGTGGATACTGTTCGAGAATTCGGACCGCGACCGCCCCGCCCGCGTCGACGACGGCGAGTCCATATTGCACCGTCACGTCGTACATCCGCGCGTCAGGCTGACCGCGAACCGCAGCGATTTCACCGTTCGAGGCACGCAGCGACGCTCCACCAACGGCACGCTGGTGGCCTGTGACATCGTCGCTCGGGTCGCCCCTCGAGCGCTGGTCGTCAGCTACACGGGCCGTCCGCGCGCGGCGCAGAAAACGCCGGACGGAGAGCCCTACCGCTGTGATGGTTAGACGAGACGCCTCGCGCTACCACTCATCGCCGCCAGCAGACCGCTTGTCGGACGCCCGGGGCGCTCGGGCTTCGAATCGCTATATTGGTCGGCATGACTGCAAGAGCCGCGAACGGCCTCGAGTCGGGCTTCACACTTTACGAACTGCTGGTCACGGTGGCGATCGTTGCCGTGGTGATTGCAATCGGCGGGCCGAACTTGAGCGACTTCCGGGCGAATAGCCGCATGACGGCGGCGGCCAACGATCTGCATTCGACGTTCTACCTGGGGCGCTCCGAGGCCGCCCGGGCGAAGACCAACGTTTCGATCTGCGCGAGCACCAATGCCATGGCGGCAGATCCGGATTGCGGCGGCACCTTCGAGGACGGCTGGATCGTGTTCCTCGACCCCAACGGCGACGTGGTTCACGACGCGGGCGAAGTCGTGCTGCGCAAGCACGGCCCGCTGGACGCGCGGCTGAGCGTCAGTACGCCGGGCATGCAGCCGTATTTCTCGTTCTCGGCCAGCGGACTTGGCCGAGGCAACGTGACGGGCACGCCGCCCGTGACGACGGCGGTAATCTGCGATCAGCGCGGCAACACGATCGCGGCTGGCAGCCGGTCCACGGCCCGGATCGTCGTCATCACTCCGCTCGGCCGCTCGACGGTGCTGCATGACTACGGCCGAATCCAGCAGTCGATCGACAGTACGGGCGCGTCGTGCCCATGAGCCGGACAGCGATAGTCGACCACATCATGACCCGGACCCGATTACAGAAAAGAACGGCCGGCTTCTCCCTGATCGAGGTGCTGATCGCGCTCGTCATCATGTCCGTGGGCATGCTCGGCATTGCGAGCCTGTACGTGCAGAGCATGCAGGCCGGACGCACGTCCATGCTCAGGCACAATGCCGTCACGCTCGCAAGCGACGTCGCGGACCGTATACGTGCCAACCCGGCAGCCGGCATCAACTACGAAAACCCGGGCGTCGACAGCGGCTGTGTCGCGACGGGAGCCGACTGCACGACTACCGAGATGGCCGCCCACGACGTTTTCCTGTGGCGGCAGCAGGCGCAAGACTCGCTGCCGGCCGGCGACGTCGAGATTACCTTCGACGGCAGCACGACGCCGCCCGAGTACACCATAGCCGTAGTCTGGAGTGAGCCCGGCCAGCCGCAAAACTACACCGTCACGATTCCGGTACCGGCGTTTTGAACATGATCGCAAGCCTGAGAAAACAGACCGGCCTGACGATGGTCGAACTCATGGTGGCGCTCGCCATAGGCTCGTTCCTCGTCGTCGGCGCGGTACAGATCTACAGCCAGAGCCGGCACTATTTTGCGATTAACGAGTCGATCGCGCGCGTCCAGGAGACCGCGCAGTTCGCGATGAACACGATCGAGGCCGACCTCAGGATGGCGAGCAACTGGGGCCGTATGAGCCGCAGCCTGGCAATCGAGGGACGGTCCCTTCCCGGCGAGGACAATCCTGCGGGGCTCGCCTCGGTACCTGCCGACTGCGGAACACGCTGGGTGCTCGACCTGGCGCTCCCGGTGGACGGCGAAAACAACGTCTTCGATCTGCCCTGTGCCGCCCAGGGCGGTGCGCAGGCGCAGTCGGACCTGATTACAGTACGGCGCGCCTCGCCGGCACCGCAGCCGCCACAGGCCGGCCGGCTGCAGGTGCAGACGACCCGCGTACAGGGCCAGCTGTACGACGACGGCAACGAACCGTTCCCGATCGACCCGGCGGACCCCTCCCCGCCAACGACGCACAATCTCATGGTGAGCAGTTATTACGTCTCCCAGGAATCGGACCTGATCCCGGGCATCCCGACGCTCCGACGCAAGATGCTCGTCGTCGGCAACGGCGTTTCGACGATCACCGACCAGGAAGTCGCTCCGGGCGTGGAAAACCTGCAGGTGCAACTCGGTATCGATGTCGACGACGACAACGCCGTCGATCGCTACGTCAACCCGGGCGACGAAATCTACGACCCGAGCGCGGCCGGATACCTGCCGGGCGCGCGCGTGATTTCGGCGCGCATCTGGCTCGTGGTCCGCGGACTCGACCGCGAAGTCGGTATCAACGATCCTCGCAACTATGCGCCGGGTGACGTGGACCTCGGCGTATTCAATGACGATCAGCGGCGCCTGCAGGTCTCCAAGACGATATTGCTGCGCAATTCGCGAACCTGAGGAACGAAGACGATGCATCGAAACACAGCCATCTCGAGGCAGCGCGGCGCGGCGCTCGTCGTCGGCCTGGTTCTGCTCGTGGTCATAACGGTGCTGGCGATTTCCGGCATGAATACGGCAACGACGGAACTCGCGATGGCGCGCAACGACCAGAACTATGAGAACGCTTTCCAGGCCGCCGAGACGGGTCTAGCTCGGGCGCTGACTCTGGGCACGTTCGAGACGGCCGCAGGAATATCGATGATCGGCGGCGGCACAACAGGCAGTGAGACCTATTCGGTGGATATCGTCTACGAGAAGGACACAATCGTCCCCGACAAGGCATTCAGTCTCGGCTCCGGCAGCGGCGTCCGTGCCTACCACTTCCAGGCGACGTCGACGGCTGTGTCGGCGCGCGACCCGAACATCGAAGCCGACCGCGACGCAAGCGCGGTACACACCCAGGCTTTCTACATCGTCGGCCCGCAGACGCCGACGATAAACTAGTGTCCTGTCCGGTTGATTCGTTGAATCAGTCGGCAGCGGATTTTTGTGGCTGGCAAGGCGCGGCGACGAGTCATAGCGGGCTAATTGTCTTCTGTAGCAAGCTGTCAATATATCTGTAAAATTTCATTATAACGGTAAGAGAGCCATATACTTATGCAGGGTCTTTTTGGTTCACCAGGGCGAAA
>JANQLK010000008.1 GCA_028280615.1 Woeseiaceae bacterium | reverse complement strand
GGCGTCGCCGTCGGCATTCGGCGTACCGATGCCGAGATGATCGTGGTGCGCCGTATAGATGACGGCTTCGTCGGCGAGTTCCGGATCGCTGCCCGGAATGAGTCCCAGGACGTTCGCCGACTTGATGCGCTTCATCTCGACGTCCATTTCGAACGACGTCGAGACGCCGAGCGGAACGGGTTCGAAATCGCGGTTATAGGCCGCCTCGCGCAACTCGTCCAGATCGTAGCCCGCAAAGTCGAAGATCCGGCGAACCGCATCCTCGGTTGCCCAGGCCTCTATCTGGTTCCTCGGCTCATCACCCGCCGGCAGCTGCACGTCCGGCGTCGTGCCCGAGGTCTGCAAAACCTGGAACGGATATCCCGCGGATGGAGTCGTGTGGATGATGATTGCGCCCGCGGCGCCCTGCCTGGCCGCACTCAGGTACTTGTAGTCCCAGCGCCCGTACCAGAGCCGGGTCTCGCCGCCGAACAGATCCGGGTCCCAGTCCGGATCGTTGTTCATCATGACGAGAATCTTGCCTTCGAGATCGGCGCCCTTGTAGTCGTCCCACTCGAACTCCGGCGCCTGCATGCCGTAGCCGACGAAGACGAGTTCAGCACCGCTGACCGCCGTGCGGTCCTGCTGCACGCCGCTACTGACGATGAAATCGTCCCACTGATCGAGTACGAGCGCCTCGCCGTCCTTGTCGAAGGTCCAGGTGTCGGGCTGCCGGTTGTCCATGCTCACGAGCTCGAACTCCTGCTCCCAGCCGCCGTCCGCCGCGCCGGGTTCGAGTCCGAGCCTTTGCATTTCGCCGATCAGCCACTGTCTGGTCTTTTGGTCACCGGCCGTGCCCGGTCCGCGGCCCTCGTAGGCGTCGCTCGAGATTTCGACGACGATGTCGCGCATGTAGTCGCCCTCGATCTGCTCAACGGCGGTCAGCGCCGCCGGCCCGCTGCCGCTGACTTCTAGTGCCACGGGTGTGTCGGCGACCGCGGCTTCGCGGGTGTCCGTCCCGGAGCCGGACTCCGAGCCGCAGCCGGACAGGGCCAGACAAACGAAAACGAAAAAAGGCAAATTGCGCACTGTGATCACTCCCCTCTATGACACCGGTGCCGCCGCGTGGCAGCGTCCCAGCGATACGCGGCCTCTCGGCCTCAATCCGCGAACAGTTCGTCGAGGTAGGCCATGAGCGCCGCCTCGGACCGCCTGTCCGCCGCCGCATTATAGACGGTACCGGCGCCGGTATCGTCCGCGTTGGGGTTAGTAAAGGCGTGCAGCGTGTGGCCATAGGCATTGAGCTGCCAGTCGGCTCCGAGGGCCGTGAGTTCGCCTGCCAGCGCGAGGACGTCCTCGGGCGGCGCCAACGGATCGTCCCAGCCGTGCATGACGAGTACGCTCGCGTTCGTCGCCGTCGCGGGCGGTTCCGGCGGCGGTTTCAGCAGACCGTGGAAGCTCGCAACGCCGCATACTTCGATGCCGGCGCGGGCGAGGTCCAGCGCGCAGAGGCCGCCGAAGCAAAACCCGATTGCCGCGGTGTTGGCGGCGTCGACCTCGACCGCATCGGCGAGCAGCGTGTGCCAGTCCCTGAGCCGCTCGATCAGCGCGCGCCTGTCGTCGAGGTATGCATTCATGTGCGACCGGAACTCGTCGGGCGGAGCGTCGCGAGTGTGGTCGCCATACAGGTCGATGGCGAGCGCCGCGTAGCCGGCCGCCGCGAGCGATCGCGCCTTGTCCTCCTCGAATGCGGTTCGGCCGCGAATCGTATGCGCCACGAGTACGCCGGGACGCGGCCCGCCCGAGTCGTCGTCCCATGCCAGGAGGCCCGAACAGGGCACGCCCTCGTGACGGCAATGAAGCTCCCGGGTGACGACGGCCACGGACGCCAGCCGATCAGAAGCCGACGACGTCGGGTCGCGCTTCGGGCTTCGTGAGGTGCATCTGGACGTTGCCGATCGTTCGTTCGCGAAACGCACCTTCGCAGTAGCAGAGGTAGAACGTCCACATGCGAATGAACTCCTCGGAATAGCCCTGCGCGCGAACGTCGTCGAGCGATCCCTGGAAGCGCCGGTTCCAGTGCTCGAGCGTCTTCGCGTAGTGCGGGCCGATGTCCTCGATGTGTACGGCGCGCATGTCCGTGACGCGGGTCAGCGTCTCGGTCATCGCGGTCACGGACGTCAGGCAGCCGCCCGGGAAGATGTAGCGGCGTATAAAGTCCACGCTGTTCTTGTACTGCTCGTAGTACTGGTCGGCCATTGTGATCGCCTGCAGGAGCATCTCTCCGTCGTCTTTGAGCAGCTCGCTGCACTTTTGAAAAAACGCGTCGTGGAACTGCCAGCCGACCGCCTCGATCATCTCGATCGATACGAGCTTGTCGTATTGCCCCGAGAGGTCGCGATAGTCGTCGAACAGAAGCTCGATTCGGTCCCCGAGACCCGCCTTGGCAACGGCGGCCTTCGCGTAGTCGAACTGCCTGCGCGAAATCGTCGTCGTCGTGACCTTGCAGCCGTAGCGTCCGGCGGCATGGATGGCGAAACCACCCCACCCCGTACCGATTTCCACCACGTGATCGTCAGCCGTGAGCCTGAGTTTGCGGCAGATACGATCGAGCTTGGCCGTCGACGCCTCGACGAGCGACGTGTCCGAATGCTCGAACACGGCCGCAGAGTACATCATCGTCTCGTCGAGCCATAGCGCGTAGAACTCGTTGCCCAGGTCGTAGTGCGCCGAGATATTGCGGCGGCTGCCGTCCCGGGTGTTTCGGTTCAGGCGGTGAAACAGGCGCTGCAGTGGGCGCGTCACGCGAGCCGCGCCGGAATTCATGTCGCTCAACACCTTGCGGTTGCGCAGCAGGATTCGCACCAGGGTCGTCAGCTCGTCGCAGTACCAGTAGTCGTGGATGTACGCCTCGCCCGAGCCGATGACGCCGCCGAACGCAATCTCACTGTAGAATCGCGGATCGTTGATCGTGATCTGCGCGGTCAGCGGGAAATCCGGCGTTAGTTCGCCAAACGTATCGTGCCGTCCGTTTTCCGACACGACGATCTGTCCGGCCGTGATCGACTTCATCCGCTCGCGCACGACGCGCCGTGCGAAGCCGTCGAGCCCTGAGGGTTTGCGTGTGCCCTCGAGGAACTCCCGGGATCGTATCGATAGCTCTTTCATAGTCAGTTGGTCGCGATGTTTCGCTCTTTTTTTGGATGGACGTGGACGGGACAGCGCTTGAGCCAGAGCTTGAGCGCTTCCCAGTGGATTGCCGCGATTACCTTGGCCGTCATGAACGGGAAAACCGCGAGCACGCGCGCGAGCGACCGCCCGCAGATCTCGGTTCGATCGAGCAGCAGGGACGCGTCGAACACGCGCTCACCCTCTCGGGAGTTGACCATGTGCACCGCCAGGCGCCCGCCGGGCCGTGTGAAGCTCCAGTCGTACTGCATGTCCATCGGCATGAACGGCGACACATGCAGTTTCTTGCCGCCCGTGAAGCGCTGGGCGAGGCCGCTCCGCTCGGCCCGGCCGGCCGGCAGCACGTACACGTCCCGCTCGCCCCAGGGTGTATTCGTGACTTCGCAAACGGTTGCCACGACCTCGTCGCCGGTCTCATCGAAGCAGTAGTAGAAGCTGACCGGGTTGAAGCAGTAGCCGTAGTAGCTCAAGTTGGTCAACAGGCGAACCGGACCCGTCGGGCGACGCCCGCACTCAGCTTCAACGAGATCCCGAACGCTCTCGTCGAGCGGCTGGTCGGCCGGTCCCGTGTGGTTCTGGCGCCGGAATCGCGCGATCGCGGCCCTCGTGGTCGACCAAAACCAGCGCCCGTCGAACACGGTGTCGAGTTCGTCGAGATCGAGATACAGCATGAACACCCGGTAGCGGAACCGGTGCGGTACCGGTTTCCGCCGGGCGTGCCTAACCCGCCCTTCGTAGATGCAGCTCTGCATGCGCAAGCCTCTCCTCGAAGTGATGGACGGCGTCCAGCGCGCTGACGACGCCGTCCTCATGGAAGCCGTTTCGCCAATACGCTCCGCAGTAGAAGGTGCGGTCGCAGTTGAGCTCCGGCTGCCGAGCCTGTGCCGCCAGTGTTTGCTTGCGATACACGGGGTGCTGATAGCGGATTCGCCGGATCACCTTGCCCGGATCGATGTGCCTGTCGTTGTTCAAGGTGACGCAGTAGTCGTTTTTCGAGTCGAGGCGCTGCAGGATGTTCATATTGTAGGTCACGGACACGCGGTTCCGAGGATCGGCCGGCAAATGGTAGTTCCAGGCCGCCCACGCGAGCCGGCGTCTCGGCATTACGCTCGCATCCGTGTGCAGGACCGCCTCGTTGTCCTGGTAGTCGATCGCGCCGAGCACCTCCCGCTCCGCGACGGTCGCGTCGCTGACTATGCCCAGCGCCTGGTCGCTGTGGCAAGCGACAAAGACCGCGTCGTAGCATTCGCTGCCCGCCTCGGCGGTGGCGATCTCGACGCGGTCGGGATGCCGGGTAATGCTCCGCACCGGCGTATTGAGCCGGATGTGCTCGCGGTGGCCGGCCACGATCTTGCTGACGTACTCGCGCGAACCGCCCTCGATCACGCGCCACTGGGGGCGATCCTTGAGCTGCAACAGGCCATGGTTGTCGAAGAAGCGAACGAGAAACCGGAGCGGCATGTCGCGCACGGCCACGGGCTCGCTGGACCAGATCGCGGCCGCCATCGGGATCAGGTAGTGATTAAGGAACTCGTCGCCGTAGCCGTGGCGTGCGAGAAAGCTCCCCAGCAGTTCATCGGGATCCTCCGACTCGAGTGAGGCGACGGCCGTTTCGTTGAAGCGCAGAATGTCCCGAATCATGCGATGAAACGACGGCCGCAGCAGATTGCTGCGCTGGGCGAACAAGGCGTTGAGATTCGCGCCGTTGTATTCCAGTCGACCATCCTCGGATCGCACGCTGAAACTCATCTCGCTCGGCTGCGACGCCTGGCCGATCTCGTCGAGCAGCTGTATGAAGTTTGGATAGGTGCGGTCGTTGAATACGATGAAACCGGTATCTATGGCCAGCGTCCGATCACCCTCGTCGACGTCGATCGTGTTTGTGTGACCGCCGATGTGGGCGCCGGCCTCATATATCGTCAGGTCATGACGGCCGCGCAGCTTGTAGGCAGCCACATTGCCGGCGATGCCGGTGCCGACGATTGCGACCTTGAGACGCGTCACGGACCGTCGCCCTGCTCGTTCGGCCAGCGCTGCGGCACTTTCCTGAGTTTGCTCGCGTCGTAGCCGATTTCCGATACGAAGTCGACCATTTCGGCATACTTGCCGTCGCTGATCTCGGGAGTCCGCGCCATGATCCAGACGTAATCACGCTTCTGCCGGCCGATGACCGTGACGTCATAGCCGTCGTCCAGGTAGACGATCCGGTAGTCGCCCTTGAAGGGCCAGATGAACTGCATGCCCCACAGCGCATTGCTGCCCGTGTCACGCACGAAGCCTTTCGGCTGATACTCCTTGATCTTGCCGTCGAAGCCGTCCTTGCGAAAGCGAAAGGTCGTCGCCACCGTGCCGTCGTCGTTTAGCGCGTAGCTTTCTACGGCGTTGTGCGCCTTCTTCTCGATGAACGTGGGAATGCTGGCAATGACGTACCAGTCGCCCATGAAGCGCTCCAGGTTTACGTGCTCGACGGTTTCCATTTCGGGTCCTTGCGACGCGCAGCCGCAGACAGCCGCGGCAAGCATGAGGATCGATAGTACATTCGATCGGGAGGTCATCATCGAGAATGCGCCTCGTACGATTCGGCGGCCACGTCGTGATCCCGCGGAGCGACGCCGTTGAAGCGCTCGGCCAGCAGCATCAGAGCCGGCATGATGACCGCCCAGCCGATTGCGAGCGACGTCATCGCGGCCGTCTCGTCGACGAGTACGATGCCGCCGAGTTTCGCGCCGCCGAGATAGGCCAGCGGACCGGCCACGAGGCCGCAGACCATCGATAGCCAGAGCCGGCCCTTTAGAAAGCTGAGCGACAGGTTGAGCGTCGTGGCGAACAGCACCCACATGCCGATAATCCAGTAGGGTGCGGCCGAATCGCTGAACATGCCCGAGGAGTAGCTGACGAAACCGGCAGCGACGAGCAAGCTGTCGAACAGCGCTCCTATTGCCGCGCAAACGAGGATCAATGCGACTTCGGCTCCGGGTCGTTGCGCGAACCAGAGATGCGCGAGTACGGCAATTGCGACGGCCATCGGGCCGAGCCAGGGCATCTGGTTGGCGCCCCCGAGCACCGACGACAGCCAGCCCGCCTTGAAGAACAGAAAATTACCGATCAGCGGCATAACTCGACCCGGTCTTCTTGAAGCGGTAGTGGCTGACGAACCATTCATCGCCGCCGGCGTAGTCGAACAATTCGGCGCAGGCCATGAAGAACATGCGCCAGCGCATCCACCAGCGATCTGCATTGCTCTCGCCATAGGTCGACGCGAGAACGGGCATGACCTCGGCGCGCCGCTCGTCCATCAGCTTGAGCCACGCGTTGCAGGTCTTCGCGTAGTGCCGTCCGTTCCACTGCCAGCTTTTTTCGACGCCGAGATGTTCGGCGAATCTGAAGGGCAGGTCGGCGCTCGGCATGATCCCACCGGAGAAGAAGTGCCGGCTCATCCAGTCGCCGGGTCCGCGATCGATGTACTCGTAGGGTGTCGTTCGATGCGTGAAGATATGCATGAAAAAGCGCCCGTCGGGCTCGAGCCAGGTGCCGATCCGGCGGAACAGCTCTCCCCAGTTGCGCATATGCTCGAACATTTCGACGGAGCAGATGCGGTCATACCGGCCGGGCGCATCGAAGTCGTTCATGTCGCACACATACACGTCGATGTTGCTGAGGCCCCGCTCCTCGGACTGCTGGGTGATGTAGTCGTGCTGCGAGCGCGAATTCGAGACGGACGTCACCGAGGCGTTCGGGAAGTGCTCGGCAACCCAGAGCGACAGCGAGCCCCATCCGCACCCCAGGTCGAGCACGCGCATGCCGTCCTGGATACCGGCGTGCTCGCAGCTCAACTGAAGCGCCGTCGCCTCGGCCTGGTCGAGATCGCGAGTCTCGGGCATCCAGTAGCAGGAACTGTACTTGCGATGCTTGCCGAGCACCTGCGAGTAGAAGGCGGCCGGGACCTCATAGTGCTGCTCGTTCGCGAGCTCGGGCACGAGCGCAATCGGGGAGGTGTTCATCATGGCCACGAAATCGTTCTTGATCGTCGACGCATGCGCGACATCGCCGGCGCGAATCTCCTTGAGCTTGCGGTCCAGAAGCCGCCGAATGCCGTGACGAATGACCGAATCCGGGACCATTCCGGCTTCGGTCCAACTCAATGCTCTTGCAGTAACCATGCTCACGTCGACGCTCCCGATGTTCTAGACGCAGAATACAAAGTACGCCGTGGCGGTCACAGACCGCGAGACGGTTTGTTACATTCCCTTACAGAATGCCAAGTTAGACTACGCGGCGTCACTTCTCAGCCGGAGTTCGCGTGCCCGACCCCGTCATTGCCTGGTTTCGCCGCAACCTGAGGCTTACCGACAACCCCGCCTGGCTGGCCGCCTGTCAGTCCGGTCAGCCCGTGATCGCCGTCTACGTCTCCGACGAACTCGACTCGGGCGGCGCGAGCCGCTGGTGGCTGCATCACAGCCTCGTATCGCTGCGCGACGACCTCGACGAGCACGGCGTTAAGCTCGTGGTCCGCAGCGGCGACCCCGTTGAGATTATCGCGGAGATCATCGAGACGACCGGCGCCAGGGCGCTGTATTGCTCGCGCCGCTTCGAACCCGAGTCGCGGCGCCAGGAAAAACGACTGAAAGAATCCCTCGACGATGACGTCGAGCGGCACGTGTACGACGACTACCTGCTCCGCCATCCGAAGATCGTCAAGACGGACGCCGGCACGCCCTACCGCGTGTTCACACCGTTCTACCGTTCGTCGACCTCCGCCGGCGAGCCGGACGTGCCGTTACCGGCGCCCGACGACCCGACGCCCTGGACCGGGACCCTCGACGGCCTGTCCATCGCCGATCTCGAGTTGCTGCCAACCTTGCCCGACTGGTCCGGCGGTCTCAGGGCCAGCTGGAAGCCTGGCGAGGCCGGCGCGCTGGAGCGACTCGACACCTTCGAGGAGCGTGTCTCGCGCTATGCGGACGATCGTGACCTGCCGGGGACCGATGGCACATCTCGGCTGTCGCCTCACCTGCACTATGGCGAAGTGAGCCCCCGGCAGGTCTGGCACGCAATCCGCCTGTCGAACGGCTCCGACCTGTCCGGCGACCGCGCGGAGCCGTTCCTGCGCCAGCTCTACTGGCGCGATTTCAGCTGGTACCTGCTATTCCACAACCCGGGTCTGCCCGACGAACCGCTGCGCCCGGAGTTCGCCGATTTCCCGTGGGCGACGAACGCCGACCACCTCGAGGCATGGCAGCGCGGCCGGACCGGCATCCCGATCGTCGATGCCGGGATGCGCGAGCTGTGGGAAACCGGCTGGATGCACAATCGCGTCCGCATGCTGGTAGCGTCTTTCCTCGTAAAAAACCTGCTGATCCCCTGGCAGGAGGGGCGCGCATGGTTCGACGACACGCTCGTCGACGCGGACATGGGCAATAACTCGGCGAGCTGGCAGTGGGTGGCCGGCTGCGGCACGGATGCGGCGCCCTACTTCCGGATATTCAACCCGGTCACCCAGAGCAGGAAATTCGACGCGAGTGGCGACTACATCCGTCGCTGGGTGCCGGAACTCCGTAAGCTGCCGGACAAGCTCATCCACGAGCCCTGGACCGCCGAACCTGTCACGCTGGCCGATTGCGGTGTCTCACTCGGCGAAACCTATCCGGAACCGCTCGTAGACCTCAGTGAGACACGCAAGCGCGCACTCGAGGCGTTCGACCAGATCAAGAAATAGCGACCCGGTTTTCTGTATCATCCGCCCCAAGCGCCCGTAGCTCAGTAGGATAGAGCGACGGATTCCTAATCCGTAGGTCAGAGGTTCGAATCCTCTCGGGCGCACCACCCCTCCCGCGAGCCTCCATGCCCCTCACCATCCGCGACGCCACCCCAGCCGACGCCGACGTCATCGCCGACTACAACCGGCAGATCGCCGAGGAGACCGAAGGCAAGCTACTCGATCCCGGTCTGATCGGCCCGGGCGTAGCCGCCCTGCTTGCCGACCCGACGAAGGGCCGCTACTGGGTCGCCGAGCTCGACGGCCGGATCGTCGGCCAGATCATGACGACCTACGAATGGAGCGACTGGCGCAACGGCATGATCTGGTGGATCCAGAGCGTGTACGTGCGCGCCGAGCATCGCCGCAGCGGCGTGTTCAGGGCGCTGCACGACCACGTCGAACAGCTCGCAAGGTCAACGCCCGAGGTCATCGGACTCAGGCTCTGCGTCGAAAGCGAAAACGCGCGAGCGCAGTCAACCTACGATAGTCTCGGCTATGAAATGACCGCGTACAGGGTCATGCAGGAATTCTGGATGCCAGCCAACGATACGAATGGAGACGACGCATGTTGACGCAGGGGAGCAAAGCGCCGGATTTTGTGCTCAGGGACGGAGAAGGCCGGGATGTGACGCTAACGGACCTGCTCGTCGATCGTCCGCTCATCCTGTACTTCTACCCGGCGGACTTCACGCCCGGTTGTACGCGGGAAGCCTGCAAGATTCGTGACCTGCACGCTGAGATCCTGGACGTCGGCCTCGACGTCGTCGGCATCAGTCCCCAGGAACCGGACAGTCACCGGCGTTTCAGCGAAAAGCACAAGCTGCCGTTCCGCCTGCTGTGCGATCCGGACAAGGTGGTGATTCGCATGTACGACGTCGACGGCCCGTTCGGCGTCGGCGTGCGCCGCGCGACCTTCCTGATCGACCAGGACCGCACGATCTACGATGCCGTGCTGGCCGACGTCCGCATCAGCCGGCATACGGAGTTCATCAAACAAGCCATTCAACTCATGCAGGAATCGAACGAGGCCCGCGACGAAAACGATGCGGGGAATGAGGACGAGCAAATCGATTAGCCCGGAGCCGCCTCTCTCACTCGCCCTGCAGTGTCAGAAATACACGGCGCCGGTGCGGCGCACGGCGATGCTCCCACAGGAAGATACCCTGCCAGGTACCCAGGGCACAGCGTCCGTCGCGGACGGGGATGTTGAGGTCGCTTTGCGTCAGCACGCTGCGCACGTGAGCCGGCATGTCGTCGGGCCCTTCGGCCGTGTGGCGATAAATCGGATCGCCATCCGGGACCTGGCGGGACATGAACGCCTCGAGATCCACGAGCACGTCAGGATCGGCGTTCTCGGACAGCACCAGCGATGCGCTGGTATGCCGGATGAAGACGCTCAACATGCCGACGCTTACGCCCGACGAGCTCACGAACGCCTGGATTTCCGACGTACACGGGTAAATCCCGCGGCCGCGGGTTTCGACCTCCAGCTCGCGCTGTTCGATCATCCTTCGACGGCAGGCGGAACGTAAGGCTCGCCGTATCGAAGCCGGATGGTCTTGGTTTTCCCGAACCACGGAATGGCGATGACGTACACGTTGTCGTACTCGTCCTCGGCGATCGGCGGCACACGCTTGCTTGCGCCCAGGTTTGCGATCAGGACCGGCAAGGTGTTGCTGTGGCCGACGACGAGAATCACCTTTCCCTTGTGCCGTTTGAGAATCTTCTCGAGCACCGCCTCGGTATCACTTGCGTCGTACATGTTGATCGGCAGGTCCAGCGCATCAGCGAGTGGTTGCACCGTCTGCTGGGTGCGCTTGAACGGCGTCGAATAGATCGCGTCGACGCCCTGGATGACGTCGGCGTACAGCATCTGACGGGTCAGCTCATCGACCCGCTTCTGCCCGGCCGGGCTCAAGCCCGGGTCGCGGTCATCAGTGGTCGTTTTCTCCGCGTGACGAATGAAAATGATCGTCGTCGTGGCCTGCGACTCGAAAAACCAGGCGAGGCCGACCGCGATCGCCGTGTAGATGACGATGACCTGGATGCGCCGGCGGCGCCGTTTGCGGCGCCGCTCATCCTGCTCGTTGACGCTGTTCATGGCCGCGACTTTACGGATTTTTGACCCGATTGGCCATGCAGCACCACCCGCCGCAGAGCCCGGGGGTCAGCTAGTCCTGGCGCTCTTCCCGCTCCTCGACAACGACGCGATACTCGCCCTCGATGACGCCGCTCGGCCCCGGCGGATCGCCGGGCTTGCCGCCTTTATCGGCCCCGGCTTTCGCGAACTTGCGCCGGAACCACCATAGCCTGATGCCGACGACGGCCGCCACGATCATCAGAATGACGCTCAGGACGACAAAAGCGACGAACCCGAGCACGATGGAAGCGCCGATCACGAGCGACCCCACGATGATGACGAGCGCATTGGCGATCGGATTGCCCGCGGGAAAACCGCGGTTGGCAGAAAACTGGGTCAAAAGGCTGTCTCCATGTCGTCAGGGCGCCGCGGTCCGTGTGTAGAATCCTTCGAACCACGCCGACCAGGTTTGTCCGCCGTCGTTCGACTGCTCGAAGAACTGTCGAACGCGTCCATCGTCGAGCGGCGTCCAGAGACCGCGGAATTCGGCCGTCGTATCGCTCGCGATGTAGTGAATCGTTCCGGTCAAGAGCATCCCTTCCTCGGTCAGCCCGCCCCGAATTCGAATCTGGCTGCCGCTGGCATCGTTCCAGACCTGCACCCATTCGCCGCTGATCTTATCAAGATAGTTGATGCTGCTGCCCGTGCCACCCGTCGCGCTCGACCACGCTTCCGTAAGCACACAGCCGCGCTGCGTGCTTTCGATCACGTTGTGCCCCGCGAAGGTGCCGTTGGCGACGTGCACGTCCCACTCGCCCACCCAGAAATCGAATTCCCGGAATCGCTCATCGTGCTCACAGGGATAGGCTTGAACGTTCATCTTGGCGACCAGGGCATCGAAGCCCGGGTTGCCCTCGAGCTGGGCGAGCACTGCATCGCCGGTAATCACTTGAACGGCCGTGAATCCGCCCTCGTGGAGCTGCTCGAGAACCTCGACGGCGCCGTCCGGATCGCCTGCATCGGCCAGTTCGCGCGCCTCATCGAGCGCAGCACGAGCCGGCGACACACTCTGTGCACTTGCGAGGGAAAAATACAATAAATTTAATAAAAATAAAAACTTAACTAATATTTCTCGAAAGAACTTAAACATTGTGACTCCCCCTTCGCAGCGTTCAGACCACAATCCGGGGAGCGGGTTCGGCGCTTTGTCGCTCATTCGTATTCGAGAGTTGGCCCCGAAAGCGAGAATTGCAATACGACCGCCGGTTGAAAGCCTCGCCCCCGCGACGCACAATGCGCCGCACTGCGGTACCGCGGGCTTCCCTATCGGAGAGGTGGCAGAGCGGTTGAATGCTTAGGTTGTGAAAACCAGCAAGGGTTTGTAGCCCTTCGTGGGTTCGACAAAACGCGCGAGCGTTTTGGACGCGCGCAGCGCGCCCCGAAGGGGCGAAGATCGGCCTGAGCCGATCTGAGTCAATCCCACCCGGACGAGTCGCGGGAGCAGCCGGAAAAAATCAGGAGAGGTGGCAGAGCGGTTGAATGCACTGGTCTTGAAAACCAGCAAGGGTTTGTAGCCCTTCGTGGGTTCGAATCCCACCCTCTCCGCCAGTCAATAAAAGGGCCCCGTTTGGGGCCTTTTTATTGACCGGTGGACGGGGGTGCTGGATGAGCACCCACCGGTTCGAACCGAGCGCGGCAATGCCGCGCGACAGACGGCCGAAGGCCGCCCGAAGGGTGAGCGCCGCAGGCGCGAATCAATCCCACCCTCTCCGCCATCTCAGACGATTCCCCTAGTCCCGAAAAAAAATCTCCTCGATCGGCAAAGCAAAAACATCGGCTATACGAAACGCAAGCGGCAATGAAGGGTCGTACCGGCCGGTCTCAATCGCGTTTACGCTCTGTCGCGAGACCTCGAGTTGCTCGGCCAGGTCCTGTTGACTCCAGTTTCGTTCGGCGCGCAGGACCTTGAGGCGGTTTTTCAACTCATCTCTCCCCAAGCACCCTGCCTCCACTTATTGACGACGCCACCAAAAGCGAAACCAACTATCCAAGCCATCGCAACGTAGTAGGAATAAAGATGATCTACGAGCCCGAACTCCTCGAGGAAGCCCCAAACCGTTGCGAACGATAAGGCGACACCCGTGGCTACGATGAACTGGCGGAAGATGAGCATTCGAATGAACTCATCTTTCTGCTCGACGATTAGCATGACGTAGGCATAGAAAATACCGATCATGGCCAGGCCCGGAGCCAGGGCGACTGCCCAGACCAAGGGACCTGCATCGAGCTGTTGGTCTATCAGCTGCCTCGCTGCGAAGACCGAGAGTCCAAGTGCGATTGCGGCGGCCCCCAACCGGAAGAGGAAGAGGCGATTAGGTTTGGAAGAGAAGTCAAAGCTCATGACAAGATTCCTTGAAAGAAAGTAAAGCTACCTTGTCATTTCGGCCTCGATTTGTCAAGGGTCCTTGACTACACTTCGCACCGACCAAGGCTTTCGGGGAAGGTCTGCTCGGGGGATCTGCAGCCGATGCTGGAGGCTCGGAGTCGACTGCCGACGTCACGAGTAGAGCGGTCGGTCAACGACGTTACCGCGGCAACACCTGAGCCGAACGTCAGCTGCCGGGAAAGGTTGTCATTCTTGTGCCGGCGGAGAGAGCGTCGGCGCCGGACCCTTGACTCACGTTGCCCCGCTCAAATCAAATGATATATTATCTACAACCTCTCGTAGGCACCGTAGACTAGTTCTCGGGCTATCGTAACGCCAGTAGGCTGCAATGCTAAGCGTCCGGCGAATCACTCGCTCAAACCCGAACGGCCTGAAGTGGCTGGTGCTCGGCGTCCTGGCGTGGGCACAGCTCGGCATCGCCGCACATTCGTTTGAACACGATGCTGACGAGCTTTTCGCGGCCTGTTCGGTTTGTGCGCAGCTCGACCGCGACGATGTGCTACCGGAAGCATCCGCGACGCTCGCACCCGCCTCGCCCCAATCGACGAGGCTCCGGTCAGAACCCGACGCCTCCGAATTCGCTCCGCGCTTCTCTCTCTATAGCGCACGCGCCTCTCCCTGACTCCCAACAACCGCCAAACACTCCCCTGCGGCTGCCGCATGGGGAATCGATTTGTGTTGACGTTCTTGGGAGTCTCAAATGCAACTGCAAAAACTATTCGCAGTCGGTCAGCTGGCGCTTTCTGCGGCCGCTCTGCTGACACTGTCCAATTCTACATATGCCCAATCAGGGTCCGGTGGAGACGCTGATCCCATCGACGAAATCGTCGTCACGGGGGAGCGCCTGGACGCGGGTTACCTGGCGGAACAAGCCTCGGTCGGACTCGGATTTGAAACGGAGATCGCTCTGGTCCCGCAGAGCATACAGGTTGTCAGTCGCCGGCTGATTGACGACCTCCGTCCGGACACGCTGTCGGATATCGTGAGTGTGACCGGCGGCACGAGCAGCCCTCGAAACAGCGTCGAGCCATTCAGCTCGTTCAAGCTGCGAGGATTCACTGTCAGTCAGACCGTAGTCGACGGTATCCGAAACACGAACGCACTCAATATCCAAAGCGAGGGCCTTGCCAGTATCGAGCAGGTCGAGGTGCTGCGCGGCCCCGGCGGCGCCGTATTCGGACTGAGTTCGCCCGGTGGCGTAATCAACGTCGTCACCAAAAAGCCACTGACGACCGGACGCATGGAAGCTTCCGCGGGATTCGGCAACTTCGATCAGCGCCACGCAACGATCGACGTCACGGGCCCACTCACGAGCGACGGCAGTCTTCGGGCGCGAGTCGTAGGCGCCTACGAGGAAAGGGACAGCTTCGTCGATTTCGTTTCGGTTGAGCGCGTTCAGTTCAATCCGAGCATTGAATGGCAGCACTCTTCGGGAACCGTGCTGCGGTATCAGGCTGACTACCGGGAACGGCAGGGATTGCGATACATCTCCCTGCCCCTGGAGGGCACACTGATCAACACCGACGCGTTCGAGCTGCCGTTCTCCCTGTTTACCGGTGAGCCGGGACAAGGTGATACGGAGTCCGACGCCTGGGTCCACACGCTGGTCGCCGAGAAGGCTTCGGATGGTCCGGACGTGACGCGCGTCTTCGCCCGCTACACCGACACCGCGTATGACCAGCCGTCCGTTGCACCCGCTGGCGTACAGGAAGACGGCCGCACGCTCGACAGGCGTTTCAACCGTTTCACCGAGGACCAGGAGGAGATCATCGTGGGCGCGCAGATCGTCAGGGAGTTGGATCTCGGCCGCTTTAAACCGATTGTCTCGGCAGGTATCGACTACGCCGACTGGACCTACGACTCGGATTTCTTCCGCGGCTCCGTCGCCCCGCTGGATCTGCTGAATCCAGTCTATGGCGCGCCGATTGAAGGTCTGTTCCTGCTTGCCAGTTCCCGCGACCAGTTCGAGCAGCTGGGTGGCTACCTGCAAGGACTGATCGAAATCGGCGACGATCTCACGATGCTCGTGGGCGCGCGCGTCGACCGTCTCGACAACCAGACACAGTCCTTCCGCTCGGGGGCGTCGGCATCGACGACGGATACGGAAGTCTCGCCGCGCTTTGGCGTGTCCTGGGAAGTCGCGCCGGGCGTGGTGCCCTATGCTTCGTATGCAGAGACGTTCGAGGCCAACCCGAATTTCGGGTTCGTACGCTCACCGGACGGAGCGCCTTTCGGTCCGCAGACCGGCCGCCAGTGGGAGGTCGGCGTCAAACTGGCCTCGTTCGGAGGACTCACGTCGACGCTGTCCTTGTTCGACATTGAACTGTCGAACGTGCTCACTCCGGACCCCGCGGATCCGTTCTTCCGAGTTCCGACAGGCGAGCAGCGATCCCGCGGCGTGGAACTCATCAACACCTGGCAGCCGATCGAGAGCTTCACCGTCCTCGCCAGTTATGCGTACACGGATGCGGAGGTGACCGAGGACAACGTGATCGAGGCCGGGACCCCGCTCGACAACGTTTCCGAGCACTCCGGACGAATCTGGGCGCGCTATGCGCGGAAGCTCGGCCAGGACTGGGTGACCGGGTTCACGGGGGGCTGGACTTACAACTCGTCCGCATTTATCGGAATCGGAAGCGAACTCGAGGTGCCGAGCTACGACGTGCTCGAACTCGGCGTATTCGTGCGTCGTGGTGCGTTTCAGGTGGACGTAAAGGTCGACAATCTGACCGACGAGGACTACCTGCTGCGCGGTGCATTCGGCGGCAATGGTGTCGTACCCGGCGACCAGCGCCGTGTCCTGGCAACCTTCGCGTGGAGTCCGTGATCTGATGCGCGCTGCGCAACCCCGACCATTCGGCTTCCGGCTTGTTGCCGCCTCGGCGGTACTCCTGGCATGCGATGCCTTCGCGAACGAGCCAAACGACTGTGCCGCCGACTTCGACTACGACGCGGACTACTATCCCATCAAAGCGGAGGTCGAATATGCTCGCGGATTCACGGTCACTTACCACGACCATTACAAGATCCTCACGATTCGGCATCCCAATGGCGAAAACGTCAGCGACACGGTCGTTCTGCTGCAGTGCGGCGCTCCCGCCCCGAAGCTGGAAGGGAAACTTGCATCGGCAACGGTGGTAACGATCCCGGCGCGAACGCTCGGTTCGAATGAAGACCTTTCCTTGAACCGTGCCCGTGTACTCGGCTATGCCGAGCACGTTGTAGCTATGGGAGGCGGAGGCATCTACGCGCCGTCTCTGAGGCGGCGCTGGGAGTCCGGCGCCGCCGTCTCGATCGGCGAGTCCTTCCACGGCAAGCCCGACTACGAGAAACTGCTGGCCTCGGCACCCGACGTCGTCTTCCTCTCCACAGCCTCACTTGCCAGGGCCGATTCGATCCGGCGGGCTCGCGCGATCGGCATACCCGCGGTGCCAAGCATGTCCTGGGTGGAACCGCATGTACTCGGTCAGGCAGAGTGGCTGCACGTCATTGCGGTCTTTCTGAACGAGGAAGCGAAGGCGAACGCATTACTCGCCGATATCAAGGGCCGGTATTCGCATTTGTCAGCGCGAGCCCGGGCTCAGCCCATTACGCCAACGGTCGTATGGCTGGATCCCGCGAATCAACGCAACAAATGGCTCGTTCCCGAGGCAAGCTGGCTCGCCCAGCTCGTCAGCGATGCCGGAGGCCGCACGCCCTGGGCGAATCCCGACGGTGGGCCCAAACGCACGGTCACGACGGAGCAAATCCTGTCGATCGCCGACGAGATCGACGCCTTCGTCACCGAGTCGGTGGCACTCCGCGAACCGGGATCCATTGGCGGTCTGGAAGGGACGCCCGCCATCCGGCGAGCACGACTGTTCGACGTTCACAATCGCTCGCGGCCGAATCACAATGCTTACGACTGGTACGAAAGCGCCGTGGTGGAGGTCGACCGGGTGCTCGAGGATCTGGTCGCGTTGCTGCATCCACAATTGCTCCCGGAGCATCGCTTCAGATACTTGCGGCCCTTGCGATTTGAGGGCATCGAGCCGTGAGCGAAGGTATTCGCGAAGCGACGCAGGTCCCGTTGGCCGAAGGCGACCTGCGCGCAGGTGCGCGGCCCTTACTTCTCGGCATGATGCTGGTCGCGCCGATCACTCTGTTCTCGATGATTCTCCTGATCGGCTCGGTGTCTATCCCCGCTGCGGAAGCGTTGCGGTTTCTGTTCGGCCTCGAGACCCAGTCGGCCACGTTTGAGACCATTATCTGGGAGCTTAGGCTTCCGCGTGCCATCACGGCCCTCGTCTGCGGCGCCGCTCTCGGTGCCGCGGGCCTACTCATGCAAACCTTGTTCCGCAATCCACTCGCCGGCCCCTGGGCCCTCGGCCTGACCGGCGGCGCGCAGCTCGGTGTCGCCCTGGTCATCGCGACCGGTGCGATAGTTGGCTCCGAATCGCTGGAGAGACTCGCGTTCCTGAGCGAACTCGGCATCGTTACCGGAGCGATTCTGGGAGCCAGCGCGGTGGCGATCGCAGTCGCCGGCGTTTCACGTCATGTCAGCACGATGACGTTGCTGATCGTCGGGCTCATGCTCGGTTATCTTGCAGAAGGCCTTGTCAGTATCGTTCTGCATTTCACCACCGAAGTGCAGGGACGGGTATTCGCCTCATGGAACGACGGGAGTTTTGCCGGCGTAGAGTGGCGGCATTTTCCGATCCTATTGCCCTGTCTGGGTATAGGGCTGTTGCTCGCGCTCGTCCTGGTCAAATCGCTCAATGCGCTTCTTCTCGGTGAGAACTACGCGATGACGCTCGGGCTGCCCGTCGGTCGAGCCCGGCTGATCGTCCTGGCGGGTGCTGTACTACTGGCAGCCCCGGTGACGGCCTATTGTGGCCCGGTGCTGTTCGTCGGAATCATCGTCCCGCACATGGCTCGCGGATTGCTCAACAGCTCGGATCACAGGCTGCTGATGCCGGCCGCGATGCTATTGGGCGCCACGCTGTGCCTGGGGGCGGACCTGTTTGTTCACCTGCCATGGGAACGCCACGTCCTGCATCTGAACGCCGTCAACGCCGCCGTGGGTGCACCTTTCGTAATCTGGATCCTGATTCGAAACCGCAACATGCGCGCGATGGACATATAGATGCTCGAGCTTCAGGCATTGGACATTGGATACCGGTCTCGTCGGGGGAATACACGTGTCGCGACACAGATAAACCTTGGACTGGACGCCGGTGAGTTCGTATGCCTTCTTGGGCCCAACGGCGCAGGCAAGTCGACGCTCATGCGCACGATCGCCGGAATGCAGCCGCCACTCGCCGGCCGCGTTCGCGTCCGGGGGCGCGACCTCAGGGAGATTTCGGCTCGTGATCGCGCGCGCCTGGTGGGAGTTGTGCTCACGGAACGTGTTACCGCCGGACTCCTCACGAGCTACGCTCTGGTTAGCCTCGGGCGCCATCCGCACACAAAATGGCGCGGAAAGCTGACTGAGAACGACCACGCCGTAATCCAGAACGCCATACGGATGTCGGGGGCCGGGCATCTCTCTCAGCGTTTCGTGAGCGAGCTGAGCGATGGCGAGCGGCAGCGAGTGATGCTGGCGCGTGCCTTGGCTCAGCAACCCGAGATCCTGATTCTCGACGAGATAACCGCCTTTCTCGACTTGCCACGGCGTGTCGAGATGATGGCTTTGCTGAAGGAGCTCGCACACGATTCCGGCTGCGCCATGCTGATTTCGACGCACGATCTGGACCTGGCGCTGCGCTACGCGGACCGAACCTGGCTCATCGACAGCGAAGGGCAGATTCGCTCTGGTGCACCCGAGGATCTCGTGCTCTCTGGCGAGCTCTCCGAGACATTCAGCGATTCGAGCATCGTCTTCGATCCGCTGCGCGGCGTGCTGCAAACGCGCCAGCAGGCGGGGCCGTGGATAGTACTTGACGGCGGCGCATCCGTACGGCGTGAATGGACGCAGCGAGCCCTGGAGCGATGCGGATTCCGCGTTCGCAAGGACCCGAATCATCCGCCCGGCGACTGTCCCAGCGTAGAGCTTCTCGACGATGAGGGTTGGCGTCTCAATGAATCGGACATGTCGCAGTCCTTTCACACGCTATACGAGCTGACTCGAGCGCTGGTCTCTTCGCGTCAATGATCGAATCGATCCAGAAGTGCCGAACGAGCCGCAGGCAGCAGAAGTGGAGCAGCTCGTAAAAGACGTTTCCGCGGAAACGTGAAACGTCTGCTTTCGCGGGGTCAGATCGCTTCTGGCCAGAAGGTGACAGTCGCTACGGCGGTCAGCGGGTCAGATCCGGGACATCTGTGGTCTTCTCGAATCCGCATGAGTCACACCGCCACTCTTCCCTGGCTCGCCAATCGTGCTTGAAGAAAAACCAGTCGATTGCAGGATATCGCCTGCCCGACACGCGCCTTAGAGTTTGTCCGCAGTTCTTGCAAGGAATCTTATCGGGCCTGTCGAGATACACGCGGAAGCCGATCAGCCCTCCAATCAGGAGCCCAAAAAGCAGCCAAGCCAGGTTCGACATCGGACTAGACACCTACCTGGCGAATTTCGCCACTGATCGAATACATAAGCATCGCTATCCTGGGGCCGATTCGGGTCAGAAGCAGCAAGTATAGCGAAGACCTGGCTGCTGGCAGGTCTAGGCCAACAGCGGGCGGTCGGGCAAGCTCAATCTGCATTGATTTCGATCGTCTGTGGCTCGTCGCTTCCAAAACGTTGTCGATTGACTGCTGGAGATCGTCGATGCGTTCCTTACCAAAGGTCTGCCAGTAGACTTCCTCAACCGCAACGACGCCGACTCCAACGAGAACGCCGATCGCAAGATACCGCCCAATAAATCGAATTGATTTGCTCCACATACCCTGGTCCTTAGGGGTTGGATTGCCGCTCTAGCCATCCAATAGCGAGCATTCACAGCCTATACTGGGCTGTCAATGTGACGTAGTCGTCTGGCCCGAACGACTCGCTACCTATCGCTCGAAGCGCAGAGCTTTCAGCGGCAGAAAGCTCGGAAAAGTTTCCAATGCGAGTTCCCTTGCCTTCCGGTGCTCCGGATTGTTCGAGCTCAACGATGTATTCAATGTCCGGGTACGCGCTGAAATCGCCGACGATTTCCATTTCAAACTCCCGCTGCAGGAGATCTGCATAGTATTTCAGAGCATCAGAAAAACTCTCATGCTTTCTGAATTTCAGTGGACGCCCTCTCCTCTCTAGTGCGACTTCCAAGTACATATAGGATTTCAGGATATAACGAATCTCGGGGTAAACCTCTTGCCTTGCACGGAGGTCGACAGGTGAGATGTACATGCCGCAAGCACCCGGATGATCATAGTTCACAAAAAAACAGATGCTCCGCCCACCGAGCTGATATTTCTTTTCGAACTGATGGTACGGACCGCCACCTCCCCACTCTACGGGGCAGGATTTGTAGTTGTGGTCACGCTCAAGAAACCCAAACGCTTCCTCCAGAAGTCTCTCGGTTTCTGCCTTTGCCTTCTTTGCTTGCGAGACAAGATCCACAATACGCCTGTTTTCAGTTTTGGGGCCTATCGCCAGATTTGCGGGTGACCGCTACAGTTGTTGTGGACGGGCACAAATCAGTACTCGCTCGTCCCTGACCTCCCGTCGCGGCTCGGCCCGAGCCAACCGCAGGCATCAGTACTAGAGCAGCCGGTAAAAGATGTTTCCGCGGAAACGCGAGACTTTTGCTTTCGCGGGGTCCGATCGCTCATTCGCAAGCCTGGCGGCGGGCTGGAAACGGCCAGAAGGCGCCAACATCAGCGCTACTCAGTCTTCCATTTTCCACGAAAACACCCGCGTCATCTGACACGAGTAATCAACGGGTGCGAACTTCCAGCGTTTGACCGCTCGCATTACGTTCGTCGGATGGAATTCGTCGAAATAGCCATCCTCGTACGCGTCTCGATCACGGCCCACGAGTCTATATGTCGAGTCGATGACTTTAACCTCGTCTACGTTTCCGGATGCTGAGACTGTCAATCTGACGACCACCGAACCCTCGACGAACACGTGCAGATACCTCGTCGATCGGCCGAAATAGTCTGTGGCCTCCTCCGCTGATGGGTACTCTGGCGATGGCTGAAAAATCGCGTCGAGATCCTCGGGGCAGGTCGCCAACTGGCCGGCGGAAACGGTTGGCAGCACCGCGGAGAAGAAACCGAAGGCTCGTGCGAATCGACCCATTCCCTCAAACCTCCTCGCCGCCAGCTACCCACCCAAATAAATCGAACTCGCCACGAGGAAATACACGAGCACCCCGAAGATGTCATTACTCGTCGTCACGAATACGCCCGTGGCGACGGCCGGGTCCACCTTCATCCGGTCCAGCACCAGCGGCACGCTCGATCCCAGCGCCGCGGCCATCGCGATGACCAGCGCGACCGACAGGCCCGCGGCCATCGCAAGTCTCACGGGCGCATCCACGGCGATGACCTGCGAGACGGCCAAAATGATCGCGATCAGCAGCACCGCCACGATCGCACCGTTGATCACGGCGCCGGCCAGTTCTCGCATTAGCCGCCGGCCGACGTCGCCCGTCCAGACGTTGCCCTTGGCGAGGCCCTGCACGGTCACGGTCGACGCCTGGATGCCGGCGTTGCCGGCCATGGCCATGACGATCGGTATGAACGTCGCGAGCACGGCGGCCTTTTTGAGCTCGGTCTCGAACGACGCGACCACGGCGCCGGCCAGCGCGGCACCCATCAGGCCGCCGACGAGCCACGGCAGGCGGCCGCGGATGATGCGGCCGAGCGAGTGCTCCGGCCGGGCATCCGGCGCGAGACCGCTCATCAGCATGATGTCTTCCTCGGCCTCGTCGCGAACGATCTCGGCGAGTTCGTCGACCGTGATGCGGCCGATCACGTGTCGATCCGCGTCGATGACGGGTATCGACCGTACGCGGTAGCGCATGGCGAGTTCGAGGACGTCCTCCTGGTCGGCATCCGGCGTTACCGAGACGAGCACGTCGTGCATGATCTCGCGAATGATCGCCTCGCCGTCGTGCAGCAGGAGATCGCGGAGCTTGAGGCCGCCTACGAGCCGCCGCGCCTCGTCGACAACATAGACCTCGTAGAACTTTTCGATTTCGTCGGCCTTGCGGCGAATGGCTCTCGTCGCCATGTCGACGTTCCAGTCGTCGAGGACGACGACGAACTTGTTGCTCATGACCTCGCCGGCCGTGTCCTCGTCGAACTCGAGGCGCTCGGCGATCTGCTCGGCGTTGTCGAGCCGCGGCAGAATCTGCTCGACCATCTCCTTCGGGAAGTCGGCGAGCAGTTCGACCGCGTCGTCATCCTCGAGCCCGGCGGCAATCGCCGCGATTCGCGCGATGCCGGACTCCTGCATCAGGACCGCACGAAGGTCCGGGCTGATCGCCACCAGCACCTTGACGGCCGGGCCGGGCGGCAGCCAGTCATAGAGCTTGCGGGCCTTGCGCAGCGGCAGAAGCACGAGGAGTTCCATGACGTCGGCCGGCGGCCAGCTGCGGACGATATCGAGCACCCTGCCCCGCTCGTCGTTGCCGATCAGCTCTTCGATGTCGTCGCACAGCGCGCGATTGTCCGAGTCGTCCGCGCCCGGTTCGCCGCGTCTCCAGCGCGGTGTCCCGGTGCTCGGTCGGCGCTTGTCGGCGGACGTGGACATCGTGGCGGCTCTTCGCTCCGAATCGGGTAGCGCAACGCTACTCGATTGCGGCGGCGTTCTCCACAGCCCGGGCCACCCGGACCGCAGGAATCCGCTAGCAACTGTGCGATACTCGCGCCAGTTTCGCCAAGGTAACTGCCGATGTGGGCAATGCCGCTGGTCGCTTTGCGTCGCTACCTGAGCCTGTTCCTGCAGGTGCTCGCATCGCCGTTCGATCGGGGCCGGTCGCTATGGGGCGCGCTGCTCCTGATCCTCGCGTTTCCGCTGTTCCTGCTGTGGCAGGCGATGCACTGGCTCGGGCTGGCACTCGACGAGGTATTCTTCCGCGGCTACCGAGGCGTCGCCGTGCGTGCGCCGCTGTTCGTAATCGGCCCACCGAGGACTGGAACGACGTTTCTGCACCAGGTGCTCGCGCGCGATCCCGCGTACACGACCTTTCGTACCTGGGAGTGCCTGTTCGGCCTGTCGGTGACCGCGCGCAAGACCTGGCTTAGGCTCGGCCGGCTCGATCGCCGGCTCGGGCGCCCGTTCGGCCGGCTCGGCGCGCGGCTCGGACGGCTGATCGCGGGCCCGCTCGACGACATCCACCCCTTGAGCCTCGACGATCCCGAGGAGGACTTCCTCTGCCTGATGCCGATCGCGGAGTGCTTCCTGCTCGTGGTCGCGTTTCCGCGCGCGGACTGGCTGTGGCGATCCGCACGCCTCGATACGGAACTCTCCGGCAAAGAGCGGCGGCGACTGCTGGGCTGGTATCGCCGCGCGATACAGAAACACCTCTACGTGTTCGGCAGCGACCGGACCTTCCTGTCCAAGAACGCTTCGTTCAGCGGCATGATGGGAGCCGTTCTCGAGGAGTTTCCGGACGCGAGCGTCATCGCGACGTGGCGCGATCCGCTGGCGTCCGTGCCATCGCAGCTGAGTTCCTTGAGGCCCGGTCTCCGGGCCGTCGGCTTCAAGCACGTGACGCCCGAGTTTCGCGATGCGCTTGCCGACCTGATGCGCTACTACTACCTGCACGCCGCGGACGTCGAAGACGCTCATCCGGGCCGGGTGGCAACCATCCGCAATGAGGACCTGCGTGAGCGGCTAGAGGCCAGCGTGCGGGAGGCTTTCGCGCGCCTCGGTCTGGCCGTCAGCCCGGCGCTCTCGGGGACCCTGGGCGACTGCGACGCGGCCTCCCGCTCGTCCTCGTCGCAGCACAGGTATTCGCTGGACGAGTTCGGATTAGACGACGAACTGATAAAATCGATGTTCGCCGAAGTCTACGAGCGTATGCAGGCGTCGCCCGCGAACGCCGGGCGCTGAGAACATGGAAGCAGCCACCGCAAAAAACCCGCAAACAGTCGAGCAATTCATGAGTGTCAAGCGCTCGCCGCCGGCGGGCCGGATCGGGCGCGTGGCGATCATGTCGGACTCGCTGCCCGAGCGGAACGGGGTCGGCGCATACTACTGCGACCTGATCGACCAGATGAACGCACGCGGACTGCAGACCTGCCTGATCTGCCCGGACGGCGAGAAAGACTTCATCAAGTTTCCGCTGCCCGGCGACGCGACCCAACGCATCTGGATTCCCTCGTACCGGCGCTTCAAGCGGGAGACCCGGGCGCTACGGCCCGAGGTGATCGTCGCAGCGACGCCGGGGCCGTATGGCCTGCTCGCCGCCTGGTTCGCGCGGCGTCTCGACGTGCCGCTCATCGTCGGCTTCCATACGCATTTTTCGGGCGTCACCGACCAGTACGAAAGCCGTCTGCTGCGCAACTTCAGCCGCTTCTACTTCAACCTCGCGGACAAGGTCCTGTTTCGCTACGCGGATCTCGTACTCGCCAATTCGGAGGCGATGGTCGGGCTTGCCGAGAGACTCGGCGCGCGCCGGGTCGAGGTCATGGGTACGCTTTTGCCCGGGGCCGCGCTCGAGCCGCCCGTAACGCCGATCCGCGACACCGTCGACCGCGTCCTGTTCGCCGGCCGCCTGGCACCGGAGAAGCGAGTTGCCTGGGTCATCGATGCAGCGCGAGAGTTACCAGACATCACGTTTACCGTTGCCGGCGAAGGACCGCTCAAATCGGACGTTGAAGAAGCGGCGAACGAACTGCCGAATCTCGAGTGCCTCGGTTGGGTATCGCGCGGCCGACTACTCGCTGAAATGGACAAGGCCGACCTGCTCGTACTGCCGTCAGTCGTCGAATCGTTCGGCACCGTGGCGCTCGAGGCGATGTCCCGGCAGCGGCTGGCGCTCGTGACGCCAACCTGCGGCATCGTCGAGTGGCCGGATCTCGAGACTGCCCTGTTCCAGCTGGGGCCGGGCGAGACTCTGGCCGATGCCGTTCGGCGTGTCGCGAGCCTGCCCGAGGATACGCGCCGCAGTACGGCGCGTCGCGCCCGCGAGGCGGCGCTCGCTCTAAACGAAAACAGCCTGATGCACTGGTTTGGCATCTTCGAGGCCGATGAAACCGGGAGCCAGGGGTGACGCGGCAGCTGGTGGTTTCCATTCACGATGTCATGCCCGAGACGCTCGGCGCGACCGAGACGATCGTGGCGCGGCTGAACGCCGCCGGGCTCGGCAGGGTCACGCTGCTCGTGGTGCCGGGCAGAGACTGGTCTACGGAAACCCTTGGCCGACTCGAGGCGCTGCTCGCGCGCGGCGCCGTTGCCGCCGGCCACGGCTGGACGCACCGCGCCGACTCGATTCGTGGCGCCTACCATCGCCTGCACAGCGCGCTGATTTCGCGGAACGCCGCGGAACACCTGGCGCTCGATGCCGCCGCGCTCAGGAACCTGGTCACGCGCTGTCATGCCTGGTTCGGCCAGCACGGTCTCGGCTCGCCCCTGCTCTACGTTCCGCCCGCCTGGGCGATGGGCGCGCTCACGCCACGCGACCTCGATCAGCTGCCGTTCGCTCGTTACGAGAGCTTGAGCGGCGTGTACGACGTCGCAAGCGGTCGATTCCGTCGCTCACCGATGGTGGGTTTCGAGGCCGACACGGCGTTCCGCGCGCTGGCTTGCCGGCTGTGGAACTTCGCCAATCTAAAGGCCGCCGGCACAAAGCGGCCGATCCGCCTGGCCATCCATCCCGGTGACTTTTCGCTGCGGCTGGCTGACGATCTCGAACGACTGATCGACTCGGGCGGCGAGGCTCTGGACTACGGGGTATTCGGCGAACCGGGCGGCGGAATCGATGCGGCGGACGCGCGGGCCGACAGCCAGTAGAAGACTGCGCCCGTGGCCACGATGCCGAGACCGAACAGGCCTTCCACGGGCTTGTTGGCGAGAACGAAGCCGAGCGTCCAGGCCGTAAGTCCGAGGTAGATCAGCGGCGATATTGGGTAGCCGAACGTACGATAAGGCCGTTCGAGATCGGGCTGTCTTAAGCGCAGCACGAATACGCCGAGGACCGTCACGAAGCTGTTCAGCGCCAGCGTGAAACCCGCGAACACGAGTATCGATTCGAATCCCGAGGTGAGGATGAAGGTCAGCGTCAGCGCCGACTGCAGCATGATGGCGACGTAGGGAAGACCGTCGCGATTCACGCGGCCGAGGATCCTGAGCATCGCGAAGTCCTCGCCGATCACCTGCAGCACGCGCGGGCCCGCGAGCGTCATCGCGCTTACCGTGGAAATCAACAGCAGTGACAGCGCAAGCCCCGCGAAGCGGCCGCCGAACTCGCCGAACGCGAACTCGGCCGCAACATAGCCGACCTCGACCTCGCCGGCCATGGCATCCATCGGCGCGACGCTCAGGAACACAGCGTTCAACGCAACGTACAGCACGGTTACGACCGCGGTGCCCGCGAACAGGATGCGCGGCAAGTATCGCTGCGGTTCGTCGAGCTCACTGCTCAGGTAGGTCGCCGCGTTCCAGCCCGTGTAGGCGTAGCTCACGTAGATCAGGGCGACGGCGAACGCGCCGCTCGTGACGATGGCCGCATCGCCGGACTCTGGCAGGAACCGGACGCCCGTCGGTGCGTCGACGAGCAGCATGGCCAATACACAGAACAGCACGATGGCGGCCACCTTCAACACGGTAAAGAACGCCTGCAAGCCGCCGCTCTGGCGCCGGCTGATCGAGTGTGCCGCCGTCAGCACGAGAACCAGCGTTACGGCCATCGCCTTTCGAGCCCATTCGGGCAGACCGCCCGGAACGACCGACGCGGCGTAAGCCGCGAAGGTCATCGCCGCAAGCGCCGTCGGCGCCGAAAAACCGATCGTTGCCGATACCCAGCCGGACACAAAGCCGGCCGCCGGGTGGTAGATCCGCGACAGGAAGTTGTACTCGCCGCCCGAGCGCGGCATGGCCGCGCCAAGCTCGGCGTAGCTCATGGCGCCGCACAGGGCGATCAGCCCGCCCAGCGCCCACAGGAGCAACAGCGCGAAGCCCGATCGGATCTCGAGCAGCTGAAAGCCCAGGCTCGTGAAGACGCCGGTGCCCACCATGTTGGCGATGACGACGGCCGTTATGGTGGAATGGTGGTACTTGTTGTTCCTGTTTTCGGCCACAGGTCGAAACCTTACCTTGAACTCTAAACGAAGGGGACCACGGTTTGGCAACGATACTCATAACCGGCTGCAACCGCGGCATAGGTTTGGAGCTCGCCCGCCAGTACGGCGCGCGCGGCGATCGCGTGATCGGCGTGTGCCGGCAGGCAAGCGATGAACTGAAGGCCATCGACGTCGAGCTGATCGAAGGCATCGACGTCGCCTCCGGTGACTCGGTGGCCGAACTCAGGGACAGGCTCGGCGATGCGACGATCGACGTGCTCATCAACAACGCCGGCATACTGCGATCCGACTCGTTCGGCAGCATCGACTACGAGCAGATGATGGAGCAATACGCCGTGAACACGCTCGGCCCGCTCCGCGTGACCGAAGCGCTTGCCGGCAATCTCACCGACGGTTCGAAGGTCGCCATCGTCACGAGCCGCGTCGGCTCGATCGACGACAACGGATCGGGAGGCAACTGGGGCTACCGCGCCTCGAAGACGGCCGTGAACATGATTGGCACGAATCTCATGCACGAATTCAAGCCGCGCGGGATCCCGGTGGCGCTCCTGCACCCGGGCCTGGTCGCCACCGACATGACCGGAGGCCGCGGCATCGCGCCCAGCGATTCGGCGGCTGGACTGATCGACCGTATCGACGAGCTCACGCTCCAGGCGTCCGGCGGCTTCTGGCATGCCGAGGGCTATCGCCTGCCGTGGTAGGCCGATGGTAGAATCGAGAAAACCGTCAAAGCAGAGGATTACACTGCCATGCAAACCCTGAACTACGAAGCCGTCGCGAATGCGTCGGAGAAAGACCGTTCCGAGTTCATCTGGAAGTGCTACGCGCACGTTGTCGGCGGCCTGCTCGCCTATGCCGGCGTCGTTGCTTACCTCGTGACGTCGGGCCTTGCCATAAGCCTGTTCCCGGTCCTGACGGCCAACTGGTTCATCACGCTCGGCGCCTTCATGCTGGCGAGCTGGGCTGCCTCGCACTTCGCGCACACGCTCGAGTCAAGGCCGGCTCAGTACGCCGCGTACGCGCTGCTCGTGGTCGCCCAGGCCATCATCTCCTCGCCGCTGATCCTCCTTGCGCTCAGCAAGCCGGGTGCGCTCGACAGCGCCGTCGGGGTCACGGTGCTCGGCTGCGTTGCGTTGATTGCCACGGCGATGATCACGCGCAAGGACTTCTCGTTCCTGCGCGGGATACTCGTCTGGGGCTTCTTCCTCGCGATGATCGGCATCGGTTCCTCGCTGCTGTTCGGCTTTCAGCTCGGCAACTGGTTCATGGTGGCGATGGTCGGCTACGCCGGCGCGGCCGTGCTCTACGATACCTCGAACATCATGCATCACTACCCGCGGGAGCGATACGTCGCCGCATCGATGGCGCTGTTCGCGTCGATTGCCCTGATGCTCTGGTACGTCATCCAGCTATTCATGAGCAGCGAGTAGCAAGAGATCGACGCGCGCTACGCGCGCTGCTATGCCGCGATGGTCTCCAGGCCGCCCATATAGGCCTTGAGCGCCTCGGGCACCGCGATGCTGCCGTCGGCCTGCTGGTGGTTTTCGAGAATCGCGATCAGAGCCCGGCCGGCCGCGACACCGGAGCCGTTCAGCGTGTGCAGGTAGACGGGCTTGCCGGTTTCCGGATCGCGAACGCGCGCCTTCATGCGCCGCGCCTGGAAGTCGTTGTAATTGCTGCAGGAAGAAATCTCGCGATACTTCTGCTGCCCCGGGAGCCAGACCTCGATGTCGTAGGTCTTGGTCGAGCCGAAGCCGATATCGCCGGCGCACAGCGTAACCACGCGGTATGGAAGCTCGAGTCGCCTGAGAATGACTTCCGCATGCCCGGTCAATTCCTCCAGCGCCTGTATCGAATCGGCCGGCTTCACGAAATGCACGAGCTCGACCTTCTCGAACTGGTGCTGGCGGATCATGCCGCGCGTATCCTGGCCGTGGGAGCCGGCTTCCGAACGGAAACACGGCGTGTGCGCCGTGTAGCGCAGCGGCAGCTCATCGGCCTCGAAGATCGTGTCCATCGCGAGGTTCGTGACGGGCACCTCGGCCGTCGGGATCAGGTAGTACGGCCGCTCGGTCTCGGTCTTGAACAGGTCCTCTTCGAACTTCGGCAGCTGACCCGTGCCGACGAGCGCCTGTGACTGCACGAGATACGGCACGTAGGTCTCGGCATAGCCGTGCTCGGCCGTATGCGTATCGAGCATGAACTGGATCAGGGCCCGGTGCAGACGCGCCAGCGCGCCCGTCATGACGCTGAAGCGCGCGCCCGACATGCGGCTCGCGGCATCGAAGTCGAGCATGCCCAGCGCCTGTCCCAGGTCGATGTGGTCGTGAACCTCGAATTCGAACTCGCGCGGCTTACCCCAGCGGCGCACTTCGGTATTCGCGGACTCGTCGCTGCCGTCGGGAACGTCGTCGGACAGCAGGTTGGGCAAGCCGAGTTCGACGTCGCGCAACGACTGCTGTAACTCCGCAAGCTCGGCCTCGCAGCCGTCGAGACGGTCGCCGAGATCCTCGACCGCGGCGAGCAGCGGCTCCACGTCTTCGCCCCTGGCCTTGGCCTGGCCGATCTGCTTGGCGCTCGCGTTGCGCTCACCGCGCAGGCGCTCCGTCTCGACCTGCAGCGTTTTGCGCTTGTCTTCCAGCGCAAGATAGGCGTCGGCGTCGAATGTGAATCCGCGACGTGCGAGGTTGCGCGCGACCTCGGCCGCCGATTGTCTGAGTATCCTGGGGTCAATCATCGTCGTTCCCGGTCGCACGCCGCGAGTCGGCATTGCGGCGTCTCAAGTCGTCGAGTTTCTCGCGAATCCGGATCTCGAGTCCGCGCGGCACGGGATGATAATACGTTGCCGCCTGCATGTCGTCGGGGAAGTAGGATTCGCCCGCGGCGAAGCCGTCCTGTTCGTCGTGCGCGTAGCGGTAGCCCTGGCCGTGACCCAGCTCCTTCATGAGCTCGGTCGGTGCATTCCTGAGCCTCGGCGGCACCTCGAGCGAGCCGCTCTCGGCGGCGGCTGCCGCCGCGGCGCCCGCGGCCTTGTAGACGGCGTTGCTCTTGGCCGCGCAGGCGAGATAAACGACCGCCTGGGCGAGCGCCAGCTCGCCTTCGGGACTGCCGAGCCGCTCCAGTACACGCCAGGCATCGAGCGTCAGCGTCAGGGCGCGCGGATCGGCGTTGCCGATGTCCTCCGAGGCCACCCGAACCGTGCGGCGAGCTATGTACTTCGGGTCACAGCCGCCGTCGATCATGCGCATGAGCCAGTACAGGGAGGCATCGGGGTCGCTGCCGCGAATCGACTTGTGCAACGCCGATATCTGGTCGTAGAACACGTCGCCACCCTTGTCGAAGCGGCGCGGCCCTGCCGTCGCGACCTCGCCGACGATCTCGGCCGTGACGACGCCGTCTTCGGCGAGGTCGGCGGCGAGTTCGAGAAGGTTCAGCGCGCGTCTCGCGTCGCCGTCGGCAGCCGCGGCGAGCGCTTCGAGCTCGGCGGAAGCAACGTCGACCCGGGCGCCCAGACCCCGCTCGCTGTCCGCGATCGCTCGCTCGAGGATCGTAACGATGGCCTCGACACCGAGCGCCTTGAGCACGTACACCCTGGCCCTCGACAGCAGCGCGTTGTTGAGTTCGAAGGACGGGTTCTCGGTCGTTGCACCGACGAAGACGAGCGTTCCGTTCTCGACATGCGGCAGGAACGCGTCCTGCTGGGACTTGTTGAAGCGATGCACCTCGTCCAGGAACAGCACGGTACCGCGTTGATGCATTGCCCGGTGCTGCTCGGCCGCGGCGACAGCGGCACGGACGTCCTTGATGCCGGCCATCACGGCCGACAGCGCAATGAAATGGGACTGCGTCGAGCTGGCAACGAGCCGTGCGAGCGTCGTCTTGCCCGTGCCGGGCGGTCCCCAGAAGACCATCGAGTGCGTCCGGCCGTCCTCCACGGCTCGCCTGAGCGGCTTGCCGGACGCGAGCAGGTGTTCCTGGCCCGCGAACTCGTCGAGCGATCGCGGGCGCATGCGGTCGGCCAGCGGCCGGTCGACGGCCGCCGACTCCTCGTCTGTGAACAGGTCGTTCACGCCGCCGTGCGGGCGCCCAGCCAACTCTCAAAACGCTGGCTCCAGCCACCCAGTCCGGCGAAGGCGATGAGCAGACCGAACACGATTCCCACGACGTCGGCCGTGACGTCGTGCCACTCTGCCGAGCGATACGTGATCGTGCTCTGCACCAACTCGATCAGGATGCCGAAAGCCGCCAGTCCCACGGCGATCCGCCAGTAGCTTGCGCGCCGGTACTGGCCGGAGAACCAGGCCGCGAGGAACGCGAACGTGAGGGCATGGGCCCACTTGTCGAGGCCGAACCACGCATGGATCCGCAGGTAGTCCGACAGGAACCAGATCGACGGCAGTGTTGCGGCGACGAGCACGGTCGAGATGAGCAGTAAACCGGCAATGCCCCAGCGGCCCGGGTACTCGAGCGGCAGCATCAGGTCGAATCGAGGCTCGCGGGTGTCCCAACGACATCGACATCGTCCGGCACCGCGAAACGGAATCTGTCCGGGTCGACAGGTTCGTCGACGGCAACCTGGCTCAAAGCGACGATTGTCGTCTGCTCGAGATTGTCGAGGAACACCATGCGTGCGAGCGTATCGGCAATGAAGCCCAGGTCAACGTGTCGGAAGCCGCTCTCCGCATCGACGGGTTTGAGGCGAACCCAGGTCGTCGTGCCCGCACTGTCGGGCTGATCCTTTGGCGCGGTTGCTTCGATCGTGAATCCATCCATGGCGTTTTGTGTGCCGCCGAGTAAGGTCGCCGGCGTGTTGGCGAGCGCCTCTGCCTGCGGTTTCACGGTGACCTGCGCGAGGTCGACGTCGTAGCTCCAGATGTTTACGCCGTCGGCGACGAGCCACTGCTCGTAGGGCGACTCGTATTCCCAGCGGAACCGGCCCGGGCGCTGGATGTCCAGCCGGCCCGACGACGTTTCGAGGAGCTCACCGTTGGCATCCAGCAGGGTTTGTTCGAAGTCCCCCGAGAAAGTCCTCACGTCGTTGACGAACCGGTCGACGAGCGCCCTCGCCTGTAAATCGTCCGCCAGCCCGACGACCGGCAGCAGCGCCGCAACAACGCACAGGAGGACCTGCCGAGCGGCTGCACGAACGCTAGCCATCGTCGGACGCCGCCTGCTGCGGGACCAGGATCTCGCGCTGGCCGTTCGGCTGCAGCGGGCCCACGAGTCCCGCCGCCTCCATCGACTCGACCATGCGCGCCGCCCGGTTATAGCCGATCTTGAGTCGGCGCTGCACGCCCGATATCGAGGCCTTGCGGGTTTCCATGACGACCTGCACGGCCTGGTCGTAGAGCGGGTCCTGCTCGGCGTCATCGCTGCCCGCCGGCGCCGGGTCGATGCCCGCGAGCCCGGGTGTCGGGTCAGACGGACCGTCCACGATCTCGTCGATGTAGCGCGGCTTGCCACTCCGCTTGAGATGCCTGACAACGGCGTGCACTTCGTCGTCGGCCACGAACGCGCCGTGCACGCGCACGGGCAGCGAGGTCCCCGGCGGCAGGTACAGCATGTCGCCGTGCCCGAGCAGGTTTTCGGCGCCCTGCTGGTCGAGAATCGTTCGCGAATCGACCTTCGCCGAAACCTGGAAAGCGATCCTCGTCGGAACGTTGGCCTTGATCAGGCCCGTGATCACATCGACCGACGGCCGCTGGGTCGCGAGCAGCATATGGATGCCCGACGCGCGGGCCTTCTGTGCCAGTCGGGCAATCAGCTCCTCGACCTTCTTGCCGACAATCATCATCATGTCGGCAAGTTCGTCGATCACGACCACGATATAGGGCAGCGGTACGAGCGTGGGGTGCTCGACGGGTTTCTCCTCGTCTTCGAACGGCGGCGGCGTGAACGTCGGATCCTTGATCGGCTCGCCGGCCTCGATGGCATCCCTCACCTTGCGGTTGTAGCCGCCGATGTTGCGTACCCCGAGCGCCGCCATGAGCCGGTAGCGGCGGTCCATCTCCGCAACACACCAGCGCAATGCGTTGGCGGCCTCCTTCATGTCGGTAACGACCGGCGTCAGCAGGTGCGGAATATCCTCGTAAACCGACAGCTCGAGCATCTTCGGGTCGATCATGATCAGCCGAGCGTGCTCGGGCTGCGTCTTGTAGAGGATGCTCAATATCATCGCATTGATCGCCACCGACTTGCCCGACCCGGTCGTGCCCGCGATCAGGAGGTGCGGCATTCGCGCGAGATCGGCGACGACCGAGTTGCCGCCGATGTCCTTGCCCAATGCGAGCGTGAGCGGCGACTTCAGGTCGTCGTAGGCACGCGACTTCAGGATTTCACCCAGCGTCACGAGCTGCCGGTTTTCGTTTGGAATCTCGATGCCGATGAAGGACTTGCCGGGGATCACTTCGACGATCCGCACGCTGACGACGGACAGCGACCGGGCGAGGTCCTTCGCGAGGTTCGCGATCTGGCTGACCTTGACGCCCGGCGCCGGGTCGAGTTCGAAGCGCGTGATCACGGGTCCGGGCGACACCGACTTGACCTCGACCTCGATGCCGAAGTCCAGAAGCTTGAGCTCGACGAGCCGCGACATGGCCTCAAGCGAATCGGCCGAATAGCCCGCGGTCTGCGCCGGCGGATCGTTCAGCAGCGACAGCGGCGGCAGTTCACCGGCAGCGACGGGCTCGAACAGCGGTACCTGGCGCTCCTTCTCGGCTCGCGCGCTCGTCTCGAGCGCCGGAATGACGGGCTCGATACGCGGTTTTTCGCGGCCTTCCTGGCGCTTCTTCTCTATCTTGATGACGTCCTGTCTCGCGGCAGCCTGCCGGCGGCCTTCGGCCTTGTCCCTGAGCTCGTCGATTTTCGCGAGCGTACGCTCGTAGGCCGCGAGGCACAGAGCGCCGACGCGGTCCATGATCGTGATCCAGGAAAAGCCCAGGAACAGGGAAACCGAAGCAATCCAAAGGACGAACAGCAGCGTGCTCGCACCGAGCAGCTTCATCACGGCCTCGAGCTGGTTGCCGACGATCTGGCCGACGATGCCGCCCGCGGTTTCGTTGAACCCGGCCGGCGAGAAATGCAGCGTCGAAAGACCGCAGCTAGCAAGCAGCGTCAGGACGAAACCCGCGAAACGCAGCGCGAAGTCCATACGCGTGAGTTCGACCTGGGTTTTCTGCTCGCGGTACAGCATCCAGCCTATATAGCCAACCATGATCGTGAACAGGTAGGCCGGCCTGCCGAACCAGTTGAACAGCACGTCGGCAAACGTCGCTCCGACGCGGCCGATACTGTTGTTGACCTGGTTGCTGCTCGTGACCTGGCTGAAGCCCGGATCGTTCGGATCGTAGGTGAACAGCGCAATCCACAGAATCAGCGCGAGCGCGCCGAACATCCACAGTGCGCCTTCGCGCAGCGCGCGATGAACCTGCAGCGACAGGCCGGTTTCGGGCTGTTTGACGGTGCGAGCTTTGGCCATGGCTTAATTGACTGCTTTTCCCCTACACTATTGCGAGCACACTGTACCGCCCCTGAACAGCCTTGAAAGTGATTCGAAGGACCGTATGTTCAAGGTTTGGATTTGTGGATCGCCCCAGCGAACAAGGACTTAAGTATACATGAGCGAACCGAGACATTGCCGCGTACTCATCCTGGGATCGGGCCCCGCGGGCTATGCTGCCGCGGTCTATGCGGCCCGTGCGAACCTCAATCCCGTCATGGTGACCGGCATCCAACAGGGCGGCCAGCTGATGACCACGACTGATGTCGACAACTGGCCGGGCGACGTCGAGGGCCTGCAGGGCCCGGAGCTCATGGATCGCATGCTCAAGCATGCCAAGCGGTTCGATACCGAAATCGTCAATGACCATATCCACACGGCCGACATCTCCGTGCGCCCGTTCCGGCTCGAAGGGGACTACGGCGTGTATACCTGCGACGCTCTGATCATCTCGACCGGGGCGACGGCCAAGTATCTCGGCCTGCCGTCCGAGGAAGCTTACAAGGGCAAGGGCGTCTCCGCGTGCGCAACCTGCGACGGATTCTTCTATCGCAACAAGCCGGTTGCCGTGGTCGGCGGCGGCAACACGGCGGTCGAAGAGGCACTGTACCTGAGTAACATCGCCTCGAAGGTGACGTTGGTGCATCGCCGCGACCAACTCCGCGCCGAGAAGATCATGCAGGACCACCTGTTTGAGAAGCGGAACGAAGGCAAGGTCGACATTCTCTGGGATAACGTCGTGGACGAAGTACTCGGCGACGACGCCGGTGTCACGGGCCTGCGCGTCGAGAGCACGACCCAGCCCGGCAAGAAGACCAATGTCGACCTGGACGGCGTTTTCATCGCCATCGGGCACAGCCCGAATACGGGCTTGTTCGACGGCCAGCTCGACATGAAGAACGGCTATATCATCGTCAAGTCGGGTATCGAAGGGGATGCAACGGCGACCAGCGTACCCGGAGTCTTCGCGGCGGGGGACGTCGCCGACCAGGTATACCGGCAGGCGATTACGTCGGCGGGCGCAGGCTGCATGGCCGCGCTCGACGCCGAGAAGTACCTGGACGCGCTCGAAGCCGACCGCGGCGCGACCCGCACCGGAGCAAGCGAGTCCAGCGGCGCGGCAGCCTGATACCAAAGGCCGGCGTGCGGGTTTCCGTCCACACTGCCATGGGCGATATCGCCTGCGACGAGTGGAACCGGCTCGGGACGGGTGCCCCGCCCTTCATGCGTCACGAATTCCTGGATGCGGCCGAGACGACGGGCTGTGTCTCGGACGCGACCGGTTGGCGGCCGTGCCACCTGACCATCGAGAACGACGACGGCACCCTGCGCGGCGCGCTGCCGCTCTACGAGAAGGATCATTCCTGGGGCGAGTTCGTGTTCGACTGGGCGTGGGCGAATGCCTACGCACGAGCGGGGCTCGACTACTACCCCAAGCTCGTTTCCGCCGCTCCGTTCACCCCGGCGACCAGCCCGCGGCTGATGCTCGCCGACCGGCAGGACCGCGAGGCGGCCGATGCGCTGATCGAGCGTGCCATCGGCCTCGCCGATGAGCGAGCATGCTCATCGCTGCACATTCTGTTTCCGGACACCGGCGAAGTCGAAACGTACACCAAGGCCGGGCTCAAACTCCGGAAGGACTGCCAGTTTCACTGGCGCAATCGTGGCTACGCCGACTTCGACGAGTTCCTCGGCACGTTCAGCTCGGCGAAGCGCAAGAAGGCGCGGCGTGACCGGCGCCGCGTGGCCGAGGCCGGCATCCGGTTTCGCCGCTTGAGCGGTCACGACCTTACGCCTGAATTGCTGGCCACGACCTACCGCCTGATCAGCAGGACGTTCCTGATCCGCGGCTCTGCCCCCTACTACAATCTGCAGTTTTTCGAGAGGATCGCCAGGCGCCTGCCTGACAACCTCCTCGTGCTGCTCGCAGAGGACGGCGACGGTCCGGTCGCCGCCGCCGTATTCTTCGTATCTCCCGACACACTTTACGGCCGCTACTGGGGCAGCGCGGCCGACTACAACGCGCTGCACTTCGAAGCCTGCTACTACCAGGGGATCGACTATTGCATCGAACACGGGATCGCGCGGTTCGAGCCCGGAACGCAGGGCGAACACAAGCTAAGCCGGGGCTTCACGCCGGCCGAGACGCGCTCCGCCCACTGGCTCGCGCACCCCGAGTTCCTCTCGGCGATCGGCGAGTACGTGGAGGAAGAGGCGCGGCACGTGGACCGCTATATGCGAGCAGTGGACGCCCGCAGCCCGTATCGCCGGGATGAGTAGGTGCGGCCGAATCGCATCGTCTGGCTGAACGACAGCGACCCGCCGTCGGCGTTTCCGGACGTGGCCAGCGCCATGCGCGAGCCCGACGGCCTGCTGGCCGCGGGCGGCGATCTGTCTGCGCCCCGTCTGTTGTACGCCTATACCCACGGCATATTCCCCTGGTACGACGAAGGTCAGCCCATACTCTGGTGGTCTCCCGACCCGCGCTGCGTCCTGAAGCCCGACCAGCTTCACGTATCGCGACGACTCGCCCGATCGATCCGCCAGTCCAGCCTCACGCTGACCTTCAACCAGTCATTCGAGGACATCGTCCTCGCCTGCGCCGGCCCGCGTCGGCAGCAGCGCGGCACCTGGATCACAGACGAGATGATCCACGCCTACAAGCGCCTGCATGAGGACGGCTGGGCGCACTCGGTAGAGGTCATGGACGGCGACCGCGTCGTCGGCGGGATATACGGACTGGCCATCGGCCGCGTGTTTTTTGGCGAGTCCATGTTCAGTCACGTCAGCAATGCGTCGAAGATGGCGATGCTCGGCCTGTGCCGAATCCTGTCGGAACACGGCTTCGAACTCATTGACTGCCAGGTGACGTCGGGGCACCTCGTCACGCTGGGCGCGGAGACGATTCCGCGCGAGGATTTCGTGGCTATTCTGAAGTCCGCCTGCCCCGGCCGTGAACGTTTCGCCGCCTGGCCCGCCGGACCTTTGGCGGTTAGCGAGCTACTGCCGGAAGCGCGCTAATTGCGCGTCGTTCGTTGCAATGGACGGGCCGTTTCTGCACAATTCGCCGGCCTTTTACGCACGCGGAGCAGGGAACCCTTGGCGAAAGAAGAAGCCATTCAGATGGAAGGCGTCGTAACCGAGACGCTGCCGAACACGACGTTCAGAGTCGAGCTCGAGAACGGCCATGTAGTAACCGCGCATATCTCGGGCAAGATGCGCAAGAATTACATCCGAATCCTGACCGGCGACAAGGTGACGGTCGAACTGACGCCGTACGACTTGAGCAAGGGCCGCATCGTCTACCGCGGCCGCTGAAACCCGCACATACGAATTTCTCAAAGCGCGCGACGTGCCTGATTAGTCGGAGTCTTCCGCCAGGTGCTCCAGCCCCTTGACGGCCGGTTCGGCCCGAAGCTTGAGGGTGTCGTCGTCGCCGACCGTGACGACAACGTGGCCGCCGTTCTCGAGCTTACCGAACAGCAGCTCCTCCGCCAGTGGCCGCTTGATGTGCTCCTGGATAACCCGGGACATCGGCCGTGCACCCATCTTCGGATCGTAACCGCGCTCGGCAATCCATTGACGCGCGGCGTCGTCGAGTTCGAGCGTGACGTCGTTGCTGTCCAGCTTGGCCTCGAGTTCCACGATGAGCTTGTCGACGACGCGCTTGACCGAGTTCACGTCGAGCGCGGCGAACTGGATGATCGCATCGAGGCGATTTCGGAACTCCGGCGAGAACGTCTTCTTGATGACGCCCATGCCGTCCGAGCTGTGGTCCTGCGCCGTGAAACCGATCGACGCGCGGCTCATTTCCTGCGCGCCCGCGTTGGTCGTCATCACGATGATGACGTTCCGGAAGTCCGCCTTGCGGCCGTTGTTGTCGGTGAGCGTGCCGTGGTCCATGACCTGCAGCAGCAGGTTGAAGACTTCCGGGTGCGCCTTCTCGATTTCATCCAGCAGCACGACCGCGTGCGGATTCTTCGTGACAGCCTCGGTCAACAGCCCGCCCTGGTCGAAGCCGACGTAGCCCGGCGGCGCGCCGATCAGTCGCGAAACCGTGTGCCGCTCCATGTACTCGGACATGTCGAAGCGAATGAGTTCGACGCCCATGGACATCGCGAGCTGCCGCGTCACTTCCGTCTTGCCGACGCCGGTCGGGCCGGCAAACAGGAACATGCCGATCGGCTTGTCTTCCTCGCGAAGTCCGGACCGTGACATCTTGATCGACGAGCCGAGCGCCGAGATTGCCTCGTCCTGGCCGAAGATGACCAGTTTCAGGTCCCGCTCGAGCGTCTTGAGCGACTTGCGATCGGAGGACGACACGCTCTTCGCGGGGATTCGCGCCATCTTGGCGACGATGTCCTCGACCATCTCGACCGTGACCGAGTCGCTGCGCTCCGCTATCGGCTGCAGGCGGATGTTGGCGCCCGCCTCGTCGATCACGTCGATGGCCTTGTCCGGCAGGCGGCGGTCATTGATGTGGCGCATCGACAGTTCGGCCGCGGCTTCGAGGGAGTCGTCCTCGTAGCGAATGCCGTGGTGCTCTTCGAAGCGCGAGCGCAGTCCGCGCAGGATATCCACGGTCTCCGCGACCGTCGGCTCCGGAACGTCGATCTTCTGGAAACGCCGCGCGAGCGCGTGGTCCTTCTCGAAGATGCCGCGATACTCCTCGTAAGTTGTCGAGCCGATGCAGCGAATCTCGCCGTTCGCGAGCACGGGTTTGATGAGATTGCTCGCGTCCATGACGCCGCCGGATGCGGCACCCGCACCGATCACGGTGTGAATCTCGTCGATGAACAAGACGGCACCCGGGTCCTCGCTAACCTCCTTGATGACGCCCTTGAGGCGCTTTTCAAAGTCGCCGCGATATTTGGTTCCGGCGATCAGCGTACCCATGTCGAGCGAGTAGATCGTGCTGTCCAGCAGCACGTCAGGCACACGCTCCTCGACGATCATCCGGGCCAGTCCTTCGGCCAGCGCCGTCTTGCCGACGCCGGCGTCGCCGACGTACAGCGGATTGTTCTTGCGACGGCGGCACAGGATCTGCACGGTGCGCTCGATCTCGATTTCGCGGCCGATCAGGGGGTCGATTTTGCCCTCCATGGCCATCTGGTTGAGGTTGGTCGCATAGCGCGTGAGCGGCGATGCCTCCGGCTCGCCATCGCCTTCGACGGCGGCCTCCTGCTCATCTTCGGGCGCTTCGCCCGGCACCTGCGGCATGCCGTGGGAAATGAAATTGACGACATCGAGCCTCGAGATTTCCTGCAGGCCGAGGAAGTACACGGCCTGCGACTGCTTTTCGCTGAAGATGGCCACGAGGACGTTGCTGCCCGTGACCTCCTTCTTGCCGCTCGACTGGACGTGAAACACGGCGCGCTGCAGCACGCGCTGAAAGCCCAGAGTCGGCTGCACATCGTTCTCGTCGTCCACCGGCAGGAGCGGCGTCTGCTCTTCCACGAACTCGGTAAGCTGTCGGCGGAGCTCCGGGATGTTGCCGTTGCACGCTTTCAGAATCTCGTGCACGCGCGGTATGTCGAGCAGCGCGAGCAACAGGTGCTCCACCGTCATGAACTCATGACGCTGCTCGCGGGCCCTCTGAAAGGCTTCGTTCAGGCAAAATTCCAGTTCGCTGCTCAACATGTAGTCTGTCTCGCTCCTGTCAGGATTCTTCCATCGTGCACAACAACGGGTGCTGGTGCTGCTTTGCGATACCCATCACCTGTGCGACTTTGGTCTCGGCGATCTCGTAGTTGTACACGCCACACACGCCCTTGCCCTTGGTATGCACTTCTAACATAACCTGCGTGGCGCGGGTGCGCTCCATACCGAAGATGGTCTCGAGGATCTCGACGACGAACTCCATGGGCGTATAGTCGTCGTTGAGCAGCACCACTCGGTAGAGCGGGGGTTTTTTGACGCTCGGGCGCTCCTCCTCGACCGCGAGATCGGAGTTTTCGGCGAAATCGGGCTGTTTCGGGCGCTCGCTCATAGCCTGTAGATAGCACTAATCTCTCAGTATTCAATACGTGCCGCAACAATACCGGTATTATATTACCGGTCGCCCGCAGCGGTGCAGCCGGTTTTTCGGAACTGCCACGGGAGTCACACTCCCACCGTCGCGGAGCGGCCACGCAGACCGCCTCTAGACAGATGAAAAACAAAGGCTTTTCTGTGTGCGCGCAAGTCATTGAATCCGGCCTCGACCCGTATCATCATTGCGCTGCGTTATAACCGGTATCGGCGCCGGACACTCAACGGACGAAGTATGGCGAGCAACCCACAATGGTCGGATCTATGGAGCCTCGACCGCGACCGCACCGTAGCGGCCGCGAACGGGCTTCTGCCTGCCTGGGTCAGCCTCGTTCTCGTCCTGCTGATCGGCTGGCAGCTCGCCAGGATCGTCTGGATGTTCGTGCCCGGCACGTCCGCGGGCGATACCGTCATCGTCCCGGCCGGCCAGATGCGCCCGGCCCAGTCGGAATCCGAGGTCACGGACAGTCGTTCCAGCGCGGCGGCAATCTCGTCGGCCAGTATCTTCGGCGTCGTGGACCCGGAAATCGAGGTCGAGAACGTCGCGGCGGCACCAGAAAGCGTCGAAGACCTCGAGGAGAGCCGAACCAATCTGAAGCTCAAGGGCACGATGGCGTCGCAGCGGCCCGAGTTCTCGATTGCGATCATCTCGGACGGCAACAACGAAGAAAAGGTCTATGCCGTGGGCGACCCGATACTGGCCGGTGCATCGCTGCACGCCGTGTACTCCGACCGCGTCGTGCTCAACGAGAACGGCGAACTGACCTCGCTCAAGCTGCCGAGGGACTACGAATCGCCGGCGCCGGGCCGGCGCCGGACCGCGCCCACGCGGCGGCAGGCAACCCAGACGACGAGCATCCAGTCAGTCGTGGCTCAAAACGTGTCGAGGCTCGCCGACGTCATCCGGCCGACGCCGTACTTCGTCAACGGACAGCAGCGCGGCTATCGCGTCTACCCGGGCCGGGACCGGCGCCAGTTCGCGGCGCTGGGACTGCGGCCGGGCGACCTGATTCGCGAAATCGACGGTCAGTCGCTGACCGACCCGGCGCAGGCCATGCAGATTTTCCAGTCGTTGGGCACGGCACAACAGGTGTCCGTCACGGTCGAACGCAACGGCCAGCCCGAAACCATCGTGCTCAAGACCGATCAACTGAATGTCGGCAACGGAAGAGCCGAGTGAACCACATCGTTACAGGCCGCCAATAATGAGATTGTTCCGACACACCGGTATCGCCGTGATATCGCTAGCCGCACTGCTCGCCGCAACTCATGCGACGGCCCAGCAAGCGACGATCACGCCGAACTACAAAGAGGCGGACATTCGTCAGATCGTCGAGGCGGTCGGCGAGATCACCAACCGGACCTTCATCATCGACCCGCGCGTGCAGGGGCAGAACGTGACGATGCTCTCGTCGACACCGATGACGCCGGACGCCTTCTACGAGGCGTTCCTGTCCATTCTCGACGTACACCAGCTGGCCGCCGTGACGTCAGGCGGCATTACCAAGATCATCCCGAACGCCACGGCCCGCCAGTACCCGGGCCCGCTGGACCAGGGCGGCGCGGAGGGCCCCGACGACTTCGTTACCCAGGTGATCCAGGTTCGAAACGTCGGCGCGACGCAGCTCGTGCCCATTCTGCGGCCGCTCGTGCCGCAGAACGGCCACCTGGTCGCGCACCCCGGCTCCAACATGCTGATCATCTCGGATCGTGCCGCAAACGTGACGCGCATGATGACGATCATCCGGCGCATCGACCAGTCGAGTGACGAGGACATCGAGGTCGTGCCGCTCGAGCACGCCTCGGCCGTCGAGGTGGTCCGCGTCGTCACGACGCTCGCGCAGCAGCCCAGAGCCGATGGCGCGCCGCAAACGACCAGCCTCGTCGCGGATGCCCGGACCAACAGCGTACTGATCGGCGGCGACAAGTCGGATCGTCTGAGGCTGCGCACACTGATTGCCCACCTGGATACGCCGCTCGAAGACGGCGGCAGCACCCAGGTGCGCTACCTCGAATATGCAGACGCCGAGGAACTGGCGACCAAGCTGCAACAGCATGTCAGTAACCAGGCTTCAGCGGCGCGTGCCACGGGTGGCGCCGGGGGTGCCGCGGGCGGCGCACCGGGCGCGAATCTCGACGGCGTTAGCGTCTGGGCCGACACGCAGACCAACGCACTGGTTATCAACGCACCGCCGAAGATGATGCGCTCGCTTATGGCCATCGTCGACAAGCTCGACATTCGGCGCGCGCAGGTGCTCGTAGAGGCCATCGTCGCCGAGATCCTGGCCGACCGGGTCAACGAGCTCGGCGTTACCTGGGCCGTGGAAGCCGCCGGCAGCGACGCACCGATCGCACTGACCAATTTCCCCTCGTTCGGCCCCGGCGTTGTCCAGCTCGGTGCCGCCGCGGAAGCCGGCGGCGACGGCGGTGTCGGCGACCTGACCGGACTGATCGGCGATGGCGTGTCGATCGGCGTCGGCCGCATAACCGACGACGGCGTCAGCTTCGCGGCGATCCTCCGGGCCCTCGAGGGCGACGCCGATACGAACATCATCTCGCGCCCGTCGATCCTGACGACCGACAACGAAGAGGCCAATCTCGACGTGGGCCAGGAGGTCCCGTTCGTCTCGGGCTCGTTCACGAATACGGGCGGCCAGGGCGGCGCCGTCAATCCGTTCCAGACGGTGCAGCGCGAATCGGTCGGCGTGAAGCTGACGATTACGCCGCAGATCAACAAGGGCGATTCGCTGTTGCTCGACATCAAGCAGGAGATTTCGAGCATCGCGCAGTCGTCGGCCGGCGCGGTGGACCTGATCACGAACCAGCGCATCATCGAGACGACGGTCATCGTCGAAGACGGGACGATCGTCGTGCTCGGCGGGCTGATCGAAGATACGCTCAGGGAAAGCGATCAACGAGTTCCCGTGCTCGGCAGCATCCCGGTCATGGGCTCGCTGTTCCGGGTCCGCCGGACCGAACTCGTCAAGACCAACCTGATGGTTTTCATCCGGCCGAAGATTCTGCGCGACACGATGCAGACGGCGATCGAGACCAATGCCAAGTACAACTACATACGCGACTTCCAGATGGGTTCGCAGGGCGAGGACGTACAACTCATGCCGAAAGAACAGCGGCCGCTGATACCGCCGCTGACCGACGAGGACCTGGCGCGCGGAACGGTGCCGCCGCCGGCCCAGGGCGAAGAACAGTCATCCACGCCGGAGGACGGCGAGTAGCCGCGGCGAAACGGACATGGTCAGCACCGAAACGGACATCGTTCTGGAGACCGGCGCCGCACCGGCCGGCGAGATCGTCGAAACGACCGAAGTGATCGGCCACAAGGCCCTGCCCTTCTCGTTCGCCAAGCGCCACGGCGTGCTGATCAAGGATCCCGGAACCGACGATGCCTGCGTCGTCTACCGGCCCGGCGCCTCGCCGTTGAGCCTCGCCGAAGCACGCCGATTCGCGGGCGAGTCGATCGGTTTCGCGCGGGTCACGACCGAGGAGTTCGACGCCCTGCTGCAGGCGTCCTACGAGCAGGGCAGCCAGGCGGCCATGCAGATGGTGGGCGGTCTGAACGACGAGATCGACCTGGATCAGGTCGCCCAGGAGCTGCAGGAGCCGTCCGACCTGCTCGAGAGCGACGACGACGCGCCGATCATTCGCTTCATCAACGCCGTGCTTACCGAGGCCGTAAAGGACAATGCCTCGGACGTCCATATCGAACCCTATGAGAACCGGCTGAACGTCCGGTTCCGCGTCGACGGCGTGCTGCGCGAGGTGCTGCAGACGCGCCGCGCCCTGGCCCCACTGGTCGTGTCCCGCATCAAGGTCATGTCGCGCCTCGACATCGCCGAAAAACGCCTGCCGCAGGACGGCCGCATCTCGCTCCGCATCGCGGGCCGCGCCGTGGACGTGCGCGTCTCGACGATGCCGTCCGGGCACGGCGAACGCGTGGTGCTGCGCCTGCTCGACAAGCAGGCGGGCAGGCTCGATCTCGCCTCGCTCGGCATGGAGGACGAGGCGCGTGACAAGATGGACAGGCTGATCCACAAGCCGCACGGCATCATTCTCGTTACGGGTCCCACCGGCTCGGGCAAGACGACGACGCTGTACGCGGCGCTCGAACGGATCAACGACAATAGCCGCAACATCATGACCGTCGAGGATCCGATCGAGTATTTCATCGACGGCATCGGGCAGACCCAGGTCAACACCAAGGTCGAGATGACTTTTGCGCGCGGGCTGCGCGCGATCCTCCGGCAGGACCCCGACGTGGTCATGGTCGGTGAGATCCGCGACCTCGAGACGGCCGAGATCGCCGTGCAGGCCAGTCTGACCGGCCACCTCGTACTGTCTACGCTGCACACGAATACGGCGTCCGGCGCCGTGACGCGTCTGCGCGACATGGGCGTGGAGCCGTTCCTGCTGTCGTCCAGCCTGATCGGCGTTCTTGCCCAGCGCCTCGTTCGCGTGCTCGACGAGGAGACGAAGATTCCCTACACGGCGACCGAGTACGAATGCATGACGCTGGGCGCCGATCCCGCCGATCCGCCGACGCTCTACAAACCCGGCGGCGGCAGCAACGGGGGGTTCTCCGGCCGTACTGGCATTTACGAACTCATCGCCGTCGACGACGACATGCGCGAGATGATTCATAACGGCGTCAGCGAGCAGGATCTCGAACGGCACGCGCGCAAGTTCGGCGCCAGTATTCGCGCCGACGGCCGGCGCCGCGTTCTCGAGGGCAGCACGACCCTCGAGGAAGTTCTGCGTGTAACGCGCGAAGACTGACGATCGCGGAGACCAACAGATGGGTGCGTTCGAGTTCGTCGCGCTGGACAAGTCCGGCAAGGAATCCAAAGGCCTCGTCGAGGGCGACACGGCGAAACACGTGCGGCAGATCCTGCGCGAGCGCAGCCTGTTGCCGGTCAAGGTCACGGAGGTCGCGCAGAAGGAGGCGAAGCGCCAGAGCACGTTTTCCCTGCGCAAGGGACTGTCGTCAAACGAACTCGCGCTCGTAACGCGGCAGCTCGCGTCGCTGTCTCAATCCGGGCTACCCCTGGAGGAAGCACTGCTCGCCGTCTCGCAGCAAAACGACCTGCCCAGGACCAAAAGCATCCTCCTGGGCGTGCGCGGCAAGGTCATGGAAGGCCACACGCTAGCCGACGGTCTTACCGAGTTTCCGCAGGCCTTTCCGGAGCTCTACCGGGCCACGGTTGCCGCCGGTGAGCAGTCGGGCCACCTCGACGTCGTGCTCGAGCGACTCGCCGATTACACCGAGGCGCGCTCGGAGCTCAAGCAGCGGGTCACGAACGCGATGATCTACCCGATATCGCTGGTTGTGTTCGCGATTGCCATCATCAGTTTCATGCTCGCGACCGTCGTGCCGAAAATCGTCAACGTTTTTGCCAATACGCAAGCGGAACTGCCCGGGCTGACGCGCGGCCTGATCGCAACCAGCGATTTTTTGCGGGACTACTGGATGTTGCTGGTCGTTGGTATCGCCGCGGTCGTCTTCGGTCTGTACCGCCTCTTGCAAAAGGACGGTCCTCGGCGCCGGTACCATCGTTTCCTTCTGGCCATGCCGATTACGGGCCAGCTCACCCGCGGAATCAACACCGCACGCTTCACGCGCACGTTCAGCATCCTGGCCGGCAGTGGCGTTCCCATCCTTGACGCCATGAAGATCTCGGCTGAGGTCATCGAGAACCTGCCGATGCGCGACGCGGTAAACGACGCCGCGGTCAAGGTCCGCGAGGGCGCGCCAATCAGTCGGTCGCTCGAAGCCAGCAAGCTGTTCCCACCCATGATGATTCACCTGGTTGCGAGCGGTGAAACCGGTGGCCGGCTGGAAGAAATGCTGACCCGAGCCGCGGCAGGGCAGGAGCGCGAGGTCGACGGACTGATCTCGACGATGCTCGGCATTTTGCAGCCGCTTCTGATCGTCCTCATGGGCGGCGTCGTGCTGATGATCGTGCTCGCAATCCTGTTACCGATCTTCGAGATCAACAATCTGATCAACTAGCGTCTTTTCTGCGTCCTGGTTTCTTGCGGCGCGCTTTTTTTCGCGGTATACATTTCGGGCTGCGGCGATGATTGACAACCATGAGCATTGACGTGATGGGTAGCGGAAAAGACACCGACGAAGACGGGAAGCTCGACGGGGATGCAAGCGCCGAATCGGACGCGGACGACCTCGAGAGCGACGATTTCGAAGCGACCATCGTCATGAATACTGACGACGATGACGACGTGGACCCTGACACGTCGGCCGAGATCAACATCGAGGAACTGGTCGCCAAGTTCGAGGCTGCCGAAAGCGACGACGTCGAGCGCAAGCGGGCAATCCGGCGCCGACTGGAACAGCTGGCGGAAGAGCGCGACATCGATCTGGACAGCACGTACAACTTCAACCTGGCCGACGACTAGCGAAAATCTCGTGACTTGACCAGCAGATTTCCGAGCATGGAGGAGTGGTCGACAAGCTGTCTCGCAACGACGTGGATGACCTTTCCCTCGATCTGCACCTCACCCCGCACACCCATGAGTTTCGCATTGAGCAGCATCGCACGATCGCGCTCGGCGACGGCTTTCCACACCACGACGTTCATGTAACCGGTCTCGTCCTCGAGCGTTACGAACGTAACGCCGCTGGCCGTCCCTGGCCGCTGCTTGGTGATGACGAGACCAGCCACGCTGATCGGCTGGCCATCCGCGAGATCGGGCAGCTCCGCTGCTGCCCGATAGCGATATCGATTCAGCCGATCCCGTAAGAGATTCAGCGGATGCCTGCCGAGTGTCAGGCCCAGGCTCTGATAATCGGCGACGATATCCTGGCCCTCGGTAGGCTTTTTGAGCAGCGGTTCGGCTTCGTACCGGTCCATCGAAGCGAACAGCGGCGTCGGCTCCTCCACTCCGGCAACCGACCAGCGCGCGCCGTGCCGATGACGCTCGAAGGACTTCAGCGCGTCGGCCGACGCCAGCGCACCGAGCTCCCGCTTGCCGGCACCGGTACGTTCGACCAGTGCCTGCGTGGTCGCAAAATCGCCGCCGGTGCGCGCCGTCTCGATTGCCCGGCCCGTCGCCTCTGACAAACCCTTGACCATACGCAGGCCAAGCCGAAGCGACGCCCTGCCGCCCTCGCCCGCCTCGAGCGTACAGTCCCAGTCGCTGTGATTGACGTCGACGGCCCGCACCTCGACGTCGTGCCGCTTCGCGTCCTGCACGAGTTGCGATGCAGAGTAGAAACCCATCGGCTGGCTGTTCAAAAGCGCAGCCGTAAACGCCGCGGGCTCGTAGCATTTCAGCCAGCACGAGACGTATACGATCAATGCAAAGCTCGCCGAATGCGACTCCGGAAAGCCGTACTCGCCAAAGCCCTCGATCTGTTTGAATACCTGGCGCGCAAAGGTCTCTTCGTAGCCGCGCTCACGCATGCCGTCGATGAGCTTGTCCTCGAACGGCCCGAGCCCGCCGCGGCGTTTCCACGCCGCCATAGCCCGGCGCAGCCTGTCGGCCTCTCCGGGCGAGAACCCTGCGGCGACGATGGCAAGCTGCATGACCTGCTCCTGGAAGATCGGCACGCCGAGGGTGCGCTTGAGGACGCCCTCGACCTCCTCGCTCGGGTAGTCGACGGCCTCTTCGCCGTTACGACGGCGCAGATAGGGATGCACCATGTCGCCCTGGATCGGGCCCGGCCGGATCAGCGCCACCTCGATGACGAGGTCGTAGTAGCAGCGCGGTTTGAGCCGCGGCAGCATGGCCATCTGTGCACGCGACTCGATCTGGAAAACGCCCATCGTGTCGCCTTCGCAAATCATGTCGTAGACCAGCGGATCCTCGGCGGGCACCGTGGCGAGCGTGTAAATGCGGCCATCGAACTTTTGGATCAGATCGAAACTGCGGCGTATCGCCGTCAGCATACCGAGCCCGAGCACGTCGACCTTGAGCAGACCCAGGTCCTCGAGATCGTTCTTCTCCCACTGGATCACGGTGCGATCGGCCATCGTCGCATTCTCGATCGGCACGAGTTCGGACAGCGGTCCGTTCGCGATTACGAAGCCGCCGACGTGCTGCGACAGGTGGCGCGGAAAACCGATCAGTTCACCGACCAGGTACAAAAGACGCCGGATGACCGGACTGCCGGGATCGAGGCCGGCCTCGAGAATCCGGGTTTCGTCGACCTGGTTGCCGTCCCACCACTGCATGGATCGTGACAATCGCCCGATTTGCAGGTCCGAAAGCCCCAGCGCCCGGCCGACGTCACGCAGTGCGCTGCGCGGCCGGTAGGTGATCACGGTGGCCGCCAGCGCCGCCCTGTCCCGCCCGTACTTGGCATAGATGTACTGGATCACCTCCTCGCGCCGCTCGTGCTCGAAGTCGACATCGATGTCCGGAGGTTCGTTGCGCTCCTTCGAGATGAAGCGCTCGACGAGCATCTGCATGCGGCCGGGGTCGACCTCGGTGATTCCCAGACAGAAGCAGACTGCCGAGTTCGCCGCCGAACCGCGTCCCTGGCAAAGAATGTTTTGCGAGCGTGCGTAGCGGACGATGTCGTAAACCGTCAGGAAATACGGTTCGTAACGGAGTTCGCGGATCAGTTCGAGTTCGTGTTCGACGAGCCGCACGACCCTGGGCGGAACGCCCCCGGGCCAGCGCCGTTGCATGCCTTCCTCGGCCAGGCGGCGCAGGTAGCTTGTCGTGGTCTCGCCGTCGGGAACGATCTCGTCCGGATACTGATAGCGGATCTCGTCGAGCGAGAAGTTCATGCGCTCGGCAACGTTGAGCGTCTCCGCCAGCAGGTCTTCGGGATAGATATGCTTCAGAATCTCGCGACGACGGAGATGCCGTTCGCCATTCGGGTACAACAGGAATCCGGCCTGGTCGACCGTGACGCGTTCGCGTATGGCCGTAACGGTATCCTGCAACGCGCGCCGAGACCGGCGGTGCATGTGCACATCGCCGGCGGCAACGAGCGGCAGCTTGAGTCGCCGGCCCGTCTCGCGCAGGCACTCGAGCTGTTCCTGCTGCCGGCCGTCGGCCAGCAGCTCGACGGCAATCCACAGGCGGTCGCGAAAGGCCTCGCGCAGCCAGTGGTCTTCGACATCGAACGTCGACCGATCGTCGGGCACCCAGAGCACCGCGCAGCCCGGCAGGCCGCCTTCGAAGTCCGGCCGGGTCAGGGCGTAGCTGCCCTTGTCAGCCGCGCGCCGGGCGCGGCTGATCAGTTCGCACAGTGCCGCGTAGCCACGACGATGCTCGGCCAATACGACGAGCTTGCGGCCGCTGCGCAACTTGAACTCGGAGCCGACGATGAGCTTCAGACCACGATCCCTGGCCGCCATGTGCGCACGAACGATGCCCGACATCGAGCATTCGTCCGTTATCGCCAGCGCTTCGTAGCCGAGTTCCGCGGCTGTCTCGACGAGTTCCTCGGGGTGCGAGGCGCCGCGCAGGAACGTGAAGTTGCTGATCGCATGCAGCTCGGCGTATTTCGGCAGCGTCATCCAAAATAGCCGTGCAGATACCAGTTCGCCTGGGCGCCGCGCTCACGAAAAACCCACAGCCTGAGCCCGCGTGGATTGGTGGCCGTGTAGTAATCCCTGGCGATACCGTCGTCGTCCCACCAGCCCGTCTCTATCCGCTCGGGGCCGTCGACGATGTGCAGGCGGCCATGATGGAACGGACTGCCCTGCTCGTCGGACAGGGGTTCTGGCTCCGGCAGCATCCACAGCGGCCGCCGGAGACAGGACGTGACCGGCTCCCCACTGGACCGCGATTCGCCGGCCAGGAGCGCCCGCCATCGAAAGGCGCGCTGCGGCCGATGTTCGGCTACGGTCATGACGCCGTTGATCGCGTGCTGCCCCATACGCGCCGCCAGGCGCTCCGCGAGCTGAGTCATCGGCTGGCTGCCGCTGACTGCCTCCTCAGCGTTGAACGACAGCTCTGCCGAGCCGGGCCGGACCGCCTCGGTACGGCCGCCCGACAGCCGCACCGCGATCACGGCTTCGGGCAGGATCAGCCGGTCGAATCGCATGTGCAGCAACTCGAACCAGCGCTCCGCGCTACGGTTCGCCTGCGCACAGCCGACCGGTACCGTCGTTGCCGGCGCCTTCAAATGGTAGAAACAAAACTCGAGTTCCCGCGTGCCGAGCTGGCGGATCAACAGGAAACGTTCGTGTGCATCGAGCAATTCACGGCAGATCGCGAACAAGAGCCCCAGGTCGCGCTGCTCCTCGGCCAGATCATAGTCCGCGAGGAACCGCTCCGGCGCGCGCCACGAGGTACGCGGGTCCGGCAGCTTTCCCAGGGCGCGGTCGAGTTCGAGCAGCCGGCCGGCGCCGAAACGCCGCGCAAAACCTTCGCGCGGCAGCTTCAGGCAGTCGCCAATACAGGTGATGCCCATCCCGGTCAGGGACTCGACGACCGACAGCGGCCAGTCCAGCACCGGCAGTGGCAGGGTACGCAGCATCGCTGCGATGTTGCCCGTCGCACGCACGCAGACACGCCGGCCGCCCCTCGCGAGCCAGGTGGCCGCGAGCGGTGTCGGCGCAATCGCGAGCGATGCGGCGAAACCCTGGCCGGCAAGACCCGATGAAATCTGCCGTCGCAAAAGCTTGAGGCCGCCGAACAGCCGCAGGCTGCCGGCCACTTCGAGCAGCAGCAGGTCGCTGTCCGCCAGCACGACAGACGACGAAAACCGTTCCAGCCAGCCGGCCAGCGTCTCGAGGCCCTGCTGTTCGAGCAGCGTGCTGCGCTCCTCGAGTTCCAGTTCCGGGGCCAACGCCAGCGCCGCATTGGCCGACTGTCCCGGCATGACGCCGGCCTCGAGCGCGATGCCGTTCGCCAGCAGCACACGATGCATGCCCTGCCGCTCCTCGACCACGGCGCGTGCGGCCGTCGTTACGCCGGTGGCGTCGAGCGGCAGGTTCGGCAGGTGAATCGCGAACCAGAGTTTTTCGGCGCACTCGCTCGATGCGTCGAGCGGCATCCGCTCGACCGCAGCCACCGCATCGGCCGGGTCCGGCTCGGCCAGCGGCAACAGCTGCTGGACATCGGCCGCGCGCCGCCTGCGGCCGCGCTTCGGCTTTGCCGAGGGGGTCGGGGCCTTCTCCCCGCCCGTGGAGGGAATGTTTCGTGCCCGCGACACGGCTTATTCCGGCGTTCCGGGAAAAAGCCCGCGCAAACTGACCGGACGGCCGCCCCGGCTTTTCAGGATATCGATATCGGCGCCGTCACGACCGGCCTGTATCGCCAACCGGAGCGCCGCGGCCGAGGGTTGCCGGCGCGCGGACAGCGGCCGAAACGCAATCGCCCAGCTCCGCCCTTTCTCGGCTGCCAGCGACAGGCGTCGACCGGCCTGGTCATCGAGCCGCTCGGGCCATAGCAAAACGGCGCTGCAGGTGCCCGACACGAGCGCCTGCTCGGCCGCCCACAGCGTTTCGGTTGCGTTCCTGGGACGCACGATCAGGAGCCGCGACAGGTTGAGACCGGACTGCTTGAGGGCCGGTGGATACGGTACGAACGGCGGCGCAACCCAGGCCACCCAGCCCGGCTCGATGTGCGGCGTCGCCGGATTCTCGGCGCTCAGGCGCGCCAGCGCCGGCATCAGGATTTCGAGTTCGCCGATCCCGTGGTGCTCGACTAAGATTTCGGTCAGTGTGTGCCTCGGCCAGCCACCGCCGGGCAGGTGCCGATCGAGTTTTTCATAACCGGTGGACAGGCCGGCCTGCACGCGGGCATGCGCGTGGCCGCGCCATACGCGCGGGTTTTCAAGCAGACTCTCGAGTGTCGACGAATCACGCTGCATGCCCGTCCTGCCCCACGTATCAGTGCAGCGGCATACCGTCGCGGATGACGCCGACGACCACGCCCTCGATAACCATCGACTGGTGGCTCAGGTCCACCTCGATCGGCTCGAACTCCTCGTTCTCGGGAAGCAGCGAGACGAGCGAGCCCGTCTGGCTGTAGCGCTTGACCGTGACCTCGTCATCGAGCCGCGCGACGACGATCTGGCGGCTGCGAACCTCGGGAGTGCGGTGCACGGCGACGAGATCGCCATCGAGAATGCCGACATTCTTCATGCTCATGCCGTAAACGCGTAGCAGGTAATGCGGCTTGGGCCGGAACAGCGCGGGGTCGATCTTGTAGTGTGTCTCGATGTGCTCCTCGGCCAGGATGGGACTACCGGCTGCGACGCGGCCAACCAGCGGCAGGCCCATCTGTTCGCGCAGCGAGTCCTTGAGCTGGATGCCGCGCGAGGCGCCCGGCACGAGTTCCAGGACACCCTTTTTTTGCAGTGCTCTCAGGTGCTCTTCGGCCGCATTGGACGACTTGAAACCGAGCTCGGAGGCGATTTCCGCGCGCGTCGGCGGCATGCCGGTCGTCGCGATAAACTCCTGAATCATCTCGAGAATTTGCGTTTGTCGGGGGGTCAGTTGGCGCATTTCAGCAGTTCCTGTATAGATGCACAGTAACTGCGATTATATACAGTACCGATCCGTTAGCAAGCCTTCTGTCGGGGCCCGGTCTCGACCCGCATCCGTCACCGATCGCGCGGAGACCTCCGACGCGTCCGTCGCTGACCCTCACCCCGGACTTGCACTGACCGATCACATTGAGTCAAACGAAGGCCGCCCGTCGAACCGACTGAGCGTCGCATGCGATGTCGCAGGAAACAGACAAAGCACAATAAAAACAGTCAACTCCGTTGCAGCACAGGTTCATTCACGCAATAATGCGCCTGCCGTTTTTTCCCAACAGAGGAATATTGGAAAATGAAAAAGACCGTACTGAAAGCGAGTGTACTTCTGCTCACGCTGGGTCTCGCTGCGGGTTGTGCTACGGGAACCGAAGAAATCCAGGCGACCGCTGACCGCGCTGCCGCCGATGCCGCCGCCGCAGCTTCCGCTGCAGAGGCTGCTCGTGCTGCCGCCGACCGTGCCGCCCAGGCTGCTGCTGCCGCTCAGAGCACCGCCGATCGCGCACTCTCGGCTGCCACGGAAGCGCAGAATTGCTGCGACGCAAACCGCGAAGCCATGGACCGCATGTTCCAGAAGTCCATGCAAAAGTAGCTCAAGACTACGACTATTTATTGAGACGCCGCGCTTGTCGCGGCGTTTTTTATGGGCGGCTCGAGATCGTCCGCGTCATCGGCAACGACCGGCGCGCCCTTGCCTACCGTCACGGGCATGCCGTCGGCGCGCTCGACGACGTTTTCGACGAGCTGCCAGTCGAGCGTCCCGGACCGTGCGCCCGTTGCGACGATGAACTGCTCGGTGACGTACGTCAGCGGGCCCTTCTCGGGCGCCGCATCGCCCGCATCGGGATCGATCGAATCAGGATCGATCGAATCGCCGCTCGATGTCTCATCGGCCGGTTCATCCACGGTTTGCGCCGGCGCCGATTTGAGTACCGGGTGCACCTCCATGACGAGCGTGTCGCCGGACCAGCCTATCTTGACCGGCTCGTTGACGATGCGCACTGGCGTATTGACATCGACGAGCGGAAACAACTCCTCGATGTTCTCGGGGAACATCCTGAGACAGCCGTGTGTCACACGCATGCCGACGCCCGCGGGCCGATTGGTGCCGTGAATCAGATAGCCTGGCAGGCCCAGCCGCATGGCGTGCCCGCCGAGCGGGTTGTCCGGTCCCGGCGGCACGATCCTCGGCAGCGGACGCCCGTCGGCCGCATGCTCGTCTCGAATCGACTGCGGCGGATACCAGGACGGATTCACGACCTTTGCAACGACCCTGGTGGTGCCGAGCGGCGTCTCCCAGTCCATGCGGCCGATACTGATCGGGAAGGTCATGACGACCGGCGTCTCGCCATCCGCCGTTTCCGGGAAGTAGTACAGCCGGTACTCGGCGAGATTCAGGACGACGCCGCGGCGCGAACCCGCCGGCAGCACGTAACGCGTCGGGATGACGACCTCGGTACCCTCGCCCGGCACCCACACGTTGACGTCCGGATTCGCACGAACGATGTCCTCGTAACCGACACCGTGGCGGCGCGCGAGATCGACGAGCGTGTCATCGAACGCGGCCGTTACCGTCGATATGCTGCCGATGACGTCCTCGCCCTCGGGCGGCAGATCGTACGTGGCTGCGGTCACCGACGTCGACAACAGCAGCGCGGTCGCGAGCGGACATATTCTGGCGATTCTGCTACGCATAACCGTGACAGCCTATTGACCGACCTCTTCGTGTTCTATGACGTCGATCTCGGTTTCGGCCGCGACCAGCCACTCCTGCATGGCCGTGCTTTCGAGCAGCCGATGGGCGTAGACCAGCGCAGACTCCGGCAGGTTGATGCCGTAGGTGCGGAACCTGAGTACGACCGGCGCATACATGGCGTCGGCGATGCAGAACTTTTCGCCGAACAACCAGGGGCCACCGTAACGCCTGTTGCACTCAGACCAGATGTGAATGACGCGATCGATATCGTCGGTCAGCTCGTCCGGCAACGACACCTTGCGCCCCATCGCGCGGCAGTTCATCGGCATGCGCGAGCGCAGTACGTCGAAACCCGAATGCATCTCCGCGCTGATCGAGCGCGCGTGGGCCCGCGCCGACGGTTCGGCCGGCCAGAGTTCCCTGTCGGGCCAGCGCTCGGCTACGGTTTCGGCGATGGCGAGCGAGTCCCAGATCGTCTCGTCGCCGAGCTTCAGCACGGGTACGCGGCCAGCTGCCGAAATCTCGCCGATATCGTGCGCCGTGGACTCGGTGTCGAGCGCGATGCGGTGTTCGTCGAAGTCGATGTTCGCCTCGCGCAGCACGAGCCACGCGCGCAGCGACCATGAGGAATAGTTCTTGTTGCCGATAACGAGGGTTGCGCTCATGTCGATCCGGACGATGCCCTTGGGGTGCCCCCAGACCCTCTATGGTAAACCATGACAGCCGTTGAAGTCGTGCCGTGCACAGTGCAACCCCCCGGATTTGCTTGGATTGACCGCCTCCAAGCAGGCCGGTAGCCTGCGCGCATGAGCCTGAAGCTGTCTTTCGAGCTGAGCGACCGCGACCTCGGCTATTTCCGCGAGGCCCTCAAGCAGTCCCGCGAGGCCGTGCGCGACGCCGAGGAAGCCGAGATCATCGACGCCATCCGGCAGGTGCTCGACGAGATCCGTGCCAACGAGCCGCTGCCCGATTTCGTCGCGACGCGTATCCCGGAGCTCGAATCTCTACTGCAGATGCTCAACGACTCCGAGTGGCAATTGCCGGCGCAGGCCCGCGAACGGCTGCTCGCGACCTTCGTCTACTTCGCCGATCCCGAAGACATCCTGCCCGACGACATCCCTGTCATCGGCTACCTCGACGACGTCATCATCATCGAGCTGATTGCGCTCGAGATGGCGCATGTCCGCGAGGCCTATACGGACTTCTGCGACTACCGCGACGCGTTCGATCGCGAGCACGGCAACGACATCGATGCGGCCGTCCGCCGCGACCGGCTCGATCGGCGCCGGCAGAAACTGCATCAGCGCATGCACCGGCGGACGCAGAAGGATCGGCGGATCAGTCTCTGGCGGTAGCGACGCCACGCCGCGGCTTTTGCTTCCTTTATTGATAGCTAGAAGCGGATTTTAGGACGGCCCGAACGTCCCCGTGGCAGCATCCCGATTGGTTTTGGCGATTCGCGGAGTAGTTTCGATGGGAGTTGCACGCGGTCTGTTTCTTGCGCTTGGCCTTTGCGTGCCGATGATGTCAGTTGCGGAGGCACCGAACGGCGCGCTCGACGCCTATCACCGGGCGCTGGATGCCGTACGGCAATCACTTGCCGCTCACGGCGGACTCGAGCCGATCGAGTCTGCGGGCGGGTTTCGTCTCTGCCAGGAGGGCACCTTCGACCTGGCTACGCGCCTCCAGGGGCGGTCCGCGTCACATCCCGAACCAACGCCGATTGACGAGTGCATCAGCTACGACGCGCAGACGAACCGGGTCGGCTACGACCTCAACTGGTTCAACTATTACTCGTCCAACCAGGATCTGCGCGAGATACACGATGCCGATGGCCGCGTGTTGTTCGTCGACAAGCTGAATCGTAACGGCGGCTGGCTGCCGATCGGCATCGTCGCGGACAACCGTGAACGCTTCCTGCGCCTGCTGCCGAACATGCTGCTCGCCGACGCGCTCGAGCGGCGCCAGACGTTGCGCTGGACGGGCCGGCGACGCGACGAAGACCGGCATCTGGACGTGGTCAGCTACACGACGTCGGCGGGTGACACGCTGTCGATCGCTCTCGACACGAAGAGCCGTCTGTTGCATTCGGTTACCGCCCTGCTCGAGATGCCTCTACTGGGCGATACCGAGATGCGGTGGCGCTGGTCCGACTTCACACGGTCGAAGGACGGGCTGACGATGCCGGGACGGCTGGTCGTGGAAGTTGGCGGAACGGTCATGAAGGACGCACGTCTCGAGACGACGCTCGGCGTAGCCGCCGGTGACTTCGAAGCACCCGAAGGCGTCGTCGTCGAGGCTCCGCCCGAGGCCATCGCGCCGCTGAGTGAATTCGTACCCTACGGTAAGCGTCCCGCGAACGTGGAGACGCTCGCACCGCAGGTCTACATGGTTACGAGCCTGCGGCCCGGATTCGGCCTGCTGTTCGTCGAGTTCGAGGATTTCGTGCTCGCCGTCGACGCCCCGACCGGCTGGTACGAGATGAACCAGCTGCCGCCGATGAACTGGTCCTACGGCGACACGATTGCTGCGCTCGGCCGGAAGTATCTGCGCGCGATCAGGCAAACGGTGCCCGATAAGCCCGTCCGTTACGTCGCACTTACGCACCATCACAGCGATCACATCGGGGGCTTGCGGGCCTTCGCCGAGGCAGGCGTCACGTTTCTCGCGGGAGAAAACGCCGCGCGGATGACAAGAACGGCGGTCGAGTCCCGCGCGACCTTGTCAGGGGACGAATGGCGTGATGCGGAATCGGGCGACGTCGAGATCGACGTCGTCAGCGGGGAACGCGTGATCGCGGATGCATCGATGGAGGTCCGCCTGATCGAACTGCCGGACGGCAACCCGAAGGCCGAAAACTACCTGATGGTCTACCTTCCGAAGCAGAAACTGCTGTACGCCACGGCCTTCATCTATCCGGTGCCGGAGTCGGTATTTCCGCCGAAAGAGTCGATTCCGCTGTCGATCTATTTCGTCGACTGGCTCGATCGATCCGGTCTCGAGATCGAGCAGATCTACAACCTGCACGGGATGCGGCGCGTCGAGGAATGGCAGCTCGAGAAAATCCGCGAGCTCGCAATCTCCGACGCCGCGAGACGCTAACCTATCTCCTTTCCACCGGCCGTCGGCTCACGGGTGTCGCCGCGCATCAGCGCCGCGTGTTCCAGGTCGAGCAAACGCTGCGAGACGCGCGCCTCGCCCGTGGGGCAAAACGTGCTGTAGTACTGCAGCGCCACGATGAGTCGCTGCTTGCCGATGCCAACGTGGCCGTGGGCGAGCGACAGCTCCCCGAGCTGTTCCTGTGCTTCCGCGATGATCAGAAGATCGTTGAGTTCCGAGCCGATCTCGAGCGCCTCGCGGGCAAAGCGTTCCGAGCCCTCATAGTCGGCCAGCGCACCCAGCACCTGGCTTACGATGATCGCGCTCATCATTCGTTCAGTCCGGCGGCCGGTGTCGAGCGTCGCCTCATGCACCGCGGAGCTCAGGTCGAGCGCCTCTCTTAAGTGCCCGGTTTGCTGGTGGGCGTACGCGAACGCCAGACGCGCGTCCAGGTGTTCTGGCTGCTCGGCGACCACGACCTCGAGATAGGCTTTCGCGAGTTCGTAGTCCTCGGCATCGATATGCCGCTTGGCCGTGGCGACGAGGTCGGCGACTTCGAGTGTGCCCGCATAAGGTCCGCCCGGCACGGCGAGGGACTGATGCAGCGCGGACGCCAGATCGCGCACCGCACCGAGCGGCGTCGCGGATTCCACGACACCGGTTCGCTCGCTGATTCCCTGGGACAGCGTGTACCGAAGCGCGAGTGCGGGATCGGTCGTATCGAGATCGATTGTGACCTGAACGGCGTCGGCCGGTGCGGGCTCCGTTCCGCCGCGCCGCGCATCCCAGCCCATCTGGCGGAGCTGCTGGACCAGCATTTGTGTCACGCCCGGCGCGGTGTCGGCGGCCTCGCCCGAGTGATTCGAGGCTATCCCCGCGTGAACGACGATCGTGGTGGCTCTCGGTGCATCGGCGTCGATCCAGACCGTAAGCGCGGCAAGCGCTGCGATAAACGTGGCCGGTATCGCCAGGCGCCGAAACGGCCGGCGCGGCGTCGGGGCGGCACGCTCGATGCCGAGCGGCAGCGTCCACCGATAGCCCCGGCCCCGGACGGTCTCGATGCACTCGGGGACAGCGAGCATCGAGCGCAGCTCCGATATGGACTGAAAGACGGCCTGGTCATGGACGTAAACGTCGGGCCAGACCGCATCCAGAAGCTCCACCTTCGTGACCACGCGGCCTGACTGACTGACGAGGTAGTACAGCGTAGCCAGCGTCTTCGGCCTGACAGGCACGGTCTTGCCGCGGCGTGTCAGCGAGGTGGGGCCAAGCTCGTAGTCCAGAAACTCATACGTGGAATCCTGCATGGCGGCCGGGTCCTCGAATCGGAATCGACGGCCGTATTCTAGCCTATCCGAGGATGGCCATTTTTGGAGACAGGCCAACACCGTTGCCTGGACGCCTGCTCAGAACAGTATCCTCGAGGCAGCGTCTACCATCGCGCGACTGTCGTGCCCGATGTCCGGCACGACGGACAGCCGCCACGCGAACTCCACGCCCAGCTTCTCGGCTTCGCGGGCCCCCATCGAATAGAAGGTTCTGCCCCGGTCCAGCCGTCCCATGCCTTGTCTATCGACAGCAGGCGTGTGCAGCAGGGTTCCGCCTGCATCGTCGTCGTTGTCGAGCTCGCCGAGCAGCAACGTGAGTCGCGCCGCCAGCCCTTTTCTGAGGTCGTCAGCCGTGCGGCCAGCGCCATGCAGACCGAACGGAAAAGGTTCGGCAAGATCGGGCAGCGTGTAGAAACCCGCATTGGCCGCGACGATATGGTCTGCTTTCGACTCCGGGTAGAAAAGCGCCATGCGGTGCAGAATCTGTGCCCCGGCGGAGTGCCCGAAAACGGAGTAGCTGTCCCGCGCCGAGCCGCTGAGGCGCTTCAGGACGTCGAACACGCGATCGAAATCAGGAAAAATCCACGCCTGGCGGTTCGTATCGACGGCAAACTGCAGGTCTTCGTCTTGCATACGAATCACGGTGGAACGATCACGCCGTTCGATCTCGGCATTCTCGTAGCTGAGATCGCGAGCCACGCCCCCGAGGTTGTAGGCTGCAAAGTCGTACTCGTCCTCCGGATAGCCGAGTGCCGCCACCAGAAAGCCGGCTTGCCTTGCGGACTTCAGCCAGAGGTTCCGATACTCGTCGCTGTTCCGACCGGATCCGGGGAGAACCAGCAATATCTTCGACGTTGGCGCGAAGCTTTCGGGAAGGAAGTAGTGCACGGTTATTGCCGCGTGCTCCCGGTGAGTCGCGCCCCGTACTTTGAATACGCCAGCGAGCGGCTGGAGTCGGGCCGGTTCGAGGCCCAAATCGGCCTCCTTTGTTGGCCCGAGCGTCATACCGCAGTCCGGACAGACACCCGGCTCATCAAAGACGACGTCGTCGCTCGAACACTCGCAGGGAGGACAGCGGTACGTGTCAGCGATCGCCACGGAACTGGAACTCGCCGCACAAAACGCGGTGGCGCCGGCAGCCAGGATGAAACGCCTTCGATCGATCGCCGTCATCTCAGTCCCTCCGCGGTACGAAAACGGTCCCGGTACTCCCGCGGACTGACGCCAAGAATCTCGTCAAATGCGCGCCGAAAGCCATCCACGCTCGCGAACCCGACTGCAGGTGCAATCTTCTGCACCGTCAGGCCCTGCTCCAACAGGGCGCGGGCTGCATCGATGCGCAGTCGTCGAACGACCGTCGCTGGCGACGATCCGTACGCCTTGTGAAAGAGACGTGACAGCTGCCGCTGGCTGAGCCGGGCACGGTCCGCGAGTGTTTCCACGGAAAGATCTTTGTCGAGGTTGTTTGCCGCCCACGTGCAGACGTCCGCGAGGCGGTCGGGCGCCTGGTTCTGCATGCGAAGCGGCTCGGAGAACTGGGTTTGTTTTCCCGTGCGGCGGACGAAGACAAGCAGTTCTCTGGCGACGGCCGCCGCGACGGAATGTTCGAAGTCCTTCGCGACGAGTTCGAGTGCAAGATCGATGCCGGATGTTACGCCACCCGACGTGTAGACTTTGCCACCGCCCAGAAACAGCGCTTCCGAATCGACACGAATGCCGGGATAGCGTCTGCTCAGGTCTTCAGCATGAGCCCAGTGGGTAGCAACGGTCCGTCCTTTCAACAGGCCGGCTTCCGCAAGCGCGTATGCGCCGGTACAGACCGATACCACGCGCTCGAAGTTTCCGTGATTGACTCGCAGCCAGTTTGACAGTCGCTCCAGCGTTTCCGGATTCCTCACTCCATCGCCGCCCGGAACGATGAGGGTATTCGCCTTGCAGGTGGAGTCCGCGTCCCGATCCGGCAGAAAGCGAACTCCCGATTCGGACACGACGCTGCGCCCGTCCAGAGACCAGGTCGATATCTCGTAAGGAGACCGCCCCGTCGTCAGGCGGGCGTTGGCGAAGACCTCCAGCGGACCTGTAACGTCGATTGCGTTAATCCGGTCAAAGAGCAGGGCTATGACCCGTCTTGGTTTCATGGTCACAGGGTACCGTCTGCGACGAGTGACTGGAATGACATATTTGCGACCATTTCGGACATCTCACGCTGTGCGGGCATCCGCAGACGCAGGATCGCGAACCGGCATCCGATCCCAAGGAGATCGATAGTCCGCTAGGGCTGCAACGTAGGCCCCTCACGCTTCCCCTGAAACGCAACGAACATCGCATGATCCCAGTCCATGTCCTCACCGGCATGCCAGTTCGCCGCGCAGGATTCCTGGTCGAGCCCGTGCTTTTCGAAGCGGCGTGTCATCCAGCCGAGCGACGCCGTGATTGATGCCGATGTCGGCGGTTCGTACTCCGCTATTCGGTGTTGCCGCCGATCGACGAAGTAAACTTCGCCCGTATCGGACTTCCTGCAGTCGAAACTGCCCTCATGCACCAGCCGGTGGTGATACCGGCACAGCAGCACGAGGTTGTCGAGGCTCGTCTCACCGCCGTGCTGCCAGTGCTCGATGTGGTGACCGTCGCAGTAGCGCATTGAGGTACAGCCCGGAAAACGGCAGCCGCCGTCGCGGGCTATGAGGGCCCTGCGCATCGGCGGCGGAATGCTCCGCGAGCGCCGGCCGATGTTGAGCGGCTCGCCCTGTGCAGTCTCCTCGATCGTCGTGACGCAGCAGTCGCAGGCAATGCGTTCGGACGTTTCAGCGGTAACGTGGGGCCCATTCTCGAGATGGGCCGACGATGCCCCACCCTTGGACTGTACGTGCAGAACGACCTGATAGCGATCGGCGGTCGAGCCGGAGTTCTCGGGGTGGTTCAGATACGTTTCCGCGACCTCGCAGAGCGCATCGGCGCGGCGTGCGGCAATGGGCTCCCGCTCGTTCGACGTTTCCGCGGTAACGTCT
>JANQLK010000026.1 GCA_028280615.1 Woeseiaceae bacterium | reverse complement strand
GGTGGTGGAGCTGATCGCGCCGATCGCGATGGAGGACGGACTGCGGTTCGCGATCCGCGAGGGCGGGCGTACGGTCGGCGCCGGCGTCGTGGCGAAGGTCATCGAGTAAACGAGGAAAACACGTGGCAACCAACCAGAACATTCGAATCCGCCTGAAGGCGTTCGATCACAGGCTGATCGACAATTCGGCGCGCGAAATCGTGGACACGGCCAAGCGCACGGGCGCGACGGTCAAGGGACCGATTCCGCTGCCGATGAAGAAGGAACGCTACACGGTGCTGATCTCGCCGCACGTCAACAAGGACGCTCGCGACCAGTACGAGATCCGCACGCACAAGCGCCTGATGGACATCGTCGACCCGACGGACAAGACCGTCGACGCGCTCATGAAGCTCGAGCTGCCGGCCGGCGTAGACGTCCAGATCAAGCTCAACTGAGCGGCGCCGGGGAAACCGCCGAATCCCGAAAAAAAGCCTTGCGGCGCGGTATTTTGGCGGTATACTTATCGGCTCGCTGAATCAGGCCGGGCCGGGAGTCGGCCTGATTGCGACAAAAGCGTCACCCATGCGAACGCCGGTGGCGCTTAAATTTTGGTCACCAGGAAACCGAGGGTGACACGGCAAATCCCGGACCAGCCGGGCCGAGCAGAAGATCGGTCCGGAATATTGGGTCAGCCACAGTAGCTTGCGAGGACAGGACGTCCTCTGGCGCGGCTGGCCCTTTCGCGTGTCTGAAAGGCATGTGAAACGAATGAATCAGGCAGCGCCAACCGCAGTGCTGCCGCGGAAAACAGTTTGTTTGAGTGTGGCGCTGACCAATCGAAGTCAGCGTGGAGTTAAGAACATGACGATGGGTCTCGTTGGCCGCAAACGCGGCATGACACGCGTCTTTACGGATGACGGTGCCTCCGTGCCCGTTACCGTGATCGAGGCGCAGCCAAACCGAATTACGCAGGTAAAGACCGCGGAAACCGACGGTTACCGAGCGCTGCAGGTTACTGCGGGCAGCCGTAAAGCGTCACGCGTGTCCAAGCCTCAAGCCGGCCACTTTGCCCGGGCGAAGGTTGAAGCCGGCGACCTTCTCTGCGAGTTCCGTCTGGCCGACGACGATGCGTCGGAGCACGAGGTCGGCGGCGAGCTCAAGGTCGATCTGTTCGAGGCGGGCCAGAAGGTCGACGTCACCGGTACGTCGATCGGTAAGGGCTACGCCGGCACCGTCAAGCGCCACAACTTCCGCACCCAGGACGCGACGCACGGCAACTCGCTGGCGCACCGCGCGCCGGGTTCGATCGGCCAGAACCAGACGCCGGGCCGCGTATTCAAGGGCAAGAAGATGTCTGGCCACATGGGCAACGTGCGCAGCACGGTCCAGAACCTCGAGGTCGTGCGCGTCGACGCCGATCGCAATCTGCTCCTGATCAAGGGTGCGGTACCGGGTTCGAAAGGCGGCAGCGTCATCGTTCGTCCCGCCGTCAAGGCCGGGAACTAAGGGGGCCTCACGATGAAGCTGAAAATGCAGGACAAGGGTTCGGTCGACGTCGCGGAGGCGGCTTTCGGCGCGGACTTCAACGAGGCCCTCGTACACCAGGTCGTTACGGCCTACCTGTCGGGCAGCCGGGCCGGCACCAAGGCGCAGAAGAACCGCTCCGCCGTTCGCGGTGGCGGCGCAAAACCCTGGCGCCAGAAGGGTACGGGCCGCGCCCGCGCCGGCACGATCCGCAGCCCGATATGGGTAGGCGGCGGTCGCGCCTTTGCCGCGCAGCCGCGTGACCACTCGCAGAAGGTCAACAAGAAGATGTACCGGGCCGCGCTGCGCTCGGTCATGTCCGAGCTCGTCCGTCAGGATCGCCTGATCGTCGTCGAGTCGCTCGAGATCGAAGCGCCGAAGACTAAGCTCCTGGCAGAGAAGCTCAAGAGCATGGATCTCTCCAACGTGCTTCTGCTGAACGAGGCTTTCGACGAGAAGCTGTACTTGGCCGCGCGCAACCTTAAGGACGTCGGCGTTTGCGATGCGGCCTCCATTGACCCGGTCGTGCTGATCCGCTTCGAGAAGGTGCTGATCACGCTGCCGGCGCTGAAAATGATCGAGGAGCGCCTGTCATGAGTATCGCAGCGCACCAGGAACGGCTGATGACCGTCATTCGCGGTCCGCACCTGTCCGAAAAGGCGCACATCGCCGCCGGCAACAACGAAGCGGTCTTCAAGGTTCGCACCGATGCGAGCAAGAAGGAAATCAAGCAGGCGGTCGAGCTCCTGCATGACGACGTCAAGGTGGAGCGCGTCACCATCGTCAACGTTCGCGGCAAAGCGAAGCGTTTCGGCCGGACGCGGGGCCGCCGCGCCGACTGGAAGAAGGCGTACGTCAAGTTCGCCGAGGGGAGCTCCGTCGAGAGCATCCTCGGTATCGAGTAAGGGTCAGCGACCATGTCATTGCACAAAGCCAAACCAACCTCAGCCGGGCGCCGATTCGTCGTCGCGGTGAAGACGCCGGGCCTGCACAAGGGCAAGCCGCACGGTGCGCTCGTCGAGAAGAAGAGCTCGAAGGGCGGCCGCAACAACAACGGCCGTATCACGGTCAGGCACCAGGGCGGCGGCCACAAGCAGCAGTATCGCCGGATCGATTTCAAGCGCGACAAGGACGGCATCCAGGGCGTCGTCGAGCGGCTCGAGTACGATCCGAACCGCAGCGCGCACATCGCGCTGATCAAGTATGCCGACGGCGAGCGTCGTTACATCCTCGCGCCGAAGGGCATCCAGGCCGGTGCACCGATCATTGCCGGCGAAGACGCCCCGATCAAACCGGGTAACGCGTTGCCGCTGCGCTCGATCCCGGTGGGCACGATGATTCACAACATCGAGATGAAGCCGGGCAAGGGCGGCCAGATCGCGCGGTCGGCGGGCGCGGGCGCGCAGCTCGCGGCACGCGAAGGCGTGTACGCCACGGTAAGGCTACGCTCCGGCGAAATGCGCAAGATACACGCCGAGTGCCGCGCGACGATTGGCGAAGTCGGCCACGGTGAGCACAACCTGCGCAAGCTCGGCAAGGCCGGCGCCAAGCGCTGGCGCGGCGTCCGTCCGACGGTGCGCGGCGTTGCCATGAACCCGGTCGACCATCCGCACGGCGGCGGTGAGGGACGCACATCGGGCGGACGTCACCCGGTCAGTCCCTGGGGTACGCCGACCAAGGGCGCGAAGACGCGCAGCAACAAGCGCACGGACAGCATGATCGTCCGTCGCCGCAGGCGGAAGAAATAATCGGGACCATCGGAACCAGCCAAGGAACAGATAGCTATGCCTCGCAGTGTTAGAAAAGGGCCGTTCGTCGATACGCACCTCGCCAGGAAAGTGGCTGAGGCCGCGGCCAAGAACGATCGCCGTCCGATCAAGACCTGGTCGCGCCGTTCGATGGTGCTGCCCGACATGGTCGGGCTGACGATTGCCGTACACAACGGCCGTCAGCACGTGCCTATCCTGATTTCGGAAAACATGGTCGGTCACAAGCTCGGCGAGTTTGCGATGACCCGCACGTTTCGCGGTCACTCCGGCGACCGCAAGACGAAGTAGCGGCTTAGAGGAGCCTCAAGATGCAAGTTGCAGCAACGCTTCGATACGCGCGGGTGTCACCGCAGAAGTGCCGGCTCGTGGCGGACGTCATCCGCGGCAAATCCGTCGATGACGCGCTTCGCACGCTGACCTTTTCGCCGAAGAAGAGCGCGCGAATCGTCAAGAAGGTGCTCGAGTCCGCCATTGCCAACGCCGAGCACAATCACGGCGCCGACATCGATGAGCTCAAGATAGCCACGATCGAGGTGAACGAAGCGCCTTCCTTCCGTCGCTACCGGGCGCGGGCGAAGGGTCGCGGTGCGCGCATTATCAAGCGCAGCAGCCACATCACGATTCGGGTAGGGGACGAGTAAGAGTTATGGGTCAGAAAGTACATCCAACCGGTATACGACTGGGCATCGTCAAGGACTGGGCGTCCAAATGGTACGCCGATTCCAAGACGTTCCCGGAGTACGTCAAGACCGATCACGACCTGCGCGTGTTCATAAAGGACAAGCTCAAGGATGCGTCGGTCAGCCGAATTTCGATCGAGCGTCCCGCCAAGAAGGCCAACATCACGATTCACACGGCGCGTCCGGGTATCGTCATCGGCAAGAAGGGCGAGGATATCGAAAAGCTGCGCGTCGAGATTGCGAAGATGATCGGCATGAACATCGCCGACGTCCGCATCAACATAAACGAGGTTCGCAAGCCGGAACTCGACGCGCAGCTCGTTGCCGAGGGCATCGCGCAGCAGCTCGAACGCCGCGTGATGTTCCGCCGCGCGATGAAGCGCGCCGTGACGAACACGATGCGCGTCGGCGCCGAGGGCGTGAAGGTCAAGGTCGGCGGCCGCCTGAACGGCGCGGAGATCGCCCGTTCCGAGTGGTACCGCGAGGGCCGCGTGCCGCTGCACACGCTGCGCGCCGATATCGACTACGGCGTTGCCGAGGCCAACACGACGTACGGCGTGATCGGCGTCAAGGTATGGATTTTCAAGGGCGAGGTCTTCGACAAGCCGGAGCCCAGGCCGGCCGACGCGCAGGAGGCGGCCGCGGCTCGCGGCTAGGCGCGGCGGCAGACAGGAATCTGAACGATGTTACAGCCAAAACGTACAAAATTTCGCAAGCAGCACAAGGGCCGTAACCGCGGCCTGGCGATTCGCGGCTCGAGCGTTTCCTTCGGCGAGTTCGGCCTGAAGGCGACCGGCCGCGGTCGGATGACGGCCCGTCAGATCGAGGCGGCTCGCCGCGCGATGACCCGCCACATCAAGCGCGGCGGCAAGATCTGGATTCGCGTGTTTCCGGACAAGCCGATTACGAAGAAGCCGCTCGAAGTTCGGCAGGGCAAGGGCAAGGGCAACGTCGAGTACTGGGTCTGCCAGATTCAGCCCGGCCGGATGCTCTACGAGATGGAAGGTGTGTCGGAAGATGTGGCGCGCGAGGCGTTCCGCCTGGCGGCGGCGAAGCTGCCGTTCCCGACCCAGTTCGTATCGCGGCAGGTGATGTAATGGAAGCTTCGGAACTTCGCAACAAGACCGTTGAGGAGCTCAACGAGACACTCGTCGAGCTGCGGCGCGAACAGCACAACCTGCGCTGGCAGGCGGCAACCGGCGATCTCGCGAATACCGGCGAGCCCGGTCGCGTCCGCAAGGACATCGCACGCGTGAAAACCGTGCTCAATGAGCTCGGGCGCGCTGCTGACGAGCAGTAAGCGGTAAAGGTAGAGAGTAATGAGTGAAGAGAAGAAAACTCAGCGCACGCTGGTCGGACGCGTGGTCAGCGACAAGATGGACAAGACCGTCTCCGTCGCAATCGAGCGCATGATCAAGCACCCGATGTATGGCAAGTACATTCGTCGTACGTCCAAGGTGCTGGCGCATGATCAGGACAATACGTGCAAGCCGGGTGACCGTGTGGCCATTGCCGAGGGCAAGCCGATCTCGAAGAACAAGTCGTGGTTCGTCGTCAACGTCGTCGAGCGCGCGGCGGACCGCTAACGGACAAGGGTTGCAGTCATGATTCAGATGCAGACAGTGCTCGATGCAGCCGACAACTCCGGTGCCCGCCGCGTGCAGTGCATCAAGGTCCTCGGCGGATCGAAGCGTCGCTACGCGAACGTGGGCGACATCATCAAGGTGAGCGTCAAGGACGCGATCCCGCGCGGCAAGGTCAAAAAGGGCGAGGTCTACAACGCCGTCGTTGTCCGTACCCGTAAGGGCGTGCGCCGGCGCGACGGGTCGCTGATCCGCTTCGACGGCAATGCCGCCGTATTGTTGAACGCGCGCCTCGAACCGATTGGCACGCGTATTTTCGGGCCGGTCACGCGCGAGCTGCGCACGAACCGCTTCATGAAGATTATTTCCCTGGCGCCCGAGGTTCTGTAGGGAGCCTCGCTTAACAGGTTGTTTTCGAATCTATGAACAAGATCAGGAAAGGCGACGAAGTCGTCGTACGCACCGGCAAGGACAAGGGTCGCCGCGGTACCGTGCTTCAGGTGATGGCCGACGGCCGCGTTCTCGTCGAAGGCATCAACACGGCGAAGAAGCACGTCAAGCCGAACCCGCAGGCAGGTATCGAGGGCGGTATTACGCCGACCGATATGCCGATCGACGTCTCGAACGTCATGCTGTTCAACCCGAAGAGCAAGAAGGGCGAGCGCGTGGGCTTCAGCGTCGCTGCGGATGGCGAAAAAGTCCGTGTTTTCAAGGGCTCGGGCGACGTCGTCGACATTTGACCGACGACACTTAAGAGATCAACGAAATGGCACGTTTACAGGAAAAGTACAAAACGGAAATCGCCGGCGAGCTCATGAAGACGCTCGGCCTCAAGAATCCGATGGAAGTACCGAAGATCAGCAAGATCACGCTCAACATGGGCGTCGGCGAGGCCGTGGCCGATAAGAAGGTGCTCGAGAACGCGCGCGCCGACATGGAGAAGATCTCCGGTCAGCGTTCGATCGTTCGTCTGGCCCGCAAGTCCGTCGCCGGTTTCAAAATCCGCGAGGACTTCCCGATCGGCTGCAAGGTAACGCTCAGGCGCGAGCGCATGTACGAGTTCCTCGACAGGCTCGTCAACATCGCGATCCCGCGTACTCGCGACTTTCGCGGCCTGAACCCGAAGTCCTTCGACAGGCAGGGTAACTACAGCATGGGTGTGCAGGAGCAGATCATCTTTCCCGAGATCAACTACGACGAGATCGATGCGCTGCGCGGCATGGACATCACGATCACGACGACGGCACGCAACCCGGAAGAGGGGCGCGCGCTGCTCGAGGCATTCAACTTTCCGTTCAAGCGGTAGGTACTGAGATTTCAACGACGGGGCAACTCGCCCGGTCCACTAACGAGAAGCACTAGCCATGGCCAAGAAGTCAATGATCCAGCGCGAACTGAAGCGTGCGAAGCTCGTCGCTCGCTACGAGGCGAAGCGCAAGGAGCTCAAGGCGATCATTCGCAACATCAACAGCACCGACGAGGAGCGCGCAGCCGCGCAGGCAAAGCTCAACGCGATGCCGCGTGACGCCAGTCCGACCCGTCAGCGCAACCGGTGTTCGATCACGGGTCGTCCGCATGGCGTCTACCGCAAGTTCGGTCTCGGCCGCAACAAGCTGCGGGAGTCCGCGATGAAGGGCGAGATTCCGGGTCTGACCAAGGCGAGCTGGTAGGCGGAGAACGACGATGAGTATGACGGACCCGATATCGGACATGCTGACTCGCATTCGTAACGGTCAGAAGGCGCGCAAGGTCAGCGTGGCCATGCCGGCTTCGAAGGCGAAGGAAGCCGTAGCCAGCGTCCTGAAGGACGAAGGCTACATCACCGACTTCAAGACCAGCGGCGACGGTGCCGACAAGAGCCTCGAAGTCGAGCTGAAGTATTTCGAGGGCGCGCCCGTGATCGAGAAGATCCAGCGTGCCAGCCGTCCCGGACTGCGGGTCTACCGCGGTAAGGACGATCTGCCGCGCGTGCTCGGCGGCCTGGGCGTCGCGATCGTGTCGACCTCGGCCGGCGTAATGAGCGACCGCCAGGCGCGCGAGCAAGGGATTGGCGGCGAGGTGATCTGCGTCGTTTCGTAGCGCGGATCGGCTGGCCTGAACGAGTAGTAACTATGTCAAGAATTGCTAAAGAACCGGTCGAGCTGCCTTCGGGCGTCGAGTTCAAGCAGGAGGGCAACGTCGTCACGTTGAAGGGCGGCAAGGGCTCGCTGTCGATGGAACTCAATTCGGAAGTCGAGCTCAGCCGCGAGGACAACGTGATCAAGGTGTCGCCGCGTTCGGGCAGTCGATTCGCGACGGCCGTCGCGGGCACGATGCGCGCGCTGCTGGCGAACATGGCCACGGGTGTTTCGGATGGTTTCGAGAAGAAGCTCGAGCTCGTCGGCGTCGGCTATCGCGCCCAGGCGCAGGGCAACAAGCTCAACCTGACGCTCGGCTTCTCGCATCCGGTCGTTCACGAGGTGCCCGAGGGTATCTCTGTCGAGACGCCGAGCCAGACCGAGATTGTCGTCAAGGGCGCGGACAAGCAGAAGGTCGGCCAGGTGGCCGCCGAGATTCGCAGCTATCGTCCGCCGGAGCCCTACAAGGGCAAGGGTGTCCGCTACGCCGACGAGCGCGTGGTCATGAAGGAAGCCAAGAAGAAATAGGCAGTAGATTATGAAGCTGGACAAGAAACAGAACCGGCTGCGCCGGGCGCGAAAGGGCCGCGCGAAGATGCGCGAACTCGAAGTGAATCGGCTGAGCGTTCACCGCACGCCGCGACACATCTACGCGCAGATCATCGGCGCCGACGGCGGCACCGTTCTAGCGGCGGCATCGACCGTGGAGCCCGAGGTTCGCAAGGGCGTCAAGAACGGCGGCAACGTCGAGGCGGCGAGCATCGTCGGCGCACGTATCGCCGAAAAGGCGAAGGCTGCCGGCATCGACTCGGTTGCATTCGATCGTTCCGGTTTCCGGTACCACGGCCGTGTGAAGGCACTGGCAGACGCCGCGCGTGAAGCGGGCCTCAAGTTTTAGGGCGAGTTTTCCAAAATGGCTAGAAACGAACATAACCAGTCGAATGACGATCTGATCGAAAAGTTGGTCACCGTCAATCGCGTCGCAAAAGTCGTCAAGGGCGGCCGCCAGTTCGGCTTTACGGCGCTGACCGTGGTCGGCGACGGCCAGGGTCAGGTCGGCTTCGGCTACGGCAAGGCGCGCGAGGTTCCGATCGCGATCCAGAAGGCGATGCAGAGCGCTCGCAAGAACATGATCAGCGTCAACCTCAACAACGAAACGCTGCAATACGCGAAGAAGGGCCGTCACGGTGCGACACATGTCTACATGCAGCCCGCCTCGGAAGGTACGGGTGTGATCGCCGGCGGCGCGATGCGCGCCGTGTTCGAGTGCGCCGGTGTGCGCAACGTGCTCGCCAAGAGTTACGGCTCGCGCAACCCGATCAACGTCGTGCGGGCGACGATCAAGGGCCTTTCGGAGATCCATTCTCCGCAGGCGATCGCTGCCAAGCGCGGCAAGAAGGTTAAGGACATCGTGGCTTAAGGCCGCGGTATCCGGGAACGAGTAGGACTTAAGATCATGGCGAATCCGAAAGAACTGAAAGTGACGCTGATCAAGAGCAAGTTCGGGCGGCTCAGAAGCCACAAGGCCTGCGTGGCCGGCCTGGGGCTGCGCAAGATTCACCAGACGGTAACGGTCAAGGACACGCCCGAGAACCGCGGCATGATCAACCGTATCTCCTACCTGGTTTCGGTTGAGGAAGCCTGACATGCGACTGAACGAGTTGAAGCCCGGCAAGGGCGCAAAGAAAGTAGGCAAGCGCCTCGGGCGCGGTCATTCGGCCGGCCAGGGCAAGACCAGCGGCCGTGGCCAAAAGGGCCAGCATGCCCGTTCCGGCGGCTACCACAAGGTCGGCTTCGAGGGCGGCCAGATGCCGCTGCAGCGGCGCCTGCCCAAGGTCGGGTTCCGCTCGCGCATGGCGGCGCAGTCGGCCGAGCTTCGGCTGCATGAGCTGTCGATTCCGACCGAGGACGTCATCGACATCGAGGTGCTGAAGAAGGCGCGGCTGGTGCCGGCTGCCGCCAGCAAGGTGAAGGTCATTCTATCGGGTGAACTCGACAAGGCCGTTAAGCTGAAGGGTATCGCGGTCACCAAGGGTGCTCGCGCGGCCATCGAGAAGGCCGGCGGCAGCATCGAGGCGTAACGCGCCGAATAGTTGTAGGCAGTAACAGGAACCGACGTGGCGAAAAAGCCCCAACAAAATCCGGCCGACCTGGCGAAAGCGGCGAGCAAACTGGCCGAGCTCAAGGCTCGTATCCTGTTTCTCGTGGGCGCTCTGATCGTGTTCCGCATCGGCACGTTCATTCCGGTGCCCGGAGTGGACCCGGCCGCGCTGGCGAACTTCTTCAGCCAGCAGGGCGGTAACCTGCTGGGCCTGTTCAACCTGTTCTCGGGCGGCGCGCTCGCGCGCTTCGGCCTGTTCGCACTCGGCATCATGCCGTACATTTCGTCGTCCATCATCATGCAGATGGCGAGCCAGATCGTGCCGAGCCTGCAGCAGCTTCGCAAGGAAGGCGAACAGGGCCGCCGGCAGATCACCAAGTACACGCGCTGGGGCACGGTCGCACTGGCCAGCTTCCAGTCGATCGCGGCAGCGTCCTGGCTGCAGAGCCAGGCCGGCCTGGTCGTGAACCCCGGGCCGAGCTTCCTGATCACGGCCTGCATCACGCTCGTGACGGGCACGATGTTCCTGATGTGGCTCGGCGAGCAGATCACCGAGCGCGGCATCGGCAACGGCATCTCGATGATCATCCTCGCGGGGATCGTGGCGGGCATGCCGGGCGCGATAGCGGGCACCGCGGAACTCGTGCGCAACGGCGAAATGTCGCCGGCGACGGCTATTTTGATGCTGATCGGCGGCGTCGCGGCGATCATTTTCGTCGTCTACATGGAGCGGGCCCAGCGCCGGATCACGGTCAACTACGCACGCCGTCAGCAGGGCCGCAAGATGATGGCGGCGCAGAGCACGCACCTGCCGTTCAAGATCAACATGTCGGGCGTGATTCCGCCGATCTTCGCCTCGTCGATCCTGATGTTCCCGGCGACGATCGCGCAGTTCTTCGGCCAGTCGGCGGACCCGAGCCCGGTGCAGCGCTTCCTGCAAACGATGGGCGCCAACTTGGGCCCCGGTCAGCCGATTTACGTGCTGTTGTACGCGGCACTGATCATCTTCTTCTGCTTCTTCTACACGGCGCTGATGTACAACTCCAAGGACACGGCCGACAACCTGAAGAAGGCGGGCGCGTTCCTGCCGGGAATCCGGCCGGGCGCCAACACGGCCGAGTACATCGACCGCGTGCTGACGCGCCTGACGTTCTGGGGCGCAATTTACATCGCCGGCGTCTGCCTGCTGCCCGAGTTCGTGCGGATGTTCTATCCGAGCGTTCCGTTCAGCTTCGGTGGCACGTCGCTGTTGATTCTCGTCGTCGTGACGATGGATTTCATGTCGCAGATGCAGGCACATGCGATGAGCCATCAGTACGAGGGCATGATGCAGAAGGCAAATCTGCGCAACTACGGCAGGGGCGGTCAGCTACGTTAACGGTCGCTCAAAGGGGCGGCTGGCGGCACGGGCCGCGTTGAGAGTGGAGAAAGCTCATGAAAGTCAGAGCATCAGTCAAGAAAATTTGCAGGAATTGCAAAATCATCCGGCGCAACGGCGTGGTACGGGTGATCTGCACCGACGCGCGGCACAAGCAGCGTCAGGGTTAACCGATAAGGATTTAAGCTAGTGGCACGTATAGCAGGCATCAATATTCCGTTGGCGAAGCACGTCGTGATTGCACTTACGTCGATCTACGGCATCGGCAACACGAGTGCGAAGCAGATTTGCGAGGCTGCCGGCGTCGCACCGGACACAAAGGTGAAGGATCTGGCGGAACCCGAGGTTGCGAAGCTGCGCTCGGCCGTCGCCAACTTCACGGTAGAGGGCGATCTGCGGCGCGAAACGTCGATGAACATCAAGCGTTTGATGGACCTCGGCAGCTATCGCGGCATTCGTCATCGCCGCGGCCTGCCGCTGCGCGGCCAGCGTACCCGGACCAACGCGCGCACGCGCAAGGGTCCGCGGCGTCCGATCAAGCGGTGATTATGCGGCGCGATCGCGTCGCAAAGATTAGGCAAACGAGATCTTTTAGAGATGGCAGAAGTTAAGAAGCGGAAGGTCAAAAAGCATGTGGTGGATGCGATTGCGCACATCCATGCTTCCTTCAACAACACGATCATTACGATCACGGACCGGCAGGGCAATGCCTTGTCGTGGGCAACCGCGGGCGGCTGCGGGTTCCGCGGCTCGCGAAAGTCGACGCCATTCGCCGCACAGGTCGCCTCTGACAAGGCCGGCCGTGTCGCGCTGGACTTCGGCGTGAAGAACCTGGACGTCCGTGTTCGTGGACCGGGTCCGGGCCGCGAATCCGCGGTTCGCGCCCTGAATGCGCTCGGATTTCGAATTCAGAACATTGAAGACGTAACGCCGATCCCCCACAACGGCTGTCGCCCGCCCAAAAAGCGTCGCGTATAGAGGCTGAAGATTCATGGCTAGATATCTAGGACCCAAGTGCAAGCTGTCCCGCCGCGAAGGCACGGATCTGTTTCTCAAGAGTGGCGTTCGTCCGCTCGAGTCGAAATGCAAGCTTGAAGTTCCTCCGGGCGGCCCCACTCAAAGGCGTCCGCGTCAGTCGGACTACGGCCTGCAGCTCCGGGAAAAGCAGAAGCTGCGGCGTATGTACGGTGTGCTGGAGCGCCAGTTCCGGAATTACTACAAGCGCGCCGCGCAGCTCAAGGGCTCGACGGGTGAAAACCTGCTGCGGCTGCTCGAGGGCCGGCTGGACAACGTCGTCTACCGGATGGGCTTCGCCGCGACGCGTGCCGAGGCGCGCCAGCTCGTGAGTCATAAGAGCATCGAGGTCAACGGGCGTGTCGTAAACATTCCGTCCGCGCAGCTCAAGGCTGGCGATGCGGTCGGAATCCGGGAGAAGTCCCGGAAGCAGCTTCGCATCCAGAACGCGATCGAAATCGCAGGCCAGGTCGGCCTGCCCGAGTGGGTCGACGTCGATGCGAAAAAGATGACGGGCGTGCTGAAGTCGTTGCCGGACAGGGAGGACATCCTTCCGGACATCAACGAAAACCTCGTCGTCGAGCTGTACTCGAAATAAGGAAAGAGGGTTACCCCATGCAGGAATCTGTACACGAATTCTTGAAACCGCGTGTCGTCAAGGTCACGCCGGTCAACGATCTGCTCGCCAAGGTGACGATCGAGCCGTTCGAGCGCGGTTTCGGCCACACGCTCGGTAACGCGCTGCGACGCATCCTGCTGTCGTCGATGCCGGGCGCATCGATCACCGAGGCCGAGATCGACGGCGTGCTGCACGAGTACACGAGCATCGAGGGCGTCCAGGAAGACGTCGTCGATATTCTTCTCAACCTGAAGCAGGTTGCGGTGCGCATGAACACGCGCGATTCGGCCGAGCTGCGCATCTCCAAGAAGGGCCCGGGTCCGGTAACGGCCGGCGACATCCAGCTCGATCATGACGTCGAAGTCATGAACCCGGAGCTGGTTATCGCCAACCTCACGAGCGTCGGTGAGCTCAACGTGATTTTGCGCGTCGAGCGCGGCCGAGGCTATCGGCCGGCCACCCAGCGTCCGACTTTCGATGAGCAGGCCGGCCCGATCGGCCGCCTGCAGCTCGATGCGTCGTTCAGCCCGGTGCACCGCGTGACGTACAACGTCGAAGCGGCCCGCGTCGAACAGCGCACCGACCTCGACAAGCTGATCATCGAGATTGAGACCAACGGTACGATCGATCCCGAAGAGGCGATTCGGCGCGCGGGCAGCATTTTGAAAGATCAGCTGTCGGTGTTCGTCGACCTGCAGGGCCAGGAAGAAGGTGCCGGAACTCAGGCCGAGAACCAGGTGGATCCGATTCTGCTCCGCCCTGTCGACGAGCTGGAGCTGACCGTGCGTTCGGCAAACTGCCTGAAAGCCGAGAACATCATGTACATCGGCGACCTCGTGCAACGCACCGAGGTAGAACTGCTGCGTACGCCGAACCTCGGCAAGAAGTCGCTGACCGAAATCAAGGAAGTCCTCGAGGGACATGGCCTCGGTCTGGGTATGCGCCTCGACAACTGGCCGCCGGCCAGCCTGCGCCCGGAACACGAGCTCGCGCTCTAAATTCGAATCAAGCCAGGACAGCTATCATGCGTCATAGAAAATCGGGCCGCCGACTGGGCCGCAACAGCTCGCACCGGAAGGCCATGTTCCGCAACATGGCGTCGTCGATGCTCAAGCATGAGACGATCCGAACGACCGTGCCGAAAGCGAAAGAGCTCAGGCGTGTCGTCGAGCCGCTGATCACGCTCGCCAGGGAAGACAGCGTTGCGAACCGGCGTCTGGCTTTCGATCGGCTGCGCGACAAGGAGGCCGTCGGCAAGCTGTTCTCCGACATCGGGCCGCGCTTCAAGGAGCGGCCCGGCGGCTACCTGAGAATCCTCAAGTTGGGCCCGCGCCGCGGCGATTCAGCGCCGATGGCGATTGTCATGCTGACCGAGAAGACAGCTCAGGAGAGCGGCGCCTAGTACGCTCAGTTCATCGCGGATACACCGCGTTCATCGCGGACAGGCCGCGTTTCCCGACGGCCTGCTCCGCATCGATGAGCGGTTCCAGCTGGCGAATATTGAAGCCCGGCACGCGCTCGTAGCCGCGATAGATCAGCGGAGTGCCCTGACCCAGCAGGGTTTCGTAGGCTCGCCGCGCATCGGCGTCGAGTTCGATATCGAACTCGACGATCTCGATCTGCCGACCGTCGAGATACTCCCGGGCCTTCTCGCAGTAGCCGCAAGAGCTCGTCGCATACATGACGAACATCGGCGCGCCGTCTGCGTCGAAGTGCCGGGCGAGCGCATCGCGTTCCTCGACGGGCAGCTGCCAGTCGCCGTATTCAATCGCGATCGCGGATATGATCGCGCCGGGATCGCTGCCCACGATTCGGCTGTCGCCGATCACCGCGAACGGCAGATGGCCTTTGCCGCCGAGTTCGGTGTACAGCGCCGCGCCCGCGCCGTTGTCGAAGGCGTCCAGTTCATCGAAGCGGAAGCGCTGCGCAAGGCCCTGGCGCATCGTCTCGCAGCCGCTGCCACAACGGTCCGCGACGAACAGCTTCGGCGTATCGCCATCCGTTGCGGAAACGTGCAGTGCCGCGCCTTTGCCCGAAAGAAACATAATGCCGATCAGCAGGGCGCTTGCGATTGCGGCCAGGATCCTTCCCATAGCGGCATAGGGTAGCCACAGTTCGAAATATGACCAGTGCACAGGTCTCGAAATCGTAATGCCTGTCTAATCGGCCGCACCGCGACTACACTGGCCGAATGAAAACCGTTTCCCTGGTGCTCGGCAGCGGCGGCGCGCGCGGCCTCGCGCACATCGGCGTCATCGCCGAACTCGAGCGCCGCGACTACGAGATCGCCTCGATATCGGGCTGTTCGATGGGTGCACTGATCGGGGGTATCTATGCCGCGGGCAAGCTCGACCCCTTTGCCGACTGGGTCAAGGGCATCAACAAGCTCGAAATCGTCAACCTGCTGGACGTCGCCTGGCAAAGCGACGGCCTGGTGAAGGGCGACAAGATCATCGACAAGCTCGTCGACCTGGTCGGTGACCAGCAGATCGAGGATCTGCCGATTGCATTCACGGCTGTCGCAACCGATATCGTCGGCGGGGGCGAAGTCTGGCTGTCGAAGGGCCGTCTGTTCGACGCGATCCGCGCGTCGATCTCGCTGCCGCTGTTCTTCACCCCGGTAAAACGCCGGGACGCTCTGTTGATCGACGGAGGCTGCCTGAACCCCGTGCCGATCGCACCGACGCTCGCGGACGACACCGACCTGACCATCGCCGTCAATCTGAACGGCCAGCCACGCGGCGAGGTCGAGCCGAAGAAGCGCCCGAAACGGCAGGATTCCTCGTCGGTCGTCGCGAACTGGTTCCGCGACCTGATCGACGATCTCACGGGATCGCGGCCGAACGAGGCGGGCCGGGACTGGGACGCCTACGACGTCGCGAACCAGGCGTTCGATGCGATGCAAAGTTCGATCGCCCGCCAGAAGATGGCGGCCTATCCGCCGGACATCGACATCGAGGTGCCTCGCGATGCCTGCCGAACACTCGAATTCGATCGCGCCGACGAGATGATCGAGATGGGCCGCGAGCGCATGTCGAACGCCCTGGACGCGTTGAACGACTAGAGAGTGGGTGCCGGCGGGCTAGGACGACTGGGCCGGGCTACGTTCACCTGTCGACGCCGACAGCCGCTCGATGAGCTGGGAAACGTACTCCGGCGAGTGTGTGTTGCGGGCGATGAGCGTGTACACGGTCGGCACGACGATCAGCGTCAGTAGCACCGAGAACGTGACGCCGAAGAACACGACGGCGCCGATGGACTGCCGCGACAACGCGCCGGCCCCCGTCGCCAGAACCAGCGGTATGGCGCCGAACGCCGTGCACATGCTGGTCATCAGCACGGGCCGCAGGCGCGTCCTTGCCGACTCGATGACCGACTCCTTGAACTCGACGCCCCGGTCGCGAAGCTGGTTCGCGAACTCCACGATCAGGATGCCGTTCTTGGCAGCCAGCCCGATCAGCATGATCGCGCCGATCTGGCTGTAGATGTTGATCGTCGAACCGAAAATGTGCAGGCCGAACAACGCGCCCGTCACGGCGAGCGGCACGGTCGTCATGATGATCAGCGGATGTTTGAAGCTTTCGAACTGCGCCGCCAGCACGAGGTAGGCGATCGTCAGCGACAGGAGGAAGGTCAGGTAGATCGCATTGCCCGTGTTCTTGAAGTCGCGCGATTCGCCGTCGTAGTTGATGCGCGCCGAGTCCGGCAGCTTGGTTTCGGCGATGTTCTCGAGGTCGGCGAGTGCCTCGCCGAGCGAGTACCCCGGGTTGATCGTGCCGCTGATCGTGATCGACCGCATGCGGTCGAAGCGCCTGAGGTCGACGGGCCCGGCCACTTCGTTGAGCGTCACGAGATTCGACAGCGGGATCAGCTGGCCGGACAGTTCGGAGCGGACGTAGATCGTTTCGAGATCGCTCGGCGTCTGGCGGCGCTCGTCGGCACCCTGCAAAATCACGTTGTACTCTTCGCCGCCCTGGATGAACGTCGTCACGATCCGCGAGCCGAGAATCGTCTCGAGCGTCCGGCCGACGTTGGCGAGCGACACGCCGAGGTCAGCCGCGCGGTCGCGATTGATCGCGACGTCGATTTTCGGTTTGCGCTCGTTGTAGTCGGACTGGAGGTTCGAGATGCCCGGCAGCTTCTCGGCTTCGGCTATCATGATGTCGCGCCACTCGGCGAGCTCGGCGTAGTCGGTACCGCCGAGCACGATGTTGAGCGGCCGGCTGCTCTGGCCCAGGCTGCGCGAGCCCGGTGCGAATGCGAATGCGCGAACCCCGGGCAGGTTGACGAGCTGCCGATTCCAGCTCGCAACGATCTCCGCCGCGGAACGATCCCGGTCTTCCCACAGCGACAGCGGCGCGAAGACCATGCCCTGATTGACGTCGGCACCGCCGCCCCAGGTGCCCGAGCGGCCGAGGGCTCGGCGCACGTCGCCCGTCTCGATGTCCGCCATGACGATCTGTTCGGCCTGCATGACGTAGTTGAGCGTGTAGTCGAGGCTCGCGCCGTCGGGCCCGGTCAGCGTGATCATCGTAAAGCCGCGATCCTCGCGCGGCATGTACTCGACCGGCAGCTTGCCGAGCAGCGTGAGGCTGGAGGCGAAGACTAAGGCGGCGGACGCCAACACGAGCACCGGATGCCGGACCAGGCGCCGGAGCAGGCCTTCGTAGAACCGTGACAGCCCGCGAAACACGCCGTCCACGAAGTGTGTCAATCGTCCGCGATGCAGCCGATTGTCACCGAACAGCTTGGTCGTCAGCATCGGCACGAGGGTCAGCGCGATCAGGCTCGAGAAGGCTACGGCGGTTGCGAGAGAGATACCGAATTCGCCGAAAATGAGACCGATGTTGCCGGGCATGAACGACACCGGCAGGATGACCGCGATCAGGACGAGCGTCGTGGCGATCACGGCAAAGCCGATCTCCCGGCTGCCGTGGGTCGCGGCCAGCAGCGTTGCTTCGCCGCCCTCGATTCGCCGTGCGATGTTCTCGAGCACGACGATCGCGTCGTCGACCACGAGACCGATGGCCAGAACGAAGCCCAGCAGCGTCAGCGTGTTGATCGAGAAGTCGAGCGCCGCCATGACGATGAACGCCGAGATGATCGATATGGGAATAGTCAGGGCCGGAATCAGCGTTGCTCGCAGCGTGCCGATGAAGCCGTAAATCACTATCAGGACGAGCAGCATTGCAAGACCGAGCGCCTTGCCGACTTCCCTGATCGAGGCGCGAATGAATTCCGCCGTGTCGAAGTTGATGGCGAGCGTCATGTCCGCCGGCAGCGTCGTCTGCAGTTCTTCGATCCGCCGCGCGACGTCAGAGTTGACCTTGAGGATGTTGGCCTGCGACTGCGGCACTATCCCTAAGCTCATGCCCGGTACGCCGTCGGTGCGGGAGAAGCTGCGCACGTTTTCGGGCGCTAGCTCGACCTCGGCTACTTCGCCGAGCCGGACGAGGTAGTTGTCGTTGCCTCGTTCCAGCACGAGGTTTTCGAAGTCCCGAACGGACTGGAAGCCCGTGTCCGTGCGCAGCGTGAATTCGCGCGTGCTGGATTCCAGGCGGCCCGCGGGTATCTGCACGTTTTCGCGACGCAGCGCGTCCTCGATGTCCGTAACCGTCAGGCTGCGCGCCGCGAGCGCCTTGGGATCGACCCAGACCCGCATCGCCGGCCGGCGGCTGCCGCTGCCGCGAATCCTCGCGACGCCGGAAACGACCGACAGCGCATCGACGATGTACCGTTCGGCGTAGTCGGACACCTCCATCAGGGACCGACTGTCGCTCGACACGTTAATCCACATCGTGGTCTCGGCGGAGCTGTCCTGCTTCGCCACTTCGGGCGGGTCCGCCTCGTCCGGGAGATTGCCCAGCACCCGCGCGACGCGGTCGCGGACGTCGTTGGCCGCGCTGTCGACGTCGCGTTCGCGGGAGAACTCCACGGTTATCTGCGATTGCTCGTCGTAGCTGCGCGAGGAAATCTTGGTGATGCCGGAGATGCCGGCGATCTGGTCCTCGATGATCTGCGTGACGCGGCGCTCCACGATGTCCGACGCCGCGCCGCGGTAGCTCGTGCTGATCGATACGAGCGGCCGCTGGATGTCCGGGTACTCGCGAATCGACATACCCTGCATCGACATGAGGCCGATGATGACGAGAATCAGCGAAATGACCGCGGCGAACACCGGCCGGCGCACGGACACGTCGGAAATCAGCACGGCCTCAACCCCCGTTGGTCGGCTGTTCGGCCGGCGTGATCGCAGACGCCTGGTCGAGGGTTTCCACTTCCAGGCCGGGCCGTACCTTGCCGGTTCCTTCGGTTACGACGCTTTCGCCGGGCGACAGGCCTTCACGGATAACGACGTAGCCCGGAATACGCCGGCCGAGCGCGACCGTGCGTTTCTCGACGATGCCGTCCGTGACGACGAATACGAACTGCCGGGTGCCCTCGGGGACGATGGACTGCTCGGGCGCGACCAGCACGTCGCCGCGGTCCCGCTGAAGATCGACGGTCAGGAACATGCCCGGCTTCAAGAGGCCGTCGCCGTTGGGGATGGCGGCGCGCGCGCGCACCGATCGCGACACCGGGTCGAGCCGCGTGTCGATGCTCTGCACGCGGCCTTCGAAAATGCGCTCCGGGTAGACGACGCTGCGCGCCTCGATCGACATGTTTACGGACAGCGAGGTGACGAAGGTCTCGGGAACCGAGAAGTCGAGTTTGATCGTGCCGACGTCGTCCAGGGTCGTGATGATCGTCGACGTATCCACGAGGCTGCCCGGGCTGACCCGGCGCAATCCGACCCGTCCCCTGAACGGGGCTCGTATGTACGTGTTGTCGAGACGTGCCCTGGCGGCCATGACCTGGGCCTCATTGACTTTGACCTGCGCCAGCAGCTGTTCGAGGTTCGAGGCGGAAATCGCCTGGGTAGACTCCAGCGACACGCTGCGGTCATACAGGCTCTTGCTTTCGCTTAAGGTAGCCTCGGCAATCGCCAGGCCCGCGACGATCTCGGATCGCTCGAGGCCGACGAGCAGGTCCCCGGCCTCGACGATCTGGCCCTCCTCGAAGGCAATTGTCTCGACGAGGCTCGAAATGCGCGGCCGGATCTCGATCGATTCGTTCGCATTGGCCGTGCCGAGCGCTTCGATTTCATCGACGAGCGGCTGCAGCTCGACGGTGGCCGTGACGACGCGGGCCGCGCGGCCGGCCCAGCCGCCCGCGCCCGACTCGGGCGCTTCGCTCTCGCAGGCGGACAGCAACATCGTGGCCGCGACCACGAAGGCGGACGGCCAGAAAAGTGCATTCATCGACGATTACCCTGGAAAGCGTGGCGGCGCGCCCGCCGGAACGAGCGTAGAGTGCATAGATTATATATCCCCTGCGGAGCCGACAGAATCAAATTGTTTCATCGGTCCTCCTGCCGCATGCTGCGCAGGCCGGACCCGGGAGCTCCGGCAGCTTTGACATAAGTCGTTGAGCGGGCCCGCCGATCCCGCCATAAGTCACTGATCTATGTACCAAACGCGCGTGAATTGCCGCAGCTGTGAGTCGTCTCACAACCGTCGCCGAGCCGCTCTACTACAGTAATAAGCACACAGCAAAAGGATATGTGGCTTTGAGCAAGGAACCGGCTTTCGACGACTGCACCGTACTCTCGAGGGATGCTTTCGATCCCGATGCCGTCTTCATGGACGACATCGTCGACGACCAGGTGCTGCCCTATCTGAGTCTCGCCGTCGACGGGCTGACGACGTCGACAGAGGGCAGGAAAGGCAAGCTCGAACTGAGGCCCGAAGACGTCCCGCCGCCCGAGCCCAAGTCGACCGACATTCCGGATGCCAGGCTCGATCCGGAGCAGCTCGAAGTCTACGGCTGGGAATCGTCGCTGTGGCGCAAGATCTGCTCGTACGTGGGCTTCTAGCCGCCTTTCGATTCCTGCGCGGCCTGCGCGGCCGGTTTTTCCTTCTCGCCGGTGGCAGCCTGGCGCTGTCTCGCCTTCCATCTCGCCTTCTCTCGTTTACCTCTGCGCAGCAGCATCGGCCGTACCGATCGGCCGAGCCATGGAAACAGGTAGGTCAACGTCGTCAGGACGCCGCTCGCCGGCGGCATCGACTGTTCGATCTTCCGGTTGCCGCACAGGTCGAGAATCGTCTGAGCGACCTCCTCGGCCGTACTGATCGGCTGTGAGAACGTCAGGTCGCTGACTTGATCGATATCGCTCATGATGAAGCCCGTATCGATCGGCCCGGGCGACACGACCGCAAACTTGATGCCGGCGTCGCGGAGTTCGTCCGACAGCGCGTAGGTCAACGCGCGCAGCCCTGCCTTGCTGGCCGAGTACGTCGCTGAACCGGGCACCGCCGTCCGACCCGCGAGCGAGCCGACATTGATGACGGCACCGGCGTTGTTTTCCTTCATGTACGGCAGCGCGATGCGGGTCAGCACTACCGGAGCGCGCAGGTTGACGTCGATCATCGCGGTCAGCTCGTCCGCGCTGACCTCCAGGAAATCGCCGCGTGCGTGCATGCCGGCGTTGTTGACGAGGATGTCGAGGCGGCCGAACTCGAAGTTCGCCTTCTTGACGACGTTAACGCAGGCCTCGGGGTCGGCCACGTCCATCGCCCGAATCTGTACGTGGGTCTTGTCGCGCAACTCCTCGGCGATGGCCTCGAGTTTTCGCCTGCCGCGGGCGACCAGCATGAGATTGGCGCCGGCGTCGGCGAACAGGCGGGCGGTCGCGGCGCCGACGCCCGCGGACGCCCCCGTGACGATTACGCTCAGGTCCTTGAAGATCATTCGCCGAGCATAACCGCTATACCCGGTTTTGAATACGCTCAAAAAGACAAGGGCGGCCTGCCGGGGGGTAGATGGCGGGCCGCCCTTGCCAGGTCACCGGTTGATATTCCTGGGGGGATCCGGTGACCTGTGCCGATCAGTACAGTTCGTGTCGAGCGCGATCGAGGCGCGCCAGGTTGATCTCGGGCGCCGACAGCCCGGCGCCCAATTCGAGCGATGTCTCGAAGTCGTCGTGCGCCTCTTGCGTCTCGCCGCGCGCGGCGTGGTATACGCCGCGATTGGACAGCGCCACGGCTAGGTCGGCGCGATCGGCTGCCTCGACGGCATCCAGCGGGCGCGCCGTCCGCGAGCGCTCGTTCCTGCGTTCTTCGACGAGTTTGACGGCGCCGTCGCAGGCCTCCTCGGCCTTGTCGAGATCGCCGAGCTTCGTGTAGGCCACGCACAGATTGGTCAGCGACGAGAACGCATTGCGTTTCGATACGCGCGCGACCGTCAAGCGGTCGATTGCAGCCGCGTAGTCACCCTTCAGGACCTTGCCGCTGTGACTCTCGTTGCTAATGACCGTCATCGTGTATTTCGGTGTCTCATCCGCGGCGACCGCCGTGCCCGCGAGCAGTGCGATTGCGGCAGCGAGCGCCAGCCGCCGACCGCGTCCCGGCATGACGCACATTTCCTTGTGTGTTCTTTCATCGACCATGACCAGTTCTCCCAGCGAAGTGTCATCGGATAGAGGCGGGCAAGAGCGTCACCGCCTGACAGCTACCGTAGCGGCACGGGTCGGATGCAACAAACGAAAAAAAATCGCGATGCGGCTGAAAAGATTTCATGCGGCGGCCCCGAATTCCTGTAACGCCCAGTCTCTGAACAGGTGCACCGTGTCGAGGTCCTCGTGGTCGCCGTCGTAGACGACGTAGAACGCGTCCTCGGTGAGCAGCTCCGTGTCGAACAGGTGCACGAGGCTCGACGACTGGAACCACGCATCGCTGAGCCGCAGGGGCACGAGCGCGGCACCGAGACCGCGCTCGGCAGCGCGGACGACCGCAATCATCGAGTCGAGACGGGTCGTCGGGTGATTTCGCGGCAGGCTGATGCCGGACGCCGCTTCCCAACGCCGCCAGGCATCCGGCCGCGAGGCGTGAATGATGACCGGGAATTCGCTCGTGATGCGTTTACCGACCACGCGGGTCGCGTCGTAGAACTCGGGCGACGAGGCCGGCGCCAGCGAAAGCGGGAACAGGCGCTCGCAGACCAGCGATTTGGGCGGCGTCCTGAAGATTCGAATCGACACGTCGGAGCCGGCCGGGTGCTTCTCCGACGATTCGTCGCTCGTATCCACCGTGATGTCGATGTCCGGATAGCGCGCCCGGAAGGCCGGCAGGCGGGGAACGAACATCTCGCTGGCAAAGAACGGCTGGACCGATATCCTGAGGCGCCTCCGCGTGGCGCCGGTCCGGTGTTTGCTTACTACCTCGTCAAATCGCCGGATCAGCGGATACACGTCCGCGTAAAGGAGTTCGCCGTCGGGCGTCAGCGTGATCGCGCGATTGCCGCGCTCGAACAGCCGCTTGCCGAGTTCGTTCTCCAGGTTCTTGATCTGATGGCTGACGGCGGACGCGGTCAGGTACAGCTTCTCGGCCGCAACGCGGAAGCTCTCGTGCTCGGCGGCAGCACAAAAACTGCGCAGTTCGCGCAGCGACAGATTGCGATTCATGGACGGCATACGTGCAGACGGCAATGCACGAAACGTACCAGCGCCGTGTGACACTTCGACGAATTCCGCCGCGGCCAAGGTCTTGATTTTTGGGAACTTGCCGTCGCGGCAGCGCGGCCGGGCCAGGCCCGCTGCCGCCTTATGGTGCAGCCCGGCCGCGTGGCGCGCCACTATAGGGCAAACGCATCCCGCGTGAAGTTCTCGACGCCGTCTTCGAGGACGCGGACATCGTCCTCGATGCGGATCCCGCCGAACGGGGCGAGCGTCTCCACCATCTCCCAGTTGACGCGTCGCTCGGCCGGCGACCCCTTGAGCCGGTCGAGCAGCATGCCGATGATGTAGAGTCCGGGCTCGACGGTGAGCACCATGTCGGTCTCGAGCACACGCGTCAGGCGAAGGTGCGGGTGGCCGCTCGGCGGATCGATCGTATCGCCGCTCTCGTTCGTCATGAAGCCGCCGACATCGTGGACCTGCACGCCGAGCAGGTGGCCGAGTCCGTGCGGATAAAAGGCTGCCGTAACCCCTTCCTCGACGAGGCTGTCGGGTTCGCCCGTGGCCAATCCGGCGTCGGTCAGTACCCTGGCGATGCGCCGATGCGTATCGAGATGCAGCTCCCGGTAGTCCACGCCTGCCCGCACCTGGCCGACGATGTCCTGCTGCAGCGCATCCATCGCGTCGATCAGATCGGCGAATGCGCCCGCATCGAGGCTGTAGGTCCGGGTAATGTCGCTGGCGTAGCCATGCACTGCTGCCCCGGCATCGATCAGGAACGACCGCGTGTCATCGGGCGCCTCCCGGTCGAGGTCGGTGTAATGCAGGACGGCGGCGTGCTCGTTCAGCGCGATGATATTGCTATAGGGCAACTCGTTGTCGGTAAGGGCTACGGCTTTGCAATAGGCCTGGTGGATGTCGAACTCGGCGAGCCCCTCGCGAAACGCGGCTTCCGCTGCCCGATGCCCGGCGACGCCGCGGCGCGTGGCGAGCCTCAGGCACTCGAGCTCGTATCCGGTCTTTGTGCCACGCGCGAAATGCAGAAGATTGATTGCCGACGTCGGGTTGACGCGCTCGATGCCGAAGGTCTCGCTCTCGTCGCGAGCTTCGCCAATCAGTATGCAGTTGTCACGCTTCTCGGGCAGGTGCCTGGCCAGCTCATCGAACGCGTGCGCGATCCGGATGTCGAAGTGGGCGGTCCAGTAGCCGTCCGGCTCGCCCGGGACGACGTGCCAATAGTCGCGCGGCTGGTGGTAAACCAGGACAGGCGTTTCGCCCGGCGTAAAGACGATCAGCGAACGCGGCAGCGCCGTGAGCGGCGCCCAGGCCACGAAATGCGGGTTCGGCTTGTACGGGTAGGTGGCATCGTCGAGGAACACGGTACCCGGACTCCCCGAGTAGATCACGGCGTGCGCCGCTCCGGCAACGTCCAGCATATGCTCGTAGCGACGTCTGACCGCATCGAGATGGTACGGGTACAGGGCCTCGAGCGCCGGATTGCAATCCGTATAGTCGGTATTCATCGGGCCATGATAGCCCCGGCGCGGGATGGCGGCGACCCGAAGCCGTTGGTGCGATTGAAAAAAGCACCAATACAGGCATCATTGACGCCGCTCGCACCAGGAATCGGACATGTTCAGAAACGTAGCGGCACAGGCCGCGCTGATCGCGCTCACATTGCTCATATCGGGAGGACCCGCGATGGCCGACGAACTACCGGGCTACGATCGGGTATCGGGCATGCCGCATGCCTCCCGCTCCGAAGTCATTGCCCCGCACGGCATGGCGGCCACGAGCCAGCCGCTCGCCACCCAGATTGCGCTCGACATCCTGAAGGCCGGCGGTTCGGCGGTCGATGCCGCGATCGCCGCCAACGCCGCGCTGGGTCTCATGGAACCCACGGGCTGCGGCATCGGCGGCGACCTGTTCGCGATCGTCTGGGACGCGGAGAAGCAGGAGTTGACCGGTCTCAACGCCTCGGGGCGCGCGCCCGAACTCATGACGATCGACTACTTCCGCGAACGCGGGCTTGATGAAATCCCGTCGTTCGGACCGTTGCCCGTGAGCGTTCCGGGCGCGGTCGACGGCTGGTTCGAACTACACGGGCGCTACGGCCGCCTCGAGATGGTGGAACTGCTGGCGCCCGCGATTGCCTACGCGCGCGACGGATTCCCGGTATCGGAGGTCATTGCCCACTACTTTGCCCTGAACGAACGGCGAATCGGCGAGTACCCCGGGTTTCGGGAGACGTTCATGCCGCGCGGCCATACGCCGAGGAAAGGCGAGATATTCAGGAACGCGCGCCTCGCGGACACCTACGAGATGATCGCCGAGGGCGGCCGCGACGCGTTTTACAAAGGCGAGATCGCGCGGCGTATCGATGCCTACATGGTCGAGCAGGGCGGGCTGTTGCGCTACGATGACCTGGCCGCGCACGCCTCGGAGTGGGTCACCCCCGTATCGACCGACTACCGGGGCTACGAAGTGTACGAATTGCCGCCCAACGGGCAGGGCATCGCGGCATTGCAGATGCTCAACATTCTCGAGGGCTACGATATCGCGGCGATGGGCTTCGACAGCCCCGAGTACCTGCATGTCCTCATCGAGGCGAAGAAGCTCGCCTTCGAGGACCGCGGGCGGTTCTACGCCGACATGGACTTCGTCGATGTGCCGGTTGCGACGCTCATCTCGAAAGCATACGCAGATGAGCGCCGCAAACTGATCTCGCCCACGAAGGCCGCGGCCCGCTACTCGGCCGGCAGCGAGAAGCTCGAGCAGGGCGACACGATCTACCTGACCGTCGCCGACCGTGACGGCAACATGGTGTCGCTGATTCAGAGCAACTATCGGGGCATGGGTTCCGGCATGACGCCCGGCGAACTCGGTTTCGTGCTGCAGGACCGGGCGGAGCTGTTCGCGCTCGATCCGGCGCACGCCAACGCGCTCAGGCCCGGCAAACGGCCCTTCCACACGATCATCCCGGCCTTCGTCATGAAAGACGGCAAGCCGCTGATCAGCTTCGGGCTCATGGGCGGCAGCATGCAGCCGCAGGGTCACGCGCAGATCGTCGTCAATCTCGTGGACTTCGGCATGAACCTGCAGGAGGCCGGTGACGCCGCGCGCGTCAATCACAGCGGCTCCTCACAGCCGACCGGCGGCACGATGACGGACGGCGGCGTCGTCAACCTGGAGCGCGGCTTCAGCGCCGAAACGCTCGAGGCGCTCGAAGCGCTCGGTCACACGATCGGCACGAGCAACGGCAGTTTCGGCGGCTACCAGGCCATACGAATAGACCACGAGGAAGGCGTCTACTACGGCGCGTCCGAGGTCCGCAAGGACGGCCAGGCAGCGGGCTACTGATGGCGAACGACATCTACCTGACCGGTATTACGACGACCGGCACACCGCACATCGGCAATTACGTCGGCGCGATCCGTCCTGGAATCGCGGCCAGCAAGGACTCCGGGAAGACCAACTACTATTTCCTCGCCGACTACCACGCGCTCGCCAAGAGCGAGAATCCGGACAAGATCGCCCGTTCGACGCTCGAAATCGCCGCGGCGTGGATGGCCCTGGGACTCGATACCGAGCACGCGACGTTTTATCGCCAGTCCGATATCCCCGAGATACCGCAGCTCATGTGGACACTCACGAGCATGACGGCCAAGGGACTCATGAACCGGGCTCACTCGTACAAGGCCTCGGTGCAGGCGAACGTCGAGGGCGGCTCGAAGGACCCCGACAAGGGCATCAGCATGGCCCTGTACAGCTATCCGATTCTGATGGCGGCCGACATCCTCATGTTCAAGGCGACCCGGGTGCCGGTCGGCCGTGACCAGAAGCAGCACGTCGAGATGGCGCGCGACATCGCACAGCGCTTCAATCACCACTACGGGGACGTGCTCGTGCTGCCCGAACCGGTCATCGACGACAACACGGCCGTGCTGTCGGGCCTGGACGGCCGCAAGATGTCGAAGAGCTACAACAACACGATCCCGGTGTTCGAGCCCGAAAAGCGGCTGCGCAAGCTGATCATGAAGATCAAAACGAACAGCCTCGAACCCGGCGAGCCCAAGGAGATCGAGGGCAGTACGCTGTTCGAGATCTACCGGGCCTTCGCGAGCGAAGCCGAAACCTTAGCGATTGCGAAGCGCTATGCCGAGGGCATCGCCTGGGGGGAAATGAAGCAGCTGCTGTTCGAATACGTCAATGACCACATCGCGCCGGCACGCAAGGAATACGATCGCCTGATCGCGAATCCCGGCGCGGTCGAAGCCGAGCTCAAGAAAGGTGCGGCGCGCGCGCGGGAGGTCTCGGTGCCGTATCTCGACGAGATCCGGCGGGCCGTCGGAATCCGGCCGCTCGGGTGAGGATAGACACCGAGCGACTCGGGCTTCGCCGCTTCGAGATCGGCGACGCGGGGCTCATGCTCAGGGTCTGGAACGACCCGGCCTTCGTCCGCTACGTCGGCGACAGGGGTATACGGTCGCTGGACGACGCGGAGGCGGCGCTCGAGGCCGGTATCCTCGCCATGTACCGCGACGTGGGCTTCGGGCCGTATCGCGTAGCCATTCGCGACAACGACGAGCCGATCGGAATCTGCGGCCTGTTCAAGCGCGACTATCTCGACGATCCGGACCTGGGCTTTGGACTTCTGCCCGAGTATTGCCGCAGCGGCTACGCTTACGAGGCGTCCACGGCCGTACTCCGCGACGCTCGCGACACGCTGGGACTGGCCCGCGTGACCGCGATCGTTTCGCCCGAGAACTCAGCCTCGATCGGCCTGATCGACAAACTCGGTCTCGAGCGGGTCGAAGCCATGCGTCCGCCCGGCGAAGACAGGGAAGCGTTGCTCTACGCGGTCGACCTGAATCGGTGGCAACGCGGCGGGAGCGTGTAGAATCCGAGGCAAGCGAACACGGGCGGTCGCCCGGAGGAGCCGTGCGCCCGCCGACACCCTGAAGGAGCCGCGCCATGGCGCAACTGATCGAACATCCCTGCGTGCAGCACAAGCTGGCGATCATTCGCGACGAGGAAACCGGCCACAAGCGGTTCCGCGAGCTGGCGACCGAGATCACCCAGTTCATTTGCTACGAGGCGCTCAAGAACCTGCCTACGATCGAGGTCAAGGTGACGACGCCGGTTGCCGAGGCGACCTGCCGGAAGATCGACACCAAGCTCGTCGTCGTGCCGATCTTAAGGGCCGGCGTCGGCATGCTCGACGGTATTCTCGAGCTCGTACCGACGGCGCGTGTCGGTTTCGTGGGCCTGTACCGCGACGAGGAAACCAAGAAGCCGGTCACGTATTACGAGCGATTGCCGCCGCAGGTCCGCGGCGGCACCTGCATCGTCATCGACCCGATGCTGGCGACGGGCGGCTCGACGTCGGCGGCGCTCGACATCCTGAAGAACAACGGTGCGAGCGACATCGTCGTCGTTTGCATCGTCACCTGCCCCGAGGGCGTCGAGTTCGTCGAGACGAGACACCCGGACGTCAAGATCTACGCCGCTGCGATCGACGATCGCCTGAACGAAAAGAAGTACATCGTGCCGGGGCTCGGCGACGCCGGCGATCGCCTGTACGGAACGTCGCACTGAGTTGCTTACGCGACGCCGCCGACGGGGATATTATTCATCGCGGGGGACGAAGAATGGTCGAACTCAAAACTCGCCCGACCGGATCGAGCGTTCGCGCTTTTCTCGAAAGCGTCGACGATCGGCAACGCAAGGCCGATGCGAAGCAGGTCGCGGCGATCATGCGCAAGGTGACCGGCAAACGCGCCCGCATGTGGGGAACGAGTATTGTGGGCTATGGCAAGTACCGCTACTCGAACACGGCGGGGAAGAATTTCGAATGGATGCTGACGGGCTACTCGCCGCGCAAGCAGGCGCTGACCGTGTACATCATGTGCGGTTTCGAACCGTTCGGCGCCCTGATGTCGAAGCTCGGCAAGTACACGACCGGCAAATCCTGTCTGTATATCAAACGGCTGGATGACGTCGATACCGATGTGCTCGCGACGCTGATCGAGCAGTCAGTGAAGCGGATGAGACAGAAGTACGAAACGGATTGAGGGAGTACCCGCGGCATGAGCGATACGATAATCAGCACCGGTCTCGACGGTAACGTCCTGATCGTCGAGACCCGCGATGGCCCGGTCACGTACGACTCGAAGTTTCTCGTCGCCGCGCTGCTGATCTTCATCGCCCGCGGCAGCGGCACGATCGAGCAGGAGGAATCGTCGAAGATGATCGAGCTGCTCAAGGATCATTTCGCGATTCAGGGCGCCGAGGCGCTGGAGATACTGACCCGCGCGATCTCCGATCTCGACGAGAATCCGAAGCTGGGTCCGGCGCTCGCAGAGCTCGGCCGGACGCTGCCCGAGGCGCAGAAAGAGGACATCGCCGTCATGGCGCTCAAGGTGATCGCGGCCGATGGCCGCCGCGACGTCGCCGAGATGGAGCAGTTCAACGCGGCCGTCGAGTCGCTGGGCATGACGCCCGAGACCGTCCACGACGCCTTCGATCGGTACTTTTCCGAGACGATGGCCGACGACGACTGAGCTGCGCGCATGCCGGCTGGAACCTCGATCCTTACACCCATCGTCGACGCCGACGGCTGGGCACTCGACCGGGCCGGTCCCGCGGACATCGCCGTATTGCGAGGCTGGTTCCCCGACGACGCGGCCGTACGCGTTTGGGGCGGCCCCAACTTTCGCGCGCCGTTCACGACCGAGTCGTTTGCCGAAGACTGCCATTGGCCCGCGATGGATTCGTTCTGCCTCCGCGAGCCGGGCCGGGACGCAGGCCTCTCAATGGTTGCCTTCGGCCAGCTGTACGATCGCAACGGACGCATCAACCTGGCTCGGCTGATTGCACACCCGGACCGCCGAGGCGAAGGAATCGGTCGTCGCCTGGTCGGTCTGATGATGGTGGCCGGCGCGCGGCTCCTGCCGCTCGATGAGTACTCGCTGTTCGTCTACCGGGACAACGCGGCCGCGCTCGCGTGCTACCGGGCGATGGGTTTCGAGATCAATGCCGACTACCCGGCCGACCAGGCACTGGCCGACGAGTGCTATTTTCTGACCCGGCCCGTCGAGGCGCGGTTCCGCTAGAAACGGATTACCGCGCGGCGTTGCTCTCGTATTCGGCCTTGAGCTCTTCGAGCTCTCCCCAGCGTTCCACGCTCGCCTCCAGCGACGCCTCGGTCGCCGACAGCTCCTCGAGTACGGGCTGAATCTCCGTCTGCTCCTGTTCATAGAAGCCCGGCTCAGACGCCTGCCGCTGCAGGCGTTCGAGCTTGTCCTCGAGTTCCTCGATGGTCTTCGGCAGCATATTGAGCTCGCGCTGGTCCCTGTAGCTTAGTTTCGTAGGCTTCTGCGTCTGCTTGACGGCATGCGCGGCACGCTTGCCGCTTGGCGGCGCCATCGGGTTGTCGGCCTCGGTCAACGTGTGACCCTGGCGCAGCCAGTCGGCGTAGCCGCCGACGTACTCGCGAACCTCACCGTCCTGCTCGAACACGATCGTACTGGTCACGACATTGTCCAGGAATTCCCGGTCGTGGCTCACGACGATCAGCGTCCCCGAGTATTCGACGAGTTTTTGTTCCAGGACCTCCAGCGTTTCGATGTCGAGATCGTTGGTCGGCTCGTCGAGGACCAGCAGATTGGCGGGCCGCGTGAACAGCTTGGCCAGGATGACACGGTTGCGCTCGCCGCCCGAGAGGGCCCGCACGGGTGTCTGCGCGCGTTTCGGCGAGAACAGGAAGCCCTTAAGGTAGCCGATGACGTGCCGGTCCTTGCCGTTCAATCGGATGTAGGTGCGGCCCTCGCCGACGTTGTAGGCCACGGACTTGTCGAGCTCGAGCGTCTGCCTGAGCTGATCGAAATAGCCGATCTCGAGATTCGTGCCGTGCTTGATCGTGCCGGACTGCGGCTCGAGCTGACCCAGCAGCAGTCTGAGCAACGTCGTCTTGCCGACGCCGTTGTTGCCGATCAGCCCGATGCGATCGCCGCGCATGATCCGGATCGAAAAGTCCCTGATGAGCGGCTCGTCGTAGCCGAACGACACGTTGCGGACGCGTATGACCTTGCGGCCCGACTGCTCGGCCTCCTCGATGTAGATGCGCGCCTTCGGATCGCGGGACATGCGCTGGCCGCGCTCCTCGCGCATGGCCTTCAGCGCCCGAACCCGGCCTTCGTTGCGCGTCCGCCGCGCCTTGATGCCCTGGCGAATCCAGGCTTCCTCCTGCTCCAGCGTCTTGTCGAAACGGGCATGCGCCGCTGCTTCGTCCTCGAGCGCTTTTTCTTTCCTCCGCAGGTAGTTTTCGAAGTCGCCGGGCCAGCTCGTGAGCCGCGCCCGGTCGATCTCGACGATACGGGTCGCAAGTCGCTTCAGGAAGGCCCGGTCGTGAGTAATGAACAGAACCGCGCCCTTGAAGCCGAAGATGCGATCCTCGAGCCACTTGATGGTCGCGATATCCAGGTGGTTGGTCGGTTCGTCGAGCAGCAGCAGGTCCGGATTCTGCACGAGCGCGCGGGCGAGCGCGACGCGCCGCCGCCAGCCGCCCGACAGTTCGTTCATGCGCTTGCCCGCCGGCAGTTCGAGTTCGGTGATCGTCGTCTCGACGCGCTGCTCGATGTGCCAGCCGTCGCGCGCGTCGATGCGCGCGGTAAGCAGCTCGAGCTCGGCGAGACCGTCGGCGTCGAGATCCGCGGCCGAACGTTCCCGATACTCGGCGAGCAGGGCCTCGGTTTCCCTGAGCCCCGAGCGCACGACGTCCTCGACGAGCATGTCGCGCGCGTCGGGCAGCGACTGCGCGAGCTGGCTCACGACGAGGTCCGCCCTGGCGACGATTTCACCCCGGTCGGCCTCGATCTCGCCCGTGATCAGCCTGAGCGTCGTCGATTTGCCGGCTCCGTTTCGGCCGATCAGGCATACGCGTTCGCCGGGTTCGATCGAGAACTCGGCGTCGGTCAGGATCTTTTGCTCGCCGAACTCGAGCGAGATCTCGTCGAAACGAAGCAGGGACACGTTCTTAAGGCGCGACGAAAACGCATAGCATACACTTTGCGGGCAGGCCCGCATCCGTCACCGAGGAGGCCCAAGCCATGAGCGAAGAGCGACTCATCGACATGGAGACGCGCATCGCGCACCAGGACCACGCGCTCGCCGAACTCAATGACGTCGTCACGGACCAGCAGGCGCGCATCATCAAGCTCGAGATACTGGTTCGATCGCTGGCCGAGCGCCTCGCGTCGCTGGCCGAGGCGGCGCAGGTGACGGGCGTCGTCGACGAGAAACCGCCGCACTACTGACCCTCCGCCAGCAGCTTCCGCGTTAACGTATAGTGTTTGGGTTGTCCCGCGGAGGAAGCATCATGTCGACCGTGCTCCGACTCCTGTGCCTGCTGCTGCCGTTCTCCACGGGGCTGGCGCAAGTCTACGTCCCCGATGAACTCGCGCCGTGGGAGGCGTGGGTCCTCGAGGGCCACGAGTATCGCGACTGTCCGTTCTATTACGATCGCGGCGCCGCCGGGCGTGGCGATTTTCTGTGCGTCTGGCCCGGCGCGCTGAACCTCGACATCGACGAACGAGGCGGCCGCTTCAGCCAGCGCCTGAGCGTTGCGGGCATTGACGCCTGGCTGCCTTTGCCGGGCGACGCGACCCACTGGCCCGACCTCGTCAGCCTCGACGGCGAACTCGCGAGCGTCGTCGAACGCGACGGGTCGCCAGGGATTCTCGTCGCCCCGGGCGACTATCGGGTCGAGGGCCGCTTTGCCTGGAACGAGCGGCCCGCGAGGCTCCGGCTGCCCTCGACGGTTGGGCTGGTCGAGCTCCGCGTCGACGGCGAGCGTGTGCCGCGGCCGCAAATCGATGCCGACGGTGTTTTCCTGGGCGACAGCGAGCCGGAGACGTCCGCGCGCGACACGGCGTCGGTGGTCGTACATCGGCTCGTCGCCGACGCCGTCCCGACCCGTCTCGTGACCCGGCTGTCGATCGATGTGTCGGGCGGCGTTCGCGAAGCGCGGTTCGGCCCGGTCCTGCCCGAGGGCTTCGTGCCCGTATCCATTGCGAGCAGCCTGCCGGCCCGGCTCGACGCCGACGGCAGGCTCACGGTGCAGGTGCGGCCCGGACGCTGGCAGCTCACGCTGGTCGCGCGGGCAGCCGACGTCATGAACGAGGTGACGCTCGATTCGGAGGGGCTTGCCGATACCGAAATCTGGAGCTACCGCGGCGACGATCGGCTGCGCGTGACGGCGGCCGAGGGTCTGCCGCCCGTCGATCCGGCGCGCGTCAACGTCCCCGGGGAATGGCTGGAACTACCGGCGTTCCGCATTCAGCCCGGCGAGCGGCTTTCGATCCTCGAGCGCAGCCGCGGCAAGGCCTCGGCCGAGAACGCGCTGACCCTCGAGCGCGACATGTGGCTCGACTTCGACGGCGAGGGGTTCACGTTCCGGGACCGGATCGGCGGCCGCATGCAAACCGACTGGCGGCTCGACATGCAGACGCCGTTCGTACTTGCGAGCGCGCGGGAGGCAGGCGAGAGCCTGCTCGTCACGCGGGGTGCGGAGCCCGGCGAGACGGGCGTCGAGCTCCGCCGCTCCGCCGTGGACCTCGAGGGCCTCGCACGCGTCGACGCGCGCGGCAGCCTGCCCGCGACTGGCTGGGAAACGCGCTTCTCGGAGGTCGGTGCCAACCTGTACCTGCCCCCCGGGCACAAGCTTCTCGCGGCACCGGGCGCGGACCAGGCGCTCGGCAGCTGGACGGGCCGCTGGCAGCTGCTCGACTTCTTCCTGGTGCTGATCATCACGATCGCGGCGCTCAGGCTGTTCGGTCGCGGCGTCGGCGCCATCGCGGTTCTGGCCCTGGCCCTGAGCTACAACGAGCCGGGTGCGCCGGCCTGGCTGTGGCTGAACCTGCTCGTTGCGCTGGCGCTGCTGCGCGTGGCACCGGCTGGCAGGCTCCTGACGACCGTGCGCGTCTACCTGGGACTCAGTGCGGCCCTGCTGGTCCTGGCACTCGTGCCGTTTCTCGGCAACCAGCTCAAGCTTGCGGTCTACCCGCAGCTCGAGCCTCAGGTGAGCGCTTACCGCTCGGCGCCCACACTCGAGGCGCAAATGATGCAGGACGAGATCGATGCCGGGCCGGCGGCCTCGCCCATGCCGACGGAGGCCGACCTCGCAAGCAAGCGTTCTCTTCAGTCCTCGGCGCTCGAGGAGATCGTCGTGACGGGTGCGCGCCTGTCGCCGTCCAACTATCCGCGCTACGCGGCCAACGCCACGGTGCAGACCGGCCCGGGCCTGCCGTCCTGGCAGTGGAACAGCTATCGACTCGCCTGGAGCGGCCCGGTCGACGCCGGCCAGACGCTCACGCTCATCATACTGCCGCGCTGGCTCGTGTCGCTCCTGAGGGTAGCGACCGTCGCGCTGCTGCTGGCATTCGCCGGCGCGCTGCTCGCGGGTGCAAGCGGGCGCCGGTGGCGCTTGCCCGGAGGCCTGTCGGTCGGCCGAGGGGCGGCCGTCGTCCTCGTTTCGATCGCTGCCACGTTCGCCCTGCCTGCCGACGAGGCGCTGGCCCAGCTCCCGGACCCCGGCCTGCTGAAGGAACTCGAGACGCGCCTGACGCGCGCGCCGGACTGTGCGCCCCGCTGTGCCGAGATCAGTGCCGCAAGCGTCGAGGTGGGAGCCGATGCGGTGCGCATCACGCTGACCGTCGTTGCGCTCGAGGACGTCGCCGTCCCGCTGCCCGGGTCGGAGGACGGCTGGCGGCCCGACGCCGTGTCGCTGTCGGGCGCACGGTACGCGTCCGTCATGCGCACGTCCGATGGTCTGCGCTGGCTCAGAGTGCCCGCAGGCCGGCACAGCGTCGTGGCCACGGGCAGCGTTGCGGGGGTCGACAGCGTCGAACTCGCGTTCCCGCTGCCGCCGCGAGCGGTCGAGGTAACGGCCGACGGCTGGATCGTTGCGGGACTGCGCGATCGGCGCCTCGTTGCCGGGTCACTCGAACTGAGTCGACTGCGCGAGGAAGGCGCGTTGGAAGCGGGCACGAGCTGGGAAAGCAGCCGCTTCCCGCCGTTCGTCGCGATCAGTCGTTCGCTCGAAATCGGGCTCGACTGGCGCGTCAGCACGACGGTGCGCCGGGTCGCGCCGACGGATGGCGCGCTGTCGATGGACATTCCGCTGCTTCCCGGGGAAAGCGTCGTCAGCGATGACATCGACATTGACGACGGCCGGGTCCGGGTCTCGATGGGCGCAAACCAGTCTTCCGTGAGCTGGGCGTCGATCTTGCCGCGGGAGTCGCCTGTCGAGCTCCGCGCCGAGGCTTCAGTCCCCTGGACCGAGACCTGGCACGTCGGCGTCGGCTCGATCTGGCACGTCGACTTCGACGGCGTACCCGAAAGCCGTAGCCAGGACCAGTCGATCAATGCGCAGACGGCCGTATTCCATCCGCGCGCCGGCGAATCGCTGCGCTTGACGGCAACCCGGCCCGAGGCGGCGGAAGGTGCGACGCTTGCGTTCGATTCGGTCGGCCTCGCCGTGGAGCAGGGCGCGCGCACGCGCACGGCCGTACTCGACCTGGGCTACCGCAGTACGCGCGGCGACGAGCATGTCATTCGGCTGCCCGAGGACGCCGAGGTGAGCCGAGTCATGCTCGACGGGCAGCCGCGCTCGCTCAGCGCCGAGAACGGCGCGCTCAGCATCCCGATACTGCCCGGCGAGCACGGCGTGAGGATCGAGTGGCGCCAGGACGTCGCCGTGCATGCGCTCGAGACGACGCCGACGGTCGACATCGGCGCGCCAGCGGGCAACGTTTCGCTCGGCCTGGTACTGCCACGGAATCGCTGGCTGCTGGTCACGTCGGGACCGGCACTCGGTCCGGCGGTCCTGTACTGGTCGGAACTCGCGCTGCTCATCCTGTTTGCGGTGCTGCTCGGACGCATTCCGTGGACACCGCTCAGGACCTGGCACTGGTTGCTGCTGGGTTTGGGCTTCAGCACCTTCAACTGGCCGGTCATGGGCATCGTCGTGCTCTGGCTGCTCGCGGTCGGCGCGCGCGGACGGTTCCGTGAGCTACTGCCGGCCGCGAGCTACAACGTGGTGCAGGCCGGCATGATTGTCATTACCGTCGCGGCGCTCCTGGCCATCGTCGTCAGTCTGCCCATGGGTCTGCTGGGCAGTCCCGACATGCACGTGACGGGCAACCAGTCCTACGGTAACCAGCTCCGGTGGTTCGCCGACCGCAGCGAGACCGCGCTGCCCGTCGCGACCGCGGTCAGCGCCCCGCTGTGGATCTACAAGCTCCTGATTCTCGTCTGGGCCCTGTGGCTGAGCCTCGCGCTGCTCCGATGGTTGCCGTGGACCTGGCAGACGTTCGCGAAGGACGGGTTCTTCCGTTCGCGCAGGCAGGACCGGGGGGACAATCCGGCGTGACGGCGCGGGTGCTGTGGCTGGGCAGCTTCCTCGCTGTCCTTGCCTGGTCCGCCGTGGCGCCGAAGGATCGCGCGACCTGGTGGCTCGAAGTGTCGCCGGCGCTGATCGCGCTCGGCGTGCTCGTCGCGACGCGCAGCCGCTTCGTTCTGACGCCCCTGTCCTACACGCTGATCCTGATCCACTGCGTGATTCTGATGATCGGCGGCCACTACACCTACGCCGAGGTGCCGATCGGCGAATGGTTTCGTGAGGCATTCGACGGCAGTCGCAACAACTACGACAAGCTCGGCCATCTCGCGCAGGGCTTCGTGCCCGCCGTGGTGGGCCGCGAGGTCGTCGTCCGGTTCGACGTCGTAGCTTCGGCCGGCTGGCGCAATTTCTTCATCGTGGGCAGCGTGCTGGGCTTCAGCGCCTTCTACGAACTCATCGAGTGGTGGGTTGCGCTCCTGTCCGACGAAGCGGCCGCTGCCTTCCTCGGCACGCAGGGCTATGTCTGGGATACCCAGTCCGACATGGCCTGGGCGCTCATGGGCGCCCTAAGCGGCCTGTTGTTGCTGAGCCGCGTGCAGGACCGCCAGATCGAGCGGCTCGAGTGAGGCGACGCTGCGCATACCTGACGATGGACAACATGGCTGACTTCGTCAGCGATGCCGACTTGAGCATCGAGCCCATGGCCGAGCTCGGCTGGACCGTCGAATACGTGTCGTGGCGGGCGCCGGACGTGGACTGGAACCGCTACGATGCCGTCTACCTTTGCACCCCCTGGGACTACCCGGACGACCACGCCGGCTTCTTGAACGTGCTCGAGGCGATCGACGATTCGTCGGCGCTGCTCATCAACAGCCTGCCGCTCGTGCGCTGGAACCTCGACAAGCGCTACCTTCAGGACATCGAGGCCAGGGGTGGCGCAATCGTCCCGACCCGCTGGGTGTCGTCACCGGGCGAAAGCGAGCTCCTCGCGGCGCTGGCCGCGTTCGGAACCGACCGGATCGTCGTCAAGCCCGTCATCGGCGCGAATGCGGTCGATACCTTCGTGCTCGCGTCGAGCGCCGGCCGAGAGAGGCTGGACGCGGTCGCGGCCGTGTTCGATGGCCGCGAGTGCATGCTGCAGCCGTTCGTCGAGAGCGTGCTTGCCGAGGGGGAATACTCGCTGTTTTTCCTGTCGGGCGTACTGAGCCACGCCATTCGCAAGGTGCCCAAGACCGGCGATTTTCGCGTCCAGGAGGAGCATGGCGCCGACATTCTGGGTGTCGAAGCGCCGCCGGCATTGGCAACCGTCGCCGCCGGCGTGATGCGGCTGGTCGAGCCCGAGCCCGTCTACGCGCGCTTAGACTTCGTGCGCGGCGCCGACGGCCGCTTCCTGCTCATGGAACTCGAACTGATCGAGCCTTCGCTGTATTTGCGGACCAGCGAGGGCTCGGCGGCGCGTTTCGTGCGCGCGTTCGATGCGCACTGGCGCGCTAATGACTCAGGACACTAGCTAGTCGTCTCTAGGGACACCTGGCCGGCAGGCCATACTCGGCGCGCAGGTCGTGCAGGCGCTCGAGCGCCGCGTCCGCACGAGTCTCGGCCTGGCTCGTCGTCTCGATACTCTTGTCTTCAGAGGCAAGGGTCTCGAACAGCGCGGCCGATGCGTCCGCATTGTCGCGATCCATTTCGGTGAGCGTCTCTACCCAGATGCCCGCGAGGGCGTACTCGCGATTGTCCGACTTGCGTGCCTCGCGGGCGTTCGCGATCGCGACGCCGTACTTGCACTCGGTCAGCGCGACGATGCCGTTGTAAGCATCGGGGCCGAGTTCCTGCTCGAGCACCTTGAGCTTCTGCCGTTGCTCGGCTTCGCGGCGCGCCTTCTCGGCGGAATCGACTCTCGCGCCGGCCATCGCGCCGACCGTCGCGCCCGTGGCGCCGCCATACACGGCGCCGCGGGCACCCCCCTCGGCGATATTGCCGCCGAATATGAGCGCCGACACCATGCCGCCGACCGCGCCGGCCACGGCGCCCGTGGCGCCGCCCTCCGCGGCCCCGCGCTGCGCGTTCGCGCCACAGCCGGCAACGAGCAGCGTCGCGGCCGTGAGCAGGCACGCGCGGGCCAGGGTGTGCGCTCGAAATGTCTTGACTGGCATGCTGCTTCTCCTCGCAAGCAGGTTGGCCGGACGCCTCCCACGCTGATTGGACCGGCGGGAGCTTCGTTTGCTCCCGCGGCCGAGCCTCAGGCCGCGCGCTTCGTAACCAGCGGCTTCAGGTACTGGCCCGTGAACGAACCCTTGGTCGCGGCGACGTCTTCGGGCGTGCCCGTCGCGACGATCGTGCCGCCGCCGTCGCCGCCCTCGGGACCCAGGTCGACGATCCAGTCGGCGGTCTTGATGACGTCCAGGTTGTGTTCGATGACAATGACCGTGTTGCCGCGGTCGCGCAGCCGGTGCAGCACGTCGAGCAGGTGTTCGACGTCGTGAAAGTGCAGGCCCGTGGTCGGCTCGTCGAGCACGTACAGCGTGCTGCCTGTATCGCGCTTCGACAGCTCCTTGGCGAGCTTGACGCGCTGCGCCTCGCCGCCGGACAGCGTCGTCGCGTTCTGTCCCAGCCTGACGTAGGCGAGGCCCACGTCCATGAGCGTGCTGAGCTTCTTCGCGACAACGGGCACGTTCTTGAAGAACTCGAAGGCATCCTCCACGGTCATGTCCAGCACTTCGTGAATGTTCTTGCCCTTGTAGCGAATCTCGAGCGTCTCACGGTTGTAGCGCTGGCCGCGGCACACGTCGCAGGGCACGTAGACGTCGGGCAGGAAGTGCATCTCGACCTTGATGACGCCGTCGCCCTGGCAGGCCTCGCAGCGGCCCCCCTTGACGTTGAAACTGAACCGGCCCGGCATGTAGCCGCGCGAGCGGGATTCCTGCGTTCCCGCGAACAGTTCGCGGATCGGCGTGAACAGGCCCGAGTAGGTTGCCGGGTTGGAGCGCGGTGTGCGCCCGATCGGACTCTGGCTGATATCGATCACGCGATCGATGTGTTCGAGGCCCTCGATTTTCCTGTGCGGCGCTGACTTGCGGTTCGAGCGGTTGATCGTGCCCGCGACCGACTCGTAGAGCGTGTCGTTGATCAGCGTCGATTTGCCCGAGCCCGACACGCCCGTGACGCAGGTCATGAGCCCTATGGGAATCGAGACGTCGACACTCTTGAGATTGTTGCCCGTGGCGCCGATGACGCGCAGCTGGCGCTTGGTATCCGGGCTCGTGCGCTCCTTCGGCACGGCAATGCTGCGCTTGCCGGACAGGTATTGGCCGGTCAGCGACTGCGGATTGTCCTTGATTTCCCGGGGTGTCCCGGCGGCGACGATCTTGCCGCCGTGCACGCCCGCGCCGGGGCCTAAGTCGACGACGTAGTCCGCGCTCTGAATGGCTTCCTCGTCGTGCTCGACGACGATGACCGTGTTGCCGATGTCGCGCAGGTGCGTGAGCGTCGCGAGCAGACGCTGGTTGTCGCGCTGATGCAGGCCGATGGACGGTTCGTCCAGGATGTACATGACGCCAACGAGTCCCGAGCCGATCTGGCTCGCGAGCCGGATGCGCTGCGCTTCGCCGCCCGACAGCGTCTCGGCGCTGCGGCTTAAGGAAAGGTAGTCGAGCCCGACGTCGGACAGGAAGCCCAGCCGATCGCCGATCTCCTTGACGATCTTGTCGGCGATCGTCGCCCGCCAGCCTTCGAGTTCGAGCCCGTCGAAGAAGGCGCGCGCGTCGCCGACCGACATCGTCGTGATCTCGGGCAGCGGGCGATCCTGAACGAATACGTGCCGGGCGGCCCGGTTCAGGCGCGTGCCCTCGCAGTCCGGACAGGCCTGGCTGTTCAAGTACTTGGTCAGCTCCTCGCGCACGGCGCCGGATTCGGTTTCGCGGTAGCGGCGCTCGAGGTTCGGGATCACGCCCTCGAAGCGGTGCGTTTTCTTGATCTGCATGCCGCGCGAGTTCGCGTAGTGGAAATCGATCTTCTGCTTGCCGCTGCCGTACAGGACGATGTCCCGCAGCTTCTTCGAAAGCGACTCGAACGGCGCCTCGATGTCGAAGTCGTAATGATCGGCGAGACTCTGGATCATCTGGTAGTAGTAGGTCGTTCGCCGGTCCCAGCCGCGGATCGCGCCGCCCGCGAGCGACAGCGACGCATTGACGACGACGCGCTCGGGATCGAAATACTGTTTGACGCCCAGTCCGTCGCAGCTCGGACAGGCACCCGACGGATTGTTGAACGAGAACAGCCGTGGCTCGAGCTCGGTCAGGCTGTAGCCGCAGACGTTGCACGCGAAGCGGTCGGAGAAGAGCAGTTCTTCGTGCTCCGGTTCGTCGATCCATGCCACGCGGGCTACGCCGTCGGCGAGCCTTAGCGCCGTCTCGAAGGACTCGGCGAGCCTGAGGCGCAGGTCGTCCTTGACGCGAAAGCGGTCGACGATCGCCTCGATCGTGTGCTTCTTGCGCAGGTCGAGCCTGGGCGGATCGTCGAGCTCGTATACCTCGCCGTCGATGCGGGCGCGGATGAAACCCTGTGCCATCAGGTCCTGCATGAGCTGCACGTGTTCGCCCTTACGGTCGTCGACGACCGGCGCCAGCAGCATGAGCTTGCTGCCTTCCTCGAGCGCGAGCACCTGGTCGACCATCTGGCTAACGGTCTGCGCCTCGAGCGTCGTGTCGTGATCCGGACAGCGCGGAATACCGGCGCGGGCGTACAGCAGCCGCAGGTAGTCATAGATTTCGGTGACCGTGCCGACCGTCGATCGCGGGTTGTGCGACGTCGACTTCTGCTCTATCGAGATCGCAGGCGATAGGCCGTCGATGTGGTCGACGTCCGGCTTCTCCATCATCGACAGGAACTGGCGTGCATAGGCCGACAGCGATTCGACGTAGCGCCGCTGCCCCTCGGCGTAGATCGTATCGAACGCGAGCGACGACTTCCCCGAGCCTGACAGCCCCGTAAACACGATAAGCTGGTCGCGCGGCAGGCTCAGGTCGAGGTTGCAGAGGTTGTGTGTCCGCGCACCGCGGATATCGATGGTTTTCATGAATGCGTTCAGGGACGGGCGACCAACCTGCTAATATACGCCGCCCCCGACCTGCACCGCAAAGCCGATACAACCGGAAACAGCCATTGCCGCCCGCGCCCGTCTTTCGCCGATTGAATGAACAACGACAAGCTACTGATTCCTGAACGCAATACCGTCGGCGGACGCTGTCTTGGCTGATCAGACCGGGGGGTTTTTCGCGGGATTCAGCCGGACCGAGAAACGCGCCGTCGCCTCGGCCGCGCTGATTGCCATGCTGCGCATGTTCGGCGTGTTCGCGCTGTTGCCCGTGCTGGCTCCCTACGCCGCGTCTTTCGACGGGGCGACGGGGCCGCTGATCGGCCTCGCGGTCGGCGCCTATGGTCTGACCCAGGCGCTGATGCAGATACCGCTCGGCGTCCTGTCGGACCGCATCGGTCGCGCGCCCGTCATCGTCGCCGCGCTCCTGCTGCTCGCGGCAGGCAGCATCATCGCGGCGATGGCGGACAGCATCTACGGCCTGATCGTCGGACGTTTTCTGCAGGGTGCCGGCGCGATTTCGGCCGCGCTGGTCGCATTCATCGCCGACGCAACCCGAGAATCGGTGCGGACCCGCTCCATGGCGGTCTACGGTGTCGGCTTCGGATTCGCGTTCATGATTGCCGTGATCGCCGGCCCCGCAATCGCCGCGGCGGCCGGCGTCAAGGGCGTGTTCTGGGCCGCGGCAGGCGCGGCGCTGGTCGCCGTCTCGCTGGTCATGACGTTGCCGGGGGTCGAACGGCCGACACGCCAGGCGACGTTCTCGCTCAGGCCCGCGCTGAAGCCAGACCTGCTCAGACTCGACGCCGGCGTATTCGTCCTGCACGCGATACTGACCGCGAGTTTCGTGGCGCTGCCGTTCGTATTCAGCGAGCGCCTCGAACTACCGCTTACGAGCCACTGGGTGATGTATCTGGGCTCGCTCGTGCTGTCGCTGGCGATCACGATACCGCTGCTGACGCGCGACGACAGGCAGTCCGGCGGCGGCTATCTCGGTCTGGCGGTCGGAATGATGCTTGCAGCCCAGCTGCTGTTCGCGTTCGCGACGGTCTCGCTGCCGGCCATCCTGATCGGACTTGCGCTGTTCTTCGGCGGTTTCAACTTTCTGGAGGCGAGCCTGCCGTCCCGCGTCTCGAAGCAGGCGGACGAGTCGTCGCGCGGCGCGTCGGTCGGCGTATTCGCGACGGCGCAGTTCCTGGGCATCTTCACGGGCGGCCTGCTTGGCGGCTATCTGCTCGCGGCGGGGACCATGGCCGTGTTCGTGGCCTGTGCGCTGCTGTGTGCGATCTGGCTGGCGCTGCGCGGTTTCGGTCGCGATCCGGGCGCGTCGCTCGAGGCGCGCGAATGACGTGCGGGCTTAGTCCTCCAGGCGCGCTTCTCCCGACTCGTCCTCCGCGGCCCGTGCCTCGACCACGATGATCACCGAGTGCTCGCGTACGCGACCTCCTTCGGACCATGCGACGAGCTCGTACCGCCCCGGCGAGAGTTCACCCGGAATCTCGGCCAGGATGGCGGTTGACGTCAGTTCCAGCAGGTCCAGCTCGAACTCGCCGAGGGTCAGGCTGACATCGCGGTCGAGATCGAAATTCCGCCCCGTGATGACCAGGCGGTCCCGCTGTTCGGGCGTTGCGGCGCCGATCAGGATGACGTTGACGATCTCGAGCGGCTGCATTGCCGCCGCGCTCACCGCGGCGGCGAGCAGCATCGCAACGCGGACGATCGCGAGCAGCGCCTTCATTGCAAGCCCGGATCGCCCGGTCCAGGGTCAATCGTCGTCGCGGTCCCGGCCGTAGCCGCGCAGATTCGCCGCGACCCGGCGGATCTGGTAGGTCCAGAGGTTCAAAGGGTCCTGCGACATGGCGAGCATCTCGCGGCGGCTGACGAGGGCGATGCTGTCAGAACGAACCGATCCCAGGCTCGTTTCAAACGTGACGGTGCCGGTGCAGTCGCGGTTCACGACGATATTGCCCACGTACGTGACGCCCGGAAAGAAGAACGCGTCCTGAACAGTCACGTCGAACGTGCCGCTGAGCGTGCCGTTGCGCGCGATGTTCATCGTGCCTATCGCCGTGATGTCCTTGCCTGGCGGAATATCGCCGCCGAGCATTTGGCGGCCGATGCCGGTCGCAAACATCCACTTGCCGGCGATATCCCTGACCGAGCAGCCGTCGCCGGCCAGGGCCGGACGGCCGAGCAGCATCAAAAGTGAGATTGCGCCGAGCGCCAGAGCGTTTCGTTTCATGGTTTATCTCCTTGTTCTCGTTAGAATGGTCAGCGGCACCCGGCCGCCGATGGCTGTTCAGCGTCGAGCATCCGCGGATCGCGCGTTCAAGTAACGAGAGCCGGGCTAAAAAGCGGCGAAAGATTGACGGAAGGCCAACCAAGCCGCGTTCGGATGGATGGAAAAGCCCGCTTTGTCAGAGGATTACGAACAAATCGGCAGCTACCGGTTCGGCGAGTTCACGCTCGATCCGGACCGCGGCGAATTGCTGAGAGACGGTAACCGGGTGAAACTCCGGCCGAAGTCCTTCGACGTACTCCACTATCTCGTCGAGCGGCAGGGCAAGCTCGTCGGCCGCGACGAGCTGCTGGATTCGGTCTGGGCCGGCGCGGTCGTGACCGAGGACGCCGTGACCCAGTGCCTGATCGATATCCGCAAGGCCCTGGGCGACGATTCGCAGACGGCGATCCGGACCGTGCCGCGGCGCGGCTATATTTTCGAGTTGCCCGTGGAGCCTGTCATCGAATCCGCCGCCGCACCGCCGCGCCGGTCGTCGCGGCTCGTCGCCTGGGCCATTGCCGCCGCGGTCGCCGGCCTGATTTTATTGCTGCTGACGAGAGTGGCCGGCGATCCGCCCGATACGGCGCCGATGATCGACGTCGCCCGGGACACTCCGTCGATCGCGGTACTCCCGTTCGCGGTAATGAGCGCCGACCGGACGCAGGACTACTTCGCCGACGGCATATCGGAGGAAATCCTCAATTTGCTTGCGCGGCAGCCTGGTTTGAGAGTCATCGCCCGGACGTCGTCGTTTTCGTTTCGAGGAAGGGATGCGGATATTGCCGAGATCGCGACGCAGCTCAACGTTAGCCACGTTCTCGAGGGCAGCATCCGCAGCGATGGAGAAGCACTACGGATCAACGTCCAGCTCGTCGATGCGGCGACCGGCGAGTATATCTGGACGCAGAGTTTTGACCGCAGGCTGACGGCATCGGGACTGTTCGACGTCCAGAGCGAGATCGGTGCCGCCGTCGTCGAAGCGCTGCGCATCGAGCTGTCGCCCAAGGACCGTGAGCGACTGGCGAGTGTTCCCACGGAGGACCTGCCGGCGCTCGATGCCTTCTTCGAGGCAAGGCAGTTGCTGGAGACGCGGCGACCGGCGGACATCGAGCGCGCGATTGAACTGCTCGAGCGCGCCACATCGCGCGATCCCGGCTTCGCGCTCGCCTATGTTGCCCTGGCCGATGCCTTGCGCTTGGCTTCGAACTACGGCGAGTTGCGGGCAAACGACGCCGACGAACGCGGCTGGCGCGCGGTGCGCGCGGCGCTCGCGATCAACGACCGCCTCGGAGAGGCGTACGCGTCGCTCGGGAACCTGTTGCATCGTCGCGGCGATATCGTTCGCGCCGAGGAGGCGTTCCTCAAGGGAATCGAGTTCAGCCCGAGCTACGCGCCGCTGTACCAGTGGTACGGGGAGTTTCTCGGCCGTCTGGCAGGTCGTCCCGATGATGCGGTGACGTATTCGCGCATTGCCGTCACGCTGGATCCGAAGTCGGCCATCATCAAGCACGACTATGGTGAAGTTCTGTCGACGGCGGGGCGCACCGAGGAGGCGATCGCCCAGTTCGAAGCCGCGATCGCCATCGATCCCGAGTTCGCGATCTCGTATAACAGCATCGGTAGTGTGCAGCACCGGTTTTTCGGTCGAGTCGCCGACGCGATACCCTGGTATGCAAAGGCCGCCGGTATCCGAGCGGACGCACCGACGCCCTATATCTACCTCGCCGATGCCTTCGCCGATCTCGGCGACCTCAAAACGGCGGCGCGATATGTCGACGATGCAATCCGCGTCGCTCCGGGCGGCACGCACCCTTACTACGCCAAGCTCCTGTTGAGCGCGATCGAGGGTGACATGCAGGCCGCCGAAGAAAACGCGAGGACCGTGGCCAAAAACTGGGACGGCTTTGCGCCGGCGCTCAGGCTCCTGAGAGACCGGGATGTGCTGAACGATGACCTCGATGCGGCCACCCGGCGATACGAGCGCTACTACCCGGAACTCGTCGCGGAGCAGGCACTGCCCGTGAACGGCTGGAACTACGAGGCGGCGATCGACTTCGCGTACCTGTTGAAGCTTGCCGGCCGGCAGGAGCGGGCCGATGAGATCCTGGCGGCATGCCTGGCCTATATTGCCGACTCGCCTCGGGTACGCTGGGGCGGCAATCGAATCGACGACGTCCGGATTCACGCGATTCGCGGCGACAGCGGGCGGGCGCTCGAGCTCCTCGAGCAGGCCGTCGAGGCCGGCTGGCGACTGCGCTGGCGATACGAGTTGGAGCACGATCTCGCCCTCGCCGAACTGCGCAGCGAGCCCGGCTACGACGCCATCGTCGAGACGATTCGGCGGGACATGGCGAGCCAGCTCGCGAAACTCGATGACACGCCCGCCGCGCCGCAGGCCGGCGGCGAGTCGCCGCGCGGCAAATGAATTTCCACCAAAGCCCGCGGAATTCGGGCTGGCTTTTGCACCGGCAGCCTCTACAATAGCTTCCCCCGACCGACGCCATTCGCCGCGTTTTCGGGCCAAAAGAACGACGCAACGAGCCAAGAGCGCAGTACAAAGGGGACCGAACATGGCCCGCGGAATCAACAAAGTCATCCTGATCGGAAACCTTGGGGCGGACCCCGAGACGCGCTATATGCCGTCGGGCGGGGCCGTCACGAACCTTAGCATCGCCACGTCCGACCAGTGGAAGGACAAGCAGACCGGTGAACAGAAAGAACGCACCGAGTGGCACAAGGTCGCCATGTTCGGCCGCCTGGCCGAGATCGCGGCCGAGTATCTGCGCAAGGGCTCGCAGGTCTACGTCGAGGGACGCCTGCAGACGCGCAAGTGGCAGGACCGCGACGGCAACGATCGCTACACGACCGAGATCATCGCCAACGAAATGCAGATGATGGGCGGCCGCGGCGGCGGCGGTTCGTCGAACTACTCGCAGGCCGGCGGCGACACAGGACGCAGCCAGGGAAGCGGCCAGTCGAGTCCGCCGCCGGCTGACGACTTCGACGACGATATTCCGTTCTAGAAAAACCGGGTAGTCAGCTCAGGCTTTTCCTCGCCGCTCCTCGAGCAGCATGCGGATATCGTGTGCCTTTTCTTCTGTGATCGAGTAGCTCGCGATCGCCCAGATAGCGATACCCGATGCAATGCACGGTATGAACGCGTCGCAGAGACGCATCAGCGTGATCGACTCGGGCGCCTGGTTGCCGCCCAGTTCGACGTCGAAGCCGGTCGCGACGAGCAGCAGGCCGCCGCCGAAAATTGCAACCGATTGGCCGAGCTTGACGACCCACCAGAAGATCGAGCCGTACATGCCTTCACGGCGCTCGTAGGTTTCGACCTCGTCGCAGTCCACGACGTCGCAGATCATCGACGGCATGAGCGTGAACAGGCCGGCCAGTCCGAACGCCATCAGCGGCGCGGGAATCAGTACGAGCCAGGGGTTGTCGGGCGTGTAGCAGAACCACTTGAGCGCATAGCCGACCATCGAGATGCCGGTCGAGAAAAAGAACGCGCGGCGTTTGCCGACGCGGGTCGCGAGCCAGGTGACGAAGGCGATGACCACGAGGCCCGTAACGGCCTGCAACAGTCCGGAGTGACCGACGAAAGCCGACCCGGCCTCGGCGTCTCCGCCGAACACGTAGTAGATGATCACGTAAGGCTGGAAGGACGCGATCAGGATGAAACCGTTGAACACGAGAAACGTCGCGATGCAGAGCTTCAGGAACGGCGCAAACTTGAGCGTCGTCACGAATCCGCGGAAGAACAGCTTGAGATTGCGGGCGATAGCGCTGCCGGCCTCCTCGGCCGCCGCGCCGTCGTCGTCCGTCGTATCCTTGAATCGTTCTCTGAGGAAGATCGCGGGCAGGACGCCGAGCACCATGACGCCGGCGCCGATGATCATCGCCAGCACCGCGGCCCCCTCGACCTCGTTCTCGAAGGCCTCCGCGTACATGATCGCTAGGAAGTAGGGCGAAATCATGTAGGCAATGTTGCCGATGAAGTTCTGTACGCCCATGAGGCGCGTGCGTTCGTGGTAGTCCGGCGTGAGCTCATAGCCCAGCGCGACCCACGGCGTCGCATACACCGTATAGGCAAGATAGAAGATCAGCGAACCGATCAGGAAGTACCAGAAGTAGTACGAGTCGCTCTTGCCGAGCGGCAGCTGCCAAAGCAGTACGAAAATGATACCGACCGTGATCGCGCCGACGAAAATGTAAGGTCGGCGCCGGCCCCAGCGCGATCGGGTGTTGTCGGTGATATAACCCATGAGCGGGTCGGTGATCGCGTCGGTCAGACGTGGCAGGGCGCCGAGCAGGCCAACCAGCGCGGGACTCAATCCGAGGCCCAGATTCAGAACGATGATCATGCCGCCGATCGCGGCGGCAAGGGTGTTGTTTACGAAGGCGCCGAGACCGTAGACCAGCTTCAGGTGAAACGGGATTCGGTCTTCAGGCGCAGTCACGCTGTGCGTCGAAGCGTTCATTGTTGTTCTGTTCCCTCCGACGGCGAATCATCAACCCTTAGCTTGATGTCTTCTGCCTGATCCCCCAACGGCGAATCATCATCCGCCAGATTGACAGCGCTGTCAAACATTGCTAAAGCTGAGCCTCCCGGCCGGCCGCCGACGGTCGAGAGAGGAGAGCTGTCGATTGCACCGTCGAGGAGCACCGCCAATATGAGTCAGACGAGCAGGGATCCTGCATCGCTCACGGTCGAGGTCGATGACCGCGTGGCGTCGCTTCTTGCGGAGATGACGCTTGCCGAAAAGATCGGGCAGATGTCGCAGATCAACATCGGCGACAGCTACATCCACGACTATCAGGCCGACGCAATACGCGCGGGACGCGTCGGCTCGGTGCTGAACGAGGTCGATGTACGTGTCGTCAACCGGCTGCAGCGGCTGGCGGTGGAAGAGAGCCGCGTCGGAATTCCGCTGCTCGTCGGGCGGGATGTCATCCACGGCTTCCAGACGGTCATGCCAATCCCGTTCGGCCAGGCGATGAGCTGGAATCATGACATCGTCAGGGCCGGCGCGCGGGTCGCGGCGCGCGAGGCAGCACGCTCGGGCGTCAACTGGACGTTCGCGCCGATGATCGACGTCGCCCGCGATCCACGCTGGGGGCGCATCGCGGAGAGTTTCGGCGAGGATCCGTACCTGGCGTCCGAACTCGGCCGGGCCATGGTCGAGGGCCTGCAGGGCGACGATATGGCGTCGCCCGAGTCGATCGCGGCGTGCGCCAAGCACTTCGCGGGCTATGGCGCGGCCGAGAGCGGCCGCGACTACGCGACGACCAACATACCCGAGAACGAGATGCGCAACGTCTACCTGCGGCCGTTCAAGGCGGCGGTCGACGGCGGCGTATCGACGCTCATGACATCGTTCAGCGATATCGACGGCGTTCCGGCGACGGCGAACGAGTTCCTGCTCCGCGAGGTGCTGCGCGACGAGTGGAATTTCGACGGGCTCGTCGTCAGCGACTGGGATTCGATACGCCAGCTCTGCGTGCACGGCCTGACCGAGAACGACGAGGCCGCGGCATTCGAGGCCGCTACGGCCGGCGTCGACATGGAGATGCACGGCGATGCCTACGCGCGCTTCCTCGAAGGCCTCGTCGAGCAGGGCAGGGTCAACCCTGCGCTCATCGACGCGGCGGCCGGGAACATCCTGAGGATAAAGTTCCGCTTGGGGTTATTCGAGAACCCCTACACCGACCCCGAAGCCTTGCCGCCGCCCGGCAACGCCGATGCGCTTTCGACGGCCCGGGAGGCAGCCGTCGAGAGCGCGGTGCTGCTCAAAAACGAGCACCGTGCGCTGCCGCTCGACGCATCCTCGCTCGAGTCGCTGGCGCTGATCGGTCCCCTGGCCGATGCGCCGCGCGACCAGTTGGGCACCTGGGTATTCGACGGCGATCCCTCGATGAGTATTACGCCGCTCGCGGCCATCCGCTCACAGCTGCCGGGTTCGGTCGCTACGGAGTACGTTCGCGCGCTGCCGACGTCCCGCAGCCGCGATGTGGCGGGCTTCGATGAAGCGGTCGCGGCGGCCCGCAGTTCCGATGCGGTCATCCTGTTCCTCGGCGAGGAGGCGATCCTCTCGGGCGAGGCGCACTCGCGCGCCGACATCGATTTGCCGGGCGCCCAGGTCGAGCTCGTTCGAAGGGTCCGCGAGGCGGGAAAACCGACAATCGCCGTGATCATGACCGGGCGTCCGCTGACCCTGAGCAACGTCGTCGATCAGGTCGATGCCATCCTGTTCCTCGGTCATCCCGGGACGATGGGCGGACCGGCGATCGCCGACCTGCTGTTCGGCGTCGCGTCGCCGTCGGGCAAGCTGCCCGCATCGCTGCCGCGCATGGTGGGGCAGATTCCGATCTACTATTGTCAGAAGAACACGGGCAAGCCGCCGACGCCCGACACCGTGGTGCTGCTGGACGACATCGACCCGAATGCCGACCAGCTTTCCACGGGCATGACGGCCTATCATCTCGATGCCGGCTACGAGCCGCTGTTTCCGTTCGGGCACGGCTTGTCCTACGCGCTGTTCATTTACGAGAACATCGGCCTCTGCCGAGACGAGATGCACATCGGCGAGACGCTGACGATCTCCGCTGACCTCATCAACGCGAGCGATCGAAAGGCCGCCGAGGTGGCGCAACTCTATGTCCGCGACCTGTACGGAAGCGTCACGCGCCCGGTACGAGAGCTCAAGGGCTTCAAGCGCGTCGAGCTCGAGCCCGGGGAACGCCGTCGGGTCGAGTTCGAGATCGGTAGCGACGATCTCGCGTTCTACGGACGCGACAACCGGCTGGCGGCAGAGCCCGGGGAGTTTCACGCCTATATCGGCGGCAGCTCGGCGACTGAACTCATGACGGCTTTCCGGCTGCTCGCCTGAGCCCATCGAACAATCCGGGAAGCCGTGCAAGCCGTTCGGCCGTTTGAAAACGAAGACGAAAGACAGGGGAGACAATCGTGCAGCAAGCATTCATGAATCGACTGGCCCGGCGTCCCGTGACAGGATCGCTGGTCCTCCTGTGGGCATTGGCCGTGAGCGCCTGTGGTCCCGAGCCGGCGACATCCGAAACCGGATCAGTCAACGCCGCCGAATCGGCGGCGTTCCAGGCGCCGGATGCGCTGGTCGCCGGCGAGGTCATGGCCGTCGCGTATTCCGGTTTTCGCGAAGGCCAGCACCCAGACCGCGGCGATGGCGCCGTCAATCCGAGCGACGCCGAGATACTCGAGGACCTCGAGATCCTGATCGACAGCGGTTTCAATCTAATCCGGCTGTACGACGCGAAGGAGAATTCTGAGACGACGCTCAGGCTCATTCGCGAGAACGGGCTGCCGATGAAGGTCCTGCTCGGGATGTGGCTGGATGCCGAGATCAGCAATCATGAAGGCTGCCCCTGGCTAGACGAGCCTATCCCTCAGGACAAGCTCGCACAGAATACGCTCGACAACCTGGATGAGATCGCGCGCGGCATCGAGCTGGCGAACGAGTACCGGGACATCGTCGTCGCCGTGAACGTCGGCAACGAGGCGCTCGTCGAATGGAATGACCACATGGTCTCGCTCGACAACGTCATCAAGTACGTTCAGGACGTCAAGGCCGCGATCGAGCAGCCCGTTACCGTGGCCGATAACTACGAGTGGTGGATCGCCGCCGGCGAGCCGCTCGCGGACGTCGTCGACTTCCTGGGCGTTCACACTTACCCGGCCTGGGAACAGAAAACCATCGACGAGGGCCTGTCCTACACGATCGAAAACCTCGAGCGGGTCCAGGCCGCGCTGCCGGATACGCCCATGGCCATACTCGAGGCCGGCTGGGCGACAACGGCAACCGAGTTCGCGGACCGGGCGGGCGAGGCGGAGCAGGAACGCTACTACCGGGAGCTCGACGGGTGGGCAGCTGGCGCCAACGTGACCGTGTTTTTCTTCGAGGCCTTCGACGAGCCCTGGAAGGGCAATCCAAACAATCCTGACGGTGCAGAGAAGCACTGGGGGCTGTTCTTCGCCGATCGGACGCCGAAGCAGGTCATGCGGCCCTAGCCCGCGTCCGGTCGGACGGCCAGGGTCTCGCCGCGATTCGCCTGTCGGTGCAGCTGAATCGTTTCTGGACCCTGGCGACCACAGGTGGAGGGGCCGTCCCGGAAGGCCGAAGCCCCAAAAAAAACCAGTGACAAGGCAGGGACTTGTCACCGGCCCTCGCCCCGGGGGCGCTCGATCGCGCAAAATTGACAACGCTGTCATCGCGTGCTAACTCTAGACAGGAACAGGCGGACAACAGCCTGTTGAATCTTGATGCCGATGGGGGTTTCTAATGCTTCGATTTCGGAGTGATGCGCGCTGCGCGCTGCTTATCCTGGCGCTTTTGACCGCCGCAGGCTGTGTCGACAACGGTCGAGATCCTGTGTTCTCAGAGGTCGATCCGCTCGATCCGCCCACTATCCCTGAGGCAGACACGGACACGACGACCAACGTCAATATCGACACCCCGACCCTGCGGGAACCCGATACGGTCCCCGTGGCCGACGGCGACAGCCTGACGCTGGTCTGGAGCGACGAATTCGACGCCGCGCAGCTCGATCCCGAAGTCTGGTTTTTCGAAGAAGGCGACGGCAGCCAGTACGGCATTCCCGGCTGGGGCAACAACGAACTTCAATACTATCTCCCGGACAACGCACGCCTCGAAAACGGCCTGCTAGTCATCGAGGCGCGGCGCGAGACCGTGGGCGACTTCGGTTTCACGTCGGCCCGCATCACGACCCAGGACCGCCTCGCGTTCCGCTACGGTCGCATCGAAGCTCGCATGAAGCTCCCCGGCGGGGCGGGCGTCTGGCCGGCCTTCTGGATGCTGCCGCAGGACGACGAGCCCGGTTCGGCGCCGGCCGATGGCGTGTACGGCGGCTTCTCGGCGAGCGGTGAGATCGACATCATGGAAGCCGTGAACCTGGGCGGTAATCCCGGCCCGGCCGGTTTCGGCGGCGGCAACACGATCTTTGGCACGATCCACTTCGGCGGCGAGTTCCCCGCCAACCAGTTCACAACCGAGGAGTACACGCTTGCCACGAGCCTGACCGAGGAATTCAACGTCTTCGCGGTCGAATGGGACGAGGAAGAAATCCGCTGGTACGCGAACAACGTGCTGTACGCGACCCAGAACTCGTGGTTTTCGGCCGCGGAAGGCGCGGACTTTCCGGCACCTTTCGATCAGCCGTTCAAGATTCTCTTAAACCTCGCCATCGGCGGCAATTTCCCGGGTCCCGTTGACGGGGCCACACCGTTCCCGGCAACGATGGAAGTCGACTGGGTGCGGGTCTACTCCGGCGAGGGCGAAGACGGCGGTCCTGAGCCGCAGCCGACGGCTCCGCCCATGGCGCCGGGCGAAGACCCCGCCGGGGTAACGTCGATCTTCGGCGATTCCTACGACGCCGTCGCAGGCGTCGACCTGAACCCGGATCGGGATCAGATGACCGCGTTTTCGCTGCTCGACCTGGGTGGCAACCCGGTCATCAAGCTTTCCGATCTCGACTTTCAGTTCATCGACTTCTCGGCAAATCCGCAGGACGTGTCCGACAAGGGCTACCTGAGCATCGACGTGTGGACGGCCGACTCCACCGAGTTCAACGTGTCGCTGCTCGACACGAGTCCGGCCGTGGCGCCGGCGAATGGCGCGGCGACGAGCCAGTCAGTCCCCGTTACGCCGAATACCTGGGTCAGCGCCAATCTGCCGCTCAATGACTTCCACGATGTCGATCTCACCGACATCAAGCAGATCCGCTTCGACGGCAACGGTACGGTATTCGTCGACAACGTCTTCTTCGCGGGGGATCCTGAGCCGCCGGTCAACATCACGCCGCCGCCCGATGACGTGATCTACGCGACCGATCCGAACGAGATGGTGGACCTCATCATGACGATAACGCCGTTCGGTACGACCTCGATGTTTGACGGTGAGTTCGCGCTCGACCCGGACTTTAACCCGGCATTCGAAGCCCTGAGCGGCAGTGGTTACGGCCTCGATCACATCCTGCAGCTCGGATTCGTCGACCAGCCTGCCGGATTCGCCGTGGGCTACGACTCGTTCGCGTTCAAGATCAAATCGGACGATCTCCCCGACAACTCGATCGAGATCAAGCTGGAGCAGGGCGGCTCCTGCGGCATCATCGACCTCGCCGATACGAGTCTCTCGACCGGGCTCGGCAACGGCTGGTTCGAAGTGGTCATCCCGATGACCGACTGCGTCGGTGTCGAGACGGCAGTTGGGGTCATCTTCGAGCAGCAGGCACCGCAGACCGCGGATGGCGGCAGCCCCTTCGGCGTGCTGCTGACCGACATCGGCTTCAATGGCACCGCCACCGGCGGTGGTGGCGGCAGCAGCACCGACATCAGTGCCGGCATCGACTTCGAAGGCATGATGGGCGACTACACGTTCGGTGACTTCAACGGTGGTGTATCGGCGATCATCGCCAACCCGGACATGTCGGGCATCAACACAAGTGCCCAGGTCGTTCGCATGCAGAAGAACGCAGGCGATCCGGCAGCTGGCACGACACTGACGCTGGATCCGGCGATCGACTTCGGCAACGGCGAGGCGTTCACAATGAAGGTGTGGGCGAACCGCGAGGTTCCCGTGCTCTTCAAGCTCGAGGGACCGCCGGCGAAGGAACGCTCGGTGAACCACCCGGGCGGCAGCGAGTGGGTCGAGCTGTGCTTCGACTTCACGGGCGACCTGCCGGGTGCGACGACCGGACTGACGCTGATCTTCGACCTGCTGGTCAACGGCGACTTTGCGAACAACCCGGACGACTGGACCTTCTACTACGACGATGTCCAGCAGGTCGCGAGCTGTCCGGCGGCACCGGCTGATGCGTTCCCGATCGACTTCGAGGCCGATCCGGGCACCTACTCTTACGTTGATTTCGGCGGCGGCGCCACGAGCGTAATAGCCAATCCGGACATGTCCGGCATCAACATGACCGCGCAGGTTACCCGGATGCAGAAGTTCGATGATGCGCCGTTCGGCGGCAGCACGCTGACGCTGAGCGCGGCCGAGGACTTCAGCGACGGTGAAGTGTTCACGATGAAGGTGTGGGCGAACCGCGTGGTGCCGGTGCTGTTCAAGTTCGAGGGTGTATCGGATGCCGAGGACCGCGAGCGCACGGTGAACCATCCGGGCGAGAGCGAATGGGTCGAGCTGTGCTACGACTTCACGGGCGACACGCCGCCGGGCGGCAGCAGCGCGCTGACGTTCATCTTTGAGAATGGCACGAACGGTGATGCAGCCAACAATGCGCCAGACTGGACGTTCTACTTCGATGAGATCGAGCAGGTTGCGAGCTGTCCTGGCGGCGGCGGAGGCGGCGGCGGTGAGCTGACCAGCAACGGCGACTTTGAACTCGGCGACTTCACCGACTGGCAAACGTTCGTCAACTCGGGCGCGCAGTCGATCTCGAATGACACGCCGACGGACGGCGGTTCGTTCTCGGCGGCGCTGAGCGCCAATACGGTGGTCGGAGCTGGCGGCACGACGGCGATCAAGCAGGCCAACCTGGGCGCAGGCTCG
>JANQLK010000019.1 GCA_028280615.1 Woeseiaceae bacterium | reverse complement strand
CGGCGGTACGTCACAGACTGCTCGAAATTGTCTCGCATTTGTCATACTGAGACCGTATGATCCGCAAAGCTTGTCGGTAGTTAACGTTTCTATGCAGTGCCGGTCGATGCTCCAGAGATGTAGCTCGTCGCGTTTTCATAAGTAACAGCAGCACCCCAGGCACACCGCCCGCCACAGGGCAATCAACTTGAAAATGTGAGGAATACGCTATGTCCACGACCACCGGAACCGTGAAGTGGTTCAACGAAACGAAGGGATTCGGTTTCATCGCACAGGAAGGCGGCCCCGACGTGTTTGCGCACTACAGCGCAATCCAGGGCTCCGGCTTCAAGACCCTGGCCGAAGGCCAGAAGGTCGAGTTCACGATCACGCAGGGCCAAAAAGGTCCGCAGGCCGAGAACATCGTGCCGGTCGAATAAGCACGCGCTTATCGAATCGCTCGAGAGGCGGGTCCTTAACAGGGCCCGCCTTTTTTCATTCCGTCGTCCCGATTCCGCTACCATGGCCGCGGGAGGACAAGAATGATTAGAAATCTCGCCATGGGCGCCGTCGCGGCGCTGCTGCTCGCCGCGTGTTCCGGCCCCGAACCCGCCGGTCCCGATTACGACCTCCTGATCGTCAACGGCCTCGTATACGACGGCTCCGGCAGTCCGCCCGTCGAGGCCGACGTCGCGATCTCGGGCGATCGAATCGCCGCGATCGGCAGCGATCTCGGCACCGCCTCCGATGTCATCGACGCCGCGGGCCTCGCCGTCGCGCCCGGGTTCATCAACATGTTGAGCTGGGGCACGGAGTCGCTGATTCATGATGGGCGGTCGCAAAGCGATATCCGCCAGGGCGTCACGCTGGAAGTCATGGGCGAGGGCTGGTCGATGGGACCGCTGTCCGAGGCCATGAAGGCGGGTTTCATCGAACGCATGGGCGACATTCGTTTCGATGTCAGCTGGACGACGCTCGGCGAATACCTGGAGCACCTCGAAGCACGTGGCATCGCGCCGAACGTCGCCTCGTTCGTCGGTGCGACGACGGTCAGGATTCACGAACTCGGCTTCGAAGATCGTGCACCGAGCCCGGAGGAGCTCGAGCGCATGAAGGCCCTCGTCCGCGATGCGATGGAGGAGGGCGCGCTCGGCCTCGGCTCGTCGCTGATCTACGCGCCCGCGTTCTACGCCGGCACCGAGGAACTCATCGAGCTGGCAAAAGTGGCTTCCGAGCATGGCGGCCGCTACATCTCGCACCTGCGCAGCGAGGGCAACCAGCTCCTCGAGGCCGTCGACGAACTGATTACGATCGCGCGCGAAGCCGAAATCGGCGCCGAGATCTATCACCTGAAGGCCGCGGGTGCTGCCAACTACGGCAAACTCGACGCCGTCATCGAACGCGTCGAAGCCGCGCGCGCCGAGGGCCTCGACATAACGGCCGACATGTACACGTACACGGCCGGTGCGACGGGGCTCGATGCCTCGATGCCGCCCTGGGTGCAGGAGGGCGGCTACGAAGCGTGGGCGGAACGGCTCGGAGACCCGGCCGTTCGCGAGCGGCTCAGAACCGAAATGACGACCCCGACCGACGACTGGGAAAACCTGTACCTCGCCGCGGGCAGCGCCGACAAGCTCCTGCTCGTCGGCTTTCGTTCCGAGGACCTGAAGCCGCTCACGGGCAAGACGCTGGCCGAGGTCGCCGCCATGCGCGAAACCAGCGAGGTCGACACGATGATGGACCTCGTGATCGAGGACGGCAGCCGCGTCGGCACCGTGTACTTCCTGATGAGCGAGGACAACGTCAGAAAGAAGATCGCGCTACCCTGGATGGCGTTCTGTTCGGACTCGGAGACGCTCGCGCCCGAAGGGCCGTTTCTGAAATCGAATCCGCACCCGCGCGCCTACGGCACTTTCGCCCGGCTGCTCGGAAAGTACGTGCGCGACGAGAACGTCATCCCGCTCGAGGAGGCGATTCGCCGCCTGACGAGCTTTCCGGCCCGCAATCTCGGCATCCGCGAGCGCGGCAGGCTCGAGGCCGGGTACTTTGCCGACATTGCGATTTTCGATCCCGCGACGGTCACGGATCATGCCACGTTTGCCGAGCCGCACCGGTACTCGACGGGCGTCTCGCATGTGCTCGTCAACGGCGTGCCCGTGCTCGAGGACGGCGAGCATACGGGCGCGACACCCGGACGCTTCGTCCGCGGCCCCGGTTGGACGCGCCGATGACGGAGCCGGCGACGCTGGTCAGCGCCGACAACGATTTCGGCATCATGGCGGTCCTGTTCCTGATCGCCGGCGGCGCGTTCCTTGCCGAGCGCACCCGTTGGGGCGCAAACCTGACCGGCGCCGTCATCGCGATCCTCGCCGCAATCGCGGCGGCCAACCTTAAGATCATCCCGCACTCGGCCCAGGCCTTCGATTTCGTGTTCGGCTATTTCGTGCCCGTACTGATCCCGCTGTTCCTGTTCCGTGCGAATCTGCGCCACATGTTGTTCGAGACAACGCGCATGACCGGCGCGTTCATGATCGCGGCGCTCGGCACCGTATTGGGCGTCATCGTCGCGGTCGGCCTGCTCGACCTGTCGGCGCTCGCGCCCGAGGCGGGCGTCGAACCGGCGCGGCGCGAGGCGGGGATGGCCGGTCTGTTCGCGTCGACCTACATCGGCGGCTCGGTGAACTACGCGGCTCTGGGCGAGGTCACGGGCCTCAATCAGGATCGGTCCTTCTTCTCTGCCGCGACCGCGACCGACAATCTGTTCAGCGCCGTATTCCTGAGCGTACTGGCGCTGCTGCCGGGCTGGAACTGGCTCGCTCGGCGCTTCAAGCGCTACGAGGATACGAGCGAGGCAGACGTCGCGGCCGCCGACGCGCCGAACCCGGAGAAGATCACGGCCGCAACCCTGACGCTGGCGCTCGCGGCCTCGATCACGTTCGTCGCGATCGGCGACGCGATCACGGCATGGTTTGAGGTTGCGAGCCTGCGCTACGCGATCATCACGCTGCTCGTGCTGGTTGCCGCCACCGCGGCGCCGCGCTGGATGGAACGCCTGCACGGCGGCTTCGAACTCGGTGTCGGCCTCGCGTTCGTATTCTTCGCGGCGATCGCCGCGGGCGCCGATCTCAACGCGATGATCAGGGTCGCGCCGATTCTCGTCGTGCTGGTCGTGATCCTGCTAAGCGTGCATCTCGTCGTGCTGCTCGGGCTCGGCCGCGCGTTCGGGCTGACCGTCGAGGAACTCGTCACGGCGTCGAACGCCGCGGTGCTCGGCGCGACGACCGCGCCGGCGCTCGCCGCGGCGCGCGGCTGGAACGACCTCGTGACACCGGGCGTGCTCGTCGGCGTGCTCGGCTATGCGCTCGGGACCTTCGTCGGCACGGCGTTGTTCCATTTCTGGCCGGGCTAGTCGAACGATACCCTGGAAATCCAGTTGCGCTCGCGCCGGCCGAGGCGGCTCGAGGTGTCCTCGCCGTCGAAATTCGTCGGCGATTCCGAGAGCGAGAGGTTGTCGAGTTCGTCGAAGGTATTGACGTTGACGACCGCATAGTCGGTTCCGTCGATCGTGCTGATCACGAGCGGGACGATGCCGCATATGGCGCAGACGCAGAAGTCCGCGGTACCGGTCCCGAACCGGTAGCGCGAAACCGCGTCCGCATCGGTAAGATCGACCTCGAGCACGGCGGACGGATGCGACGTCCAGCGGCCGTGGTGTTTGCTGCAAAAGGTGCAGCTGCAGCGGCGGGCGGGAATCTCGCGATCCTTGCCGGGCCAGTGAAGAACGAAGCGGACGTTGCCGCAGTGGCAGCCACCCGCTATCGGGAACATGTCTTGCGCGGTCATGACGCGCAATGTACCAAACGCGACCCGATCGGACGCGGTTTGCTTCAGTCGGCGTAGCCGGTCAACTCGACGTAACCGCGCCCGGCGACGGGCCGGCCGGACCGCGCGCCCGCGATGTCCACCGCACCCTCCCAGTAACGCACGGTCGTGAACAGCTCCTGATCCGGGATGACAGGCTCCACGTCGAGCGATACGCCGAGGCGCGGCACTTCGACGCGCCAGCCCGACGGATAGCTGCCGCCTTCGGGGCTCGTCCAGGTGTCAGTGACCTCGATCCGGATGTCGGCGGCCTCGATGTGCTCGTAGCGGCCATCGCTGGCGATGAACGTGCCGGCGCTGTTCGGATCCATCGAGCCGTCGGTCCTGCGCAGCTTGTAGACCATGAGTTCGCTGCCGTCGTCGAGCTGCAGCGCGAACCAGTCCCAGCCCTGCTGCCCGTCGTCGAGCGCGCTCGAGCTCCACTCGCGGTCGAGCCACGACAGCCCGCTGACGACGAAGCGCTGATCCCCGATCGTCACGCTGCCGTCGGTCGCCCAGCGCGTCATCGAGTAGTAGTAGGACGCGTTGCCGGGCTTGTCGGACTTCTGCGAGAGCCCGGCGTCGCCGTTCAGCGCGGGCGGTTTCGACGCCTCGAGGTCGAGACTCAAGGCGAAGTCGTCGCTCGCCGCGCTCAGCTGCCAGCGAGTCCCTGCGCCGGGCCGCGCCGCGATCTCCCAGTCGTCGATCCAGACCCGGAACGGATCGGCCTCGGCGCCCGCGAGCCCGAGCGCGCCTCGCGAATAGCGCTCGTCGACCAGGAAGCGCTCGCCGCGCGCGTCCGTCAACGCGAGATGCGCGACGTATACCTGGTTCGTGCGCCACGCCGAAGTGCCGGCGGGCGCCTCTGGCGTCAGCGCGAAGCGAAAGAACGTCAGCTCGAAGCCGAAGCGGCGGCCGCCGCGGCCGTCGAGGTTGCCCGTCACGTACCACCATTCGTTGCGAAACTCGGGATGCGGTCCGTGGTCGGCTGGAAACGCGAACGTACGGCGCTCGGTCGCTTTGGGAAAACCCTCCGCGTCGTCCCCAAGCAGCGACGGCAGCGAGTTCTCCTGCTGCGCAAGCGTCGCGCCCGCGGCGAGGCTTATCAGCAGTGCGGTTGTCAGCCTGCCGAGCATGCTATTCCTCGCGCATCGCAACGGCCGGCCGGGTTCGCGCGGCGCGCCAGGCCGGGTAAAGGCCTGCGACGACGGCGGCGAGCACCGCGAAAGCGACGGCTTCGATGAGTACCCCGGGCGGAACGCGCATGTCGATGCCCCAGCCGAACGCGCGCCGGTTGATGACCTCGATGAGCATCCAGGCCATCGCCAATCCGAGCGGTATGGCCGCGAGGCCGCTCAGGAGGCCGATCGCCGCCGTCTGCCACGTAATCATGCCGCCGAGGCCCGTTGGCGTCATGCCGAGTGCGCGCAGCACGCCAAACTCCCGGTCGCGTTCGAGCTGCAGCGCGAGCATCGCGCCGAGTATGCCGATCAGCGCGACGCCGAGCGTCAGCCAGTACAACACGCCCGTAATCACGAATGTCCGGTCGAAGATGTCAAGCGACAGCTCTCGAATCCCGTCGTTCGAGCTCGCGCGCAGCACCTGCCGGCCCGCGGCGAGCGCGACGACGCGCTCGGCGAACGCCTCCGAGTCGATGTCGTCGGCCAGGTACAGGCCGAGCGTATCGACGGCATCGTCGTCGAAGTGCCGATCGTAGGTGGCGCGGCTCACGAGGATCGAACTCGCGTTGATGTCGTAGCTCTGGTAGCTCGCCGCCACCTCGAAGTCCACGAGACCGTCCTCGGTCGCGAGCGTCAGTGCATCGCCGCGCGCTACGCCGTTCCGGTACGCGTAAGGCTCGGAGACCAGCACGGCATCGTCGTTCTCCCAGGCCGGCCAGACGTCGTCGGGGTCGGCATCCAGGATCTCGGTACCCGCGTAGCCGCCCGGCGCCATGTCGATGACGATGAGCCGGGTCCGGCCGTCGGCCGTTTCGACGTAGCTGCTGCGCGTCGTGCTGACCGCTTCGACGCCGTCGAGCGCGACGATCTCGCGAATCAGCGTCGGATCGATGGCGCCGTCCTCGACACCCGCGAAGACGTCCGCCTGCAAGCTCTGGTCCAGCCATTCGCTGACCGAAGCGCGGAAACTGTCCACCATGACACTGACGCCGATCGTTGCCGAGACGGCAACCGCGAGGGCGACAATCGCGACCCCCGTGCGGCTCAACGAGGCGCCGATACCCGCAATTGCCATGCGCGCCGACGTGCCCGCGAGGCGACCGGCCGGCGCCGCAAGCCAGCGGGCGGCGAGCGCGACCAAAAGCGGTACGCACAGCGCGAACCCCAGGATCATCACGAACACGGCCGAAAGCCCCGCAACGAGGCTCTGTCCCGACAGCGCGACGACCGAGAGCGCGACGAGCATCGCCGCTACGCCGAGACCGGCAAGCAGGCGCAGCCTGCCGCCGCTTTTCTGCTCGAGTGTCGAGCGCGACATGGCGAGCCGCGGCGCGAACGACACGGCCTCGAGCGCGGGCACGGCCGAGGCGACCAGCGCCGCGCCGACGCCCGCCGTGAGGCCTTTTACGATCGAGAGCGGCGCGATGCTCACATCGGTCGCCGTGACGCGGAAGTAGAAGTCGTTGATCGACTGCGAGACGAGCGCAAGCATGCGTTCGCCCAGCATGACGCCGAGCGCGAGCCCCAGCGCGGAAGCGACCAGGCCGACCAGCAGCGCTTCGCCGAGTACCTGCACGAACAGCTGCTGACGTGTCATCCCGAGCGCGCGCAGCGAGCCGATCAGCTCGCGGCGCTGCAACACCGAGAAATTGACGCTGTTGTAGATCAGGAACAGGCCGACGAGCAGCGCGAGCAGGCTCATCGCGGCCAGGTTGGTCATGAAGCCCGTGCTCATCTCGGCCGTCGCCTGCGTTCGACCGGCCGCATTCAGGACTCGTGCGCCGTCCGGCAGGGCGGCCTCGAGCCGCGCCAGCGCCTGCTCGTCCTCGGCCTCCAGACGCACATCGATACGCGAGACAAAACCCTCGCTGCCGGCCCACTCCTGCGCCGTCGCAACGTCGGTCACGAGCAGCTCGTCGGCGCCGCCCTGGCCGTCGGCGAACACGCCGAGCAGTCGGGCCGTGAATCTCCGGCCACCGCTGATCACGTCGAAGCGGTCGCCCGCGCGCAAGCCGAGCGTTTCGGCGGTTCGCTTCGACATCGTGACGGCGCCGGGCTCTGTATAGAGGTTCCTGAACAGTGCCTGCCCGTCGATTTCCCGGCCGTCGTCTTCGACGGCGGCGCGCGTGAATTGCCTGAGCGCCTGCTCCGCAAACAGGTCGACGCCCATGACGCTGAGGCTGCGCTCGAATGCCCGGACTTCGACATCCACGATCGGCGCCATGGCGCGAAACCCGTGCTCGACCCGGAGCGTTCGATATATGCGCTCGTCCACACCGCGTGGCCCGCCGAGAATCTGGTGCGTGGCCTCGCCCGTGACGGCGTCCATCGACAGCAGGAAGGCCTTGCGGGCGCTCAGGTTGGCGAGATCGACCGCGACGATGACGGCCACGCCGATCGCGACGCCGACGATCGTCAGCGCGAGCTGCCAGGGGTGTCGCTTGAGGTAGCCGAGGCTCGCCCGGTAGGTCGCCGGGATCATTCCGCGGGCTCGAGCATGCCGCCGTGCATCGTCACGCTGCGGTCGCAGTAGGCGGCCACGCGCGCGCTGTGCGTGGCGATCAGCATCGTCCCGCCCTCGTGCTTCACGAGCCGGTCGAGCAGCTCGAGCACGGTGTCGGCCGAGGCGTCGTCGAGGTTGCCGGTCGGTTCGTCGGCGATCAATACCGACGGGCGATGACAGAGCGCGCGGGCGATCGCGACGCGCTGCTGCTCGCCGCCCGAGAGCCGGTCCGGGAAACTCGCTTCGCGGCCGGACAGGCCCACGGCATCGAGCAGCTCGCCGATTCGCCGTGTCGCATCGGTCCGGGACACGCCGTTGAGCTCGAGCACGAGACGGATGTTGTCGCCGACGTTCAGTGTCGGCACCAGGTTGAAAGACTGGAAGACGAAGCCTAAGCGCTCGCGCCGGAACAGCGTGCGTGCGCGCTCGCCGAGCGACGTCAGGTCCGTGCCGGCCACGCGGATCGTGCCGCGATCCGGGGCGTCGATGCCGCCGACGAGGTTCAGGAGCGTGGACTTCCCCGAGCCCGAGCGACCGCGAACCGCCACGCGTTCACCCGCCGCGACTACGAGGTCGACGCCGTCGAGCACGGCGTGACGCCGGCCGCCCTCCAGGTAGGTCTTGGACACGTCCTGGATCTGGATTGCGGGGGTCGGTGAGCCGGGCATCCGGCTATTTCGGCAGCTTGCGGCCGCGATTGCAACGTGCGGGTTGCGCTCGTTACGAGCGGTTACAGGTTGGACAAGGGCCGACGGCCTGTGCGACGGTTTGAGGCGCGCCGAGATTACTCTAGGGAGGGCCGGACCGCATGACCACGCTCGACACCGTCATTCTGAACGCCGACGTCGCGACCGCGACCGAGCGCTTCGTCGCCGACATCGGCATCGCGGAGGGCAGGATCGCCGCGATCGGCGCGTTCGAGCATTCGGCGGCGACCGTCATCGACGCCGGCGGGCGGCTCGTCACGCCGGGCGGCGTCGATGCGCACTGCCACCTCGATCAGCCGATGGGCGACGGGGCCGTGCTGGCCGACGATTTCGCGAGCGGCACCGTGTCGGCCGCGCACGGCGGCACGACGACGGTCATCCCGTTCGCCTGCCAGATGAAGGGCGAGACCGTGCGCGCCGCCGTGGACGATTACCATCGCCGCGCCGGCAACAAGCCGGTCATCGACTACGCGTTTCACCTGATCATCGCCGACCCGACAGCGGACGTGCTCGACAACGAATTGCCGGCGCTGATCGGGGAGGGCTACACGCACTTCAAGATCTACATGACCTATGACGATCTGAAGCTCAAGGACCGGGAGATCCTCGACCTGCTCGCGCTTGCGAAACGCGAGGGTGCGCTGCCGATGATCCATGCCGAAAACGACGACTGCATCGCGTGGCTGACCGACATCCTCGAGGAGGCGGGCAAGATCGCGCCGCGTTTTCATGCCGATGCGCGCCCGCCCGTCATCGAGCGCGAGGCGGCGCACCGTGCAATCTCGCTCGCGGAGCTCGTCGATACGCCGGTCCTGATCGTGCACGTGTCGGGCAAAGCCGCGATGGCCCAGATACGCGAGGCGCAGGCGCGCGGCATCCGGATCTACGCCGAGACCTGCCCGCAGTACCTGTTCCTGACCGCCGACGATCTCGCGGCGCCAGGCTTCGAGGGCGCCAAGTGCATTTGCAGCCCGCCGCCGCGCAGCGTCGAAGACCAGCGGCATATCTGGCGGGGCCTGCGGACCGGCGTGTTCCAGGTGTTTTCGTCCGACCACGCACCGTTCAGCTTCGACGACCCGCGGGGCAAGAAGAATGCGGGCGACAACGCGAGCTTCCGGGTCGTACCGAACGGCGTGCCGGGTATCGAGACGCGGATGCCACTGCTGATGTCCGAGGGCGTACTCAAAAACCGCATCGACGTGCACCGTTTCGTGTCGCTGACCTCGACGGGCCCGGCGAAGATGTACGGGCTGTATCCGAGGAAGGGCAGTATCGCGCCGGGCGCGGACGCCGACCTCGTGATCTGGGATACCGATGCCGACTTGACGCTCGACAACGCGATGCTGCACCACAACGTCGACTACACGCCGTACGCCGGCATGCGCTTGAGCGCATGGCCGAAGACCGTGCTGTCGAGGGGCGAGGTCGTGATCGACGATGGTGAGTGCATCGCCGAGGCCGGCCGCGGACAGTTCCTGCGCTCCGAGTCGCCCGCGACGGTCCAGCCGATGTACATCCGGTATGACTGACGCGGCGCGTCGCGACCGCATCCTGGGCTACCTCGAAGACCTCGTCGCGTTCCCGACGGCGTATCCGCCCGGCCACAGCACCGACATCTGCGCTTACCTCGCGGAAAAACTCGAGGCCCGGGGCTACGAGACCGGCGTGCACGCGAACGTGCCCGGCATGGACAACGTCGTCGCCCGGCTGGGCTCGGGTAAGCCGTCGCTCGTATTCAACGTGCACATCGACACGGTCGATGCCGGCGATCCCGCGCTCTGGTCGTCGCCGCCGCACGAGGCGACGGTCCGCGGCGACAGCGTTTTCGGCCTGGGCGCCGCCAACTGCAAGGGCAGCGGCGCCGTGCAGCTCTGGCTTGCCGAGGAGATCGCGCGGCGGGGCGGACCCGCGCTCGGCGAGGTCGTGTTCACCTACGTGACCGACGAGGAAAGCCTTGGCCCGAACGGTATGGCTTTCCTGCGCGATCAGGGCATCGTCAGACCCGACATGCTGCTCTTGGGCGCGCCGACCGACAACGCGATGGTCGTCAGCGAGCGCGGCGTGCTCTGGGTCGAAGTGACGACGACGGGCAAGGCGGCGCACGCGGGCCAGCCGGAAGATGGGGACAACGCGATCTTGCGGATGCTGCGCGTGCTGTCTCGCTGCGATGCGGAAATGGGCAAGCGACTCGCGGATCGCCGGCGCGGCGGCATGCACTCGACGATCAACGTCGGCACGCTCTCAGGCGGCCGCAACGCCAACGTCGTGCCGAGCGAATGCCGCGCCGTCATCGACCGGCGGCTGCTGCCGGAGGAAACCGTCGACGAGGCGTTCGAGGAACTCGACGCGATACTCCGCGACGGCGATGAACCGGTCGGCAGCGTGACGGTCGAACGGCTGCGCGGCACGAACGGCTTCGAGGGCGACCTGGACGGCGAGATGCTGACCGCGCTGCGGCAATCGATCGAGGCCGTCACGGGCGCCCCGGCCGCAATCGGCGGCGCGATCGGCGTCAGCGACGGCCGCTACTTCGCCGACGACCGGTTAGAGATCGTCAACTTCGGCCCGGGAGTCGGCAGCGAAGGGCACGCAATCGACGAGTCGGTGACGTTCGAATCGCTCGACACGAGCGCGCGCGTGCTGGAGCGGCTGGTCGGGGACTTGTTGGGCTTTCGTCGTGAGTGATCTGGCGGTTCCCGGCAATTCAGAATACTCGAGTATTCAGTCAGCACCCTGCAATCTGTGCCAGATTCTCCCGTCCCAATAGTGGACCATTGAAGCCTTCCCCTGAAAACCCTCGTCCAGGCCGTCGTGTCCGGGACTCACTTTCAATTCGGAATTGTAGGAGACGCTGTAACGGACAATCGATTCTGGACTCGCGATGTTCAGTATTCGACTGAACTCGATCCCATCTGCTCCTGCCTGGAGCCAGTGCTTGTCCGGTGACCAGTTGGTTACCTGATCCGTGTCGCTCGCAGAGCCGTCCCAGAAGACGAGTATCGCCGAACGTTGCGCGACTGAACACAGTAATGCGACGTCCTGGACTCCCGAACCGTCCAGGTCGCCTTGGACAACGTTGTGCGGGTCCGTTGGGTAGGGCGTTTGAGGGATGGTGCACCCCTGTTCCTTAAGGTAGTCGATTAAATCCTGGGATAGAACCGCGAACGAATCTGGTTCGAGGCGAACGACCTCACGCGATACCAAATCCCAGTCTTGCGATTCCTCGGTACTCGCTGACTGCGCGGTAAGCACAACAGCTATACAGACAAACTCTGGCGCACGCTTCTTCATATCGAACGACCACGTTAGTGATTGAATCAAGGTGTAGCTTGCTTTTTTCTCAGGAGGATATCCATACCCATGATCTCGCACTTCTCGGCAGAAATTAACCAAGCATTATCAGTCTGTTAGGCGTATACTACTGGATATTCAATCAGTATCATTCCATGGAGGGAATCATGGCCGATTTCACACCGCCCGATGCCCATTCCGGGCTGTCCGAGGGCGAGCGGCTCGGCAACCGCATCGCCGAGCTGAACGCCTACCTGACCGTCGCTCAAGCCCACTTCCTCGAGCTGCTTCGGGAGTTCGATGAGAAGCGCTATTGGGAAGACCTGGGCTTCAAGTCCTGCGCCGAGTGGCTCAACTTCAAGTGCGGCCTGGGACTCAACGCCGCGCGCGAGCGGCTGCGCACGGCGCATGCTCTGCCGGGGGTGCCAAAGATTCAGACGGCCTTCGCGGAAGGCCGCGTGAGCTTCTCCAAGGTGCGGGCGATGACGCGTATCTCGACACCGGACAACGAGGACCTGCTGCTCAGCATCGCCCATCACGGCACGGCCTATCACGTCGAGCGCTTCGTGTCGGAATACAGGCGCTGCGAGCGTCTCAATGAGCCCGGTGTTGCCGAGCAACTCCACGCACGGCGTGAATTCGAGTACTACCGCGACGAGGACGGCTGCCTAGTGATCAAGGCGAGGCTCCCGGCCGAGCAGGGCGAACTCGTGCTGCGGGCGCTCGAGCATGCCATGGATAATGCGGCTGAAGACGTTTCCGAAGAAGTTACCGCGGAAACGTCAGAGGCACGTGAACCGATTTCAGCCCGCCGCGCCGATGCGCTCTGCGATATAGCCGAAAGCTACCTGAACCACCCCGAGAACACCGGCTCGACCGCGGATCGCTACCAGGTCGTTCTGCACGTACAGTCCCAGGGCAAGGCATCGTCTGCCCATCTCGAGAGTGGGCCCCACGTTACCGCGGAAACGTCCGAGCGCATCGCCTGCGACTGCTGCGTCACGACCATCGAGGAGAACGCACAGGGCGAGCCGCTCAACATCGGCCGGCGTTCCCGGACCATTCCGCCGCCGATGCGAAGGGCCCTCATGGCCCGCGACGGCGGCTGCCGTTTCCCGGGCTGTACCTCGAAGCGCTACTGCGACGGTCACCATATTCAGCACTGGCAGCACGGCGGCGAGACGAGCCTGGATAACCTCGTGCTGCTGTGCCGGCATCACCACCGGCTGGTCCACGAGGGCGGTTTCGACTGTAAGACGTCCGATACGGGCGAGGTTTACTTCGTTGATCGGCGGCACAGGCGACTGGCCGAGTACGAGCCACCCACTACCCGGTCAATCACGGCGTCGCTCGGCTGGATGACACGTCGCTTCGAAAGACACCGCCTCGACCAGGAATCCTGCGCGGCGAGGTGGCATGCCGGCGAGGACATGGACTGGGATCATGCGATGTTCGTGGCGTTTCAGGGGAAACGTGAGCCGCCGCCGTTGCTGCCGTAGGCGATAGTCGGTCGCCTTGGGGTAGGATGCCGGCCTCTGACGAAACATGCCACTGGCCGCGCGTTCGCTATACTCTCTGCCACTGACCCGAAGCGGGCATTCAGGCGTATACACACCCCTTCCGGGTTTGGAGTCGAATCATGTGGCTATGCAGGGCCTCCCGGCCTATCGTTTACGTGCTATTACTCGGCGCGGCTAGCCACCTTCCCGAAACGGCAAGTGCTCAGTCGAGTCGCCCGTTTGTCGATCCCGATTTCGCTGTCCCACAACGGCTCGAGACCGCTGAGTTCCGCCTCCGGATGCTTACGATCAACGACGTCGTGAAGGACTACGATGCGGTCGTATCAAGCGCCGAGCAACTGGAGACCATTTCGCCAGGGCCAGGATGGCCCGACGGGCTAACGCTGGAACAGAACCTCATTGATTTGGGCTGGCATCAGAAGGAGTTCCAGCTCCGAAGCTCGTTCGCTTACACCGTTGTGACGCTCGACGAGAGCAAGGTGATCGGTTGCGTGTACATCAATCCGACAGCAAAACTCGGCTACGACGCTGAGGTGTATTTGTGGGCGAGAGAATCGACTCTTGGGAGCTCCGCCGACACAAGCTTGTTCGAAATCGTCGAGGATTGGCTTGCGGAAGAGTGGCCATTTGAAAACGTGGCGTTTCCGGGTAGAGAGATAGACTGGGAGTCATGGGATTCGATCCCCGACGCAAAACGATAGGCACACGCTATGTTGCGCAGGTCGTGCTGCCGGCCGTTTCCAGCCGGCCAACCGCCGCGCCGGGGACAGTGCGCCCCCTCGGCTAAACGACTCACCCAAGCCTACTGCTCCAGCATCAACCTTTCGATCTGCTTGAACGGAATGTCGCCGTAGGTCAAAAACGTATCGTGAAATCGTTTCATCGAGTAGTGCCGGCCCATGCGCCGCTGGTATTCCTCGCGCATCTTGAGGATCGCAATCTCGCCGATGATCTCGCGGCCCGGCGGGTGCGGGCTCTGTGAGTCGCGCTGCACCTCGATGAACGCGTTCGTGGGCTCCATGCCGATCTCGTCGATGTAGGCCTGCACGGCCTCGTCGAAGCTCATGTCGCCCATCGCCATGCGGATCTTCGTGATGATGCGCTGCACGCGCCACATGCGCATCTGCAGTCGGCCCATGTGGGTTTTCAGGCCCGTGATGTAGTCGAGCCTGTCGTCGTAGTAGCCCTCGTCGGGCAGCAGCTTCTCGAGGTAGAACGACCAGGCCTGGCTCAGGTAGCTCGAGTTGTAGGCCTGGCGGATCGGCCGGTCGACGTGCTCGGCCGCGGCTGCGATCTGCACGTTGTGGCCCAGCCACTCGTGGTAGGAAATCACGTGCGTCCAGTATGGGTTGTAGGAGCGAATCCGGCTGGCCTTCTCCTCGTCGCTAAGCCGGTCCTCGAGCGGCGTCAGGATGTAGTAGCCGGACTGCCGGCCCGCGAGGTTCGGTCCGCGCGTCGCGCCGCCGAACGACAGGATGCGGCGCGCCATCGGTGGACTCAAGAGCGCGCCGTAGTCGATGTAGTCGGGAATCGTCACGACGTGGCTGCCTTCGTTCTTAAGCCAGTCGGTCGTAAGGTCCACGTAGCTCTGCGACATCGGCAGCACGCCTTCCCAGGGTGGCGCCTCGTCCTTCATGAGTTCCCAGACCGTGCGAAGATCGCCCGACGGGTGGATCTTCTTTGCGAGCTCCTCCATCTCGCGCCGCGTCACCTTAGCGTCTTCCTCGGCGATCCTCAGCATTTCGCGCGCCGGGTATTCGTCGAGCATCTCCTTGCCGACCTGGTAGGCGTCGATCTGCTCGACGGTCCAGGCGGGAGAGCGCGTCGAGCGCGGCAGCAGATCGTCCTCGAGCCATTCCGTGTAGGCGCGCAGCTCCCTGAGCGCCTCCCTCGCGGCTGCCTTGAGTTCGCGCGTGACGTCCTCGTCCGGTATCGACACGTCCGGCAGATAATCCTTGAGCAGCATTTCGCCGTAGTAGGCCGTGTAGATTGCGTTCTCGGTCCAGGTCCGCGCCGGGTTGGTCAGGTTCGCCCGTGCCTCCTCGAAGCGCGTGCCGAGTTTCCCGAGTTCCTCGATCGCGCGCTTGCCGGCCGCGACGCTGTTGGCCTCGGGCCGTAAGAACAGCGAGCTCGTCCTGCCGAGCGCGATGTACGACACCGGGCTCACCTGGTACAGCTTGAGATCCTCGTACTCGAAGATGCGCGTCCTGACGTGCGCGACCAGGAGCTCGAGGTCTACCTGGTCGTCGAGCGACAGGGCGTCGTAGTCGATGCCTTCGACCTCGGCGAGCACTTGCCTGTATTCCTCGGCGGCCAGCAGGTAGTCGGCCTCGAGGCGCGTCTCGGGCTCGATCGCGAGCGCGCGCTCGATCAGCGCGTGAAGCATCGCGGACGGCGATTCGCCATCGGCCGCACTTGCGTTGAAGACGAGCAGGCAGGCCGCGAACAACAGGATGCCGGAGTAGCGACGGGGGTTGCGCATGATCGTGGGTCTCCAGTAGAAACTTGAGGAGACGAGTGTACCCGTTCGACGGCTAGCGGTGCTGGTCGATCAGGATGGCGTTGCCGTCCGGGTCGAGCATCGTGATGCTGGCCGGTCCCTTGCTCGTCTCGTCGGCCTCCGACACGAGCGCGACGCCAGCGTCCTTGAGTGCCGCCTGGATCTCGCGCACGTCCGTGAAACTGCCGATCTCGTTACACTGCTGGTCCCAGCCGGGATTGAAGGTCAGGACGTTGTCTTCGAACATGCTCTGGAACAGGCCGATCGTGTGGTCGCCGTTTCTCAGGATCAGCCAGTTCTGCTCGATATCGCCGCCCACCGGCTCGAAGCCGAGCTTTGCGTAGAAATCGCGCGACGCCTTGATGTCCTTGACAGCCAGGCTTACCGAAAATGCGCCGAGTTGCATCGCCGTTCCCCATCATGGAAAGCGCTCACGCTACCACGAGCGGGCGTCGCTAGCAGCAGCGGGTGTCGACCGTCTTCGGCTGATCGTCGGTAATCCGGTACCACTCCCAGTTGATGCCGTCCGGCTCGGACGACCAGATCTTGTTCTGCGTCGCGTGACAGCAGGTCGTCTCGTCCTCGCGCTGGCCGGCGATGCCCTCGGCGGTCAGGCGTTCGATGGCCTCGTCGAGTTCGTGCTGCGACTGCGCTTCCACGCCCAGATGGTTGATGCGCTCGTCCGCCCCGGGGTTCTCGAACAGCACGAGTTTGAGCGCCGGGTTGTCGATCGCGAAGTTCGCGTAGCCGTCGCGGCGCTTGTGCGGTTCGGCGCCGAACAGCCGGCTGTAGTAGTCCACGGCCTGGTCGAGGTCTTTTACGTTGAGTGCCAGTTGAAGTCGCATGATTTGCTCCAATGTATTGATGAACGTCGATGTATTAAGCACAATATATCGACGTCTGTCAATGTATTTGCTAGGGTTCCGGCATGGCAACGAGAATCAAACCCGCCGGCTGCTGTGTGCCGCGGCGCGTCAAACCCTTGTCCCGCGCGGCCTCGGAGTCGATCGCGGCCGTCGGGAAGGCGCTGTCCGATCCCAACCGCATCGAGATTCTGCGGCTGTTGGCTGCGCAGGACGGGGCGGTTTGCGCCTGCGACATCGTCGACCACGTCGACCTGAGCCAGCCGACCGTGTCGCATCACCTGCGCGTGCTGAAGGATGCCGGGCTCCTGACGAGCCGGCGCAAGGGGCTGTGGGTGTTTTACGAGGCGAAGCCGGCGGGTCTGGGCGTGCTGGATTGCCTGGGCGAGGCGGTCGGTTCGTGAGGACGGTGTTTCCCTAGATATCCCTCACGGCGCCCGCGACGACGATGCCGCCCTTAGCCGGGATATCGACGTGCAGCATGCTCGGGCGCCCCATGTCTTCGCCCTGGCGAATGACGATGGACGCCGGCGCATCGATGAGCCCGCTGTCGCGCAGATAGCCGCCCAGGGCCGCTGCGGCCGCGCCCGTCGCCGGGTCTTCGACGACGCCGCCCACGGGGAACGGGTTGCGGCTGTGAAAGCTGCCTGCGTCTTCGTGCCAGATGAGCTGCAGCGTCGTGAGCTCGCGGTCGAGCATCAAAACCTTGAGTTCGTCGAATGCGTAGTCGAGCCGTGCAAGCCGCGAGCGCTTGCTGACGGCGATGACGGCGTGCCAGGCGCCCGCGAAGGCGGCGGCCGGCGGAATACCCGGATCGAGGTCGTCGCGACGCCAGCCGAGCGCCTCGAGCAGGGCGTCGAGTTCGGCGAGCGGGCGATGGCGGGTGTCGACGGAGGTCAGAGCCGCCGTGTAGTTGCCGGCACTCTCGCGGACGATGACCGGCACGCCGCCGACCGGAGTCTCGAACGTGTATTCGCCCGCGCCGTTCAGCCGCCCGAGCACGGCGCCGCTCGCGATCGTCGCGTGGCCGCAAAACGGCACCTCGGCTTCCGGGCTGAAGTAACGCACTTCGAACGTGTCCGGTCCGGCCGGGGTAAGGAACGCGGTTTCGGAGTAGCCGACCTCCTTCGCGATCGCCTGCATCTCGGCATCCGCGGGCGGCGCGTCTCCGATCCAGACGCCGGCCGGGTTGCCGCCGCCCTCGACCTCGGCGAACGCGGCCACGCGATGAAGATGATTGCTCATTCGCCACGCATCGCTTCGGCAAGCGCCTCCCAGCTCGTCACGGGGAGGCTACAGTGGGTGCCGACGCAGCGATAGGCCACGGTTTCGCCGTCGACCGCTCGGCGTTCGGCAAGCGCGCCGGGAAGATCGTCTTCCGTCGCGTCGATTGCGAACACGAGCCGCCGCGGCGCGTAAAGCTTCGCGGCCGAGTCGCGCCAGCGGCGCGCCTCGTCGCCGCCGCGCACGATGACGATCTCGGGATGGTTCAGGTATTCCTCGAGCGCCGTCAACAGGCTCACGTGGCCGTGCGGGTACTCGCGCATCGCCTGCCAGGCGGCGCGCAGGGTGCGCTCGGCCGCGTCGAGGTAGCGGGTCTCGCCCAGCAGCATGCCGAGCCGTTGCAACGCGAAGGCGGCGACGCCGTTACCGGACGGTACAGCCTCGTCGGCCAGCGGCTTGGGCCGGTGGATCAGCGCTTCGTGGTCGTCGGCCGTGAACCAGAAGCCGCCGTTGTCGGCGTCTTCGAAGTGCTCCAGCAGGCTGTCGGCGAGTTCCCGGGCGAAGACAAGCGTCCGGGTCGACCAGCGCGACTGCAGGTATTCGATCAGCGCATCGAGCAGGAACGCGTAGTCGTCGAGGTAGGCCGGAAATCGTGCGCGGCCGTCCTTGTAGACGGCAAGCAGGCGGCCATCGCGGTACAGCGTCTTGCGGATGAAGGCGATGGCCTGCCCGGCCGCGTCGATGAACTCGTCGCGCTGCAGTGCGCGCCCGGCGATGCAGAGGCCCCGAATCGCGAGTGCGTTCCAGGCGGCGAGCTGTTTTTCGTCGCGGCCGGGCTCGACGCGCTCTGCGCGTGCCGCCAGGAGTTTGCCGCGGGCGCGATCGACGAGCTCGCGGGCGTTGTCGTCGAGCGAGCTTCTGGCCGTCAGGTGCCAGCGGCCCTCGAAGTTGGCCGGCTCGTCGAGCCCGAAGTGCGCGGCCAAAGCGGCATACTCCTCCTCGTCGAGCAGCTTGCGGACCTCGTCCGGCGTCCAGACATAGTACTTGCCTTCCTCGCCCTCCGAATCCGCATCCCGCGTCGAGAAAAAACCGCCGTTGTCACTCTGCATGTCGGCGAGCATCCAGTCGCCGGTTTCGCGGGCCACATCGGCGAACTGCTTCTCGCCCGTCGCGATGTGGGCTTGTGCGTACAGCGCCAGCAGCGGGCCGTTGTCGTAGAGCATCTTCTCGAAATGCGGGATCTGCCAGTAGCGGTCCACCGAGTAGCGGCAGAAGCCGCCGCCCAGGTGGTCGTAGATTCCACCGTCGGCCATGCGCTTGAGCGAGAGCGTCGCCATGAACAGGGCGTCGACGTCGGGTTCCCGGTCGCGCGCCGAGGTCCGCCAAGCCCTAAGCAGGTGGTCGATGCTGGTCGGATGCGGAAACTTCGGTGCGCTGCCGAAGCCGCCGTAGTCGCGGTCGAAGCTCGCGGCGAGCTGATCCCGGGCTTTCACGAGCGGCGCGTCGTCCATGTGGAGCCCGGCGTCCGCGGGTTCGGGATCGAGCTTCGAGAACACCTGGGCGATTCGGTCGCCCTGTTCGCGTACGTCGTCGCGGCGTTCGCCAAAGTACCTCGCGACGCTCTCGAGCAGCTCCGTGAATGCCGGCATGCCGTAACGTGCCTCGTTCGGGAAGTAGGTGCCGCCGAAAAACGGCCGCTGGTCGTCAGGGTCGAGGAACATCGTCAGCGGCCAGCCGCCGCTGCGCTGGGTGATGAGCTGGTGGGCGAGCTGGTAGATCCTGTCGATGTCCGGCCGCTCCTCGCGGTCCAGCTTGACGTTGACGAAGTGGCGGTTCATGACTTCGGCCGTTGTGGCATCCTCGAAGGACTCGTGCGCCATGACGTGACACCAGTGGCATGCCGAGTAGCCGATCGACAGCAGCACGGGCTTGTTCTCGGAACGGGCCCGCTCGAAGGCCTCGTCGCTCCAGGGGTACCAGTCCACGGGGTTGTCGGCATGTTGCAGGAGGTAGGGGCTGGTTTCGTTTCGAAGTCGGTTACTCATCAACCTGCGACTATAGCGCAGTCCGCCGGGTGGGCATGAGGTCCCGGCGACGCGGTGGTAGACTCCCGGGAATTCGCAGGTACGGGCGCGTCAATGTTCAAGTTTCCCGAGTTCGACCCGATCATTTTCTCGGTCGGGCCCGTCGCTATTCGCTGGTACGGACTGATGTACGTCATCGGCTTCGTGCTGGCCTGGTGGCTCGCGAAGGCCCGCTGCAGGAAGCCCGGCTCGCCCATTACTGCCGAGCAGGTCGACGACCTGATCTTCTACGCCATGCTCGGCGTCATTCTCGGCGGACGCCTGGGCTACTCTCTCGTCTACGGCATCGAAAACTGGCTCGCCGACCCGCTGTACGTGTTCAAGATCACCGAGGGCGGCATGTCGTTCCACGGCGGCCTGGTCGGCGTCATCGCGGCCATGTACCTGTTGTCTCGAAAGATCGGCCGGCGCCTCTGGACCGTCAACGATTTCGTCGCGCCGCTCGTCCCGCTGGGTCTCGGCTTCGGCCGCATCGGCAATTTCATCAACGGTGAGCTCTGGGGCAAGCCGACCGACGTCCCGTGGGGTGTCGAATATCGCGGCGAGGTCCTGCATCCCTCACAGCTCTACGAGTCGCTGCTCGAGGGGTTTGTCCTGTTCGCGATTCTCTGGTGGTATTCGTCGAAGCCGCGCCCGCATCTCGCGGTCTCGGGCATGTTCCTGCTGCTGTACGGCGTGTTCCGCTTCTACATCGAGTTCTACCGCGTGCCCGATGAGCACTTGAAGTACCTGCTGTTCGATTGGGTTACGATGGGGCAGATCCTGAGCTTGCCGATGATCGTCGCCGGCGCGGGCATGCTGATCTACGGCTACCGAAACAGCCCGAAGGAACCCGCCTGACATGCAGCAGTACCTGGACATGATGCGCCACGTCCGCGAAACCGGCGCGAGGAAGGAAGACCGGACCGGTACGGGCACGCTGAGCGTGTTCGGCTACCAGATGCGCTTCGATCTCGGCGCCGGCTTCCCGCTGGTCACGACCAAGAAACTGCACCTGAAGTCGATCGTCCACGAACTGCTCTGGTTCCTGTCGGGCAGCAGCAACACCGCCTACCTCAGGGAAAACGGCGTACGTATCTGGGACGAGTGGGCCGATGAGGACGGTGAACTCGGACCCGTGTACGGCGTTCAGTGGCGCAACTGGCCCGCAGGCGACGGCGAGACGATCGACCAGATCGCCGCGGTCGTCGAGCAGCTCCGCGAGACGCCGGACTCGCGTCGCATCATGGTCTCGGCCTGGAACGTCGCGGACGTCGAGCGCATGGCTCTACCGCCCTGTCACTGCCTGTTCCAGTTCTACGTTGCCGACGGCAAGCTCTCGTGCCAGCTCTACCAGCGCAGCTGCGACATATTCCTCGGCGTGCCGTTCAACATCGCCTCCTACTCGCTCCTGACCCACATGCTGGCGCAGCAGGCGGATCTCGGGGTCGGGGATTTCATCTGGACCGGCGGCGATTGCCACCTGTACCTGAACCACCTCGAGCAGGCCGACGAGCAGCTCACGCGCGAACCGCTGCCGCTCCCGACGCTCGCGATCAAGCGCCGTCCGCCGAGCGTCTTCGACTATCGCTACGACGACTTCGAGTTCCTGAACTACGCGTCGCACCCGCATATCCCGGCAAAGGTCGCGGTCTGAGCGAAGCGCGCGTAAGCCTGATCGTCGCGGCGTCTCGAAACGGCGTGATCGGCGTCGACGGGCAGCTACCGTGGCACCTGCCCGACGATTTCGCCTGGTTCAGGACGCTCACGATGGGCAAGCCGATCGTCATGGGGCGACGCACGTGGGAGTCGATCGGCCGGCCGCTGCCCGGAAGACGGAACGTCGTGGTGTCCCGAAAGACCGGCTACGTGGCGGAGGGGGCCGATGTCGTTGCATCGCCGGCGGCGGCGCTCGAGCTGCTCGCCGATGCCGAGGAAATCATGATCATCGGCGGCGGACAGATTTACCGTCAGTTCCTCGAGCGCGCGGAGCGGGTGTTTCTGACTCGGGTGGACGTCGAGCTCCGTGGGGATACCGAGTTTCCGGCGCTTGCGGAGGAGGACTGGACGCTGGAATCCAGCGACGCGCATCCGGCTGACGAGCGCCACGCGTATGGATTCGAGTTTCGGCGATACCTGCGCGTTGGCGATATTCGCAAATGAACTCAAGCGGGATGAGCGACAGCGGGATTTGACACGCCCGTGCACCGCAGGCATAGTTCGCCGCGACGCTGGCCCTGCCGGCAGATCACAGAGCAAAGACCCATGGACCACATCACCGACATCGACATTGTCGCCGTGCCGCGCGAGGACATCGACGCGGTAGTGGTTCGCGAGCGCCTGTTCCACCACTACAGCTGACTGTCCTCGTCGCGCCCGCGACGAACGTCAAGCCGGCACCGACGGTGCCGGACACCTAAGCCGAATAAGCCATCGGCATCGCCGGTGGTGGTGGTAACAACATAATGCAATCACAAGACAAATCCGTCTCGAGGGCGGCGAACCTGCTTCTGCTGCTGCGCGAGTCCCTGACCGACGCGGAACGCGACTACACGAGCGGCTCGTTGCGCCGTGCGCTGGTCCTGCTGGCCGTGCCGATGGTGCTCGAAATGTCGATGGAGGCGGTTTTCGCGCTCGTCGACATCTTTTTCGTGTCGTTCCTGGGCGCGGCCGCGATCTCCGTCGTCGGCATTACCGAGGCGATGCTGACGATTCTCTACGCCGTCGCGCTGGGACTGTCGATGGCGACGACGGCGATGGTCGCGCGGCGCATCGGCGAATCCGACAAGGAGGCCGCGGCCGTGTCGGCGGGCCAGTCGCTTTGGATCGGTGCGCTGCTTGCCGGCGGCATCGGAGTCCTTGGCGGCCTGTTTACACCCGAGTTGCTGAACTTCATGGGAGCCGGGACCGACGTGATCGACGTCGGCAGCGGCTATACGCGGATCATGCTGGCCGGCTCGGCCAGCATCTTCTACCTGTTCCTGTTGAACGCGATATTTCGCGGCGCCGGCGATGCGACGATTGCCATGCGCAGCCTCTGGCTCGCGAACGGCATCAACATCGTGCTCGATCCCTGCCTGATCTTCGGGCTCGGACCGTTCCCGGAGCTCGGTGTGACGGGCGCCGCCGTGGCTACGACGATCGGCCGAAGCTGCGGAATCGCCTACCAGGTCTGGCATCTCGTGAGCGGCCGGAGCCGTATCCACCTGGCCTGGCGCCACCTGCGCATCGAACTGTCCGTGCTGGCACGGCTCGCGCGGGTCTCGCTCGGCGGCGTCATGCAGTTCCTGATCGTAACCTCGAGCTGGGTCGTCGTGATCCGGGTCGTCGCTGGCTTCGGCACGGCGGCCGTGGCGGGCTTCACCGTGGCGCTCAGGCTCATGGAGGTCGTATTCCTGCCCGCGTGGGGGCTCGGTAATGCCGCGGCGACGCTGGTCGGGCAGAACCTCGGTGCGGAAAAGCCCGAACGCGCCGAGGCAGCGGCCTGGTCGGCGACGCGCGTGACGGTACTGTTCATGCTGATCGTCTGCGTGCTGTTCGTCGGCGCGCCCGGCTACCTGCTGGCGCCGTTCGGCGATGACGCCGCCGTCGTCGAGATGGCGACGCTGTGCCTGCGCGTCATCGGCGCGGGCCTGCCCGTGTTCGCGGTCGGTCTCGTGTTGACCCAGGCGCTCAATGGCGCGGGTGATACCGACACGCCGATGTGGATCAACTTCTTCGCGTTCTGGCTCGTGCAGATCCCGTTGTCGTATTGGCTGGCCAATTCGATGGGGCTCGAGGCGGGCGGTGTCGCGTGGGCCATCGTGCTGTCCGAGTCGCTCATGAGCGTCATGGCGTACCTCGTGTTTCGGCGCGGGCGCTGGGCCCAGACGAGGGTTTGATCGCGTTGGCTAGGCGATGCGCTCCGCACGCCGTGCGATCGTCCGCACGGCGTGCGTGAACAGGAAGCCGTGCGCCGGCAAGAGTGCGTACCAGTACAGCAAGCCGAAGACTCCCGCCGGGTGCCAGTACGCGGTCATTGATACCCGGCGGCGCTCGCCTGTCGAGTCGATCTCGAACTCGAGTACGCCTGAACCGGGCGCCCGCATCTCCATGAGCAGGGTGAGTCGGCGCCCGGGTTTTGCGCCGATGACGCGCCAGCCGTCGACGACGTCGCCGACCCGCAGCTCGTCGGGATGGCGCCGCGGCCTTCTGAAGCTCGGTCCGCCGATGAGCCAGTCGCCGAAACGCCTGAGCCACCAGAGCGGGTAGCCCGAGAAGAAGTCGCCCCTGTTGCCGAAGCGGGACAGTACGATCCACAGCCCTTCGGCCGATGCGTCCGTCGCGTGGCTTCGAGTTTCACGCTTCGCGTAATAACCGTAGTTCGGATTGAAGCCCCGGCAGGCGATCGATCCCTCGACCCAGCGCGAGGCGACGGCGTGCTGGCGATCGGCTGCCATCGAGGCCCTGGCCGATGCGTCGAAATCGAGCAGCGTCTGCGGCACGAGTTCGGGAAGCCGGGCATCGTCGGCAATGACGTCCTGCGACAGCCCGTCGACCAGAGCGCGGGCAATGTTGGTCGGCACCGACGTCACGAACCTGAGCCAGTAGGATGACAGCCGCGGCGTCAGCAGGGGCAGGGGGATGATGAGCGGGCGCTTGCCGACGAGCCTGCCGTAGCGGCGCATGATCTCGGCGTAGCTCAAGGCCTCCGGGCCGCCGACGTCATAGGTCTCACCGGCCGTCGCGTCGAGTTTCGGCGCTTCGCTCAAGTAGCGGAGCAGGTTGTCGAGCGCGATCGGCGTAGACACCGACGACACCCAGCGCGGCGTGATCATGACCGGCAGGTAGTTCACGAGGTCGCGAATCACTTCCCAGGCCGCCGAGCCCGGGCCGATGACCATACCGGCGCGGATCTCGGTAACCGGGACGCTGCCCGCTCGAAGGATGTCACCGGTCTCGCGGCGGGACTTGAGGTGCGCCGATTTCGGTGACGGCGGGATCAGGCCGCCCAGGTAAATGATGCGGCGTATCGACTGCCGCTCGGCGGCCTCCGCAAAGTTCGCCGCGGCCCGGCGGTCGATGTCGGGAAAGTCCTCGCCGGCCGCCATCGAATGCACGAGGTAGTAGGCCGTATCGACGCCGGCCAGCACGCGGTCGAGGCACGCCGCGTCGAGCGCGTCGGCGCGATCGATTTCGAGACCGTTCCAGCCGCGCGCGTGCAACACCTCGGGCTCGCGCGAGGTGGCGCGTACGGATTCGTCCTGCTTGAGAAGCCAGGGCACGAGATGACCGCCGATGTAGCCGCTGGCGCCGAAGACCAGGTTCAGGCGGTCGGCCGGCACTAGGCCAGGCTGCTCTTCTTGAGCCCCTGGAGGCGGCGGTCGACGCGCTCGCTGTCGACGGCCGGCAGGCGCTCGCGCACGGCGCGCGCGGCCGCCCCGATGTCGACGTCGGCGAGCTCATCGGCGTCAGCCGTGAATTCCTCGAGCAGCTCGCGCTGAACGTCGCCGCGCGCCTGGGCAACGGCGTACGGGATATCGGCATGAAACATCACCATCGAGTAGCGCGGAATGAAGTACTCGGGCAGCCGCCGTTCCAGTTCGAAGGCGAGCTGCTGCCTGAGCGCGAACTTGGGGTCGCGGACCGTGTCGCGCATCTCGATGTAATTCTCGAGCGCCATGTCGGCGATGGCGTTGGCGTTGGCGAGCTGCTCTTTCTCGTAGCGCTCGAAAATGTACCGCCAGTCGCCGCCGACCGTGCGCATGATGTGGTCGAATACCACGCAGTCTTCGAAGGCCAGGTTCATGCCCTGGCCGTGAAACGGCACGACCGCATGAGCCGCGTCGCCGATCAGCAGGACGTTGCCGCGCTCGTGCCAGTGGCGGCAGCGGACCGTGCCGAGTATCCCGAGCGGGCGTTCGATGACGTCACCGGCGAGATTCGAGATCAGCGGTTTGACGTCCGCGAAGTGTCGTTCGAAAAAGGCGTCGACCGCCTCGGGCGTGGTTAGCGAGGAAAAGCCCGGGTCGCCGTCGTTGGGCAGGAACAGCGTCAGCGTGAAATCGCCGTCGGGATTGGGCAGGGCGATCAGCATGAACCCGCCGCGCGGCCAAATGTGCAGCGCGTTGGCGTCCAGCCGGTATTCGCCGTTCGGTCCGGGCTCGATCGTGAGTTCCTTGTAGCCGTGCCGGAGCATCGACTCGACGCCGCCGAAGGTGTCGGTACCGTCGAACGAGCGGCGAATGATCGAACCCGCGCCGTCGGCCGCGAACAGGGGACCCGTCTCGATCTCGTAGAGGCTGCCGTCCTCGAGATTGCGCATGTGGATCGTGCCGTCAGGCGCGTCATAGCCGATCGCTCGCTGGCGGAAGTGCAGCCTCAGGGTCGGGATGCGATCGGCGACGCCGAGCAGAACCTCGTTCAGGCCCGAACGCGTTACCGAATAGATCTCCTCGCCCGCGCTCTGGCCGTAGGACTGATAGCTCGTGCTGCCGTCCTCGCTGTGCAGCATGCGGCCGCGCATCGGTACGAGCAGGTCCTTCACCTGCTCGTAGATGCCGGCCTGCTTGAGCGCGTTGATACCGCGCGCCGCGAGCGCCAGGTTGATCGAGCGACCTGCCTCGGCGTCGAAGACGCGCGGATCCGGGTTCTTCTCGTAGACGTCGACGATGAAACCCTGCCGGGCCAGCATGATCGCGAGCAGCGTGCCGCACTGCCCCGCGCCGAGAATGTTGATGGCTTCGAGCGGCACTCAGCCTCGCTCGAGCGCGCGTTCGAAGCGCTCGGCGAATTCGTGCACGTCGACGAACGAGTTGTACAGCGGTGCCGGCGCTATGCGGATGACATCCGGTTCACGCCAGTCGCCCGTAACGTTGAGTTCGCACAGGCGATCGAAGATGGCCTTGCCGTTCAGGCTGTGGTCGCGAACGATCAGCGACAGCTGGCAGCCGCGTTCCCGTTCCGGCGTTAGCGTGCCGATGCGGCCCGCGAATCGCCGCTCGATCAGCCACGCGAGGTAGCCGGTCAGCCGCTCTGCCTTGGCTGTCAGCGCGCCGAGGCCGGCCTCCATGAACAGCTCGAGAGAGGCCATTATCGGCGCCATCGACAGGATCGGCGGATTCGACATCTGCCACAGCTCGGCGCCATCGGCCGGGTCGATACGTTTGCGCATCTCGAAACGCGTCTCTTCGGCATTGCCCCACCAGCCGTGCAGCTGATCCAGGTTGTCGGGCGTCAGGTGCCGCTCGTGGATGAACGCGCCGCCGATCGCACCGGGCCCCGAATTCAGGTACTTGTAGGTGCACCAGGCCGCGAAGTCGGGCGCCCAGTCGTGCAGCTGCATCGGCACGTTGCCGACGGCGTGTGCGAGATCCAGGCCGACCGCACAGCCGGCTTCGCGTCCGAGTTCACACATGCGCTGCATGTCCATGACCTGGCCGGTGTAATACTGAACACCGGGCAGCAACAGGAGCGCGATGCCGTCGCCATGTTCCCTGACGATCGCTTCGAGATCGTCGTGATCGTAATAGCCGTCGTCGTTCGCCGAGCGCCACTCGATCAGCCCTTCCTCCGGATCGTGGCCGTGCAGCCTGAGCTGCGAGGCGGCGGCGTAGCGATCCGAGGGAAACGCCTTCGATTCGACGACGATCTTGTAGCGCTCGGAGGTGGGCTTGTAAAAGCTCGCCATGAGCACATGCAGATTCACGGTCAGCGTGTTCATGGCGATGACTTCGCGCGGCTTCGAACCCGTCAATTCGCAAAACCCGGCGACCGCGTGCTTGTGATAGCTCGTCCAGGGCCGCTCCGAATGGAAATGACCGTCGACGGCCCAGTCAGCCCAGTTGGCGAGTTCGTCGCGCACGTATCGGGCGCCTCGCTCGGGCTGTAATCCGAGTGAGTTGCCGCACAGATATACCGGTCCGAGACCGTCCTTGTCTCGCGGAAAGTTGAATTCGGCACGAAAGCGTGCGAGCGGATCGCGCCGGTCTTCCGCTTCGGCGAATGCGCGGCTGTCTTCGTAGGCTGGGACGCTCATGGCTTACTCATCGGGTGCGGGTTTTACGCTTCCGCAGCGGTCGCAGGTTCGATTTGCGAGCGACCGGTAGAAGCGTTCGAAGATCGGCGGCAGCTGGCCGACGATGTCATCGATATACAGGTATTCCTCGTACAGCTTGTGGTTGCAGTTGTCGCAGTACCACGCAAAGCCGTCGAGTTCGTGGTCGAGGCGTCGCCGTTCGACAACGAGACCGACCGTATCGGCGTAGCGCTGCGGCGAATGCGGCACCCTCGGTGGCAACAGTAGCATTTCGCCCTCGCCGATGGGTATGTCCACGCGCTCGCCGTCGTCGATGATTTTCAGGAGCATCCCGCCTTCGAGCTGGTAGAAGAGCTCGGGCCCTTCATCGACGTGATAGTCGTCGCGCGAGTTGGGCCCGCCGACGACCATGACGATGAAGTTCGTATCCTCGAAAACCTGCTGGTTACACACGGGCGGACGCAGGGCGTCTCGGTGCTCGTCGATCCAGCGTCGCAGATTGAAGGCTTTGAGCGATGGCATCATCGAGGGAGATCCTCCTGGCCGTGCACCTGGATGACGCGCGGAATCTGCGCATCGATCCGGACGGCCGTGAGCTGACGGCCCCAGACGCAGCCCGAGTCGACGCAGACCAGCTCCGGCAATACGACCAGGCCGAGCTGCGACCAGTGGCCAAAAACGACTCGCGTGTCGCCTCGGCGGTGTGGCCTGACATCGTACCAGGGCGTCAGGTTGCTGCGCGCCCGGAACGGCGAACCGGCGTGCGCGAAGTTCAGATTCATCTTCGAGGTCAACATACGCATGCGCGTGAAGCTATTGACGATGAACCGCAGGCGGCCGTATCCGCGGAGCTTGCCGGACCACGCGCGCGGCGTGTTGCCGTACATGCGCGCGAGCAGGCTGGCGTAATCGGGACCCCGCAATGCCGTCTCGACCTCGGCGGCGCGCTTGAGCGTCTTCGGCACTGACCAGGTCGGGTACACGCCCGCGTGCACCATGAGCGTATCGAGCTGCTCCGAATAGTGCGCGAGCGGCCGGTGCCTGAGCCAGTCGACCAGCTCGCCGCAGTCGGGCGCATTCAGGGTCTTCTCGAGCGTGGAGAATCGCTTGCTGAACTGCACGGCGCCGCTCGCCAGCGCGAGCAGGTGCAGATCATGGTTGCCGAGCACCGTGATGGCCGAATCGCCCAGGCTCCTGACGTAGCGCAGCGTCTTGAGTGACTTGGGGCCGCGGTTGACGAGGTCGCCCGAGAGCCACAGCGTGTCGGCATCCGGATCGAACGCGATCGCGTCCAGCAGGCGCCGGAACGGATCGTAGCAGCCCTGCAGATCGCCGATTGCATAAATCGCCATCGTGACGCGCTTAAGTCATGGATGCGGGCTAGTGTAGGAGTCCCGGCACGGCGAGCGTGAACGGCGCGATCGGCGCGTCGAAGTTCGCGCCCGTCTCGGCCTCCATGCGGTACAGGCCCTGCATGGCGCCGACCGGCGTCTCGAGAACCGCGCCGCTCGAGTAGCGAAACTCTTCGCCCGGCTTCAGGTGCGGCTGCTCGCCCACGACGCCGTCGCCGGAAACTTCCTGGACCTTGCCGTTCGCATCGGTGATGACCCAGTGCCTGCTCAAGAGCGTGGCCGCGACGTTTCCGTTGTTCACGATCGTAATCGTGTACGCGAACACGTAGCGGTCGGCGTCCGGCTCCGACTGTTCGTCGACGTAGTCGGTCACGACCTCGATGCGAATGTCGCATGCGCTATCCATCATGCGGCGTATTCTAACGGTTAATTCGGGCGTTGTCGGCTGCCAGGCGATTGGCCAGCGCGATCCAGTCTTGGACAGGCACGTTCTCCGGGCGCAGGCCGGCGTCGATGCCAAGCGCATCGAGGTCCGCCTCCGCCGCCATCGTCCCGAGCGCGTTGCGCAGCGTCTTGCGCCGCCGGCTGAACGCGGCGGCGACCAGCGCCGACAACAACGCCCTGTCCATGACGTCAACGTGAGCTTCCGGGATGGGCACGAGGCGCACAACGGCAGAGGTAACGGCCGGCGGCGGATCGAACGCCTCGGGGCCGACGTCGAACAGGGCCTGGATATCGAAGTAGCAGCCGAGCATCACGGTAAGCCGACCGTAGGCCTTGCCGCCGGGCTCCGCGGCCATGCGATCGACGACTTCCTTTTGCAGCATGAAGTGCATGTCCTCGATCGCGCGCCTTTGCTCGAGCAGGTGAAACAGGAGCGGCGTGGAAATGTTGTACGGCAGGTTGCCGACGATACGCAGGCCGCTGCCGAGCGCCGCGAAGTCGAAGCGCAGCGCGTCCGCCTCGTGCACCGTGACGCGATCGTTGCCCGTAAAGGCCACGCGCAGCCGGGCGGCGAGGTCGCGATCGAGTTCGACGACGTCGAGTGCCGCGACCCGCGTCGCGAGTGGCGCCGTAATCGCGCCCGGTCCCGGGCCGATCTCGACCATCCTGTCGTCGTCGCGCGGCGCAATCGCATCGACGATCGCGCTGATGGCGCCGGGGTCGGTCAGGAAGTGCTGGCCGAAGCGTTTGCGCGGCCGGTGCCGGCTCATGCTCGAGCCGCCATCGTCCGCGCGAGCTCGAGCGCGTGCGCGAAGCTGCCGCCGTCGGCGCGCCCGCTGCCAGCCAGCGCGAAGGCCGTGCCGTGATCCACCGACGTGCGAACGATCGGCAGGCCCAGCGTTACGTTGACGGCCTCGCTGAATCCCGAGTACTTGATGACGGGCAGCCCCTGGTCGTGGTACATCGCGAGCACCGCGTCGCGCGGACCCGCGGTCGGCGTGAACGCCGTGTCGGCGGGCGTCGGACCGACGAGATCGATGCCAAGCCCGCGCAACTCGGCCAGCACGGGCTCGATGACCTCGCGGTCTTCGAGTCCGAGCAGGCCGTTCTCGCCGGCGTGCGGATTCAGTCCGCAAACGATTATCCGCGGTGTCGCGATACCGAATCGTGCGCCGAGGTCCGCATGCAGCACCTCGATCACGGCGCGGAGGCGTTCGGGCGTGATCGCCGCTGGCACGTCCTTGAGCGGCAGATGCGTCGTCACGAGCGCGACCTTGAGTCCGTCCGTGGCGAGCATCATGACCGGCAGCGGCGCGCCGCAGCGCTCCGCCAGGTATTCGGTGTGACCCGTGAACGGGATGCCCGCGTCGTTGATGACGTGTTTCGCGACGGGCGCGGTCACGAGTGCCGCGTAGCGTCCCGAGAGACATCCGTCGATGGCGTGATCGAGGCCGTCGATCAGGGCTCGGGCGTTGGCTGAATCGGCGGTTCCCGGAACGACCGGGGCCGGGAACGGGATGTCTTCGACCTCAAGGCGCATCTCGACGCCGAGTATCTCGGCGCGCGCGCGGAGCACGCGCTCGTCGCCGACTACGACGGCGTCATCGAGTGCGCCGCGCGCACCGAGCGTAACGCAGAGATCGGGACCGATGCCGGCGGGGTCGCCGGCCGTGATGACCAGCGTGTTATTGCCCGCCGTCACATCCGCAGGTCGACGTAGGCCTCGTCGCGAAGCCGCCGCAGCCAGAGCTGCGTCTCGTCTTCCATCTTGCCGTTGCGGATGCGCGCCTGGCAGCTTTGACGCTTGCGGTCCTCGGTATTGTCGTAGACGCGGCGCTCGAGGACTTCGAGAATGTGCCAGCCGAACTGGCTGCGGAACGGCTCACTGAGCTCGCCGATTTCGAGCGCGTTGGCCGTGCGCTCGAACTCCGGGACGAAAGAGCCCGGTCCGGACCACGGCAGCTCGCCGCCTTCGTTGGCGGAACCGGGATCGTCGGACAAGAGCTTCGCGAGTTCGCCAAAGTCTTCGCCGGCTTTGATCTTCTCGTAGGCGTCCTTGAGCTGCTGCTCGGCCGTCGAGTCATCGATGATTTCATTGGGCTGGACGAGGATGTGCCGCACCTTCATCTGGTTTTCCTCGCTGCGCTCGATTGTACCGCGCATCTCGTTGACCTTGACGATATGGATGCTGGCCGCCGTGCGAAACGGCTCGGAGACGTCGCCTTCCCTGAGCGGAACGAGCACGTCGGTGAATATCGTCGGCACTTCCTCGCCCTTCATCCAGCCGAGATTGCCGCCCTGGAGCGCGGTCGGGCTCTGCGAGTAGCGCGCCGCGAGTTCGCCGAAATTCGCGCCATCGATCGCGCGATCGTAGACGAGCTTCGCGACGGCTTCGACTTCCTCAACCTGCTCGCTGCTGGCGTCCTCGGGTACGGACAACAGGATGTGCGACAGGTTGTACTCCGAGTTGACGACGACGTTGTCCTCGATGTCGGTAAGGCACTGGGCGATCTCGCGGTCGCTGACCTGGATCTGCTGGCCGACGGCGATTCGGCGCAGCTGTTCGAGCGTGACGTCCTCGCGCATCTGGCGCCGGAATTCCTGGTAGCTGACGCCCTCGGCGGCCAGCAGCTCCGGAAGATCGGCAAGCGTGGCGTTCGGGTTCATGCGCCGTGCGACGTCGGTGAGGAACTGGTTGAGCATGGCATCCGTGACCTCGAGCCCGATTCGTTCCGCGCGCTGGAGCTGAAGTTCGGTCAGGATGACGCGCTCGAGTACCTGCTCCTTCAAGATGTCCTCGGGGGGCAGGCGGAACTCGTTCTCACGCGCCTGGCGACGAATGCTGTCGAGCGCTCGGTAGTAGCTGCTCTTGAGCACCACGCCTTCGTTGACGATCGCCGCGACGCCGTCCAAGAATTCGCCGGTCTCGGAGAGTTCGTCCGCAGCCGCGAACGGCGCGGACAGAAGCGCTATCGCCGCACATAAGCGATTAATTTTAAACAAAATTACTTACCGAATAGTGTCGGAATAGCCAAGAATACCACGCTCGAGCAGTTTGTCGGCCGCCGTGCCGACGGCCGTCATACCCTTGAGCACGAGTTGCAGACCGATGGACGAATCGCGAATTCCGTCGCGGGTCGAGATAAAGCGGCGCGAGACCAGCCTCAAGCCCCAGCAGCAGCTCTCGTACTCGAGACCGTAGAATTCTTCGAGCGTCTCCCGGTCGCGGAACGAGTAGTTGTAGCGGCCGACGAAATTCCAGTTTTTCGCGATCGGCCAGGCCCACGACACATCGCCCTGCTCGAGCGAGTCGCGACGATAGCGGTAGGCCAGGTTCAGGATTCGGTTGGCGGCCGGCCGGTACTGCAGCCGCGCCTCCGAGCGCGTCGTGCCGGTGTCGCCGGGGCCCCACTGGTGGCCGATGTCGAAATTGAGGTTTTCATAGATCAAAAAGCGCAGTTCGGCGATATAGTCGGAGCGCTCGAAGGCGTCCGGCGCCTGGCCTGGCAGGGTCACCCGGCGATCGTCGAAGTAATAGGTCTGCCCGATCGTTGCGGACAGGAGTTCCCGGCCCGTTGACAGGTCGAGCAGGCGCGATGTGATCCCGGCGCTCACCTGCTCGGTGTCGCCGATGCGATCGACGCCCAGAAAGCGGTCCTTGCGAAACAGCTGGACGAGATTCAGGTCCGGCGTGATCGTGTCGAAGACCGGTATGTCGGTCTGGTCGCGAAACGGTATGTAGACGTACAGTAGCCGCGGTTCTATCGTTTGCACGCGGCGTTCCGAGTCCCCGAGCCTGATCTCGCGCTCGAAGGTCAGGCCCGTATCGAGACTCGCAATGGGCACGCTGCGGCTGGGGTCCGTGATTGCGCCGGGCGCCGTGTTGTCGAGTTCGTAGCTCGTGTAGTCCCAGGCAATCGCGGGCTCCAGATGGATACCGGGAACCTCGAGCGGCAGGCTCAGCCTCGGCGCGACGTTGGCGCGCCAGCCCGTGACGCCGACGTCCTTGTCGAAGTTCACGACCTCCGCGTCGATGCCGATCGCGAATGGCCCCGGGCCGTTCGGCCAGTTGCCATTCACGAGCAGCTGCGGTACCCGCCGGTACGGCTCGTCGATCGGCGGGATCGCCTCGTCCAGCGTCTGGTAGTCCTGCGCCTGCGCAAACAGCGACAGATTGGCCGTGTGATAGTCGAAGCCCAAACTGCGGTTCAGGTGGGTCGTGGTCGCAACGCTCAGGTTTCCGCCCAGGTCCTCGAAGTACTGGTTGTCGGACACTTCGCGGTAGTCGATCAGGTTGCGCCAGCCGTTCGTAAACCAGGTGCGATGCTGGAGATTGACGAAGCTGCGGGCAACGTCCAGCTGGCTGTCGTCGGGCAGGTACTGGCCGATCGCCGTCCCGGCACTGGTCCTGGTCAGGTAGCGAAACTCGGTCTGCGCCTGCAGACCGCGTTCGGTCAGGAGTCGTGGGGTGATCGTGGCATCGTAGTTCGGCGCGATATTCCAGTAGACGGGTACGCGCACCTCGTTGCCGCTGCGTCCGGTGCTGCCGATCTCGGGCGTCAGGATGCCGCTCTTGCGCGCATCGGCGATCGGAAATGAGATCCAGGGCGCGTAGAGTATCGGCACGCTTTTGAAACGCAGCTTGATCTTGCGTGCCGTGCCGATGCCGCTGGCCGTATCGAGATCGATGTCGTCGGCGAGCAGCTCCCAGTCCGGGGACTCCGGCGGGCAGGTGGTGTAGCTGACGTCGTCGAGCCTGAGTTCGCCTTCCTGGGTGATCAGAATCTCGTTCGCGGCGCCGCGGGAATTGTTCTGGGTCAGCGAGAAGCGTGCGCCCCGAAACAGGATCTGCCCCGAGTCGTAGCCGAACTCGGCCGAATCGCTCAGCACCTGGGTGGCCGGATCCTCGAAACGAACGCCGCCGTCGAGCGTCAGCGCACGCGTGTCGGGATCGAAGCGAACCGCGTCGGCACCTGCCAGCTTGTCGCCGCGACGGAGCAGAACGCCCCCCGATGCCGAGGCCGTGAGCGGAGGGCCCAGCGACGCCTCGAACTCGCCGGCATAAAGCTCGATCGTCAGGTCGTCGGCCGAGGCAGCAAGCTCAGCGGCGGCGGTCAGGCGGGTGTTGAGCGCCGCGTGACAGGCGAGGGCGTCCTCGGCCTGCGAATCGGAGGCGGCAGCCAGTGCGAGGCCCAAAAGGATGACGCGGTTCGGGAACAAGGATAGGTACGCTTTCCTTAATGGCCTTGGGGAGGCGGTGGCCGGGACGTGCCAGGATTTTATCAGGCATCAGTATTTGATACCTTCCCACGGCAACGAGTACGGTGTCTGCCGCCACGGAGACGAGCGATCACCTCTACCTCAAGCGGAGCGAATGCCCGGCGCGCCGCGCTCGAAGCGTGGCTCGCCGATTTGGGCCAGGGGCAGCCCGTGAGCCTCGAGCCCGCCTCCGACGACGCCAGCTTCCGGCGCTACTACCGTTGGCAGGTCAACGGTCGCAACGTCATCGTCATGGATGCGCCTCCGCCCGAGGAAGACTGCCTGCCGTTCGTGCGCGTGGCCGGCTATCTCGAAGCGATGCAGCTCAATGCACCTCGCGTGCTCGAGGCGGACCTCGAGCAGGGTTTTCTCGTCATGACGGACATGGGCGACCGGCCCTATCTCGATGTACTGAGATCCGAACCCGAAGCCGTCGACGGCCTCTACCGCGACGCGATCGACGCCCTGTTGCTGATGCAGGCGCGCGGCGTCGTCTACCAGTCGACGTTGCCCGACTACGACGCCGGGCTGCTCGAGTTCGAGCTTTCGCTGTTCGTGGACTGGCTGTGCGACAGGCTGCTGGGTCTCGAATGGTCGGATGACGATGCGGCGTCGTGGGCGGATACCTGTACGCTGCTCGTCCGCAACGCGCTCGATCAGCCACAGCGATTCGTGCACCGCGACTACCATTCGCGCAACCTGATGCAAATGCCCGCAAACAATCCCGGCCTGCTCGATTTTCAGGACGCGGTCGAGGGACCGCTGACCTACGACGTCGTCTCGCTGCTCAGGGACTGCTACGTCGACTGGCCCGCCGAACGAATCGATGCATGGCTCGACGCGTTCTACGCCGGGCTCGACGACGATACGCGGCAAGGCGTCGACGCCAGGCTGTTCCGCCGCTACTTCGACCTCATGGGCGCGCAGCGCCACCTCAAGGCCGCCGGTATCTTCGCGCGCCTCAAGCTGCGCGACGGCAAGGACGGCTACCTCGCGGACATTCCTCGAACGCTTGGCTACGTCCGCGACCTCGCGCCGCGCTATGAAGAACTCGGATGCCTGAGCGAGCTGATCGGCAGCCGGGTTCTGCCGGCGCTCGAGGCGCTCGAATGAAAGCGATGCTGCTCGCCGCGGGCCGCGGTGAACGCCTCCGGCCGATAACCGACACGACACCCAAGCCGCTCATCGACGTGCGCGGCAAGCCGCTGATCGTTCACCATCTCGAGGCCCTTGCGCATGCCGGCATCGAGGGCGTCGTCATCAACCTGGGTTGGCTGGGCGAACAGATAGCCGGGCGCGTCGGCTCGGGTGCGGAGTGGGGCCTCGATGTCGCGTACAGTCCGGAGGGCGACGATATTCTGGAGACCGGCGGCGGCATCCGTCGTGCGCTGCCGCTGCTCGGCGACGAGCCGTTCCTCGTGGTCAACGCGGACGTGTTCACCGACATGCCGCTGCCGCTCACGCTCGCCGCTGACGCCTCGGGTCATCTCGTGCTCGTACCGCGTCCCGCGCATCGCGATATGGGCGATTTCAGTCTCGACGCCGGCAGGCTGTCGAATGCGGAGCCACGGGCGCTGACTTTCAGCGGCATTGCGCTCTACCGGCCGGAGATGTTTGCGCATCTCGCGGAGGGACGGTTTCCGCTCGCGCCGATCCTGAGGCAGGCGGCCGATCGTGGCCGCCTGACGGCGGAGACATGGGCGGGGGAATGGCATGACGTCGGAACGCCGGAGCGGCTGGAAAAACTCAACCAAGGGCCTGGCTGAGCGGCAGCTCCTCGTCGTCTCTCTCGTCGAGCTCCTCCTCGTCGCGGCCGAGGTGCCTGAGCAGGTGCGGCAGTAGCCTGGTGCGTGCGCTATCGGGATCGAGGCCCGTGCCCAGCGTCTTGAGGTCGGTCACCTCAAGATCGCTGAAGCCGCAGGGGTTGATGCGCGAGAACGGCTCGAGGTCGACGTCCACGTTGACGGCCATGCCGTGGAAGCTCGCGCCGCGCCGGACGCGCAGTCCGACGCTGGCAATCTTGACGCCGTCGACGTACACCCCGGGGGCATCGCAGCGGCTCGCCGCGGCGATGCCGAAGTCCGAGGCCAGGTCGACGACGCACTGCTCGAGCGCCGTGACCAGCGGCCGGACGCCGAGGCCGCTGCGCCTCAAGTCGAGCAGCGGGTAGACCATGAGCTGACCCGGGCCGTGGTACGTGACCTGGCCGCCGCGGTCGATTTGCACGACCGGGATGTCGCCCGGCGCCAGTAGGTGCTCGCGGCCTGCGTTGACGCCCAGCGTGTACACGGGCCGGTGCTCGGTAAACCAGATCTCGTCGCGCGTATCCGCGTCGCGTTCGTTCGTGAAGCGCTGCATCGCGCGCCACACGGGTTCGTAGTCGGTCAGCCCCAGATTTCGAATCGCGATCGTCACGGCGTCATCTCTAGAGCGCCATGAGCACGTCGTCGTGTGCCGTCAGGTCTTCGTAGATTGCGTCGAGCTGGGCCTTGCTTTCCGCCGTCACCGTCACGGTAATCGATACGAAGCGGCCCTCGCGGCTTTGCGCGGCCTGAAACGCCGAGTCTTCCAGGGGCCCCGTGTGCTTCTGCACGAGTTCGCGCACGGCAACGTGAAACTCCGGCGTGTCGCGCCCCATCATCTTGATCGGGAACTCGCACGGGAACTCGAGCAGCGTTTCGTCACTCATGGACCGGTCCGCGGATCTACTCGAACATCAGGCTGATACTATCGCGCGTGCGCTGCCAGAACGAGCCTTCGGGGTTGTCGTCCAGCGCCCTCAGCGGGCTCTTGAGCAGAGTCTCCTCGCCGAGCCGGACTTCGATGTCGGCGAGCGGCTGACCTTTGGCGACGGGCGCAGTCAGCACCGACGGAACGTTCTTGAGCATCTCGAGCGAATCGTACGAGCCGCGCGGAATCGTGATGTACAGGTCGTCGAGCACGCCGAGCGGGGAGTTTTCGTTGGCCGACTTCCAGATCCGCGTATCGGCGATGGCCTCGCCGGCCCTGTAAAGCAGCCGCGTTTCGAAGAAGCGAAAGGCATAGTTGAGCAGCGCCTGGCTGCCGTCGACGCGCGCCTTGGCGCTGGACGTCCCGAGCACCACGGCGACAACGCGCATGCCGTCGCGCTCGGCCGAGGACACGAGGCAGTAGCCGGCTTCCTCGGTGTGCCCCGTCTTCATGCCGTCGACGCTCGGGTCGCGCCACAGGAGGTTGTTGCGATTCGGCTGCTTGATGTCGTTCCACTCGAATTCGCGGACCGAGTACCACGCGTAATAGTCCGGAAACTCGGCGACGATCGCGCGGGCGAGGGCCGCGAGGTCGCGGGCGGTCGAGTAGTGGTTGTCGTCCGGCAGGCCCGTCGAATTCATGAAGTGGCTCTGCGTCATGCCGAGCTCCCGCGCATACTGGTTCATGAGTTCGGCGAATACCTGTTCACTGCCGGCGACATGCTCGGCAAGCGCGACGCTCGCGTCGTTGCCCGATTGTACGATCATGCCGAGCAGCAGGTTCTCGACCGACACGCGGCTGCCCACTTCGATGAACATTCGCGAACCCTGCGTGCGCCAGGCCTTCTCGCTGACCGTGATCTCGTCCTCGAGGCTGACCTGTCCCTGCTTCAGCGACTTGAACACGGCGTAGGCCGTCATGAGCTTGGTCAGACTGGCGGGCGCGAGCCGCTCATCGGGTTTGAGCTCGGCGAGCGTCGCGCCCGTCTGGCCGTCGATCACGAGGTAGCTCTTGGCGCCGATGATCGGCGGCGACGGCACGGGCGCGAGCTGGGCGCCGGCCGGCGACAGGCTGCACAGGGCGAGCAGAAGAACGAGCGTCTTCGGGGTCTTCGAATACATGTGAGGTAAATCAGAGTCCGCAGGCGAGGCGGTATTGTAGCGGGAATTCGGCGTTCGGGTAGCCGCGGCTAGTCGGTGACCAGGTAGGGCGCGCCGATGCCCATGTAGTCGAGTTCTTCGACGAGCACGTCGAATTGCCCGACGTTGACTATCGGCCCGACGCGGACGCGATACAGCTTGCCGTCGCCGCTGTCGGCCGGGTCGATGAACGCGTTGCCGATGCCGCGCCCGTGCAGCGCCTCGAGGCTCGCCTCGGCGTTCTCGCGGCTGCCGAACGCTCCGATTTGCGCATAAACCGTGTGTTCGGCCTCCACGGGCTCGGGAGAGGCGGGCGCTGCCGGCGGTTTCGCCGGCACGGCGGCCCGGACCGGACGGTCGCCGCCGGGTCCGTCGAACGTGATGGCCGTGACTTCGACGAGGCTCGTGCCGTCCTCCACCATGTCGAGCTTCAGCGCGGCCGAGTACGACAGGTCGATGATTCGGTTGTGTACGAACGGGCCGCGGTCGTTGACCCGGACGATCACGGTCCTGCCGTTCTTGAGGTTGCGCACCTTGACGAAGCTCGGCAGGGGCAGGGTCTTGTGCGCGGCGGTCATCGCGTACATGTCATAGGGCTCGCGATTCGATGTCAGCCGGCCATGAAACTTCTTGCCGTACCAGGATGCGACGCCGCGCTCGCGGTAGCCTGACCCAGAACTCAGCACGGTGTAGCGCTCGCCGAACACTTCGTAAACGGGGCCGTTGCCGTACTTGCTCGGCGGTTCGGGCCGCGGCACTGCATCGGGCGGCAGCTGTCGCGCCGCCGGTTGCGATGGCGCCAACCGGGGCGGCGAAGCGCAGCCGGCGACGATAGCCCCGACGGCGCACAGCGCGGCCACGGCCGCCGCGCGCCGGGCGGGGTCAGGTCGCATCCTTCCGGACCTCCCGGGCGACTTCCTCGCCGAGCTGGTAGACGGCGAGCGCGTACATCGCGCTGCGGTTGTAGCGGGTGATCACGAAGAAATTGCGGTAGCCCACCCAGTGCTCGATACCGTCGTGGCCCTCATAGGTCAACAGGCTGGCCTTCTCCTCGGCGTCGAGGTCGGTCGAGAAGACGACGCCCTGCTTGCTCAAGCCGCCGATCGTATCCTTCGCCTTGAGCGTGTTTTCGGGCCGCGGTTCGGGCTTCGTCCATGCGCTGCCGAGCGTCGCCTGATCGGCAACGGGTTCGCCCGTCCGCCAGCCGTTCGCATTGAAGTAGTTGGCCACGCTGCCGGCGACATCGGCCCAGTTCTCCCAGATGTCGCGCTTGCCGTCGCCGGTCGAATCGATCGCGTAGGCACGAAAGCTCGACGGCATGAACTGCGGCCGGCCCATGGCACCGGCGTACGACCCGGTGGGCTCCGCGGCGTCGATTCCTTCCTCGCGAACCAGCAGCAGGTACTGTTCGAGCTCCTTTGTGAAGAATCGCGAACGCGGGGGGTAGTGGAATGCAAGCGTCGACAGGGCATCGATGACCCGGTAACCGCCCGTGATGCGGCCGTAGTAGGTCTCCACGCCGATGATGCCGACGAGGATTTCCTCGGGCACGCCCGAACGCCCGGCGATATCGGTCAACGTTTTGGCGTTCTCACGCCAGAAGTCGGCGCCGGCGACGATGCGCTCGCGCGTTATGAAGATGTCTCTATACTCGCCCCAGTTCAGCGTCCGTTCGGCCGGCCGGCTGATCGCTTCGAGGATCTTCTCGTTGCGCTCGGCTTGAGCGAGCGTGCTCCTGAGTTCGGCCTCGTCGAAGCCGTGCACGTCGACCATCCGGTCGATAAACGACTGGACGTTCGGCTGCGACAGGTCGATCGCGAACGCGGGCGAAACGAGTAACGGCAGCAGGCCTACGAGCAGGAGTACGCGCTTCAATGCGGGAGCAGTTTTCGGTTGGCGTGAATCGACATCAGAATACCGAATCCGGCCAATAGCGTCACCATCGACGTACCGCCGAAACTGACCAGCGGCAACGGAACGCCGACGACGGGTATGAGCCCCGAGACCATCGCCGTATTGACGAACACGTAGACGAAGAACGTGAGACTGATCGAGCCTGCGAGCAGGCGCGAATAGGTGTCCTGTGCCTGCGTGGCAATGTACAGGCCGCGCGCCACGACGAACACATACACACTCAACAGAGAAAGCACGCCGAGCAGGCCGAATTCCTCGGCCAGCACGGCAAAGATGAAGTCCGTGTCGCGCTCGGGCAGATACTCGAGCTGCGCCTGCGAGCCGTTGGTCCAGCCTTTGCCGAACAGGCCGCCCGAGCCGATCGCGATCTTGGACTGGATGATGTTGTAGCCGGCCCCGAGCGGGTCGCTGTCCGGGTCGAACAGCGTCAGCACGCGCTGCTTCTGGTAGTCCTGCATGAAGTTCCACAGAACGAAGGCCCCGGGCACGGCGCTGACGGCGAGGCCCAGTATCAGGCGAATCGACAGTCCCGCCAGCACGATGACGATAACGCCCGACGCGGCGATCAGCAGCGCCGTGCCGAGATCGGGCTGGCGCGCGATCAGTACGGTCGGCGCGACGATCAATGCACCGATCACGAGCAGCTGGCCAAACCGCGGCGGCAGACGCTTGTCGTGCAGATACCAGGCGGCCATCATCGGCACGGCGAGCTTCATAATCTCGGATGGCTGAAAGCGGATACCCAGGTCGAGCCAGCGGCGCGCGCCCTGGCCGATTTCGCCGTTGACGAGCACGGCGATCAGGAGCGCGAGTCCGGCGAGATAGGCCCATGGCGTCCAGCGGCGCAGGAATTCGGGCGGTATCTGCGCCACGATCAGCATGGCCGTCACGGCGACGCCCAGGCGGACAGTCTGGTTCAACGTCAGGCGCATGCTTTCGCCCACGGCGCTGTACAACACCGCGAGCCCGCAGGCGCAGATCAGAAGCAAAGCGCCGAGCAGCGGCCCGTCGACGTTCAGCCGCTTGAGAACCCGCGCGACATCTGACAGCGGCGCCGTGCCGCCGACGACCAGCCGCTGCGTATCGATCAGCGCCATCTCGCCGCTCCGTCACGAGCAATTCGCAGAGCCTCAGTCCGCCGCATCGTTGATCCCCAGGTACTGATCCATGACGGCGCGCGCGATGGGCGCGGCCACTCGGCTGCCGCTGCTGCCGTTCTCGACGATCACCGCCACGGCGATCTTCGGGTCCTCGACGGGCGCGAATGCGACGAACAGCGCGTGGTCGCGCAGCCGTTCCTCGATCTCCTCCTCGTCGTACTCGTCCTCCTGCGCGACCGAAAACACCTGCGCCGTGCCGCTCTTGCCGGCCATCGAATAGGGAGCGTTCATGCCCACGGCACGCGCGGTGCCGTTTTCGCCCTGCATCACGCCCTGCATCGCGCCGATCACGTTGTCCCAGTAGAACGCGTTCTCGATGACGATGTCGTCGAGTTGCTCCGGCCGGACCAGCGTGCGTTCGCCCGTCACGGGATCTTCCCAGGCTGCCACGAGGTGCGGACGATACCGCGCGCCGCGGGTCGCGACGGCGGAAACGGCACTCGCGAGCTGCAGCGGCGTGGCGAGCATATAGCCCTGGCCGATCGACGCGATGACGGTCTCGCCGTGGTACCAGCGCCGGTCGGCCGGGTTGGAAAACGTCCTCTGTTTCCATTCGCGTGACGGATTGATGCCCCCCTTCTCGCCGCGGATGTCGACGCCGGTCGGCTGGCCGAGTCCGAACATGTCGAGATAGGCGTGCATCTGGTCGATGCCGATGTCCTGGCTGATCTCATAGAAATACACATCGCAGGACTGCTCGATCGCATCGTGGATGTCGACTTCGCCGTGGCCCTGGGGCTTCCAGTCGCGATAGCGGTGCGACGAATTCGGCAGCGAGAAATAGCCGAAGCAAACGCTCTTGCGGGTCAGGTTGGTCGCGCCGGTCTCGAGCGCCGCGAGCGCCAGCATCGGCTTGATCGTCGAGCCCGGCGGGTAGGTTCCGCGCACGGCCCGGTTGAACAGCGGCCGGTCCGGGTCGGACTGAAGGGTCGCGAACTGCTCGGTCGTCATGCCGACGGCGAACAGATTGGGGTCGAACGACGGCGAACTGACCAGCGCGAGAACCTCGCCGCTCCAGGGGTCGAGCGCCACGACGGCGCCGCGGCGCGCCTCGAGCGAGCGCGTGGCGATGCGCTGCAGGTCGAGGTCAATGCTCAGGTAAACGTTGTCGCCGGGCTCCGGCTGCGCATCGAGCGGGACCGAGTCGGCGAGTTCACGCGAATCCGCCGGCAGCGCGCGGCCGCGCGCATTGGTGACGACGTGTTTGTAGCCCGGATCGCCGTGCAGATGGGACTCGAAACTCTGCTCGACGCCGGTCTTGCCCGTGTGTCCGGTCCCGGCGTAGTCGGCCGGGTCGAGCAGCTCGAGATCGGCCTCGGAAAGCGCGCCGACGTAGCCCACGGCGTGCGCGACCAGCGGTCCGTCGCGATAGTGACGCACGAGGCTCGGTCGGAAGTCGACGCCCGGAAATCGCGGCCGCTGGATCGCGAAGTTGGCGATCTCCTCCGGGCTCATCCGCAGACTCAGTTTCACGGGCTTGAAGCGCGGCGTGCCGTCGATCAGCGTTTTGATGCGCGGAATGTCGCTGGCCTCGATGAGGTTCAGCGCCGCGAGCCGGCTCAGCGTCTCGTCGACGTCGGGCACCTGTTCGGCGATCAGCTCGAGCTGGTAGGCCGGCAGATTCTCGGCGAGGACCCGGCCCTGGCGGTCGAGCACGAGGCCGCGAATCGGCGGCACGGGCTCGATGCGTATGCGATTACCCTGCGAGCGTGCGGCGAAATGCTCGTAGTCGAAGACCTGCAGCTGGACCAGGCGCCCGACGACCGCGCCGAGCAGCAGAATCGCGACGAACGACGCGAACAGCACGCGGCCGATGAATAGCCGGCGCTCGGAATGATGGTCCTTGATCGGCGACAACAGCGCCATGTCAGTGTCTCGATTCCACCCGGTAGCGTGTGCCCGTCATCACAGTGTACAGCAGCGGCCAGGCGAGCCCCGACATGAGCACGGGACCCCAGTAGGTCGAGGCGGGCGCCGTGACACCGGCGACGCCGTTGATCCAGAACAAAAGGAACTGGTAGACGGCATTCAGCGCAAACACGGCGGCGGTCAACTGCAGCAGCGGAAAGACCCGCATCAGCAGGTTCGATTTGACAGTAATGAAGGTAATCGCAACGAGAGCGAGCGCGTGCTGGCCGAGCAGTGTGCCCTGGGCGACGTCCAAGAAAATGCCGACGATGAAGGCGACGCCGACGCCATAGGCTCGTGGCACGGCCATGGCCCAGAGGATCATCATGAGCGCGACCCAGTCCGGGCGAAACGCGGCGATCGAGTCGGGCAACGGCATCATCGACAGCATCATCGCGACGACCAGCGACACGACCACGGTCAGGTGGCGGCTTACGAAGGAGCTACTCATTGTCCGGCTCCCCGGCCGTCGGCGGGTTGGCACTGCGGGGGGCCGCCGGCCAGATCAGCATGACCTCGCGAACCTGGTCGAGCGCCGCTACGGGCTCGGCGGAGACGGCCGCGTAGGCCTGCTGCGGAATGCGCTGCACGCGGACCACCCGCGCGACGGGATAGCCCGACGGAAAGGCGCCGCCAAGGCCTGACGTCACGAGCAGGTCGCCTTCCTCGATGTCGGCGTTGTTCGGCAGGAACGGCAGGTCGAGCCGGCCGAGCTCGCCCGTGCCGAACGCGACGGTTCTCAGGCCGTTGCGCAACACCTCGACGGGCAGCGTGTGGTCGGGATCGCTAATCAGGAGCGCCTGCGACGTCATCGGTGAGGTATCGATCACCTGGCCGACGACGCCGTCGGCATCGAGCAGCGCCTGGCCGTCGTAGACGCCGTCCGACTTGCCGACGTCCAGCACGATGCTGTGCCGGAACGGATTCGCGTCGACGCTCAGTATCTCGACGACGCGGACGTCGTTGCGCACCTGCTGCCGTGCCTCGAGCATCGCCCGCAGCCGGTCGTTCTCGGCGCGCAGCGAGTCGAGTTCGAGCAGCCGCGCGCCGGTCAGGAGCTTCTCGGCCTTCAAGCGAGCGTTCTCGAGTTCGAGCTGGTTGCGCGACTGCGTGTTCTCGCTCGTCCAGGCGAACAGCCTGGCCGGGGCCGCGACGACGACCCGGATCGGGTAGACGGCCGCCGAAATCATGTCGCGGACGGTTTCGAGGTGGTGCTGGCGCTGGTCCTGCACCATGAGAACGATGCTCAGGACGATCAGTGCCAGCGTCCTGAAGCCCAGCGCCGGAATCCTGGTGGGGTTGGTCGTGTTTCCTCTGGAAGCGGTCATGCCAGGGCGTTACAGAGGTCGCCTGGCACGATCAGTCCAGGCCGAAGACCGCCGGTCCGTGTTCGTCAATGAGCTCGATGACACGACCGCCGCCGCGAGCCACGCAGGTCAGAGGTTCGTCGGCGATAACCACGGGCAAGCCGGTCTCTTCCATGAGCAGCTTGTCGAGGTCGCGCAGCATGGCGCCGCCGCCCGTCAGCACGATACCGCGGTCCGCAACGTCAGCGCCGAGCTCCGGCGGCGTCTGCTCGAGCGCTTCCTTGACCGCGCCGACGATGCCCTGCAGCGGTTCCTGCAGCGCTTCGAGAATCTCGTTGGAGTTCAACGTGAAGCTGCGCGGTACGCCCTCGGACAGGTTGCGGCCCTTGACCGAAGTCTCGAGGACTTCCTGGCCCGGAAACGCCGAGCCGATCTCGTGCTTGATTCGTTCGGCCGTGGCCTCGCCGATCAGGATGCCGTAGTTGCGCCGCACGTAGTTGGTGATCGCCTCGTCGAAGCGGTCGCCGCCGATTCGGACCGATGCCGCATAGACGATGCCGTTGAGCGAGATCACGGCGACCTCGGAGGTGCCGCCGCCGATGTCGAGAACCATCGAGCCTCGGGCTTCATGCACGGGCATCCCCGCTCCTATCGCGGCCGCCATCGGTTCGTCGATCAGGTGAACCTTGCGCGCACCCGCGCCCTCGGCGGATTCGCGGATGGCGCGGCGTTCCACCTGCGTCGAGCCGTACGGGACGCAGATCAGCACTCGCGGGCTCGGCCGGAAGTACCGCGTGCCGAGGGCCTTGCGTATGAAGTGCTGAAGCATTTTTTCGGTGACCGTGAAATCGGCGATGACGCCGTCTTTCAGGGGCCTGATCGCCGTGATGTTGCCCGGCGTGCGGCCGAGCATGTTCTTCGCTTCGATGCCGACGGCCTCGACAACCCGGCCGCCGCGGCCCGTGTCTTCGCGAATGGCGACGACAGAAGGTTCGTCGAGGACGATTCCATGACCGCGTGAGTAGATGAGGGTATTCGCCGTGCCAAGGTCGATCGACAGGTCATTCGAAAAATAACCCATTAGGTTCTTGAGCATGGAAAGGGCGGCCCGAAACGAGATAAACGGTGTAATCTAGCAATGCCCACGACATTGCACAAGGCGGCGTGTATCATTGCCGACGCCCCGCGCGGGCGCAGAAAAGCAGAGCGTTTCAGACCCCGGAAAGCCCTCAAGTGTCACTCGAAAAAGACCAGGTACAGCACATTGCGATGCTGGCGCGGCTCGAGCTTCAGGACGACGATTTCGACGACACCGTCGACAAACTCTCACGAATCGTCGATTTCGTCGATCAGCTGTCCGCCGCACCCACGGACGACGTCGTGCCGATGGCGCATCCGCTGGATGCGGCGCAGCGCCTGCGTGCCGATGTCGTGACCGAGAGCAACGAGCGCGACCGCTACCAGCAGAATGCCGGCGAGGTCGCCGAAGGCTACTATCTGGTCCCCAGGGTCATCGACTGATGAGCCTGCATGCGAAGACGCTGACCGAGCTCAAGGCCGGTCTGGACCGCGGCGATTTCACGTCGCGCGAGATTGTCCAGGCGCTGCTCGGGCGCATCGAGACGCACGCTACGGACCTGAACGCGTTCGTCACGGTGCTCGCGGACGCGGCGTTCGAATCGGCCGATGCGGCCGACGCCCGCCGCGCCGCCGGTGAGGCCGGGCCACTCGAGGGGCTGCCCATCGTGCACAAGGACATCTTCTGCACGCGCGGCGCCAGGACAACCTGCGGTTCACGCATGCTCGAGAACTTCGTCTCGCCTTACGACGCGACCGTCGTCGAGCGACTTGCGGACGCCGGCGCGATCACGCTCGGCAAGACCAACATGGACGAGTTCGCCATGGGCTCGTCGAACGAGACGAGCTACTTCGGCCCCGTCAAAAACCCCTGGGATGCCGAGTGCTCGCCGGGCGGCTCGTCGGGCGGCTCCGCCGCGGCGGTTGCCGCACGCCTGGCGCCGGCCGCGACCGGCACCGACACGGGCGGCTCGATCCGTCAGCCGGCGGCGCTCACGAACACGGTCGGCGTGAAGCCGACCTACGGCCGCGTGTCCCGCTACGGCATGATCGCGTTCGCCTCGAGTCTCGACCAGGCCGGCACGATTACGCGGTCGGCCGCCGACGCGGCGCTGTTGCTCGGCGCCATGGCGGGCTTCGATGCACGGGACTCGACCTCGATCGAGCATCCCGTGGACGACTATGTGGCGGGGCTCGACCGGGATCTCGCGGGCCTCAGGGTCGGTATCGTGCGCCAGCACTTCGATGCCGGCCTCGACGAGGCGACCGGCAAGGCCGTGCGCGAGGCGCTGGCGGTGCTCGAGTCGCGCGGCGCGACACTCTCGGAGGTTGACCTGCCGAACCTCGACTACTGCGTGCCGACCTATTACGTCGTCGCGCCGGCCGAGTGCTCTTCGAACCTGTCGCGTTTCGACGGCGTCCGCTTCGGTCACCGGGCCGAGAACGCCGCCGATCTCATGCAGCTGTACTGCAAAAGCCGCGGCGAAGGCTTCGGCGCCGAGGTCAAGCGTCGCATCATGACGGGCACCTACGTGCTGTCGGCCGGCTACTACGATGCGTACTACCTGAAAGCGCAGAAAGTGCGCCAGCTCATCAGCGACGACTTTTCGAGGGCTTTCGAGAACGTCGACGTCATCGCCGGCCCGACGACGCCGACGCCGGCCTTTAAGCTCGGCGACAAGACCGACGACCCGATCAGGATGTACCTGAACGACATCTACACGATCGGCGCGAACCTGGCCGGACTGCCGGCGCTTTCCACGCCCTGTGGACTCGTCGGCGGACTGCCGGTCGGCCTGCATCTCGTCGGCCCGCACTGGTCGGAGGGCAGGCTGCTCAACGTCGCACACCAGTACCAGCGTGACACCGACTGGCATACACGCGCGCCGGAGGCTTTCTCATGAGCGCCGGGTGGGACGTCGTCATCGGCCTCGAGATCCATACCCAGCTCGCGACGGCGTCGAAAATCTTCTCCGGCTCGCCGACGGCCTACGGCGCGGAGCCGAACACCCAGGCGTCGCTCGTCGACCTCGGCTACCCGGGCGTCCTGCCCGTGCTCAACGCCGAGGTCGTCAGGATGGCGGTCCTGTTCGGCCTGGCCGTCGACGCGAAGGTCGCGCGGCGTTCCGTGTTCGCACGCAAGAACTACTTCTATCCGGACCTGCCGAAGGGCTACCAGATCAGCCAGTACGAACTGCCGATCGTCGAGGCGGGCGAGCTGACGATCGAGAGCGATGAAGGCGAGGCCAAGCGCATCGGCATCACGCGCGCGCATCTCGAGGAAGACGCGGGCAAGTCCGTCCACGAGGGTTTCACCGAGCAGTCGGGCATCGACCTGAACCGCGCGGGCACGCCGCTGCTCGAGATCGTCTCCGAACCCGACCTCTCGTCGGCGAAGGAGGCGGTCGCCTACATGCGCAAGATTCACTCGATCGTGCGCTATCTCGAGATCTCCGACGGCAACATGCAGGAGGGTTCGTTCCGCTGCGACGCCAACGTGTCGGTTCGTCCGCGCGGCGAGAGCCGGCTCGGCACGCGCACAGAGATCAAGAACCTGAATTCGTTTCGCTTCGTCGAGAGAGCGATCAACCACGAAATCGAGCGCCAGATCGACGTGATCGAAGACGGCGGCAGTATCGTCCAGGAGACCCGTCTCTACGATTCGGACAAAGACGAGACGCGTTCGATGCGTTCGAAGGAAGAAGCCAACGACTACCGCTACTTTCCCGACCCCGACCTCCTGCCGGTCGAGATCGACGACGCGTTCATCGAGGCCGTCCGGGAGAGCCTGCCCGAACTGCCCGACGCCAAGCGTGAGCGCTTCGTCGATGCCTACGGCATCAAGGCCGATGATGCCGGTATTCTCACGGCGTCGCGCGCCGTCGCGGACTATTACGAGGCGCTCGTGAATGCGAGCGACGCCAAGCCGCAGGTCGCCGCGAACTGGGTCATCGGCGAACTGTCGGGCGCGCTGAACCGGGACGGCCTCGAGATCGACGCGAGCAAGGTCGATGCCGATGCGCTGGCCGGGCTCCTGAATCGCATCGCCGACGACACGATCACGGGCAAGATCGCGAAGGAAGTCTTCGAGGCGATGTGGGCGGGCGAGGGCACGGCCGACGTGATTATCGACGCCCGGGGCTTGCGGCAGATCTCGGATACCTCGGAGATCGAGGCCATCGTCGACGAGGTCGTCGCGGCAAACCCGGGCCAGGCGGCCGAGTACAGGGCCGGCAAGGACAAGCTCCTGGGCTTTTTCGTCGGCCAGGTCATGAAGGCGACGGGCGGCAAGGCCAACCCGGGCGCCGTCAACAAACTCCTGAAGCAAAAACTCTCCGACTGAAACAGGACTGGAACTCAACGCTCCGGCGGTTCATCCTGTCGGGGCGACCGCGATTCATTATGTTTGCCGACCACATCATCCCGTTTTCCTTCGAGTCGCTGCCCGTGCGCGGCGAGCTCATCCAGCTATCGCGCGCCTGGCGCCGCATGCTCAGGGGGCACGACTATGCGCCCGCGATCCGTGAGACGCTCGGCCACGCGGCGGCCGCCACGGGGCTGATCGCGCAGAGCCTCAAGTTCGACGGCGCCATCACGATGCAGATCCAGGGCCAGGGTGACCTCCGGATGCTCGTCATGCAGTGCACGAGCGATCTCGAGCTGCGCGGGATGGCGACCCCGGCGCCCGAGGTCAACGCCACGAACTTCTCGGAACTCATCGAGGCCGCGCACTGCGCGATCACGGTGGATGCGGGTGAACGGCCGTATCAGGGCATCGTGGCGGTCGATCGCGACTCCCTGGCCGGAAGCCTGGAACACTACTTCGCGCGTTCGGTGCAGGTGCCGAGCCACGTCGTGCTCGTCAGCAGCGACGAACTGGCGGGCGGGCTGCTCCTGCAGCAGACGCCGGGTCAGCCGATCGACGCCGATGACTGGCACCGGCTGGGCCTGCTGGGGGCGACGCTCACGGCCGACGACTTCGCCGATGCCGAGGCCATCGGCCTGATTCACAAGCTGTTCAATGAAGACGACCTGCGCGTGTTCGAAGAACGGCCCGTCGTGTTCCGCTGCCGCTGTTCGAAGCGGCGCACCGAGGAAGTCCTGAGAATGCTCGGCGAGGCCGAGACCCGCGACGCGGTCCGGGAGCAGGGCAGGATCGACATGACCTGCGAGTATTGCGGACGCAGGCGAAGCTTCGACAGCGTCGACATCTCGCGGCTGTTCGCCGACAACGTCGTCGGCGGGCCGAGCTCGGTTCAGTAGCAGCGTTCGCCGGTCTCGATCACGGCGTCGCGAATAGCAGCCTCAAACGCGAAGCGCGGCCAGTCCTCGCGATTGCCGAGCAGCGCGATGCTCAAGTCTCGCTCCGGGTAAACCGTCAGCAGGCTCTCGAAGCCGGCTTCGCCGCCGGCATGCCGCCACTGGCGTCCGGCAGGCGTCTCGGCGAGTTGCCAGCCGAGACCCTGCGCGACACCGGGCCATTCCGTCGCGATCTGAACGCGGGTCATGCGCGCGAGCGTCGCGGGTTTGAGCACGCCATCCTCGCTGCCGGCCGCGATATCGAGTATCGCGTTGCCGAAGCGCGTGAGATCGGCCGCCGTGGTCTGCAGACCCGAGCTCGGCAGGAACGCCCGGTCCCAGGGGTGTTTGAACGCGCGGCCGCGCGCGCTGAAGGCGCGGACGCGATCGTCCTCCGGCATCGACGCGACGAAAAACGTACTGCTCTGCATGCCGAGCGGTTCCAGCACGCGCTCGACGACGGCGTCGACATAGGGCAGGCCGCTCGCCGACTCGATCACGATGCCGAGCAGGTTGTAGCCGGCATCGGCGTAGCGCCAGCGGCTTCCCGGCTCTACGCTCGGCGACTGCTTCGCGAGCGACTCGATGTATTCGCCGACTTCGGCGGCCGTCTGCCGGCCGCGGGCGCCAAGCCGGTCGCGGAGGCCCGACGTGTGCGTCAGGAGATGCGCAATCGTGACCGGGCTGCCGTCAAACGCCTCCACGTAGTCGGCGACGGGATCGTCGACCGACAGGAGCCCGTCCTCTTCGAGCGACAACACGACCACGGCGGTCATCAGCTTGGTGATCGACGCCGCGTGAAACCTGAGCGTCGCCCCGGGCGGGCCGGTTGGCGACGTGACGCTGCAATAGTCGCCGCCGACGACGAGGGCGGCATCGACCTGCAGCGGCAGCTCGAGGCGGTCGGCGGCCGCGAGCAGCCGGTCTTCGAGGCCGGACGGCGTCTCGGCTATCGCTGCCAGCGGCAGCAACAGGGCCAGCATTGGTCGGAAGGGTCTCATCGGTTTCGGCCGGGCGGTCGTGGCGGGGGATTGCGAGCTTACGTGAACTCGCCGCTGGAATGCGCCTGACGCCGGTGTTAGACTATTACCCCTTAAATATAAATAAATATTTATATTTTAATCTCTTTGGTCGCGAACGTATGGATTCCAGCACCGAACGGCTATTGCAGCGTTTCAAGACGCTGGCGGATCCGGTCCGCCTGCGGCTGCTCGCGCTGTGTGCCGAGGGCGACTGCAGCGTATCGGAGCTCACCGAGATCACGGCGCAGAGTCAGCCGCGCGTTTCCCAGCACCTGCGCCAGCTGTGCGAGGCCGGACTCGTCGAACGATTTCGCGACGGCCACTTCGTTTACTACCGTGTACCGAATCGCGGCGCCGAGCTTCGCCAGATCGTCGCGCTGTTGCCGTCGGACGAGCCGCAGTTCGAGCGCGACGTCGCCGAGCTTCGAGCCCTGCGCGGCGCCTTGGCCGGGGCGCCGCGCGGCGATGACGATCGGCCGCTGCACCATGCGCTGTTGGAACTCACGGTGTCGTCGCCGATCGGCGACCTGCTGGATATCGGCTGCGGCCAGGGCCGCGTCATGCAACTGCTCGCATCGCGCGCACGGCGCGCGGTCGGCGTCGACATCGACGCCGACGCGCGACGCTATGCGCGCGCGCACCTGCTGCTCGCGGGCCTGCGCAACTGCACGTTCCGTAACGGCGACATGTATGCGCTGCCGCTCGGCGAGCAGCGCTTCGATACGGTCATCGTCGACGATGTCCTGGGCGACGCCGTCGACCCCGTCCGCGTGCTGGTCGAGGCGCGGCGGCACCTCAACGACGGTGGCCGCCTGATCGTCATGGCATCGACGTCCGGCGACGATGCCAAGGATCTCGGCCGGCGAATTGCCGCGTGGAGCCGCGATGCGGGCCTTCGCCTGTCGCCGCCGCGCGCCGTTCCGCCCACCGATTCACGATGGCTGATAGCCGTCGCCACCCCGGTCGAGCAAGCCTCGGCCGCCGCCTGAGAGGATATCCGGCAGCCATGAGCGACACGGACGTACACGTTTCATTCGAGTTTTTCCCGCCGAAGACCGAGGCGATGAACGAGACCCTGTGGCGCTCGATCGAGCGCCTGGCGCCGCTGTCGCCGCGCTTCGTGTCGGTCACCTACGGTGCCGACGGCTCGACGCGCGAACGCACCCATGAAGCCGTCGAGCGCCTGGCCGGCGAGACCTCGCTGACCGCGGCACCGCACCTGACCTGCGTCGGCGCCAGCCGCGGCGAGATCGATGACATCGCCCGCGACTACTGGGACATGGGGATTCGCCACCTCGTTGCGCTGCGCGGCGATCCGCCGAAGGGCGCGGATCGCTACGAACCGCATCCGGACGGCTACGCCTACGCATCCGACCTCGTCGCCGGGCTAAAGAAGATCGGCGACTTCGACATCTCGGTGGCGGCCTATCCCGAGGTGCATCCCGAGGCCGCGAACGCGATCGCAGACTTAGACAACCTGAGGCGCAAGCTCGACGCCGGCGCGACCCGGGCGATTACGCAGTTCTTTTTCGATACCGACGTGTTCCTGCGCTTTCGCGACCTGTGCGCGGCGGCCGGCATCGAGTCGTCGATCGTGCCGGGTATCCTGCCGATCACGCGCTTCGACAGCTTGAAGCGCTTCGCGAGCGCCTGTGGCGCGAGCGTGCCGGACTGGCTCGAGGATCGCTTCGAGGGCCTCGACGACGATGCCGAGACCCGCAAGATGATCGCGGCAAGCGTCGCGATCGAACAGGTACAGGCGCTGCGCGCCGAGGGCATCGACGAATACCATTTCTACACGCTGAACCGCTCCGAGCTGACCGTGGCCATCTGCCATGCGCTCGGCGTTCGCTCCGATCGCGCGGCCGCCTGAGGGAACGACATGAATCGAAACGAACGTATTTCGGCGCTCATGGCGTCGCTCGACGAGCGCATCCTGATCCTGGACGGCGCGATGGGTACGATGATCCAGGGCTTCGGTCTCGGCGAGGACGACTACCGCGGCGCGCGCTTCGCCGACTGGCCGAGCGACCTGAAAGGCAACAACGACCTGTTGTCGATCACGCGGCCCGAGGTCATTCGCGACATCCATACCCGCTTCCTCGAGGCCGGCGCGGACATCATCGAGACCAACACCTTCAATTCCAACGAGCCGTCGATGGCCGACTACGGCATGGAGTCGCTCGTGCCCGAACTCAACAAGGCCGCGGCGCAGATCGCGCGCGACTGCGCGGACCGCGTGGCAGCCGAGACGGGCAGGCCGCGCTACGTGGCCGGCGTGCTCGGCCCGACCAACCGCACGGCGTCGATCTCGCCCGACGTCAACGACCCGGGATTCCGCAACGTGAGCTACGATGCGCTGGTCGCAACGTACACCGAGGCCGCGACGGCGCTGATCGAGGGCGGCGTCGACTTCCTGATGGTGGAAACCATCTTCGACACGCTGAACGCCAAGGCCGCTATCTTCGCGATCAGGCGAGCGTCCGAGGCCACGGACACGAAGCTGCCGGTCATGATCTCCGGCACGATCACGGACGCGTCAGGGCGCACGCTTTCCGGCCAGACGACCGAGGCCTTCTGGAATTCGGTCCGGCATGCCGAGCCGTTCATGATCGGGCTGAACTGCGCGCTAGGCGCCGAGGAGCTCAGACCGTACGTCGCCGAGCTGGCGCGGGTCGCCGACACGCGCGTCAGCGCGCATCCGAACGCGGGCCTGCCCAACGAGTTCGGCGAGTACGACGAGACGCCCGAGCAGATGGCGGCCGTCGTCGCCGAGTTCGCGGAGAGCGGTTTCCTGAATCTCGTCGGCGGCTGCTGCGGCACACGGCCCGAGCATATTCGCGCCATTCGCGAGGCTGTCGACGGCGTGACCGCCCGGCGCGTACCGGAGATCGACGTGCGCTGCCGGCTCGCGGGGCTCGAACCCCTGAATATCGGCCCCGACGACCTGTTCGTGAACGTCGGCGAGCGCTGCAACGTGACGGGCTCGGCGCGCTTCCGCAAGCTCATCGAGGCCGACGACTTCGTCGAGGCCGTGAACGTCGCGCGCACCCAGGTCGAGGACGGCGCGCAGATCATCGACGTCAACATGGACGAGGGCATGCTCGATTCCGAGGGCGCGATGGTCACGTTCCTCAACCTGATCGCCTCGGAGCCCGACGTCGCGACGCGGCCCGTCATGATCGACTCGTCGAAATGGTCGATCATCGAGGCGGGCCTGAAGTGCGTGCAGGGCAAGGCCGTCGTGAACTCGATTAGCTTGAAGGAAGGCGAGGCGTCGTTCGTCGAGCAGGCGAAGCTCGTGCGCGACTACGGTGCCGCCGTCGTCGTCATGGCCTTCGACGAAGACGGCCAGGCCGACAGCGTCGAGCGCAAGGTCGAGATCTGCCGAAGGTCTTACGAAATCCTGACCCGTAAGGTCGGCATGGACCCGGCCGACATCATCTTCGATCCGAACATCTTCGCCGTCGCGACGGGCATCGAGGAGCACGCCGAATACGGCATCGCGTTCATCGAGGCTACCCGGCGGATCAAGGATGAACTCGAGCACGCGATGGTCTCGGGCGGAGTCAGCAACGTGTCGTTCTCGTTCCGCGGCAACAACGTCGTTCGCGAGGCGATTCACTCGGTGTTCCTGTACCACGCGATTCGCGCCGGCATGGACATGGGCATCGTCAACGCGGGCCAGCTCGCGATCTACGAAGAGCTGCCGGCGGAACTTCGCGACGCGGTTGAGGACGTCGTGCTCAACCGGCGCGACGACGCGACCGAGCGGCTGCTGGATGTGGCCGAGCGCTATCGCGACCAGGCGAGTGGCGGCGGCGGGCGCAAGCAGGACCTCGAGTGGCGGGAATGGCCCGTCGAGAGACGGCTCGGCCATGCGCTCGTCAAGGGTATCGACGAATTCGTGGTCGCCGACACCGAGGAGGCGAGATGCGCCGCGAAACGCCCGCTGGACGTAATTGAAGGCCCGCTCATGGACGGCATGAACGTCGTCGGCGATCTGTTCGGCGAGGGCAAGATGTTCCTGCCGCAGGTCGTCAAATCGGCGCGGGTCATGAAGAAGGCCGTCGCGCACCTGATCCCGTACATCGAGGAGGAAAAGGACGGCGATCTCTCGAGCAACGGCAAGATCGTGCTGGCGACCGTCAAGGGTGACGTGCACGACATCGGCAAGAACATCGTCGGTGTCGTGCTGCAGTGCAACAACTTCGAGGTCGTGGATCTGGGCGTCATGGTGAGCTGCGACAACATTCTCGACGCCGCACGCCGCGAGAACGCCGAGATGATTGGCCTTTCGGGCCTCATCACCCCGTCGCTCGACGAAATGGTGCACGTCGCAGCGGAGATGCAGCGCCTCGATTTCGACCTGCCGCTCCTGATCGGCGGCGCGACGACGTCGCCCGCGCACACGGCCGTCAAAATCGAGCCGCAGTACGACGGACCTGTCATCTACGTCAAAGACGCCTCGCGTTCGGTCGGCGTCGCCCAGGCGCTGGTCGAGGCCGACACGCGCAAGGCGCTGGTCGAGAAGACCCGCAAGGACAATGCGCGCCGTCGCGAACAGCACGCAGGCAAGAAGCGCCTTGCGCCGCAGCTATCGATCGCCGATGCGCGCGAGCGCCGGCATCGCATCGACTGGAACGGACACGAAACGGCCGTGCCCGGATTTCTCGGCACGCGCGTGTTCGACGACATCTCGCTCGAAACGCTCTGCGGCTACATCGACTGGATGCCGTTCTTCAATGCGTGGCAGTTCTATGGCAAGTACCCGGCCATCCTGACCGACAAGGTCGTCGGCGAGGCGGCATCCTCCCTGTTCGCCGATGCCGAGAAGATGCTCGACACCGTGATTCGCGACAAGTGGCTTCAAGCGCGGGCCGCGCTGGGTTTCTGGCGCGCCGAGTCCGATGGCGCCGATGACATCGTCGTCTACAACGCGGAGCAGGAAGAGCTCGCACGGCTGTGCCACCTGAGGCAGCAGCGCGCGAAGCCGGACGGGCAGCCGCAGCTTTGCCTGGCCGACTACGTCGCACCGGCAGCTGCGGGCGTCGACGACTATCTCGGCGGATTCGCCGTCACGGCCGGCATCGGCATCGACGAGCACGTCGAGCGCTTCGAGGCCGGCAACGACGACTACAGCGCCATTCTCCTCAAGGCGCTGGCCGACCGGCTGGCCGAAGCGCTTGCCGAGTATCTGCACGAGCGCGTTCGCATCGAGCACTGGGGCTACGCGCCGGACGAAGCGATGAGCAACGACGAGCTGATCGCCGAGAAGTACCGCGGCATTCGGCCGGCGCCCGGCTACCCCGCGTGTCCCGACCATACCGAGAAGGGCACGCTCTGGTCGCTGCTCGACGCCGAGCGCCGGATCGGTCTCGAGCTGACCGATTCGTTCGCGATGTACCCGACCGCCGCGGTCAGCGGCTTCTATTTCTCGCATCCCGAGTCGCGCTATTTCTCGGTCGGCAAGATCGATCGCGACCAGCTCGAGTCGTACGCGGAACGCAAGGGTTTCACGGTGGTCGAAGCAGAGCGTTGGCTGGCGCCGAATCTGGGCTACGATCCGAATGCGAAGAACGCTGCGTAAGCTAGACTGCCGCCTTGCCGTGGCGGCCGCCTTGTTCGCGATCACGGCAGCCCACGCCGACGAATACGGCGATGCGCGCACCGAGATGGTCGCCGCCTACCAGGCCGCGGAGTTCGAGACGATGGAGGCCGCCGCGATGCGCGCCCTCGACGCGCGGCCCGGTTACCCCGGCGCGCTGTTCAACCTGGCGCTCGCGCAGGTCCTGAACGATCGTGCTTATGCGTCGCTCGCCACGCTCGACCGCCTGGCCGAGCTCGGCATCGACTACGGCGTCGACGGCATGGACGAGTTCGAAGCGGTTCGTGCCACGCCCGGCTGGGCCGCCTACGCCGATCGGGTCGCAGGCCTCAAGAAGCCGGTCGGCTCGGCGGCGGTCGCGTTTCGCTACGAGGCCGACGCGTTCGTCCCGGAGGGAATTGCGGTCGGGTCCGACGGTAGCCTGTATCTCGGCAGCATTCGATACGGCGACATCGTGCGGCTGAGCGGCGGCGGCGCGGAGACCGTTTCGACCGCGAAAGACGCCGGGCACTGGAGCGTCTACGGTATGCGGTTGATAGGCGACACGCTCTGGTACGTCTCGAGCGCGATCGAGCAGTTCGCGGGTGAGAAGGGCGACCGCGCCGGACACACTGGCCTGTTCGCCCTGGACACCCGGAGCGGAGAGACCGAGTTCAAGGCGGCGCTGCCGAAAAACGGCGGCCGGCAGGTGCTCGGCGACCTGGCGGTTGCCGGCGACGGCACCTTGTTCCTGTCCGACCAGACCGACGGTGTCGTCTATCGCTACGACACCGGCGGCTTCGAACCGCTGACCGAACGCGGCGCGATCCGTTCGCCGCAGGGTATTGTCATCGCCGACGAGCGGTCACTGTACGTCGCCGACTATATCGGCGGCCTGTATCGCGTCGAGCTCGCGACGGGCAGGCCCACGCGGATAGGGTCGCCGGCCGACACGAGCCTGTACGGCATCGACGGGCTGTACGCGTACAAGAACTCGCTGATCGCAATCCAGAACGGTATTCGACCCAACCGGGTCGTACAGCTCGAGCTGTCGGATGACGGGCTCGCCGTCACGAACAGCCGAATCCTGGCCATGAATCTCGAGCATTTCGACGAGCCGAACCTGGGCGAGGTCGTCGGCGACCGGTTCTATTTCATCGCCAACAGCCACTGGAACCGCTTCGATCGCGACGGCAACCTGCCCGAGGGGCTCGAAGGGCCGGTCGTGCTGCGCCTCGATCTCGCTGACTAGGCATGCCTTAGAGATCGAGTCCCGGCAGTCCGTCGAGGCTCTTCGAGTTTTTCTCGACCCGGTAGTCGTGTAGTTCCTGCTCGGACTTGGCGTCGATCCAGTTCTCGAGGGCATCGCGCTCGGACTTGAAGTCGTAGTTGGGCACGCCGTAGCCGCAGGCATCACGGATGCGCTCGACGTCGACCACGATGAAGTTTCGAATCCTGTCGAGCCCGGGAAACAGTCGCCGGTACTCCTCGAACTCGGCCTCATGCCGTTCGACAGCGCGACCCCGGCCGTAGAATCGGAAGATCTTCGGCGGGCCCTCGAAAGCGCAGAGCATGATGACGATGCGGCCGTTCTCCTTGACGTGTGCGACAGTCTCGATCCCGCTGCCGCCGAGGTCCGCGTAGACCAGCCGCTTCGGCCCCAGCACACGCAATCCGTCCAGGCCTTTCGGCGAGCAGTTGATCATGCCGTCCCCTGCGAGCGGAGCCGTTGACACGAAAAATACGTGCTGGCGTTCGATAAAGCGTCGAATCGGCTCGTCGATCTCCGCGTATTCCTTACCCATGTCGGACTCTCCTGTTCGTGACTCGACGACCTACTCGACGATGCTGCGTGACTCGGACACGATCAGCGCCAGCTTGCTGGGCTTGAGCGATACGGCCACGGTTTCAATGACCTGCCTGGCCTCGCCGGGTTCCAGCACATGGCGGGATTCCTGCCGGCCGACTTCGACGTCCTCGGAGCCGGCCGGCCGTTCGAAGCCGCCCATCACGTCCGGCGCCCCGGTGTCGCGCTGCACGCCGACCTCCTGGTAGGCGACGACGTAGGTGGTCACGACGACCTTCGCGTCGTAGGGATTCTCGAGCCAGAGGCGCGCGTTGCATTCGGTGTCCGTGCACTCCCAGTCCTCGAGATCGCTGTCGATCGCCCAGCGAACGCAGCCGGACACGGCCAGGCCCGCTAACAACGACAGCGCGATCCCGAGTGTCTTCACCGATGCGCGTCCCGGTACGCCCTGACATCGCGTTCGAGCGTTTCGCGTGGCCAGTTTGCGCCGTCCGCGGCGGCCACGTAGGTCGACTCGAGAAACGCGAGCAGCGTCTCGTCCGGCGAGTCGCTCGCGCGCACCGCGGCGTACGGCAGGACGAATTCGCCCAAGTCCTTGAACCAGTAGGCTTCATCGGGTTCGACCTTCGCATTCGCGAAACCGCCCGGCGCGGGATACGCGTAGCTGTAGAACGCCGCTTCGTCGACGCCGCCGCCGCCAGGCCAGAAGCCCGCGCTCGAGACCTCGTGGGAATACGCCTCGCGCGCCACCCAGTCGGGGAAGTTCGGCACGCCGCCCGGGTGCACGGGCGCATCGCGGCCCGAGAAACGCGTCACGGCCAGGTCGAAGCTGCCCCAAAAGAAGTGCACGGGGCTCGACTTGCCGATGAAGCGGCCGCGGAACTCCTTGAAGACGCGGTCGATCTGCACGAGCGCCTGCCACAGGCGTTTCGCGTAATCGGCGTCGTAGGCGCGTTCGTCCGTGTCCTCGTCGAACGGGACAGCGTCGGCGATCTCGCTCGGCGTCGTGTGGATCGTTACCTCGTAGCCGAGATCCGAGAGCGCGGCCATGACGCTGGCGTAGAAATCGGCCACGCTGCCGGGCCCGAGCGGCACGGATCCGATGCGGCCCGTCGCGCAGCGGACGATGAGCGCCTGCTCGTGAAAATCGAACTCCAGCTCGAAGTAGCGGCCGCCGTACGGAATCGGCGTGGTCATCAGTCCGCGGGTCGAGACGTACAGCGGCACGTGCCACGAGTGGTTGGTCCAGGGCGATTGCGAGAGTCGAATCTTGCCCGCGATCTGCGTATACAGCTGAAGCGTCTGAGCGGTATCGGCGTTGCTCGGGTAATCGATCTCCGGCCAGTCCGCGGGGACCGATCGATGCGTCGGGAACATGCTGGGCCTCGTTTAAGCGCAAGGGTCTCGGTTCAGAATAGCGGCATTGGGGCCACGCTCAAAGCGCGCCTGAGGATACTACCGGGCCACCAGGACTTCGAAGTCCCGGACCGACCAGCCGCGGGTCTCGCCGCGCCCGCGGATCGCTACCGCGACCGGAAAGCCGAACTGGCGATCGTAGCCGGCGCTCACGTCGAGATCGGCCGCCGTGGCGTCGGCGATCGCCGCGAAAACGTCGTCGATCGTATCCGGCTCGGGCGGGGCTTCGAGGAATCCGCCGCCGCTCGCTTCCACCGGGATCGGGAACGTCGCCGTGGTCCTGCCATCGCGCACGGTCACGGTATAGGCCGCGAGGTAGTCGCGCGTGCAGTCGCAGCTTCGGCGGACGACGTAGCGATAGGCTCGCGGCTTAAGCTCGCGCCAGCGGTCGTGCTGCCGCGCCGCTGCGGACGACGGCGAGGCCGAAGAGCCGTCGCCGGGCAGCAGCCAGAAGAAATACCCGGCCGAGACGAACAGGATCATGAGCAGGAGCGCGCCCGCGATCAGCGTCGTTGCCTGGAAGCGCGGGCGCTGGCGCTGCCGGCGGTTCATTCGGGACTCCAGGCCATGTCGCTCAGAAGGACTTGAGCGATTCGACGAGGGCCCAGTTGCGGCGCCGTCGGTCCGGGTCCGGGTCCACGACGTGGCGCACGACCTTCAGGCCTTCGATGTATTCGGCGGGAAACCCGTGGGCGACCGCGCCCGCGACCACGAGGGCGTGGTACCAGCAGTACGGCTCGAGTCCCTTGACGGCATAGGCGTCGGTTGCCGTGTAAGAGAAGCACTCCCCGAAACCCGGTACGTCGATCGTCCGGTCATGGTAGCCGATGTTGATGTGCTCGTAGCGGTCGAGTTCGGCCTTGTCCGCGGCGTCGAGCGAGTACACGGCGATGTGCACGCCGGAGCCGCCGTCGGTGATCGATGCCTTGCCCGAGCCGTCGACGCCGCGCTTGTCGAAGCACAGCGCAAAGTCAGCGACGAATGCGGTGCCCTCGAGCCGTGCCGATGCAACGCGCGCCCTCAGGCGGTCCGGGTGCAGGTTGGAGCCGTACGCGGCGTAGCGCAGCCGTGCCGACCGGTCCGTCGTGCCGTTACCGTCGTTCAATCGTCACCCCACGGACCGGTAGACATAAAGCGCCGCGGCCGCTCAGCACGCGTCGATGGTCGTCGACGTGCCGATGTCGATCTCGTACAGCGGCAGCTCGCGGCCCGGGATGCTGCCCGAGGCGCGCGAACCGACGAGTCGCGCACCGGCGGCCTCGTAGAATTTCACGGCATTCGGGTCGCCCTGGATGACGAGCGTCTCGGCGCCTTTCGCGGCCAGGTTCCTGAGCGCATGCTGAAGCAGGTCGCGGCCGACGCCATGGCCTATGTAGGGCGGATCGACGAACAGCGCACTGAGTTCGAACGCCGTGATCGATAGCTCCTCGAGCGCGTAGAAGCCCAGGATTCTCGGCCCGTCGACGGCGACGTGCGCCTCGTACTCGCGCGTTGCCATCCTCGCCGGGTCGACCGTCAGCTCACCGCGGCACGCATCGAGAAACTCGCGCGAATAACCCCAGTGGCCCTTCGAGCGAACGGCGAGCTCGGAGAGCGCGACAGCCTCCTCGGACCTGGCCTCGCGGATGCAGTGAGTCGACGTCATGTTGGAAGACCGTGCCGCTTCGGGGCCCGCCCGCCGCTCAGGGCAGCGGCCGGTGCTCGCCGTTCGGGCCCGGCGTCAGGTACACGATGCGGCTGGGCTCGAGGATGTCCACGCGGTGCCAGATGCCCTTCGGTACGAGCAGGCCGTCGCCTGGCCCGAGGTCGATATCGTCGTCGTCGCTCTCGAGCAGCACGACGCGCACGCGTCCCGACACCAGGTACAGGATCTCGTCACCGTCGGGATGCCGTTCGCCCGCGTGCGGCGAGTTCTCGCTCATGTCCGCGACGCCGAAGATGGCCCCCTCGATCGGCTCGGGCGGATCGTTCTGGAGTGGGATCGGTCTGACCGAGAAGCCGTGCTCGACGGCGATGGATTGGCTGCCGGCATCGAACCGGATGGGTCGTTTCATGCTGCACCGTGCTTTGAGTTCCCGAGGCCCAGAGTCTAGCAGCCCGGCATGCCCGTCAATCGAACGTGAGCGTCACGATTATCGGCAGGTGGTCGGAGCCTACGGTCGGCCCCGACTCGAACGCGGTCACCCGGATGTCGTCGGATACCAGGCAGTGGTCGATCGGGATCATAGCGAACGGCATGAACATCGGCCAGGTCGGATGCACGCCGAAGCCTGCGCGAGCATTCCTCAAGCCGGCGGTGCTGACCAGACGTTCGTAGTGGTGCCCCCACATCGTGGTATTCAAGTCGCCGATCAGCACGAGCGGGGGAGGCGTGCGCGCGGCCAGCTGTGCAACACCGTCGAGCTGCAGGTTGCGCGAGCTCACGTTACTGGCGCCGATGGGCGCCACAGGGTGCGTTGCGATGAGATTCAGTGCTTTATCGCCCGACGTGAGCCGGGCGATAATCTCGGGAAAGCCCATCGGTACCGAGCTGTTCACGGCGGCGGACTCGAGCTCGAGCTTCGAGTACAGCGCTATGCCGAATGGATCGTCGCGCGGCTCCGCGATCCTGTGCGGATAGTCGCTATCGAGCGGGCCGAGCTGGGCCATGAAGGACGGTGTCGCTTCCTGTATGACGACGACGTCCGGCGCCTCGCTGGCGACCAGCTCGAGGAATCGGTCCGCGCTCGGGTTCGACGCCAGCACGTTCGACAGCATCAGCTTCATTTCGGCGGCAGCGGCCGGCGGCTCGTCCGGCGAGAGATACCAGGGCACGACGAACCAGGCGTTGAGCAGCACCGTGGCAATCCCGGCGAGGCTGTAGGTCCGCCAGCGCAGGGCGAGGAAGGCCAGCGTCAGGAGCAGCGCCACGCCCAGGTACTGCAGCCGGAAGTGTGAAAACAGCTCGAGGTAGCGGTGCCACTCATTGAAGACCGTGGCCACCGAGAAGACGACCGTGAGGACCATCGCGGCCTCCATGAGGCCCACGACGGTCGTCTTCCAGCGCGGTTCAGTCGCCAACCGTGACCTGTTCGATGACCACGGGCGTCAGCGGCACGTCCTGGTGTCCGGCCTGGTTGCCGGTTGCCACGCCGGCGATCTTGTCGACGACGTCCATTCCGTCGCTGACCCTGCCGAATACCGCGTAGCCGAAATCGCGGCCGCCGTGGTTCAGGAAGTCGTTGTCCTTCAGGTTGATGAAGAACTGCGCCGTGGCGCTGTCGACCACCTGCGTGCGCGCCATGGCCAGCGTGCCGCGGACGTTGGATTCGCCGTTGTCGGCCTCGTTCTTGATCGAGTCGCGGGTCGGCTTCTGGTTCATGTCGGCGTCGAAGCCGCCGCCCTGGATCATGAAGCCCGGAATCACGCGGTGAAAGATCGTGCCGTCAAAAAAGCCGTCGCCCGCGTACTGGCGGAAGTTCTCGCAGGTGATCGGGGCCTTGTCTTCGAACAGTTCGACGCTGATGTCGCCGTGGTTGGTCTTGATAGAGATCATTAGGTGGTCGTTCCTTACGATTGATGCCGCCTAATTAGCACACTTCGGCATCGAGCGCAGGCTTCTGTGCCGCCGTAACGCGCGGCAGGCCCGCGTAGTCCCGCCGGAGGTCGATCGACGTCCAGCCGCGCGTCGAGAGTTCGCGGGCGACGGCGTCGGCCTGGTCAGCGCCATGTTCGAGCACGATCCAGCCGCCAGGCCGCGTGACGCCCAGGCATACCTCGGCCAGCCGCCGGATTGCGTCCAGGCCGTCCGCGCCCGCGACGAGCGCCGACCGGGGTTCCGCGGCGAGGGCATCGAGCGCCGGGTCGCCCTCGGCGACGTAGGGCGGGTTGGAGACGACGACGTCGAATGCGCGGTCCGAAACGGGTGCCGTCCAGGCGCCCACGAGACAGGTCACGTTGTCGAGGTCATTCGCGCGAGCATTGTGCTCGGCGACGCGTACGGCGTGGGGGCAGAGGTCCACGGCCGTCACCCGGGACAGCCTGCGCTCCTTCGCGATCGCAAGCGCCACGGCGCCGCTCCCCGTGCCGAGGTCGAGTACGTCGAACTCCGCCTTGCGCGATATCGCCTCAAGCGCCCGTTCGACGAGAATCTCGGTCTCGGGACGCGGCACGAGCGTCGCCGGCGTGACCGCGAGCTCCATCGACCAGAATTCCTTGACGCCCGTGATGTAGGCCATGGGTTCGCCCGCCAGACGACGCAGAACGGTTTGCTCGAGTCGTTCGACCGCCGCCGGGTCCGGTTGGTCCTCGGGATGCGCGAACAGGTAGCTGCGCGGCATGTCGATGGCCCGGCCGAGCAGTATTTCGGCGTCCAGACGCGGCGAGTCGCTCACGGACTCGAGCCTTGCCGTGACGTCCCGGATCAGCGCCTCGATGTGCATGGATCGAAGGCCGGGCCGCTCAAGCCAACATTGGGGATTTCGCGTACACTGCGCGATCATTTCACAGGCAACCGATTTCTCAAAGCGCATGGCAATCTACCGGAATGTCCTCGACATGGTGGGCAACACGCCGATGCTCGAAGCCCGTCACCTGGATACGGGCAAGTGCCGCCTGTTCTTGAAGCTCGAGCTCATGAACCCGGGCGGCTCGATCAAGGACCGGATCGGCATCTCGATGATCGACGAAGCCGAGAAGCGCGGTGACATCAAGCCCGGCGACACGCTCGTCGAGGCGACGGCCGGCAACACGGGGCTCGGTCTCGCGCTGGTCGCCGCGCAGCGCGGCTATACGCTGATCCTCGTGCTGCCGGACAAGATGAGCCAGGAGAAGATATTCAACCTGCGCGCGATGGGCGCCGAGGTCGTACTGACCCGGTCCGACGTCGGCAAGGGCCATCCCGAGTACTACCAGGACCTCGGCAGGCGCATCGCCGACGAGCAGGGCGCCTACTTCATCAACCAGTTCGGCAATCCCGACAACCCGCTCGCGCACGAGCTGACGACCGGCCCCGAGATCGTCGAGGAACTCGACGGCAACGTCGATGCGATCGTGCTCGGCGTCGGCTCGAGCGGCACGGTGTCCGGGCTTGGCAAGTACCTGATGGAGCACGCGCCCGATGTGGCCCTGATCCTCGCCGACCCCGAGGGCTCGGTGCTCGCCGATTACATCAACAAGGGCGAACTGGGCGAGGGCGGCAGCTGGCTTGTCGAGGGCATCGGCGAGGACTTCATTCCCGACATTGCCGACTTCAGCCAGGTGAAGGGCGCCTACGCGATCAGCGACGCCGAGTCGTTCCGCGCCGCGCGCGAACTCCTGCGCAAGGAGGGCCTGCTCGCCGGTTCCTCGTCGGGCACCTGCGTCGCAGCGGCGCTCAAGTACTGCCGGGAACAGGACACGCCGAAGAACGTCGTCACCTTCGCCTGCGACACGGGCAACAAGTACCTGTCGAAGCTGTACAACGACTTCTGGCTCGAGGATCAGGGCTTCATCCAGCGCGAGCAGAAGGGGGACCTGCGCGACCTGATCGGCCGTCTGCACGGCGAGCGCGCGACGATCACGGTCGGTCCGCAGGACGTCATTACGACCGCGCACAACCGACTGCGTAACGCCGGGTTTTCCCAGCTACCGGTCATGAAGGACGGCGAGCTGGTCGGCATCATCACCGAGGATGCGATCATCCAGCTCGTATTCGAGGATCCGAAGCGCATGGCACTGCCCGTGGAGCAGGCCATGGAGAAGGCGTTCATAAAGCTCGAGAAAGACACGAGCATCAACAACCTGGTCGCGATGCTGCACGTGCAGCCCTACGCGGCGATCATGGACGGCGACGAGTTCCTCGGACTGATCACGCGGTCCGACGTACTCAATTACCTGCGACGGCAGATGTGAGCAAGCAGTGACGGTTAAGAAAAAGCAGTTTCCGACGCGCACGATTCACGCGGGCCAGAGCCCGGATCCCTCGACCGGCGCGATCATGCCGCCGATCTACGCCACGTCGACCTACGTCCAGTCCAGTCCCGGTCAGCACCAGGGCTACGAATACTCGCGGACCCAGAACCCGACCCGCATGGCTTACGAGCGCTGTGTCGCCGACCTGGAGTCCGCGACCCACGGCTTCGCATTCGCGTCGGGCATGGCCGCGACGGCGACGATTCTCGAACTCATCGATTCGGGCGACCGCGTCGTCGCGATGGACGACCTGTACGGCGGCAGCCGGCGGCTGTTCCACGGCGTGCGCGAGCGCAGCGCGGGTCTCGAGTTCTCGTTCGTCGACCTGACCGATCTCGCCGCGGCCGATGCGGCGATTACGGCGGGTACGCGGATGGTCTGGCTCGAGAGTCCGACCAACCCGACGCTCAAGGTCGTCGACATCCCGGCGATCGTCGCGCTCGCGAGTAAGCGCGGCAGCATCGTCGTCGTCGACAACACGTTCGCGACGCCGTACCTGCAACGGCCGATCGAGCTCGGCGCCGACATCGTCATGCATTCGGCAACCAAGTTCCTGAACGGCCACTCCGACATGGTCGGCGGGATCGCAGTGACAGCCGACGACGAGCTCGCCGAGCAGCTCGCCTACCTGCAGAACTCGATCGGTGCCGTGCAGGGGCCGTTCGACAGCTTTCTCGCGCTCCGGGGTCTGAAGACGCTGGCCGTGCGCATGGAGCGGAGTTCGGAGAACGCGCGCGCGATTGCCGAGTGGCTCGAGGCGGACAAACGGGTCGAGCGCGTGCTGTACCCCGGGCTCGCCTCGCATCCGCAGCACGCGCTCGCCGAGCGGCAGATGCCGGGCGGCGGCGGCATTGTCACATTCTTCATAAAAGGCGGCCTCGAGGCGTCGCGCCGCTTCCTCGAGAACTGCGAGGTGTTCGCGCTCGCCGAAAGCCTGGGCGGTGTCGAAAGCCTCGTCGACCATCCCGCCATCATGACCCACGCGTCGGTGCCCGCCGAGGAACGCGCGAAACTCGGCATCTCGGACGAGCTCGTCCGGCTATCGGTCGGCATCGAAGGGCTCGACGACCTGATCGCCGATCTCGACGGGGCACTCACCGCTTCCGCTTAGACTGACTTGCCGCGCGGCAGCATGCCGGCGGCGCGATAGATCGCGTCGATCGCGCGCATGTTGCCGACGGCGTCCGCACCGCCCGTGACCGCGTCGGCGCTGCCGCTGATGACGTCGAGGACCGCTTCGAGCTGATGCCGGTAGGTGCTGTGGCCGTCCACGGACTCCGTCGTCTTGATCTCATCCGTGTCGAGCCGGATCTCGTGACCCGTGTGCGGTGCCAGCGGATTGACCATTTCGAGCCTGCCGCGTTCGCCCTCGATCGTGAGCGCCGCCTTGTGCCCCGGCGGCAGGCCTTCGGCCATTGAACATGCGATCTCGGCCGGGACGCCGTCGAAATCGAGCGATGCGCGCATCGAAACGTCGACGCCGGCGCGCTCCTCGACGGCCGCAGCCGACAGCACGGCCGGTTCGGCTCGCATGATCGAGCGCAGCCAGTGCAACGAATAGCAGCCGAGGTCCATGAGTGCACCGCCACCCACCTCGAGCGTGTGCCGCAGCTCGCCTTCGCGGTACGGAATCGTAACGTTGAAATAGGCGTCCAGGCGCCGGATTCGGCCGACGCTGCCCGCGTCCACGAGCGCGAGCAGCCGCTCGAAGGCCGGGTGAAAGCGGTAGTGAAACGCTTCGACGAGCACGCCGGGCGCGTCACTCGCGGCCTCGACCATGCGCTTGGCCTCGTCGGCGTTCATCGCGAACGGCTTCTCGCAAAGCACGTGCTTGCCGTTGGCCAGCGCGGCCAGCGTCCAGACGCAGTGCCCTGACGGCGGCAACGCGTTGTATACGAGGTCCACGGTGTCGCTCGCGACGAGCGCTTCGTAGTCCTTCTCGACGTCCGGGATGCCGTATTCGTCGGCGTAGGCCAGCGCGCGTTCGCGGTCGCTCGCGGCAACCCGCGTCACGGTCGCGCCGCCAATTTCGTTCGCCGGCCCGATGATCGCGCCGCGCGCGATCCTGGAGGCGCCGAGTAGTCCGATGCGGATCGGCGGCGCGGCCAAGGCAAGCCTCAGTCCGACAGCGCGGCGAGCCGGTCCGCCTGGTATTCGTTGGTCAGGGGCTCGATGACCTGGCCGAGCGAGCCTTCGAGAATCTCGTCGAGCTTGTACAGCGTCAGGTTGATGCGGTGGTCGGTCACGCGTCCCTGCGGGAAGTTGTAGGTACGAATTCGTTCCGAGCGGTCGCCCGAGCCGACCAGCGACTTGCGCTGCTCGGCCTGCTCGGTTTGCTGCTCGGCGATCTGCTGGTCCAGGAGTTTCGCCTGCAACAGCGACATCGCGCGGGCGCGATTCTTGTGCTGCGAGCGCTCGTCCTGGCACTCGACGACGATGCCGCTTGGCAGGTGTGTCAGCCGCACGGCCGAGTCCGTCTTGTTGACGTGCTGGCCACCGGCCCCGGACGCGCGATAGGTATCGACGCGCAGGTCGGCGGGGTTGATCTCGGTTTCCTCGACCTCGTCGGGCTCGGGCAGCACGGCCACGGTGCAGGCCGAGGTATGGATTCGTCCCTGCGACTCGGTAGCCGGTACGCGCTGCACGCGATGCGCACCCGATTCGAACTTCAGGTCGGCGTAGATGCCGCTGCCGGTCAGCTTGCTGATGACCTCCTTGTAGCCGCCGTGCTCGCCGTCCCGGGCGCTCAGGATTTCGACGTTCCAGCCCTTCGTCTCGGCATACTTCGAATACATGCGAAACAGGTCGCCGGCGAAGATCGCGGCCTCGTCGCCGCCCGTGCCGGCACGCACTTCGAGAAACACGTTGGCGTTGTCGTGCGGGTCCGGCGGAATCAGGGCTTTCTTAAGCTCGAGCTCCAGACCCTCGCCGCGCTCCTTGAGCGTCGCGAGCTCGTCCTGGCCCATCTGGCGGATCTCGTCGTCGCTGTCGCCCGCCATCTCTTCGGCAGCGCCCATGTCGCCGGTCAGCGTCTCGAATTCGTCGAACAGCTTGACGACGGGCTCCAGGCGCGCGTATTCCATCGACAGGTCGCGGAACCGGTTCTGGTCGCCGATGACGTCGGGGTCGGCCAGCAGGCCCGCGAGCTCCTCGAAACGGTCGCGGACGGTCTCGAGCTTCAGACGGATCGAGTCTTTCATGGTCGCCGGCTGCTCAGTCCTTGTCGCCGAGGCCGAACAGCTCGCGGGCGATTTGCACGACGTCCTCTTCCGACGCTTCGCCCGCCTTTCGCAGGCGCACGCTCGGCTGGTGCAGCAGCTTCTTCATCATCGCGGCGGTCGCATACTCGAGTACCTCGTCGCCGTCCGCACCCTGGGCGAGGCGGCGGCGCGCCTGGACCAGCACCTGGTCGCGAATCGAGTCCGCCGATTCCCGCAGCGAGGTAATGACGGGCGCGACCTGCTTCGAGCGCTGCACGGACAGATAGCGATCGATTTCCCTGTCGAGAATCTTGTTGGCGTCGACGGCGGCGGCCTCGCGATTGCCCTGGCCTTCGAGGATGACCTTGTCGAGATCGTCGACCGTGTACAGGTAGACGTCGGCAAGCTTGCCGACCTCGGCCTCGATGTCGCGCGGTACGGCGATGTCCACGGCGAAGATCGGCCGGTGCTTGCGCGCCTTGACGGCAACCTTCATTTGCTTGAGCGTGACGACCGGGTCCGCGCTCGCCGTCGACGAGATCAGGATGTCGGCCTCGGGCAGCGTGCCCTCGAGTTCGGACAGCGGCAGCGCGAAGCCGCCGAAGCCGCCCGCGAGCTCCTTGGCGCGCTCGATGCTGCGGTTGGCGACGAACAGCCGGCCGATGCCCTTGCCGACGAGATGCTTGGCGACGAGTTCGATGGTCACGCCGGCGCCGACGAGGACGGCCGTCCGCTTCGAGAAGTCGGCGAAGAACTGCTGCGCGAGGTTGACCGCGGCCGATGCGACCGACACCGGACTCGCGCCGATCTCGGTGTCCGTACGGACCTTCTTGGCGACCGAAAACGTGTGCTGGAACAGGCGGCTGAGCTGCCCGCCGACCGTGCCGACGCCTTCGGCGTCGCGATAGGCGTCCTTGAGCTGGCCCAGGATCTGGGTCTCGCCGAGCACCATCGAGTCGAGGCCGCAGGCGACGCGGAAGATGTGGCGGATGGCCGAGTCGCCGTTCAGTTCGAACAGCGACTGCTGGAAACTCTCGTCGAGATTGCGCGAATCGTGCAGCCAGGCATGCAGTCGCTGCTTCCCGGCCTCGTCGGTCATGACATAAAACTCGGTGCGATTACAGGTCGACAACAGCACCGCCTCGTCGACGCCCTCCAGGTCGCGCACATGGTTCAGGGCCTCGCCGATCTGCGTTCCGGCGAAGACGACCTGCTCGCGAATTTCGACAGGTGCCGTGTTATGGTTCAAGCCGAGTATCTTGAGCGGCATATGTGTTCTTGTGCAGGCGGCCGGCGAGGCTGCCCGGGGAATTTGGGCTTTCAGCGCGTATCATAAGCGAACTGACGGCACAGTTCCTTGTCTCTAATAACAATCGCCGATTTGCCGCGGGCATGAATAAGGGCATGGCCGCGGCGGCAAGACCTTTAGGATAAGCATGCACCAGTGTCTAAAACGGCTGCCGGTTTCTCTGGCCGCGGCAGCCCCGATGATTTTGAGCTTCGCCATACCCGCGCTCGGCGCCGACGACGAGCGGTATGACGCGAGTGCGCACGTCCTGCAGGCGGAGCTCGCACGGCATCGCCAGGACTACCGTACGGCGTCGCGGGAGTACCGCCTGGCCGCCGAACTGAGCGAGAGCATCGACATTGCGCGCCAGGCGACCGAGAGGGCGACCAGCTACGGTTTCAACGAAGACGCGCTCAAGAGCGCCGAGCGCTGGTATGAGCTCAACCCCGACAGCAACGAAGCGCTGTTTTACCTCGCCAGGCTGCAGCTCCGGAACGACGAGCTGCGCGACGCCCGGCGCAGCTACAAGCGGCTCATCGAGCGGGCCGACGGCCCACCCGAACGCGGGCTTCTGACGCTGATCGGTGTGATCACCGAGGAAAATCCCGAGGCGGCCGACGACGTCATGCGCTGGCTGGCCAAGCCGTACCGCGACTCCGCCGAGGCCCACTACGCCGTGGCCGTCACGGCACTCTCGGCCGGCGACGACGAGCACGCGAAGGAACGCGCCGAGAAGGCCATCGAACTCGATCCCGGCTGGATGAAGCCAAAGCTGCTGTACGGCCGGATCCTGCTCGTGCAGGGCGATACCGACGCGGCCATCGACTACGTGGCGCGGCTCATCGGCGACGATCCGCAGCCGGACCCCGAAGCGCGCATGGAGCTTGCGCTCATCATGCTCGCCGCCGGCCGCGACGACGACGCGCTGAGCCAGGTCAACCAGATTCAGTACGAGACCGGCAACAACCCGGACGCGCTGCGGCTCATGGCGATCATCAACTTCCGCCAGGAAAACCTCGACGCCGCCTGGGAGGACTTCCAGGATCTCCTGGCCAGCGGCCGGCACACCATGGACGCGCTCTACTACCTCGCCCGCATCGCCGATTTCCGCGGCGAAACCGATCGCGCGATGCTGCTGTACACGCAGGTCGAGGCCGGTCAGAACGCCGTGCGTTCGCAGCGCCGGGCCGCCGCCATCCGCGCGTTCGACAACGACGACGCCGACGGCGCACTCAAGCGGCTGGACGAGTTTGCGAATGACAATCCCAACCATGCGATCGAGACCGTACAGGCCAAGGCGCAGCTGCTGGCGGCGCTCGAACGCTATCCCGAGTCGCTCGAGTACTACGATCGCATGCTCGCTTTCCGTCCCGAGTCCGAGGGCGTCATGCTGGGCCGCGCCGAACTCCTGCTGCGAATGGAGCGCCTGGACGACGCCATCGACCAGTACCGCGCGGCCGTCGACAGGTTCCCCGACAGCGCCCTGTCGCTGAATGCGCTCGGCTACACGCTCGCCGACCGCACCGAGGAGTACAAGGAAGCCGAACGCCTGATTCGCAAGGCGCTCGAGATCGACCCCGACAGCGCCGCGATCATCGACAGCCTGGGCTGGGTGCTGTACCGCCTCGGGCGCTACGAGGAAGCGCTCGTCGAGCTCCAGCGTGCCTACGAGCGGCTGGACGATCCCGAAGTCGCGGCGCATATCGTCGAAGTGCTGGCCGCGCTCGACCGCCACGAGGAGGCGAAGGCCCTGCTCGAGGAAGCCGAGGACCGCCGGCCCGAAAACGAGCTCCTCAAAGATGTCCGCGAGCGCCTGTTTTCGGCGAACGACTAGCCTCCTTCTTGCGCTCGTCGCGGCCGGCTTGGCCGGCTGCGCGGTCCAGAAAGGCGCGGCGCTGCCGGCCTTGAGTGACTGGGAACAGCGCTCGCGGGTGCTGTCCGAGATCGACGACTTCGAGTTCAACGGCCGGATCGGCGTTCGCACGGGCGACGAGGGCTTCAACGGCAAGCTGCGCTACACGCAGGACGCCGATGCGTTCAACGCCACGGTCGGCGGCCCGCTCGGCGTCGGCACCGTGCGCATCGTGGGCAACGGGCGTTCCGCGGCGCTTACCGACAAGGACGGCGTGACGACCGAGCTGGCCGACGTCGAAATCGACCTCTATCTGCGCTATGGCTGGACGATTCCGGTCGAGAGCCTGCGCTACTGGGCGCTCGGCATTCCGCAGCCGGGCGAACCCGCCGAGACCGTGTTCGCGGACACGGGTGAGCTCCGCAAGCTGACCCAGCGCGGCTGGACCGTGACGATCAGCCGCTACGCGGAGGCCGCCGGTCAGTCGATGCCGAGCCGCCTGAAAGCCGAGAATGCGGGCACCTCGGTGCGCCTCGTCATCGATCGCTGGATTTTTCACTGAGTGGTTTGACACCCCCCAACGCGGCGCATCACAATTGCGCCGCACACTTAAGGCGTAGACCAGCGCATTGGGGCGTAGCCAAGTGGTAAGGCAACGGGTTTTGATCCCGTGATTCGCAGGTTCGAATCCTGCCGCCCCAGCCATCTGAATCTTTGAGGGGGATTCGTGGATATAGCATCAATGGCCGTCTTTACGGGGAACGCACACCCGGAGCTGGCCCAGGACATCGCGCGCTGCCTGCATCTCCCGCTCGCCAGGGCCCACGTCGGCCGCTTTTCCGACGGCGAGATCAACGTCGAAATACTCGAGAACATCCGCGGCCGCGAGGCCTTCATCGTGCAGCCGACCTGCCCGCCGGCAGCCGAAAACCTCATGGAGCTGCTGGTCATGGTCGATGCCGCGAAACGCGCATCGGCGTCGCGGATTACGGCCGTGATTCCGTATTTCGGTTTCGCCCGCCAGGACCGCCGGCCGCGCGCGTCGCGCGTGCCGATCACGGCCAAGCTCGTCGCCAAGCTGATCGCCGCGGCGGGCGTCGACCGCGTGCTGACCGTCGACCTGCACGCCGATCAGATCCAGGGATTTTTCGACATCGCCGTGGACAACGTCTACGCGTCGCCGCTGTTGCTCGGCGACGTCTGGAAGCAGAAATACAAGGACATGGTCGTCGTCTCGCCGGACGTCGGCGGCGTGGTTCGCGCCCGGGCGCTTGCCAAGCGGCTCGACGACGCGGACCTCGTCATCATCGACAAGCGCCGTGATCGCGCGAATCAGTCCGAGGTCATGAACATCATCGGCGAGGTCGAGGGCAAGAACTGCGTCATGATCGACGACATGGTCGACACGGCCGGCACGCTGTGCCAGGCCGCGCAGGCGCTCAAGGACCGCGGCGCGGCAAGCGTGGCGGCATACATCACCCACGCCGTGCTGTCGGGACCGGCGGTCGGCCGCATCACCGAGTCGGCGCTCGACGAGGTCGTGGTCACGGACACGATTCCGCTGCGCGAGGAGGCGAAGGCCTGCACGAAAATTCGCCAGCTCTCGACCGCCAACCTGCTCGCCGAGACGATGCGCCGGATCTCGGACGAGGAGTCCGTTTCCTCGCTGTACGTCGATTGACGCGACCCCGCTCGCGACGCACGCAAGTCCCTGATTTCCAGTACTGCGGTGCTGGTTCTCGCTCGAGGAATCGGTTATAGTCCGCGTCCCCGGACGGGTTGGTCGCGACCCGCCGGGATTTTATTTCATCAAAACCAATCAGTTATCGGAGTTTAGTCATGTCTGACGAATTCGACCTGGTTGCGGATATCCGGGAAGACCAGGGCAAAGGTGCGAGCCGCCGCCTGCGTCGCGAGGGCCGGGTTCCCGCAATCATCTACGGCGCCGGCCGTCCGCCGCGCGCGCTTACGCTCGACCACAACAAGGTCCTGCGCCAGCTCGAGAACGAATCGTTCTACTCGTCGGTACTCACCGTCAAGGTGGGCGAGAAGACCCAGGCCGCTATCCTCAAGGATCTGCAGCGCCATCCGTCCAAGCCGATCGTCATGCATCTCGATCTGCAGCGCATCGTCGAGGACGAGGTGATTCGCATGAACGTCCCTCTGCACTTCGAGGGTGAGGACCTGGCGCCGGGCGTCAAGCAGGGCGGCGGCAACGTGTCGCGCCTGCGCACCGACGTCGAAGTGGTCTGCCTGCCGAAGGATCTGCCCGAGTTCCTCGAAGTGGACGTATCCGGGCTCGAGCTCGACCAGATGCTGCATCTCTCGGATATCAAGCTGCCCGAAGGCGTCGAGATTCCCGAGCTTGCGCAGGGTCCCGAGCACGATCACGCGATCGTCTCGGTGCACATCATCAAGGCCGCTCCGATCGAAGAGGAAGTGGCCGACGAAGAGGAAGGCGTCGAGGAAGCCCAGGCCGAGGGCGACGACGCGGAGGAGAGCGACGCCGAGGGCGACTCGGAAGAGAGCTAGGCTCACACTTTCCGCAAAAGACGAGGGCCGCCGCTCCGGGAACGGGCCGGCGGCCTTCTTTGTTTCACTACTCCAGAGTGACCGATGAACCAGCCGCTGACCATGGTCGCAGGGCTTGGCAACCCGGGCGAGAAGCACGAACGCACGCTGCATAACGCGGGCTTCTGGTTCGTGGACGCGCTGGCGCGCAAACTCGGCGGCAGCTTCCGTTACGAGAAGAAGTTCGATGCCGAGGTCTGCAAGGTCGCGCTCTGCGGTCACGACGTCTGGCTCGCCAAGCCGCAAAGTTTCATGAACCTGTCGGGCCAACCCGTGCGGGCAATGCTCGACTACTACCGGCTCGACATCGATGCGCTGCTCGTCGCGCACGACGAGATCGACCTGCCGCCCGGCACGGTTCGGCTCAAGAAGGGCGGCGGCCACGGCGGCCACAATGGCCTGCGCGACATCGTCAGGCACGCGGGCCCCGACTTCATGCGCCTGCGGCTCGGCGTCGGTCACCCGGGCGACAAGAGCCGCGTGACGGGCTATGTATTGAAGCGCGGATCGGGCGACGTCGAGGCGAAGATCGAAAAGAACATCGACGAGGCGATCGCGGTCATGCCCCTGCTCATGGACGAGGGCCTGAACGCGGCGATGAAAAAACTCCACACCAAACCCAAGGCGGACGCCTGATGGCCATTACCTGCGGAATCGTCGGCCTGCCCAACGTCGGCAAGTCCACGCTGTTCAACGCCCTGACCGCGGCCGAAATCGCGGCCGAGAACTACCCGTTCTGCACGATCGAACCGAACGTCGGCGTCGTGCCCGTGCCCGATCCGAGGCTCGACGTTCTCGCCGGCATCGCAAAGCCCGCGAAACTCATCCCGACGACGATGGAGTTTGTCGACATCGCGGGCCTCGTCGCGGGCGCATCGAAAGGTGAGGGTCTCGGCAACCAGTTTCTCGCCAACATCCGCGAGACCAACGCGATCGCGCACGTCGTGCGCTGCTTCGAGAACGACGACGTCACGCATGTCGCCGGCAAGATCGATCCGATCGACGACATCGAGACGATCAATACCGAACTCGCGCTCGCCGATCTCGAGTCGGTCGAGAAGCAGCTCGCGAAGGCCGAGCGCAATGCCAAGACGGGCAAGAAGGACGACATCTTCGTGCGCGACCTGTACGCGCGCGTCAAGGCGCACCTGGATGAGGGCCTGCCCGCGCGAACGCTTGAGCTCGACGACAAGGAGCTGCCCATCATCCGTGACCTGCACCTGATTACGCGCAAGCCCGTCATGTACATCGCCAATGTCGACGAGGGCGGCTTCGACAACAATTCCTATCTCGAGGCGGTGCGCGAGTACGCCGATAAGGAGGGCGCCGCGGTCGTCGCGATCTGCGCGGCGATCGAGGCCGAGATCGCGCAGCTCGACGACGAGGACAAGCAGGAATTCCTCGCTGACCTGGGGCTCGACGAGCCGGGCCTGCACCGGGTCATTCGAAGCGGCTACTCGCTGCTCGGGCTTCAGACCTATTTCACCGCCGGACCCAAGGAAGTTCGCGCCTGGACGACCAGGGTCGGCGCGACGGCGCCCGAGGCCGCGGGCGAGATCCACACGGATTTCCAGAAGGGCTTCATTCGCGCCGAGGTGATCGGCTACGACGACTATGTTGCAGGCTCGGGCGAGCAGGGTGCGAAGGAAGCGGGCCGGCTCAGGCTCGAAGGCAAGGACTACATCGTCAACGAGGGCGATGTCATGCACTTCCGGTTCAACGTTTAGCCCCTATTCCGGACGGACGGTCGGCCGCGGCAGCGACCAGTCGTAGCGGATCGCGAGTGCGCGGACCGTGAACCCGGTCAGGATCGCGACGGACAGCGAGACGTTGTCGCCGAAACCCAGGAAGTCCGCGACGACGTAGGTCGTGCTGGTCACGAACGCCGCGGTCGCGTAGATCTCCTTGCTCAGGACGAGCGGAATCTCGTTGACGATGACGTCCCGAATCATGCCGCCCGTAACCGCGCTCGCCACGCCGAGCATGATCGCAACGAGCGGGCCGACGTCGAAGGACAGGCTCAGATCCGTCGCAAGCGCGGCGAACAACGCGAGCCCCATCGCATCGGTCCAGATCAGGATGCGCTGCCGGGAGCCCGGCTTGTACACGCCGAAATACGCGACCACGGCCGTAAGCAGCGCGACGATGACGTAGCTGTTGTCGGCCACCCAGAACACGGGATTGCGGTCGAGAATCAGGTCCCTAAGCGTGCCGCCGCCCACGGCCGGCATCAGCGCGAGCACGCAGAAGCCGAAGATGTCCATGTTCTTGCGCGACGCGGCGAGGGCGCCGCTGGCCGCGAAGGCGGCGGTGCCGATCATTTCGAGGACGTACAGGAAGGTCACGGGGCGGGTCCGGTGGGGGGCGAAAAGGCCCGCATTATATAGCCGATTTCGCAGGCCACCGCCTTGACACGGCCCGGCGCCGTCGCGACAATTTGCGGCCCTTGCGTGGGGGCTCCACCCGGTTGGCGGTGGTAAAATCCCGAAAACAGATATGGTGATGTAGCTCAGGTGGTCAGAGCGACGGACTCATAACCCGTAGGTCGGTGGTTCACAAAACGCGCGAGCGTTTTGGACGCACGAAGTGCGCCCCGAAGGGGTGAGGATCGACCACAGGGAGATCCGAATCAATTC
>JANQLK010000045.1 GCA_028280615.1 Woeseiaceae bacterium | reverse complement strand
GCACCATCACGGCACCGACGTAGACCAGCACGAGCACGATCGCCAGGAATTCCGCCTCGGCCATGAGCCACAGGATCGCGCTCTGGAAAAAGGTCAGGACCAGGAACATGACCGAGTGCACCGGATTGCGCGCGAACACGACCCCGAGCGCAGCACCGACCAGCACTGCCGAAAACAGGTAGAAGAGTATTGCCTGAAACATGATCCCGTTCTTATTTGTAGGGCGCGTCGGCTGCCTTGTCGGCCGCGATCATTGCGTCGTACTTGTCCCCCACGGCCAGGAGCTTGTCCTTGGTCATGATGTTCTCGCCCGGCGATTCCATGTGGTACTCATGAATGCGCGTCTCGACGATCGCGTCGACCGGGCAGGCTTCTTCGCAGAAGCCGCAGTAAATGCACTTGAACAGATCGATGTCGTAGCGCGTCGTACGCCGCGTGCCGTCCTCGCCGACTTCGGACTCGATCGTGATCGCGAGCGCGGGGCACACGGCCTCGCAGAGCTTGCAGGCGATACAGCGCTCCTCGCCGTTCGGATAGCGGCGCAGCGCGTGCAGACCGCGAAAGCGATGCGACTGCGGGGTTTTCTCCTCCGGGTAGTTGATCGTGACGCTCTTTCTGAAGAAGTTGCGCCCGGTCACTCCGAGACCCTTAAGCAGCTCCCACAGGGCGAACGTCTTGAGATAACTCAGTGCTCGGCTCATTGGAACCCTCCCAGTCCTGCCCACGGGCCGACCTCGAGCCACGCCATGATGCCTTCGACGAAGATCCACACAATCGTGACCGGAATGAAAACCTTCCAGCCAAGCCGCATGATCTGGTCGTAGCGATAACGCGGGAACGTGGCCCGGTACCAGAAGAACGAATACATGAAGAAACAGATCTTCGCGAACAGCCAGACGAAGCTCGGCGCCGCGAGGAATGCGAGCGCGGTTCCGTCGAGAAACGTCCAGCCCTCGAACGGCGACGCCCAGCCGCCGAGAAAGAACACGGCCGTCAGTCCCGAAATCAGGACCATGTTCGCGTACTCGGCCAGGAAGAACAGCGCAAACGCCACGCCGGAATACTCGACGTGGAAACCGGCGACGATCTCGGATTCGCCCTCGGCGACGTCGAACGGCGCGCGGTTGGTCTCGGCAACGCCCGAGATCCAGTAAACCAGGAACAGTGGGAACAGCGGCCAGATGAACCATTGCGATGCGCCGCCTGCCTGCGCGCCGACGATGACGCCGAGGTTCAGGCTGCCGCCGGCCATGAGCACACCGACGAGCGCGAAGCCCATCGCGATCTCGTAGGCGACGATCTGCGCCGCCGACCGCATGGCGCCGAGGAATGCGTACTTCGAGTTGGTCGCCCAACCGGCCAGGATCACGCCGTACACGCCCACCGAGGTCAGCGCGAGCACGTACAGCAGGCCGGCGTTGATGTCCGCGATGATGAAGCCCGGATTGAGCGGCATGACGGCCCAGGCAGCGAGCGCCGGGATCAGCGTCAAGAGCGGCGCGATGACGAACAGGAAACGGTTCGACTGCGACGGAACCACGATCTCCTTGATCAGGAGCTTGATGACGTCGGCGAACGGCTGGCCCAGACCCAGCGGACCTACGCGGTTCGGGCCGACGCGGGCCTGCATGCTGCCGATCACCTTGCGCTCGAAGTAGGTCGAGAACGCGACGGTCAGGATGACGCCGACCGTCACGACGAGAATCGCCGTCGTCGTACCGACGACATACTGCAGTGTGGGCGGCAGGCCGCCCCAGAGATTCAGTGCAAAATCGGGGATGAGGGCCTTCACGCGGCTTCTCCGCGCGCATCGTCTTCCTCGCGGGCCGCCCGCCGCGCCTCGGGTGTGAGTTGCAGCGCGCGCGCCCGGCGCACCATGCCGTCGACCGAGTACAGCGGCACGTCGATCTCCGCCTCGGGTGCGTCCTCGACACCGGGCGGGTCGAACGCCGCCTTGCCCTCGTAGCGATTGTCCGGCGTCACCTCGCCGATGCGCTCGCGGACGTCGTCACGCACGTCCTCGCTCGTCACATAGTCGAATTCGGGAGCGTCGACGAGGTTGCCGAGCACCCTTAGGACCTTCCACGCCGGCCGGGCCTCATTTACGGGCTTCGCGACGCCCGGGAAACTCTGCCAGCGTCCCTCGCAGTTCACGTAGGTGCCGCTGGTCTCGGCAAACGTGCCGATCGGCAGCAGCAGGTCGGCGGCCTCGAGCAGCGCGTCGGAAACGAACGGCGTAAGCGCGATGACGAAACTCTGTCGCGACAGCTTATCGACGGCGTCGGCGACCGCATGGAGGTCCTTGTCGGGCTCCACGTTGACCAGTACCACGGCGTCGAGCGCCGAATCGAGCATGGCGCCCGCGTGCGCGCCGTTCTCGCCGCGTGCCCGGCCGGAATAGGTCCGGTGCGGCAGCACGCCGGCGAGCGACGCGCCCGCCGAATTGGCACCTTCGCTGATGTAGCCCAGCTCGGAACCGGTCTTATCGGCCACCGCCGCGGCCAGCGCGCGGACGGTCGAAAACGCGCCGTGCCGCATCGCGATGTTACCGAGCAGCACCAGCCCGTCATCGGCCTCCGCGAGCGTAGTCGCGATCGTCCTGTGCTCGTCGCCCGGGCTCACGCCGTCGCAAACGGCCTTTAGGTGCTTGGGAATACCGCCTTTCTTCGCCGCGGCCACGAGCACGCCGGCCAGCAATTCGACGAGCCCGCCGCCCGACACGCGGCCCGCGACGTCGAAGAACACCTCGTAGTCCTGGCTGTTGGCGAAACTGACCCGCGTGCCGGCGAGTGCGGCTTTGCGAAGCCTGTGCGCGAGTATCGGCGCCTCCCGGCGGACGTTCGAGCCCGCGACGAGCACGGCCCCGCGCGTCTCCAGGTCGGCGATATCGCAGCCGAGCCACGGGTAGACCGGATCGTTGTCCTGGTCGGCGAAGTCCCGCCGGCCGATGCGGTGATCGAGGTGACTCGAGCCCAGATGCTCGGCCAGCTTCGCGACCAGGTGCGCCTCCTCGATCGTCGAACTCGGCGAGATGAGCCAGCCGGAGCTCTGTCCCGCGGCCTTCAGTCCATCGGCTGCTCTCTGCAGCGCCTCTTCCCAGTCGAGGTCGCGCCAACGGCCGCTTTCGCGGATACGCGGCGTCTCGAGTCGCTCGTCGGAGTAGATCGCCTCATAGCTGTAGCGGTCGCGATCGGCGATCCAGGTCTCGTTGATCGCCTCGTTTTCCCGCGGCACGACACGTTTCACGGTGCCGCGCAGCGCATGCGCATAGATATTCGTGCCGACGCAGTCGTGCGGCGACACGGTCGGCACCTGGGTCATTTCCCAGGCGCGCGCGCTGTAGCGGTACGGCTTGTTGTTGAGCGCTCCGACCGGGCAAAGATCGATGATGTTGGCCGAGAGTTCGTGGTCGACGGCCTTCTCGATATAGGTGCCGATCTTCATGTTCTCGCCGCGCTCGGTCGTGCCGAGCTCCGGCATGCCGGCGATCTCCTCGCCAAAGCGCACGCAGCGCGTGCAGTGGATGCAGCGCGTCATGTCCGTCGACACGAGTGGGCCGATGTCCTTGTCCTTGACGACGCGTTTGCCGTCGTTGTAGCGCGACACGTCCCGCCCGTAGCCCATGGCGAGGTCCTGCAGCTCGCATTCGCCGCCCTGGTCGCAGATCGGGCAGTCGAGCGGATGATTGATGAGCAGGAACTCCATCGTGGCCTTCTGCGCCGAAATCGCCCGCGCCGAGCGCGTGAACACCTTGAGGCCGTCGGCAACCGGCGTCGCGCAGGCGGGCATTGGCTTGGGCGCCGGACGTCCGCCCATCTCGGTTTCGACCAGGCACATGCGGCAGTTGGCCGCGACCGACAGCTTCTCGTGATAGCAGAAGCGCGGAATATAGGCGCCGACGCGGTCGGTGGCCTGGATGATCATCTCACCCTTCTTCGCTTCGACCGGCTTGCCGTCCACCTCGATCGTTACGATATCGTCTGCGGGCTTGTCGCTCATCTCGCCTACGCCGCCTCCTCGCTCGCGCCGTCGACGATGCTCCGGCCGCGATGCTCGATCATGTACTCGAACTCATGGATGAAGTGTTTCAGGAAACTCTGCACTGGCCACGCGGCGGCATCGCCGAGCGCACAAATCGTGTGGCCTTCGATCTTGTTGGCGACGTCGAGCAGTTTGTCGAGGTCGGTCCGCTCACCGCGGCCTTCGACGATGCGCGTCAGCATGCGGTACAGCCACCCCGTGCCCTCGCGGCACGGCGTACACTGGCCGCAGGACTCCGCCATGTAGAAGCGTGAAATACGCCGCAACACGCGCACCATGTCCGTCGTCTCGTCCATGATCATGACGGCGCCGGTACCGAACGAGGAACCGGCCTTCTGCAGCGACACGTAGTCCATCGTGCAGTCCATGATCTTCTCGGCCGGCAGCACGGGCACCGAGGAGCCGCCCGGAATCACGGCCTTGAGCTTGCGGCCTTGCCAGACGCCGCCGCAGATGTCCTCGAGCAGGTCCTTAAACGGTATACCCATCGGCAGTTCGTAATTGCCCGGCCGCTCGACGTGGCCGGACACCGAGAACAGCGCGGTCCCGCCCGAGTTCTCGGGACCGAGGCCCGCAAACCAGGCCGCGCCGTTGCGCAGGATCGCGGGCGCGCTCGACAGGCTTTGCGTGTTGTTGATTGTGGTCGGCTTGCCGTACAGCCCGAAATTGGCCGGAAACGGCGGCTTGAAGCGCGGTTTGCCCTGCTTGCCCTCGAGCGACTCGAGCAATGCCGTTTCCTCGCCGCAGATGTAGGCGCCGGCGCCAACGAAGGTGTACAGGTCGAAGTCGATGCCGGTGCCCTGGATGTCCTTGCCCAGCAGGCCGGCCTCGTAGGCGTCCTCGACCGCCTTCTCGAATCGCGGCACGGGTTCCTCGATGAACTCGCCGCGGATGTAGTTGTAACCGACCGTTGCGCCCATCGCGTAGCCTGCGATCGCCATCCCTTCGACAAGCACGTGCGGGTTGTAACGCAGAATCTCCCGGTCGTGACAGGTGCCGGGCTCGGACTCGTCCGAATTGCAGACGACGTACTTCTGCATGTCGCCCTTGGGCATGAAGCTCCACTTGAGCCCCGTCGGGAATCCGGCGCCGCCGCGGCCGCGCAGCCCCGACGCCTTCATCTCCTCGACGACCTTTTCGGGCGTCCATTCGCCCGCGAGAACGCTGCGCCAGGCCTTGTAGCCGTCGTGCTTCTCGTAGCTCTCGAGCGTCCACGGTTCCTTCTCGCCGAAGGTGTTGAAAGTCACAAGATTCTGTTCGTATGCCATGGCTGCCGCCTACTCGAGACCGTCCAGTATCTCGTCGACCTGGTCCCTGGTCAGATTCTCGAAATAACGGTGATTAACCATCATCATCGGCGCGCCCGCACAGGCCGCAAGGCACTCCTCCTCCTTCTTCAGGAAGATGCGGCCGTCCTCGGTGCTCTCGCCAAGCCGGCAGCCGAGTTTCGACTCGACGTGCTCCACGAGTTCCTCGGCGCCGCGCAGCATGCATGAGACGTTGGTGCAGATCGCCACGTCGTTGCGGCCCACCGGCCGGGTCTGAAACATCGAGTAGAACGTCGCCACCTCGTAGACCTGGATCGTGGGAAGGTCGAGGTACTCGGCAACGGCATTCATGAGCTCGGCCGTCAGATAACCCTGGTTTTCGTGCTGCACCGCATGCAGGGCACCGATGATCGCCGATCGCGAACGATCCTCGGGAAAACGCGCCTTCCAGCGCTCGATCTCGTCCGTGACGTGCTGTGACAACGCGACCGTCTCGTTCATCGGCATGCCACTCCTTCTGCGTTGCTCCGCTTGCGTTGCACGCCTGTCATCGGTCGACCTCTCCGAATACGATGTCCTGGGTGCCGATCACGGCGACGACGTCGGCCAGCATGTGACCTTCGACCATCTCGGCCATCGCCGACAGATGCGCGAAGCCGGGCGCACGCACCTTGAGACGGTACGGCTTGTTCGCGCCATCCGACACCAGGTATACACCGAACTCGCCCTTCGGGTGCTCGACCGCTGCATAGGCCTCGCCTTCCGGCACGCAGTAGCCCTCGGTGAACAACTTGAAGTGGTGAATCAGAGACTCCATGTCGTCCTTCATCTCGACACGGGTCGGCGCGACGATTTTGTGATCGTCTACCATCACGGGGCCGGGATTGTCGCGCAGCCAGTCGACGCACTGGCGAATGATGCGGTTCGACTGCCGGAGTTCTTCCACGCGGACGAGATAGCGGTCGTAGCAGTCGCCGTTTACGCCGACCGGGATGTCGAAATCCATCCGGTCGTAAACCTCGTAGGGTTGTTTCTTGCGCAGGTCCCACTCGACGCCGGAGCCGCGAAGCATCGGGCCGGAAAAACCGAGCTGCATGGCCCTTTCCGGGGACACGACGCCGATGTTGACCGTGCGCTGCTTCCAGATACGGTTATCCGTCAGCAGCGTTTCGTACTCGTCGACGCAGCCCGGAAACTTGTCCGTAAACGCCTCGACGAAGTCGAGCATCGACCCTTCGCGCGCTTCGTTGAGCTTCTTCAACTCCGCGGCGCTGCGAAATCGGGATTCCTGGTATTTCGGCATCGTATCCGGCAGGTCGCGATACACGCCGCCGGGGCGGTAGTAGGTGGCGTGCATGCGCGTTCCCGAGACGGCCTCGTAGAGGTCCATGAGGTCCTCTCGCTCGCGGAAGCAGTACAGGAACATCGTCATGGCGCCGATGTCGAGACCGTGCGCTCCGAGCCACATCAGGTGATTCAGGATCCGCGTGATCTCATCGAACATGACGCGGATGTACTGCGCGCGCTCGGGCACTTCGATGCCGAGCAGCTTCTCGATCGCCAGCACGTAGCCGTGCTCGTTGCACATCATCGACACGTAGTCGAGGCGGTCCATGTAGCCGATGCTCTGGTTGAACGGCTTCGACTCGGCGAGCTTTTCGGTGCCGCGGTGCAACAGACCTACGTGCGGATCGGCTTTCTGAATCGTCTCGCCGTCCATTTCCAGCACCAGACGCAGCACGCCGTGGGCCGCGGGGTGCTGCGGACCGAAGTTCATCGTGTAGTTCTGGATCTCAGCCATCGGCAGCGTCCTTGAGGTCCTCCGAGTACCGGTTGTCGTCGCGGATTACGCGCGGCACGAGCGTTCTCGGCTCGATGCTGACCGGCTGGTAGGCCACCCGGCCCTTGTCGGCGTCGTAGCGCACCTCGACGTTGCCTGACAGCGGGAAGTCCTTTCTGAACGGGTGGCCGATGAAGCCGTAGTCCGTGAGAATGCGGCGCAGATCGGGATGTCCCTCGAACAGGACGCCGAACAGGTCAAACGCCTCGCGCTCGAACCAGTTGGCCGAGTTCCACACCTCGACGACGGACGGCACGAGCGGCGGATTCGCCTCGCCCGTGAAGACGCGCAGGCGCAGCCGCAGATTGTTCTTGAGCGACAGCAGGTGATAGACAACCGCGAAGCGGCGCGGATCGAACTCGTCGGCCTCATCGAGGATGACGGGACCGCGATTCACGCCGCGGCTGAATCCGGTTTCCGTTGCGTCACGCGTGGTCCACTCGTCGCTGCCGTAGCTCAGGTAGTCGACACCGCACACGTCCATGAGCATCTCGAAGCCGAACTCGCTGCGCAGTGCCGACCCGACCTCGAGCAACGCGTCCTTCTCGACTTCGTAGGTCAGCTCGCCACAGGTGGACGCGACCAGCGTGAGCTGCTCACGAAAGCGCTCGTCAATCCGAGCGGCCAGTGCCTCGTATCGGTCGGTCATGTGCGAAATGCTCTTACCGCGCAATCGTGCTGGTTCGACGAATCTTGTTTTGCAGTTGGATGAGGCCGTAGATCAGGGCTTCGGCCGTCGGCGGGCAGCCCGGCACGTAGACGTCGACCGGGACGATGCGGTCGCATCCGCGCACCACCGAATAGGAATAGTGGTAGTAACCGCCGCCGTTCGCGCAGGAGCCCATCGATACGACCCAGCGCGGTTCGGGCATCTGATCGTAGACCTTGCGCAAGGCCGGCGCCATCTTGTTGCACAGCGTGCCCGCGACGATCATGCAGTCAGACTGCCGGGGACTCGGCCTGAAGATGATGCCGAAGCGATCCAGGTCGTAGCGTGCGGCGCCGGCCTGCATCATTTCGACGGCGCAGCAGGCGAGACCGAAAGTCATCGGCCACAGCGAGCCCGTGCGGGCCCAGTTCATGACGGCATCGACGCTCGTCACGACGAATCCTTTCTCCTGCAGGCTGACGCCCGCGGCTTCGCTGTCCGGCGCGGCCGGCGCGCGTTGAACTTCCGAATTCGCTACTGCCATGTCAGCGATCTCCTTTCGCATGGATTGCAGTCTTGAATGCCGTGACAAGTACCGGCGCTAAAGGAACGCTCAGTCCCATTCCAGCCCGGTCGGGCAGATGCGACGATGACGGGTGCATCAATCCCACTCCAAAGCGCCTTTCTTCCACTCGTAGATGAATCCGACAACGAGAATCGTCAGAAACAGAGCCATCGCAACGAGGCCGAACGTTCCGACCGAGTCGAGCGACACGGCCCAGGGGAAGAGAAACGCGATCTCCAGATCGAAGATTATGAACAGGATGGCGACCAGGTAATAGCGCACGTCGAACTTCATTCGGGAGTCTTCGAACGCCTCGAACCCGCACTCGTAAGGCGAGAGCTTTTCGTCGTCCTTGCCACCCCGGCCAATCAGGAAACCGAGACCCAGCAGGACGAGACCGATGCCCGTCGCCACACCGAGGAAGATCAGTACCGGAATGTATTCTTGAAGCATGCTCGCTCGTAGCCGCCAGCGCGCTCTGGGGCGTCTGCAAAGCCTATTATTGTATCAGCGGCAACCACCGGGAACATAGTGTCCTGTACGGTTTATTCGCATTATTTCAGCGCGATCTGCCTTGCCACCCGCCAGGCAGATCGCGCGGAAATCACGGGAGACAGTCGCGCAGGACGCCGACTCTGCGGCGACCCGGAACGGTCGCCAGGATCGATTTTGGTGCTCTGGGCGAGACTCGAACTCGCACGGCTTTCGCCACTGCCCCCTCAAGACAGCGTGTCTACCAATTCCACCACCAGAGCGTACGCAATATCCTCGTGTCGGCCGTTAGCCGTTGCCGGCGGGACCGTCTTCGGTCGGCGCGTCCTCGACGGACGGCAGTTCGTCCGGGTCCGGACTCTCGGTCGACGGCAGGTCTGTCGAAGGCAGGTCTGACGACGGCAGATCTGTCGACGGCAGCTCGGTCGTCGCCGGGTCGGTCGAAGGCAGCTCCTCGCCGTCCACCGCATCCATGACGGCCGTCTCCTCGACCGCGCCTTCGAGGAGGCTCGTTGGCGCCGTCGCCTGCTGGCTGCTCATGTACGCGAGCGTCAGGCTGCTGGCGAAAAAAGCCGTCGCCAGGATAGCCGTCATGCGCGAAAAAAAGCTCGAAGAGCCCCTGGCGCCGAAAACGGTGCCGGACGAGCCCGCACCGAAGGCGGCGCCGGCATCGGCGCCTTTGCCACGCTGCAGCAAGACGAGCACGATGATCAGCACCGCGATCAGCGTGTGTATGCCCAGTATGACCTGTTGAATCGTCGTCATTACTTCCTCACCGCGGCGCCTGCCCGGACAATCGCCAGGAAGTCGTCAACTTTCAGCGACGCGCCGCCGATCAGCCCGCCGTCGATATCCGACATGCCCAGAAGACCCGCCGCATTTTCACCTTTCATGCTACCGCCGTACAGTATCTGCACGCCGCCAGCCACCTGTTCGTCCTCGGCGGCCAGCAGTCCGCGAATGTGCCGATGCACGTCCTGCGCCTGCTCGGGCGTCGCCGTTTTGCCGGTCCCGATTGCCCACACCGGCTCGTAGGCAATTACGGCCTTCTTGAAGGCGCCGATCCCCGCCGCATCCAGGACCGCGGCAAGCTGCCTGCCAATGACGGCTTCCGTTGCGCCGGCCTCCCGCTCCTCGAGCGTTTCGCCGACGCAGAGCACGGGCACGATGCCCTCCGCCTGCGCCGCGACGAACTTCGCCGCCACCTGCGTGTCAGTCTCACCGTTCAGCGTTCGCCGCTCGGAATGTCCGACGATGACGAACGCGGCTCCGATGTCCTTGAGCATCGTTGCCGATACGTCGCCCGTAAACGCGCCATTGCCGTTCTCGGAGACTGTCTGCGCACCGACCGCAATGCCGCTACCGGCCAGCAGCCCGGCGACCGACGCAATGTAAGGGAAAGGCGGACAAACCAGCACGTCCACGCCCTCCACGGGCTCGTGGCCCGACGAAATTCCCGTCGCGAGCTCACGGATGTGCCCGGAATCGCCGTTCATCTTCCAGTTTCCGGCAATCAGGAACGATCGCATACCAGACACCCGCGCCTCTCAAGGGCGCGCAAGGATACCGGGGGTAAAACGCTAAATCAACGCGGATCCGGTGACGGGTCCGGGCTATGCGGCCGCCTGGGCAACCACATCTGCCAGCCGCTCGGCGAGCCGCCCGACGAGATCGGGATCCCGGCCTTCGACCATGACCCGGATGACGGGCTCGGTGCCCGAGGCCCGCAGCACGATGCGCCCGCCGTCGGCGAGCTCCGCCTGCGCCTCCCGAACGGCCGACTGAATGGCCGGCGAATCGTCCGGGTCCATTTTTTCGGCGACCTGAACGTTGAGCATCGTCTGGGGATACTTGGTCATGCCGGAAGCCAGCTTCGACAGCGTCTCACCCGTGCGCTTGAGCACGGCGAGCACCTGCAGCGCGCAGACCAGGCCATCGCCCGTCGTCGTCTGGTCGAGGACGATCATGTGGCCCGACGTCTCGCCGCCAATCGTTCCGCCTTCGGACTTCAGGGTTTCGAGAACGTAGCGGTCGCCGACCTTCGCGCGCCGGAAGTCGATGCCCTGTTGCTTGAAGGCATGCTCGAGCCCGAGGTTGCTCATGACCGTGCCGACGACCGGACCGTTCAGGCGGCCGCTCGACTTGCGCTCGGTCGCGAGAATGTACAGAAGCTGATCGCCATCCAGCAGAGTGCCCGTCTCGTCCACCATGACGAGGCGGTCGCCGTCGCCGTCCAGCGCGATGCCGACGTCGGCGCCCACGGCGGGTACCGTATTGGCGAGCAGCCCGGGATTGGTTGAACCGCAGCCATCGTTGATGTTGCGGCCGTTCGGCGAGCAGCCGATCGGGATGACTTCCGCACCCAGATTCGAGAGCATGCGCGGGCCGACCTTGTAACCCGCGCCGTTGGCGCCGTCGAAAACGACCTTGAGACCCTCGAGCGTCAGGTCGTCGGGGAACGTGGCCGCGCAGAAGTCCTGGTAGCGCGTGCGTGCCGTGTCGATGCGTTTTGCCTTGCCAAGCGACTGCGACTCGCGCGTGATTGCCGGCTCGCCCAGCCGCGCTTCGATCGCCCGCTCGACCTCGTCGGTCAGCTTGGAACCCTTGCCATCGAAAAACTTGATGCCGTTGTCGAAGTACGGATTGTGCGATGCGCTGATTACGACGCCCAGGTCGGCATCGAACACCTGTGTCAGGTGGGCGATACCGGGCGTGGGTAACGGGCCCAGCAGCAGGACATCGGCGCCGGCCGCAACGAAGCCTGCCTCCAGCGCCGCCTCGAACATGTAGCCCGACAGGCGCGTGTCCTTGCCGATCAGCACGGTGCCGCCGGCCGGCACGAGCGTTTGCGCGGCGGCGCTTGCCAGGCGAATCGCGAAGTCCGCCGTCATGGGCTCGCGGCCGACCGTGCCGCGAACGCCGTCCGTCCCGAAATAGTGTCTCGTCATTGTTTCGCTTCCGTTTCCCTGACCGCCGCTACTATGCGCATCGCGTCGACCGTCTCGGCCACGTCATGCACTCGCACGATGTCCGCGCCGTTCAGTGCCGCTATGACCGCGGCGGCGATGCTTGCGGGAAGACGCTCGTCGACCTCGCGGCCGGTGAGCACGCCCAGCGTCGACTTCCTCGACATGCCCGCGAGCAGCGGCTGGCCCAAAGCTGACAATTGTCGCAGATTTGCCAGCAACTCGACATTGTGCGCGGCCGATTTGCCGAATCCGAAGCCCGGATCGAGGACGATATCGGCGGCATCGATGCCGGCCGCCACGCACGCGTCGCGCCGATCCTCGAGAAACTCAATGACTTCCGCAACTACGTCGAGATACGCGGGGTCCCGCTGCATCGTGCGCGGCGCTCCCTGCATGTGCATGAGGCACACGGGTCGACCCAAGCCGGCCGCCGCTTCGAGCGCGCCCTCTTCGCGCAGGGCGCGGACGTCGTTGATCATGGCCGCGCCGGCCGCGACGGCCTCGCGCATGACCTCTGCCTTGCTCGTGTCGATGGATACCGGAACGTCGGTCACGTGGCAGAGCGCCTCGATGACCGGCAAGACCCGATCGATTTCCTCGGCAGCACCCACGGCCTGCGCGCCGGGACGCGTCGACTCGCCGCCGACGTCAATGATCGCGGCGCCGTCGCGGCTCATTTGCTCGGCCTTGGCCAGCGCCGAATCGCGGCGAGCAAACCGGCCGCCGTCGGAGAACGAGTCCGGTGTGACGTTAAGGATGCCCATGACGGCCGGCGTGCCGGCCGTCAGCCAGGGCAGAAGAGATTCCCTAGTGTTCGCTGGCAGGGCCACCGATCGCGCCGGACACGTCCGACTCGGCGCCGGTCGAGCCGTCGCCCGGACGGTCCGGCGTTGCCGTGTCGTCCCAGTCTGCGGGCGGACGCGGCTGCTTGCCGTCCATGATGTCCTTGATCTGATCCTGGTCGATCGTCTCGTACTTGATCAGCGCCTTGGCCATCGTGTGCAGCTTCTCGATGTTCTCGTTCAGAATCGTCTCGGCGCGCTCGTAGTTCGAATCGATGATCTTGCGCACTTCCTCGTCGATCGCGTGCGCGGTGTCGTCCGACACCTGCTTGTGCTGCGTTACGCTGCGGCCGAGAAAGACCTCGCCATCGTCTTCGCTGTAAGTCAGCGGACCGAGCCGGTCCGACAGGCCCCACTTGGTGACCATGTTGCGCGCGATGTCGGTTGCCCGCTCGATGTCGTTCGAGGCGCCCGTCGTGACGCCGCTGGGCCCGTTGATCATTTCCTCGGCGATACGGCCGCCGAACAGGCTGGAGATCATCGACTCGAGCCGCTGCTTGGACATGCTGTAGCGGTCTTCCTCGGGCAGGTACATCGTGACGCCGAGCGCACGGCCCCGGGGGATGATTGTCACCTTGTAGACGGGATCGTGCTCGGGAACGATGTAGCCCACGATTGCGTGACCGGCCTCGTGGTACGCCGTGTTGAGCTTCTCTTCCTCGCTCATGACCATCGAGCGGCGCTCCGCGCCCATCATGATCTTGTCCTTGGCCTGCTCGAACTGCTCCATACTGACAACGCGCCTGTTGGCGCGCGCCGCGAACAGCGCCGCCTCGTTGACGAGGTTTGCGAGATCGGCGCCCGAGAAGCCGGGCGTACCGCGCGCGATGTAGCTCGGGTTGACGTCCTCGTCCAGCGGCACCTTGCGCATGTGAACCTTGAGAATCAGCTCGCGGCCGCGAACGTCCGGCAGCGGCACGACCACCTGGCGGTCGAAACGGCCCGGGCGCAACAGCGCCGGGTCGAGCACGTCCGGCCGGTTGGTCGCGGCGATGACGATGATGCCCTCGCTGCCTTCGAAACCATCCATTTCGACGAGCATCTGGTTCAGCGTCTGTTCGCGCTCGTCGTGACCGCCGCCAAGCCCGGCGCCGCGGTGCCTGCCAACGGCATCGAGCTCGTCGATGAAAATGATGCAGGGTGCCTGCTTCTTCGCCTGGTCGAACATGTCGCGCACGCGCGACGCGCCGACGCCGACGAACATCTCGACGAAGTCGGAACCGGAAATCGTGAAGAACGGCACCTTGGCTTCGCCGGCGATCGCCTTGGCGAGCAGCGTCTTACCCGTGCCCGGCGGGCCGACCATGAGCACGCCTTTTGGAATCTTGCCGCCCAGGCGCTGAAACTTGCTCGGATCTTTGAGGAATTCGACGATCTCGGCGACCTCGGCCTTGGCTTCGTCGACACCCGCGACGTCTGCGAACGTGACGCCGACCTGATCCTCGCCGAGCAGCCGCGCCTTGCTCTTGCCGAACGACATCGCGCCGCGGCCGCCGCCGCCGCCCTGCATCTGGCGCATGAAATAAATCCAGACGCCGATCAGCAGCAGGATCGGGAACGAGCTGATCAGGAGCTGGCCGATCAGGCTTTGCTGTTTCGGTTCGGCCGCGCCGAACTTGACGTTGCTATCTTCGAGAAGGCCGATAATCGAGTTGTTGTCGGTCTCGGGACTGATCGTGTAGAAGCGCAGCGAGTCACCGTCTCCGAAGCGAATCTTCTGGCCCTCGAATTCCACCCGGTCGATGCGGCCCGACCGCACCTGGTCGAGGAATTCGGAGTACTCGATCACCTGCGGCTGACCGCCACTGACGCCGGACAGCCCCTGAACGACAGAGAGCAGAACGACGATGATGACGATGAAAACGAGAATGTTTTTGGTCAGATCATTCACAATATGGATTCCACGCTGATTGGCAGGCCAGGCGACGCGCGTTTAGACGGTTTCTAGCCCAAAGACAGTACTATATTTGCCGATTTCTCGCTACCAAGTAGACCTCACGGCTACCGGCGCGGGACGCCTTGGGTTTTATGACACGAACCCGCTCGAAACGCTGCCTTGCCAGCGCAATGAACGCGTCCGTGCCCTCGCCCTGAAACAGCTTGCAGACGAAGTCGCCGCCCGGCTTGAGAACCCGCTCGCACAGGTCCAGGGCCAGTTCGACGAGATACATCGACCGGGGCTGGTCTATCGCCCGGTTTCCGCTGATATTGGGCGCCATGTCGCTCATTACAAGATCGGCGCGCGCGTCGCCAAGCGCTGCCGTGATCTCGTCCAGGACGCTGTCTTCGCGAAAATCGCCTCGAATGAAGTCCACGGACGGCAGACTGTCCATCTCCAGCAGGTCGACGGCGACGATTTGGCAGCGTCCGTCGAGGGTCTCGGTGACGTATTGGCTCCAGCTTCCCGGCGCCGAGCCCAGGTCGACCACGAGCATGCCCGGAAACAGCAGCCGCTCCTTCCTGTCGATCTGCTCGAGCTTGAAGACGGCACGCGAGCGCCAGCCCGCGGCACGCGCGGCGCGAACGTACGGGTCACGTTCCTGCCGGTCCTTCCAGCTGCCGCCGCTGCGTCTCGGGCCGCTCATGCAGACGCTCCTGATACACTCCGGCCAATGATGCTGAGCGAATCACAGAAGAAGTACCTGCGCGGCCTGGGCCACGAGTTCAAACCCGTGATCATGATCGGCGACGCGGGCCTGTCCGAAGGCGTGCGGGCGGAATACGCGGCGGCACTCGAACACCATGAGCTGATCAAGGTGCGAATCCGCGTGGGCGACCGGGACGCCCGGGATGAGATGATTCGCTCCCTGTGCGATGAGTCGGGCGCCACGCTGATCCAGCGTATCGGCAACGTCGCACTCCTGTATCGCGAGAATCCGGAGAAAAAGAAAATCAGCCTGCCAGGCGGCTGAAGGCTATTCGTAGCGAACCTCGACCACTTCGAACTGCTTCTCGCCCCCCGGCGCGGAGAAATTGACGACGTCACCTTCATTGCGGCCGATCAACGCGCGGGCAATCGGAGACGTGTAGGAAATCAGCCCGGTTTTGATGTCGGCCTCGTCCTCGCCGACGATCTTGTAGACCGTTTCCGCACCGGAGTTCTCGTCAATCAGCTCCACGGTGCAGCCGAAGATGATCTTGCCCTTGGCGTCGACCGCCGTGACGTCGATGACCTGGAGGTTGGACAGCTTCCCCTCGAGTTCCTTGATGCGCCCCTCGATGAATCCCTGCTGCTCCTTGGCGGCGTGGTACTCGGCGTTTTCCTTGAGATCGCCGTGGGCGCGCGCCTCCGCGATCGCCTGGATCACGTTGGGCCGGTCGGTCCGTTTGAGCCGCTGAAGCTCCTCCTTCATCAGCTCGTGCCCACGCACTGTGACAGGCACCTTGTTCATGCAACTTCCTCGTGAAGATCCTGGAGGCGATTGACCTCGCCGTCATCCAGGTGCTCGATCGCGCGGCAGGTCGCGATAGCGGCCCCGAGCGTCGTGTAGTACGTCACCCGGCGCTTGACGGCTTCCGCGCGAATGGAGCGTGACTCATTGATGGCCTGTTTGCCTTCCGTCGTATTGACGATGAGGTCGATCTCGCCGTTCTTGATCATGTCGACGATGTGTGGCCGGCCTTCGCGAACCTTGTTCGCTCGTCGGCATGATACACCAGCCGCGGCCAGGTGCCTGGCCGTGCCGTGAGTGGCGACGATGTCGAAACCGCGCTCGACGAGAATTTTGGCAAGTTCGACGGCTCCGACCTTGTCCCTGTCGCGCACGCTCAGTAGCGCGGCGCCCTGGCGCGGCAGCACGACGCCGGACGCGAGCTGCGCCTTGGCGTAGGCCTCGCCGAACGACCGGCCGATGCCCATGACTTCGCCCGTCGACTTCATTTCGGGGCCCAGGATCGGATCGCTCCCCGGAAACTTGATGAACGGGAACACGGCCTCCTTGACCGAATAGTAGCCAGGGACGCGCTGCTCGACGGCTCCCTGGTCCGCAAGTGATTCGCCGACCATGACCCGCGCGGCGATTTTTGCGAGCGGCGCGCCGACGGCCTTCGATACGAACGGCACCGTGCGCGATGCGCGCGGATTGACTTCGAGCAGGTAGATCTGCTCGCCCTGGATTGCGAACTGGGTGTTCATGAGGCCGATCACATTGAGCCCCTTCGCGAGCTTGACGACCTGCTCATTCAGCCTGGCCCGCATCTCCTCGCTCAAGGAAAACGGCGGCAGCGAGCAACCGGAGTCGCCAGAGTGAACGCCGGCCTGCTCGATATGCTCCATGACGCCGCCGACAAGCACGTTCTCTCCGTCGGAGATGCAATCGACGTCGACCTCAATGGCGAGGTCCAGGAAGCGATCCAGCAGCACGGGACTGTCGTTAGAGACCTGGATCGCGGCGTCCATGTACGCCTCGAGGTCCTCGTCCGAATGGACGATCTCCATCGCACGGCCGCCAAGCACGTACGAGGGTCTGACGACGAGCGGATAGCCGACGTCGTTGCCCAGCGCCAGCGCCTCCTGCTTGCTGCTCGCGACCCGGTTGGGCGGCTGCTTGAGCTCGAGTTCGGCAACGAGCTTCTGGAAGCGCTCGCGATCCTCGGCGAGGTCGATCGAGTCGGGCGACGTGCCGATGACGGGCGCCCCGGCGCGCTCGAGATCACGGGCGAGTTTCAGCGGCGTCTGCCCGCCGTACTGCACGATTACGCCCTCGGGCTTCTCGAGGTCGATGATCTCCATGACGTCTTCGAAGGTCAGCGACTCGAAGTACAGCCGGTCGGAGGTGTCGTAGTCGGTGGACACGGTCTCGGGGTTGCAGTTGACCATGATCGTCTCGAAGCCGGCATCCTTGAGCGCAAGCGCCGCATGCACGCAGCAGTAGTCGAATTCGATGCCCTGTCCGATGCGGTTCGGGCCACCGCCCAGGATCATGACCTTGCGACGGTCGGTCGGCTCGGACTCGCACTCTTCCTCGTAGGTGCTGTACATGTACGCCGTCGACGTGGCGAACTCGGCCGCACAGGTGTCGACACGTTTGAATACCGGCCGCACGCCCGCGTCGATGCGCCGCTTGCGGACGTCGGTTTCCCCGACGCCGAGCAGTTTCGCGAGCCGCGCATCCGAGAATCCCATTCGCTTGAGCTTGCGGATGCGGGCCGCGTCGAGCGCCCCGACGCCCTCCTCGGCGACCGCCTTCTCGGTCAGGACGATGTCTTCGATCTGGGCGAGGAACCAGGGATCGATACCCGTGACACTGGCTACGTCTTCGAACGTGAAGTCGCCGCGCAGCGCGTCGGCCACATAGCGGATTCGCTCACCGCCGGGAATCCTGAGCTCGTGGCGGACATGATCCCGTTCGGCCTCGGTGCCGTCGAACGCCGTGATCTCGTCGAACCCCGATATCCCGATCTCGAGGCCGCGCAGCGCTTTTTGCATCGACTCCTGGAAGGTCCGCCCGATGGCCATGACCTCGCCGACCGACTTCATTTGGGTGGTCAGTCGATCGTTCGTGCCCGGAAACTTTTCGAACGTGAAGCGCGGAATCTTGGTGACGACGTAGTCGATCGACGGCTCGAAGGACGCGGGCGTCGCTCCGCCCGTAATGTCGTTCTTGAGCTCATCGAGCGTGTAGCCAACGGCGAGTTTCGCCGCGACCTTCGCGATCGGAAAGCCGGTCGCCTTCGAAGCCAGCGCCGACGACCGCGACACGCGCGGATTCATTTCGATGACGAGCAGCCGGCCGTCTTCCGGATTCACGGCGAACTGCACGTTGGAGCCACCCGTTTCGACGCCGATCTTTCGCAGCACGTCGATCGAGGCGTTGCGCATCCGCTGGTACTCCTTGTCGGTCAGCGTCTGCGCCGGCGCGACGGTAATCGAGTCGCCGGTATGCACGCCCATGGCGTCGAAGTTCTCGATCGCGCACACGATGATGCAGTTGTCGGCGCGGTCGCGCACGACCTCCATCTCGAATTCCTTCCAGCCGATGACGGACTCCTCGATCAGGACTTCGGTCGTCGGCGACATCTCGAGGCCGTGGCTGACGATGCGCTCGAATTCCTCGCGGTTGTAGGCAATGCCGCCACCTGTGCCGCCCATCGTGAACGACGGCCGGACGATCGTCGGGAAGCCGATGGGTTGCTGCTTCTCGACCGCCTCCTCGAGGGAGTGGGCGATTTCGGCTCGGGGTCCCTCGAGCCCTATCTCGGCCATGGCCTTGCGAAACTGATCCCGGTCCTCGGCCATATCGATGGCCTCACGTTTGGCCGCGATCATCTCGACACCGTGGTTCCTCAAAACGCCTTCGCGATCGAGGTCCAGGGCACAGTTGAGCGCGGTCTGGCCGCCCATGGTCGGCAGCAGCACGTCGGGCTTTTCCTTGGCGATGATTCGTTCGAGCGCGGTCCAGTGGATGGGTTCGATGTAGATCGCGTCGGCCGTCTCCGGATCGGTCATGATCGTCGCGGGATTCGAGTTGACGAGGATGACCCGGAAGCCCTCCTCCTTGAGTGCCTTGCAGGCCTGCGCCCCCGAGTAGTCGAACTCGCAGGCCTGTCCGATCACGATCGGCCCGGCGCCAATCACTAAAATACTTTCAATATCAGTACGTTTTGGCATCTACTTAAAGTGTTATGTAGAAAGTATCGCGCGCTGTGCGCGGCGCTTGCTCTCATCCATCTGCACGATGAAGCGTTCGAACAGGTGCAGGATGTCGTGCGGTCCCGGACTCGCCTCGGGGTGGCCCTGGAAGCTGTAGACGGGCCGGCCCGAGACCTCGATGCCCTGCAGACTGCCGTCGAACAGGGAGCGATGGCTCGCGACGACACCGTCGGGCAGCGACTCCTCGTCGACGGCGAAGCCGTGATTCTGGCTCGTGATCATGACCCTGCCGCTGCCCAGGTCCTGCACCGGGTGGTTGGCGCCGTGATGACCGAATTTCATCTTGACGGTTTTGGCGCCGAGCGCCAGCGAGAGGAGCTGGTGGCCGAGGCAGATGCCGAACATCGGCAGCCCGGTGTCGAGCAGCTGCCTGACGGCCGTGATCGCGTAGTCGCAGGGCTCCGGATCGCCGGGCCCATTGGAGAGAAAAATCCCGTCCGGCGCATGCGACAGCGCCTCCTCGGCGGTCGTCGATGCCGGCACGACGGTCATCCGGCAGTCGAGATCCGAGAGGATGCGCAGGATGTTGCGCTTGATGCCAAAGTCGTAGGCGACCACGTGGTACGGCGCAATGCGGCGGCTCACGACCCGCGGCGTGCGGCCAAAGGTCGTGCCGTGGCACCACTGATACGGCTCCTTCGTCGATACGAACTTGGCGAGGTCCATGCCCGCAATGCCCGGGAACTTACCGGCGTGCGCCACGGCTTTGTTCGGATCCGCGTCGCCGGTCATTATGCAGCCCGACTGGGCGCCCTTCTCACGGATGATCCGGGTCAGCTTGCGGGTATCGATGTCGGCGATGGCGACGGTGTTCCCCTGGCGCAGGAATTCGGTGAGCGTGCGCTCGGAACGCCAGTTCGAGGTCACGGCGCTGCTGTCGCGAACGATGAGGCCCGACGCGTGGATCCGCGACGCCTCCATGTCTTCGCTGTTGGTACCGGTATTGCCTATGTGGGGGTAGGTGAGCGTGACGATTTGCCGGCAGTAGGATGGGTCGGTCAGGATCTCCTGGTAGCCCGTCGTGGCGGTGTTGAAGACCACTTCGCCGATCGTCTGGCCATCGGCGCCGACCGATGTGCCGGCGAACGTGGTGCCGTCCTGGAGTGCGAGTATTGCTGGTGTAGTCAAAGGCGACCCTCGTCAATCGAACAACCAAGATCGCCATTCGCCCGGGGCTGATACAACGAAGCGGAAGGCTGCCGCCTCCCGCTCGTGGTTTCGCCTACCGCATCGCGATCCGGCGTAGTTTACTTAACCGCTACTCGGCCGACAAGACGTCGCGCATCGCGTAGCGGCCCGGCGCCCTGCCGAGCACCCAGCGCGCGGCCCTGACGGCGCCGTCGGCGAACACGTCCCGCGTGACCACGCTGTGCGCGAGCCGGACGGTCTCGCTCGCGGACTCGAAGCACACCTCGTGATCGCCCGGCACCTCACCGCGGCGTTCGCTCGAGTAGTCGATCGACACGTCGGGCAGCGCGGCGGTCAGCGCTTCGCCGAGCTTGAGCGCAGTCCCCGAAGGTGCGTCTTTCTTATGCACGTGGTGGGTCTCCGAGATCGCCACGCGGTATCCCGGACCCAGCGCGGCGGCGAGCTCGGGCAGCGCGGCCGTCAGCGCGGCGATCCCGACGCTCATGTTGCGATCGTAGACCACCGGGATCGCGGCCGCGGCACGCTCGATCGCCGCCTCACCCGCGGCATCGAGTCCGGTCACGCCGCAGACCAGCGGACAGCGCCGGTCCTCGCATGCCTCGGCGATGGCCGTCGTTGCTTCGGGAAGTGTGAAATCGACCAGCACGTCGGCGTTCGCAAGCAGCGCCGACAGGTCCCCGCCACGCGACCAGTGCCCGGCTACTTCGGTGTCGCCGTCGCGCTCGAGCGCCGCGGCCACAGCCATCGCCATGCGGCCCGTGCCGGCGATGGCCATGCGGGCGATGCGGGTGGCAGACGACATGCGCGCTACTGGCTGATTCGTTCGAAGAACCGCTTGACGGTTTCCAGCCAGCCGCCCGCGCGCGGGCTGTGCTGTTCGCCACCCTCACGCAGCGATTTGTCGAGCTTGCCCAAAAGGTCCTTCTGCTCGCCGGTCAGATTGACCGGGGTCTCGACCGCGACGCGCGCGAACAGGTCACCGACCCGCGGGTCGCGGACCGTGCTGACGCCCTTGCCGCGCAGCCTGAACACCTTGCCGGACTGGGTTCCGGCCGGCACTTTGAGCGAGACGTGGCCGTCGAGCGTAGGCAGCTCAACCTCGCCGCCCAGGGCGGCGGTAGAGAAGCTGATCGGGACCTCGCAGGAAAGATCGGCGCCTTCGCGTTCGAACAGCTTGTGCGGCTTGACCCGAATCTCGACATACAGGTCGCCCGACGGCCCGCCGTTGCGCCCTGCCTCGCCCTCGCCGGACAGTCGAATCCTGTCGCCGTCCTCGACGCCGGGCGGGACCTTCACGGACAGCGTGCGGGTCTTGTGAATCCGCCCGCGACCGCGGCAGTCGGGGCATGGATCCTCGATGACCGTGCCGGCGCCCTTACACGCGGGACAGGTCTGCTGGATCGAGAAGAAACCCTGTTGCATGCGCACCTGCCCCGCGCCCTGGCAGGTTCCGCAGGTCGTCGGCGACGAGCCTTTTTTGGCGCCGCTGCCGTCGCAGCTTTCGCAGGTGACCTGGGTCGGTACGTCAATCGTGACGGAGTCACCGCTCACGGCCGTTTCGAGATCGAGCTTGAGCTCGTAGCCCAAGTCCGCGCCGCGAAACACCTGGCTCTGCCCGCCGCGCCCGCGGCCGCCGCCGAAGATGTCGCCGAAGACATCGCCGAAGATGTCCGCGAAGCCCTCGGCGCCGCCGAAGCCGCCGCCCGGTCCGCCGGGACCGCTGCGCAGGCCATCGTGGCCGTACTGATCGTAAGCGGCACGCTTGTCGCTGTCGCTCAAGACCTCGTAAGCCTCCTTGGCCTCCTTGAAGCGCTCGGCCGCGGACGCGTCGTCCTTGTTGCGGTCGGGATGATGCTTCATGGCAAGGCGCCGGTAAGCCTTTTTGATCTCGGCCGCCTCCGCATTCCTGGAGACGCCGAGTACGTCATAGTAGTCGCGTTTAGCCATGCTGCCTCAAAGACGGGGCGCCGAAACCGGCGCCCCATGTTACGTCACCTTGTTACCAGACCGACGCGATCGTCCCGGTGGTCGGGGTCGATTTAACCGGCCTTCTTTTCGTCGTCCTTGTCGACCTCCTCGAACTCGGCGTCGACGACGTCGTCGTCTGCCGTCGAGCCGGACGCCTCGCCGTCGCCACCGGCCTCCGCCGCCTGCTGCTCAGCGTACAGCTTCTGAGCAAGGCTGCCGGACGCCTCGCCGAGCGCGGCCGACTTGGCCTCGATCGCGGCCTTGTCGTCGGACTCGAGCGCCTTCTTGAGATCGGAAACGGCATTTTCCACGGCCATCCGCTCTTCGGCCGACGCCTTCTCACCGAGGTCGGCCAGCGTCTTCTCCGATGCGTGAATCAGCGAATCGGCCTGGTTGCGAACATCGACGAGCTCGCGGAACTTGCGGTCCTCCTCCGCATGGCTTTCGGCATCGGCGACCATGCGCTCGACCTCGTCATCGGACAGGCCGCTCGAGGCCTTGATGACGATGTTCTGGCTCTTGCCCGTCGCTTTGTCGGACGCCGAAACGTTCAGGATACCGTTTGCGTCGATGTCGAACTTGACCTCGATCTGCGGCAGTCCGCGCGGCGCCGGCGGAATGTCCGCCAAATCGAAACGGCCCAGCGACTTGTTGTCGGCTGCCCGCTCGCGCTCACCCTGCAGCACGTGAATGGTCACGGCCGTCTGATTGTCGTCGGCGGTCGAGAACACCTGCTCGGCGTTGGCCGGAATCGTCGTGTTCTTGTCGATCAGCTTGGTCATGACGCCACCGAGCGTCTCGATGCCGAGCGACAGCGGCGTGACATCGAGCAGCAGCACGTCCTTGACATCGCCGGCGAGCACGCCGCCCTGGATCGCCGCGCCGATCGCGACGGCTTCGTCCGGGTTGACGTCCTTGCGCGGCTCCTTGCCGAAGAAGTTCTTCACGACTTCCTGAACCTTGGGCATACGCGTCTGACCGCCGACCAGGATCACGTCGTCGATCTCGTTCACCTTGAGGCCCGCGTCGTTCAGGGCGGTCTTGCAAGGCCCCATCGTCCGTTCGACGAGTTCGTCGACGAGCGACTCGAGCTTGGCGCGCGTAAGCTTGATATTCAGGTGCTTCGGACCGCTGGCATCGGCCGTGATGTACGGCAGGTTGACCTCGGTCTGCTGCTGCGAGCTCAGCTCGATCTTGGCCTTCTCGGCCGCTTCCTTGAGGCGCTGCATTGCCAGCGGGTCGGACGAGATGTCGACACCGCTCTCGTGTTCGAACTCGGTCGTGAGGTAGTCGATGATGCGCAGGTCGAAGTCCTCGCCACCCAGGAACGTGTCGCCGTTGGTCGCCAGCACTTCGAACTGGTGCTCACCGTCCACTTCGGCGATCTCGATGATCGACACGTCGAACGTGCCGCCACCCAGGTCGAATACGGCGATCTTCTTGTCGCCGCGCTTCTTGTCCATACCGTAAGCGAGGGCTGCCGCAGTCGGCTCGTTGATGATGCGCTTGACGTCGAGGCCCGCGATCTTACCGGCGTCCTTGGTCGCCTGGCGCTGCGAGTCATTGAAGTACGCCGGCACCGTAACGACCGCCTCTGTGACGGGCTCGCCCAGATAGTCCTCGGCCGTCTGTTTCATCTTCATGAGCACGCGCGCCGAGATCTCGGGCGGCGCGAGCTTGTTGCCGTTCGCCTCGACCCAGGCGTCGCCGTTGTCGGCCGCGAGAATCTTGTACGGCACCATTTTGATGTCGCGCTGCACGACGTCGTCTTCGAAACGACGGCCGATCAGGCGCTTCACGGCGAACAGCGTGTTCTCCGGATTCGTGACGGCCTGGCGCTTTGCCGACTGACCAACCAGCACCTGGTCGTCCTTGGTGAACGCGACGATGGACGGCGTCGTTCGATCGCCCTCCGAGTTTTCTATGACCTTGGCGCTGTCGCCGTCCATGACGGCCACGCACGAGTTGGTGGTACCCAGATCGATACCGATTACTTTAGCCATTGGCTCCGCTCCCTAAATGGTACATATTCGATAACTGGCTCAAACGTGGGGCCAGCGGTACTTATTTCAAGCAAATGAACGCCCTGCCCGCCACTGAACCTTGTGGGCCGCTTGACAAATAAGGTGACACTCAGTCCTTTCAGGGACGCTGTCAACAAGGCGCGGTGCGCCGGCAATGGCCGGGTCCTTGTCAAGCATCGCAACGCCGTTGACGGTGTCCCTGAAAAGACCCGAAGGGCGGGCATGACCGTCGCCAGTGCGGCGTTGGTCACGTGCCGCCATAGCGATGCTATGCCGGCACCCGACCGCCTTGCCCTGACGACGGTCATGCCCGCTGAGCGTTACCTTATTTGTCAAGCGGCCCACCAGGCCAGTCGTCAGGCGGGGTCGGCCGCGACCACGACGCGTGCCGGCCGCAACAATCGGCCGTTCAGCGTGTAGCCCTTCTGGATGACTGCCAGGACCGATCCCGGCTCGGCGTCGGCCGACGGCTGCATCGTCATCGCCTCGTGGAATTCCGGGTCGAACGGTTCGCCCGCGGGATCCAGCATCTCGACGCCGAAGCGCTCGAGCGTCTGGTTCAGCAGCTTGAGCGTCGCCACGCTGCCCTCGAGCAACGCATCCGCGTCCGCCGTGTCGTCGCTCTTGCCGGCCGCGTCGATGCCCATCTGGAGACTGTCGCAGACCGCCAGCAGGTCGCGGCTGAAGTTCTCAAGGGCGTACTTGCGGGCGCCCTCGACGTCACGCGCCGCGCGCTTGCGAACGTTGTCGAGTTCGGCGGCGGCGCGCAGATAACGATCCCAGTTCTCGGCTGCCTTGGATTCGGCGGCTTCGAGCCGCGCCTCGACGTCCGACACGGCGTCGTCGGGGGCATCGCCCGCAGCACCCGTCTCGGTGTCGTCGCCATCGTTCGTCAAGATCTCATCGTCCTGCTCCTCAGGACGTTCGGCCTGGCCATTCATTCACGTACTCCGGGTCAAGCGGCGCCTGCCGCGGTTGCAGGGCAGTCTGGGGTCCGCACGGATAATATCAAGGCCGCGAGGGCCGGCGGGGCGTCAGCGGCCGGTCAACGCGGATCTGAGCATGCGCGCCGTGAGATCGACGATCGGGACCACCCGATCGTAGGCCATGCGGGTCGGCCCGATCACGCCCAGCACGCCGACGGCATCCTCATCAACCTGGTACGGCGCGGTGACGATGCTGCAGTCGTCCAGGATCTCGTAGCCGGACTCCTCGCCGATAAACACCTGCACCCCGTCGGCGTCGATGCTCCGATCCAGCAGATCGAGAATCAGGCTCTTTCTCGAGAAAGCATCGAACAGCCGCTTGAGCTTCTCGATGTCCGAGAGCTCCGCAAAGTCCATGAGCTTGGTCTCGCCGGCCATGACGTACTCGCCCCCCTCCTCGTCGCCATCGTTCATCGCGGCGTGCGCGACGGCGATGATGTCGACCATCGCCTCGTTCATCGAGGCCCGAAGCTTGTCGAGGTCCGCGATCAGGCGCTCGCGCACGCTCGGCATTTCCGAGCCGGCGTAGTGGGCGTTGATGAAGTTCTGCGCCTGCTCGAGTTCCGAGGCCGTGTAGGCCCGCTCGGTATGCAGAATCCGGTTCTGAACTTCGCGGTCGTTAATGACGAGGATGGCGAGAATGCGATTGTCCGACAGCGGCAGGAACTCGATTTGCCTGAGCGTCGCGTGCTGGCCGCGCGGTATCGACACGACGCCGGCAAGGCTGGTTATTTCGGACAGCATCATCGAGACCTGATTGATGAGCCTCGCGGGGTCGTCGCCCGTGCCGGCAAGCTGCGACTGAAGCCGGGCCATGTCCCCGCCACGCGGCTCGCGGTACCTGACCAGCGTGTCGACGAACAGCCGGTAGCCCTGTGGCGTCGGCACGCGCCCGGCCGAGGTGTGCGGCGCCGAGACGAGCCCCATGTCCTCGAGATCGGACATCACGTTGCGAATCGTCGCCGGACTGAGGTCGAGACCCGAGTCCCGCGACAGCGTGCGCGAGCCGACCGGATGGCCGTCTTCGATGTAACGTTGAATCAGCGTACGCAGCAGATGCTGGGCACGCTCGTTCGGTTCCGGTTTCGCGACTTCAACGCTCATCGATCGAGAAACTGCCTGAAGAGTGATTCAAACGCTGTGGTAGATTACGTCGATGCGGGAGCAGTTTCAAAAGATTACGGTGCTAGGCCGGCATGACGACTCCCGCACCGCCGAGCCCATCGCGGCGCTCGTATCCCACCTCGAAGAAAAGGGTATCTCGGTCGTTCGCGCGGAACCGTTTACGCCCGGTGCCGACGTCGACCGGGTACGCGACGATGCACCCACCGACGACGTCGACCTGATCATCGCGGTCGGCGGCGACGGCACGATGCTGTCGGCGGCTAGAGTCGCCAGCGATTCGGGCACGCCACTGCTCGGCGTGAATCGCGGCCGGCTGGGTTTCCTCGCCGACATCACGCCCGACGAGATGCTCGAGAGCGTGGATCACGTGCTCGCCGGCAAGTTCACACACGATTCGCGGCTGCAGCTCGAAGCCGCGCTCGAATCCGGCGATGGCGAGGTTCGCACGGCCGTGGGCTTGAACGACGTCGTCCTGCAACGCCGGGAGACCGGCCGCATGGCGGATTTCGAAACCCGGGTCGGCGAGCATTATGTGAACACGCACGCGGGCGATGGCCTGATAGTCGCCACGCCGACCGGCTCCACGGCCTATGCGCTGAGCTGCGGCGGCCCGATCATCGAGCCCGGGCTGGACGCGATCGTCCTCGTGCCCATTTGTCCGCATACCCTGACCGACCGGCCGATCGTCGTGCCCGCTGACCAGCCCATCGAGGTGCGCTTGCTCGAACGCCATGACACCAAGGCCGAGGTGACCGTGGACGGTCGCTCGCTTGGCGACATTCTACCCACCGACCGGCTCATCATACGCGCCGCCGAGCAACGCATCCCGCTGTTGCATCCGCCGGGCTATGATTTCTACGGCATCCTGCGCTCGAAACTGTTCTGGGGCCGTGACAACCGGACCCGGGGCGCCTGACATGCTCAGGAGCCTGCAGGTCCGTGACTTCGCCATCGTCGATCGCATCGATGTGGAATTCGAGGCCGGCATGACGGTATTGACCGGCGAGACCGGTGCCGGCAAGTCCATCCTCGTCGACGCGCTCGGTCTCGTGCTCGGCGACCGCGGCAGCGCGCAGATCGTCCGCCCCGGCGCGAAGCGCGCCGAGTTCTGCGCCGAGTTCGATATCGCGTCGCTGACCGCCGTTCGCGAATGGCTCGGCGAGAATTCGCTGGACGAGGACGATCAGTGCCTCGTCCGCCGGGTCGTCAACGCCGACGGCCGTTCCCGCGCGTTCATCAATGGCCACGCCGTGACGATGCAGCAGTTGAAGGCGATCGGCGAGCAGCTCGTCGACATCCACGGCCAGCACTTTCACCAGTCGCTGACGCGCCGTCCCGTGCAGCGCGAGCTGCTCGATCATTTCGGAGGCCTGCTCGACGAACGCCAGCGCGTCGCATCGGCTTTCGAGGCCTGGCGCGACGTCGCGGACACGCTTGCCGGATTGCTGGCCGACGATGCCGACCGCGCGTCGCGGCTCGAGTTTCTCGAGTTTCAGCTCGACGAGCTACGGGCGCTGGCCCTGGAGGCCGGCGAAGTCGAGGCGCTTGCCGCCGAGCGCAAACGGCTCGCGAACAGCGGCCGGCTTGCCGAAGCGGCCAGCAAGGCGCTTGCCCTGCTGTACGACGGCGACGAGGGCAACGCCAACAGCCTGCTTGCCGATGCCGCCCGCGCGATCGATTCGCAGGTCGCGGTAGACGGTAATCTCGCCGGTGTCGCCGAACTCCTGGAAACGGCCGGCATCCAGATCGCCGAGGCGGCCGATGAACTGAGGCGCTATGCCGAGACTCTCGACATGAACCCGCGACGCCTCGACGAGGTCGAACTCCGGACCGACGCGATCGCGGCCGTGGCGCGCAAGCATCGCGTCGAGCCGGAGGCGCTGCACGACCTGCTGGCGAAGCTCCAGTCCGAGCACGCGGCGCTTGCGAACGCCGACGCGCGCGGCAAGGAACTCGAGGAACAGGCTGCGGCCGCGCGGGAGCGCTACTTCGAGCTCGCCGAGGCACTATCCGAACGGCGCAAGAAGGCCGCGAAACAGCTCGCGGCGGACGTCTCCGGGGCCATGCAGGGCCTTGGCATGCCGGGCGGCAAATTCGAAATCGGGTTCGAGCGAGCCGGCGACGCGGACGCACGCGGTCACGGTCTCGACACGATCGAATTCCTGATCTCGGCCAACCCCGGCCAGCCCCTAATGCCGCTGTCCAAAGTCGCCTCGGGCGGCGAGCTGTCGCGAATGAGCCTTGCCGTGCAGGTCATCACGAGCGGCGGCAGCTCGATTCCGACGATGGTGTTCGACGAAGTCGACAGCGGTGTCGGCGGCGGCGTGGCCGAGATGGTAGGACGGCGGCTGGCCGACCTCGCGGCGAACCGGCAGGTGCTGTGCGTAACGCACCTGCCGCAGGTGGCCAGCCTCGCGAACGCCCACTTCCGGATCGCCAAGGTCAGCGACGGCAAGGCCACGCGCACGACGGTCAAGGCGTTGGGCGCCGAGGAACGAATAGAAGAACTCGCAAGAATGCTCGGCGGCGTCGAGATCACCAAGACGACGCTCGAACATGCTGCCGAAATGCTGGCCGAGGCGCGCCGCAAGCGGGCTTGAGCAAAGCCTGTGCCCGTTTGGCGGGCTAATCCTTGGAACCGTTCTTGGGGCGCACGTACAGGACGAGGCTGTGGTCCAGCAGCTCATAGCCGTGCTCCTCGGCGATCTCGTGCTGCAAACGCTCGATTTCTTCGCTGACGAACTCGAGGACATCGCCCGTTTCGACGCACACCATATGATCGTGATGCTCGCCATCGTCGAGTTCGAACACGGAATGCCCGCCTTCGAAATTGTGCCGCGTGACGAGGTCCGCCGATTCGAACTGCGTTAGCACTCGGTAGACCGTCGCAAGCCCGATGTCCTCGCCCGAATCGAGCAGCGTCTTGTAGATGTCTTCGGCGCTCATGTGGCGATCGCGAGAGTTTTCGAGAATCTCGAGTATCTTGAGCCTCGGCAGCGTGATCTTCAGTCCGGCTTTGCGTAATTCTTGCCGTTGCTCCATGTGGGCCTCGTCGTATCGGCGGTAGCGCGGCGGCTATCCTGGCGTGGGTCGAGCAGGTATGATGCGCGCCTATTATGACGCAGATGAGCGTCTCTCACTACTGAACCGCCGCCCCGGCCGTGCGCTCTGAACTTCATGATCGACCGAATCACACAACCCACGGCCAAGCTCGTTCTGCTGCTAGCGGCCCTCGCGGTCCTGGCCGGCGGCTGCGTGTACCGCGCGAACATTTCGCAGGGCAACCTGATCACGCAGGACGATCTCGACCAGGTCGAGGTCGGTATGACCAAGAACCAGGTGCGGTTCCTGCTCGGCACGCCCATGATCGACGACCCGTTCCACGCGAACCGCTGGGACTACGTCTACTATCTCAAGATAGGTCGCAAAGATGCGGACTTCCAGCGCTGGGTGTCGATCCAGTTCGTCGACAACCGGGTGACCGAGATCCAACGCGAACTCGAGCTCAATCCCGCTCTTTAGCGCGCTCACGCCTGGCATCCCGCGGGTCACGGACCAGCGGCCGGTAAATCTCGACGCGGTCGCCATCCTCGAGAAGCGCGTCGCGTTCTGTGATGCGCCCCCACACGCCTACCCGGCACTTGCTCAGGTCGTCATGTGGAAAGCGCGCCGCGATTCCCGAAGCGCCGATCGCCGCCTCGAGAGTCGCGCCCTCTTCCAGGCTGACTTCGACCAGGGCCTGCCGGTCGGGCCGCGCATAGACCACCTCGACCGTTATCCTGGCCATCAGCGTCGGCCGTATACCTCGTCGGCGCGCCGGGTAAAGGCGTCGACCATGGAGTTCAGCGTGTCTTCGAAGAACAGGCCCAGCAGCGCATCGAGCGCGCGACTCTCGAAGTCGAAATCGAGTTTCAGAGTCACCTTGGACCCGGCGTCGCCCAACGGCTCGAAGGTCCACGCACCCGCGAGGTGGCTGAACGGGCCGCCGACCAGCGCAAGTTCTATCGCTGCGCCGGGTTTGAGCGTATTGCGAGTCGTGAACGAGCGCTTCAGCCCCGCCCGGCGCATGTCGACGCGCGCCACGGCGTGCGTGTCGCTGCGTTCCAGCACCTCGGCGCCGCTGCACCAGGGCAGGAACTCCGGGTAGGCCTCGATATCGTCCACGAGTGCATACATCTGGTCCGCCGTGTACGTCACGAGGCTCGAGCGACTGACGGAGCGCATTGCCGAGGGGCTCCTAGTGTCGTGTCCCGTGAATAACGTGCATAAGTCGGCCGTGGATTTTCGTGGCTGGCAAGGCGCGACGACGAGCCATAGCGGGGCTATGGCGAGAAGCCGCAACGCCGCCAGACGCGAAAAGACGCGCCGAATTGTGCGGGTTATTTACGGGACACGACACTAGATGTCCAGGGTTGCCCGGATCGTCGGCCAAACCGCATTGATGAGTATCAGGAGAATGCCGATCGGCGCGACGAAACGCGCCAGGCCGCGCCAGGCCTTGTACATCGTGCCGGCACCACCAAGTTCGTCCGCCGTGGAATTCCGGCACATGATCCAACCCGCGAACACCGTGATCAACAGCCCGCCGAGCGGCAGCATGATGTTGCTCGTCAGATAGTCGACATTGTCGTAGATCGTGCCCGCGAGAAAGGTGAATTCGTTCAAGACATTGAAGGACAGTACCGAACCCAGCCCCACGAACCAGACCAGGAAACCCATCATGACGGCGGCCTGGCTGCGAGTGCGGTTCCGGTGCTCGACGAGCCAGGCGACCGCCGGCTCCACGAGCCCGAGCGCCGACGTCCATGCCGCGAACGACAGCAGCACGAAAAACAGCGTCGAGAAGAACACGCCGCCGGGCATCTTGCCGAACGCCAGCGGCAGCGTCTCGAAAACGAGGCCGGGACCCTCGGCCGGATCGAGACCGTTGGCGAACACCAGCGGAAAAATGACGAGACCGGCAAGCATAGCGATCCCGGTGTCTGCCGCGACGACTGTGGCCGTCGAACCCGTGATCGACGTTTCCTCGGGCAGGTAGGCCCCGTAGGCCATAATGGCGCCCATGCCAATACTGAGCGTGAAGAACGCCTGCCCGAGCGCCACGAGTACGCTGCCCCAGCTGAGCTTCTCCCACGCCGGCGTGAACATGAACTGTACGCCGTCCATGAACGAGCCCGAGTTGATCGCGTAGCCCAACAGCGCGACCAACAGGAGCAGCAAAGCGGGCACCATGAAACGAACCGCCTGCTCGAGCCCGCGCTCGACGCCGCGCGCGACGACGAAAATCGTGAGGCCCATAAATAATGTGTGGGTCAGGCCGATGGCCTGCCAACTTCCCGTAAAGCCCGCGAAGGTTGCCGAGACCTGTTCCGCGCTGGCGCCCGCAAACGTTCCCGTCGCACTCTTGACGACGTAGCCGAGCACCCAGCCTGCGACGACGCTGTAGTACGACAGGATCAGGACGCCGGCGACCACGCCGAGCGCGCCGACCCACTGCCAGCGTTTCGAGTGACCCTCTTCCCGGCCCAGCAGGGCCATCGTCGCCATCGGGTTGCGACGCCCGCGCCGGCCGATGAGGATCTCCGACATCATGACGGGCATGCCGATCAGGATGACGCAGACGAGATACACGAGGACGAACGCGCCGCCGCCGTTCTGACCGGCGATATAGGGGAACTTCCAGACGTTGCCGAGGCCAACCGCTGAACCCGTAACCGCGAGCACAAACGCCATCCGCGACGACCAGTGGCCGTGCAGGGAGCGGCGCCTGCCGTCGTCAGCAACCTGGGAACTCAGCATCTTTTTGCCCGCATGGACGATGAAAGCCGCGATTCTTCTACAAAAGCCTAAGCCTGACAACAAAACCCGTATAATCGCCGGCCGCCACGAAACCTAATGTGAACCTCGAGTAGACAGGCTCATGGCTGCCAGGAAAGACAAACAAAACGCCGGCCGGACGATCGCCGTGAATCGGCGTGCCCGCCATGACTACTTCATCGAGGACACCTACGAGGCCGGCCTCGTCCTCGAAGGCTGGGAGGTGAAGAGTCTGCGCGCAGGCGGCGCCCAGCTCGCCGAGGCCTACGTGCACGTCAAGAACGGCGAAGGCTGGTTGATCGGCGCCCACTTTCCGCCGCCGAAGACCGTGTCGACGCACGTAAAGGCCGACCCTACCCGTACCCGCAAGCTGCTTTTGAACCGCCAGGAACTCGACCGCCTCGTCGGCAACGTCGAACGCAAGGGCTACACGCTCGTGCCGCTGGACCTGCACTGGCACCGGGGACGGGCGAAGCTCGAAATCGGACTCGGCAAGGGCAAGAAACAGCACGACAAGCGGGCGGCAAAGAAGGACCGCGACTGGCAGCGCCAGAAAGAACGGATTTTAAAATCCTGAATATTCCGTAAGTTATGTAATATTTCTCGACCTGGTCTCGAATCATGCGGACCGCATTCTGTGGCAGACCGCATTGTTTTTCGCCCCGGAGACCCTACACTAGAGGGCACACGGGGGTGACTTGGTTTCGACGTGGGTCGCGAACCTCCGGGTGCATGCCGAGGGACAGGTTACCTCGTAAATCCATCTGTAAAACTTATAGTTGCCAACGACGACAACTACGCACTAGCTGCTTAAAAACCAGCTCAATGCCCTCTGGCCGGACCGTGCCCGTGCGTCCGGATCCCAGGGGTCGACTACACGGGACCGCGATCGGGATTTGTTCGGGATTCGGATCGTCAAATCTCTACCGAACTGGCTGTGAGTTTTCCCTGCCCGTCGGGTAGCCCGCAGTAAGATCAAAGGCGGAATAAGCATGTAGACCTCGGAGCAGAGGACTTACGGACGCGAGTTCGATTCTCGCCACCTCCACCAAACACCAAAAAGGGTCGCCCTTGGGCGGCCCTTTTTGGTGTTCAGCGACGCGGGAATCAAAGTCCGCGGAGCGAGTTCATCCGAGGCCGCGCGAAGCCGGCCGACAGACGCATGAACGACAGTGAATGCGGGCCGAAGGCCCGAGGGTCGAAGACCCGAGTCCATTCTCGCCACCTCCACCAACAGCAAGTATGGGCCGCCGCCTGGCGGCCCATGCAACCTCGCCCGTAGGGCGAGCCCTTGAGCCGCCCTCCGCGGCATCGAGCACCTTTCTCACCAGCTCCTCGGACCGCCTCAGCCCGGCGGCCTTGCCCAGTTCGAGCGCCTCCTCCTTCGAAGCGCTGTTCCGCCGAGCTCTCAATGCAATGAGACTGCCGGCGATGCACGAGCGACAGCGAGTGCGGGCCAATGGCCCGAGGGTCGAAGACCCGAGTCCATTCTCGCCACCTCCACCAACAATCATGCGAGACAAGCCCGATCAGTCTCTCTCACGCTTCCTTCCCCTGACCCCTATCGCCGCCATCCTGCGACGCAAAAACGCAATCTGCCCCGCCAGCGGCAGGTCCTTGGGGCACATGTCCTCGCAGCCCAATAGCGTCAGGCAGCCGAACACGCCGTTCTCGTCGCCGACGAGTTCGTAGTAGGCGGCATCGTCTCGATCGTCATTCGGGTCGAGGCGGAAGCGCGCGAGTTTGTTCATGCCCACGGCGCCGACGAAGTCCTCACGCATGTGCGCCGTACCGCAGGCCGCGATGCAGCAGCCGCACTCGATACAGCGTTCCAGTTCGTAGATCTCCTCGGCCCGGTCGGGGTCCATCGGCGCCTCGAGCGAGGCAACGTCCCGCTCCTCGCCCTCGCGGTGAATCCAGGTCTCCAGGCGCTCGCTCATGTCGCGCATCCACTTTCCGGTGTTCACCGACAGGTCCGAGATCAGTTCGAACACGGGCAGCGGCGCGAGAGCGATATCCACGCCGTGATCGCGCGTCAGCGTGCGGCACGCGAGACCGGGTTTGCCGTCGATCATCATGCCGCAGCTGCCGCAGATTCCCGCACGGCAGACGAAGTCGAAGTTGAGCGAAGCATCCTGGCGTTCGCGAATCTCGCTCAGCGCGATGAACAGCGTCATGCCCGGCGCCTCCTCGATCTCGTAGACCTGCATGCCCGGCGCGCTGTTGTCGTCGCGCGGGTTATGCCGCAGAACGTGGATGCGCAGCCGGCGCGGCGCGTCCCGGGTCTCAGCCATCGTCGTTGCCTCCAAGGCGCTCGTTACGCGCCCGGTAACGTTCGGGCAACAGTTGTTCGTAGGGCATCAGCGAGGCCTGCACCGCGTAGCGATTCTCGTCTCGCCGCCCGGCCTCCTCGACCGCGGCCTGGCGGCGCTCCGTATCCGGGTGATCGATATGGTCACGCGCGCCGTAGCCGCGCCAGCCAGGCGGCAGTTCCATCTTCATGACGTCGAGCGCTTCGTAGTCGAGGTCCGGCAGCTCGGCGTCGTCGCCGGACCAGCTTGCGAGCGTGCGCTTGAGCCAGTCGCGGTCATTGCGACGCGGATAGTCCGTCCGGTAGTGGGCGCCTCGGCTCTCGTTCCGCGCGAGCGCGCCGGATGCGACGCAAAGCGCGAGCTTGAGCATCTTCTGCACGCGGTAGGCCGCAACGAGCTCGGGATTGGCGCCGCGGCCCTGGTATCGTAGGCCGACGTTGCGGCTGCGTCGCAACAGCTCGCGCAACGTATTGACGGCCGCGGCCAGCGAATCGCCGTCGCGCAGGATGCCCACGTTCCGGGTCATGGTTTCCTGCATTTCGCGAATCAGGCCGAAGGCGTCCTCGCCGCCGGCGTTATCCGCGATGGACTCGAGACGGCGTTCCTCGCGACGCCCGAAGTCGCGAACGAGTGCCGTGGACAGCTCGAAGTGACTGTCGTCCGAGTCCAGGAAATCGGCGGCGAACTCGCCGACCAGCATTCCCGCGACGACGGTCTCGGCAACCGAGTTTCCCCCCAGCCGATTGAAACCGTGCAGGTCCCAACACGCCGTCTCGCCGACCGCGAACAGGCCGTTCAGCTGAGGACTCTGGCCCCGGTGGTCGGTACGGATGCCGCCCATGGAATAGTGCTGCGCAGGGCGCACGGGAATCGGCTCGTCCGCCGGGTCGATTCCGAGAAAGTAATGGCAGATCTCCTTGACTTCGCGGAGCTTGCCCTCGATGTGTTCGCGGCCGAGCAGGCGGATGTCGAGCCAGAGGTGTTCGCCGAACCTGGACTGCGCGCCGTGGCCATCGGCGATATGCTGCTCCATCCGCCGCGATACGACGTCGCGAGATGCGAGCTCCTTCTTCTCCGGCTCGTAGTCCGGCATGAAGCGGTGCTCGTTGCCGTCGAGAAGCAGGCCGCCATCGCCCCGGCAGCCCTCGGTCACGAGTATGCCGGCGGGAAAGATGCCGGTCGGATGAAACTGGACGGCCTCCATGTTGCCGAGACGGGCGACGCCGGTTTCGAGCGCGATCGCGGTGCCGATGCCCTCGCAGATCACGCCGTTCGTGGAGACCCGATAGATGCGGCCGAAGCCGCCCGTAGCCATGCACGTGGCCCGCGCAACGTATGCCCGGAGCCGCCCCGTCACGAGGTCGCGGGCTATTGCACCATGGCAGCGCCCGTCGGCATGGATCAGCGCGACGGCTTCGACGCGCTCGTGGACCGGGATGCTCAGCGCGATGGCCTGATCGCTCACGTTGAATAGCATCGAGTGGCCGGTGCCGTCAGCGACGTAGCTCGTGCGCCATTTCCTGGTACCGCCGAAATCGCGGGCGTCGATCAGTCCGTGCGCCTCGCGCCGCTCGTCGAGCGTCACGGGCTCGCCGTCAATGATCGCCGTGCGCGGTCCCTGGCGCACCCGGTTCCAGGGAACGCCCCAGTTGGCCAGTTCGCGCACGGCCTTGGGCGCCGTGTTGACGAACATTCGCGCGACTACCTGGTCCGCACCCCAATCGCTGCCGCGTATCGTGTCGGCGAAGTGCACGTCCTCGTTGTCACCGGCGCCCTTGATCGCGTTGCCGAGCGACGCCTGCATGCCGCCCTGCGCCGCCGCCGAATGCGAGCGCTTCGGCGGCACGAGGCTCAGGATGCGAACGTCGTGGCCGCGTCGCCGCGCGCCGATCGCCGCGCGCAGGCCCGCGAGGCCGCCGCCGATAACAAGCATGTCCGTGTAGATCGTCTCCACGCGCTAGGCTTTGCCTTGCGGCGCCGGTGGCGGGACAGGCGACGCCAGGGCAGCCCGCTCGGGCTCGTAGCGCTCGCCCACGCGGTCGCGGTGCTCATAACCGATTGACATGTAGGCGGCGAGCGTCGCGAGCCCGAGCGCCAGAAAGAACGCTGTGAGCGCCCACTTCGCGCGCGCAAGGCGGCGGCGCGGTGTATAGCCGTGCCGGTCCGCGAACCAGCCCCATTTGAGAGCCAGCCGGTAGATGCCGATCCCGCCGTGTAGCTCCACCGCGAACAGCAGGACCAGGTACAGCGGCCACCAGAGTCCACTCCAAACGCGGTCCGATGATGCGTAGGGACCGATGTCGGCAGGATGCATGAACATCTGGTACAGGTGAGCGGCGGCCAGGAACATCAGCACGAAACCCGTGACGACCTGCAGCATCCAAAGGCTCGTATCGGCATGACCAAAGCTCGAGGCGTGCCGCCTGAACAAACCGTACTGGCGATAGCTCGAGGGAATCTTGCGTATCGCGGCGATCGCGTGCGTCGCGAAGATGGCGAATACGATCAGCACGACACCGGACACGAGGATCGGGTAAGGCCTGCCGAAGATCGGCTCGGCCTCGAAAAGCCGCGCCACGAAGAACATCGCGTCCTTGCCCAGCAGGATGCTGGACACGAACAGCATGTGCGCCCACATGAAAAGCGTCAGGAGGAGCCCGGTCACGCCTTGCGTGATGTCGAGCCAGGCCGGTTGGGATTGCGAGCCTGAGCCGGGCCCGGTGCCACGCGGCGATCGACCCGCCGCTTCGCCTAACTCGATGCCCGCCAATCGCTCCTCCCGTCATTGAGCTGCAAAGGGGCCGAGCCGATCTGCGCTGCCGGTGCGCGGCACACCCCGCTTCGGGTCTAGGATATGCGTCAGCGCCCGCAGATCAAGACCCTGGCACGGTCCGGCAGTTCCGGGGCCGGGGCAGGTCCGAGACCATGGTCTGTCGACCGGGTCCGAAGCACCGCTACGGGCGGGAGCCTGACTCCGCGGCCTCTTCCAGCCGCTCCCGCACGAGCGACTCCGAACGCCCGAGCCCGGCCGACCGACCGAGTTCGATGGCCTCCTCGGCACTGGCCCCGCGCCCCGCGGCCCGAAGCGCCAGCAGCGCCCCGGCCCGGTTGCCGCTCCCGCAGTGCACGAGCACGGGCCCGTCGAACGATGCGATCAGTTCATCGAGTTCCGTGGCGTTTTGGAAACTGAAATCGTCAGCCGAGGTAAGCGGAAGGGAAACGTAAGACATGCCGTGCTTCTCCACTAACGCCTTCTCATCGTAACCGCGGTTCTCACCGGCACCCCGCAGGTCGATGACCGCCGCGTATCCCGCTTCGCCGAGCGCGCTGATCGCGGCAACCGTAGGCTGCCCCGCCGACGCCACGTCGATGGACGAATCGATCGAACCCGATCTGCCGACTTCGGCGATGTCGACTTTGCGGATCGTTTCCTCATCGGGATCGGCCCAGCCCGGCGTCGCGCTCATCATGAGCGCCGCGCTCAAGGCCAGGAGCGGCCACCGGTTTCTCATGTCACTGGTCTTTGAGCGTCGTGTTCGATTCAATCTCGATTCCCTTGTCCGTGAAGCGAATGTCGAACGTCATGCGGTCGAAAAGCTCGCTGATCTGAAGGAACCCGTCGCGAAGCGCCTCCCGCGCCTCGTAGGACAGCTCATCATCGCTCGACTCCATGATATTGCGGGCCATGAGCTCGTAGTAGATCGACGCGTTCATCGTGACGGCCATCGACAGCGGCGGCGCCACCGAATCCGACTCGAGCGCCGCGGCGGCACGCGCCTCCGCGCCGTTGCCGACGGCCACGACGATCGCTTCGTCGTTCAAGGCCGCGAACGCACCGTCCGTCACGGCGTTGAGCTGCGCCATATCGAGCGGCACGGGTTTGCCGTCGGGCTGAAGATCAAGCGCCGCGAGCTCGGGACTGAACATGGCGCCCATCGCCAGCAGCGACGGTGCATCGTCGACCGCGATCAACACGGACGCGTCGACGTCCTCTGGCGGCCGGTCGCCCGCGAGACTGAGGTCAGCCGCGTCGTCTATGACCACATTGAGTCCGCGCAGGCCGTAAACGATGGGTGGCACGGGCTGCTGCAGCGTCCTGCGGCCCTCGGCGACACCGGCCTGCAACTCCTGCATGTACTCACATTCGTAGGGATCGGCGTCCATGGCATCGAGCCGCTGCTCGTAGAACGTGCGCAGCGCCTCCAGATCGAAGCTCATTCCGAACGAGGCGAGCGCGCCCGTGTCCATGCCGAGGCCCGGCACGACCGACGCGAGACCGGTCATCGACGCGGCCAGGTCGTCACGGATACGGACCAGAAGCCTGGCGCGGAAGTTGTCGTCGGTCACTTCGCTGAAGCCGAACACCATCATTGGCGCGACGTCGGCCATTTCCCGGATTTCGTCCTTGCACACGTCGGACAGTGTAGCTGCGTCGTAACCTGAGCTTTCGAACAGGAATTTGTTCAAGCCGGTCGGTTCGTCGATGAACATCGACACCATGCCGACCGTGTCGAAGTAGCCCGGGTAGTGCGGTGTCAGCCCATAGTCACGGGTCAGTTTCGCAAGGCGGCCCGTCGATGCAATGCTCTCTGCCGGCCGGTCGAAACCGAAAACGGTCCTCATCTCGGCATCGCCAAAGCTGTTCGGCACGAACGTAATGACGACATGCGTGCCGAAGATGCCCACGACCAGTCTGCCCTCGTCGTCACCGTCCTCGCCGATGTAGCGATAGGTGCTTCCATCGAGTTCGGCCAGGTCCATCGTCGTATCGGCTGCCGCCTCGATGCGGGCGATCGCCGCCTCGAAGAGCGTCGCATCGCTGACTTCGAAGCGCAGCACCGGCCAGAGACCGATCCCGTATATCGCCAGTTCGGATTCGCGGCTTATACCGGCCTCGCGCAAGCCTTCCGTTGAGAGCAGCGACGCAAACTCGTCAATGACGGCGGCTGCACGCTCGGGACTCACGTCGCCATCGACGGCCTCGTCGCTGTCGGCATGGTCTTCGAAGGCCTGATCCACGATTTCCCGCAGCACGGTCCGGTAGGCGCTGAGCATGCCCTCGGTCGCGGGCTCAAGCTTGTCGAGCAGGTCATCCGGAAACGGAGCGCCGCTCGCCACCAGGTACGGCGTGTCGGCGGGCACGTAGGCGAGGACGCCATCCATCGAAGTCAGCGCGCTGCTCGAGGGCGACTCGTCCTTCTTGCCGCATGACACCAGCAGCACGGCTGCGCAGAGTGCCAGCAGCACAGACCGCAGAGTTGAAACATCAAACATAGCTTGCTTCCTTCGGGACAGGCCCGCTCATGAACGATACAAAGCATGCGCGCCGCAAAGGGCACGCGGTTCATCTGGCGAGAAAGGCGGTTTGACTTACGGTCTTGGGATCCGGCGGCTGCCGGTGCCGTTTGCCGACAGTATACGCGACAACCTAGACTGCGCCAATGACAGGCACGATACGCGATGTCGCCATCGGCGATCTTGATGCAGTTCTCGAACTCAACGAGGCGAATGTTCCCGAAGTCGGCAGCGTATCCGCAGAGCAGATGCGCTGGTTCGTCGAACACGCGACCTATTTCCGGGTGGCCGACGTGGACGGCGGCATCGGTGCCCTGCTCGTCGGCATGCGGCCCGGGCTCGACTACGGCAGCCCCAACTACCGCTGGTTTCTGAACCGCTACGACGACTTCGCTTACATCGATCGGGTAGCCGTCGCCGATCGCGCGAGGCGCCTCGGCCTTGCAAGCAGACTGTACGCCGACTTCGAATCGACGCTGCCCGCAACGGTCGGGGTGATGACCTGCGAGGTCAACATCCGGCCGCCGAACGAAAGCTCCATGCGCTTTCACGAGGCGCACGGCTTCAGGCAGGTAGGCAGGCAGGAAACCGAAGCCGGCAACAAAGAAGTCGCCATGCTGGCCAAGACACTGTAGGAAGACATCGACTGAATCCCGACGCACACGACGGGAATCGATCAGAGTCTCCCGAACGGACCAACAAGATGGAATCAGAAGCAAGAGAATTCGACATCATCGTCTGGGGCGCAACGGGCTTCACGGGCGCACTCGTCGCCGAGTACCTGCTGTCGCGCTACGGCGTAAACGGCGAGATTCGCTGGGCCATCGCCGCGCGCAGCCGGTCGCGCCTCGACGCGCTACGCGAGTCGCTCGGGGAAGCCGCCAGCGGACTCGAAGCCCTGGTTGCCGACAGCTTCGACGAGGACGCACTGAATGCGATCGCCGCGCGAACCCGCGTCGTGCTGACGACAGTCGGCCCCTACGCGCGCTTCGGCAGCCCGCTCGTCGCGGCCTGCGTGGAGAACGGCACGCACTACTGCGACCTCGCCGGCGAAGCGCAATGGATACGCCGGATGATCGACCGGCATCATGATCGCGCGAAGGAGACCGGCGCGCGAATCGTGCACTGCTGCGGTTTCGACTCGGTGCCGATGGACATCGGCGCCTGGTTCCTGCAGCAGTCTGCGATGCAGCGCCACGGGGCCTACTGCGAGTCGATAGTGATGCTCGTCAAGGCGATGCGCGGCGGCGCGAGCGGCGGCACGATGGCCAGCATGATGAACGTCGTCCGCGAGAGCCGCGAGGACCGTGCCGTCGCCAGGGTGCTCGTGCACCCGTACAGCCTGAACCCGGAAGGCGAGCGGCAGGGCCCGGACGGCCGGGACCAGCAGGGCATGGCGAAAGATCCGATCGCCGACTGCTGGACCGCCCCGTTCATCATGGCCGGAATCAACACCAAGGTCGTTCGTCGCAGCCATGCCCTGCTCGGCTTTCCCTGGGGCAGAGACTTTCGCTACCGCGAAGCCACGATGACAGGGCGCGGCGCGGGCGGATGGTTTCGTGCCCTGACGCTTTCGGGCGGCCTTGGTCTGTTCGTGCTGCTCGCCACGTTCGCGCCGACCCGGAGCCTGCTCGAGCGCTTCGTGCTGCCGAAGCCCGGCAGCGGCCCGAACGCCGAGCAGCGCAAGAACGGCTTCTTCGACCTTCGGCAGTTCGCTCAGCTAGCGGATGGAACCCTCTTCACGACTCGCATAACGGGCGACCGCGACCCGGGCTACGGGTCGACGAGCAAGATGCTCGGCGAGTGCGCGGTTTGCCTCGCCCTCGACGACCTCGACTCGGGCGGCGGCGTGACGACCCCGGCGGCCGCGATGGCCGCGCCGCTCCTCAAGCGTCTCGAGGCCAACGCCGGCTTGAAGTTCGAGGTGCTCGACTAATCACGCCGGATACGAGTGTCCCGAGTCATTGCCTGGAATCCATCGCCGACTATACGGGCCCTCGATTCTCTCTTGTTCGCACGGCTACTCGTGCGCGTCGCGGCCGACATACAGCGCATCGACGTAACGCTCGCCCGCCTCGATGCGAGCGTTCAGGCGATTGCGCGGCGACGCCACGGGGCAGGTCGAGAAGTCATTGAATACGCATGGCGGGTTGTAGGATCTGTTGAAGTCCAGAACCGTCAACCCGTCCTCGCCCGGCATCGGCGAGTACAGGAACCGGCCCGCCCCGTAGCTCTCACGGCCGCTCGTCTCGTCCGCAAAAACAAAAAACAGTCGATCGCCGGAGGCATAGGCTTCGAGTTCGAAGCGCTGGCCCTGGAGCTCGAACTCGACGACACCGGGCGACTCGGGCTCATAGGGCAAACCGTCGATGACCGTTCCGACCGACACCTTGCGCGGCTCCGGGTAGCGCCTCAAGCGCCCTGTCACCCGGTAGCGGCGGTCGATGTCGAAGTACGGCATCGGCGGAAGCTCGTCGAGCGCCGGATTCGCCAGGTCGTGCAGCCGGAGCCCCGTCCTCCCGGCGCGATCGATGACGTACCAGAACAGCGACTCCATTTGGGCCGGCACGGGCGGCCCGTCGGTTACCGCGTCGAGTGTGACGACCTCGACGGCGCGGCCTTCGAGCAGCACGAGCCGGCCAGGGTCCACGTGCATCGTGACCCGGCCGTCGCGAACGACGAACGTGCCAATGCGATCGGCCGGCGCACGAGGAAAGCGGAGGTCGTTCTCGGACGACGCGCCGAAACTGTGGCGGCCGTTCCCGAGCCAGAACAGGCCGGCGAGATTCAGATAGCCGTCGGCCGCGCGGAGCTCGGCCATGCGCTCTGCCCGCCAGGCGGCGATCAGTTCAGCGTACTCCGCACTCCCCTCATCCGCACGCAGCAACGCGCACGGCGCGAGACAGGCGATCACGAACGCCGCTATCAATCGCTGGTTCATCGCGAAACGTTACCACTATAATGCGTGGCCCTGACACCAGCAGGACGCCGATGGCGACCGCCGACGACCCCACGCTCGCGTTCGCGCGCCTCGAACCCGCGGATATTTTCGACGCCCTGTTCGAACTGGGGTTCGAAGCCAACGGCCGCTTCCTCGCCCTGAACAGCTACGAGAATCGCGTGTACAAGCTGGGCATCGAAGGGGGCGACGACATCGTCGCCAAGTTCTACCGCCCCGCGCGCTGGAGCGACGCCGCCATCCTCGAAGAGCATGCATTCGCGATCGAGCTCGCGGAGCAGGACATACCCGTCGTCGCGCCGCTCGAAATCGCCGGCAGGACGCTGTCCAAGACGGGCCCGTTTCGTCTCGCGGTGTATCCCTGCCACGGCGGCAGAGCGCCCGAGCTCGACGACGAGAACCAGCTCGAACAACTCGGCCGGCTCGTCGCGCGCATCCATGCGGTCGGCGAGACGGCGACGTTCGCCTCCCGGCCCGAGGTCGATGTCGAATCCTACGCGGTGAGTTCCATGAACTACCTGCTCGACGCGGGCTTTGTCCCAGCGGAGATGCGGGACGTTTACGAAAGCGTCGCGGAGCTCGTCATCGACGGCGTGGAGCGGTGTTTCGAGCGCGCCGGAGACGTTCGAACGATTCGTTTGCATGCCGACTTTCATCCCGGCAACGTGCTGGTTGCGGACGAGCGTTTCCATATTGTCGATTTTGACGACGCGCGGAGCGGCCCGTCCGTCCAGGACATCTGGATGTTCATGAGCGGCGATCGCGACGAACAGCAACCGCAGCTCGCGGCACTGCTCGACGGCTACCAGGAATTTCGCCGGTTCGATGCCCGCGAACTCAATCTCGTCGAAGCGCTGCGCAGCCTGAGGATCATGCACTACGCGGCCTGGATAGCCCGCCGCTGGGAAGACCCCGCCTTCAAACAGGCGTTTCCGTGGTTCGACAGCCGCCGCTACTGGGACGAGCACGTGCTGGCGCTGCGCGAGCAGGTCGCGCTCATGCAGGAGCCGCCGCTTCAATGGCTGGACTTCGGCGGCTGACACGGGGCGGCCTCTGTTGCACTGAAACGGCGCTCGCTCTACAGTGGTTCGGTCGGTCAGGGCACGAAATACGGAACTCTCCGCCCCTCTCTTGCTCTGATATAGGGATTGCGAACGCTCGAAACGGACTGCGGGATACTCCAATTTGAATATCAGGCTCAAGGGCTTTGTTATTGCAGGACTTTGCTGCGCCGTTGTCGCCGGCTGCGGCTCCAATGTGCGCCTCGAGCCACCCACGATCCCCGAACCGCTGATCAACACGCTGCCAATGTCGGTCGTCGTGCGGATGCCCGAGAATTTCCAGCATTTCGTACACGAAGAGGAAGTACTGGGGCGCGAGCAGTGGACGATCGACCTCGGACGTTCCAACGCGACATTCTTCGAGCAGCTGTTCGGCTACATGTTCGAAGACGTCGAGGTGATCGCCGCGGACGAGGAGCCCGAACCGGGTGTGTATGACGCCATGCTCGAGCCGAGCATCGACGCCTTCGAATTCTCGGTTCCGAACCAGACGAAGACCGATGCGTTCGCCGTATGGATACGCTACCGCATCAAGGTTTACGACGGTGAGGGTGAGTTACTGCTGGACGCCCCCGTCAGCGCCTACGGCAAGTCACTCACGACCGCCATGGGCGGCTCCCGGGCGCTGCAAAATGCGGCCGTGCTGGCGATGCGCGACGCGGCAGCGCTCATGATCATGAAATTCGACGAACAGATCCTGTTTACGTCCTTCGGCGAGCGCACGACGACCGCCGGCGAGAGCGAAACGACGGTCACGAGAACGTCGCTCGGAGGCAAGCAGCAATGAACCATACCCGACTCGATTCTCACCCGATTCCTACCCTGCTTCGAGCCCTCACGCCGGCGCTGCTGGCCATTGCCCTGTCGGGCTGCGTGACTTCGCGAATCGAGAATTCCCGTGAGGGCATGACCGGCATCGCCGAGGGCGAAGCCGTCGTCATCATGGCGAAGAGCTATCACCTCGGTAATGAAACCGAAGCGAAATACATCAGCTGCGTGGAAACCGCCCTGCAGCGCGGCAGCGAGGGTCTGCGCGTCGTTCCGCACAAACAGTTCGTGGACTCGCTGTTCCCATGGTTCGAGCCGCGCACGGCGCCCGCTGAAACCAAGGGTTTGACCCGGCTCATGGAGCGCCCCGGTGTGGCCCAGAGCATCCGCGACCAGGGCGTGCGCTACATCATCTGGCTCGATGGCGACACGGACCGGGTCGCCGGCGGCGGCAGCCTGTCCTGCGCCGCCGGACCGGGTGGTGGCGGCTGCTTCGGTTTCGCCTGGTGGCAGAACGACGCCGACTACGACGCGTTCGTCTGGGATCTGCAGGGCCTCGAGTCCGCAGGCTCGGTCACGGCCGACTACAGCGGCACGTCTTTCCTGCCGGCGCTCGTCGTGCCGATTCCGCTGATCGCGAGGACCCAGGCCGCCGCCTGCAAGGGCCTGGCGGACCAGCTGCGGGCATTCATCGTCAGCGACACACTGTCGTGACCGTTATCTGAGACGACCGCCACTCAGCAAGGCATTCGAGTAGAACGGCGATGACAGCGATTCGACGCTGACGCTCCGGCCGCTCGACGGCGCATGGACGAAACGATCGCTGCCGATGTACAGGCCGACGTGCTGCATCTTGCCCTCGATCGAGAAGAACACGAGATCCCCCGGGACGAGGCGACTTCGCGGCACGCGTTCGGTGTACGACCACAGGCTCGACGTGGTACGTGGCAGCGACCGCCCCGCCTCGACGTAGGCGTAGTGTACGAGGCCGCTGCAGTCGAATCCCGTCGCCGGCGATTCTCCTCCGTAACGGTACGGAACGCCCACCTGCGCGAGAGCGACAGCCGTAGCGCGCTCGCCGATCGCAGGCGCCATCTGCTTCGTCGCGGGCGCCTCGGTGCTACGCGATATCGCGCTGTCCCGGCTGACGGGCGCCGGCGTGCCCGCACATGCCGAGAGCACGACGGCGCCGACCACCGGCAGCAGCCAGCGTGCTCGACGACCTTCAGCCTGGGCTATCATACGGCCGAGTTTACGCGCGAGCGCCTTAATCCGGCATGAACGGCATCTCAAATCGACGACGATCCGGTTGTCCCACAAATCGCGCTCGACGCGGCCTCGGGCTCCTTGCAGCCCTATTGGTAGCCGCCTGCAGCGCGCCGGCGTCGGAAGACCAGGGCACGCCGGCGGGCGCCGAATCGCTCCGCTACGGACTCGCCTATACGCTATCCATCGAAGCCGAGGCGCAGGCCATCGACGTCGCCGTGACCGTAAGTCAGGGACGAAGCCTGTTGCGCGAAATGCGGTTTGACGCCCCGGCCGACCGCCTGTCCGCGCTTGACGGCGATGGCGAGGTCAGGCACGACGGCGGTCGGGTTACCTGGTTACCGCCCGAGACCGGCGGCAGCCTGCGTTGGCGCATCGAGGTCCCGTCGCGGCGCGGAGACGGCGGTTTCGACGCCTGGCTCGACAGTCGCTGGGGCATTTTCCGTGCCGAGGACGCGATACCGCGAGCCGCTACGCGGACGCTCAGGGGCGCCGAGTCGACTACGTCGCTCAAGATCGAGGTCCCCGACGGCTGGTCCGCCGTGACCGAGTATGCGATTGACGACGGCCGCTACGCCGTCGAACGTCCCGGCCGCCGCTTCTCACAGCCGGCCGGATGGATCGCCGTCGGCAAGCTCGGCGTACGTCGCGAGACGGTCGAGGGAATACCCATTGCGGTGGCGGCGCCTGTCGGCCAGTCCGTACGTCGGATGGACATCCTCGCGATGAGCAACTGGGTACTCCCCGCGCTCGTCCGGCTGCTGCCCGAGCCGCCCACGAGGATTACGGTTATCGGTGCCGGGGACCCAATGTGGCGCGGCGGCCTGTCGGGACCGCAGTCCGTGTTCCTGCACGCGGATCGACCGATGATCAGCGAAAACGGCACGAGCACGCTCGTGCACGAACTCCTGCATGTGAGTTTCGGGCTCGCTTCGGAGCCCGGCTACGACTGGGTCGTCGAGGGACTCGCCGAGTTCTACAGCCTCGAGCTGCTCAGGCGTAGCGGCACGATCAGCGAACGGCGCTATGAGCGCTCGCTCGAATCGATCGCCGAGTGGTCGCAGGACGCCGGGGTGCTCTGCGCGCCCTCGTCCACGGGTGCCACGACCGCGCTCGCGGTTACGGTATTCGACGCGCTGAACAGGGAACTCGCGGCAAAGACCGACGGCGCCCAATCCCTGGACGACGTTCTCTACGACCTGCTCGAGTCGGGCGGGCCCGTGAGTCTTGCCGAGCTCGCCGAGGCCTCCGGCGAACGCATTGGCGGATTGCCGGATGCACTGCGCAGCCGCCGCCTTCCGGGTTGCCCCGCACTCGCCGCCGACAGCTCGCCGGGCCGGAACTGAAGATGGACCAGCAGCACGATCTCGAACTGATCTTGCGGTCGCGCACGCCGATCATGGTGATCGAATCGCCCGATGAAGCGCGGATCCTCAAGATGCTCAAGTCGGCCGCTCTGGCGGTGTCGGCGTCGGATCCGAGCACCGAGCATCTGCCGCTGTTTCGCTGGACCGTGACCGACGGTCTGCAGCGGCTCGATATCGAGCTGGAACCACAGACGATCAATTCGGATCCGACCGACGTGCTGCGCCATATTCGCGCCGTCGACAGGGCGGGTATCTACGTGCTGCTCGACTTTCACCCGTTTCTCGAAGACCCGGTACACGTGCGCCTCGTGAAAGACATCTGCATTCGGTTTTCGACCGCGCGCCGCCAGCTCGTCCTGATCAGCCATAAGATCGACCTGCCGAGCGAACTCGACTCGTTCAGCGCCAGCGTGGAGCTCGCGTTGCCGAGCGAAGCCGAACGCGGCGCCATCGTCGAACGCGTCGCCGACGAGTGGTCGCGCGAGAACCCGGGATCGCGCGTCAAGGCCGACAGGCGCGCCTACAGCATGCTCGTGGAAAACCTCTCGGGCCTGACCTACAAGGACACGGAACGGCTGGCCAGAAACGCGATCTTCCAGGACGGCGCGATCACGAGCAGCGACCTGCCGGACGTCATGCAGGCCAAGTATTCGCTGCTCAACCGCGGCGGTGCGCTGCAGTTCGAGTACGACACCGCGAAGTTCAGCGATGTAGGAGGATTGAGCCGCCTCAAGGAATGGCTTTCGCAGCGACGCTCACCGTTCCGCCGCGAAGCGGATGCCGCGCACCTCGACCCGCCCAAGGGCATCCTGTTGATCGGCGTGCAGGGCTGCGGCAAGAGCCTTGCAGCCAAGGCGACGGCCGGCGTATTCGGCGTGCCGCTGCTGCGCCTCGATTTCGGCTCGCTGTACGACAAGTACCACGGTGAGACCGAGCGCAAACTCCGCGATTCGCTCAAGACTGCCGACGTGATGTCGCCGTGCGTCCTATGGATCGACGAAGTCGAGAAAGGCATCGCCGGACGCAACAGCGAAACCGGGACGACCCAGCGCGTGCTCGGCACGTTCCTGACGTGGCTCGCGGAAAGGCAGGCCAGGGTGTTCGTCGTTGCCACCGCAAATGACATCAGCACGCTGCCGCCCGAGCTCGTGCGCAAGGGTCGCTTCGACGAGATCTTCTTCGTTGACCTGCCGACGCTCCGGGTGCGGGCCTCAATATTCGCGATTCACCTGACGAATCGCGGCTGCCGACTTGGCGACTTTGACATCGAGCGCCTCGCCAGTGCGAGCGACGGCTTCTCCGGCGCCGAGATCGAACAGTCCGTGGTGTCGGCCCTGTACGCCGCGCACGCAAAGGGCGCTGCGCTGGAGACTGGACATATTCTGAAGGAACTCGCCGCGACGCGGCCGCTCTCGGTAGTCATGAGCGAGCGAATCGATGCCCTACGCAGCTGGGCCGCAGGCCGCACGGTACCCTGCGACTGACGGGCACGGGTCACATTCCCGTCATGTCATTGAAACGTGATCTGCCGAGGCATCGTGCTACCATCCGATGGATGGCTAATGAGAACAAGAAAAGCAATGAATTAGTCGAAGGCGACGACGACCCGACCGTGGAGCTCGAAGCGCTGGCGGTCGGGAACGACGGCGCCTTACAGACCGCGGCCGCGTTCGAAACGGACCGCACCGACACCCACCAGGTCCTCGTCATCGGCAAGCAGGATGACGGCCCTGCGCTTGAACGTATGGCCGCGGAGCTCGATCGAGTCAAGGCCGACACAAAGCAGCTCGAGAAGGAGTTGGACGATCGGGACGAGGCGCTCGCCCTTGTTGCGTCCCGGCTCGAACGGGCCGAACAGGATCTCTGCGAACGCGACCAGGCGCTTGCCGACCGGGATCAGCAAATTGCGCTTCTCGACGCACGCATCGACGCCGTCGAGGACGAAGCCAGCCGGCTGCGCGGCGAGGCGTCGCAGCGCGGTATGCCGGCAAAAGACGCGCGAATAGCGGATACGCGGATGGAAGAGGAGCTCGCCGCGGCGCGGCACCTGATCGAGCGGCAGGCCGGACAGATCGCCGCCAGCAATGCCGAGAATCGGCAGCTCCTGAGCCAGGTCGAACGCACCGAGGCCTACGCGGACCAGCTGCGTCACGAGCTGACCGACATCACGATCGATACGGATGCGGTCAGCGCCGAACAAACCTCGCTTGTGGAACAACTCGACGATGCGCGTATGCGGTTGGCCGGGCTGAAAACCGAACTCGAGTCCGCGATGAAAGCCGAAGCTTGCGCGACCGAGACGCTGGCGCAAGCCAGTGCGGAACACGAGCAGGAAATCGAGGCGCTCAAATCCGCGCTCGGTGAGGCCGATGCATCGAGCGCGCGCCATGCCAAGGCGAACGAGCGACTGCTGAGCGACCTCAGGGATGCGCGAAGCTTCCGCGACGACCTCGCCCGGATGCTCGGCGCGCAGCAGGAACGAAACCAGGTGCGCTTACGGGACTGCAGGCGTCAGATCGCCGAGCCCGATGGCAAGGACGGCGCCGTTCAGGGCCTTCTCGAAGAAATCGTTGCCCGGGGCGGCGCCGAATCGGCTCCGGACGACGCGCAAAAAGTTGCCCGCCTCGACACCGGCAGCCCTCCGGGCGACCAGCAGGAAGCGCACGCCCCATCGGCTCCTCGCCCGGCCGAAAACGGTATCGCGCGCCTGCTCGTAGGCAGCATCGACGATCGCGAACTGCGCTTTCCTCTTTTCAAGGACAAACTCACGATCGGCCGCACGCGTGACAACGACATACAGCTCAATGCCCCCTACATCAGCCGCCGGCACGCCGTGGTTTGCAGCGACGGCAAGGCGACCCGCATCATCGATTGGGAAAGCAGAAACGGGGTCTACGTCAATTCCCGGCGCGTCACCGAGCACTTCCTGAGCAACGGCGACATCGTGTCGATCGGAGACGCGGAGTTTCGCTACGAGGAAAAGGTCAAACGCGACGACTGACGTTTGCCGCTGCAAGTCAAATCCTGAACGCCGAACTGTGAGCGTAGTCACGGACACGGCCGTGGCGGCCCGCTACCCTGTGCAGAATCCAGATCGCAGAACGCAAGGATGCAGAAGTCAATGCGCGGCAGGACAGCCGAAACAGTAACCGAACTCCCCTCCGTCAAAAGTGTGACCTACGCAGCCGGGCAGCTTGCCACCAGGAAAGTCTGGTTGCCGAAGGCCGTGTATGACGCTCTGCCGTACTTCTACCTCGTGGCCGGCATCGCCGCGTTCTTCGCCACGATCTACATCTCCGAGTGGTTCTGGGTGCTGCCGCACTACCTCCTGTTCTCGGTGGCCTGCCTGCACCTTGCCTTGTTCGTTTTCCGGCGCCGCGATCGCGCGCGAAACGAAGAGTCCACGGATAGCCTCGACGAGTCACGCTGACGGGCCAGCGCTTGACGCGCATCGTCGGCTGGGCAACGATACCGGCGTGTCGACTTCGCCGGGCGGCAGGGAAAACATGCCAGGAAATCTCTCAGGGCTCGTGCTCAAGCGGGAGGCCCTAATCGTGATCGTGCTGCTCATCGCCGGACTGTCGCTGCTGCCAATGGCGATCTGGCTGGTCGGTTCCAGCGTTTTCGGCGCTTACGGCGGCAACGGCTTCGGTGGCTTCTACGCCGACCTCGCGCGCCGGCTCGCCTCGGGCAGCAGCGTCGCCTGGTTTCTCGTCCTGTCGCCGCTGCTGGGCATCGTCGTCCTGCGCGTTACGCTGCTTGCCTTTCGCCTGGCTGACCGCCAGGAGTCTCGGCGGTAGCAGCCGAACGGGTTGCGGCGCGCCCACTTCAGCCGCCATCGCCCGGACTCCCGGCAGCGATTGTCGGCGCATTGCGCGGGGAATTGCCGAAATTCGGTTCAATCCGCGAGTTATGTAAGCTTGAGGCCGCTTCGGAGGCCGTTCGGACCTATGATTGCTGAAAGAATTCGAAAAACTCGATACCAACAACAAGAAAATCCGACCTTCCCAAACGATGCTCAAATTCATAAGAACAATGTTCACGCCGCCGTCGCAACAGCCTGCCCCGAAGAGCAGGCCCCGGCAACCGTTCCACAGGTCGACTCGCGCGATTCGCACCGATGTTCCGAAAGGCGGACCCGACAAGCAGCCGGAATCCGGTCTGGAAGCGGACGCGACGAGCGAATGGTTCGGCGAGGCGGAAGAGAACGTCGACCTGGGACCCGACAATCGCGTCATGGCCCGAAGACCCCGCTATCAGCTCGAAACCGGCAGCTACGAGACGCTTGCGATCGTCGAGGACCGCGACGAGGTCGGCGTGGACCCGTACAACACGGGCAGCTTCGAGCGCAGGAAAACCTGGGACCCGGCATTCCACAGATGACGTCGGCCGAGCGATGAGCCTGCGAATTTCGTTTGAACTCGACGAAGAGGATCTCAAACACTTTCGGCTGATCATGCGCGAGGCCCGCAATGCGGCGGCACGCATGCCGCCCGAGGACATCGTCGCGGCGGCCGAGGAACTGCTCGGCTCACTCGATCGTGAGCTACCGGGCTTTATCCGCGAGCGGCTGGACAAGCTGCGCCTGATGATCGACATGCTCACCGATATCGAGTGGCGGCTGCCGCACGGCGAAGCCAATCGCGTTCTCAACGCCCTGGCCTACTTCACGGAACCCGAAGACCTGATCCCTGATCATATACCGGGACTCGGCTTCCTGGATGACGCTATCATGGTAGAACTCGTAGTACGCGAGCTGCGGCACGAAATCGAGGCGTTCCAGGATTTTTGTGACTACCGCGACCGCATGCGTGCCGAGAAAGGCCCGAAGACCGGCACGAGTCGCGAAAGCTGGCTCGAAGACCGGCGCCGCGAGCTTCAGCAGCGCATGCGAAGACGCAAACGCACGGACTCGATCAAGTGCAAGCGACTGCGACTGTTTCGCTGAGCGCCTCAGGGCCAGTAGTACCAGACCAGCGCAGCGAGGCCGAGCCACATCAGGGCCTGTGCGACGTGCCGCCGTGGATGTGTTTTCGCCAGCGTGTAGAAACTCGCAGCCGATATTATGGTCATACCGAGGAACATGAACATGCTCTCGAGCAACAAGCCGCTTTCCTGCCGCACCCGTGGGTGCTCGTCACCGATGACGAGGAACACGATCAGCACGAGGCCGAGCGAGACCGCAATGGACAAGGCGGATCCGAGCAGGATGCCGTTGATCACCATGAGAGGCCGCATACAGGAATTTCCGAAACGGTTTAAGAATGAGCACTCATCGTGGTGCTTTGTGCCCGGCGCCCTTGAATCGAGCGCCGTCCGCATCTAGCCTAGCCCACTTACCCGCGCGAAAACAGGGTCGGTCATACATGGAGTTTGAGCGTTGAGAACTATCCCGAATCGTCACCGCAAATGGATCCCCGGCCTGCTGCTGGCCGCACTCGCCGCCGTCCCGGCGTTCGCTGCCACCGAGGACATCCGCTCTGACGAACCGCTGGCGCCAGAACGCCGGCACGAAGAAATCGGTCAGATGGTTACGCAGTTTATTCAGCGCTCGCACTACAACCACGTCGCGGTCGACGACGACCTGTCATCGCGGGTTCTCGACCGTTACATCGAGTCGCTGGATGGCAACCGCATGTATCTGCTGGCGGGCGACGTCGCCTACTTCGACCAGTACCGCGACCAGCTCGACGATTTCGTCAAGAACAAACCGCTCGATCCGGTGTACGACATGTTTCAGGTCTACCGTACCCGCGTCCGCGAGCGCTACGAGCACGCGCTGACGATGCTCAATATCGAGCCGGACTTCACGATTGACGAGTCCTTTCAGTTCGATCGCAGCGAAGCCCCATGGGCAGAGTCGAGCGAGCAACTCGACGAGATCTGGCGCAAACGTGTCAAGAACGATGCGCTCCGGCACGTCCTGAATGACAAGACCTGGGACGAGACACGTGAGATTCTCGAAAAGCGCTACAAGCGGCTGCTCAGGCGCATGGAGCAGGTGAACTCCGACGACGTGTTCGAAGGCTTCATGAACGCGTTCGCGCACACGCTCGATCCGCACTCGAGCTACCTGTCGCCGCGCAATTCCGAAGAATATCGCATCCAGATGAGCCTATCGTATTTCGGCATCGGCGCATCGCTGCAGCCCGACGACGATTACGTCAAGATCATCAACATCATTCCGGGCGGCCCCGCGGATATCGACGGCAGCCTCAAGGCCAATGATCTGATCACCGGCGTGGCGCAGGGCGAGGACGGCGAGATCGTCGACGTGGTCGGCTGGCGCCTCGACGACGTGGTCGACCTGATTCGCGGGCCTGCCGATTCGATCGTCCGTCTGCAGGTAATCCCGGCGGATGCAATGCCCGGCAGCGGCGAGAACGTCATCGCGCTCACGCGAGGCCAGGTCAAGCTCGAGGAGCAGGCGGCGAAGAGCGACATCGTGACGGTACCGCACGAGGGTCGCGAGTGGCGGATCGGTGTCATCGAAGTGCCTTCTTTCTATCGCGACTACCGGGCGCTGTCGAGCGGCGACAAGGACTTCACGAGCACGACCCGTGACGTCAAGCGCCTGATCGGCGAACTCGAAGACGACGGTATCGACGGTTTGATCATGGACCTGCGCGGCAATGGCGGCGGCCACCTCACCGAGGCGACCGCGCTGTCCGGCCTGTTCATCGACAACGGACCGGTCGTACAGCTGAGGAATTCGAACGGCAGAATCAGCCGCCTGGACGATCCGGACCCGGTCGCCCGCGTCGCCTACGACGGGCCGCTTGCAGTACTCGTCGACCGCTTCAGCGCCTCCGCGTCGGAGATTTTCGCAGCCGCGATCCAGGACTATCGCCGCGGCGTGATCATCGGTCAGCAGACCTTCGGCAAAGGCACGGTCCAGAACCTGTACTCCCTCGATCAGTACATGAGCCCGGAGCTCGCCGGCGACAAGGGCCTGGGCCAGCTCACGCTGACGATCGGCAAGTATTACCGGGTCACAGGGGAGAGCACGCAGCATCGAGGCGTCGACCCGGACATCGCCCTGCCGTCCGCAATCGATGCCGAGCAGATCGGCGAAAGCGTTCGTGACAGCGCGCTGCCCTGGGACACGATCCAGACGACCCGGTTCCGCGCCGGCGCCCCGCTCGACGACACCATACAGTCGCTGACCGTGAGCCACACCGAACGCTCGGAACTCGACCCGAACTACCAGTGGCTCATTGGCGGCATTCGCGATTACGAGGAAGCCCGGTCGCGAAACACGGTTGCCCTGAACATCGAAACCCGAAAGGCCGAGCGCGAAAACGAAATGCTGCGCCGTCTCGAGCGTGAGAACGAGCGTCGCAAGTCGCTGAACCTGGATCCCGTGGAGAGTCTCGAGGACGTAAACGAAGACGACCTGCCGGACGTGCTGCTCGACCAGGCCGCGGGTATCGTCCGGGACATGGCGGAGATGCGGGAAGTTGACGCGTCGCCGGCGAGAACGGCACAAAACTTGCCCCTGCGGTAAATTTTCAGCGGCATATTGCAGACGGCTCGCCGAGTGTTATACTCGGCTATAACACTTGGCGATTCCAGGACGAGGACAAACCTTGCAGGAAACGGCAAAAGCGATGAACAACGTCGGCTTGATCGGCGCCTCGGCAGCGGCCCTGCTGCTGAGCTTCTATTGCGCCCCGCTGCTCGCCGCCACCAGCCTGCCGTGTGACAAAGCGGCCAAACAGCCCGACACCCTCGAAGTTCGCAAGCTGGACATCACCAACCCCGACCTGACCATTGCGGTCACCGACCACGGCCTGTCGCCCTCGGTCGTCATCGAATCCATCGCCAGCGAACAGCGCCTCGCGCGGCGTTTCTCCACACCTGCGATAGCGCCGCGGGCCAACGCGATCCTCAAGCAGATTTTCGACGAGAGCTACTCGGCGGCGGAGCTCGATGAATTGCAGCCCGCCACGGCTTCCGATGCGAAGTCGATTGCCGAGCTGGCCCCGCCGCCCGCTCCGGCCGAGCCGGCCGCGGAAAGTGACGATGCGGAACTGCCGGCGCTGGACGCCGACCTGCCGGGCGTATCCGAGGAAGAAACCCTGCGTTACCGAAGGCAGATGTTCCGCACCGACATCTAGTTGCTTACCGCGTCGCCGATACCCCAGTAGTTCTCGCCGAACAAATTGCCAGGCTGCTCGTCGACCAGTCGGTTGTCGTGAATACGGTAGACCGTGGCCACCGACGATGCGATCGGCAACGCCTCGTCGTCGCTGCGGAATTTGGCCTTTTCGCTCAACAGCTTTGCCCTCACCTGCAGCGCGTCCGCGAAGCTGCCCACGCCGTCGAACGACCCGGCGCTCGCTGCAAGGTGCTTCAGTAGTGCATCGCACTCGCGTTTGCTGCCGTACTTGATCGCGCCGACGCTCTTGTCGCCGGCTTCCTTCGCGAGCATGGCCAGGTTGCCTTCCTCGAAATGCAGATAGACATGCTGCACGAAGGAGAGAATCATGAAGTTGATTGATCGCTTCTGGCTGACCGTAAGGCCCTGAGTATCCGGCGCCTCGCGGCGCTCGACTTCCTCGATTTCGCCGATCAACTCTTTTTCCCTGGCCTGGTGAGACTCGATCGTGCCAACGATGGCATCCAGCTCGCGTGTGACGGCACGTTTCCTGAAGAAGCGCGCGATCGCACCCATGGCCGAATAGCGCTGGCGAACCTGCTGTAGCTGATCCTCGAGCAGTTGTACTTGCATGCGCTGCTCGCCGATGCTGGCCGCAATCTGCTCCTTCTCGGCGTTGTTTCGGTCTTCCCAGACGCTGAGCAGACGGCTATGTTCGCGCTTTTCGCGCTGCTGTTTGAGCCGTTCCGCAAACCGCGCGACCTTTCGTTTGAGGCTCGCGTTGAGAGCGCGCAGCTGGTAGTGCACGATCACGCTGTGCGCCCAGTCGGGATCGAGCAACAGGCTCTCCAGCTGCTCGTACTTCTGCGTCAGCCGTGCCTTGTCGCCTTCCTGCTCCTCGATGCGTTTCTGGAGGCTGAAGGTCTCGTCCCGCAGCGCTGCGAACTCCTTCTTGAGTTCGGCGCGATTCCAGTAGAGCTCGAGCAGCTTTTCGCTGTCGCCCTCATCCGCCTGCGCGTTTCCGAAAATGGCCGTAAGGCTCGCCAAGACCGTGTTCCTTTACATAATCCGACTCGAGGACCCATAACCGCCGGGCCGATTAACAGAATAATCTCAGCGACCGGCTCGATAATCGCTGACCGAATCGACAGTTTCGGGGACAGCAGAGCCCGTCTGAAGAACGGGGCTGTGTGGGCCGGGAAGCGCCGGCGGCTGCATCCGGGGGTGCTCAATCGAGGATCAGGTGGCCTTGTTCGATCAGGTAGTCCAGCCACTTGTTCAGCACCATGTTGCGCGTCCAGCGCGCGTCGAGCTCGCGTCGCTCGGTCTTGACGAGGCGCCTGAGCTCGGCGTGCCGGTGCTCGCCGTCGACATTGCCGAAATTCATCGCCTCGGCCAGCCGGCCGTCGAGATAGGCCCGGACCATGAGATCCGGGTCCGCCACTTTGCCCTGGCCGGTCTCGAAGTAATAGGTCAGCGCCAGAGTGACCGTGTAGCGGCTGCGCTCGAGGATTTCGAGGTGCAGATCACAGTCGCCGGCGACCCGGGAGCGGTAGCAACCGTCGAGCCGCTCCAGGTCGGGAACGAGGTGCAGAAGCCTCAGGTAGTTGCTCTCATAAACCGACATCAGGCCGACGAAGCTTCGCGGCTTGATTATGGTCTCCGGAACCAGTCTGGAATCGAGCAACATGCCGCCAATATAGCAGCAACCCGGCGTGGAAATCAGGGTCGAACTCGACGTTCTACACCGGTACTATCGAGTATTCGGCTGGCAATCTCCTCGATTGAGAACTCCGTCGTGTCGACGTACGGAATGCCGAATCGTTTGAACAGTTTTTCCGCTTCTCTGAGCTCGAAACGGACCTGTTGAGCCGTCGAATACCGGCCCACCGAGCGCCGCTCCTTGCGAATCTGCCGCAGCCGGTCCGGCGCGATCGTCAGCCCGAACAGCTTGTGCTTATGTTCAGCGAGTACCTTCGGCAAGATTCCGCTCTCGAATTCCTCCTCGGTGAGCGGATAGTTCGCCGCGTAGACGCCGTACTGCATCGCCAGATACAGGCAGGTCGGCGTCTTTCCCGACCGCGACACGCCGACGAGGATCACGTCGGCGACCGAGTAGTTTCGGCTGACGCCGCCATCGTCGTTTGCGAGCGCGAAATTGGTGGCCTCGATGCGCTTCATGTAGGCATCGATGTCGCGCATGCCGTGGGCCCGGCCCGGCTCATTGGTCGGCTCTTGGTCGAGTTCCTCGCCGAGTTCCGCCAGGAAGGCGTCGAATATATCGAGATGCAGTCCGTCGACACTGCGGATAATCCGCCGCAGCTCGTCCTGCACGAGCGTCGAAAAGACGATCGGGCGGTGCGTCTCGTCAACGGCAGAGCGATTGATCCGAGCGACGGCCTCCCTCGCCTTGTCTTCGGAATCTATAAATGGCAAAGTCACTTGCCGAAAATCCTGCCCATTGAACTGCGTTAACAGGCTGTGCCCGAGCGTCTCGGCCGTCACGCCAGTCTGGTCGGATATAAAGAAAACCATTCGCTCGTCCATGCGACGATTGTCCACGTCCGGGCTGGGAACCTCAAGGGAGCACAACTTGGAGCGCTACGTCATCCGGCTCGAGGAGCTGGGCATGAACGACGTCGAGACGGTAGGCGGCAAGAACGCCTCGCTCGGCGAAATGATCAGCAACCTGAGTGACCTTGGCGTGACCGTCCCGGGTGGCTTCGCGACGACGGCCGCAGCCTATCGGGCCTTCCTCGAGGTCGGCGGTCTCGGGAAACGAATCAACGCCGTACTCGATGACCTGGACGTGGACGACATCGATGCGCTGACGGCTGCCGGCCGCGATATTCGCCGCTGGATCCTGGACGCGCCGCTGCCCGACAAGCTCATGGACGAGGTGCGCGCGGCCTGGGAAGCCATGTCGGGCGGCGAGGACATCGCGGTCGCGGTCCGCTCCTCGGCCACGGCCGAAGACCTTCCCGACGCCTCCTTCGCCGGCCAGCAGGAAACCTTCCTGAACGTCCGTGGCCTGGACAAGGTCGTCGAGGCCATGCACCAGGTATTCGCGTCCCTGTTCACCGACCGTGCAATCTCGTATCGCGTGCACCAGGGATTCGACCACAGCCTCGTCGCACTGTCGGCCGGCGTGCAGCGCATGGTGCGCAGCGATGTCGGCTCGTCCGGCGTCATGTTCACGCTCGATACCGAGTCGGGTTTTCGTGACGCAATTTTTATCACCTCGGCCTACGGTCTCGGCGAGACGGTGGTCCAGGGTGCCGTCAATCCCGACGAATTCTACGTCTACAAGCCCGCGCTCGAGTCCGGCCGGCTGCCGATTCTGCGCAAGAACCTGGGCGGCAAGGCGATCAAGATGGTCTACAGCGATAACCCGTCGTCCGGCAAGACCGTCGAAACGGTTGAGGTCGACGAAGCGGACAGCCTGTCGTTCTCGCTCAGCGACGAGGACGTCATCGAGCTTGCGAAAATGGCCATGACGATCGAGAAACACTATGGCCGCCCGATGGACATCGAGTGGGGCAAGGACGGCAACGACGGCAAGCTGTACATCCTGCAGGCGCGGCCGGAGACCGTGCAGAGCCGCTCGGGCCGGACCATTGAGCGCTTCACGCTCAAGGGACGCTCCAACGTCATCAGCACGGGACGCAGCATCGGCCAGAAAATCGGCGTGGGCAAGGCCCGCGTGGTTAGCACCGTCAGCGAGATGAGCCGCGTTCAGCCTGGCGACGTGCTCGTGTCGGATATGACCGACCCGGACTGGGAGCCGATCATGAAACGCGCCTCGGCCATCGTCACGAACCGCGGCGGACGCACCTGCCACGCCGCGATTATCGCCCGCGAACTCGGCATTCCCGCGGTCGTCGGCTGCGGCGACGCGACGGAAACGATTCCCGACGGTGCCGATGTGACGGTCAGCTGCGCCGAGGGCGACGAAGGCTATGTCTACAGCGGCGCGCTGGAATTCGAGGAGACTCTGATCGAGCTCGACTCGTTGCCCAAAATCCCGGTCAAGATCATGATGAACGTCGGCAATCCGGACCGCGCCTTCGACTTTGCCAGCATTCCGCATCGCGGAGTCGGCCTGGCGCGCCTCGAATTCATCATCAATCGCATGATTGGCGTGCACCCGCAGGCGCTGCTCGAATTCGACCGGCTCGACGACGCCACCCGCGACGCCGCGAAGGAGCAAATGGCGGGCTATCCCGATCCGGTACAGTTCTTCGTCGACAAGCTCGCCGAGGGCGTCGCGACGATTGCGGCGGCATTCGCGCCGGAGCCCGTCATCGTGCGCATGTCCGACTTCAAGTCGAACGAGTACGCGAACCTGATCGGCGGCGATCGCTACGAACCCGACGAGGAGAACCCGATGCTCGGATTCCGTGGCGCCGCGCGCTACGTATCCGAGAGTTTCAGGCCCTGCTTCGACCTGGAGTGCCGGGCGGTTCGCAAGGTTCGCGAAGACATGGGTCTCGAGAACGTCCAGGTCATGATTCCGTTCGTCCGCACCGTCAAACAGGCGGAACAGGTGATCGCCATCATGGCCGACAACGGGCTCGAGCGAGGCAAGGACAGTCTCAAGGTCATCATGATGTCGGAATTGCCGACCAATGCGCTGTTGGCCGACCAGTACCTCGACCACTTCGATGGCATGTCGATCGGCTCGAATGACATGACCCAGCTAACGCTTGGACTCGACCGCGATTCCGCCCTGATTGCGGACGTGTTCGACGAGCGCGACGATGCCGTCAAGGCCATGCTCGCGATGACGATCAAGGCGTGCAAGGACCGCGGCAAGTACGTCGGCATCTGTGGGCAAGGCCCGTCCGATCATGCGGATCTCGCAAACTGGCTCGTCGAACAGGGCATCGAGAGCATGTCGCTGAATCCCGATAGCGTTATCGAGACCTGGCTGTACCTGGGCGGGCAGTCGGTCTGACGCGCCCCGCCGTCGCGTCGTAGCCGCGGCGCCTAAAACCTGTCGTAGCGACGCTTCTGCACGCGAATACGCGGCAGCCAGAGGCCTAAAATGATACCGACGACGACGCTGACGGCGCCCGTCCCGATCCAGAGATGTCGCGTCTCGCTTCGCAGGCCGCGGTTCTCGTGTTCGAGCGTGTCGATGCGTATCTCGGCATCGCTTAGCTCCTGGCGAAGCGACTGGTTTCGCTGGTTGACGCCCAGCGTATCCGCCGCCGTCCGCCGTATCTCGTCGAGATCCCGTTCGAGCGTCGCCTTCTCCCGTTCGAGTTCGCCAACGCGAAGCTGCGCCTCGTTGAGTTCGCCGCGTACGCTGGCCAGCTGCGATTCGAGCGTCGCCCCTTCTGACGTCGCGTCGTTCAGCTGTCCGGTCAGGGCACGCAGCTGCTCGCGGGCGCTGGGCTCGGACATCAGATAACGGATCAGGACCCAACCTTCCGTGCCTGCCGACGTGCGCACGCGCGCGTACCCAGAGGCCGCGTCACGCTCGAGCACCTCGACCTGGGTACCGCTCGCCAGCATCCGTTCGATGGCGTTGCTCGTGCTGGGGCCGGTCCGGAGCGTGATCTCGAACTGGTCACTAACCCATGCAGCCTGGCCGCTTGCCGGTTGCGGGAATACAAGGAAAAGCGCCATCGCGAAAAGCCATCGCGCGCCGTGGGTGCTCAACATCGCGTATCCGATCGTCTCAGCTTGAAAACCCGCCACTATAGGTTATGTCGCCCCGATGTTCCACCCAAACGGTAGTTAAATCAGTCGCTTATTGGCGACAGTTTGGAGGCGTTCAGTTCCCAGTTCTGACCGTCGAAGGCTCTCGTTGCGACGGATTGGACCGTTTGCGAGTCCAGGCAGCGGACGTTCACGCTGACACCGTCGGGGTGAGAGCGCGGTGTGTAGAACGACTTGACACCGCAGCGGCGGCAGAACGTATGCCGGGCGACGCCTGTATTGAATGTGTAGGTCTCGATAGCATCGGCGCCGGCGAGCAGTCGAAAGTTCTTCAGCGGCGCAATCAGGTGCAGGTAACCCGACTTGCTGCAGATGCTGCAATTGCATTCCTCCGCGACGATTCTGGCCGGGGCGTCGACTTCAAAGCGAACCCGCCCGCAATGGCAGCCGCCGGTGTGCGTCACGGTGCTGCTAGCCCGCATTCATCTTCTCCCAGACGACGAGGAGATTGTTGGCGGGCATGGCATATGTCCGCAGGTGGCCGAGCCCTGCCCGATCGCACAGAGCATCGACGGTCTCCAGGTCCCGGATACCCATGCCAACGCCTCCTGCCCTTAGCGAAGCATCGAACCTTGCATTGCTCGGGGTGCTGAAATCGCCGTCGCGCCTGAACGGCCCGTAGCAACAAAAGCGTCCGCCCGGCACGAGCGCCGCGGCGGCGTGGGCGACCAACCCCTCGACGCCCGCTTCATCGACGATGTGCAGCGTATTGGCCGTGAAGACACCGTCGTAGCGCCCCGGCTCGGGCCTGCGCGTGACGTCGAGGACAATCGGCGCCGGCATGTCCCGGCTACCTGCCGCCTCGATCTGCAGGCGGATGCCCGGCAGACGCTCGCCAAGATCGGTTGCTTGCCAGCTCAGGTGGGTAAGCGATGCCGCCATGATCACGGCGTGCTCACCGGTCCCGGAGCCGATCTCCAGCACGGCTTTCGACCGGGCGAACTCACGCTCGAGTACGCCCAGGATAGCACCGGAGTTACGCCGGGCTGCCGGAGCCGTGGGCGGTGAGCGGCCCACTAATCCACGGCGAGCGCGGCCGGGCTCAGAAGATGGTCGCGATACCATGCCAGCTCACCGATGGAGTCGCGAATGTCGGCCAGCGCACGGTGAGTCGACGCCTTGCGGAATCCGGATGCCACGGTCGGCGCCCACATCTCCGCAACAATCTTCAGGGCGCTGACGTCGAGGTTGCGATAGTGAAAGTAGCGCTCGAGCTCCGGCATTTCGCGAGCCAGGAATCGGCGGTCCTGGCAGATGCTGTTGCCGGCCATCGGTGAACTGCCGGGCTCGGTCCACCCGGCAAGAAACTCGAGTGTCGCAGACTCGGCCTCCGCGAGCGTCGTCGAACTGTCGAGCACTCTCGCCGTCAGGCCGCTTTCGGCGTGCTGGCGCGTATTCCAGTCGTCCATCGCGTCCATCGTATCTCGATCCTGCCCGATGGCGATGACGGGCCCTTCGGCCAACTCGTTGAGGTGCTTGTCCGTGACGATTGTGGCGATCTCGATGATCGTGTCGCTGACCGTGTCGAGCCCGGTCATTTCGAGATCGATCCAGATCAGATTGCTGCTCTTGTCCATGCCGCTAGTGTAACTTGAGCCGCTGTACAGCGCTCCACCGGCGCGGGCATACTCGACGACCTTCGACTTCACCCTACCCGCATGCCTACCCCCAACGCCACGGTCATTGCCACCTTCAGCCGACGCATGCGCCTCCGTCTCGGCGACGATGCCGAAGTCGATGCCCGGATCAAGGGCCGGCGGCTCAAGCCGGTCTGCGGCGACCGGGTCGTCGCCGAGTCGATCGACGGCGAGGACGATTGGCTGATCACCGCGATCGCCGCGCGCGACAACGAGCTTACCCGGCCCAACCTGCGCGGTGAGCCCGAGGTACTGGCCGCCAACCTCGACCTCGTCGTCGTCGTGGCGGCCGCAACGCCGAAGCCCGACTGGTTCATCGTCGACCGCTACCTGGCCGCCGCGGAGCTCATGGGCGCTGACGCGGTTCTGGTGTACAACAAGACGGACCTCGAGCCGCCCGACGCGGCCGCGCTCGGCGTCTACGAAGCCGCCGGCTACCGGGTCATGACGGTGAGCGCCGAGACGGCGGCCGGCGTCGATGCGCTTGCCCCCGTGCTCGGTGGCCACACGGCGATCTTCGTCGGCCAGTCGGGTGTCGGCAAGTCGAGCCTGATCAACCGGGTGCTCGGCAGCGAACGCCAGAAGACCGCGGCGATCTCGAACAAACACCAGGAGGGGCGGCACACGACAGTCAACTCGATCATGCTGCCGCTCGAATCGGGCGGTGACGTCATCGACTCTCCCGGCGTGCGAGACTATGCGCCCGCTCTCGTGACGTCGACGGATGCAGCGGTGGGCTTTCGCGAGATCCTCGAGGCCAGCCGGCGCTGCCGGTTCGCGAACTGCCGGCACATGCAGGAACCCGGCTGCGCCGTGAAGGCCGGCGTTGACGATGGCTCGATCGACGAGCGGCGCTACGAGAGCTATCGCAGGGTCGTGATCACGACCGAGAAGCTCGCGGAACGGCGTCGCTAGCCGGCAAAGGAAACTAGCCCGGCGGCCAGCTCAGCCCGCGCCCGCCAAGCAGATGCAGGTGCAGGTGGAATACCGACTGGCCCGCGCCCTCGCCGCAGTTCATGACGACGCGGTAGCCTGCTTCGGCCAGACCTTCCTGGCGCGCGACGTCACGGGCAGTCGTGTAGAGGCTGCCAACAAGCGCCCGGTCCTCGTCAGCGATGTCGTTGATCGTCGCGATATGTTTGCGCGGGATGATCAGGATATGCGTCGGCGCCTGCGGATTGATGTCCCGAAAGGCGATCGTGTCCTCGGTTTCGTGCACGAGATCCGCCGGTATGTCGCCGGCCACTATCTTGCAGAACAGGCAGTCGATCATGATCTTCGTTTACCTCGTTTGACCGCATCCGGGCTAGTCAACCGCCCGCCGGCCGTAGAACGCGTGCGACAAGGTGCCCCCGTCGACGTATTCGAGCTCTCCGCCGAGCGGTACGCCGTGCGCAATCCGGCTCGCCTCCACGCTATGGCTCGCCGCCAGCTCCGCCAGGTAGTGTGCAGTCGCATCACCTTCGACGGTCGGATTGGTGGCGATGATCAGCTCCGTGACCGTGTCGTCTGCCAGCCGGCGCTCGAGGACGTCGAGCCCGAGTTCACCGGGACCGATGCCGTCGAGCGGCGACAGGTGCCCCATCAGCACGAAATACAGCCCGCGAAAGCCCGTGGCGTCCTCAACGGCCATGACGTCGGCCGGGGACTCCACGACACAAAGCTGTGAGGAGTCACGCCCGCTCGCCGCACAGATCGAGCAGATCTCGTGCTCGGTCAACATGCGGCATCGGCTGCAATGACCGATACCTTCGACCGCAGCCGACAGCGCCCTCGACAGGCCGCTCGCGCCTTCGCGATCGCGCTCGAGCAGGTGAAACGCGATCCGTTGCGCCGACTTGCGCCCGACGCCCGGCATGCAGCGCAGCGAATCGATCAACTCAACGAGCAGCGGCGAATACGACACGGCTCAGAACGGCAGTTTCATTCCGGCCGGCAGATCCAGCCCGCCGGCCAGGCCGGCAAACTTCTCCTGAATCGTCGCTTCGACCTTGCGCTGCGCGTCATTGAATGCCGCGACGACGAGGTCCTCGAGCATCTCCTTGTCGTCGCCGATCAGCGAATCGTCGATGTCGACGCGCTCGACCACGTGTTTACAGGTCATGGTTACGCGGACCGATCCGGCCCCGGCCTCGCCCGTCACGGTGATGGACGCCATTTCCTCCTGCGCCTTCTTCATGTCGGCCTGCATCTGCTGGGCCTGTTTCATCAGCTGGCCAATGCCACCTCTCATGCCTTGCTCCTCGTCAGTCTGAGCTCGGGGATATGGGTTCGATCGTGTCTTCTTTCAATTCGGCGCCGAACATGTCCTTCATGGCGAGCACCGTCGGATCCGTCTCGAGCGAGGCCCGGGCGGCCGCCTTGAGTTCGTCGCTCTCGCGAGATGCCCGCTCGGCGCGGGTTTCCTTTTCGGGTTCGTCCCGGTGCTTGTCGAGCACGACGTCGACCCTGAGCGTCTCCCCGAAATGCTTCGACAGAGCTTCGGCAAGCGCGCGCCGCCGTTCCATAGTGAGCGACGACTCAGAACGGCTGTCGAGGCTCAGGCGTATCGTATCGCCGTCGCGGCCCAGGTAGGCACAGTTGTCGGCCAGCATGCGAACCGCACCCTTGAGCGCCATCGACCCGACGAGCTCCGGCCAGTCCGGGTCCCGCCAGGGCTGCGTCGTCTCTGCAGGCACGGACGCGGCCGCCGTTTTCGGCGGCGGACTCGCGCTCGCCATCGGACTCGCCACCGCTGGGCGCGCCGGGCGGCCGCTGCCGCCGGCCGTCGCGCTCGCGCTGCCAGGCGGGCGAAAGGCGAGCATGCGCAACAGCGTCATCTCGGCGCCGCTGCGGGGATCGGGTGCGAGATGCAAGTCGCGGCGGCCCGTCACGGCCATCTGGTAGAACAGCTGCACGTCCGGCTCGGGGATCAGTCCGGCAATCTCGGCGAGTTCCTCGGCGTCGAAACCGTCGTCGCGATCGGAAGCGCCGATGACCTGGTAAACGGCGACCCGCTGCAGGAAACGCGCAAGGTCGTCGAGCAGCCGATGGTAGTCGGGGAACTGCTCGTCCATAGTCGCGACAGCGGCAATCAGGCCCGCACCGTCGTCAGCCGCAAGCAGCCTGAGCAGGCGGGTAACGTGGTCGCGATCGATCGTGCCGAGCATGGCCGAGACGCCCTGCTCCTCGACCTTGCCGCCGCAGTAGGCGATCGCCTGGTCCAGAAGACTCAAGGCATCGCGCAGGCTGCCGTCCGCGGCGCGGGCGAGCAGGTGGATCGCGGCATCCTCGAACTCGATCGATTCCTCGCCGCAGATGTACGCCAGCCGGTCGGCAATAAGCGCCGGGGTCAGGCGGCTCAGGTTGAACTGCAGGCAGCGCGACAAAACCGTAACCGGCAGCTTCTGCGGATCAGTGGTCGCAAGCAGGAACTTGACGTGCGGCGGCGGCTCCTCGAGCGTCTTGAGAAGCGCATTGAACGAGTTTCGTGACAGCATGTGCACCTCGTCGATGAGGTACACCTTGTAGCGGCCGCGCGCCGGCGCGTACTGCACGTTGTCGAGAAGCTCACGCGTGTCGTCGACCTTGGTCTTCGACGCGGCGTCCACCTCGATCAGGTCGACGAAGCGGCCCTCGTCGATCTCGACGCAGGCGCTGCACTCGCCACACGGTTCGGCCGTGACGCCGGACTCGCAGTTCATGGCCTTGGCGAGAATACGCGCGATCGTCGTCTTACCCACTCCGCGCGTGCCCGCGAACAGGTAGGCATGATGCAGGCGGCCGGTCTCCAGCGCGTTGACGAGCGCCTTCAGCACGTGCTCCTGGCCGACCGTATCGGCGAATGTGCGCGGACGCCATTTGCGGGCGAGAACGAGGTAGCTCATGGGGATTCGAGTATCAGGCGCTGCTGCTCCGGTGACCGGTCAGTGTAACCCAACGGTCGACCGTCGGGCCATGCCGGCCCGCGACAGGAGAGAATGGAGTGGCCCGCGCCAGCTGCTCCCCGGCACCCGATGTCACCGCTACCGTTGCTCCCTTCCGGGCCTGGCGGGGTTTACGGCTGATCGTCGCGGGGAAGCCGACGCGGACCGGCGCCGATTATACCCAGAGGTGTTGGTCTTTTTCGATGACCTGTGACGAGCTGCCCACAATCAACGGGTCCGGGCCGCGAACCACTTTATGGTCTTTGTCGGTATAGTCGATGAGAGTCAGGAAATGCTGCATGCAGTTCAGCCTGGCGCGCTTCTTGTCGTCCGACTTGATGATCGTCCACGGCGCGTCGGCCGTGTCCGTGTAGAAGAACATCGCCTCCTTGGCCTCCGTGTAGTCAGCCCACATGCCGCGCGACTTTTCGTCGACGGGACTCAATTTCCATTGCTTGAGCGGGTCCGTGAGGCGTGATTCGAAACGCCGCTGCTGTTCCTCTCGGGTGACGGAAAACCAGTACTTGAAGAGTCGAATCCCGGATCGAACCAGCATGCGCTCGAGTTCTGGAACCTGGCGCATGAATTCGAGATACTCAATTGAATTGCAGAAGCCCATCACGCGCTCGACGCCAGCCCGGTTGTACCAGGAACGATCGAAGAACACCATCTCACCGCGGCTTGGCAGGTGACTCACATAGCGCTGGAAATACCACTGGCTGCGTTCGCGATCGGTCGGCTTTTCGAGGGCGACGACTCTCGCGGCACGCGGATTCAGGTGCTCCATGAAGCGCTTGATCGTTCCCCCCTTCCCGGCCGCATCGCGGCCCTCGAAGATCAGCACGATCTTCTCGCCTTTCAACTTGACCCAGTTCTGCACCTTGAGCAGTTCGACCTGCAGCTCTTCCTTGTGCCGCTCATACAGGTGCCGGCCGATCCTGGTCGAATACGGATATCGCCCGTCGCGAAACAGCTCGCTGATTTGCTCGGGGCTCTTGCGCGTCCGTGCAAAGATCTCTCGTCTCGCGCTGTTGAGATCCTCCTCGCTGTAGACGACCCGATCCTCGCCGTTGCCCGTTTCCGGTAGCGGGCTGCCATCGCTGTTTGTCGAATTCTTATTGCTCATGTGCTACACCGGAAGTCCGTGAAACCTGGTGGAAGCGGCTGGGCCGTCCCGTGGCACAGTATATGTCATTGACGGACCCTGTTATGCCATAAGTACGTGTTGTAACCATGCCAAATCGCTCACTTTTTGCCGTTTTCGCTCTCTCGGCGGCCCTTTTGGCGGCGCTCGGCGGCTATCTGCTCGCACAGTGGCGGGCCGGCCAGCCGGTCGAGCAGAGCGAAGCCGAGGCCCTGGTCGACATGAGCCAGTCGAACATCGAGAACCTGCAACGGAAACTCGAATCGGATATCGCTGGCCGGCCCAGGTCGCCCACCGAAGAGCGGCTCTCGTCCCCGCTCGGCCAGGCGCTGTTCCGCAAGTGCTCGGAGTGGGTCGAGTTCCACGGCAACCAGCCGGGCGAAGAGGCCCGTGCATATCGCGACGAGGCCTGCCGCGAGTATCGCGACTATGTGAACGACGGCACGTTGCCGGCCGGGCGCCCTGACCCTAGCTGACCGAAGGTCGCCGAATCCGCTACCCCCAGCCCAGCTCGTGCAGCTGCTCGTCGTCGATGCCGAAGTAGTGTGCGATCTCGTGCACAAGCGTCGTGACGATCTCGTTCTTGAGTTCTTCGACGGGCAGGTTCATCTCGAGGTGCGGACGTCGAAACAGGTAGATGACGTCGGGCAGCTCTCCGGCGTAGTCGCTGCCGCGCTCGGGCAGCGGGACGCCCGTGTACAGACCGAGCAGGCCCTGCCCCTCGGGGTCCAGTGCTTCACCCGCTTCGTCCTCGATGAGCACGTCGATATTATCGAGCGCCTCGTGCACCCAGGCCGGCAATCGCTCGAGTGTCTCGGAGACGATGTCTTCGAATTCGCTCGGAGTCATGTTCTCATCCGTAAGTCCCACGCGTCGTACCGGGACCCGATACCGTCGTCGAGCGCAGTGTAACCCGCACTGAGTTCGCCGTGGCACGAGGCATCGTCGGCGCGGTCGATGGCCACGACATGCCCGCGGCTTGATAGACTCGGCGCTGGTCAATCAGAGGCTCGACCGCGCGTGAATCCGACCGACTGGCTCGACTACGAAATCTTCGGCAACACAATCACCCGGGCCGCTCTGGCCACCGGCGTGTTCCTGTTGCTCTGGCTGGTACTGTTGCTGGTGCGGCGTCTCGTCGCCGGCAAGCTCAAAAAGCTACAGGAGAAGAACGAGGACAGCCTCGGCTTCGACGTGGCCGAGGATGTCGCTCGCGCGACGCGCAGCTGGTTCCTGTTCCTGCTCGCGCTGTTCCTCGGGGCCCGACTGTTGTCGATACCCGAGTCCGTCAACCTGTGGATCGTGCGTGCCGCGATGATCGCCACGCTGCTGCAGCTCGGCCTCTGGCTCAGCGCGGGCGTGCTCAAGGCGCTCGAGTCCAGGCGCAAGCGCCAGCTCGAGGAAAGCCCGGACAGCGTCGCCGCGATGGACATCCTGTCGTTCATCGCCCGCGTGGCGATCTGGAGCATCGTGATCCTCGCGATCCTCGACAATCTCGGCGTCAATATCACGACGATGATCGCGGGACTCGGCGTCGGCGGTATTGCCGTCGCGCTTGCAGCGCAGAACATCTTGGGCGACCTCTTCGCGTCGCTCTCGATCGTGCTGGACAAGCCCTTCGTAGTCGGCGACTTCCTGATCATCGGCGAGTTCCTGGGTAGCGTGGAGAAGGTCGGCATCAAGACGACGCGACTCAGGAGCCTCTCGGGCGAGCAACTCGTATTCTCGAACAACGACCTCCTGAACAGCCGAATCCGGAACTACGGCCGCATGTTCGAGCGCCGCGTCGTGTTCTCGGTCGGCGTGACCTACCAGACGCCGCTCCAAAAGGTGAAGACGATTCCGGGCATACTCAAGGAGGCCGTGGAATCGCAGGAAAAGGTGCGCTTCGACCGTGCGCACTTCCAGAAGTACGGCGACTTTGCACTGATCTTCGAGGTGGTCTACTACGTGCTGTCGGCGGACTATGCGGAATACATGGATATTCAGCAGGCAGCCAATTTCAGGATCTACGAGGAGTTCGAGGCCAACGGCATCGAGTTCGCTTACCCGACGCAGACACTCTACGTGAACAAGACGGATGCGGGCTAGCGGGCGGGTTCGCTGCCCTGGTCGCTCCGGCGCAGCGTGATCAGACCGGACGGCGGGACCTCGAACCGATGTACGTCACCGTTGAGCCGCCGCTGGCTCCGGGACGCGACCTCGCCGAAACAATCCAGCACGACGACGTCGAACAGGCCGTTGATGCCGGCTGCGTCGATCATGACGGCGCGGCTTCGCTTCGCGTTGACGACGTCGATCGAGACCAGTCCGGGCTCGTCGAGGGCTATCACCCGGTCGGCATACGCGGCAACGATACGACGGCCGCCCAGCGTAGCCTGCAACAGCGGATAGCGCGACATGGCGCCGAACGCGGCGAAATCGCCGGACAGCAGGACAGCGCGGTTGGCGTTCCAGTACGCCGTGTAGTGGCGAATCATCTCGAGGTGCGACTCGGGAATCTCGTTGAGGCGGACCGACAGCTGTGGCACCGAGAACAGGACGTTCAGGAACTGCAATGCGGCCACCTCGGCGGGCTCATCGGGGTGCCACATGAACATGTCCGAGTGCACCGCCGTCTCGCCGCTCAGGAAGCGCAGGTTGGCGACGCGGAAGCGGTTGGTGACGGCGCCGTTCGGGATATCGGTCGCACGAAACAGGTTGCCGTATTTGCGCATGGCGGGCCCGGTGTAGCGCTGCCGGAACTCGATCATGACCTCGGGATTGATCGCCGTCAGCGTGTCAATCACCTCGGTCATCAGCGTATCCACGGCTGCGTAGACCGACGCATGGTCACGACCGTTCGCGGCCGTCAGCTCCGTGGTTTCATCGCTCACGAACTGGTCGATGAAGTCGAGCTTGAGACCGTCCCAGCCCCAGTCGCGCACGGCTCGCACGTAATGGTCGATCAGAAACCGGCGCACGTCGGGATAGCGTGGATCGAGAACGTAGGCGCCCAGCGACTCACGGTAGCGCAGGTACTTGCCGTCAAATTGTTTGGCGGCCTCCGAGTTCTCGCCGACGAACGGCAGCGAATACCAGAGCAAGGCTTTCATGCCGCGCGCGTGGACGGCATTCACGAAGGCCTCGATGTCGGTCAGCCGCTCCGGCTGCCAGTCGCCCGTGAACGCATAGCCACGGTTGGCGTCAGTCGTCTGCCAGCCGTCGTCGACGATAATCGCGCCGAAGCCGAGTTTGCTGGCAACATCCACCTCAGCGAGCAGCGACTCGCTGTCAATCGACTGGTGGTAGCTGTACCAGGTTGAGTACATCGGTTGCCTTGCCGCGTCGGGGACGTCCGCGGGCTCGTAGACTGGCATCGATGCCCACCACTCGGCGACAGCGGCGATGGCCTCGTAGAACGGCACCGGACGCGTATCGATCCGGATCTCGACCGTGTACTCGGTGATCGCCGGGTGCGGCTCCGTGAAGAATTCGATCGCGTGATAGATGCGCGCGTCCTCTTCTCGAATCCGGGCAGACAGCCTGAGGGGATTCATCGCGTCGGACACGGCGAAGGTCAGGCGATTGCCGTCGTCGTGGCCGAACAGCGTCAGCACCGGGGCCTGGCGCGTCAGCGTGGATTCGAGGTGACGATCACTCCAATCGGGTGGGATGACGTTGTCTTCGTCGTAGAGCGGCGTCCAGATGCCGGCGATATCGATGGACGGTTGAGACCATTCGAGGGAGAACCGCGGCGGCGCGGCAGGGCGCTCCCCGCGCAACACAATCGTCACCACGTTCAGCTCATCGGCCACCTCGTTGCACGACAAATCCGAAGCGAACTGGCCGATTTCACCGATGAGCCTCACATCGAAGGCGGTGAGACAGCCTGGCGCAACCTCTGCCGCAGCGGGCTGGAACTGTGTCAGCAGAACCGCCACACACCAACAGCCCGGGTGAAACCGCTTTTCGTTCTGGTCGTTCTTTTGGCGCATCAGGCGTGCACTCGCCGCTGTCGGAACCACGCTAGTTTATCGTCAACCTCCTTCCATCGCCCGACTCGAGCAGCCGGTATACCTCGATCCGGATCAGCCAGGAACTGCGCGGCCGTGGTCCACGACCATTCCAGCCGTTCGATCGAGCATCCCGCGCGTCAGCTGCGACCTCTCGAGGCGCCAGCGCCAGTTCTCGCCTGACGTGCCCGGGCGATTGAATCGCGCTTCGGATCCGAGGCCCAGCAGGTCCTGCATGGGCGCGATGGCGAGCCGCGACGGCGATTTATACGCGGTTGCAATCATGTCGAGGTGAATCGTTTCGGGCGTCCCGCCCGTTGCCTCGAGTGCAATACGCTGGTGTTCGCGAATCTCCTCGATCGAGCGGCGGTCTCCGGGACTGCCGCGATACCAGCCCAGCGTGGTGTCGTTATCGTGCGTGCCCGTATAGCACACCGAATTGGCCTCCATATCAGCCAGGTCGATCTGGGGATCGGTGATGTCGAACTGCAGAACGTACATCCCGGGGATGTCGTGCCGCTTCCGCAGTGCTTCGACCTCGGGCGTAATGACGCCCAGGTTCTCTGCAACGATCGGCAGCCTGCCAAGTTCGGCCTGCATCGCATCGAAAATCGCATCGCCGGGACCTGCCTTCCACGCGCCGGTCTTGGCCGTCTCCGCACACGCGGGTACCGACCAGTAGGCCTCGAAGCCGCGGAAATGATCGATTCTGACGATGTCCCCGAGCTCGGCCGATGCGGTCAGGCGCTCGATCCACCAGCGATAGCCCGTCTCGGCATGCACATCCCAGTCGTACAGCGGGTTGCCCCAAAGCTGGCCCTCTTCGCTAAAGTAGTCGGGCGGAACCCCAGCGACCGCCGACGGTCGTCCGTCGTCGTCGATGTTCAGCAGGCGACGATTCGACCACGCGTCTGCGCTGTCCAGCGCAATGCAGATCGGCATGTCGCCGAACAGCAGGATGCCGCGCTCGTGCGCATAGTCGCGCAACCGCCGCCACTGGTCACGGAACAGGAACTGCGTGATCTTTATCGCCTCGATCTGCCGCGCTGCGTCAGCCTCGAGCCGCCTGAGCGCGTGCGTATCGCGATGCACGTACTCAGGTCGCCATTCCGTCCACGGCCGCAGGTCGTGCTGCGACTTGAGAATCCTGAACAGGGCGTAGTTGTGCAACCAGGTTGCGTCGTGGCTCGCTACAAAATCGTCATAGCGTGCTTTCTGAGCAGCGCTGGCCTTCGCCTGAAAGCGGCTGGCGGCTCGTTCGAGTAGCTCGGTCTTGATCGGGATCAGCGCCCCGTAGTCGACATACCTCCCAGGGAGCTTCTCGAGCGGTGTTAACTCATTGCTAGTCAGAAATCCATGCGCGACCAGCTCACCCACGTCGATCAGGAGCTCATTACCCGCGAAGGTCGATAGCGGCTGGTAGGGCGAGTCGCCGTAGGCAGTCGGCCCGGTTGGCAGGAACTGCCACACCGCGAGCTCCATTTCGCGGAGCGTGTCGACGAACTCGAGCGCCTGCCGACCGATCTCACCGATCCCGTAGGGACCGGGCAGCGACGTAATGTGCTGGCAGACCCCGGCGCGGCGGTCGACGGGCAGTACAGAGCCTTCGGCGACGAGCACGGACCCGGACTGTTCGCGACCGTGCTTATCGTCGGCGGTGGCCGCCTCTCGTTTTCCTGTGGCAGGCATGCCCGCAGCTCCCCCTCTTAGGCCCAAAGCAAGCTAGTGAGGCGCCGCCGCCTTGGCAACAACATGCAATCGTATTCAAACGATGAATACGTTTGCATCACGTTGCCCACCTCGAATTGCCTTCATAGTATTTGTGGCAGTGCCGCGCACGCTGCGGCTCCGAATCAACACCGATCAATCGTCAACGATCGCGCATCATCGGGGGGAACTATGACGGAACAAGCCACGGATCCGGCCGGCCGGGCCGAATCAGCAGCCAACTGCGATAACGACGTCGCAGCTCCTGCAAGGAAGACTCACAAGCACAGCTCTCTGCTCGCCGGTGCCATCGCCTCGGCGCTGGCGCTGGGCCCCGTTGGCGCCACGGCACAGGGCGCCGGGGAAGAGGACGATGCCGCGACTGTCGTCGAGGAGATCGTCGTCACGGGCTTCCGCTCGAGCCTGCTGAATGCGATCAACATCAAGCGCAGTGCGGACCAGGTCAAGGAGTCGCTTGCAGCAGAGGACATCGGCAGGCTGCCTGACATTTCCATCGCCGAGTCCCTGGCACGACTGCCGGGCGTGACTGCGCAGCGCACGGGCGGCCAGGCGGGTGCGCTGAACATCCGCGGCCTGGACCAGGGACTGATCCTGTCGACGCTGAACGGGCGCGAGCAGGTTGCAACGAGCGGCGGCCGCGCGATCGACTTTTCCCAGTACCCCTCTGAGCTCATTGCCGGCGCGGACATTTACAAATCGCCCGAGGCGAAGCAGATCGAGGGCGGCCTGGCCGGTACCGTCGCGCTCAAGCTCGCCCGCCCGCTCGACACGCGGCGTGACCTGGCCAACACCTTCACAGCCAACCTGCGCGGCGCCTTCAACGACCGAGCCGGCGACAGCGTCGATGCCGACGACGGCGGCTACCGCGCCAGCCTGTCATACCAGGGCGTCCTCGCGGACGAAACGCTGGGCATCACGCTGGGCTACGCCCGGCTCGTGCAGCCCAACGTCGAATCGCGCTTCGGCAGCGACATTTTCACCCAGACCGGTACGGACAACGACGGCAACGGCGTGAACGACTTCATCGCGTTCCGCTACTCGGCCGAGGAACTCGGCGGCGAGGACGTCCGTGACGGCTTCGTCCTGGGCCTGCAGTGGCGACCGAACGACAGCTTCGATCTGGCGTTCGACTCCTACTACTCGGATTTCGAATCCACGGGATTTGCGCGCGGCATTACGATCATCGGCCCGCAGACCGTCGGCGGCGGCACGGTGCTGACCGACGCCGTCGTGCAGAATGACGTCATCGTCGGCGGTACGTTCACGCGCACGGCCGCAACGGCCAACTCACCCATCCTCGACGGCTCCGATCCGTTCTCGACAGATTCGTGCTGCGGCGGTTTCGCGATCACGCCGAGCAGCGACACCCAAACCCGGGATTTCGACAACCAGCTGCTGACACTTGGCCTGACGGGTACCGTCTACGCCGGGCCATGGACCCTGCGCGGCGATGTTTCCTACTCCGAGTCGGAGGCGTTTGCGCCGGACCAGCGCATCGTGATGCACCAGGTCAACAACGGCTTCGAACTGAACCCCGAGGTCGTGTTCAACTACCAGCAGAACGGCGTCGACGTGCCGGGAACGTTTACGTTCGGCAACGACTTCGGCGACAATCCGTCACAGGCTGCAATCGGCGGCCTGCAGTGGTTCCCGACCACCAACGACGACGAGCTCTCCGCGATTGCGGGTGATCTGAGCTACGAGCTGGACGGCTTGTTCACGTCGATCGATTTCGGCGCGCGCTTCTCCGACCGCGAGTCGTCGCAGTTCCGCGAGGGCGTATCGCTCGGCAACGACGGCGGCTTCTACCAGTTCGCGCAGAACAACGACGACGAAGGCCCCTCGAACCCGTTCGTGAACGATATCCCCGGCTTCTCCCCGGTGTTCCTGCCTGCCGACCAGGTCTCGGTCGGCAGCTTCAATGGCGAATTCGCCGGCTATCCCGACTATCTCGTCATCGATTTCGATCAGGCGCTCAACCAGTTCCCGAACGTCAGCCCGAACCAGAATCGTCCGCGCGACGCCTTCTTCGGCGACAACCAGGACTTCCTGCTCGTCGAATCCTTCACCAATACGGAGCAGACGATCGCCGCCTACGTGCAGGGTAACTTCAGCACCGAACTCGGCAGAGTGCCCGTTCGAGGCAACATCGGCGTGCGCTACGTCGATACCACCCAGGACTCGACGGGCAGCACCATCCTGAACGGACAGGTCGAGCCGATCTTCAACGAGTCCGACTACCAGGAAGTCCTGCCCGCGCTGAACGTCGCGTTCGAATTCTCGGACTCGGACATCGTGCGCTTCGCCGCGGCGCGCGTGCTTTCTCGTCCCGACCTTCTGGAACTGCGCGCCGGCAACACGGTCAGCGTCGACACGAACACGGGCGAAGTGACCGGTAACGGCGGCAACACCCAGCTCGAGCCGTTCCTGGCGGACCAGTTCGATCTGTCCTACGAGCACTACAGCAACAGCGGCGGCATCTACGCCATCGCGGTGTTCTACAAGGACCTCGACTCCTACATCCTGCCGCAGCTGCGCCAGATCGACTTTGTCGCCGATGGCTTCCTCGACCCCGACAACGTCACGCTGAATCCCGGCGTGACGCTGGATCCGGTCGGCGACTACACGTCCCCGGTCAACGGCAGCGGCGGTTACGTACAGGGCATCGAGCTGGCGGCCACGCAGTCCTTCACGAGCCTGCCCTACCCGTTCGACGGCCTCGGCATAACGGCCAACTACTCGTACACCGACAGTTCGGTCGAGCTGCCGTCCACCGAGAGTGGCGAGGCGGTCAACATCACGCTGCCGGGCCTTTCGGAGAATGTCCTGAACGCGACGCTGTTCTACGAGCTCGGTGGCTTCGAAACCCGCGTCGGCTATCGCTACCGCGACGAGTTCATTACGCGCCAGCAGGGCATCGGCGAGCAGCTGCCGGTCTCGGATACCGAGCAGACGATCGACTTCCAGGCGTCGTACCGCTTCGACGACGGGTCCGCGCTGCGCGGCCTGCAGCTCTTGTTCCAGGTGAACAACCTCACGGATGAGCCGCTGGCGACCTTCTTCAGCACGCCTGAACGACTGGCCTCGATCGGCTACTTCGGCCGCCAGTACTTTCTCGGCCTGAGCTACGGCAACAACTACTAGGCGCGAGGAGCCACGCGGGACAAATCGTCGGGCCATTGGCCAGCGGGTTTGGAGGCCCGACGACAACATGCAGAAGTCGAAAGGAGTCCCATCGATAGCGCCGAAGGCGCTTCTGCTGGCGCTGCTGCTCGCACCACTCGGCGCGCGCGCGGCAGAGGTTTCATCGCCGGACGGGCGCATCGTCTTCGAACTCGGCACGGACGACGACGGTGGCCTGGTCTACAGCGTCAAACGCGACGGCGCCGCGATCATCGACGACTCCCCGCTCGGCCTCGAGTTCGAGCATTCGGCCCCGCTGCGCGACGGCCTGGTCATCGACTCGACAGAGCATCGGTCGCACGACGAAACGTGGGAGCAGCCGTGGGGCGAACGGCGCTTGGTCCGCGACCGGCACGAGGAGCTGCTCGCCAGGATCAAGACGAGCTCGGGGCCGGACCGGCACTTCTTTTTCCGCATTCGCGTATTCGACGACGGCGTTGGCTTCCGCTATGAAGTTCCCGAGCAGCCCGCCTATCGCGAGCTCGCGATCGCGGACGAACTGACCGAGTTCCGCGTTCCCAACGAGGCGACGGCCTGGTTCATCCCGGGCCGCGGCTGGAACCGATACGAGCTTCTGTACCGCGAGCTGCCCGCGCGCGAGATAACCCGCGCGCACACGCCCGTGACGCTGCGCTACGAGGACGGCTCACACGTAAGCATTCACGAAGCCGCGCTGCGCGACTACGCGGGCTTCGTTCTCGACAATCGCGGCGGCGGCATGCTCAAGACGGACCTGGCGCCCGCCGGCCAGGGCGCACCGGTCAGTCTCGAGGCACCCTTCAAAACGCCCTGGCGCACCGTGCAGATCGCGTCAGCCGCTACCGGCCTTCTGAATTCCGACCTGATCCTGAATCTCAATGAGCCGAACCTGCTTGGCGACGTGTCGTGGGTCGAGCCGGGCAAGTACGTCGGCATCTGGTGGGCCATGCACGTCGGCGCGGCCAGCTGGGGCACCGGCCCCACGCACGGGGCAACGACGGCCAACGCCAGGCGCTATATCGATTTCGCGGCCAGGCACGGCTTCGACGGCGTGCTGGTCGAGGGCTGGAACGTGGGTTGGGACGATAGCTGGTCAGCCAACGGGGATACCGCGAGCTTCGTCAAAGAGCATCCCGACTTCGACCTCGCGGCCGTGGCAGGCCACGCGGCCGAGCACGGCGTCAGGCTGGTCGGCCACCACGAAACCTTTGGCAACCTGTCCAACTATGAGCAACAGATGGCGGCGGCCTTCGACCTGTACGAGCAGCACGGCATTCGCCAGGTGAAGACCGGCTACGTCGCCGGGGGCGGCGAACTCGTACGCAGCGACGAACACGCGAAGCGACAACACGAGTGGCACGACGGCCAGGCGGCCGTCCGGCATTTCGAATATACGCTGCGCGAGGCGGCGAAGCGCCGCATCAGCATCAACACGCACGAGCCGGTCAAGGCGACGGGCCTGAGGCGCACGTTCCCGAACTGGATCAGTCGCGAGGGCGCACGGGGAATGGAGTACAACGCCGGCTGGAGCCTGCCGAATCCGCCGGCGCACGCGGCAACGCTGCCGTACACACGGCTGCTCGGCGGGCCAATGGATTTCACGCCCGGCATCTTCAACCTGACGCCGAGGGAATCGAACCCGTCTCACCGTATCCCGTCCACCCTCGCCCGCCAGCTGGCGCTGTACGTGACGATCTACAGCCCGATCCAGATGGCCGCCGATCTGCCACAGCACTACGAGGCGCGTCCGGACGCTTTTGAGTTCATCGTCGATGTGCCGACGGACTGGGAACAAAGCGTTGCTCTTGCCGGCGAAGTCGGCGACTACGTCGTGTACGCGCGGCAGGCGCGCGACAGCCGGGACTGGTACCTTGGCGCAGTCACGAACGAGGATCCGCGCAGCATCACGATCGAACTCGACTTCCTGTCGCCCGGTCTCGAATACTCAGCGACCGTGTACCGAGACGGTGACGAAGCGGACTGGAACTCCAATCCGTACTCGATCGAGATCGAGACTCGTAGCGTTCGCCACGGCGATACGCTGACGATCGGCATGGCGGCTGCGGGCGGCATGGCGATCAGGATGGAGGCCGCCAAGTGAGCAGTAAGCAGAAGAAACCCCCGCTGACGTTCTGGCAGATCTGGAACATGTGCTTCGGCTTCCTGGGCATCCAGTTCGGGTTTGCGCTGCAGAACGCCAACGTCAGCCGCATCTTCCAGACGCTCGGCGCCGAAGTCGACCAGCTCGCGATTCTGTGGGTCGCGGCGCCCTTAACCGGTCTGCTCGTACAGCCCATCATCGGCTACATGAGCGACCGAACCTGGAACCGCTTCGGTCGTCGCCGGCCCTATTTCGCTGTCGGCGCCATCTGTGCCTCGCTGGCGCTGTTCGTGATGCCGAACTCACCGGCGCTGTGGGTCGCGGCCGGCATGCTCTGGATCATGGACGCCAGCATCAACATCTCGATGGAGCCGTTCCGCGCGTTCGTCGGCGATATGCTGCCCGAGAGCCAGCGGACCCTGGGCTTCGCATTGCAGAGTTTCTTCATCGGCCTGGGCGCGATCGTCGCGTCGATGCTGCCGTGGATCCTGGCCGAATGGTTCGACGTCAGCAACTCTGCTGCGCCCGGACAGATACCCGATTCCGTGAAATGGTCGTTCTACATCGGCGGCGCCGTGTTTTTCCTGGCCGTGATGTGGACCGTCCTGCGGACCCGCGAGTACTCACCCGAGCAGCTGGCTGAGTTCGATGCCGCGCGCCCGGCCGTACACACGGCGATACCGGATACGCCGAGGCCGGCGTCGAAGTACACGAGCGGCGGTATCGCCTGGGTCGTGGTCGGCGCAGTTGGCTGGTTCCTGGTTGCAGGCAACGACCTCGATCAGCAGCTCTACATACTCGCCGGCGGGTCCGTCTTCTTCGGGCTGCTGCAGCTGGTCGTCGGCTACATGGGGCGCGCGGGCAAGACCGACAACGGCGTCTACGAAATCGTCCACGACCTGTTCCACATGCCGCGCGTCATGCGCCAGCTCGCCGTGGTGCAGTTCTTCTCCTGGTTCGCGCTGTTTGCCATGTGGATCTACAGCACGGCGGCCGTGACCAGCCATCATTTCGGCGCGTTCGATACCGGCTCCGATGTCTACAATGACGGCGCCAACTGGGTCGGCGTTCTGTTCGGCGCCTATAACGGTTTCGCCGCGCTTGCCGCGATCGCGATCCCCTTTGCGGCCGGCCGCCTGGGCTGCCGGCTGTGCCACCTGGTCGCCCTGACCATTGGCGGACTGAGCCTGATCAGCTTCCGCTTTGTCGACGACCCGCAGCTCTTGCTGGTGCCGATGATAGGCGTCGGTATTGCCTGGGCATCGATACTGTCCCTGCCCTATGCCCTGCTGTCGAGTAATCTGCCGTCACACAAAATGGGCATCTACATGGGCATCTTCAATTTCTTTATCGTGATACCGCAGATCATCGCGGCCAGCGTGTTGGGACTCATATTGCGTGAGTTCTTCGACCGACAGGCGATTTACGGGCTCGTGATCGGCGGCGTGCTGATGATCATTTCCGGGTTCGCGATGCTGCTCGTCGACAAGGAGGCCGAGCCGCAATGATCCGATCTGCTACGCCGTGGGCGGCGCTCGCACTGTGCCTTTTGTTCGCGGCCTGCACGGACCGTGAGCCCGCGGAGTCACGGGTTTCAGGGCCGGCCGCAACCGGTCCCTCGGACGAGGTCTACGGAACGCTGGAGCCGTTCGCATCGGAGGCCGTGTACTTCGTCCTGACCGATCGATTCGTCGACGGCGACGCCGGCAACAACCACGTCGGACAGGGCGGCAGCGAAGACCGGCGCACGTTCGACCGGCCGATCCAGCTCGAGGGTGAGCGTGCGGCCAATATCGGCTACCTGGGCGGCGACTTCAAAGGCCTGATCGACAACGCGGACTACATCGCCGATATGGGATTCACGGCCGTCTGGATAACGCCGATCGCCGACAATCCCGACGAGGCGTTCACGGGTGGCATACGGCCCGGTGAAGGCGGCTTCGCGGACCGTGGCAAGAGCGGTTACCACGGTTACTGGGGCGTCAACTTCTTCGAAGTCGACGAGCATCTCGAATCTGACGGCCTCGCCTTCGCGGACCTGACACGGCGCCTCGAGGCGGAGTACGGACTGAAGCTCGTGCTCGACATCGTCTGCAATCACGGCTCGCCGGCCTACACGATGCCCGTGGACCAGCCCGGTTTCGGCGAACTCTACGACGCGGACGGCACGCTCATCGCGGATCACATGAACCTGCCGCCGGCGGAGCTCGACGCGAACGAGCCGCTGCACGCGATGTATCGCCGCGAGCCCGACCTCGCGCAGCTCGCCGACCTGGACTACGACAACCCCGCCGTGCTCGACTACTGCGTCTCGGCGCATTCGAAGTGGCTCGGACAGGGCGCCGCGGCGCTCCGGATCGACACGATCCGGCACATGCCGTTCGCGTTCTGGAAAGCCTTCGCCGACGAGGTGCGCGGGGAGTTCCCGGGCCTGTTCATGTTCGGCGAAGCCTTCGATCACGATCCGGCGTCTATCAGCCGCTACACGCGGGACGAGAACGGCCGCATCAGCGTGCTCGATTTCCCCGGCAAGTCGGCGATGCAGTCCGTGTTCGCGGGCGGCGCGCCGTACTCGGCGCTGCTCGACTACCTGCACCTCGATAGCGGGCTGTATCGAAATCCGTATGAACTCATGACGTTCTACGACAATCACGACATGCCGCGCATGGATGCCGACAGCAACGGCTTCATCGACGCTCACAACTGGCTGTTCACGTCGCGCGGCATCCCGGTCGTGTACTACGGCTCCGAAATCGCTTTCAACGCCGGCGCCGCCGAACACGCGGGCAACCGGAACTACTTCGGCGAGGAACGCATCGCAGCCGCGGGCTCCCACCCCGTACACGCCGCGCTGACGCGTATTGCGAACCTGCGCAAACGGTCAGTCGCGCTGCAGCGCGGCGCGCAGGTGAATCTCGACTTCGCGGACGATACCGCCGCGTTCTACCGCGTCTACCGCCGTCAGGGCGTCAGCGAAACGGCACTCGTGCTTCTGAACAAGAGCGACCGCGCGGCCACGGTGCCCGCGGCGGCCTGGTTCGCTTCAGGGACGTGGCAGGATGCGTTCAGTGGCCAGGCCGCCGGCGAGGAGATCGAGATCACGATCGATGCGCACGGCGTGCGCGTATTCATCAGCGAGGACGCTGTCCCCGGGATGCGCCGCACGAGTCCCTGACGACCAGCCTCGGCGCCATCAGCGCCGACTCGGGCGGCTTGCCCTCGATGAGCCCGACAATGCCATCCACGAGCGCTTCACTGGCGAGCCTCGTGTTCTGCTGGACCGTCGTCAGCGGAGGCGAAACGTAGGCTGCGAGCGGCACGTCATCGAAGCCGACGACGCTGACGTCGTCCGGCACCGTCCGGCCCGAATCCTTAAGCGCACGCATCGCCCCGATCGCAAGCAGGTCGGTGACCGCGAAGATGGCGTCGAATCGTTCGCCGCTGTCGATGAGTTCGCCAACCTGCGCGTATCCCACGTCCTCGGAGTTATCGGCGCGCCGCAACAGCTTCGGGTTGATCGCGAGGCCGGCTTCGTCGTGCGCCTTTCGGTAGCCCGCGTACCGATCGGCCATTTCGGGCGCGCCATCGGACCGCGCCCCGATCAGCGCAATGTCCCGGCGTCCCAGCGAGATCAGGTGCCGCGTGGCCTGGTATCCGCCGTCCTGGTTGTCGCAGCCGAAGGAATGGCCCGGCTGATCGTCGACGGCCGGTCCCCAGATGATGAAACGGGTGTTGGCGCGTGCCAGCGCCGCGAGCTTCTCCCGGTACTCCCGGTAGTCGCCATACCCTAGCAGGATCAGTCCGTCGGCCCGGTGGCTGGCCTGGTACTCGATGTGCCAGTCCGCATGCAGCTGCTGCAGCGAAACGAGTACGTCATAGCCCGCATTCGCCGCCGACCGCGTGATGTCGCCCAGCATCGAGAGGAAAAACGGGTTGATCTCCGCGTCGGTACCGCCGGTCTCATCGAAAAGCAGGAGCGCGATCGTATTGCTCTGGTGAGTCCTGAGCCCGGCCGCGTTGCGGTTGACGAAATAGTTCAGGTCGCGGGCGATCTTCTGGATGCGTTCTCGCGTCTCCTTGCGAACCAGCGGGCTGTCTCTGAGCGCCCGCGATACCGTCGCCTGTGACACGCCCGCAATTTCGGCGATATCCCGCGATGTCGGGTTAGCCAGCTTCATGGGGAGAGTTTACGGGCTGTGAAGACGTATCGCACGGCTGTCACGGGGCAGCTCATAACAGGGCCTCGAGCAAGCACCTGGCAGACAATGTCGCGCCTGGCCGGTGTTCGCATGTCGAACAAGTACTAACCTTTTTGCACGTCTTAGACACATGTGTTAGACAACCAGACCCCCTTCCCTCTTTGGAGACATAGTCATGCCCGGACTTCATCGCCCCGCACGCGTTGCAGTGATTGCGACCGCGTTTGCGCTCGCCTCAGGAAGCTTGGCTCAAGCGCAGTCACCGGCCGCGGATGCCGCCGAAGCCATGCGGAGCATCGAGTGGCGAGCTATCGGCCCGGCCAACATGGGTGGCCGGGTAACCGACATCGACGGCGTGCCCGGCGATCCGTCGACCTTTTATGTATCCGGTGCAGACGGCGGCGTGTTTCGCACGACCAACGGCGGCGTGACATTTGACGAGCTGTTCACGAAGCAAAAGTCCTACAGCGTGGGCGCGCTTGCCCTGGCGCCGTCGGACCCGAACGTCATCTGGCTCGGTTCCGGCGAGGGCGATCCGCGCAACAGCGTGAGCTACGGACACGGCGTGTATCGCTCCGATGACGCCGGCGATACCTGGACCCAGGTCGGCCTCGACAAGACCGAGCGCATCAAGCGTATCGTCGTCCATCCCGACGATCCGGACACGGCGCTGGTCTGCGCGCTCGGGCGCCAGTGGGGGCCCAATGAGGAGCGCGGCGTGTTCCGCACGACGGACGGCGGCGCGACCTGGGAGAAGGTCCTGTACATCAACGAAGACACGGGCTGCTCGGATCTCGACATGGAGCAAGCAAATCCGCGCATTCTCTATGCCGGCATGTGGACCTTCCGTCGCAAGCCCTGGCGCTTCGACGGCGGCGCCGGCGAGACGGCGCTGTACCGCTCCAGGGATGGCGGCACGACCTGGGAGAAACTCGACGGCGAAGGTATGCCAACGGGACCGATGGCGCGTATCGGCGTGTCGATTGCCCAGAGCGATCCGTCCGTGGTCTATCTGATGACGGAAACACGGGATGAGGGCTCGCTGTTTCGTTCCGACGATCGCGGTGAAACCTGGCGCATGGTCAACGACGAGCGGAACCTCAACTTCCGCCCCTTCTACTACAGCGACGTTCACGTCGATCCGAGCAACCCCGATCACCTCTACTCCCTGTCGGGGCGCCTTTTCAAGTCGACCGACGGCGGCGTCAACTTCGAGCGTATCGCCACGGACGTTCACGGTGACCACCAGTCGTTCTGGATCGATCCGGCCAATGGCAAGCGCCTGCTGAGCGGCAGCGACGGCGGCTACCAGCTGTCCTTCGATGCCGGCGCGAACTGGGACTTGATCAACAACGTGGAGCTCTCGCAGTTCTATCAGCTGTACGTAGACGGTCGCGACCCCTATCACGTGTGCGGCGGATTGCAGGACAACGGCACCTGGTGCGGTCCGAGCAACTCGCTGCGCGAAGCGGGCATCCTGAAACGCGACTGGGTACCGATTGCCTACGGCGACGGCTATTTCGGCGTACCGATCCCCGGCGATGAGCGCTACGCCTACGGCACCTGGCAGGGTGGCGGCATCTACCTGGTCGACACCGAAACCGGTAGCGCGCGTTCGATACACCCCTACCCGAAGATCGTTGCCTCCGCGGGCGATGCGATCGCGGAGCACAGGTATCGCTTCAACTGGGACGCGGGATTCAGCATCTCTCCGCACGATCCGGAGACGATCTACTTCGGCGGTAACGTCGTCTTTCGCAGCAAGGATCGGGGTGATTCCTGGGAGGTCATCAGCGACGACCTCACCAACAACGACAAATCCAAACAGCAGTCCTCCGGTGGTGTGGTCTACCAGGACAACACAGCCGCCGAGTTCCACAACACGATTCTGTACATCGACGAGTCGCCCGTGGAAAAAGGCGTGATCTGGGTCGGCACGGACGACGGCAACCTGCACATTACCCGCGACGACGGCGAGACATGGACCAACGTCTCGAACCGCGTGCGGGGCCTGCCGGAGTTCGCGTGGATCTCCAAGATTCACGCCTCTGAACACGATGCGGGTACCGCCTTCGTAACGGTGGATCACCACCGCAGCGACGACTTTCTTCCGTATGTGTTCATGACCACCGACTACGGTCGAAGCTGGCAGTCTCTGGCGAGGGGATTGCCACAGGACGACTACGTTAAGGTCGTACGCCAGGACCCACGGAATCCCGACGTGCTGTATGCAGGCATGGAGCACGGCGTGTACGTGTCACTGGACAGGGGCAAGACCTGGGCATCGATCGCCAATAACGTGCCGCCGGTGTCCGTGCGTGACCTGCGCGTACACCCGCGTGACGGCGATCTGATCATCGGCACCCATGGCCGCGGCGCATGGGTTCTCGACGACATTAGCCCGTTGCAGCAATGGAGCGACATGGACGGTTCGGGCGTGCACCTGTTCCCGGTGCGCGACGCGACGCGCTGGCACATGCACGGCCGTCTCGAGGCACAGGGCACGCGGCGCTACCGCGCGGCGAATCCCGAGTACGGCGCCTACGTCAACCTCTACGTGGCCGAGGCGCCGGAAGAGCCGATCACCGTCACCATCCGTGACAGTGCCGGCGAAACCGTGCGAGTGCTCGATGAGATCGAACTGGAGCCGGGCCTTAACCGCATCGTCTGGGATCTGCGCCACGACGCGGCGACGGCCTGGGCCGACGCGCCGGCCGAAGGCTGGAGTTCCGGCGACATTCACGTCCTTGCGGCCCCGGGCACCTATTCGGCTGCGGTCGAGATCGACGGTCGCACGCTGCAATCGAGTTTCGCGGTCAAGCCCGATCATCGCTTCGACCTGTCCGCACAGGGGTACGCCGCGCAATCGAGTGCGACCCTCGCCCTCCGGGATCTGCTGAGCGAGGCCAACGTGATGGTCACGAATGTCGACGCCGCGATGCGCCAGCTCGCCGAACTCGAGATGAAACTGGGCGAGAACGGCGATGCCGAGATGGCCCGGATGATCGAAGCGGCGATGGATGAAGCAAAGCAAGTCCACGCCCTGCTCACGCGACCGGCGCCGGCGATGGGCTATCGCGACAAGCCGCGGCTGCGGGAGGAGATTCGCACGCTGATGCGCAACATCGATAACGCCGTGAATGCACCGACAAAGCCCCAGATGGTGCGTCTGGCGCAGCTCGGTGACGAAAAGGCGGAAGCGCAGGCGGCTTACGACGCGTTGATGAATGGTGCGGTCGCTGAGATCAATGCACGGGCCAAGGATATGCCGCAGATCTTGATTACCGGGATGTAGTAGTCGGTAACTGGAGCACAATTAGAGCTGCCGGGGTCCTCGAGGTGGCCCTACTTTTATCCGTGCCTTGTGCGCGGAACTTAAAGTGAATTCTCGGGAAGTTTCCGCGGAAACGCGAAACGTCTGCTTTCGAATATCCCGGCCGCTCTATCGGAAGCGTGGCGGGCCGATTGAAATTGCCGGTAGCGGTCGGTGGCTATTTGGAGATCTGATCGAGTGCAGTGAAGTCGCCCAGGAATTGCTCTTTGCGCGTGAACGCCTCGCACCTTTTGTCGAGATCGGCGAACTCGACCGAATACCGCTGCCGAAAGGCGTCCCTGTCAGACTTGGATTTCCAGTAATCGATAGTCAGGAATCGATTCGCGTCGTCGACGTCGTGCAGTAGCGCGGTCGTAATGTACGACGGATCCCGAGAGAACAGGCGAGCCCATTCGCCGTTCGGATTGTAGGCTGCCAGAAACGCCTCCCTGCGACTCGGGTCGATTGTGTACTGCCAGATGTAGACGAATCGCTCGGATTTCATGGCATGGCTCAACACTGCCGCTAACCAACTGATGACCGCATTGGGGCAACTGCGGAAATCGTAGCAGATTCCAGATGAACTGCCGGTTTCGGCCACCAAACTCGACGTCCGGTCGAGTGCGTCGGGAGGTCCCGTCCCGTCTCAAAACTGAATGAAGCAGTGATACTTCCGTGAGATCTGATTGCTAGTTTTCCTCGCGGTTTCGCAGTCGTTTCGCGACAACCGCTGCATTTCCATTGCCGATATTCCACTTTGACTCGAGGAAAACTCAATGACTATTCGAAAAAGTCTCTTTGGCACATTGCTTTTCGCTGGACTCGCCTCGGCTATTCTCACCCCCTCCATCGCCCTGGCGGATTTCGGTCTTGTTACCTACCGGATCACTGTCCAGAATCTCACGGCCGGCCAGCCTTTCACGCCGCCGGTCATTGCGCTGCACAATCGACGCGCGACGGTTTTTGCCGTAGGCAGTGAGGCGAACGTTGGCGTCGTCGAAATCGCCGAAAACGGCAACCTCGAACCGCTGATCACGGCGCTGTCCGGCAACCCGGACGTATACAGCGTCGTCCAGGGGAATGCGCCTGTGGTTCCGGTTGCCAACCCCGGTGGCACGCCGTTCACCGATACCGTCACCTTCGAGGTGACGACGGATCGCCGTGCGCGCTTCCTGTCGTTCGTCAGTATGCTGATTTGCACGAATGATGGGTTCACGGGCCTCAATACGGTCCGACTGCCGTTCCGCAAGGCGACGTTCCTGGCCGCCAGCTATGAGACACGCACCGAGCAGAACACCGAGGACTTTGCAGACATCGTGCCGCCGTGCCAGGGCCTGGTCGGCGTGGGGTCGGACGATGCCGGAACCGGAGAGAGCAACCCGCTGCTGGCCGAGAACGGCGTGATCATTCCCCACGTCGGCGTAATCGGCGACGACGATCTGGACCGCCGCGTTCACGACTGGGCCGATCCGGTTGCGAGAATCGTTGTCGAGCGCCTGCGACGCAAGTACTAGGGCCACACCCGCCGCATTCCTGCAACCAGACCCCGCTTCGGCGGGGTCACTTGATTCTGAGGGTCTTGCCCGCGGAAGATCCGGCGGCCGCTGAAGGGTGCGGGCCGCTCACATCTAATTCAATTAATTGCACACGGAACCTGAAGTGATTTCTAGAAACGTTTCAGCGGAAACGGAAACTTCCGCATTCGAGGATACCGGTCGCTCGTTCGCATGCCCCGCGGCCAGTCGCACCGCAACGCGACCACGACCTATTTTTGAGATAGGTTCTAGTCATCCACGGAGACCGATTCCTCGTAAAGATCGAGAATCCAATTCGGAGGCTCAGGATCGCCTCTAAAGCTGATATCCAACTCCATGCTGTAGGACCACCGCCAAAGCCACGACGGACCATAGCTTGTGACTAGCCTATCCTCAGTCTTGTAGGCCGGATGCTGCATCGCCTTTGTCAAGTCAACAAACAGGTAGCCGCGTTGAACCAGGCGCGCGAGAACTTCAGCCAGCGCGTCCGCGTTTATCTGATTGGCGTGAACGATCAGGATTTGAGGTATCTCGTCGCCGAACACTCTGCTGCTGATCGTTTCAGCAAACACTGTCGCAGCAACGACGAACTCAACGTAAGCCAGCCGGATCTGTTCGGCTAGCTCGACATTTTCGGACTGCCTGGCATCGAGGTAAATTCGATTGAAAACGTAGTCCTGACTGTCAATCGTATACGGTGCGATTCGATAGCCACGTTCTTTGAGAAACCTGGCTATCCTTGCCTTTTTCTCCGCCGTGTCGCCAGTGTGGCTGTAGGGATATCGGAAGTACCGCTGATAGCGGGGTCGCGACAACATCACCTCCAGAGTTATCGATTCACCGTCAATGATCTCCCGCTGGAATAGCTCTACCGATGATTGATTCAGATCGGCATGAGAGTACGTGTGGTTTCCAAGAATCACGCCCGATTCCGCCCATTTTCGCAATAACCTCGTGCGAGCGTCAGCCTCACCGTTAATCAGCAGATTCGATTCGTTCACGAATGCCGTTGCCGGAGCTTGGTACTCGGTGAGCGTGCTCAGCAGCCTGTCTGTGACTCTGTTCGCTTGCGCGATCGTGTCCGGGTGACCTGATGCGTGATATGGGAGGTCGTCGATTGTGAGGACCATTTGACGCACGTTTTCGGTTTGCGCGACGGTCGTAGTTGCCGGGAAGAAGCACGCGAAAAGACTCGCGACGATGCAGATCCGGGAGCTTTTCATAGCCGATCGCAAGCGAGGTCCTCTTCGCCGCCGAAGGGCGCCGCTGCCTGGCCTTTGTTACTGTTGAACAAAGAGGGTCTGATTCGGAAAGTCAATGCACACCACGTTTTCCGCAAAGAAGTCGTGACCGATGAATCCGTCAAAGGGCGGCATGCCCCAGTCCAGTATCTCGAACGTGGCCGGCCCGATTTCCTGCCCGCGGGCTTGAATACTGGAAAGCGATAGCTTGTCGCCCTCCGCTTTATCGATACCACTGGCGGCCGTGCGCTTCCTGAAGAGAACGTTCATCGGTGCCCCGGTATCCCAGACCAGATCCACTTCGCCGATCTCAGTTACCAGTTTGGTCGCGATGCCCCAGTCTTGGCCTTGAATGAGCGGGACTGCCGCTCCTGAACACTCTGACTTTTGATCGCCGGACGCGCCTGCGCTATCGAGCGTGACCCGTTGGTCGGCGTAGTCAATTACTACCTGGTAATCGCGCAAATACCCGATGCCCAGGAATCCGACGGCCCCAACGCGTTCCGTGAAGCTCTCGCGAAATTCGTCGCTGTGAAAGTCAGTTTCTACGATCGCCTTCTCAAATCGGAATTCACCGAGTTGAACGACATCGACCTCGTAAACGGGTCGCACCGTTTCGATCGGTTCGTCCATTGAAATGCCGCCTGACCGGGTTCCGACCTGCGTCTTGCCGCGAATTTGTTCGAGTTGCTCCGGAAATAGCGACAGACCATAGCCGATGCCTACATCGAGCAAGACGTCGTAGGAACGTCCATTTACCTCAACCCGGACCACGGGTTCGGTCTCGGTCAGCCTTATCGGGAGGCTCGTCGACGTAGGCTCGCTGGAGTTTGCCGCGCACGAGCAGACGACAAACCCGAGGAAGATCTTTCCGAACCGAACGAAACGCATGTGACCGCTGTGTTTACCAATCGCCAGATTGCGACATCATACCCAAGTGCCACATCCTGATGCGGGCTCGCTCGATGGCCCTGAGCGCTGACGCCCACTGTTCGCGGCATTCGTGACCGTGGACTCCGAGAGACCAGGCGTATAAGTTGCGCACGCGAACGCTTGCGTCCAGGGCCAATCTCCAAGATCATCACCGCGGCCCGGCTCGATTCGTGAAAACCCGAGTTAATTCACGGTCTTGTCACGTCGCAAGGCGTACATTGCTGCTGCAAAGGACTTTGGCCAGATGCTTGCAATCAATCGCCCGCGATGGAAAACGCCCGGTCTGCCGGATGTCCCGGTTCAGAGACGGGTCCAGAGACATTGAATTGAGTGAGCTCGGCAGGGAGTCCGTCGTTCGTGCATACAGGCGTTACGCGCCCGTATACGATTGGCTATTCGGCCGGATTCTCGAGGCCGGCCGTGTGGCAATGGCGGATGCGGTCAGGGAGATTCGTCCGACGCGCCTCCTCGAGGTCGGCGTTGGCACGGGTCTTACCTTGCCGCACTATCCCGATAATGTTCCAACAACTGGCATTGATCTGTCACTGGACATGCTTCGTCGGTGTTCCAACATGATTCGAGATCGATCGCTTGACCAAGTCGACATCCTTTGCGGCGATGCGGAGCAGCTACCGCTGCCCGATGATTGCTTCGACTGTGTCACGCTGCCTTACGTGCTGTCCGTGACGCCCCGGCCGGACTTGCTGATCAGCGAGCTGAAGCGCGTCTGCGCGCCCGGCGGAGCCATTCTGATACTGAATCACTTCAAGGGCGCAGGCGTGTGGCAACTCGGCGAACGCGTCGTAGAGCCGCTCGCAGATCGAGTGGGATTCCGCTCGAATCTCGATCTGGAGTGCCTGCGGGACCCCGAGTGGATCATCGAAAGTGTCATGCGCGTGAATCTCTTCGGGCTTTCCAAGTTGGTGCGCATCAGCAATGTCCCGGCGTGAGTTCACCCCAGCCGCGCTCGGGCTGGCAATCGAAATCGCATTCTGGTTGCTGCCGGCCTGCCTGTTTCTGTGGGGCTACGTCGGTGTGTTTGGTGCCTCGGCCGCGGCGATCCTGCCGCATATCGGCATCATCCTGTCCGTTGCCGTCGCCTGCCTCGGTCTGCGGCCGTTAATCGAACACCGCAAGGCGATGCGCGCACCGCGCTTACTCTACCAGGCGTTGTATGCATCGATCTTCGCGATGGTTCTCGCGTACTACGTTGTCGTCGTGATAGGCCTTGATAATTGGGGCCGCGTGGCGACCTGGCGAATGATCGAGGTCTACCTGCGGCAGTGGCAGCACCTGTCGACCGTGTTGAACGTGCCATCGGCGCTCGTGCCCGTTGCCGCGACCGTGTTCGTCCTACTGCTCTTCATGGTGATCCAGCTCATGCACGCGCGCCTTCAGTGGCCTCAGCCAGTCGCGCGAACGACCCGGCTTTCCATCAAGTCTTTACTGGCCATCGCTTGCACTCTGCCGCTCGCGGCCTCCGCGTTGAACGTGATCGGCGGCAAGTATGCGGCTAGCGCCGAGCCGATCACTCTGAGCGTAAATCCCATCCTGGCAACCGAAAGAACGCAGAGTAACCGGAGCGAAGGAGCCGATGTTTATGACCGAAGTGAGGCTGCGGCCGCCGATCGGTATGTTCCCGGAACGCTGGAGAAGCCCCGCAACGTCGTTGTAATCATTGGCGACGCCCTTCGCGGTGATCGCATGAGCCTGTTCGACTACGCGCGGCCGACCACACCGTACTTCGACGAGAAGCAAGAGAACGGTGATCTGGCGTTTGCGAGCCGGGCCTATTCCGTTTGCGCGGAGTCTTACTGCGGCCTGATGAGCATCGCGCGATCGAAGTTCGTGCACCAATTCTCGCGATCGAGCCTGACGCTGCAGGCCGTCCTTCAGCGCCACGGGTATCGCGCCAGGTACATGCTCGGCGGTGACCACACAAATTTCTACGGGCTGTCGGAGGCGTACGGGAGCGCTGATTACTACTGGGACGGATCGATGGGTGCCGAGTATGTCAATGATGATTCGACCGTGGTGAAGCAGGCGGCGGCGCTGCCGTTATGGGATGGAAAACCCGAGTACCTGCAGTTTCACCTGATGTCCACGCACGGTCTCGGTATGAGGCAGGAAGCGTTTCAACGCTACACGCCGGCACGGAATTACTACAGCGGCTTATTGGGTGCAGACACCGAGACTCGCCGGGTCTGGGCGGAGAATTTCTACGACAACGGCATGCTGCAGTTCGATGCGACCGTACAGTCTCTGCTCAGCACGCTCGACGAACGGGGATACCTCGAAGATGCTGTGGTGGTGGTGACTGGCGATCACGGCGAGCTGCTCGGGGAGGGTGGCTTTTTCGGACACGCAAAGTCCATCCACAATCAGGTGCTGGATATTCCGCTCATCATCATGCGTTTCGGCTACGAAGGGCCGAATCTGAATTCCTCAGGCGGCGCGTCCCAGATCGATATCGCTCCGACCGTGCTCTACGAGCTTGGTTTGCCGGTTCCGGAGACCTGGGCAGGCCTGCCACTGCAGGACGCCGGGCGACACCCTGTCCTTTTCTTTCAGCAGGGCCAGCAGCTGGGCCTGTTCGATCTTCGCGACCCGGAGAGGACAATGAAGGTGTGGCGAAATACGCCGGCCGACGATTTGCAGGTCGCGGAAGTGGCTGGCGACAACGCGCTGCGCCCTGTAGCGCCAGGCACCCTCGCAACCTCGCTGCTGGCGGATTGGGAGCTCAAACTGGCGCCGGCGGCCAATACGATTGATACGGGGCAGTAAGGGATACGCCCGTCATTGATTGGCGGAGAGGGGGGGATTGATTCGGATCGGCTCGAGCCGATCCTCACCCCTTCGGGGCGCGCTACGCGCGTCCACAATCGCTGCCGCGATTGTGTCGA
>JANQLK010000020.1 GCA_028280615.1 Woeseiaceae bacterium | reverse complement strand
TGGAACCTTCGATACCGAGCAGGGTCGAGCCCTCGATTCCGTCGACGTTGGAACCTTCGATACCGAGCAGGGTCGAGCCCTCGATTCCGTCGACGTTGGAACCTTCGATACCGAGCAGGGTCGAGCCCTCGATTCCGCTTACGGTGGAACCTTCGATACCGAGCAGCGTAGAACCCTCGATTCCGCTTACGGTGGAACCTTCGATACCGAGCAGCGTCGAGCCCTCGATTCCGCTTACCGTGGAACCTTCAATACCGAGTAGGGTCGAGCCCTCGATTCCGCTTACCGTGGAACCTTCGATACCGAGCAGGGTCGAGCCCTCGATTCCGCTTACCGTGGAACCTTCAATACCGAGCAGGGTCGAGCCCTCGATTCCGCTTACCGTGGAACCTTCGATACCGAGCAGCGTCGAACCCTCGATTCCGCTTACAGTGGAACCTTCGATACCGAGCAGCGTCGAGCCCTCGATTCCGCTTACCGTGGAACCTTCGATACCGAGCAGCGTCGAGCCCTCGATTCCGCTTACCGTGGAACCTTCAATACCGAGTAGGGTCGAGCCCTCGATTCCGTTCAGATTCGATCCTTCGATACCGAGTAGGGTAGATCCCTCAATTCCGTTTAGGTTGGAACCTTCAATGCCGCTCAACGTAGATTGAACTATTCCAGCCGCCACATTTATCGGTACGGCCAGCGCAATCAGCGAAACTCCCAAGACACAACGTGCCCTGGCGTAATCTGCAACGTCCATTTTTCGCTCCTTTTTGATTGGTCTACGCCTTCATGGCCGACCAAACACTCCAACACCCGAATCGGGTCCGTCATTGTCTTACTCGCTCGACGGAACCTCGCTCGTTGCTTTTTTCCTTGCTCTTTCCCCAAGACCACCTTTTTGGCGGTATCAATCCTCTACGCTAGTTTTGACCGTCGACTTCTAAATCCCGGTCAATCAATAATTCTCTTAGCGTCTGGCTTTCGCTCGGAGTTTCTACATAGTGAATCATGTAGAGACCCGTGTTTTTCGTCGTCTCGCCAGACCTAGGCTTCTTCTGATTGGCTGCTAACCAAATATCAAGCTCTTCCAGTAACTCCTGACCTCGCACTCGGATAACTGCATCGAACTCGTCTATAACCTCGTCGGTACATCCTTCATCTGCAAATACGTTTCGATCAAAATACCCTCGACCCAAAGTTTCTGTGTCGATATTTGTTGCAGCCGTAGAGAAAATACGGTATCCCAATTCTCCCAACCGATGAATCAACTCAGGCGAAAGTTGTTTGTGCTGGTAGTCACGTTTAATAGCCTTGTAGCGACCTTTCGATACTTCTAATACACATCCCGACCTAATCAACTCGTTCAGCATCTGCCTTGGCGCCATATCACCACTGTATGTCTTGACGAGCTTCACAAAGGATGCTTCATCATCCTCAGCTGAGTCGTAGACCAACTCAATGGGAATGCCGTATGGGCCGGTATAGTCTGGATCATTAAACCAGCCTGTTAGCACGCGTGTCGGGCGAGACTGCTTTATCGGTACATTGTCGTTTTCCAAAGCCCGACTCAGGACGTTCTTCACCTCCTTCCTTGTAAGGCCAGTCAGGATCGCTATCTGGGACTGATTAATCTTTTTTTCTTCACCTCCGTATCGAATGGCCATTTCGACGTAAGCGTCTTTCGCTGCCTCCGATAGCTCCGCGTGTGACATGCCTTGGCTAATAAGTAGCCGCACCAATGGCTTTAGCATCCGTCGCAGCGCGAGTCGCAGATGCTCTTGAACTTGTTCAGACATGCGACAATCGCCCAGCCGTTATGTTGAATCCTAACAACATCAAGAAAGTGCCTCCAATATCTAGGGGCGCAAGTCATGCAGACCCATGTAACGCCCGATTACGGTCCAGGTACCTCTATTTAACAATAATCTAACAGACACACTACCTACACCTCATCTAAAGTCAGAAGTATACGTCTGATTTGTAAATATTTTTTTGATCAATCGCCCGACCCAGGTAACAACTTGCTGGCGAAACTAGTGCGCCCACCAGGAGTCAATTCCGCCAAGCGGGCGACGTCGAGAAGACACCATGAGCAACCTGCTTTTTGGCGCAATCTGCGCATTTTGGACCAGTTGGGACTACTACGCTGAAAGTGGGGATCAAGAAAGACAAACACACTAAATTCAAGAGAGCTGAAGCCTTCCTGAGTCGCGATAGGGAATGTAAGTTGCTTTAGTTATCGTGGAGAAATGCAGCGACCAAGAGGTGCTTGCTGGCTCAGCCAAATCCAGCGCTTACAACTTTGGTGGCGCAGGAGAATGTGCCACGCTTAAAGAGGTCGCTTGAAGGGCACACAGAACGCCCGGCAAACAGAACGGAAGTCAGGCTGGGATCAGCTGTTCCAGATAGAGTAGGCCTGGCTATCCTGCTCTTCGAAATAGAATATTCCGATGGCTACTGGTCGAACTGACTCTTTCGGCTCGTCATGTCCCTCACCGTCCTCGAACGCCATCAGTATGTCGTCGAAGGAAGTCATCGTTCCCTTGGCCTTGTCTGCGCAGATTCGCCTTAGGCGGATCAAATCGCGCTCCGGGACGTCTCCCGCGAACGCAGTAATTTGAGGCCAGCCACGATCGTCCCGGTCGGGATCCGTATTCTTCGCGATGTTCGATAACAGTGGGTATGCTCCGTGAAGGAGCGTCATGCACAAATTGTCGAGCGGTACTGGCGGATGCACATCTCTCCTCACCACGGATAGATTGCCACTGCTGTCTTCTTCGACCGCGCCTACGCGTCGTAGCTCCGTTCGCATAGCTCCAGGCGGAATATCGCCACCGAATCTTCGTACAAGCTCGGTGAAAGACTTCCCCTCTCCGGCAAAAGGAAGCGAAAGAGGAAGCCCCTCTTCATCCAAAAAGTCCGTAACTGAATGCCACCTGTGCAAAATGTGAACAAGCGGGGTGGACTTGACAGCGAAACTTGCATTGTCTTCGGCTAGTTGATCGCGAACTCGCTTTACCTCCTTGCGAGTCAATCCCGTCATCACAGCCACTCGAGAGATATTTGTCGGACGGCCACGAATACCATACTCGTTTGTCGCAACGTTCACGAAAGCGCTTTTTGCCACCTCGGCGAATTCCCGATATCCAACTCCATATCGCAACAGAATTCGGGCGATCGGCCTGAGTACGACGAAAAAAGCTTCTAATATTCTTTTCTGTGCATCCGCTTGCATACGGCAAAAATATATTCAGCCAGGACATCATTTGCTAGCAAAATCCCGGAGTTGGGAAAAATCGCCCAAGTCTCCGAAAGGCCTGCAATTTTTGCTACACGCATAACTGCGAAGAACACACAGATTTGCCGATCGTACCGACCGGCGGGGCTTCTGGTAGAGTAGATTTACTTTCTACGTCAACGACTTATGAGCGCAAGAAACGCCTGTTCGTCGAGAACGTCGATGTCGAGTTTGTTCGCTTTGGCGAGCTTGGATCCGGCTTTCTCGCCCGCGACGAGGAAATCGGTTTTTGACGAAACGCTGCCCGTCACCTTTCCGCCTAGGGCCTGGATTTCGGCCTTGGCTTCGTCGCGGGTCATCTCCGAAAGCGTCCCCGTAATCACAAAAGTCTTGCCGCCTAATTTGCCATCTTCGGCGGGCTGCCGAGGTTCGTGCTCTGGCCAGGTCAGCCCGGCCTCGATCAGGCTGTCGATGACGTCGCGGTTGTGCGACTCCGCGAAAAAGCTGTGAATTCTGGACGCCACTACCGGACCTACATCGTCGGTGGACTGGAGCTCCTCATCACTGGCCTCGGTCAGCGCTTTCAGGCTTCCGAAACGGCCCGCCAGCGTTGCGGCGGTCGTTTCTCCAACTTCGCGAATTCCCAGCGCGTAGAGAAACCGGGGCAAGCTTGTCGTCCTGGCTTTTTCGATCGCTGATACCAGGTTGCTGGCCGACTTCTCGCCCATACGATCCATCTCGCTCAGCTCTTCCTTCGTCAGCGTGAACAAATCGGCCGGTGACCTGACACGCTCGGATGCTACGAGCTGGGCAATAAGCTTCTCGCCGAGACCGTCAATATCCAGGGCACGGCGAGAAACGAAATGCTTCAGCGCTTCGATTTGCTGCGCCGCACAGTAGAGACCGCCCGTGCAGCGAGCGACCGCTTCGCCCTCTTCCCTCACGACTGCCGAATCGCAAACCGGACAACGTTCCGGTAGTTCGACCGGAGCAGCGCCCTTGGGCCGGCGACTCGCTACGACCGAGACGATCTGGGGAATGACGTCGCCGGCACGACGGACGATGACCGTGTCACCGATGTGGATATCCTTTCGGTTTAGCTCGTCTATGTTGTGCAACGTGACATTGCTGATCGTCACGCCACCGACGAACACAGGCTCCAGCCTCGCGACCGGCGTCAGGGCGCCGGTCCGCCCGACCTGAAAGTCGACGGCGAGCAGCCTGGTCATCTCTTCCTGCGCCGGAAACTTATGTGCGATGGCCCATCTCGGCGCGCGGGATACGAAACCGAGCTCGCGCTGATCGGCGAGACTGTCGACTTTGTAGACCACGCCGTCGATGTCGTACGGCAGCTCCGGGCGGCGCTTTCCGATGTCCTCGTAGTAAGCCAGGCAACCGTCGACGCCTTCGACAACGCGCCGGTCCGGGCTGGACCTGAGTCCCCATTCCGTAAGCTGGTCGAGTACCGCGCTTTGCCGATCGGGTAGAGAGCCGCCTTCGACAATGCCGATCGAGTAGACGTAGATGTCGAGCGGCCGCTGCGCCGTCAGTCTCGGATCCAGCTGTCGCAGGCTGCCCGCAGCCGCGTTGCGCGGATTGACGAAGGTCTTCTCTCCGGATTCCAGCGCCCTCGCGTTGTACGCCTCGAATCCGTCACGCGGCATGTACACCTCGCCGCGCACCTCGAGCCGCTCCGGGAACCCCGAACCGCGCAGTTTGAGCGGCACGGAATCGATCGTGCGCGCGTTGTGCGTGACGTCCTCTCCGGTGCGTCCGTCGCCGCGCGTGGCCGCGCGTTCGAGTCGACCTGCCACGTACAAGAGGCTTACTGCGACGCCGTCGAGCTTGGGCTCCGCGGCATAGGCGATCCCGTCGTCCTCCTCGTCGACGCCCAGCCGCGACAACACGCGCCGGTGGAAGTCTCTGAGCTCGTCCGCGGTGAACGCGTTGTCCAGCGAGAGCATCGGCAGTTCGTGCTCGACGGTCGTGAACGCGCCAATGGGCGCGTCACCGACGCGCTGGGTCGGCGAATCGGGCGTCACCGTCTCCGGGTACTCGGCTTCGAGATCCCGAAGCTCACGCAGCAAGCGGTCGTATTCCGCGTCGGGCACCTCGGGTGCGTCGAGGACGTGGTACAGGTAGTTGTGGTGCCGGATCTCGTCTCTCAGCGACTCGATCTTCTTCACTGCCCGGGCAGCGGCGCTCATCCCGCGATCTGCGGACTATGAGTGAACTGCACGATCTCCTCGCGCATATAGCGCTCGCGCTGGATGCTCAGCGTGCTGCCCGACTCGTCAAGCAGCTCCCCGTCGAGCGACTGCGCCAGCGTGCGCGCGGCTTCGACCATCATGTCGAAGGCCTCTACGCCATCCAGCGGGCAAGGCAGCACGAGGAACAGGCTGATACCCGGAATAGTCTGCTCGCGGATGTTGTCGAGATCGAAACTGCCCGGCTCGACGAGGCTCGCCGCACTGAAGATCGTGCGGTTCTCATCATCGCCGTCGACACGATGATAGATGCCGAACTTGCCGTGGCGCATGCCGATACCGCGCAGGCTAAGGATCAGCTCATCGCCCGGAAATGCCGCCCTGCCCTTCGCGACCAGGCGCAGCGTGACGATCTTCTGCGCCGGCGATGGAACGGAAACGGCCTCCTCGTCGGGCTCTGCGGTGGCTCCGACGTCGGGCACGATCTCCGGAACGGCGACGGCCGCGTCTCGTGCCTCGGCCGGCTCGGGGTCGGCATCGGCGACGAGCGTTGGCTCGACACGTCGCCCGGGGATCGGAGTCTCGTCTTCAGTCGTTTCGTTGCGGCGGCTGTAGACGTAAACGCCGACGACGACCAGAACGCCGAATAGCAGCAGCAGCCAGCGCAGACCGTCCATCCGTTTCCCTAGCTGGCGGCCATCTTCACTGCTTCGTCGAGGTCGACGGACACGAGGCGCGACACGCCCGGCTCCTGCATCGTAACGCCGGTCAGCTGCCTGGCGAGCTCCATGGTTCCCTTGTTGTGGGTGATGAAGACGAACTGGACCTTGTCCGACATCGTCTTGACGATGTCGCAGAAGCGACCGACGTTGGCATCGTCGAGCGGCGCATCGACCTCGTCGAGCATGCAAAACGGCGCAGGATTGAGCTCGAAGATCGCAAACACCAGCGAGACGGCCGTGAGTGCCTTCTCTCCACCCGAAAGCAGGTGGATCGTGCTGTTGCGCTTGCCCGGCGGCCTGGCCATCACCGTGATGCCGGTCGACAGCAGGTCGTCTCCCGTCAGTTCGAGATAGGCATGGCCGCCACCGAACAGTTTCGGGAACAGCGTCTGGAAACCGGCATTGACCTTGTCGTAGGTCTCGCGGAAGCGCGACCGTGTTTCGCGATCGATCCTGCGAATGGCGCTCTCCAGCGTCTCGAGCGCATTGGTCAAATCGGTAAGCTGAGAGTCGAGATACTCCTTGCGCTCCGACTGCTCCTTGAATTCGTCGATGGCTGCGAGGTTGATCGGGCCGAGCCGCTCGATGCGGCGCCGCACTTTGCCAAGCTTCTCATCCCAGGCCTCGATCGTCGCCTGCTCGTCCAGCTCCTGAATCAGGACGTCGAGTTCGAAGCGGGTTTCCGCCAGCTGCTCCGCGAAACCCTCGCGGCGCACGCGGACCTCCTGCAGGGCCATCTCGGCTTCGGACACGGCCGCCCGGACGTCGCTCACCGACTGGTCCGCCGATATACGCAGCTGGTCGAGTTCCCTGAGCTTCGCATCGGATTCTTCGACGAGTTTTCTTGCCGCCGCAAGCTCCTCTTCGACGGCGACGCGCTCTGCGAGCCGCTCCTCGAGCGATCGCCTGTTGTGCTCGAGCGGCGCCTGGCTGGTTTGGAGCTGTTCGCGAATCTCTTCTTCGCGCTGCCGGAATTGCCTGAGCTGCGACTGCATGCGCTCGAGATTCTGCGCCGCGGACTCCTTGCTCGAGCGCCGGCTTTCGAACTGAATTGCAATGTCCTGCACCGTCTGGCGGTCCTCGTCGGCCTGCAGGCGAACGCGCGACAGCTCGTTGCGCAATTCATCGCGGCGCACTTCGAGGCCGGCCCGCTGCTCGTCGAGTTCGATCAGGGTCTGGCCGGCCTGCTCGGCCGTGCGCCTGGCGTTCCGCAACAGCTCCTCGGCCGACAGCTTCTCGCTCTCGAGGGCGCCTGCCTCCTCGGCAATCGCGACGCGGCGCGCCTCAGCCTGCCTGAGCGTGTAGCGAGCGGAGTCGAGCGCGGCGCGGACCTCCGAGTAGTCGTTCATTACCCGGGACGCGTCGCCCTGGGTCCGTTCGCGGCGCTCCTCGAGTTGGTTCAGTCGGCTGCGGCCGTCGGTCAGGAGCTTTCGCGAGCTTTCGAAGCGTGCCTGCAGCTCGCGAGTTTCGTTCTTGAGACGGCGCATGTCGTGTTCGCGCGCGAGAACGCCGGCCCTGGCGTCCTGATCCCGGGATACACGCAGCCACTCGCGTCCGAACCAGACGCCATCGTTGGTAATTACCGACGCGTTCGCATCGAGCCGCCCGCGCATTTTGAGCGCCGACGCTAGCGATTCGGCTATGCGCACCGCGCCGAGTCGTTCGCGGATCGCCGCCGGCGCGCCGCTCACTTTGGATGCGAGCGTGTCCGCGCCGAATTCGGCGGCCGAGTTCGTCGTTTCCAACACCGTAACGCGGCCGGCGCGCAGCTCGGCGATCTTCTCCGTGACCGGATCCAAACTGTCGACGCAGACGGCCTGCAGGTAATCCCCGAGCACTGTCTCCACGGCCTTCTGCCAGCCATCCTCTACATCGAGCGTCTGCGCCACCCGTCGCCGCTCGTCGAGACCGCTGCCCTCGAGCCATTCGGTGACACCTTCATCGCCCTCGCCCAGCGCGGCTTTCTGCAACGCCTCCAGAGATGCGTACCGGCCTTGCGCAGCCTGCAGGGCGGCGCGGCGCTCTTCGACCAGCTTCGAAAGCTTCTGGTCCTGCTCGCGCAGCTTGCGGATCTTCTCGTTGGTATCGGCGAGGTGCTGCTCGAATGCATCGCGCGCCTGGCGTTCCTCGAGCTCCCGCCCGCTGAGCTCGTCCACTCGGGATTTGAGGGCGGCCTCGTCACCTTCGGGCTGTTCTTCAAGCAGTTTCTTGCGGCGCTCTTCCAGGCCCTCAAGACGCGACTCAATCTGTTCCGCGCGTGTCGTCTCAACGCTGCGCTGTTCGCGAGCATCGTTTACCCGCTGTGAAAAATCGTGCCACTCCTGCTGCCATTCGGCGAGTGCGCCCTCCGCTCGCTCGAGAGACTCGGTCGAGGCGCGCTCACGGGCGCGCGCCTCCTCGAGACCCGGCACGAGTTCGTTGAGCGTCAGTTCCAGCTGAGCGATCTCGTCCTCGTCCTTGTCGATGTGCTCGAGAATTTCCTTTGCACCGACGACGGCCTGCCGCAGGTCCTTTTCCTGCCGCTCGCGAAGCTCGCGGGCATGCTCGATGGACTGTTCGAGCCGGGCGATCTCGCTTCCGACACGGTAGTAGCGGCCCTGAACTTCGTTGAACTCGTCGTTTCGCTCCCCTTGCGTGACCCGCGCGTCTTCGATTGCCGCCTCCAACCGTCGCTGCTCGGCGATCGCGGCTTCGAGCCCCGTCCTGCGTTCCGACAGCGCTGACTGCGCCTCTGCCGCACGCGCATCCAGGTCCCTGGTCCTGAGTGCGAGCAGTTCGGCGGCCGTGCGCCGCTCCTGCTCCTTGTAGCGGCCGTAACGCTCCGCGGTCTTGGCCTGACGGTCGAGGTGCCGGAGCTGTTTCTCCACCTCGTCGACGACGTCGCGCAGGCGGTCGAGATTCTCCTTGGTGTGCTTTATGCGGTTGGACGTTTCGCGCCGTCGCTCCTTGTACTTCGAGATACCGGCAGCCTCCTCGAGGAACACGCGCATATCCTCCGGCTTGGCCTCGATCAGCCGCGAGATCATGCCCTGCTCGATGATCGAGTAGCTACGCGGTCCGAGACCCGTGCCGAGGAAGACACCCGTGATGTCCTTGCGCCGGCAGCGCGTGCCGTTCAGGTAGTAGTTCGATATGCCGTCGCGGGTGACCTCGCGGCGGATGGAGATCTCGGCGTACTTGGCGTACTGCCCTTCCAGACTCGTTTCGGAGTTATCGAACAGCAATTCCACCGACGCCGCACCCACCGGCTTGCGGGCGCTCGAGCCGTTGAAGATGACATCGGTGATCGAATCGCCGCGCAGCCGGCTGGCGGAGCTTTCGCCCATGACCCAGCGCACCGCATCGATGACATTCGATTTGCCGCAGCCATTCGGTCCGACAACACCGACGAGGCTGCTTGGGAAGGTAATGGTGGTCGGATCGACGAAGGATTTGAAGCCGGCAAGCTTGATTTTGCTGAGACGCATGTAGGTCGTTTTGCCAGGTGCCCAATAAATCCGGCTAGTGTAATTGAATTGCCCGGACAAAACGATTGTCGCCAAGCCGCGACGCCCGGCCCGACTCATGCCTCATATCAGCAAAAAACAGGCTTCCATGAGGTCCGAAGCCATGTATAATCCCCGCCTTTTCTCGGTCCGGCAGGAGTTCCAGATGCCAGCAAAAAAGGCCGCGAGCAAGAAGCGGAAGAAGGCCACGACGTCGAAAAAGAAGACCGTGGCCAGGAAGTCGGCAGCCCGCAAGAAGGTCGCCAGGAAGCGCACGGCGACCAGGAAAAAAGTAGCCAGGAAGAAGGTCTCCAAGAAGAAAGTTGCCAGGAAGAAAGCCGCGAAAAAGAAGGTAAGCAAGAAAAAGGTTGCGAAAAAGAAAGTCGCGAAGAAAAAGGCCGCGAAAAAGAAAGTCGCGAGGAAGAAAGTCGCGAGGAAGAAAGTCTCGAAGAAAAAGGCCGCCAGGAAAAAAGCTGCAAAGAAGAAGGTCGCGAGGAAAAAAGTAGCCAAGAAGGCCACCAAGAAATCTGCTGTTAGGAAGACGGGTAGTAAGAAAAAAGTGACTGTCAAGAAGAAGGCGGCCTCCAGGAAGAAGGCCGCAAGCGCCGCAGCCAGCGCTGCGAGTCCATCCCAGAAAAAGGTTACGCCGAGACGGCTCGCGCCGGAGCGCAAGGCGCCGGCAGGCCGCAAGCCGCGATCGAACCTGTTGAGCGGCCCGATCCACGGCGTCGAGCCCTACAAGCCGAAGCGCGGCGAGGAATACATGAGCGCGGCGCAGCTCGAACACTTCCGCGAAATCCTGACCGCGTGGAAGAAGGAGCTCATGTACGAGGTTGACCGGACCGTTCACCACATGCAGGACGAAGCCGCGAATTTTCCGGATCCCAATGACCGCGCGACGCAGGAATCCGAGTTCGGTCTGGAACTCAGGACCCGTGACCGCGAGCGCAAGCTGCTGCGGAAGATCGACTCGGCGCTCGCGCGCATCGATGACGGCAGCTATGGATTCTGCGACGAGACCGGCGAAGAGATTGGCCTGAAGCGCCTCGAAGCCCGCCCCGTCGCCACGCTGTGTCTCGAAGCGCAGGAGCGCCGGGAGCTGGCGGAGCGTCAGTTCCGCGACCGGGACGACCGGTACCGCTGATTCGTCGGCGGACCCCGGTATGGACGAGGCGGACAGCTACACGGGCCGCTTTGCTCCTTCCCCGACCGGCCCTCTGCACTTCGGCTCGCTGCTCGCCGCCGTTGCGAGCTATCTCGAAGCACGTACCCGCGGCGGTCGCTGGCTCGTGCGCATCGAGGATATCGACCCCCCGCGTCAGCAGCGCGGCGCCGACCGCCTGATCATCGATGCCCTGCAGCGCTACGGCTTCGAATGGGATGGCGAAGTCAGCTACCAGAGCCAGAGCTCGAAGCTGCACGAAGCGGCGCGCGATCGCCTGATCGATGCCGGCCTCGCCTATCCCTGCACATGCTCGCGAAAAATGCTGGCGGACGCTCCGCGAGGTCCTCTGGGCAGCGTCTATCCCGGCACCTGCCGCAACGGCAGCTCGGGCGCGGAAGCAGCGATTCGACTGCGCACGAACGCCGAGGCCGTCGAGTTCGCAGACCGACTGCAGGGGCCTCACCGCCAGTGCCTCGAGCCCGAATCGGGCGACTTCATCGTCTATCGTCGTGACGGGCTCGTCGCCTATCACCTCGCCGTCGTCGTCGACGATCATAAACACGGGGTTACGGACATCGTCCGTGGCATGGACCTCATGGACTCGACGCCTCGGCAAATCTGGCTGCAGCGCTGCCTGGGCTATGCGACTCCGGGTTATGCGCACATCCCCGTCGTGGTACACCCCGACGGCAGCAAGCTCAGCAAGCTGACCGGAGCTCCGCCAATCCCGACCGTCGAAGTGCGGCCGACGCTGACCGCCGCTCTCGCAGCGCTCAAGCAGGATCCCCCGGGCGCGCTTGCCGAGGCATCGCTCGACGGTATCTGGACGTGGGCCATGGAAAACTGGAACCTGGCCGCCCTGGCCGGCCTCGAGACCGTCGCGGATCCCTCGTAACGCCACGCAAACAAAGGCTCGGCGCGAGGTTTCGACAACCTTGACAGCAAGCCCTGGCATAGCCTAGCTTGTTCAGTGCGACGGGGTCTGCTCCCCCGCCCCCTGTCGCATGCCTGAAGGGGTTAACACTCCACGGCGGGCCCTCCGCGAAAGCGGGGGGCCTTTTTGTTTGCAACAGCCCGTATGGAAACAACGGACAAAAGGATTATCCGTAGCCGCTTCGCGCCGCCGCGCTGGCTCAAGCACCGGCACTTGCAGACGATCTTCCCGTCCCTGCCGTGGATTGCGCGACGCCATCCTCCCACGCGGCGCGAAATCCTCGAGCTGCCCGACGGGGATGCCACGGCGGTCGACTGGGTGGAACCGCTCGTCGAGCTTCCGCGCGCGGCGCCGCTGCTGGTCATCCTGCATGGCCTCGAGAGCTCGGCCCGCTCGACCTATGCCAGAACCCTGATGCTCGCGGCCCGGGATCGCGGCTGGCACTGCTGCGTGCTGAATTTTCGCGACTGCGGCGACTATTCGAACCGGCTGCCGCGCCGCTACCACGCCGGCGAAACCAACGACGTCCGATACTTCCTGAACGAACTGTCCCGGCGCGATTCGGTCGGGCCGATCGCGGCCGTCGGCTACTCGCTGGGCGGCAATGTACTGCTCAAGTACCTCGGCGAGGCTGCCGGCACGAGTCCGCTCCGGGCCGCCGCGGCCGTCTGTGTGCCGCTCAGTCTGCACGTCTGTGCTGAAGCAATAGATAGTGGATTTTCAAAGGTTTATCAGTACTACCTGATAAAAAGAATGAAGAACGCCCTGCAGCGCAAATTCAATCGCCACACGGCCGCGTTCGACTGGGAGCGTGCGATGCGGGCGCGAACGTTTGCCGAGTTCGACGATGCCGTGACGGCACCGCTGCACGGATTTACCGGCCGCGACGACTACTACGACCGCTGCAGTTCGGTCGGATTCCTCAAGTCCATCGAGACGCCCACGCTGATCATCAACGCGCTCGACGACCCGTTCATGACCCCGGCGGTCATTCCCCACGGCGACCGGCTGTCGGAGGCCGTGACGCTCGAAGTCAGCGAGAACGGCGGCCACGTCGGCTTCATCGAGGGCGGTTCGCCCATACGGCCGTCGTTCTACCTGCCGCGTCGTATCATCGAGTTCCTCGAACCCAGGATGGCTATGCCGGGTATGTAGACGCTCCTCGCGGCAAGAAAAAAGCCGGGATGCTCTCGCAGCCCGGCCGTTTTCGCGAGACCTGGCTCTCGGCTCAGGCCGCTTCGACTTCCTTCATCGACAGGCGCACGCGGCCCTGGCGATCGACTTCCAGGACTTTGACCTTGACGATGTCGCCCTCGGCGAGCTTGTCGCTGACTTTCTCGACGCGCTCGTTGGAGATCTGCGAGATGTGCACGAGGCCGTCCTTGCCCGGCAGGATCGTGACGAATGCACCGAAGTCCATGAGCCGCGCGACCTTGCCTTCATAGACACGCCCGACCTCCACGTCGGCCGTTATCAGCTCGATGCGGCGATGCGCTTCCTTGCCGGACGCGCCGTCGACCGATGCAATCCGCACCGTGCCGTCCTGGTCGATGTCGACCGTTGCGCCCGTTTCCTCGGTGATCTGGCGAATCGTCGCACCGCCCTTGCCGATGACGTCGCGAATCTTCTCGGGATCGATCTTCATCGTCATGATCGTCGGCGCCCACTCCGACATCTCTTCGCGCGGCGCGCTGATGACCTTGTTCATCTCGCCCAGGATGTGCAGGCGAGCATCTTTCGCCTGCGCCAGCGCGATATCCATGATTTCGCGCGTGATGCCCTGGATCTTGATGTCCATCTGCAGTGCCGTGATACCGCTTTCGCTACCTGCAACCTTGAAGTCCATGTCGCCGAGATGGTCTTCGTCGCCGAGGATATCGGTCAGTACGGCGAAGTCGTCGCCTTCCTTGACGAGCCCCATGGCGACACCGGCAACCGGCGCCTTGATCGGCACGCCGGCGTCCATGAGCGACAGGCTCGAGCCGCAGACCGACGCCATCGAGCTCGAGCCGTTGGATTCGGTAATCTCGGATACGACGCGGATGACGTAGCCGAATTCATCGGGATCCGGCATGACGGCCTGGATGCCGCGCTTGGCGAGCTTGCCGTGGCCGATCTCACGGCGCTTCGGCGAGCCGACGAAGCCGGTCTCGCCCACGCAGAACGGCGGGAAGTTGTAGTGCAGCATGAACGGCTCTTTGTACTCGCCCTCGAGCGCGTCGATGATCTGCGCGTCACGGCCCGTACCCAGCGTCGTCGCGACGATGGCCTGGGTCTCACCGCGCGTGAACACGGCAGAACCGTGCGAACGCGGCAGGATACCGACCTTGACGTCGATCGGACGAACCGTCTTCTGGTCGCGTCCGTCGATGCGCGGCTCACCGGCGATGACCCGGCGGCGAACCGTGTCCTTCTCGAGCCTGGAGACGGCGCCGAGCACGTCGGCGGCTGACCAGCGTGCATCCTCGCCTTCCTCGGCCAACGCTTCGACCGCCGCGTCCTTGACTTCGCGCACCGCCGCCTGACGATCCATCTTGTCGCCGATGCCGTACGCCGCGACGAGGCCGTCGGCCGACTGTTTGGCAACGGCCGCGGCCAGCGCTTCGTCCTCTTCGGGCGCCTGCCAGTCCCAGGCCGGCTTACCCGCCTCGGCGGCGAGCGCGTTGATGGCCTCGATGGCTGCCTGCATCTGCTCGTGACCGAACATGACGGCGCCGAGCATGACTTCTTCCGACAGCATATTGGCCTCGGATTCGACCATGAGCACGGCGTCGTGCGTGCCCGCGACAACTAGATCGAGCTGCGAGTTCTCGAGATCGCTCTTGTTCGGGTTCAGCATATAGTTGCCGTCCTTGTAGCCGACGCGCGCGGCGCCGATCGGACCCGCGAACGGCATGCCCGAGATTGCGAGCGCCGCCGAGGCGCCGATCATAGCCGGGATGTCGGGATCGACTTCCGGGTTCAGCGACATGACGTTGGCGATCACCTGGACCTCATTCTTGAAGCCCTTGGGAAACAGCGGACGGATCGGACGGTCGATCAGGCGGCAGACCAGCGTCTCTTTCTCGCTGGGCCGGCCCTCGCGCTTGAAGAAGCCGCCGGGAATCTTGCCTGCGGCGTATGCCTTCTCCTGGTAGTTGACCGTCAGCGGGAAGAAGTCGCGTCCCGGATCGGCGGCCTTGCGGCCGACCGCGGTCACCATGACGACCGTGTCGGCCATGTCCACGATGACGGCGCCGTCTGCCTGGCGGGCGATTGCGCCCGTCGTCAGTGACACGTCATGGCCACCGAAAGTAAAACTCTTGGTAATTGATTTCACGATAAATGCTCGTTTAAAGGGGGAAAGGCAACAGTAAGCCCCTGCGTACCCGTTTTAAGGGAACGACCGGAGGCTTAGGCGTTGCCGAGACGGGCCGCTGGACTAGCGGCGCAGGCCGAGCCGGGAGATCAGCTCGCGGTAGCGGTCCTGGTCCCGAGACTTGAGATAGTCCAACAGCTTGCGCCGCTTGTTGACCATCCGCAGGAGACCCTGACGGCTGTGATGATCCTTCTTGTGCTCCCCGAAGTGCTCGGTGAGCTCTGAAATCCGTGCGGACAGCAGCGCGACCTGAACTTCAGGCGAGCCGGTGTCGTCCTTGCCGCGACCGTAGTCGGCGACAATCTTCGCTTTTGCTTCACTGGAAAGTGACATTCCTCAAATACTCCACAGTACCTTACGTAGTACGTCTCAATTCTGGGCTCGTTTTCGAGCGCGGTATTCTAGCGTCTGCTCAAGCCCTTTAACAGTCCAAAATCAACTATTTGGGGACTTTTTTGGGCGTCCCGCGAATACCCGCCGGGGTGCGATGGCGCCGCCCGCGGCGGCCTCTCCCACGCCCAGGAAGTCTTCGGCCCCACCCGGTCCGTAAACCCTCGCGAGGCCGCTCGCCGCCGCCGTCGCGGGGACGACTGTCTGTCCATGGCGGAAAGCCTCCGCCTCCCCGGCCGTCAGCGTAACGGCCGGCATGCCCGTCAACGCCGCATCGGGCGGCAACAGGCGCGCTTCGAGCGCTTCGTCCGGCGCCTCCGCGAGCGCCTCCGCGTCCGTGAGATCGATCATCCGTCCGGCGTCAAAACGCCCCACGCGCTCCCTGTGCAGCCGTTCGGTGTGCGCAAGCGTTCCCGCGCATGCCGCAATGTCCTCGACGAGCGACCGCACATAAGTGCCTTTCGAGCAGCTCACGCGAAACACGAGGCGCGTGCCCGCGGCTTCGAGGAGATCGATCGCGTCGATCCTGATTCGCCTCCGCTTGCGTTCGACGGTCTCGCCCTTGCGGGCCAGCTCGTAGAGTCGCTTGCCGTCTTTCTTGAGCGCCGAATACATCGGCGGCAACTGCTCGCTCTCGCCGAGAAAGCCTTCGAGAACGTCGCGCCAGGCCGTCTCGTCGAGCGCCGGGACCTCGGCCTCGGCGATCGGCTTGCCGTCGGCGTCGCCGGTGTCCGTCTGCGTGCCGAGCCGCGCCGTCACCCGATAGGTCTTGTCCGCATCGAGCAGGAACGAGCAGACCTTGGTCGCCTCGCCGAAGCACAGCGGCAGCATGCCGGTTGCTGCGGGGTCGAGACTACCCGTATGACCCGCTTTGCGCGCGTTGAGCAGACGCTTTACACGTTGCAGCGCCTGGTTGGAACTCAGGCCGGACGGCTTGTTCAACAGCAGCACGCCATCGACTGCCTTGAGCCGATCTCGCCGGGTCCGCCCCATGGCCTCAGCTCGGTTCGTCGCTGTCGCGGGCCGGGCCGACGTCGCCCGTCTTGTCGAGCAGCTCGCTAATGTGCATGGCATGTGCGGCGCTGTCGTCGTGCACGAAGCGCAGCTCCGGCACATGCCTAACTTTCAGAGCATGGCCGAGCTTGCCACGCAGGAAACCGGATGCGCGCTCGAGGCCGGCTGCCGCGGGCCCCGGATCAGCGGCCGGATCGAGCAGGCTGAAATAGACACGAGCGACGCCCAGGTCCCGCGACAGCTCGACGGCCGTCAACGACAGAGACTCGAGCCGGGGATCCTTGACCTCGTGCCGCAGCAGTTCCGACAAAGTCCGAAGCACCTGGTTGCCCAGCCGCTGGTTACGTGAGAATTCGCGTGCCATCGATAGCTGCCTGCCTCGAATCCGCGAAGCTACTCGAGCGTCCGAGCGACTTCCACGCGCTCGAAGCACTCGATCTGATCGCCGACCCGGACGTCGTTGTAGTTCTTGACGCCGATACCGCACTCGGTGCCGGCGCGCACCTCGTTGACGTCATCCTTGAACCGCCGCAGCGATTCGAGCTCGCCCTCGTAGATGACGACGTTGTCGCGCAGCACGCGAATCGGATTGGAACGCTTGACATAGCCTTCGAGGACGATCGAGCCCGCGATGTCGCCAAGGCTCGGAGACTTGAACACTTCCTTGACTTCCGCAAGCCCCACGATCTGCTCTCGGATCTCGGGCGCGAGCAGGCCGCTGATGGCTGCTTTCACGTCGTCGATCGCCTCGTAGATGATGCTGTAGTAGCGCACGTCGACGCCCGACTCCTTGATCGCCGAACGCGCCGCGGCGTCCGCGCGAACGTTGAAGCCGATGATGACGGCATTCGATGCGGCGGCGAGATTGGCATCGGTCTCGGTGATGCCGCCGACGGCGGAGCTCAGGACATTGACCTTGACCTCGTCGTTCGAGAGCTTGGTCAGCGAGTCGCGAAGCGCCTCCGCGCTGCCGTGCACGTCCGACTTGATGATCAGCGAGACCGATTCGGCCTTGCCGTCTTCCATCTGGCTGAACATGTCCTCGAGCTTCGACGCCTGCTGCTGGGCCAGCTTCGCATCGCGCGTCTTGGTCTGGCGGAACTCCGCGACCTCGCGCGCCTTGCGCTCGTTCTTCACGACCAGGAAATCGTCGCCGGCGTTGGGCGTCTTGGAAAGGCCAAGCACCACGGCCGGGCTCGACGGGCCGGCGGCCTTTACCGACTTGCCGGTTTCGTCGAACATGTTGCGAATCCTGCCGTACTCCTCGCCCGCGATAATCATGTCACCCTGCTTGAGGGTGCCCGACTGGACGAGCAGGGTCGCTACGGCGCCACGCCCCTTTTCGAGGCTGGACTCGATGACGAGCCCCTGCGCGGGGCCCTTCGCGGGCGCCTTGAGGTCCATGACTTCGGCCTGCAACAGGATCGACTCGAGCAGCGTGTCGATGCCCTCGCCCGTGTGTGCGGAGACGTTCACGAACAGGTGATCGCCGCCCCACTCCTCGGGAATGACCTCGTGCTGCGACAGCTCGTTGCGCACCCGTTCCGGATCGGCGTTCTCGCGATCGATTTTGTTCACGGCGACGACCATCGGGACTTCCGCGGCCTTCGAGTGCTCGATAGCCTCGACGGTCTGCGGCTTGACGCCGTCGTCCGCGGCCACGACGAGCACGACGATGTCCGTCGCCTGGGCACCGCGCGCGCGCATCGCCGTGAACGCGGCATGGCCCGGCGTGTCGAGGAACGAAACGCGGCCCTTGTCGGTCTCGACCGAGTACGCGCCGATGTGCTGGGTGATACCGCCCGCCTCGCCGGCCGCCACCTTGGTGCGGCGAATGTAGTCGAGCAGCGACGTCTTGCCGTGGTCGACGTGGCCCATGATCGTCACGACCGGTGGGCGCGTCTGGGCATCGCCCTGGTTTTCGGCCGCCTTGATTTCTTCCGCGAGCAGCTGCTCATCGACGTCCGCCTCGGAAATCTGTTTGGCAACGTGGCCCAGTTCTTCGACGACGAGCGTTGCCGTATCCTGGTCGATCACCTGGTTGATCGTGACCATCGCGCCCATGTTGAACAGCACCTTGACGACCTGGTTGCCCTTGATCGCCATGCGCTGCGCGAGGTCTGCGACGGAAATGCTCTCCGGAATCTCGACCTCGCGGACCACCGGGGCGGTCGGCTTCTCGAAGCCGTGCTGCGAGTCGCCGCCCAGTGACACGGCGCGGCGCCGGGTGGGCGTCTTGCGGCGCCGGCGGCCGCTCTTGTCGCCAGCGACGTGCAGCTCCTTGCGTCCGTACCGGGTCTCGGTGCGCTTGGCCGACGGCTTCGCCTTGTCCTTCTGACGGCGGGTCCGGGCGTCCTGCTCGGCCTTTTCGAGCCGCACTTTTTCGTCCTGCGCGGCCCTGGCGGCCTCTTCGGCGGCCTTGCGCGCTTCCTCTTCGGCGTCGGCGCGGGCTTTCTCCTCCTTCTGCCGCTCCTCCTCGGCGCGCTTGGCCTCGGCCTCCTTCTCCGCCTCGATTCGTTGCTGCTCGGCCTTCTCGGCCGCGAGGCGATCCTCCTCGGCGCGGCGCTTTGCGTCGAGCTCCTCCTGCTCCTGCTTGGCCTGCTCCTCGAGCACGTCGCGCTTGACGTAGGTCCGCTTGCGGCGCACCTCGACGTTGACGGTCCGCGACCGTCCCTGCGCGCCGGACATGCGCAGCTCGGACTGCGATTTGCGCTTCAGCGTGATCTTGCGCGGCGCGGCGACCGTCGACTTCGAATCGCCCTGCCCATGGCTCCTGCGCAGGTGCGTCAAGAGCTCGAGTTTCGCGTCCTCGCTGATCGTGTCTTCGGAACCTTTCACCTTGATGCCGGCTTCATCAAGCTGCGACAGCAGCTTGTCCACCGGCACTTTCAGCACTTCCGCAAATTGTGCAACTGTGACGTCGGCCATGCTTTACTCCACTCCGGAACCGGCCTTCAGGCCTGTTGCTCCGCTTCAAACCAGTGCTCGCGCGCTTTCATGATCAGCGCGGCGGCCTGCTCCTGTTCCATCTCATTGATCTCCAGCAGGTCGTCGGTCGCCAGCTCCGCGAGATCTTCGCGCGTGACGACGCCCTTGCTCGCCAGCAGATAGGCAAGCCCCTTGTCCATGCCTTCGAGATTCAAGAGATCTTCCGCCGGCTCGGTCTCGTCGATCTTCTCCTCCTGCACGATGGCCTGCGTCAGCAGCACGTCGCGCGCCCGGCTGCGAAGCTCCTCGACGATGTCCTCGTCGAACTCCTCGATTTCGATCAGCTCGGAGGCCGGCACGTAGGCAACCTCCTCGATCGTCGAAAAGCCCTCCTGAACCAGGATCAGGCCCACTTCCTCGTCGACGTCGAGCTGCTTCGAGAACAGCTCGATGAGTTCCTTCATCTCGGCCTCGCTCTTCTGCTCGGCGTCGGCGGCGGTCATGACGTTGAGCTCCCAGCCGGACAGCTCGCTGGCCAGGCGGATGTTCTGCCCGCCGCGGCCGATGGCCTGCGACAGCTTGTCCTCGTCGACGGCGATATCCATGCTGTGCGCGTCCTCGTCGACGACGATCGACACGACCTCGGCCGGCGACATCGCGTTGACGACGAACTGTGCCGGGTTGTCGTCCCAGAGAATGATGTCCACGCGCTCGCCGGCCAGTTCGTTGGACACGGCCTGAACTCGCGAACCGCGCATACCCACGCATGCCCCGACGGCGTCGATGCGGTTGTCGTTGCTGCGAACGGCGATCTTCGCGCGAAGGCCCGGGTCGCGCGCCGCGCCGAGAATGTCGATGAGCCCCTGGCCCACTTCCGGCACCTCGATCTTGAACAGCTCGATCAGGAACTGCGGCGACGTGCGGGTCATGAACAGCTGCGGGCCGCGCGGCTCCGATCGGACTTCGGTCAGCAGCGCCTTGATCCGGTCCTGCGGGCGGACGGGCTCGCGCGGCACCATCTGGTCGCGCGGCACGAAGCCTTCGGCATTGCCGCCCAGGTCGATGTAGACGCCATTGCGGTCGACGCGTTTGACCAGCCCCGACAGGAGTTCGCCCTCGCGATCCTGGTATTCCTCGATGACCTGCTCGCGCTCGGCCTCGCGGACCTTCTGCACGATGACCTGCTTGGCGGCCTGCGCGGCGATACGCCCGAACTCGACCGATTCCATCGGAACCTCGACGTAGCCACCCGGTTCAGCGTTGTCGTCTACGTCGACGGCATCGATCATGCGCAGCTCGCGATCCGGGAACTCGAGCTCGGTGGACTCGTCCTCGAACACCAGCCAGCGGCGAAAGGTGTCGTAATCGCCCGTCTCACGGTCGATCGCGACGCGGACGTCGATGTCGTCGCCGTGCTTGCGGCGCGTGGCCGACGCCAAAGCCAGCTCGATTGCTTCAAAAATAATGTCCTTCTCGACGCCTTTCTCGTTCGATACCGCGTCGGCGACCATCAAGATCTCTTTGCTCATTACTTCTCACTCCCGTCGGGCACGAGCCGCGCCGTGTCGATCGTGGCGATCGGCAGTGTGTGCGGCTCGCCGTCCACTTCGACGACAATCGTGTCTTCGTCCGAGTCCTTCAACGTGCCTCGGTACCGCTTGCGCCCCGCTATCGGAAAACGCATCTGTACTTTCACGGTTTCACCTGCAAACCGCTGAAAATGTTCAACTTTCGTCAACTTCCTGTTCCAGCCGGGCGACGACACCTCGAGGTCGTAGTGCCCGGGAATCGGGTCCTCGACATCGAGCAGCGCGCTCACGGCGAGACTTGCCTTCTCGCAATCGGCGAGACCGACACCGTCGGGGTGGTCGATAAACACCCGGACGACGCCGCCGCGGCCGCCGAGCTTCACTTCGAGGTCCGACAGCTCGTATCCGAGCCTCTCGACGGACGGCTCGATCAGTTTCCGCAATTCGTCAGCCGTCACGAAACACCTGATAACACATTGTTTTCAAAACAAAAAATGGGCCAAAGGCCCATTTCCAAAGCGTGCCTGTCGTTGCCGTTCGGACAACAAAAAACCCCTGAGCGGGGTTTGGCCTACCAGGACCCTGGTAGCGTGGGTCGCACGTCAGCGACGTGTCCCCACCCATGCACTGGCGCGCGATTATACGGCATACCTTCGGGCGTTCGCAATGCCTGTGGCGCCTCGAAGAAGTCGGATTCGCGTCGTGGACGGGGCCCGGTCGAGCGACTACATTAGCGGCCATGTACGACTATGCAATCATCGGCGGTGGAATCGTCGGCCTGTCCACGGCCTGGCAGCTCAAGCAGCGGCTCCCCGAGGCATCGATCGTCCTGATCGAAAAGGAACGGGCCGTCTCCATGCACCAGACCGGCCGCAACTCGGGCGTCATTCATGCCGGCATCTACTATCCGCCCGACAGCCTCAAAGCGCGGCTTTGCCGCGAAGGCGTCACGGCAACGGTCGAATTCTGCGAGGAACACGGCGTCGACTACGAGCAGTGCGGCAAACTGATCGTCGCCACCGAGGACAGCGAGATCGGCCGCCTCGACGCGCTCTACGAGCGTGCCAAGGACAACGGCCTCAATATCGAGCTGATCGACGGCGCCGCGGCGCGGGAACTCGAGCCCAACATCAGGGCCGTGAAGGCGCTCTTGTCGCCCAGGACCGGCATCGTCGACTACCCGGGCATGTGCCGGGCAATGGCGGCAAGCTTCGAACGTGCCGGCGGCGAAATCCGCCTCGGCACGGCCGTCAGCGGCATGACGGAAGGCGAACGTCATATCGATGTTCGGACCAATACCGGCGGCGCGATCAGCGCTGGCTACGTCATCGCCTGCGGCGGCCTCATGGCCGACCGGCTCGCCGCGATGCTCGACGTCGAGGCCGGTTTCCGAATCGTCCCGTTCCGCGGCGCATACTACGCGCTCAATGCGAGCCACAACGACATCATCAAGCACCTGATATACCCGGTTCCCAATCCGGCGCTGCCGTTCCTGGGCGTGCACCTGACCCGGATGATCGACGGCTCGATCACGGTCGGACCGACGGCCTGCCTGGGCTTCAAGCGCGAGGGCTACGGCCGAATAAACGTGAGCGCCCGCGACACGCTGTCGATGCTGAGCTATCCAGGCACCTGGCGGCTCTTGTCGCAACACGTCCGGCCCGGCCTGATCGAACTCCGGAATGCCTTGTTCAAGACCAGTTTCCTGCGCCAGATTCAGCGCTACGCCCCGTCCCTCAGGCGCGGCGATCTGAGGCCCTGGCCTACCGGCGTCCGCGCCCAGGCCGTCGATGCCAGGGGCAACATGATCAACGACTTCCTGTTCGCGAACACGCCGAGAAGCCTGCACGTCTGCAACGCGCCCTCGCCCGCCGCGACGTCGGCCATTCCGATCGGCAAGACTATCTGCGACCGCGTGACGGGCCTGTCGGACGACGCGCAGCACGCTGAACGCAAATCCGCCTGACGGGCGGCCTCCCGGCGGCTTGTGTCCTGCGTCATTAGGTCCGCGCTACACTAAACGCCTGTCCATCGCCAGCGAGGGTTGTGCCATGAGTGACGACAAGGGCGAAGCCGGGTCCAGCAAACCCGAGGAAGAGCCGAAAGCGAACGGCGAACCGGCTACCGAAAAGCCGCCACCGGAGGATGCGCCATCGCCGTCCGGCCCGACCTTCGAGGAGCACGCGCCCGACCCGCTGGCGGGTGTCCGGAGCTGGAGCCGAAGCGTCTGGGACAGCATGGAGGGCAAGACCGTGTCGATGCGCACCTACGTCGGCTCTATCGCAGCAGTGATCGTGCTGATGCTACTCGCCCGCTGCGGGTCGTGACTCGGCCAGCGATTCGATCAGGTCCGCCGCGCGCTCGTCGCCGCACTCGCCCGACATACGCGCGGCGAGCGACTGCGCCCGCTCCCGCCTCTCCTCGGAACCGAGCACATCCGCGAGGCGCCCCGCGAGCCGGCGGGCCGTCAGCCGTTTACGCTTCAGCGGTTTGACCGCGGTACCGAGCTTGTACAAGCGTCGGCTCCAGTAGAACTGGTCCGCGAGGTGCGGTACGCAAACGCTCGGGACGCCCGATAGCGTTGCGGTCTGGGTAGTGCCGGCCCCGGCGTGATGCACGATCGCCGCGCAGCGCGGAAAGAGCTTTGCGTGCGGAACGCGGCCGACGTGCAACAGCGAGGAGGTTCCTGTCGCGGGCTCCGCGAGCCCCTGCACGATCGCGCGGCAGCCCGCACGACTCACCGCATTCTCTATTACATCGAGCGTTTCCCGCACGTGCGCCGAATCCCTTGGAGTCAGGCTGCCGAAGCCAACGAAAACCGGCGCTTCGCCGGCCTCGAGAAAGGCATCCACAGTCTCCGGCAATGGGTCGAAGCGCTGGCTTTCCGGCAGGTTCAGGAATCCCGATACCCGGTGCGCGGGCGCCCAATCCGCGGACGGCGGCCGGATAAACGGCGACACGGCAACGACATTCAGCCGCGGCGAATACCAACCGCGCATCGTATTCGGCAGCGGCGCGAGTCCGCTCTGCTCGCGCAGGCGATTGATCGGCGGCAGGAAAGTCCGGTCGAGTTCCCGGCGGGCCAGCTTCCAGAGAAATCGGTTGGACAGGCTGCCGAGATCCGGAAGATCGCCCGGCGGCTGGTCAGCCGAAGCGATGGCATCGGGTGAGAACGACAGACTGGCCTGCGGCACGCCCGCCAGATCCGCGGCGGCGCCGCAGGGATGGTGGAAGTAGTGCCGCACGATCACGTCACTCCAGCCCGCCAGGTCGCGAGCGGCTGTGAACATCTCGGGCACTCCGGGCTCGAACAATCGTTCGGCGATATAGCGTCCCTGGCGGTACGCGCTGCCCATCGCGAGCAGGGTGTCGCCGACACGCATGATCTCGACCTCGGAAGCCAGCACCGGCGATGCAACCATTTCGATATCGACGCCGAGCGTATCCGCGTAGCGCGCGTAGTCACGGTCGTCGATTTCGGTGATGACCAGCCGGACGCCGTGACCTCGCCTGGAGAGGGCCGCGGCGAGGGCGAGAAAAGGCCGGACGTCGCCCTCGCTGCCCCAGGTTTGCAGACCGATACGCACGCGCTATGAAAGGCTCGTCAGCGCACGGCCGATTCCAGCCCGTCAGGGCAGGACCGCGTCAAAGCGCGGCCAGCTCTTCGGGGGACTTGTCGGCGATGCCGAGCGTCTCCGGGGTTCGCCGCGCCTCGCTCGCGTACTCGCGCGCCATTAGCACCGAGGTCAGGCGAATCATCGCATCGATGTTCGGTGTTGCAACGTCGAGCTGGCGACCCAGCGCCGCCATGAAGACCAGCCCGTAGCCGACGTCCTCGTTGAGATAGCGATGATCGAGCTGCGGCTGGGCCGAAATGCCAAGAAACCCGGGTGCGTTGCGGTACGCCTCGCCGTAGTTGTCGGCCAGCATGTAGCCCTGTCGCATCCCCATTGCGGGGTCAGGCAGGACCTCGATATTCATCGCCGCGCCGATCGCGATGCGCTCTTTGTCGAGTGCCTCGATCAGACGCCCGGTCGCGTCGCTGACGCCCTCCTCGTAGAAGAGAAAATCGTGGCCCTCGGTGTCGATTCGCGCCGCATTGGCGAGCGTGACCGAAGGATGAATGATCGGGTTCGCATTTTGCAGGCTCGTTTGCAGCACGCTCTGCGCGGGCTCCATGCCCGGATAGACGTCGGCGATCATTGCGAGGACATCACCGGTACGGGTCGCCGGGAGCGCTGCCAGCAGGTTTCCGGCTTTGAGCTTCAGGAAAACGCGCAGCCGGCCGGGCTCTGTCAGTCGCACCGCGTAGTGCAGCGTGGACGTTTCCGCCACGCAAACGGAGTGGTCGTCGACCTCCAGCCCCGCGGCTTTCTTGAACGCCAGTGCGCCGCCGCAGCTGCTCGGGCTGACGACGACGGTTTGTCCGGCCTCGAGCCTGCCCCTGACCGCCTCGCCGAACGGCTCGGTGCTGTACGCAGGACCGACGACGTATACGAGTTCCGCACCGTCGAGGGCAGCATCGATGTCATGACCGGCCCCCGCAAGCTCGGCGAAGCCGGACAGGTCGCCGTCGGAGTGGATGCCACCCTGTGCCGCGACGGCAGCGATATTCTCGGGAAACGCTTCGAAGTCGAACAGCCGAACTTCGTGGCCGTGGGTTGCGCAGTCGAAGGCCATCGCCGTGCCGCCGGCACCTGCACCCAGTACCGCAATCTTCATGCTACTACTCCTGTTCTGCTATCCGTGCGCCAGCACACGGCTGCGACGCAGCGCGCCGCCAAGTCATTGAAGCTCAAGCTTTGTGTTGCCGCGCTAGTCGTAACAGAGGATTTTGACCTTGCGGACCGCTCTGTCGACCGCCGCGTCGTCATCCGCGTCGACGAGTTCCTGCTTCGCAGCCGCGCATTCATCCGCCTCCTCGACAAGCTCCGCGACGATATCCGCGTCGGCCAACACCTCGGCGCTTTCGGGCTCACATACCGTCGCGGGCGCGCGGCGAATGTTCGCGGTACCGCCGGACTCCTCGACGTACACGCAGTCGTCGATCCTGAGCTCCGTCTGCTCGGTCGCGATCTGGATCATCGTGCCTTCGTTCGTGCTGATCGTATAGACGCGCCCGGGTCGTGTCTTGGATGCAGCGGCCGCACCGCCCAACACGGCACCAATGGCCGCGTTGCGATTCCGGCGGCTGCTGCTCTTGGAGGAGCGGGTCAGGGCTGCACCGAACGCGCCACCCACGAGAGCGCCGCCAATCGCGTTGGAATCGTTGAGGTCGACGGACCTCATTGCGCTGACCGTGCCCGTTCTGACGGTTGTCGACTGCCCGGCCCGCTGCGCATTCGCCGTGGTTCCGATTGATGACAAGACCAGCGCCGAGACGGCGACAGTTAACCAGAGTCTCGCTGGGCATAAGGGCTGCATGCGCGCCTCCGTGGACATTCGGAAGCACAGGATTCTAAAGCCATCCGTGCGCATAAAACATAGGTACTCTGCGAGACGCAAACGGCTTTGCACGCGCAGACGGCAGTTCCTGAATCGCCGACCGCTGCGCTATCGCGATGGTAGCGGCCGATCGTCGGCGAGCATCCTGCTTAGCTCGTCGTCACGCCCGGTCATTTCGTAGCGCGTCAACGCGATCGGCACCCACGCCGCGGCAACCAGTTCGTCGTGGAACTCGCCGAGGTGAAAGGCGTCCCCGAGATCGTTGCGCCGCTCGCCAAGCAAGCGCTCGATCTGCATCTTGCCGATCTGGTAGACGATGCCGCCGGTGGGCGCCGCGAAAAAGTCATCGGCCTCCTCGCTGGCGATGCGCCGGTCCATCGGTACGGTCATCAGTGCCTCGATGGCCTGCTCGGCGCCCATCTCGCCGAGCGCCATACGTACATCCACGATGACCCTCAGGGCGCGCAGGCGCAGGAAGTTGTAAATCAGCTCGCGGCTGCGCGGCCGCTCGTCATAGAAGCCGAGCTGCACGGCGGTCTCTTCCCAGTAGGTCGCCCAGCCCTCGCTCTTGAACCGGTCGCGCCGCTTCGACCGGATCGGCGACGGGTGGCGGCGCGACACGACCCCCTGGAAGTGATGCCCGGGTATGCCGTCGTGAAAGATGTTGGTGCTCGGGTCGACACGCATGATCGACTCCCAGTAGGTCCCGGTATACGGGTGATCCTCCGGCACCGAGTACTTGACCGCAGCGTTGTCATCCGTCGAGTAGCCGCTCAACCCCGCCCAGAGCGAAAACGCCTGTATGTAGGGGGGCATCTCGGTACGGCGGTACGGTCCCACGAAGTCCGGGATCGTCAGCGCCTGGCGCTGCGCGAGAAAGCGCCGGATTGCGCGCGCGTCCTCGGCCGTCCTGACCGCGTAGATCTCGGTGGTGGGAACCCTCGACGGCACGGGCAAGCCGCGATTACGCGCCTCCTCGAACTCGGTGAAGGCGAGGTAGCGGCCGTACTCCTGTTCGCCGAAACGCAGTACATCGTCGGCGTCATACGGCAACAGCCAGACCCGCTGCAGCAACCAGTCGTACATCTCGCGGCCGATCGGTTCGGCGTGCGCCATGTCGGGCAGGCGCTCCTCGATCCAGCGACGGTAGTCTTCGAGCGCCTCCCCCATGGCCCTGGCGGCTGGATTCAACTCTGCCGCCTGCGCCGCGGGGAAGTGCGGTGCTAGACCCGCGGCAAAGGCGCGGCTGCTCGCCTCGACGTCGTTGAGCGCCGACAGCGCCCAGCGCGACATCTCGACGTTCGGCTCGGTCAGGTTCGCCTTGGCCTGCTCGAGGATTCTCGGGATCAGCCGCATTTGCGCGAGGATCGCGTCCGCCCTGGCAGCGTCGAACGGCGGCGGTGCCTGCACGAGGGCACCGAGCCGGCTCAACGTGGCGCCGCTCGACATCCCGAACGAGGAGATCGAGGAGAGATAGAAATTCGGGCTGCGCGACGGCGCACGATACACGTAGATCCCGTACTCGAGCTTGTCGAGTTCCGCGCGCACCAGGAGGTAGTCGACCTTGTCGCGAGGCGGCCAGTCGGCCGGGTCGAGTTCGTCGAAGCGGGATCTGAGGTCGGCGAGGATCTGCTTTTGCCGTTCTACGGCGGCTTTACCGTAGTCGGGCACGCCGTCGACGACGTCGGGCCGGGACAGTGCCCGGGCGTCCAGGAAGATCTCGACGAGATCCGGACGCGACGGCGGGTCGTCGGCCCGTGCAACACCGGTCGCCAGCGCGAGTATGACAATGCTCAAGACGACGCCCGCGCCGCCGGCAACCCGGCCCGCGGCCGCGGGCCGGCGCTCGAGGTGTCCCTTATTGCATAGACGTATCATCAGGCGAGCGCTCGCTCCTGGTCGGCCCGCACCCAGCCGCGGTCTTGCGACGAAGTCTCAGCCCGTGTTGCGCGCAGTGCGCACGATTGTACGCATATCGAGCATTGCAGCCAATTCCGTTGTGCCGATGATCAAGCGGACAGTTCGTTCGGGTTCGTGGTCAAGACGGCACATCATGCTGTCAGGCGACATCGATCGCGACCGGTCCTGCCACGCCGCCCCGCCGTCGCCATCGCTGCCGTCAGCGAATCGATCGCGCGGCAGAGCCGGCGCGCCTGAAGCACCCCGGGCGTCGTGCTATCGTCTTCGCGACCCTGTACCCCCGCGAGCGAAACCCATGCGAAATCTCAGTCCGACAGTCAGAGGCTCACTGCTCGTGCTTGCCATCTGGCTGCTACCGGTCGCGCCCCTGACGATCGCGGAGGCCAGCAACAAACCCGTGCTTCACGGTAAACACTGGGTTGCCGTGACGGGCAAGCCGCTCGCCGCGACCGCCGGTGCCATGACGTTCTCGCGCGGCGGCAATGCCGTCGACGCGGCCTGCGCCATGCTGGCCGCGACGTCCACGATGTGGGACACGCTCGGCTGGGGCGGCGAGACGCAGGCGCTGATCTACAACCCCGGCACTGGCGAGGTGAAAGGCATCAACGCGCTCGGTGTCGCGCCAACGGGCGCCACGGCCGAGTTCTTCCGCGAGAAGGGCATGGTGTATCCGCCCGAGTACGGCCCGCTCGCGGCCGTGACGCCGGGCACGCCCGGCGGTCTCATGGTCATGCTGGCCGAGTATGGCGAACTGAGCCTCCGCGAGGTCCTTGAGCCCGCCATGCAGATGGCCGAAGGCTACCCGATCGAGAAGGCTCAGGCCGACAACATGGAGCGGCGCAAGGACGTGCTGTCGCAATGGTCGTACTCGAAGCGTGTGTTTCTGCCGCACCTCGAGGAGGACAACAGCCAGGCGCGCGCCGCGCCCTACCCGGGCGAAGTGTTCCGGCAGCCGGACCTGCTGGCGACGCTCGAGAAGCTCGTCGACGCCGAGCGCTCGGCACTCGATGCCGGCAAAAGCCGCAAGGAAGCCATCTACGCGGCTTACGACCGCTTCTACCGCGGCGATATCGCGGAAGAAATCGTCCGCAGCTCGGCGGAGTACGGGGGCCTGATCACGATGCAGGACCTGGACGGTTGGCAGGTGTACATCGAGGAGCCCGTCAGCACGAATTACAAGGGCATCGACGTATACAAGTTGACGACGTGGGTGCAGGGTCCCGTCTTACTGCAGGCGCTCAACATTCTGGAAGCAATCGACCTCAAGAGCATGGGCTACAACAGCGCCCGGTATATTCACGCGCTTTACCAGGCGATGAATCTTGCGTTCGCGGATCGCGACTTCTACTACGGCGATCCGTACGTGCCGCCCGAGGAACCGATCGAGGGTCTGCTGTCGAAGCGCTATGCCGACGAGCGGCGCGAGGGCATCGACTGGACACGCAACGACGCCGAGACGCGCCCCGGCGACCCCTACCGCTACCAGCGCGGCAAGAATCCGTTTCTCGACCTGCTCGAACAGTGGACACCGATACCGCCTGGCGCCGACGCCGAAGGCGCGGACGGATTCCAGCAGGCCCGTCGAATGACGCACGACGAAGCCTTCGTCGCCGGCACGACCTCGATCCAGGCCGCCGATGCGGACGGCTGGGTGGTCTCGATCACGCCGAGCGGCGGCTGGATTCCCGCCTTCGTCGCGGGATCGACCGGCATCGGCCTGAGCCAGCGCATGCAGAGTTTTGTGCTCGACGAGCGCCTCAATCCCTACAACGTCGTCCAGCCCGGCCAGCGTCCCCGGGCAACGCTGACGCCCAGCCTCGCGCTCAAGGACGGTGAGCCGCTGATCGCGTTCTCGGTGCAGGGCGGAGACACCCAGGACCAGAACCTGCTGCAGTTCTTTCTCAACATGGTCGAGTTCGACATGAACGTGCAGGAGGCCGCCGAGGCGCACAACATCACGAGCTACCAGATGCAGAGCTCGTTCGGCGCCCACCAGGCCGAGCCCGGCCGGCTGCAGGTCACGAGCCGCGTGCCCGTCTGGGTCCGCGACTCGCTCGCGGAGATGGGCTATGACGTCGAAGTCGTCGAACGGACCTACAGTCCGATCACGGCGATCTGGTTCGACAAGGAAAACGGCACGATGTGGGGCGGCGCGAGCGACTACGGCGAGGACTACGGCATCGCCTGGTAGCCGGCGACTCGAGTGGATCAAAAGCCCGCGATGCGCTCGATCGTCCAGTAGGCGGCGACCGAGCCGATACCGTAGGCGATAGCGGCGGTCGCCCAGTCCGGTTGCCGCGCGGATACGACGCGGGCAAGCCAGGCAAACGACAGCACGGCCGCCACGAAAATCAGCTGGCCGATCTCGACGCCGACGTTGAACATCGCGAGCGCGACTGGAATCGCGATCTGCGGCAGGCCCACCTCCGCGAGCGCGCCCGCGAACCCGAGGCCATGCAGCAGGCCGAAACTGAAGGCGACGACCCAGGGCGCGCGCGCCGTGAGACCCGGCCGGCCCTGCTGCCCGTGCAGGACCTCCGCGGCCACGAACACAATCGACAGCGCGATGATCGCCTCCACGGGTGGGCCCGGCACGTTCAGCCAGCCGAGGGTTGCCGCGACCAGCGTGACGCTGTGCGCGAGCGTAAACGCCGTTATTGTCGCGACGATGCGACCGACGCCGCGGACGATCAGCAGCAGCGCCAGCACGAACAGGAGGTGATCGATGCCGGCGAGGATATGCTCGACGCCGAGAACGAAGTAGGTCCAGGCAATCTCCGCCCGCCCCCTGGATGCCTCCACCGTGAATCTCGGCTCGGAAGGCAGCAATCGCTCGACCTGGCTGGTCCCGTCGAGGCGCTCGACGCGCGCGATGACGTCAGTAACGCCGCCAAGCAGTCCCGCGATAGCGATCTCCTGGCCCACGAGACCGCCGGGCACCGAAACGGCGTAGCGCTCCACCCACGCGGGACCGAGCAGCATCGGCTGCGGTTCCGTGAGCCTTTCGGTGCCGGGCGGGAATCGCAACTCCGCGGCAACGGGACGTGTGCCCACGACCGTCGGAACGCGCCACAGCACCTCGTAGCGGTCGTCACCGAGCTCGGATACTTCGAGATACGCAGGCTGAAACACGTCGGCCGGCGCGGTACCCGGCAGGATCGCGAGCAGGATTGCGAACAGGGCCGGAACCGCCCGCGTCACGATCCGTCGCTCCCGGCTTCGCCGCGCTCGATACGGACCGTATAGGTCTTGCGAACTTCCTCGTAGAACGCGTCCTTGGTGGCGGCAATGCGGTCGGCCAGGTAGTCCCGCTCGACGGCCGCGCGAACCTCTGAGAGGTCCGGGTCGCGGCCCTCGGTACGCGCCTCGATCAGGACCAGGTGCCAGCCGAAGCCGGACCGTATCGGGCCGTACCATTCGCCAGGAGTCGCCGCATCGAGCGCCGCTGCGAATTCCGTGCCGAAGGTGCGCGCGATTTGCGTCGCGTCGACGCTCGCTTCCCGCGAGGGCAGCATCGTCGCATCACCAGCGACCGCGTTCGGATCGGCACCCAGCCGCCTCCCGGCGGCGCCGATTACCGCATCCAGGCGCTCGCCATGCCGTTCGGCATCGAAGAATACCTGGCGAAACGAGTAGCTCGGCCGAACGCGGTACCGCGGTCGGTTCTGTTCGAGCCATTCCTCGAGCTGCTCGTCGCTGGCCGAGTACGGCGCCAGCGTCTCCGCGAACACGTCCACCTTTTGCGCGACGCGGCGTCGCACGATGGGGTCGTCGATATCCAGGCCCATCGAGACGCCCTCGCGATACAGGATTTCGTCGCGAATCCAGCTCTCGACGAGCGCATTGAACTCTTCTTCGGTTGGCTGCCGCTGCCATGTCCTCTCGAAGCGAGAGGCGAGATGCTTGAGCCGGGCCTCGTCGACGACAATGACGTCCCGCGCATCGCCGTCGTCCCGGTTCAACCAGCTGAAGACGAAAAACAGCGCGGCGCCGAGCAACAGGAAATGCAGCAATGGCTCTTTTGCGATACGGCCTGTATTCACCGAGTCAAACCCATCCATGACTTTTCGCTACGCGCGGCAATGCACTGGACGACGCACCGGCGCTCAGCCGTTGGCGCATGATAGCGAATCCGTCGTCGCTCGAAAGTCCCGCGGGGTTTTTCGCAATGCGCAAGCCCGCCGCCGGCTTTCGTGACATTGGCGAGCGCTGCGGCTAGTCTAGAAACTATCTCGACATAGATTCCGGCCCGGCGACAAGCAGCTCGCCGCACAGTACGCCGGCGATCAAGGGGGATCAACGTGCCTTCGGCAACAAGACGCCATCGAGTTCCACTTGCGATCGGCTGCATGGCGATCGGCCCGCTGGTGGCCTCGGCGGCCGGCCAGAACCTGCTCAGCGATCCCGGCTTCGAGGGCGACGCATCGGCGCCGCAGGGCGGCTGGACGCTATTCGACGAGAGCCGTTTGTCGACCAGGCTCGCGCGCAGCGGGAGCCGGTCGATGTTCAACTGGGGCTTCAGCCGCACAGTCCCCTATCCGCCTTACTTCATCGGTACGGTGTCCGGCGCGTTCCAGGAGCAGCCGGCGACCCCGGGGTCGAAGTGGCAGCTGACCGGGTACGGTTTCGCGCCCAACGCCCTGACCGGCGGTCCGGCCTTCGGCATCGTGCAAATCTCGTTCTTCGATGCCGACGGTGAAGATCTCGGCACCATCGAGACGGCCGGCGGATCGTCGCCAGCCAAGATATCCAACGAGATCAACAGCGGCACGCCGGCTGGCGAATGGGTGTTTCTCGACACGGGCATCGCAACCGCGCCCGCAGGCACGGCGGCCGTGCAGGCCTTCACGCTCTACGTGGACTACTCGGGCTCCAACGTCTCCCAGGGCGTTCACTTCGACGACCTGACCCTGCTCGAACTCGACACGCAGTAGAACCTGTCTCAAACCAGGTCGTGACCGCGTAGAGGCGCGAGTACATGCGCGTGCCGGACCCGGCCGGCGATCGCTCAGCTCGAATCGGGACACTCCTAAGATTTCGTTATAAGACGCCCGCACAACAGGCCGCGGACGCTGGTACAGTTAGGCCCGGCGCGCGCCAGCGACGGCTGGCGGACCGCGAGCCAGCGCAACGATCCGCTCCGGTGGGTAACCAAAAAATGAGAACAAAAGATCGAGGGGAACACTACATGCGACACGAACGCCTGAAAGCCATCAGCCTGCCACTCCTTGGGATGGCCCTGCTCATCGCCCCGGAAATCGGCGCACCTGCCGCCGACACGGTCGATACCAGTCTCTACCAGACTCTCAAGTATCGCAGCATCGGCCCCTTTCGCGGCGGTCGCGTAACGGCCGTCGCGGGCATCGAGGACCAGCCTCTGGTGTACTACATGGGTGCCACGGGCGGCGGCGTCTGGAAGACGACGAGCGCGGGCGCGGCCTGGGACAATGTCTCCGACGGCTTCTTCAATACGACCGGCATCGGCGCGATCGACGTCGCGGACAGCGACCCGAACATCGTCTTCGTTGGTACCGGCGAGGGACCCGTTCGCGGCGTAAAGACCTCGCACGGTGACGGCGTCTACAAGTCGACCGATGCGGGCAAGACCTGGACCCATTTGGGGCTAGAGGAATCCCGCCACATCAGCCGCATCCACATTCACCCGCGCAATCCCGACGTCGTCTATCTCGCGGCGCAGGGCAACCCCTGGGGTCCGAACGAGGAACGCGGCATCTACAAAACCACCGACGGCGGCGAGACCTGGGACAGAGTCCTGTTCGTCAACGAGGATTCCGGCTTTGCCGACATGACAATGGATGCGACCAACCCGGACGTACTGATGGCAACCAGCTGGGATTTCCGCCGCCGCCCCTGGGTGGTCAAGAGCGGTGGACCCGGCAGCCGGGTGTACAAAACGACCGACGGCGGCGCCAGCTGGAAGGAGATCACCAAGGGGCTTCCGGAGCTCAAGGGCAAGATGGGGATATCGATCTCGCCAGCCAACCAGAGCGTCGTCTACATGGCGATCGAGGCAAAGGACGGCCAGGGCGGCGTGTACCGCTCGGACGACGCCGGCGAGAGCTTCAAACAGGTCAGCGACGACCCGAACACCTGGGCCAGGGCCTGGTACTACATGCACATCACGGCCGATCCGAACGACGAGGACGAGGTGTGGGTCATGAACGGCGTACTGATCAAGTCCGTTGACGGCGGCCAGAATTGGGATAGCATCCAGGCGCCGCACGTCGACCATCATGCGATCTGGATCAACCCGTCCGACAGCGACATCCTGATCAACGGCAACGACGGCGGCGCCAACGTTTCCCTGGATGGCGCCAAGACCTGGTCTTCGCAGATGAACCAGCCGACCGGCCAGTTCTACCGCGTCATCACCGACAACCAGTACCCGTACCGGATTTACTCGGCGCAACAGGATTCCAACGGCATCACGATCGCGAGCCAGAGCATGGGCGGCGGCTTCCAGCCCGGCGGCATCGGCACCAAGCACTGGTGGTCGATCGGATCCGGCGAAAGCGCGACGATCGCCTTCGACCCCGACGACCCGAAGTACGTGTACACGACGTTCTTCGCGAGCATGCTGGGCGAGTGGAACCGCGATACGCGGCAGTATCGGAACGTGCGCCCCTATCCCGAACGCGTGACCGGCGAGCAGCCCAGGAATCTCAAGTACCGCGCCAACTGGAACGGGCCCGTGATCGTATCGCCGCACAATCCCGAACAGATCTACTACGGGTCGCAGTACCTCATGGGCTCGACCGACCGCGGCGTTACCTGGGAGGTCCTTAGCGAGGACCTGACGCGCAACAACAAGGACCGGCAGGGTCTCGGCGGCTACCCGATTTCCAACGAGCAGATCACCGCCGAGAGCTACAACAACCTGTTCGTCATCGCCGAAAGCCCGATCGAAAAAGGCGTCATCTGGACGGGCTCCGACGACGGGCTCGTGCACTTGACGCGCGACGGCGGCGAGACCTGGGAAAACGTGACGCCGCGCGGCCTGCCCGAAGGCATCATCAACGTCATCGACGCCTCGCCGCACGACGCCGGCACGATGTACTTCGCACGCGCCGGATACAAGATGAACGACTTCACGCCGAGCATTTACAAGACCGACGACTACGGCAGGTCGTGGAAGAAGATCGTCGACGGCATTCCGAACGACACGTTTGCGCGCTCGGTGCGCGTCGATCCCAAGCGGCCCGGCCTGCTGTACGCGGGCACCGAGAACGGCCTGTTCGTCTCCTTCGATGACGGCGACGACTGGCAAAGCCTGCAGCTAAACCTGCCGCAGGTTCCGATCACCGATCTGTACCTGCAGCAGGACGACCTCGTCGTCTCGACGCAGGGCCGTTCGCTGTGGATCCTCGATGACGTCACGCCGCTGCACCAGATCATGGACGGCCTACCGCGGTCCCGGCCGCTGCTTCTGAAGCCGCGCGACGTCGTGCGCGACATTCGCAACGGCTACCCCGACAACGGCCCCGGGGAAAACCCGCCGCCGGGTGTGCAGGTGCACTACCTGCTCGGCGCGGAGACCAGCGAAGCGGTGCAGTTCGAGATACTCGACGGCGAGGGTGACGTCGTACACAGCGATCGTTCCGACGTCGAAGGAACGATCTGCGGCCGCGGTCAGGCCGCGGCGCCTCGTCCGCAGACGATCTCGACGAACGAGGGCGACAATCTGTGGGTCTGGGGCATGCAAATGGGCAAGTTCGAATGCCTGCCCGAGATCTACAACGTGTCACTCAACATGGACGCCTACCTCGCCGCGCCCGGCGAGTACACGGTCCGCATGACGGTTGGGGACGACGTTCAGGAGCAGGCGTTCCGGATTCGCGTCGATCCGCGGCTCGGCGGCGACACGCCGGCCAATCTCGCGGACTACGCGGACATGGATGCGCTGTCAGAACGGCTCATGGCCGCGGCCAATGCCATGGGCACGGGCGTCAAGGGCCTTCGCCTCGTCAAGAAGCAGCTTGCATTGATTACCGAGCTGAACGAGGACGAGGCCGTCACCGCCAGAGCGGCCGAACTCGACGCGACAATCGACGACTGGATCGCCCTGATTCTTCAAAAGGAACTCAAAACGTTCCAGAACGTGTACCAGCACGAAGGCCGATTGCTCATGAAAATCAAGGACCTGCTTGGCCGCATGCACGGCTCCGACATCCCGCTGACCGACGGTTTCCGGGACGTAACGGCCGATTATCTCGAGGTCTGGTCAGGGTACGAGACGGAGCTCGATCGGATCAGGAACGCAGACGTTCCCGCGTTCAACGCCATGGCGAGGCAGGCCGGCGTCGCCGAGCTCAAGCTCCCGTGACGCACGCGGCCCGGGGCGCTGAAATGGGCGAACCGGGCCCGGCGGGGAGAGTAGCGTAAGCGATGCGTTAACGGCACTCTTTTCGTCCTGCGGGTGATTGATCAGGCTCCGACTTTGTCTAACGGAGCCGATAATGAGCGATACCCCGATCGCTGTACGTCAGCAGTATTGGCTCGATCATCTTCGAGCCGCCGAAGCGTGCGACGGCAGCATTGCCGACTACGCTCGGTCAAATGCTCAGTCTACATATCGCATAACGAGAGTAGAAATGCTTTAGCGCCTTCAGGATTATCCTTGTATGCCTTAAAGTTGTCTGTCCGTGCGTAGCTGGACGACAGCTTCATAGCGTGAAGTAATTTCTGAAAGTTCATTTGCCCTTCAGGGTCAAGTGCGATCATTGCTCGTATCACGTGCTTCTCATAAACGCCCTCGCGGATGTCCCCCATTAGGTTCTTGACCCAAGCAGCCTTTTCGCTATCCCAGGAACTCAGCGCGGGCACGCAGGCAGTTTTCCGCGCTTCCAATTCGCTTTCCATCAACAGCTCGCGAGCCGATGGCGCAATGCCTTCAAAGAGACGCCTTGCCGCGGCTTCGTCGATCTCGGCAAAATCGACAATAAGACTTACCGGGGTTGTCTCGCTACCTTCTGAAGAACTCGATACTTGCAAACCAACCGAATCTTCCGCATCAACGAGGATCGACGCTACCAGGTAGAAGGCAATGCCATCCGGCATGTCCAATGAGCCCTTATAGCTCTTGCTTGCAATTATTGTCGAGTCGTCTGTTTCCGAATAAATGTCATTCGCAGCTGCGGACAAGCCCAGCGGTAACGATAGAGAAAGGAGCAAGGTGGTAGCAGACAGTGAGAAACGCCTGCCATTAGCTTTCTGTTTCATAACAAGAACGGCCTCCTCCCATGCAACCTTAAAGACGCAATATTTCCCATATAAGGGTTGGGATCGTCAATAGGTAGAGATACCTGCAGAAGCCCGGAGAGTTAACCGGCCTCGGTGTGAAGATTGAGCATATCAAGCTGCCTCGTCCGCGAGCACGACGGTCCCGGGCCTGGACGCGCGTCGATGCCGCACCGAGCGGATTGTGCACGCAACCTTTAGCCCGAGTCAGTCTGCGAAGCGGCGAAAGTCGTCCGCCGCGGGCCACGTGTGGCAGGTCTCGCACTGAGCATTCGCCCCGGTCGACCGGTGGCAGTTCAGGCACGTAGCCATCGCCGTCACGGGCGTTGCGACCCGCATGACCTCGAGAGTCGCGACCTGCCCGTGACAGGTTTGGCAGTCAACGCCCGCGCCGATGTGCGGTCGGTGCGACCAGTTTACGCCCTCGAGCAGGCGGTATACCCGCACCCATTCGACATCCTGGTTTGCCGTGTGCATTGCCGTAAGATCCCGAATCGGAGGCTTGTCGGTGCCAATGGCAACGTGACAATTCATACAGGTCTCCGTTCCTGGCAGTGTCATGTGGCCGCCCCCCGAATCCGCGACGTCGTTGCGGGCGGCCGGAGACGCGCCGACATGACAAACCGCGCACGCGAGACCCAGCTCTCCCGCGTGGCGGCGGTGACTGAACGGGATGGGCTGCGCCGGGGCAATCGATGCCGGTACGTAAGCCGGCAATACGGCGACACTCGCCGCGACCGGCCCGGCGTCGTTGCCGTCACCTCTGACCGTGCCGAGCAAAGCCACGGACAGGCACGCGGCGGCGAAGCAGACGATCCGTTTTCGGGCAAGCCTCGCGCTGCCGGGCCGCCTAGCGGCCATTGGCGACGACCTCCGCAAGCGTAAGGCCATGATCAGACAGAACAACGGCCGCCGCGTTTCTCCCGGGACGTCCGGTGATTGATCCTCCCGGCTGCGTGCACGAACCCGTCTGGTACAAGCCGGCAATGGGCATCCGATAGTTACCCCAGCCCGGCACGGGCCGGTTGTCACCCATCTGCGATGGTCCGTACTCGCCGGCGTGTATGCTTCCCTTCCAGAATGCCGGATTCATGTTCTCGAGATCCCGCGGACTCATGAACAGCTCGGCGAGAACCTTGTCCTCTGAAAAGGACGGCGCATAGCGTCGCAGGTTCTCGAGCACGCCGGCGGAGACGTCGGCCCGGATATCGTCCCAGGATCCCTGTCCGTCGGCGAGCTCGTACGGGGCGTTGCCGAGGATCTTCACCGTGTGATAACCCTCCGGCGTCCGCGACGGATCGGCGACGCTCGTGGAGATAATCTGCATCCACATGTCGTCCAGGTTCACGATGCCTCGTGCGTCGTCATAGGAGGAACGCAGAATCCGCTCCGGGTACGGCAGCACGGTCGATTCGAACGGCGTGATCGTGCCGCCGGACTCGAGCGGATACCGTACGGGCGCCGATGTCGCGAGGTGGTATGCGAACAGTCCCTCTTCGGGCTGGAAAAGCTCCAGGTTCGCAAGAAACTCGTCGCCCCAGAGCTTCCTTGGCGCCATCTTGACGAGATGCTTGATATGGATTGTCGACACGACGCCCTTGCTCGCCCTGAAGCGACTGCCGTCCGTGCATTCGACGCCGACGCATCGCCCGCCTTCGATGATCAGGTCCTCAACGGGCATCCTGGTCAGAATGACGCCGCCGTGCTTTTCGATCACGCGCCCGAGCGCCACGGTCAACATGCCCGAACCGCCTTTGGGTATGGGGCGGCCGCCCAGTTGATGGAAGATCGCCGTATACGCAGTCCTGCCCGTATCCGGATCACCGCCGGGCTCCGACGTGAACTTGCCGACGGCCAGGTGAAAACTGCGCACGTGATCGTCTTCGAACGTGTGCTTTACGAGGTCGTAGGCCGACATTGCGTAGCGTCGCCGCCACAGTGCCGTCAGAGGTTTTCCGGCCGCGGCGGCGGATCTCGATGCCCTGACTTCGGCCAGCAGCCGCCGGAACGTCTCGGCGTCCCGCTTCGAGAACTTTGCATACTCTTCGTAGGTCCGATCCGCGTCTTTCCACATGGTCAGCGACGTCCCGTCGGGGAACGGGATGTGCATGATCGGGTCGTGGTGGATGTACTCGAGGCCGTGCGCGAACAGGTCCAGCTCGTCGTTCCTGATCAGCGGATTGGCCATCAGGATGCTGTGGACACTGGAGCACCAGTCGTCCGTAAACCCGGGCAGGCAGACGTCGCCCGACTTGCAGCCGCCGCCGATCGTGGGACGCCCTTCCAAAACGACGACGCTGAACCCCGCCTTCGCTAGGTACGCCGCCGTGATAAGGCTGTTGTGGCCGGCGCCGGCGACGACGAAGTCGAATGCCGACGTGCCCTCGGCGCGAACGGGCTCGATACCAACTCCAGCGGCCAAAGCCGAACTCGCGGACGCCCTGAGAAAATCCCGCCTCGATACGCTCGTCAAATCCGGTCTCCAGCCTTAAGTCCGCGTCGCTGCCTGCTCCGCGCTGTTGCCCGGCTTTGTGCAGACGTGTGCACTACGATAGCAATGCTATGCCAAAACAGCAAACGCGTGAAGGCAGAACGCCCGGGGTCGCTCGGGATGCCGACCTGAGGACGCCCTCACGGACGGCCTGCGCGGGTTGGCGCGCGATCTGCAATTTCGATAACGTCTGACACGGAGTCGTTCCCGCGCTTGTCGCGTCGACGTGCGATTCCCCTGGACCGGTCCGTGCGACCCCTGGATGAGCGATGCGCCCAGTCTCGACAGTCGTGCTCGTGGCAATTGCAGCGGCGGCCGAATCGGCCGCGGGCGAAGTGCGCGGCTCAACCGTCGCCGAAACGCCGACAGCGGCGACCACCTCCGCCGGCGAGTACATCTCGTGGCGCGAACACATCATCGACGATCGCGACGTGGGGGCGGAACCCGCGCTCGCCGGTGCCGACGGGCTTCAGCTGGCCGACCTCGACGGGGACGGATTCGAAGACATCGTTTCGGTGCACGAGGCCGATATCGTTTACGACGACCAACCGTTCGGCCTCGTGCGCATAGCCTGGGGCAGCGAGGACCCGACAAGCTGGGAGCTATCCACACTCGCGTCCGGTTCCGACGTGGCGGGCGCCGAGGACGTGTCGATCGCCGATGCGAACGGCGACGGCCACCCGGACGTGGTCGTCGCGGCGGAAAAGGCTCACCTGATCTACTTCCAGAATCCCGGCAAGGACAGTCGCGACAGACCCTGGGAACGCGTGATCCCGCCGATCACGACCGGCCGCGGCTCATACATCCGGGTGTTCTTCGCAGACCTCGACGACGATGGACGACCGGAGATCGTCGCCGCGAACAAGGGCGACCAGAACGCCGGCGTCGACGGCAAGCCGGTCGTCGTGCGAACCAGCGTCTCGTTCTTCACGCTGCCGCCCGACCCGCTCGACGCCACGCTGTGGCGCGAGCAGGTGCTCGGCAAGGGACTGGCGCCGATCAACAGCGAACCGGTCGACCTGGACGGAGACGGCGATCTCGACGTCGTCGGCGGGTTTCGCGTCGACGAGCGAATCGCCTGGTATGAGAATCTCGGCGACCTCGAGTTCCGCGAGCACGATATCGACGTCGAGTGGAACGGCGAGCCGGTCGCCCTGCAAGGCTTCAACATGGACTACGCCGATCTCGACGGCGACGGCAGGACCGACATCGTCGAGGCGACGCCTCGGCTCGGACCGCTGATCTGGCTCCGGCAACCGGGAGACCCGGGCGACAGCTGGACCGGCCACGCGATCGGCAGCTTCGTGCCCGACGTCGTCGTCAGCGTGCGGCTCGCCGACATCGACGGCGACGGCGATCTCGACGCCTTTTCCGGCACTTACAGCCTGGGGCCCCGTGATCGCGACGGCGAGACGATCGGGCCCGAAGGCCAGCTCGGGCGCATTGGCTGGTTCGAGAATCGCGGCTCGGGTCCGCCGCCGCTCTGGCAGCGGCACGACGTCGTTCGCCGCAAACGCGGCATGTACGATCAGTGGGTAGCACGGGACCTCGACGGCGACGGCGACCTCGACATGGTCGGCACGCGGGGCAACAGTTTTCCCTATGACGGCGTCTTCTGGCTCGAGCAGGTCCGGACGCCGCGCCCCAGGGCAGCTTTCGAGGCCGCGCGCGACATCGACAGCCAGGATATGCCGCTACCGCCGTCGGAGCTCGACGTTCCCGAGACGCTGAATCCGGCCGAGGTTCTGCCCGTCCGGGAACCGAAGGAACCGACCGGAAAATAGACGATACAGCGCGCAGCGATTAGTCTTATCGGGTGATCAATTGAAGGGGGGATCGCAATGAGACTTGCCAATCACAGGGGACTGGCGCGGCTGTGCCTAGTCTCGGCCTGCCTCGGCGGCACACCGGCGCTGGCCCAGATCGAGGAAATCGTCGTCACGGCGACCAGGCGCGCCGAAAGCATTCAGGACGTACCGATCTCGATTTCGGCCTACTCGGGCAATTTCATCGAGGAGTCGAACATCCAGACGCTGCAGGACCTGTCGCTGTACGCCCCGAACTTCACGTTCGCGACGTCCTCGCAGCCGCAGAACGCCCGTATCATCATTCGCGGTATCGGCTCGGTCGGCAACAGCGGCATCGAGACGTCGGTCGGCGTTTTCGTCGACGGTGTCTACTACCCGCGGCCGGGCTCGGTCCTGGGCAACCTTGTCGACATCGAGGCCGTCGAAGTGCTGCGTGGACCGCAGGGCACGCTGTTCGGCCGCAACACGGCGGCGGGCGCGCTGAACATCAGGACGCGCAACCCGTCGGGGGAGTTCGGCGGCTACGTTCAGGCCGGGGCCGGTGAGTTCGATGCCTACTCGCTCGAGGGCGTACTGAACAGCCCCTTGAGCGAGGACGTCGCCGGCAGAATCGCGGTCAAGTACTCGGAGCGCGGCGGCTTCGGCTTCAACACGCTGACCAACGAGGAAATCGGCGAGCGCGATGACTTGACGCTTCGCGGCAAGCTGGGCATCGACTTCAGCACTTCCGTGTCCGGCGTCCTGACTTTCGACTACAACGAAATCAACACGGGCGGCCAGATTCTCGAGCTGCTGCCCTCCTCCGCGAGCCCCGTGTTCGATGGCACGCTCAATGCCCTGTTCGGCAGCAATGCGACGACCGAGGACGGCTTCGACCAGGTCATCAACCAGGACCACCAGGACCGGGTCAACGACGAGCAGTGGGGGGCCGCATTCGATCTCGAATGGGACATCGGCAGGCATACACTGCGGTCGATCACGTCCTACAGGGACTGGGAAGCGGACAACCGCGAGAGCGCGCTACGCATCACGGGCGACGTCCTGCCGAGGAACCACCAGTACTGGACGACGACGTTCTCGCAGGAGTTCCAGCTGCTGTCGCCGACCGACGGTCCGTTCAGCTATGTCGGCGGCCTCTTCTACTACGACGAAGACTATGACATCAACGAGGACTTCGACGCGGGCGCGCAGGCCTGCATACCGGTCGTATTCGCGCTGGCCGGTGCCGGCGCGGCGGGCGCCTGCGCCGCAGCGCCGCAAAACCCGGCAACGGACTCGGACTACACGCAGTCCTTGACGTCAACCGCCGTATTCGCCCAGGGCACGTACAACGTATCGGACCGGCTGTCCTTCACGGTCGGCGGGCGTTACACGAGCGACGAAAAGAGCGGCACGTTCGTCCAGACGGCCCCCAACCCGATCATCGGCAGCCTGTTCCGCGCCCCTGAGTCCGTGCCCGACCTCGAAAACGACGACTCCGCTTTTACCTGGCTGCTGAACGGCAGCTTCCACGCCAACGACAACGTCATGCTGTTCGCCACCGTTTCCACGGGCTTCAAGGCGGGCGGTTTCAATTCGGGCGGCGCGGGCGTGGCGCTGGGCCGTGACGCGCGCATTTTCGACGCCGAGGATGTGACCAACTTCGAGCTGGGCGTCAAGAGCCTGCTGCTCGACGGCCGCGCGATGCTCAACGTCACGCTGTACCAGACGGAACTCGACGATTTCCAGGACCGCTCCTTCGACGGGATCAGCTTCCTGACGCGTAACGCGGGCGAGCGCACGCAAAGCGGGTTCGAGGTCGACTTCAACCTGTCGCCGACCGACAACCTCATGCTGTTCGGCGGCCTGAGCTACCTGGACGCCGAGTTCGACTCGTTCACGGCCGCGTCACCGTTGCCGGGAGACACGGCGCCACAGGACCTGACCGGTACCCGACCGCACTACTCGCCCGAGTGGCAGGGATCGCTGGTTGCCGACTGGCGTATCCCGTTCGGGGGCTCCGAGTTCGAGTTCCTGGTGCGCCCCGAGGTCACCTACGTCGGCGAACAGAACATCGGCGCAAACACCAACAACAACCCGCAGTCGATCCAGGACGCTTACGCGCTGTGGAATTTTCGCCTCGGCTTCGGGCCCACTGACGATCGCTGGCAGATTGCCATCGTCGGCAAAAACCTGGGCGACGAAGGCTACTGCGAGGTGATGTTCGATCAACCGCTCGGCGCCCAATTCGGTGCCGTCAATGCGGCGGCGAACACGGTTACGCAGCGCTGCGTAGTCGCTCCGCCGCGCAATATCGGAGCGACGTTCCGGCTGAACTTCGGCGGATAGGACGCGCCCCGGCGGCTCTCTGCCGACGCCCGCGCCGCTCAGTCGGCCGCCGGGAACGGCGTCCCCACGACGTCCGCCCACACGGCGCGTGCCTCGTCGTCGAGTCCCGCCATCTCCCAGCGAATCAGGGTCAGCGGGATGACGCCGCGACTCAGCATATCGTCGTGGAACTCACCGAGGTCGAACTCGTCGCCGAGCTGGAACGCGCGTTCGGATATCAGCTGCTCTATCTGCGTCTTGCCCAAAAGGTACATGCTGCCGAGACCCGGCCGCCTCAGGTACCCGACCAGGTCGTAGCGGCCAAGGTCCTCCTCCATGTAGGGCACCCAGTCCATCATGTAGGCGTTGGCCTCGGCGAGCGTCATCTCATTCGTGTGCATGCCTATCTCGGCGAAGAAGCGGCTGCCGCGCTTGATCAGGGCGGCATAAAACAGCTCGCGCACGCGCGGACTGTCATCGGCGATACCGGCCTGGATCAACATCTCCTCGAGGTAGGTTGCCCAGCCCTCGGCACGTGCACTCTCCCCGTGCGTGCGCCGGATCGGGTTCTCGAGCCGCCTGCGAATCTCGCCGTCGAAGCGGTGCCCCGGGATCGAGGCGTGGATATGGTTGTTCAGCGCGTTGCGGAACTGCAGTTCCTCCCAGAAGTGCCGATCGGTTGCCGCCCGCGGACTCCAGAAGACGTCCGACTCGAAGGTCTCCGGCATGTAGTCCGGAATCGTGAACAGGTCCAGGTCCTCGACGAGCTCGCGGGTTTTTGTCTCGGCATCGCGCGTCCGCTGCTCATGCTCCTCGGCGCTTTGCGTCAGCTTGAGTTCGTCGAGCGAACGATTCTTGTAGCGATCGAGGACGTAGTTGAAGCGGTAGCGATGAAATTCGCGCTTGCCGATCGCCTTCAGGTCGTCGACCGTGTAGGGCAACAGTCGAACGTGCTTAAGGTACCAGTTGTAGTTGTCGGCGCCGATCGCGGCCGAGGCCTGCATGCCGTCCAGGTTGTCGGCCAGCCAGTCACGGTAGCGCTCGGTGGCGGCGGTTGCCTGCCGGCAGTCTCCGACGAGGTCGCTGCCCGCCGCGTCCAGCCGCCCGCAGAGGTCGCGGAACCAGCCTATCGTTCCCTCCGGAGGATTATCGCGGTACGGCTCGCCCTGGCCGACGCCATCGAAATTGTCGAGCAGGAATATCGCGAGCTTCGCCAGCTCTCCGGCCGGCTGGGTCAGATTCTGAATCGCGTTGTCGACCATGACGGGCACGGCCGCAAGGTCCTCTGACAGCGCCGCCCCGGCCTCCGGCGTTTCGGGAACGTCCGCATAGGGAATCCGCCGAAACTGATACAGGTAGCTTAGCGGGTCTCGGGACCAGGGCTGCATCACGCGATGCTGGAACACGATATCGTTCATCTTCGACCAGACGAGCAGGTAATCCACCTGCTCGGACACCGACCATGACGTCGTATCGAGGCCAAGCAGGCGTTCCCGGAAGTCGTCCAACGCGGCGCGCTGGGCCGCAACGGCATCCGTACTGAGGTCCGGCACGCCGTTCACTTCTTCAGGCTGCGCGATGTCGCGGATTTCCTCGCTCATCGCGAGCAGGGTTTCGTAGCCGTCCTGGGCCGTGGCGCCGGAACAGCCGGCGAGTATGAAGCTCATGAGGATCAGTTTCTTGAGATGATTCATGCTTGTGAACCTCCCGAATGGTTGTCGTTTGAGGCCGGGCACCGTGCTATTCGTCGTGTTCAGCTGGTAGAGCCGACTGCGCTCCGCTTTGCTTGTCGTCCCGACATCCGCCTGTCGGCGACGGAGCGAGGCTATCGCGGGCCCTTCTGACAAGCGGCCTCCCGGCCGGTCTGACGGCGACGCCGGGCGACCGCCATCGGCCCAGGGGATGAAAAAGGGGGCTGGCGATTGCCAGCCCCCGATCTTTCTCCATGCGCTCTGTCGTTCGGTCGAATTGACGTTGCGCAAGCCGTCACGCCAGCTTAGAAGCCCGTCCTCAGGCCGAGGAAGAAGCTGCGTCCCACGGGATCGTAGAGATTGACGTTGACGTTCAGGTCGCCGGCGGCCTGGAATGCCCAGATCGGTGGCGCCTTGTCGGTGATGTTGTTGATGCCGAAGAACAGTCCGGTGTTGTCCGTGAAGTCCCAACCGCCGTTGAGGTTCCAGATAGCCCAGGGGCTCTGCGTCCCGCGCTCGTTCGGGCCTGAATCCTCGGACAGCTCCAGCTCACCGATGTAGTTCATCTCCGGACTCAGGCGCAGCGGTCCCGACTGCCAGTTGAAGCGCAGCAGGCTGCGGAATCCCGGCGAAGGGCGAACCGGACCGCTCGAGCAGGTCCCGCTGTACTTGCCCGCGCAGTCGATGGACGGAAGGCTCGGCAGCGTCTGGGTCGAGTTCTCGAACTGCCAGGACGAGAACCACTGCACGTCGAGCGTCGCGCCGTTGTTCGGCAGCGACAGCCAGTTTGGCAGACCGTCCATGGCGTATGACACCGACAGGTCCGCGCCGTCGACGTTGCGGTCGGCGAGGTTCAGGAGCGGCGCGATGACCTCCGAGATGTTGCCGAGCGGATCGCGTTGGATCGACTGGCACGATGTCGTGGCAATATCACCGGTTGCGAAGCAGTCGTTGAGCAGCAGCTGGCCGTCGACCTGGGCGATGGCATCTTCCAGGTTGATGTCGTAGTAGTCCAGCGACATCGTCAGACCCTCCACGAAACTCGGCGACCAGACGACGCCAACCGTCAAGGTGTTGGCCGTCTCTTCGGTCAGGTTCGGGTTACCGCCGCTGATCAGGTCGTAACCGGAGCGTGGCGATTCGACGAGCGTATCGCGGCTCACTGCCGGCACGCCCTGGGCCACGCAGAGATCCTTTGTGGCCTCCGACGGGTTGTTCTCGGCCACGCAGGGGTCGGTCACGGGGCGGAAGCCGGCGCTGACCGGCGCCAGCAGCTCGTCCAGGTTCGGCGCTCGAATGGCCTGACTGTAGCCGGCGCGGATCTTGAGTTGCTCGTTGACGTCCATGTCCAGCGAGCCGCTCCAGGTGGTTACGTTGCCGATCGTCGAGTAGTCGGCGAAGCGCACCGCGCCCTCGAGGGCCAGGCTTTCGACGAAGCTGTCGGTCAACAGCGGCACCCTGGCCTCGCCGAATACCTCGTACAGGTTGTAGCTGCCCTCGACGACCGTCGGCGCGATGGCCTGCGACGCGAGGTCGTTGAGCAACTGGTTCTCGTTCGGCTGCACCAGGATCTGCTCATCGCGGTACTCGACACCGAAGGCCGTTGCGACCATGCCGGTCGGCAGCTCGAACAAGTCGCCGGCTATAGTTGCGCCGCCGACATACCGCTCGAAGATGTTGCTCGTCGTGCGCTCGGCCTGCAGGTAGTTGGCCATCTCCGGCGTCAAGGCATCGGTACCGAAGATGTTCACCGGGACACAGCCGCGTATCTCGGTGCGGCACGTGACACTGCCATCGGGATTGATCACGGGGTCAAGGCCCAGCGTGATGCCCGATTTCGACAACAGACCCAGCGTCTCCTGCCGCGTATCGTTCCGTGAGTACTGCCCGAATACATCCCAGGCCCAGTTGTTGTTGCCCAGTTCGATGTCGCCCCTCACGCCGGACGTGAACAGGAACGAGTCGATGTTGAAGCGGAAACGACGTGGACCGAATTCCTCGAATCGCCGGCCGAGGCCGTTGACCGTGTAGTTGCCGTCGCCGTCCGGATCGAAGAACGCCGCGTTTTGCGCCCAGAAATCCTGGAGCACCGGCGTAAACAGCGGGTTGTTCGGTGCGTCCGGAATGACGATCGTGCCGCGCGGCTGACCGAAGCTGGTCGGTGCCGTGGACTCGGGCGCCATCTGGTAGGCCTGCTCGTACTTGTTGTAGAACGCCTGAGCGTAGCCGGTCACCCGATCCGAGATCGCGTGCTTGGCGAGTATGCTGGCCTGCCAGCGCTCCATCGGACGCAGCAGGAAGTTGTCGGCCGCGTAGTTGAACTGGTCGATCGGGCGGCAGAACGGAACCGGCTGGCTGCCTTCGTCGAAACGAACGCCCTGGATCGGGCCCGGGCAGGAACCGTCGGAGTTGCTCAGGTCAACGCCGTTAATCTGGTCGAACTGCGCGGGCTGCAGCGCGATCACGGTGCCCGGAATGTTGCCGGAACCGAACGGTACGTACTCGCCCGTTGCGCTCGTAACGAACGGGATCGCGGAGAAGTCGCGAGCATCGCCCATGATCGTGCCCCGCTCGGACCAGGACAGCGCGAAGACGGCGTTGCTGCGACCGTCCTCGGTACCGGCGCCGATCAGCAGATCTGCGCGCTCGGTTTCCCCGTCGCCCTCGCCGCTCTCGCCGCGCTGATAGCGAAGGTCCGCGCCCTGGAAGTCATCGCGAAGCCGGAAGTTGATGGCGCCGGAGATGGCATCGGAGCCGTATACCGCGGATGCGCCGCCGGTCACGATCTCGACCGCCTGTATGAGCATGTCGGGGATCGTGGCGAGATCGGCGATACCCGTGTCCTCGGCCGGGATGAAGCGACGGCCGTCGACGAGTACGAGCGTCCGCTCCGCACCGAGACCGCGGAGGTCGGCGCGCATGGCGGGCCCGCCATACTGGTTGGTGCTGCTCGTGGTATCGGGCCTCAGCTGCGGCATCCGGTTGACGGTCTGCTCGAGCGTCAGGTAGCCGGAATTCTGAATTTGCGCCATGTCGACCGTGGCAACCGGGCTGATCTCGACGAAATCGCGATCTCGTCTCAGCCGGGAACCGGTGACGACGACTTCCTCGAGTGCCTCGTCATCCTGGGCAAGGGCCGCGGAAGCCGGAAATCCCGTGCCCGCGGCGACAGTACTTGCAATGATGGCGCTGTGCACGGCCCGTGCGAGCAGCGTTCGATTTTGATTCATGACAGTCTCCCCGTTTCAGTTCTCTCGACAGGCAGAAACAACCCTGACAGCCGGATCGAAACCGGCTGAAAACCAACCACCAGCGTCATTTTCATCGTAAGCAACTGATTAGCTTGACTTTTTAATGCTGTGTGGCTCTGCCCTGAATTGACGCCGCAGTTCGCAAGTGAGGCGCCTGTCCGTTACTGTGCGGTAACGAGTATTTCGTGTCAATCAATTTTGGTCGTATGACGCATTTTAATTCGCTGTGCGCACATATTTGGTGCGATTCACGGGCTTCGACAGACTCTTGTGTCGAAAATAGAGCCCCCGACGCTGGAATCGTGTCTGCAGGGCCGCTCGCCGGCCCTGACTTCAACATAAGGCGCCGGGCAGCATATGTACGCATAGCGCACCGAGCGTCCGCGGTACATATCGATAGCGCTGAATCCGGGCGCGATGGGGATCACACGGCGAGCCAGTGGACCAGGCGCCGGACTACTGTCTGACGGGCTTCCTTGACGCCGCGAAAGCTACGTCTAATGACGGACTCGCGGCACCTGGGTTCAGTCAGCGACTGGACTCAGTCAGCGACAGGCTCGACCCGAATGAGCGAGCCGCGATCGTGATCGGTCAGCAGGTAAATGAGACCGTCCGCCCCTTCGCGAACCTCGCGAATCCGCTGCCCGAGCGATACGAGCATCGATTGGCGTCCGACCGGCAGGCCGTCGTCTGTCAGATCGACGCGCTGCAGCTGCGTGCTGCCAAGCCCGCCGATGAATGCGTCGCCCTTCCAGGCGGGAAACCGGTCGCCGGTGTAAATCGTGAGTCCGCCCGGCGCTATATTGGGCGCCCAGTAGAGCAGCGGCTCTTCGATGCCAGGCGCCGATGGGTGAGCCTGAACGGGGCCGGAGCCCGCTCCCGTCCGGGCGCCGCTGTAGGCGCGGCCGTACGACACGAGCGGCCAGCCGTAGTTGCGGCCCGCCTCGATAATGTTGATTTCGTCACCGTCGAGCGGTCCGTGCTCGACGGCCCACAGCGCTCCGGTCTCGGGATGCACGACAAGGCCGGTTACGTTTCGCACGCCGAGGGCGAAGATCTCCGGCAGATGGCCGGGCCGGCCGACGAACGGGTTGTCGGCCGGTGCGGAGCCATCGTCGTTGAGGCGCAGTATCTTGCCTGCGTGCGAGGCGGGATCCTGGGCTTCATGTGCGCTGCCGACGCGGTTGGTCCCGCCCTCGATGACCAGGTAGCTCGGCGCGCCGATACTCATATACAGCCTGTCGTCCGGGCCGAAGACTATGCGTGCGGCGCTGACTCCGCTGGTCGCGGCTTTCGCCACGAACAGGTCCTCGACGTCGTGCAGCCGATGGGCCCCATCGTAGCGGCCGCGCGCCAGCGCCGCCGTGGCTGCGGGACCTGTCAGCTTGTCCCAGTCTTCGTCGGTCTCGCCGGGCAGTTCCCTTGAGTAGGTAAAGTACACCCAGCGGTTGTCGTCGAAATCCGGGTGCAGCGCGACGTCCATGAGTCCCTTGTAGGCGGCTGGCAGCACGTCGGGCACGCCCGAAATCGGCTCCGGGTCGAGCGTGAAGTCGGCATTCACGCGCCTGAGTCGGCCCGTGCGCTCGGTCACGAGCATCGCGCCGTCCGGGAGAAACGCCAGCGCCCAGGGACGTTCGATGCCCTTGAGGGGCGTTACCCGCAGACGCTGGCCTTGCTCATCGATGACCTGCGGACCGTCAGGCAACGTGTCCGGCCCCGAACCCTGGCGCTCGACGACACCGATACGACGCGACTCATACTGTTCCGCGGCCGCGACAGCGGTCCGCCCAGCGGTGATACAAGCGAAAAGGAGGCCCCACAGCGCAGCCGAGGCCACGACGACGCTGACGGGTTTCTTGCTGGGGTTCGGCACTGTTCCTCTCCGCTACGTCTGATTCCCGTGCGCAGCCAGCGACCGAGGGTCACATAGCCGCAGGAGCAGCGCAAATGCCGGCGAGTGCGCGGATCACAGAGTCGTGGCAAGTGGGGGCCGCCGTACGACCACTCGTACTATCTTGGACGACCCGGCACGCGATTGTCGGACTGTACGGGGCTCGCCGCCGCGCGGGCCGTTCCTCGACCCCATCCGAGTCTGCGCAGCGCCTTGTCCGCCTCGATCGCGACAAAGCTCGGCAGGAAGCAAAGCGCGATGAGCGGCCACCAGTCGGCCGGTATCGGCGCGGTGCGAAATATCGTCGCCGCCGCCGGGACAAAGGTTGGCAACAGCCGGATTGCGAGGCTGATCGCAATGCCGCCGAGAAGCCAGCGATTCGAAAGCGGACTAAACGTAAATGCCGACGCATAGATCGAGCGCGCCGAGATCACGTAGCCAAAGTGGGCGAAGAGCACGCCCCAGAATGCGGCCGTCTGCGCCTGCGTCAACCGCAGCGTGTCGACGACGACACCGCCGTCCATAGCCCCCGAACCGAAGTGATGGTAGACGAGAAACGCCGGTACCGATATCGCCAATCCGATCACGACGACGCGCTGGAGGAACAGGCGATTCATGATACGCGCCGTGGGGTCGCGGGGCTGCTGCCGCAGGAGCCCCGGTTCCTTCGACTCCATCATCAGTGGCATCGTCAGCAACACGGAATCGAGCAGATTCACCCACAGGATCTGCACAGGCTCCAGCACGAAGCGCGCGCCGAACAGCGGTACGAACGCGGCCATGCTCACGGCGCCGATGATCAGGAGCGCCTGCGCCGCATTCGTCGGCAGCGTGTACAGGATCGCCTTCTGCAAGTTGTTCCAGGCGTGCCGGCCCTCCTCGACTGCCGCGACAATCGTTTCGAAATTGTCGTCCGCCAGCACCATGTCGGATGACTCTTTCGCGACCTCGGTGCCGTTGATGCCCATGGCGACGCCGATGTCGGCAGCTTTGAGCGCGGGCGCGTCGTTGACTCCGTCGCCGGTCATAGCCACGACGTTGCCGAGCGACTGTAGCGATTCCGCGATGGCCTTCTTGTGTTCGGGTGCAACGCGGCCGAACACCGAAACCTCCCGAACCACATCGAGCATCTCGCCCTCGCCCAGGCCCGTCAGCTCGGCGCCGGTCATGACCCGTTCGGTATCGATGCCGAGCTGACGCGCAATCGCGAGTGCGGTCGCCGGATGGTCACCTGTGATCATGACCGTCCGAATGCCGGCCTCCTTGCAGCGCGCCACGGCCTCGATCGCCGACTTGCGCGGCGGATCGATCATGCCCTGCAGGCCGAGGAAATTCAGATCGGCGAGATCCGCGCTGCGGAGATCGTTCGAGCCGGCCGGCAGCTCGCGAACGGCGAATGCCAGCGTTCGCAGAGCATCCTCGGCGAACGAACTCGCCACGGCAAGCGCGCGCGTCGGAGTGAAGTCGATACCGTTGCCGTCCGGGTCGACCGCGCTCGAGCACATGCCGATGACGACTTCCGGAGCGCCCTTGACATAGAGCAGCCGGCGGTCGTCACTGTCGACGAGCACGGCCATGTACTTGGTTGACGACTCGAACGGGATCTCCCCGAGACGGCGCACGCTATCGGCGATGATCTGGGCTTTGGCGCCGGCCACGCGCAGTGCGATCTCGGTTGGATCGCCCGTGCCCGACTCGCCCGACAGGTGAGCGTTGTTGCAGTAGAAACCGCATTCGAGCAGCGCCAGCAGGCCTGCATCCGATTGTGGATCGCGCACCGCACCGTCGAGCAGGAATTTACCGTCGATATCGAATGCCGTGCCGCTAACGTCGTAGATCTGCCCGCCCGCATACACCCGGGTCACGGTCATGCGGTTCTCTGTCAGCGTGCCGGTCTTGTCGGAGCAAATGACCGATGTGGCGCCTAGTGTCTCGGCTGCCGGCAGGTTTCTGACCAGCGCGTTTCGCTTCGCCATCGCCGTGCCGGACAGCGCAAGAATCGACGTCACGAGCGCCGGCAACATCTCCGGAATTGCCGCGACGACGAGCGATACGGCACCGAGGAAGCTGTACGGCAGCGAGTACCCGAGCAGCGCTCCGATCACGAAGTTGAACGAACCGATGACGAGAATCGCGCCGATCAGGCGGCGCACGAAGCGTCCGAGTTGGCGCTGCAGGGGCGTTCGCGTGGCCCCTGCCGACTCGACCATGTCGGCGACCTGGCCGAACACCGTGTTACGAGCCGTCTCGACGACGACCGCGAGCGCCGTGCCGCGCGTGACGAAGGTCCCGGAGAAGCCGATGTTGCCCTGATCGCCCGGCACGAGGTCGGATCCGTCGATCTTCTCTATGTGCTTCGCGACAGGCACGGATTCGCCGGTCAGCGACGACTCATCGACGTAGGCGTTGTTGACCTCGATGAAGCGTACGTCGGCGGGGATTTTGTCGCCGCCTTCAAGGACGACGATGTCGCCGGGCACGAGGAGCCGCGCCGGAAGTCGTGCCTGCTTCGCCTCGCGCACGACGATTGCTTCCTGGACCATGAGCTGGCGCAGCGCATCGATGGCGCTGTCGGCCTTTTCCTCCTGCACATAGCCGAGCACCGAATTCAGCAGGACCACGCCCACGATGACAATCGTATCGGGCAACATGTGGCTGCCGAACGCCGTAAGAGTCCCGGTAATCGCGGCCGTGATCAGCAGGATGATGACCATGGGATCGTTCAGCTGACTGAGGAACCGCAGCCACGCCGGGGTCTTCTCGAACGCGATTTCGTTGGCGCCGTGTTGTGCCAGTTTCCGGGCCGCGGACTGTTCGTCGAGACCCGCCTCGCTGCTGTCGAGGCGATGCAATGCCTCTGCAGCCGTCAGTTGGTACCACTGTGAAGCCAGGAGTCGCTCCTTCGCAGCGCAGGCTGCCGCTCTCGGTAGCCGCAACCGCGCCGCGACTCCGCAAACCCAGGCCGCCCCGTTGCGGGAATCGGCGACAGCGAGGGCAAACGGTGTCTATCGTGCCCTTTGCGGCGCATCAATCCATTCGTAGTTGCCGCAGAGCCGACGGCCCGTGACCGTGTGGAACGCGTGGCGCCGGTTCAATTCGCGATTGCGGGCGCCGCGACAGCGGGCCCAATGCGGACGATGCGCTTGTCGAGTAGCTCGGCAAGCTGCTACAAATGACGGATTCCGAGTCTCCGACGATTTGATGACGGGCCAGACGCTGACACAGGCTGCCGCGGCGATCGAAGCCCCGACCTGCATTCCGCTGCTCGTCGCAACCGAGTTCGTCGTCCGAATGCTGCTCGGCTATTGCTCGGCAGAACAGCCTGGTCCCGGGCGATCATGAACACACGCAACCGCTCGACCTGGCCCGATCGAGTCCGAGACACCCATGGACTTTGAATGGGTGGCCATAGCCCTTGGCGACGTTGCCTGGATCACGCTGGCCTTCACGCTCGGCTTCGGCGCGCGAGCAATCAGCCTACCGCCTCTCGTCGGCTTTCTCGCTGCCGGGTTCTTTCTCAATTCTCTCGGCATGGCCAGCGGCGAGGTTCTGCAGAAGTTGGCAGACCTCGGCATTACCCTGCTGCTGTTTACGGTTGGCCTGAAGCTGGACATCAAAGCGCTGCTGCGCCCGCAGGTATGGGCGGTTACGAGCTTGCATGCCGGGTTGGTGGTCGCGATGTTCGGCGCCGCGATTTTCGCGCTCGCCTCACTGGGAGTGCCGCTCTTCAGCGAGCTGGATTTCAGGCGGTCACTGCTGCTGGCATTTGCCCTCAGCTTCTCGAGTACTGTCTTCGTGGTCAAAAGTCTCGAAGAGAAAGGCAGGATGATGTCCCTCCACGGCCGTATCGCGATCGGTATCCTGGTCATGCAGGACATGGCGGCGGTCGTGTTCCTGGTCGCATCGACGGGGAGCTTGCCGTCGCCGTGGGCGGCGCTCCTGTTCCTGTTGATTCCGATGCGCCCGTTGTTTCATGAGCTCCTAAAGCGCGCAGGCCACGGGGAGCTGCTGATTCTCTACGCACTGGTGTTGGCATTGGGCGGGGCGGAGATATTCGAGCTGGGCGGCGTGAAGGACGATCTCGGCGCCCTGGTCATGGGACTGCTGGTTTCAACGCATCCCAAGGCTTCCGAGTTGTCCAGGACGATCATGGGCTTCAAGGATCTTTTTCTGGTGGGTTTCTTCCTGTCGATCGGTATGACCGGCGAGCTTTCGTTGCGCGCCATGGTGATCGGCGCCCTGATGGTGCCGTTCGTCCTGATCAAATCAACGCTATTCTACGGTCTGATGATCTGCTTCAGGCTGCGTGCGCGAACATCGCTGCTGGCAACCCTGAATCTGAGCAACTACAGCGAGTTTGGTCTGATCGTTGCCGCGATCGGCGTGGCGTACGGCTGGATAAATGCGGAATGGCTCGTTGTGATATCCGTTGCGCTGTCCCTGTCCTACGTGCTCGCCGCGCCGCTTACAGACCGGGAAGACTCGATCTACAGCAACCATCGGCACTTCTGGCTAGAGCACCAGCGTCCGCAGCGACTGCCGGACGATCAGCCCATGGATACCGGCAACGCCACGATCGCCGTCTTCGGCATGGGCCGGATCGGAACCGGCGCTTACGACAAGATGGCCGCGCTGCATGGCGACACCGTGGTCGGCGTCGACTTCAATTCGGAGCGCGTCCAACTGCATCGGCAAGCCGGACGCAGCGTCATGCGCGGTGATCCCAGCGATGCGGACTTCTGGGAACTGGCGGAGAGAGTACCGAGTATCAAACTCGTGATGCTGGCGCTGCCCACAGTGTCAGCCAACCTCGACGCGTTGGAACAGCTGCGTGCGATCGACTTCGGTGGCGGAATCGCCGCTATAGCCCGATATCCGGATGAAGAGGCGCAACTGCGCGCCGCGGGCGCCACGGACGTATACAACCTGTACGCCGAATCCGGCACCGGGTTTGCGAATCACGTCGCCGCGCGCAATCGCTATCCCACACGGTGAGAAACCGTACCCCACGCGGCGCCCGGCCTGGAGCGCGGCGCTCTGGCTTTGCGGGCGCACGTACCGCGCAAGTACCGACACGCTGAGAAGCAATCCCTTCCGAGTTGGAGGCGACACTCACTGGCTGCGATGCGTGCCGCCCTCTCCTGCCGCCGGCATCAGAAGTGTCACGTTCGCGTGCAAAAACGCGTTGATCCGATCGGCTGTACGCCTCACATGGGGACGGCGTCGAATATCGTTGCCCAGTACTATCCAATGCCCGTCGTAGTCGGGAACGAAGGTCTCGCTGACCCGTTCGATACCGTTTTCGGTGTCTCCGGCGAAGCAAGGCAGCACGGCAAGGACGTTGCCGCCTCTTACCGCGTCGAGCAGATTGATCGACGTCGAGAATCGGGCGACAGGCGCCTTCTTTAGCCGCTTCGACAGCCATCTTGCCGTAGGAAAATGGTCCAGCTCCTCAACCAGCGCCGCCCATTCGAATTCCGAGAATCGCCTATCATCAAACGCCTCCGCGCGCACGCTGACTAACCGCGATGCACCGTAAACGGCGCACGCATAGTCCGGCAGCCGCTTGACGACGAGACGCCCGTCGGTCGGTCGCTGATTCCGTATTGCGATGTCCGCCTGGCGTCTCAGCAGATCTGCGAACGTGATGCTCGATACGATTTCGATTTCCGTATCCGCAGGTTCACCGAGTAGCTCGTGGAGATTCCTGCTAAGCAGCGCAGCCGTCCATGGCCCGCAAGTGATGCGAACCAGCGGTGTGTCGGGCGGAGTGACGGGTAATGAGCCGATCGAATCCGCCGCCCGCATCATGTCGCTCAAGGCCGGCGCAAGCCGCAGCGCAGCAGCGGTTGGGTGTGAGCCGTCCGGCGTCACGTCAATGAGCGCCTCATCGAGGTCCTGCTCGAGAGCACGGATCTGGCGACTGACAGTAGGCTGGCTCAGGCCCAAACGTCTCGCCGCCTCGGACAGGCTCCGGGATTCCAGAGCGACGCTGAGTATATGCAAACGCTGCCAGTCCAGGTTCTTCACTTCTGTTTAGGTATCTAGGTTTATGTTGATTGATCTCGAATTCTGAATAGCCAAGAATACCATGCATTCGAAATGGTCAGGCGGGAACGGCGATGCACAGGATCCTTTTGGCCTTGATGCTCGTGACGATGCACGCGCAGCCCTTGTTTGCCGATTCCGTCCGGCCGCAAGACAGGCTACGCGTTCTGATGACGGTCGGCGGGGTCGGCTACAACACGTCCATCGTCCGAACGCTTAAGAGTATTCCAGGTATCGACGTCGAGGTGCGCAGCGTCGACGATGACCAAATCGTGTTTTCTACCGTCGCGCTTGACGATGCCGACGCGGTGCTCATGTACCACAGGGACGACACCGCGGAAGCCGAAGAACGGGAAGCGTTGCTGCGCTACCTGAGAGGCGGTGGCGGGGTCGTCGTATTGCATCATGCAATCGCAAACTACCCGGATTGGCAGGAATGGTGGCGCGACCATGTTGGTGGCTTGTACGTGTTGTCAGGGCATGACGGCCTCAAAGCGTCGCGGTACTTTGCCGGCTTTCAGGGGGTCGCGCGTTCCGCGACGCAGCACCCGGTAACGAATCGGCTCGGTGGCTACTGGCGATATGCCGACGAAAGCTACGATCAGCTATGGATCTCTGACGACGTCGGTCCGTTGCTGACGACGACGGCGTTCGGATCAGAGGACCGAATTGCCTGGATTGGACCCTCGGACTCGCGTCGCGTGGTGTTCATCCAGCCCGGGCATGGCGAGGCCGTGCTGACGGATCCCAAGTACCTCATGCTAATCGAGGACGCGCTACGTTGGAGCGCCCGGAAATAGTGCCGGTGGTAGCTCTGTAAGCTGTGCTGCGCCCGCCCGACCGCGTTAATCGGCAAACGTCGAGCGATGTAGCCGTGTCGCGTATCGCTAGCGGTGTCCGCTGAGCGGCTGAGCGCCTCGCGCCTGCCGCTAGTGGCACAGAGCTGAGGCGCTGTGGTCGAAGCCGCTATGCCACCTGTCGTTTGCCCTGGATATTCGCAACACAGGCCGGGATGGACTCCGGAACGGTTCAACATAAGCCAGTCGATTCGAACGTTCTACGAGCAAAACAGTTGAATCGCGCGGCATGTCGCCCTGCTGCCCGGTGCGGTTGCCGATGCCCCGCCCTGCTGGTTGACTGTCAACCAGCCGTCCGATTGTGCGTTGAGTACAGGGGGTATTGTCGCGGACGACAGGGAAGTCACGTGTATCAAAGCTACTTGGAACGAGTGCCGGCGCAGGGATGAAGCCCGTTGGCACCACAATACCCGTCGTCATCATCGACCTGGATGACGAACGGGAATTCGATCAACTCGTCAGCGAGTATTTGCAGCGCAACGGGCTCGCATCGGAAAAGATCGGTTCGATCAGCGCACTCGATGAGTGGATACAAAAACGCGATGCGGATCAGCTGCCGATCGCTTTCTGTATGCCGGAATCTCAAGGCTGCAAGACATTTACAGCAATTACCGCCTATTCCGATGAGCCCGTAGTGTTCCTGTCGGGCTCCATTCGTGAAATCGAGCGTCTTCTCGGGATCGGCATGAACGAAAGCAGTGATCTGACGCCTGTGAGTATGGATTCCTTGCAAGATCGCCTAATGGCCATTAGAGAAAGAGCACTGCAACGTCGAAAGGGAAAGGTCTCCTATGCAGGCATAGTTCTGGACAGCGATGCTCGCGCGGCGAGCGCTAACGGCATTGAACTGCGATTGTCGCCAGCCGAGTTCCAGTTGATGTGTCTGTTCGCCAACAACCCGCAAAAAGTGTTTACGCGTGATCGACTTCTGACGGCGACTGCTGGTGATCGAGCGGAGGTATCGGATCGATCGGTCGACGCTCACATCAAGAATCTCCGTAAGAAGCTTCGTAACGCGGGCCTGAAAAACGTAGAAATCCTTACCGTCTACGGGGTCGGGTACAAGCTGAAATAGCCCACGCGGTTGCACAAGACGACTCTCGTGTAAGTGACCGATTGCGAAACATAAAGCTCGCCGCTCAGGCGAACTGTCGGCTATTGCCGACGTGTTCAATGTGTCCACGCTCATAAATGCTCCACAATTCCTTGCTACTTTTGCCTGCGTCTGAGCTTGGGTGTGACTTCACATTCCGATAGAGGCACACCGCTGGCAAGGACCGAATGGACGCCCGCGACGGCGTCTGTCGCAAAACGGGCAAACCCGTGGAAACACGGGGGCGCAAAGCCACCGGTCTAAGGAGTCTTCTATGACAGCGGGGTTGCACTGCGAAACGACGCGCAACTGTAAGACGAACACTTCAGTCTGCTCATCGACAGCCTCCTCGATCGCAAACTGGAGTGAAGAAATGACTTTACATCATCGCAATCGTTCGCCCGGATCTTACCGACATCTCATCGTGGCCGGGTTGGTCCTGGTAACAGCTGCCTTCGGCGTGGCGAGAGCTGACGAGCAAAGCACCAGGGAGATTCTCTCTGACGCAGATCGACAGGCATCCAATGCCGGCTCCTCGCCCGTCCGCAGAATCGACCGGCGTCAGTCGTCATCGGAGAGCCAATCCGTTCCTGACCCGGAGATCCAGTCCCTTGACGGCCACGGAAACAACCTGCTCGATGAGGCGGCGGGTGCCGCGGAAACGCAGTTGGCCAGGCTTGTGAGTTCTGACTACGGCGATGGTATCGCTGCAATGGCGGGAAGTTCCCGGATGGGACCCAGGCACATCAGTAGCATTGTCTCGGCTCAGGCCACGGAGATACCGAATTCGGACGGCGCGACGGACTTTCTCTGGCTCTGGGGACAGTTTCTTGATCACGACATCGATCTCACGGACGGCACTAACCCACCGGAGCCCATGGCGATTCCCGTCCCGGCCGGTGATGCCTTCTTCGACCCCGACGCCGAAGGCGGTAAAACGATACCCTTCAACCGCTCGATCTACGACTCGACGACCGGAACCGGTTTCAACAACCCCCGCCAGCAACTCAATGAAATATCGGCCTGGATCGACGGCTCCAATGTCTACGGATCCGACCTTGAGCGCGCTCACGAGCTACGGGAACTCGATGGAAGTGGCCGTCTGAAGGTGAGTGCCGGCAACAACTTGCCGTTCAATGTCAATGGCCTGCCCAACGCGGGAGGAAGCAGTGCCGCACTGTTCCTCGCGGGAGACGTGCGAGCGAACGAACATGTTGGACTCACGGCGATTCATACGCTTTTCGTGCGTGAACACAATCGCTACGCCGCATCGATAGGGTCCGAGAATCCCGGCTTGAGCGGCGACCAAATATTTGAGCGAGCACGCCGCATGGTCATCGCACATCTCCAGGCGATTAGCTTCAATGAGTTTCTTCCGCTGCTCCTGGGCGAGAATTCGATCGGCCGTTACGAGGGTTACGATCCGTCCGTTGATCCATCGATCGCGAACGTATTCTCGACGGCCGCCTATCGCCTGGGCCACAGCGCACTCAACTCAGTGCTTCTTCGAGTGGACGCCAAAGGCAGGACAATACCCGCGGGGAACATCAGCTTGCGTGACGCTTTTTTCGCACCACAGCGACTGACCCAGGACGGCGGGCTCGATCCGCTGTTTCGCGGCTTCGCATCGCAGCTGTGTCAGTCGATCGACATCTACGTCATCGACGATGTCCGGAATTTCCTGTTCGGCGCACCGGGCGAAGGCGGTTTTGACCTGGTATCGCTGAACATCCAGCGCGGCAGGGATCACGGATTGGCATCGTACAACGATGTTCGAGACTCCGTTGGATTGTCGCGCAAGCAATCGTTCGCCGATATCAACCCCGACCCTGAAGTGCAGAACCGTCTGGCGGCGGCCTACGCTTCGGTTGATGATATCGACGTCTGGGTCGGCGGGCTTGCGGAACCCGAGATGCCCGGAGCGATGGTCGGAGAGCTCATCCAGCGCATTGTTGCAACACAATTCACCGCGTTACGCGACGGCGACAGGTTCTGGTATGAACACGCTCTTTCGCGAGAGGACGTCGCGGCGATTAACGACACGCGACTGTCAGACATCATTCGCCGCAACACGAGTATTGGTGACGAATTACCGGACAACGTGTTTCGCCTCGACGCCAAAAAGTCCGGGAAGTCGAAGAAGCGCCGGTAGCGGGGCAGGACTCTCCTTCGCGGCTCCGCCGCCCGGTTCTGTCGGTCGGCTGCGCCGCGCTCGTTGCAAACTTGCGCTGCTACGCGACCATGCAGGTTCAATACCTGCTCGTTGCCAAACGAAGAGGGGCCCCGCAAGGGGCCCCGTCTTGTTTGGTGGCGGGGGCAGGCTGTGATCATTGTTTGACGATCACGACAGCCATCAGTATTACCGCTTAGCCTCTTGCCCGGCGCGGTCGTTTGGCAGTAGCTGTGGCCCTCTCAACGACCGGCAGCGATCGGACAGAGACGGTCATTCCAGAGGGCCGCGGATCCGCGAGAAACCCGACAGCTCCTCACTTCTCCGGGAATCTGCTTCTGTCTGAGTGGCAACTACGGATTGATGCGCCAGGGACATGGCGAAACACTCAAACGGACGGCATCCAGCTCTCTGAACGGAGGTCCCCATGGTTGCGCAAGCAGAAGCCCCCAGCCCCACCATCAAAGCCGTGCACGAACTCACGACTGGATTCGTGGAACAGCATAAGGAACATCGTTATGGCTCTTCGAAGCCTTTAATGTGGTGGGTGCTGACGTCCAGGAGCTGGGTCAAAGCGCCGATCACGGCATACGCATTTGAGCACCGCGATGGCCTGGTCCTTTTCGATACGGGTGCGGACCCCGCCCTCGTTTCGGATCCGAACTATGTTTCATCGCCCATTGGTCGGTTCATTCTCAAGAAGGTCTTTCGCTTCCATATTGGGCCGGAAGACGCACTCGACAAACGACTCGAGGCAGTCAATCTCAGAGCGGCCGACGTCAGCAAAGTCGTCGTTTCGCATCTGCACTTTGATCACATCGGCGGAATTGCCCATGTGCCGCAGGCAGAGCTACTGGTGAGCAAGGCGGAGTGGCAGCGACTCAGTGCACCAAATCCCGAGCAAGACTGGTTCCTGCGCGAGCACATCGAGCTGCCAGGGGCGAACTGGCAAACCGTCGAATTCGTGCCTACCAGCGATCCGCTGTTGGCGCCTTTTGGCCGGTGTTACGACTGCATGGGCGACGGATCGATGATTCTGTTGCCTACGCCGGGCCATACGCCCGGCTCGATGTCACTACTGGTTCGTAGCATCGGTCTGCCGCCGCTATTGTTTGTGGGTGACCTGACGTACGAGCTCGAACCACTGCACAACGATCAGGTCCCCGGGATTGGTGACGCCGACGAACTCAAAGCCTCGTTTGCGAAGGTTCGCGAGCTTGAAAAAGCGCTGCCTGACCTGGTTGTGATTCCGAGCCACGATCCCTTTGCCTCCGCGAAGCTCGCGACGGCGCTCGGATAACACTGGCGTAAGAGGTCGCGATGGCTACGTATGACATCGTACTCCATGGTGCAACGGGCTTCGTCGGGCAGCTGGTAGTCGACTACCTGGCCCGGCATCCGGAGGGCGGTCGGTTTTCCTGGGCGATCGCTGGCCGAAATCCAGAGAAGCTCGCGCGCATCAAAAGTTCCGCTGTCGCTCAGGGGTCAGAGCCGGGCGTGATTGTGGCGCAGGCGGCCGACAAGGCTTCGGTCGAAGCAATGGTGTCGGATGCCCGGGTGGTCCTGAACACGGCTGGGCCTTACAGCGAGTGCCACGGTGACAACATCGTGGGTGCGTGCGCGGTCTCGGGCACCCACTACGCGGACCTCTCAGGCGAATACTGGTATCAGCGTCGTCTGATCGACGAATACCACGAGGAGGCGGACCGATCGGGTGCCAAAATCGTCCTCGCCGCAGGTGTCGACAGCATCCCATCGGATCTCGGTGTACAGCTGGCGATCGAGCATCTGGCGTCGAAGGGCGGGCAGCCGCGCCATACCAAGTCATTGTTCACGAGCTATGCCGGTTCGTTCAGCGGCGGAACACGCCGGTCGATGCAAGCCCGCAAGCGCATTGCGCAGTCTTCAGAGTACGAGCCAGGCTTTCACACGGATCCTTACGTGTTGGCGCCGGGTGCCAAACGTTCTGACGAAAGTGAAACGGTCAGTGGTTGGGTTTCGCGCCGTTTCGATGCCGATTTCCGGCGGATTGGCGGCCCGTTCTTTATGGCCCCGATCAACGCGCGCGTAGTACGCCGCTCACTCGCACTTGGCGGTCATCTGCCGTGTACCTACGCGGAAGGGATTTCGACGGGCGCTTGGCTGAAAACGTCATGGCTGTGGCTGAGTCGCGGATTTGGATACTTCGTCGGCGCACCTATACCGATGAAGCCAGAGTCTGGACAAGGACCGCCCCCTTGGCTCCAGCGGGCTGGCAACTTCTGCGTGCGAGTCCATGCATCAACCGGAGATCGAACCGGGTCTGCTCTTGTCGAAGTTCAGGGTGCCGGAGACCCGGGCTACCTGGCAACCTCGAAGATGTTCTCCGAGCTTGGCCTCACACTGCTGCTCGACGACACTCCGCCCGGGGGTGGTGTCTTGACGCCGGCGACAGCGCTCGGCCCAGTCCTCAGGCAACGTCTTGCCGAAGCCGAAGAGGGCAAATTCATGCAGTTCCGGATTTTGAGTTAGTCGGGCACCTCGGCTAAAACGACATGAAAGACTTGCATCGGAAAGCCAACACTTCAGCCAACTGAGGTTCAGAGTGTTAGACACTGAGAATACCCACTGGGATGCCATCGTTATCGGCTCAGGTATGGGCGGGATGACCGCTGCGGCCGCCCTGAGCAATGTCGGGCACAAGGTCCTTCTTCTGGAGCAGCACCAAACGCTTGGCGGGCTCACTCACAGCTTCACGAGAGACGAGTTCACGTGGGACGTTGGAGTGCACTACCTCGGGCACATGGCGCCTGGAGACCGCGAACGTGCGTTGCTCGATTGGGTGTGCGACACGCCCATGGATTTCGTGTCTCTGGGATCAATCTATGACACTGTGCATATTGGGTCAGCCGAACCGCTATCGCTTTCTCGCCCGTACGAGGCCCAGGAATTGGACCTTAAGGATCGCTTTCCCGACGAAGCCAGGGCGATAGAAGCGTGGACCCACGCCATGCGTGAGGGGCGGGATGCGGTGATGAGAATCTTCCCGACGCGAGCGATGCCAGAGATTGCCGGAGACGTGCTGGATTGGTGGAACCGCCGCGCGATCTCGAAATGGTGCGCTCGGACGACGCAGGAGGTCATTGACGATCTCACGGACAATCGCGAGCTTGCAGCGGTCCTGGCAGCGCAATGGGGCGATCACGGCGGACGACCGAGCAAGGCAAGCTTTGCAATGCACGCCTTGATTGCCGGCTACTATCTGGAAAGCGGCTCTTGGTACCCGGTAGGTGGCAGTGCGGCCTTCGCAGAGCATATGCTCCCCACCATTTCCAGGAACGGAGGCGACGTCCGAGCTGCCACGAGAGTGCTAGGGCTCCTGGTAGAGGACAACACCGTAGTCGGCGTGCGCACGGAGAGTGGGGAGGAGATCCGGGCCGATGCGGTCATCTCCGACATCGGGGCGCGCGAAACACTCGATACGCTCTTGCCCGAGGACTGCGGTCCCGCGGACTGGAAAGCAGAACTTCGTGGACTGCCTTCAAGCATCGCACACTTCAATGTGTTCCTTGGCTTTGAGGGTGATATCGAGTCGGCCGGGGCCACCAAGTCGAACCACTGGTTCTTTCCAACCGGAGATGCCGATGTGGTCTGGACGGACGCCCCCGATGCCCCTCCTCCGCACATGACCGTGTCCTTCGGCTCTCTCAAGAACCCGGCCCACGATCCCGGCCTGCGCCAGAAACACACCGGTCAGCTTATCTTCTGGGCAGATTGGGAGACGGTTGCGAAATGGGCCGACCAGCCTCCGGGCAACCGTGGCGAGGAATACGCGGAGTTTAAGCGCCGAGCGGAGGCGACGCTCATGGCTGAGTTTGAGAAGCGTTTCCCGGGCCTTGCGAAGATGGTCGTCTACCAGGACCTCGCCACGCCGCTCTCGACGGTCAGTTTCACCGGGCACCGCAAGGGCGCATTCTATGGACTCGATGTGACCCCGGAGCGGGTGGTTTGCGACGGTCTGAGAGCCAAGACACCGGTCCCCGGCCTCTACCTTGCCGGCCAGGACGTGGCGAGCCCCGGGATTCCAGGGGCGCTCTGGGGCGGAATGCTGTCTGCGGCGAGCGTCGATCCGAAGGTCTTTCGCCATTTTCAAGGTTGAGGGGGGCGTCCCGCCCAGATTGAAATGGCAGAAAGGCGCCATGGACAAATTCGCTCACTAACGAATGCGATCGGCGGTGGGTTAGCAGAGCGGACGCGACACAAGCCTGGATTTGAGCAGAACCCAACCCTGCCTCTGTAGCAAGACAAAAAAGGCCCCTCGTCGAGGGCCTTTTCTTGAGTGGTAGCGGGGGCTTGCTTTTGGTTTACCGCGGCCACCGTTCCCTGCGAACCACGTCGCACGATACAAGCCCACTTCGTGCTCGGTTGAAGGCAGTGCACGACTTGGGGGCAATACGTATATCGACATTCGGGGCCAGGTAGCAGAATGCTCGGCATCGAAGGGGCCCGCGAAGAGGAACGCGAACAAGCGAGGAATCAAGAACCCGCCGGTTCGGTCCTGTGGATGCGGCGCGCCCTCACCTATCGACATAAGGATGCATGGCCAAGTCATACCACTCGCAAAGCGCGCTTTGGGTTTCGCCGTTCTCTGGGCGATCCTCACCGACGGAACGGGTTGGGGCATCGGCTTTCCCGTAATCTGCCTTGCCACTGCCGCAAGCTCGTTTCCGATAGCCACACACCGCTGGTCGCTCGCGGGCCTGGCACGCTTCATTCCCTATTTCGCCTGGAGTTCGCTGCGTGGCGGCGTCGACGTCGCCACGCGGGCGCTAAGCCCCAGGTTACCCATCAACCCCGCCGTCGTACGCTACCAATTGGGGCTCGAGGGCGCCGAGGCGCGCGTCCTCATGGCGAACACCGTGACGCTGCTGCCCGGGACGCTGAGTGCCGATCTTAGGGGAAATGTTCTCCTGGTACACGTTCTGAACGTCTCCAGTTCCGTTTCGGAGTTGCTGGAGATGCACGAGCGGCACATCTGCGCTCTTTTCCGGACCGACGATGAGATGGCAGAACAGTGACAGATCTCTATCTGATCGCTGCACTCGTCCTGTTCATCACGCTGGGTGGCGGCGTGTACCAGCTATTGCGCGGACCCACAGCGGCGGATCGCATGCTTGCCATACAGCTGTTCGGTACGGTCGCCGTTGCGATACTGATTCTGCTCGGAGAAGCGATGAACGATCCGGCATTGGTGGACGTCGCGCTCGTTTTCGCGTTGCTGGCCGCCGTCACACTGGTCGCCTTCGTCCGATGCGTCTGGAGCGGGGATGCCGATGAGCCGCATAGCTGACTTCGTCACGGTCCTGCTGCTGCCGCTCGGGACGCTGTTCTTCGTCGCGGGGACCGCAGGGCTCCTCAGGTTCCCGGATTTGTTTACTCGCATTCACGCCCTGACAAAAGCCGATAACGTCGGCCTGGGGCTCGTCCTGCTCGCTCTGGTACCACAGGCGGCATCGGTATGGGCGGCGCTGAAGCTGCTACTGATCTGGCTGCTGGTACTGCTGGCCTCTTCGTCCACCAGCCATCTACTTGCCAGAGCCGCCCTGCGTCACCGCATTCAGCCCTGGACATCTCGATGAACGACATCGGCTTCTTTTTCGACCTGTTACTCGCGGCCTTGATCGTATGGCTCGGGTGGCGGACGTTGACAAGTCGATCGCTGTTTCTTGCTGTTGTGCTGTTCGTGGTGTTTGGTCTTTCGATGAGCGTGGCCTGGGTCCGCATGGACGCTCTCGACGTTGCGCTGGCAGAGATCGCGGTAGGCGCAGGCCTGACCGGGGCTCTGCTGTTGGCTGCCCTGGGCGCTACAGCGCGCTCGGGAGACGATCGTGAACCGCGCTAAAGCCCGCCCCCTGCAGCGGCTGTCGCGCGCGCTGCTCGTGCTCGTCATCATCTTGGTCTTCGTCGGTCTCGCCTCCGCGACCCTGGGCTTGCCGCCGGGCGCTGCAGGGCTCTCGGCAGAAGTCGACGCCGAACTCGGTCAGATCGGCGTGAGCAATCCGGTGACCGCGACGCTGCTCAATTTCCGCGCCTACGACACCTTGCTGGAGATAGCGGTCCTTCTGCTCGCCGCAACAGCGACCCGGGCGTTGCGTGCCGACGACGCGCCCATCGTGCGGCCGGGCGGCGACGTTTTGACGTTGCTCCGCCAGGTACTAGTGCCCGTGATGATCCTGATCGCGGGTTATCTACTCTGGTCCGGCGCCGACGCGCCCGGAGGGGCGTTCCAGGCCGGCGCGGTTCTCACGGCGGCCGGCATCCTGCTGATTCTCGCCCACCGCGAGTGGCAGCTGCCGGAGGAAGGTCTGCCGATACGGATCGGCCTTACGATCGGCCTCGCCGTGTTTCTCGTCGTGGGCGTCACCGGACTGGCGGTTGCAGATGCATTCCTCGGCTACTCGGGGCAGAGCGCAGCGAAGGTCGTGCTCTCGCTCGAGATCGGCGCGCTGATCTCTATCACGCTTGCGTTGCTCGTCGTGTTTGTCAGTGTGCTTCGCGGCGGCGCAACGCCATGACGGACCGGGACGGGCAATGACCATACCGGCCCTCTATGCGCTCGTCGGCATCGCTTTGTTCTGCATTGCGCTCCACGCCGTCATCGTCAATGAGGATTCCCTGCGCCGCGTTCTCGCCATCAACGTGATGAGCAGCGGTGTGTTCCTCGTTCTCGTTGCACTCGCTCGCAGGGCACCCGGAAACGCGTTCGATCCGGTACCTCACGCGATGGTCATCACCGGTATCGTAGTCGCAGTCTCAGGCACCGCTTTGGCCATCGTTCTCATCATTCGACTACGGCACACCGACCGCGCGCAGCGCTTCGACGACGAGCGCTAGAGGCGGCCGGTGAATCCCATGGATCAGGGCGCGATTTGGGCCGTCCTCCTGATCGTCTCGCCGCTCGCCGCGGCCATCGCTGCACTCCTGGCGCCGCGTGTCGCGGCCCGGCTTGCCATCGGCAATGCCATTCTCACCACCGCCGCGGCCTTGATGCTGCTCGATGCCGTCACGGATCGGCCACTGAGGCACGCGCTCGGCGGCTGGGGCGCGCCGCTCGGCATTGATCTATACGCAGACCCATTGAGCGGTATTCTGATCGCTGCGACATCGGTCATCATCTTGTCCATAACGTTCTACGCTCCGGCCTACCTGGCGCGGACCGGCATCCAGGGATCGTTTTGGCCGCTGATCTTCTTTTTACATGCCGCGCTCAACGGGCTATACCTTTCCGCCGACGTGTTCAACCTGTACGTCGCGCTCGAATTGCTCAGCCTGTCCGCCGTCGCGCTGGTGGCACTCGGCGCCGATACGGCCGCCGTAGCCGCCGCCCTACGCTACCTCCTGGCGAGTCTCGTCGCTTCTATGGGGTTCCTGCTCGGCGTCGCGTTTCTCTACCATTCATACGGCGCTCTCGACCTCTCCATGCTGGCCGACGCCGCCCGCGACGAGGCTCCACCATGGGCCGCCCTTGGACTAATGACGGCCGGACTGGCCGTCAAGGGCGCGCTATTCCCGCTGCATTTCTGGCTTCCCCGGGCGCATTCGGAAGCACCGGCGCCGGTGAGCGCACTGCTGTCAGGGCTGGTGGTGAAAGCGCCGTTCTATGTACTGTTACGACTGTGGCTCGGCCCTTTCCAGGACACGCCGCAGCCAGTACCTGATTTGCTCGGTCTGATGGGGTCCGCCGCGATCCTCTGGGGTTCCTTGCAGGCATTGCGCCAGGAACGACTGAAACTACTCGTTGCCTACTCTACCGTCGCGCAGCTCGGATATCTGTTCATGTGGTTTCCGTTGTCACAGGCCGGCGGCGCTCTCAATGCCGTGACCGTTTTCGTACTCACGCACGCTCTGGCGAAAGCAGCCATGTTTCTCGCCGCGGGCAATGTTCTCATGTGTCTCGGACACGACCGCATCCAGGAGCTGGATCGCATCGCGTGGCGGCTGCCTCTCACCCTGGCGACGTTCGGCATCGGCGGTGTCTGTATCATGGGTCTTCCGCCAAGCGGCGGCTTCATCGCCAAGTGGCTGCTCATCGGCGCGGCGTTCGAGAGCGGCGCATGGGGTTGGGCCGTGGTCGTCGTTGCGGGAAGCCTCATGTCTGCCGCGTATGTGTTTCGCGTAGTCGGCCATGCCTTCACGCCGAAACACGGGTTCGAGGGTGGGGTACAAATCACGACCGCGATGGCGTGGGTTCCGTTCCTGCTCTCGCTGCTCGCCCTGTTACTCGGTCTGATCGCGGCTCCGCTTCTCGAGATCATCGAGTTGTCTACCCTTGCTCCAAACGTCGCGCCGGTTCAAGCCCCGTGAACTGGCCAGAGTTTCTCCCACTGTTCGTACTCGGCAGCTCATTGGTGCCTGGACTGGTCATATTCGCGTTGCCGGAACGAAACCGGAACCTGCGATCCACCCTCAACATCGCCGGCGCCGTGCTCAAGCTCGTACTGGTAGTCTGGATGGTATGGAAGAGCGGCGAAGGCGTGCACTACGAGTTCCGCGTCGCGATGCTACCTGGCATCGATTTCGTGCTGCGCAGCGGCGAACTGGCGCTGTTTTTCATTGGCCTATCCGCGTTGCTGTGGCTGGTCACCACCATCTACGCTGTCGGCTATCTGGAGGACTCACCCCATCGCAGCCGCTTCTTCGGCTTCTTCAGTATCTGCGTCACGGCGACGGTCGGTGCCGCACTTGCCGGCAACCTGATGACGTTCCTGATCTTCTACGAGTTGCTGACGCTCTCGACGTATCCCCTCGTCGTCCACAGGGAAACCGACGCGGCGCGGCGTGCCGGCCGCGTGTATCTTGCCTATACGCTCGGTGGCGGTGCTTTGGCCACGATCGCCACGATCTGGTTGTACAACGTAACCGGCACACTCGAGTTTGCAGCAGGTGGCTTCGTCGCGCCCTTTGTCGACGACCAGGCCCGTACGTTGTGCGTCATTTTCGTGACTCTGGTGGCCGGAATCGGCGTCAAGGCAGCGCTGGTACCGCTGCACGGCTGGTTGCCAACGGCAATGATCGCACCGGCACCGGTGTCCGCCCTCCTGCACGCGGTCGCCGTCGTCAAGGTTGGCGCGTTCGGTCTAATGCGCGTCGTCTTCAGCGTCTACGGCATCGACGTCGCCACCAGCCAGGGCTTCGCGCAAGGCCTCGCCGTCTTTGCGGCGATCACTATTGTCTACGGATCGCTTCGCGCTCTGGCGCAAAGTAACCTGAAGCGCCTGCTCGCGTATTCGACCGTAAGCCAGCTCTCTTTCATCGCACTCGGCATCACGCTCGGCAGTCCCGTTGCGGCCACCGGCGGCATCGTCCACCTCGTGCACCAGGGTCTCATGAAAATCACGCTCTTCTTCGCGGCCGGCAATCTTGCCGAGACCCTCGGTGTCCACGAGATCCGTGATATGAAGGGTGTCGGCCGGCGCATGCCCTGGACCATGGCGGCGTTTACGCTTTGCGCTTTCGGCATGATCGGGGCACCGCCTTTGGCCGGCTTCATTACCAAATGGTATCTCGGGATCGGCGCCATTGATGGTGGCGCGTCATGGGTCGTCTGGTTGCTCGCGGCATCGAGTTTGCTCAACGCCATGTACTTTTTGCCGATACTCCGCAACGCCTGGTTCGAGGCGCCGCCGACCGACTGGCCACACGAGCGATCGTTCCTCCGGGCGGAGACGTCGCTCGTCCTGCTGTTGCCAACCTTGTTCACGGCGGCCGCGTCGTTGGCGGTTGGCCTTCTCGCTTCCACGCCCTACAGCCCGCTCGAGTGGGCGCGGCTGGTTGCAGAACGGCAGTATTCGCCATGACGACGACCGCCATCATACTGCTGCTCGTGCCGTTGTGGCCTGGGCTTCTGGCAATCGTGACGCTGGTGCTAAACAAACGCCGCCTCGGTGGCGTGCTCGCCGTCTCAGGCGCCGTGCCTGCCCTCGGCGTCGGCTTGTTTCCCCCATTGTTGCAGGAGTGCTCCTACCCTTGGCTGCTGCTCGGCACACGGTTCGGCGTCAACGTGGCCGACGCCGTCTTTCTGTTGTTCACGGCCGCCGTATGGCTGCTGGCCAGCGGTTTCGCATTCGGATGGATTCGCCGTGAGCCGGGTCGAGAACGGTTTTTCGCCCTCTTCCTCCTGACCATGTCGGGCAACCTGGGCACGCTCGTCGCCCAGGACATGCCCAGCTTCTACGCGTTCTTCGCCCTGATGAGCTTCGCCGCTTACGGGCTCATTGCACACGAACTCACGCGCAAGGCACGACTTGCGGCGAACGTCTATCTCGTGCTCGTCGCGATCGGCGAGGCAGCGCTTGCCTTAACCCTGATGCTCGCGGCCGGCACGATTGGCAGCACCGACTTCGCGGCAGTGCGAACGGGGTTCGACGCCCTTCCGCTTCCCAATCTGATCATCGCGCTCGCATTCCTCGGCTTCGGCATCAAGGCGGGCGTCTTGATCCTGCACGTGTGGTTGCCCCTCGCACACCCCGTGGCGCCGGCACCCGCCAGCGCGGTGCTCTCCGGGACGATAATCGTCACGGGTCTCGTCGGTTGGTTACGGTTTCTCCCGGTCGGCGAGTGGCCATTGCCCGAATGGGGCAGCGCGTGTATCGGGCTCGGCTTTGCCGCGGCGTTCTACGGCGCGATTGTCGGCATGGACCAGCGCGAACCGAAGGTGATTCTCGCCTACTCGAGCATCAGCCAGATGGGCATCATGACGGTCGGCATCGGCATGGCGCTGCTCGAGCCCGCGTTGTCACAGACGCTGAGCGTCGCGATTGCCTTCTTCGCGCTACATCACGGTCTTGCCAAGAGTGCGCTGTTTCTCGGTGCCGGCCTCGGCGCCACGGGCATGAGCGCCGCCCGACGGCGATGGCTGGTCACCGGCCTCGCAGTGCCGTCCCTCGCGCTGGCCGGCGCGCCCTTCACCAGCGGGATGGTCGCGAAATCGATTCTTGTCGCCGGCGGAACGGCTCTACCCGGGCGGTGGGCAGGTGTTATGCAGCTTCTTCTCTCGCTTACGTCCGTCGCGACCGCGCTGCTAATGGCCAGATTCCTGGTCGTCGCGGACCGGAGCCCCGCTGATCCGGAACCGCAGGTCGGCAGGGGGCCATGGCTGATCTGGTGCGTGTCCGTGTTGCTCGTGCTGCTCCTGCCGCTGTGGCTGACGCCGGCTAGCGGCTTTACCTGGACCCTACCCAAGCTCATCGAGAGCCTGTGGTTGCTGGGCGCCGCGCTCGCCATTGCGTTGCTGGCAATCCGGGCCTGGCGGCGCGCAGGGCGCCCGAGCATCCCAGAGATTCCTGCAGGCGATGTGCTGATGCCCTTCGAGCGGCTCGCACTCCGGGTACGGGATGCGGCTGCATCGACAATCGGACTGATGCGCCCGATGCACGAACGGATTCGACGGGCAGCGGCTGCAGGACGCGGCCGAACATGGGCTCTGATTCAGAGCACGAGTATTACCGAGGCGTTGTTCAACCGCTGGCGGATTGCGCTGGTTCTGGCTGTCCTGCTGGGGGCCGTTCTTGCCTTGCTCGCCGGGAGGTAGGCTCGGCGCGCGATTCCTCCGCATTTCAAAACGAGAATGGAAATGCCGGTCCCCATGGGCCGGCCCTTTTTATGTTGGCAGCGGGGGCTCGATTCGTCCGCTGGCAACGTACGTACGGCCACTCGTTGTGCCCGTGGTCCCACTGCTGGCGATCTGGAATGAGGTGCGCTACTCCGCGTATGATGAGGCTGAGCTGATCGCTGTTGCGACCGCTCATGAGGGAAATGTCAGCGCCGTGCAGATCACGGCAGAAAGAATCCTACCGGCTATCATCCGCCAACACTCAAGCGTTTCTCCGTTTTCCGTGCCCAACCACGTAAGCTCAACAGGCGTGCTATGAAGAAGAGTCCAGTCCTAATTCTCTTGTTTTTGTCGACTTTCGTCAGCGTTGAGGCCAGTGAGCCAAGGCGATACGAAATACCGAGAACTGAGGTCATACCCATTGAGGAAAGCGGTACCGATAGACGGTATGAGCTCTATATCAGGTTGCCGGAGGGCTACGCGGAAAACGCCGACGTCGAGTATCCGGTGATTTATACGACAGACGCCGGCTGGCACTTCGAAATGCTGTACGGCACCGCCGAGTTTTTGATGCCCGACGTGATATTGGTTGGAATCTCGTGGCAGAAAGATCTCGATCCGGAACGAGCCCACGCCAGCCGATTCCGAGATTACTCCGTAATCGAGTATAGCGATCCAGAAACTCAAGCAAGATATCAAGGCGGTCAAGCCGAAAATCATCTGAATTTTATTCGCAACGAAGTCATTCGTTTCGTAGAGAGCACTTATCGTGCCGCCCCCGGCGAGCGTACATACTTCGGGTATTCTCTGGGCGGGCAATTTGGCGCGTACGTCCTTTTGGCGCATCCAGGTACTTTCAAGAACTACATTCTCGGCAGCCCATCTTTTCGTCGAGGCGATGAAATATACAAATATTTCGACGAGCTCGAGGCAAAAACAGCTTCGGAGCGACAAGATTTGATCGTCAACGTGTTTTTGACGATTGGCGAACTGGAGGAAGCCAAGATGGCGGTCACCAGAGATTTTGTATCTGTGCTGCAGCGCAGGCGCCAGTCGGGTCTGACGCTAGCGGGGCTCGAGATTATCGAAGGTTCTGACCATGCCGCCGCGTTCCCCGATACCGCCGTACGTGGCGTAAGATGGTTATCACAAATAAAAAGCGAGTGAATTCTCGCCGCTGTTGATTGGGGGGGGCACGGAAACCCGGCGCGAAGCCGGCTTTTCTGTTATCGGCAGCGGGGGCGCGCTTTGTCCGCTTGCGACGTGTGCTACTGAGCCCATGACACGCCTCGATATCTTGCTGACCGCAGCCTGGCTTGGAACCTCCTTCCTCGAATCGCACCGTGCGGCGTATCATTCGCTCTTCCGCCGAACTGATTTCCGGAGTTAATGGAGATGACCACACGCAGCCTTCGAATCGACGAGGCGCTCGACGCATATCTGACGGCACTACTCCCCGAGGAACCGGCCGTGCTCGTCCGCCTGAGAGAGGCAACCTCCCGACTGGAGGCTGCGGGTATGCAGATCGGCTGGGACCAGGCGCGCTTTATGACGTTCCTCTTGCGATGCCTCGGTGCTCGAAACACGATCGAGGTGGGTGTGTTCACCGGCTACAGCACGTTGATCACCGCGCTGGCTCTCCCCGACACGGGCCGCATCGTTGCCTGTGACATCAATCGAGAATGGACGGAAATTGCGCTGAAATATTGGCGTGAGGCAGGCGTCGACGACAGGATTGATCTGCGAATCGGCCCGGCTGCAGAAACGCTGGACGGAATTCTTGCCAGTGGGAACGCCGAATCCTTCGACTTCGCGTTTATCGACGCGGACAAGACCGGCTACGACGGCTACGACGGCTACTATGAGCGCTGTTTGGCGCTGCTGCGAGCGGGCGGTGTCATAGTGATCGACAACGCACTATGGGGCGGCTCCGTCGCGAACACGGCCGACTGTAGCGAGGATACCAAGGCGATTCGGGCGCTGAACGAGAAAATCTCCAGCGATCCCCGCGTCGAGGCCTACCTTGCTCCGGTCGGCGACGGCGTGCACCTTGCCTGGAAGAGATGACTCGCCGCCCGTCGGGTGGCGGTCTGGAGGTCTTTAGCGCATTCGTGCTCGTCAGCTGTCCCTAACGTTGGCCGAGATAGACCACCAGACTATCGTAAACCTCCCGCGCCACGGTTTCGCTGTCGCCACCGGTTTCGTTGACCAACTGCACGAGCACCGTGTCCATGCCTGACAAGTAGCGGGCGTTACTCTGGAATCCGGGCAACCAGCCGGAGTGACCGAAGTCGAACAGCGACTCATAGGTTTGTCGCTCACTCGGCGCGAGCAGGTCACCGGTGGCGAGCGCACGCAGAAAGATACCCACTTCCTGCGCTGTCGAAACCATTGAACCGCCGGGTACGACGTAATCCTGCTCGGTACGATCCACGCCATTCCAGTACCCTCGGGCCATTAGCCCGATATCGGCGTCGTCGAGCAGTGAGTACGTATTCACCATACCCAACGGAGACAAGATCTCATTTTGTATGAATTGGTGGTGGTGATAACCCAACGCCTTGTCGAATATGCGACCCAGTAACAGATAGTTGGTATTCGAATACTCCGATCGGGCGTCGGGAACGAAATCGGTCGGGCGGTCCAATACCAGCCCGAGAACCGCGTCGACGTCGGTATGCGCATCGTCCCAGCTAAAGCCCGGCTGGCTGTCAAAATCAGGCACGCCGCTGCGGTGGAGCAACAAGTGTCGCAAGGTTATGCTGTCCGCATTCTCGATGTGCGCGGCCAGATCAGGCAGCCAGAAGGCCAACGTGTCGTCCAGCGTCACGATACCCGCTGCCACCATCTTGATGCCGCTGACGGCAATGAACATCTTGCTGATGCTGGCAATTTTGAAGAGGTCGTTGACGTCGGCGGGGGCAAGCGTGGCGCGATCCCTGACACCCGCGAACTTGAATTCAGTCGCGCCACTGCCATCATCCACGAAGACCCAGACGCCATCCAGGCCATTGTCAACGCCGTAAGCGAGAGCGCTATCCACCGAGCTTGCGACAAAGCCGGACTGATCTCCGCCCCCGCCGTCTCCGCTTCCGCCCCCGCCTCCGCCTCCGCCGCAGGCAAGCAGGGCCGTGCTTGCGAGCGCAAACAACCAAACTCGCGTACTTCCACAACACCTGAATCGATTGCTTACCATATTAAGGCGCACGAGAGCCCATTTGACGGTTTTACTGCCGGCTCATTAGTCTATCAGTCGACCGCGCATGCCAACCAGTCGATTGGCAAGCAAGCTCCGCACGTGCCAACGCGGCGGTATACGCGCATCGTCAATGAACGGGTACAGGCGATCGGCCCACTTCGGTGGCGCCGGTAACCGCCAGGATAGGGACCAGCTTCCGGGTGTGCCGACTCTCTCTGGATACGAGGGGAGAATTAGCCCTCGCGGCGGCACCGCACAGATATGCCGCTCGGCTTCGCCTACCTCGGAACGATACTGCACCCCGGCGCTGGCCCAGGCGCCGAACTGGCTGCGGGTTTCCACGGTAGCACCTGACGCGACGATTAGCTATACGAGGACGTTTGCCGGACCCTGCGCAACAACTGCAGCGGTCCAACAACCGTCTGTGGTCCCCTGACAACTATGGAAACGACATCCATGACACCGCCCGAGAGTTTCCTCGCAGTGCTCGGCGTCGTTCTGTTTTTCGGGCTTCTCCTCCCGCAGTTTCTCAAGCCCTTGCATCTGCCGTTCGCGACGTCGTTGATACTGGTCGGCTCCATAATGGGGCCCAACGGGCTTGGCTATGTTGTACCGGACCAGAGCCTTACTTTGTTCGGCTTTCTTGGGGCCATGTTCCAGATGTTGCTCGCCGGCATCGAGGCGCGCACGCTCGGATCAGGTTCGCGCAGGTCGAGTATCGCCAAGCTCCTTCTCACAAACGGCCTGCTGCCAGGGGCTGCAGGGACTGCGATCGCACGCAGCTTCGGCTACGAATGGACCGCCTCGCTGTTCGTCGGCATCGTTTTCTTATCCTCGTCGATCCTGTTTGTTTTCGGCATGATCGACTCCATCGGCCAGCGCAAAACGCGCGTTGGCCGACTCGCGAAGCGTGTCGTCGTCTACGAGGACATCGGCGCCTCGCTCCTCGCCTTCCTGCTGTTCCAGTCGCTCGATCCGCATCACCGCTTCCCGCTGCCGATCCTGTTGGGCCTGTTGCTGTCCTCGGTGATCGTGCTGCGCATGTTCCTGCCTGAAGTCGTGGCTTTCTTCTTCCGCCGTTTCAAGGCGGACGCCGAACAACACGAGGGACGCAGCCGGCTCGTTGTTGCGCTCTTTCTGCTCGTGATCTTCGCGTACTCGACTCTGGACGTACACCCGGTGATTGCCGCGTTCCTCGTCGGTTTTGCGCTGGCCGACGTACCTGAATCCTCCGAGATTCGTACCCGACTGGAGGCGCTAGGCTACGGCATGTTTATACCGGTGTTCCTGTTCGTGATTGGACTCGACACCGATTTGAGGATGCTCTGGCGATTCGATCCATCGAGCACACTGGTCATTGCCATACTGGCGGGCGCAATCGGCAGCAAGTTGCTCGGTGGCTACTGCGGTGCGCGATGGGCAGGCCACGCACCCAGGCACGCAATGGTGGTAGGCATTTCATCAACCGCGAAGCTGGCCGTTCCGCTGTCCGCAACGTACGCCGCCCGCGACCTCGGCATCCTGAACCAGGAACTCTTCACCGCGATTGTGCTGACAGCCGTGGCCACGTCCATTCTGGCGCCGCTATTTCTCGCGATGCTTGCACGCGAACGCCTTCAGGGCGAGGAATAGCGCTATGTGGGTGCATGCTGTCGTCTTCCTAATCGCACTGGTCGGGCTCGTCAAGAGTGCCGACTATCTCGTCGAGTACTCGGCGCGCGTAGCGCGCCGGTTCCGCATCTCGGACCTCGTCGTTGGACTCGTCATCACGTCTATCGGTACCTCGCTTCCCGAGCTGGCGTCATCGGTGTCGGCGTCGCTCGCCGGCAGCTCTGGGTTGATCATCGGCAACGTTGTTGGCAGCAACATCGCGAACATCGGGCTCGTACTCGGTGTGGCGGCGGCAGTGCGCCCGTTCGCCACGGAGCAACGCATGCACGATCGCGACGGCTTCATCGTGCTTGCGAGCGTGATCGTCTTCTTCCTGCTCGTACTCGACAACGATGTGAGCCGCCTCGACGCAGTTGTTCTGCTCGTTATGTACGTTTCGTACGTTGTTTTCGCCGCACGCTCGGATCGTGAAGGCATTGAGCACCAGTTCCGCGACTATCTCGATTTCGTTTTCGACTTTGAGTACGCGGCACCGGTGAAGCGACGGCTCATGCGACGGGGCAAGGAAACCCCGGCCGTGGATCGAGAAGCCGAGCCGCTGGCAGTCGGGCCGCTGATGCTGGAACTTGCCATTGTGGCCGTTTCGCTGGCCGGGTTAATCGTCAGCGCTCGTTTCCTCGTCGACGAGGCAATCTGGCTGGCTGAACTCTTCGAGCTGCCGGATAACCTGATCGGTCTAAGCCTCGTTGCCATTGGTACGTCTCTGCCGGAACTCATGGTGTCGGTGACGGCCGCTCGGAAGGGCAAGGCCGAGCTGATCGTCGGCAACATCATGGGTAGCAATATCGCGAATATTCTATTGATCGTCGGTGTGGCCGGGTCGATCGGTTCGGTCAATGTCGCCGAGCTCTCCGTCGTGTACACGATCCCAATCATGTTGTTCTTCAGCCTTTCGCTGCTGTATTTCGTTCGGAGCGACTGGCGCATCACGCGCGCGCAAGGAATCACGGCGATCGTAGCCTACGCCGTCTTCCTCGCGACGGCGTTTTGGCAGGGTTGGGGATAAGACCCGGACGCGTTTCATTGTCTGGATCAGGATTTGCCTTCGCGTCCCGAAGGAGTGGCTCCCGACAGAGGGTCTGCGCTATCATTCCGACGGCTATCGGTCCGCGACGGGCAGTTCTATCCTTTCTCCCAAGCCGGCGTAGACGTAGTCATCCCGGAACACTTCGCGAAAAATTTCGAACGCGTGCTCGCCCGTACAGTGACTCGGGGCAACATGGCGAACGCCGAACTCATCCCGCAGAGTCCGCGCCACACGTTTCACTTCGTGTCGAGGCGCAGGCAGCAAGTGCAGCCCACCTATGATTGCGTATACCGGCTGATCGGCTACGGATGCGGCCGCAGCGACGATGCGTTCGACGGTGGGGTGTCCGCATCCGATGATCAGCACGAGCCCAACAGGCGTTTCAATCGCCAACGAGATCTCGACGACCTCGAGATCGACGCCCCAGTGCCCGTTGAGAGCGATGAGGTGAAAGCCCGGCGCTATCTCCGTTGTCTCTCCAACCAGCTCGAAGTTCGCATCCGGCCATGGACTTCCGAACTCGAGTGACTCTCTCGCCGCCCCGCCGAAATAGCGCATGTGGTCGGGTAGCGATTCGGCCCTGGGGTAAAAGGATCCCGGCAGCCGTGCGCCAAACACGCCGAAATTCTCCTTGGGCGCGTAGACGACAATGTCGGGGTTGGTCTCCAGCAGGTGATTCAATCCACTCGAATGGTCACCGTGCCGATGCGACACGACGGCAAAGTCGATAGTCTCCAGGTCTATGCCGGCGGCACGCACGTTGTGCGCGAAGATGTCGGCATCGTTCCCGGTGTCGAACAGAATGCGCCGACCGCCATACTCTACGAGGGTCGCGAAGCCCCAATCCTTGACAAAGCGGGGGTCCGCGCCGACTGCGTCGTAGAGCATCGTGAGCCGCACCGACTCGGCGTGCACATTGATAGAGCAGCCGATGAGATTCGCCGCGACGACCAGAGCCAGGCTCACCGCCTTCGGAAACGGCACGACGTCACTCATCTGCCGCGAGATCAACGGGCTGAATCACGCCGCAGCGAAACCTGCGGGCACCGGTGACAACGGAACAATTCAGACTATCGGGCAGCGAACTGATTTCGGGACCAGGTAAGACCATGGCTATACGTGTATGCCTCCGGCTGCAAGAGCGGTGGACTATAGACCAGTCGGCCGGCAGGTGTTGTCACTCGAACGCGTGACGCCAGTCGAGTCTGTCGATCCACCGCCAGTGGGCACCGTCCTCCGTGGCCGCCACCCGGTACATTCGTCCACGTTCTTCGCGCTTGGACGATGACTGCTGCACGGGCGCCGACTGCGCGCCGGTAACGATCAGCTCGACCGTGACATGCTCAAACTGGCTCGAAACGAGATCTCTCAGTTCTGCTTCGATTGATCGCTCGCCTTGTTGTGAGAGCGTGGCCGTGAAAAAAGCGGCAAGCGTCTGAATCGTCAGCCGGTTGATCTCCAGCGCGCGATCCTCGTATGTATCGCCCGCAGCAAAAGCGAAACTTGCTGACGGGATGAAATCAAGGTGTTCCGAAGGAGTTGCCTCCATCCAGTGTCGGTCGGAAAAAAGGAGCGACTCGACCAGCGACCGATCGGACAGCTCTGGTGCCGGGCGCCCGATGCGCAAGAAGGGTATGCGGAAGTTGTCCGGGCCGTATCCATGGGCCGACCGCATGAGCTCGAACGCATGCCCCATCCCCTCGGCTCCGTCCAGACTGGCGACGGCGCCGATATCCGGCCGTCGCATTGCCGCAAGCACGGCGGCGCTCCCGCCGAAACTGAATCCGGCAACACCGATTCGTCCCGTGTCGACGTCGGCCCGACCGGACATCAACCCGATCGCGAACTCGATGTCCCTCGACTGCGCGAGCAATCCCTCGCTGTCGAAGGTCATTCCTTCCGGATGGCGACCAACCGACGCACTGGCGGCGACGACAAAACCTTGGCTGGCCAAATATTCGGCAACCGCGACATGAATGGTCGGTGAGGAGTTGAATCCCGCGGCGTAGACGACGAGAGGAAATCGGGAGCCGTCAGATCCGCCGGCGAGCACGGCCGAAGTCTGCAGACCTGGGGCGTCTCTTCTTGCTTCCGGGCGCTCCAGCCGAGTAAGCCACTCATCCGGAGCAGCTTCGAAGCTCTCGATGTAAACACCGTAGTCGAAACGCGCCGCGCCGGGCTCCACCCGAGCGGGGCTCCAGACACCGATTGTCATGGGCCGCACGGCCTGATCGCCGAACCTCCGCGCCGGGTCCTGGGCTTCGATCAGCTCGAATCTTACTTCGTGTGGGCCGGCTTCGAGTGCGCCCCAGTACGCAGGCTCGGCAGTCACTTCGACTGCCGTTACCATCGCCAGAATCGACAGTGCCCTTGCACGTACTCTCCGCGGCGACCTTCGGGTATTCTTGACGTACATCGGCACTCCTTATCGAGACCACAATGTACGGCCTCTCGATTCCAACCGTCTCGACCTGGGCCGGTCCTGGCGCCCGGCAGACCGAGATCACTCTACACAAAGAATCCAGTCTGCGAGAAAACCGGGGCGGCTCGTGGTTCCGGCGACCGCCAATATAGGGGAAAGTATACGCGGGGCCGACTCATTCTGCGTTCGAGGGCTGAATTGATCGAGCGGCAGCTGCGCTGCTTTGCCTACGGCGCCTGTCGGCCAGCTACACTGGTCTCGGATCGGCTTGTAGCCGAACTTGTGCGCAGCAAAAGACGAACCTGGTCGACTTCGTTCGTGCAGACGTATGCTCAGTCAGCTCGCCTGTATATCCGCAGTAGCTGACCCCCGGGTTCACCGGTGTACTCCATGTTCCCTGTCGCGCCCGGACTGAACAGCGTGTCTGTTAGCATATACAGCTTCCCGCCGGGGCTCACGGCAATCCCCCGCGAACGAAAGCGCTCGTCGACGAACAGCTCTTCGACACTCTTTATTGCACCATCCTGAAAGTCGAGCCGCCAAACGCTGCCACGGGAAAGGCCGGACACCAGGAGGTCGCCGCGCCACTCCGGGAACTCGGGGCCGTCGTAGAAAACAAGACCCGTCGGCGCGACGGTCTGCAGCCAGGACCAGATTGGCGCCGTAAACGTCCGGTCCGGCATATGCGGCGGTTGATAACTCTCGTCGCGGTATCCTCCTGTCGTCACGACAGGCCATCCGTAGTTCGCTCCGGCCTCCAGGCGGTTGATTTCGTCGCCTTGACTGCTGCCGTGTTCGGAGAACCAGATTTCGTTCGTTCCTGGGCGCAACGTGATCCCCTGAGCGGCGCGGATGCCAAGCGCGTACAATCCAGGCGGTGCATCCGGGCCGAAATCCGGATTGTCGGTTGGTTCTGAACCATCCGGGTTCAGCCGGTAGATTTTCCCGCGTCGGTCGCTGACGTCTTGAGCAATCGGCAGGTCCGGGCCGTCGGTCTCCCTGTACAGGCGCTCGCCAACGGTGACGTAAAGCCTGCCGTCTGTACCGAAGGCCATCCCGCCGCCGTAATGGAAAAACTCGTTCTCCGTAAACGGCTCCGCAACGAGCAGCGTCTCGTGATCGGAGAGCGTTTCGTCGGAGAGCCTGGCTCGAATGACCTTCGTCGTTCGGCCAGTGCCCAACATGGCCGCATACGACAAATAGACCCACGGTTCCTCCGGAAACCCGGGGTCGAGCACCACGTCGAACAGTCCGCCATTGTCGAAGCGAACCTCGCTCCTGATGTCGACGACGAGGTCGGGAGGCAAACCGGTAATCGACCGAAGCTCACCGCTGTCGAGGTTCGCAAGTACGAGCCCTCCCTCTTTCTCGGTGATCAGCGCCTCGGTTTCATTGAGAAATGCGATACCCCAAGGGCTCCTGAGAGCATCGACGGCAACCTGTCGGGAGAGAGCCAGTGTGCCGGCAGAACGTTCAGCCGTCCGATCCGAACAGGACGAAGTACTGACAGCAAGTAAGACGAACATCGTCAAGCGCAGCATTCGGTAGCCCCCCGCAAATGCTCTTGAGGACAGGAAGAAAGGGCCCCATCGCTCGATGGACGGTCCGAGTCAGCAAGCCGCCCGTGAAGCCCATTCTGCGCTGCACGGCGGGGGCGCGCAATAAGCTCATGGAGGACGCCGTGAATTGGAGCGCTCGCACGATCGAGTCGTCCTTCAACGACACTGCAATAACGGAGACGTCCTTCCTCGAATGGCAAAGCGCGTCGTATCATTCCTGTCTTGCGCACCGACTTCCGCAGGTAAGAGATATGACCAGAAGCAGCCTTCGAATCGACGAGCCGCTCGATGAGTATCTGACAGCACTGCTCCCGGAGGAACCGGCCGTGCTCGTGCGCCTGCGAGAGGAAACCTCGCGACTGGAGGCTGCGAGCATGCAGATCGGCTGGGAGCAAGCGCGTTGCATGACTTTTCTCTTGCGCTGCCTCGGTGCTCGAAACACGATCGAGGTGGGCGTGTTCACAGGCTACAGCACGTTGATCACCGCGCTGGCCCTCCCGGACACGGGCCGCATTGTTGCCTGTGACATCAATCGAGAGTGGACGGGAATCGCGCAGAAATACTGGCGAGAGGCCGGCGTCGAAAACAAGATCGATCTGCGAATCGGCCCGGCCGCGGATACGTTGGACGGAATGCTCGCCAACGGCAATGCCGAATCCTTCGACTTCGCGTTTATCGACGCCGACAAGACGGGCTACGATGGCTACTATGAGCGCTGCCTGACGCTACTGCGACCGGGTGGCCTCATAGCGATCGACAACGCATTATGGGACGGCTCCGTGGCGAACACGGACGACAACAGCGAGGATACCAAGGCGATTCGGGCGCTGAATGAGAAAATCTCCCGTGATCCTCGCGTCGAAGCGTACCTTGCCCCGATCGGCGACGGGGTACACCTTGCCTGGAAGCGATAACCCGCACGGCAGAGTGCTCGCTTCGTATGTATGACCCGCGCTGTCGCAATTGCAGGATCAACGCTTACCTGACTATCCAACCGACGAGCCGCCGGGCGGAACCCATGTCCGCATACCGGTATTTACATCCGAAACCTAATGTAAATTCTAGAAACGTTTCCGCAGTAATGTGAGCTTCGCTTTGCTCGGAACCGGTCGCCTGTAGGCTGTCGTAATGCGCCTGCCAGGCGTCCGCAGTCAGACGTTGCCCATTGCACCAATACTGGCTCAAGGCCTGCGATCCAGGTTAGAGCTGTCGATCAGCAGGTTTCCTTCAGGCGCAAACAATGCCGGCGCAAGGTCCGGACTTGAATTTCCCCAGAGCGAGGACCTTCTTGGCACTGCTCCGACGGTCTGGAAATTCGCTGGCCCAGGGTCACTCAATCTGCGCCATGATTCGAATTCACGTGGAGAAGCTCAAGGCCGTCTGAGTGATCGACAATTGTCGCGGACAGGCCAGCGGACAGGACGAATGAATCACCGGCCGCGAACTCTCGAGCGGGGACGTTGTCGTGCAGCAACGTCATCGATCCTTGCAATACGAAAACAAAGGCGAACTTTGCTTCAAAACCGATCGCAAGAGGACGTGCATGGCCGGTTGGCCTGAGCACGAGGACGGACGCAAGGCCACTCGTGGCGTCACTGATTCCGGTGTCCCTCGCCTCGAGGCCTTCGTAGGCACCAGGGAACCACTTCGCCTTGCTTGATTGGTGGCGTACGAATTGCTGCCCCTCGAAGAGGCGATCGCCGTCGGCTTCGGAAGTCGGCAACTCCATATCATGATCGGCCCGCGTTTCGTGTTCCGCAGGGCTACTCACTTCTATGACCTCCGTGTTGTCAGAACACTCGAGCACACGGTGACGTATATGCGGTGGCTGCAGTATGCAATCGCCGGCTTCCAGTACGAACGGAGGACCCTGATCTTCGTACACTACCCTTACCCAGCCTCGGTAACAGTAAATCATTTGAAAATCGACAGCATGGTGATGCACGTAGTCCGGCACCGGACCACCGTCCGGAATGCGGATGTGCGACGCAATGAATCGGCCACCGCAGCGATCGGGAATCAGGTCACGGTACTGCATGCCGGCCCGCCCGGTCCGCCATTCGTGATCATTGGCATGCTGCAAGACAGGGTCTTGCTCCAGGCGTACGCGAATACCGTAAGCTGACAACTCGGCAATGCGGGGCGCGTCCGCCGGATAGATCAGATCCAGTCGAAACCCGGGTTGCCCCGTGTAGAAGTCAAGAGCAGACTCAAGGTCGCAGCAAAACAACCTGATGACTATGACACCACCGCATAGTCATCGCCGTAGAACTTGCTCGTGCTGCGGGTATGGAAATTGATCGCTTTGATCGGTTCGTACTTCGGCTCTCCCAGCCCCGGCAACACCTCGAGTATCTCGTCTTCCCAAACGTAGACCGCCATCGGGAAGGACACTCTCGGTGTGCTAGAGCGCGTGCCGTCCGCAGCGTTGCCGACTCGATGCGTCGTTGATGGCAAGCGGTCGTTACTGATGCGCTGCATGTAGTCGCCGGTATTGATAATGAGCGAACCCGGCGGCGCCTGTAGCCGAACCCATTTGTTGCTGAGATGGTTCCA